>NZ_JBIALC010000004.1:0-535823 GCF_042873195.1 Micromonospora arida | reverse complement strand
CGTGGGGGGGGGGGGGGGGGGGGGGCCGGGGGGGGGGGGGGCCCACCACCCCCCCCCCCCCCCCCCCGCCGCCGTACCGCTGGTGTCAGCGCCGGTCGACCGGCGGGATGACCGTGGTGGTCTCACTGTCGTCGCTGGTGCGCTGCCCGGGCACCGCACGATCGGTGCCGCCCGTGACCACCTGGGTGGCGTCGGGGTCGACGCCGGTGCCAACCCCCTGCGTGACGTCCGAATCGGCCGAGCCGCTGACCACCTGGGTCGTGTCGTCGGTCGCGGAGGACCGGGCCGGCGTCGGCGTCGGCGTAACGTCGTCGACGGCGCCGCGACCGACCACCTGGGTGGCGTCGGAGCTGACCGGGAAGTGGACGACCTGGGTGGCCTCCGGGTCGCTGGGCCGGGCCACCACCTGGGTCGCGTCGGCGTCGGCCGGCCGGGTCACCACCTGGGTGGCCTCCGCGTCAGCCGGCCGGGTCACCACCTGGGTGGCCTCCGCCTCGCTGGTGGTGGCCGACCGGCGGGCCAGCTCGGCCTCGGCGTCGCGGCGACCGGCCCGGTACGCCTGGGCGTGCTCGGCGATCAGCTGCGACTCCCGCTCGGCGCGGGTCAGCCACGACTCCCAACGACTCTGCATCGGACGGATCAGACCGCCGCCGACACCGACGACGAGGATGCCGCCGATCGTGGCCAGCACGGCGATCAGCACGGGAGTGGTGACCGCGGTGGCCACACCGATCTGGTTCAGCGCCGCGATGACGCCGAGGCCGAGGATGAACACCGAGGCGATGGTGGCCAGCACACGGCCGTACGACAGGCCGCCGAGCGCGCCACTGATGATGTCCTTGACCGCGTTGGCGATGGCGGCGGCGACCACGACGATGACGATCGCGACGAAGGCACGGGGCAGCCACGAGATCACCGCGCCGAGCAGGTCGGAGATCGGGTTCGGGCCCCAGATGCCGAAGGCGAGCTGAAGGGTGAACAGCAGCACCGCGTAGTAGACGAGCTTCGCGACGATGTCACTGGCGTCGTACCGGGAGCGGCTCAACGCACGGCGGATGCCGCCGCGTTCGACGGCGCGGTCGAAGCCGACCCGTTCGAGGACCTTCTCCACGATCTTCAGTACGGCCTTGGCGATCAGCCATCCGGCCACCAGGATCGCCAGGAAGGCGACGGCCTTGGGCAGGAAGAGCATCACCGAGCGGAGAGCGTCGCCCACCGCGTCGCTGACGTTGTCACTCATCTGGTCATTCCTTAAATGGGGCAGCCGGAACGGTCCGCCCCGACCTACCCCCGACCCGAGGCGCGGAAACGCCGACCAGGCAGGGTGGCCCGCACGACCGGGCACCGGTGAGCGAACAGCACGCGGCGCGGATGTGGAGTGCCCCGAACCCGCCCTCGCCGTCGAGGATCTGTACGTGGTGATGAGGTGTACGCGTTGCGGTGTTACCTGTCCTCGGTGCTGGGCTGCGTCGTGCGTGGGGAGTCGAACCCCGCGCTGCCCACCGCGCGCCAAGAAGGGTGCCGGGATTGCAGCCCGACCCTGTGTGTACACGCCTCCACGACGGCTACCTGCTCCACATCGCTGCTGGAGTCACTCAGTCCAGCAGGTCAGCCTCCCAGTTGGTGCGCTGAATCCGCACCTCGAGCTCGCGGAGCTGCCCGGCGAGCCCGTCGGCGCGTTCCCGAAGCTCGGCGACGGGCAACGCGGCGAGCATCTTCAGCTCTGAGCGGAGCTGCCGGGCCAGGTGAGCGCGTCCGCTGCCAGCGGCGGCGTCGGCGGCCGCCGTGATGGCGGCGTGCCGCAGTCGCAGGACGTCCCGCCGGGCCAACGCGTCGGTGAGCGTGCCGAGGTCGTCGACCGGCACCGTGGCGTTGGTCCGGTTGATCCGCCGGATCAGCGTCTCCAGGTTGTCGAGGACCTGGTCCAGCTCGGTCAAGAGCACCGCGGCGTCCTCCGGAGGCAGCTCGCCCTCCTGGTACCGGGCGCTGCCGTTGATCCGGGTCCGCAGCTGCTCGACCCGTCGTGCCGCTTCGGCGCGTTCGGTCAGCGCCTCACCAAGTTTCATCTCCCACCCCCGCGTCAGCGGCCAGGTTAGCCGAACGTTGATCTTTTGGCCGACCGGTTTTCCGGCTGCCCATTGGGGGTGGCCGACCTCTAGCGCGCCGCCGAGTCTTGGCAATATTCTCCGAAGTACGTGCGGCCACTGGAGCTACTTTTCATCCCCCCGCCGTGGGCCGCAGGAGGAGATGCAATGCACGTCGACCATTCCGAAGTGGATCGCCGGACGCTGCTGCGGGCCGGTCTCGGCGCCGCCACGGTCGCCGTCGTCGGGAGCGAACTCGCCTTCCCGGGCGCGGCGCAGGCCGCGCCGGGCACCGACCTGGACTGGATCATCAGCTGTGACGAGTGGGCCGCCCGCCCGCCGAAGGACCCGCTGTCGGTGAGCGCCATCGCCACCAACAAGATCATCGTGCACCACATGGCGTTCCCGAACGTCACCGACTACTCCCGCGAGCAGGCGGTCAAGCTGGCCCACGACTGCCAGGACCTGCACATGGACGGCAACGGCTGGTCGGACACCGGCCAGCACTTCACGGTGAGCCGTGGCGGGTACGTGCTGGAGGGCCGCCGGGGCAGTCTGGAGCGCCTCGAAGCCGGCGACCGGCAGATGATCTCGGCGCACTGCCCGGGTGAGAACGGCCGGGCCATCGGCATCGAGAACGAGGGCACCTACGTCACCGAGACGCCACCCGAGGCGTTGACCGACTCGCTGGTCAAGCTCTGCGTCGCGATCTGCCGGCAGTACGGGCTGCACGCGCACGACATCTTCGGCCACTGGGACTTCCGCACCACACAGTGCCCGGGCGCTGCCTTCTATCGGCAGTTCCCCGAGCTGCGGCGGCGGGTGCACGCCGCCCTGGGCACCAAGCTCGGAGACGTGCCGGCGCGCCGCTGGCCGGACCTGTGGCGTTTCGTCAACTCCCCCTCGGTCCGGGTGGTGCAGCACCTGCTCGCCCACCGGGGCTACCCGGTGACCGTCAGCGGCACGTTCGACGCCGCGACCGTCGCGGCAGTGCAGGACTGGCAGGCCCGCAACGGCATCGCGGTGGACGTGGACGCCACACTCACCACGCCGACCTGGGAGACGCTGGCGCCGGAGCTGGACCAGCACGCCGCCGGAGCGCCGGTCACGGCCGTGCAGGAAATCCTCGCCACCAAGGGGTACGCGGTCACCGTCACCGGGGCGTACGACCACGCCACCCGGAGAGCGGTGCAGGACCTCCAGGCGCTGCACGGGCTGCCCCGCAACGGCAAGCTCAGCACGAGCACGTGGTGCACGGTCGTCGGCGGATCGGTCCGCGAGTCGTTCCGGCACCGCTGAGCGCATGGTGGCGGTGCGGGGCGCACCCGCACCGCCACCAGCAGCTCACCGGTTTGATCCGCCGCACGGGCGGAAAGAGTTCCGGGCATGACCTGGGCCCGTCGAGCCGTACCCGCTGTCGCCGCCGCCGTCGCGGCCCTCGCCGCGCGGGACCTGATCCAGCGCGACCATGCGCTGCTGCGCAACTTTCCGGTCCTCGGCCGGGCCCGCTACCTGTTGGAGACGATCGGGCCGGAGCTACGGCAGTACATCGTGGCCGGCAACAACGAGGAGCGGCCGTTCACCCGCGACCAGCGCCGCTGGGTGTACGCGTCGGCCAAGGAGGAGAACAACTACTTCGGCTTCGGCACTGACAACGACATCGAGTACACCGCCGGGTACCCGATCATCAAGCACCGCACGTTCGGCCGTGCCGTGCCTCCGTCGTCACCGACCGCCGGGCACGACGTGCGGTTGCCCTGCGCGAAGGTGCTCGGCGCGGCACGGGGACGCGCCCGGGCGTTCCGACCGGAGTCGGTCGTCAACATCTCCGGGATGAGCTTCGGCTCGCTCTCCGGCAACGCCATCACCGCGCTCAACAAGGGGGCGGCGCTCGCCGGCTGCCTGCAGAACACCGGCGAGGGCGGCCTGTCGCCGTACCACCGCAACGGTGGTGAGCTGGTCTTCCAACTCGGCACCGCGTACTTCGGCTGCCGTGACGAACACGGCCGGTTCAGCCTCGACCGGTTGAAGGACCTGGTCGCCGGCGCACCGGTGCGGGCGCTGGAGATCAAGCTGAGCCAGGGCGCCAAGCCGAGCCTCGGTGGGCTGCTGCCCGGGGCGAAGGTGTCCGCCGAGATCGCCGCCACCCGGGGCATCCCGGCCGGTCAGGACTGCGTCAGCCCGTCCCGGCACGCCGAGTTCTCCGACTGCGACAGCCTGCTCGACTGGGTGGAATTGCTGGCCGCCGAGACGGGACTGCCGGTCGGCATCAAGTCGGCGGTCGGTGACCTGGGCTTCTGGCAGGAGTTGGCCACCCTGATGCGGGACACCGGCCGGGGTGTGGACTTCGTGACGATCGACGGCGGCGAGGGCGGCACCGGGGCCGCACCACTGATCTTCACCGACTCGGTGTCGCTCCCGTTCCAACAGGGCTTCTCCCGGGTGTACAAGATCTTCGCCGAGCACGATCTGCATGAAAAGGTGGTCTTCGTCGGCGGCGGCAAGCTCGGCCTGCCGGACAACGCCATCGTGGCGTTCGCGCTCGGCTGCGACCTGGTCAACGTCGGTCGGGAGGCGATGTTGGCGATCGGCTGCATCCAGGCGCAGAAGTGCCACACCGACACCTGCCCCACCGGCGTCGCCACCCAGAACACGTGGCTCGCCCGGGGCCTGGACCCGACGTTGAAGTCGGTCCGGGCGGCCAACTACCTGCGGACGCTGCGCCGCGACCTGACCAAGGTCGCCGAGGCCTGCGGCGTCGAACACCCCGGCCTGATCGGCACCGACGCCGTGGAGATCCTGGACGGCCGCACCGGCTCCACCCCACTGCACCAGGTGTACGGCTACCGACCGGATTGGGGACTGCCCTCGCCCACCGACCAGGCGGAGATCATCCGGCTGATGGTCCCGGAGGCACCCCAGGGCGGCAGCGCCCCGCCCTCCGCAACCGCCGTCGGCTGAGATCACGCCCGGAGCGTCGGCGAGGGCCGCACGCTCGGACCAGAGAAGTACCAGGCCCGGGATCGCGGATCGCGGATCGCGGATCGCGGTGAGCTTGATGACTGGGCGGCATCTTGATGACTCACAAACATCAAGCGTTTCCCCGCCATGTCCGCGAAGTGCCGCCCGCCGGCCACCACGGCCGCAACCCACACGACCGCAACCCACCACGATCGCCAGCCGCCACGACCGCCAGGCACGACGATCGCCAGGCACGACGACCGCCGGCAGATCGGTGCCTGCGATAAACGCGTGGAGCCGGCGACTCACCGCGTCTATGGTGGCGCGGTGCTGATCAGACGCGAGACGCCCGCCGACATCGACGCCATTCGGGCGGTGCACTCCGCAGCCTTCGCCAAGGCCGACGGCGGTGACGGCATACCGGTCGAGGCGACCCTTGTCGACGCGCTGCGCGCCGACGAGGGCTGGCTGCCCGCGTACTCCCTGGTGGCGACCGATTCGGACGGCCAGGTGGTCGGGCACGTGGTGGCCACCCGCGGCCGGGTGGGTGGTGCGCCGGTGGCGTTGGGCCTGGGGCCGCTGGGCGTGCTGCCCGACTGGCAGCGGCGCGGGGTCGGCAGTGCGTTGATGCACGCGGTGCTCGGCGCGGCCGACGCGCGGGACGAGCCGCTGGTGGTCCTGCTCGGGCATCCCGACTACTACCCGCGCTTCGGGTTCCGGCCGGCCGTCGAGCTGGGCGTCACCCCGCCGCAGCCGTGGGGGCCGCAGTACTTCATGGCTCGCCCGTTGCACGCCTGGCGCGAGTCGATCCGGGGCGAGTTCCGCTACGCCGGCCCGTTCGACGACCTGTGAACCGACCCGCTGTCCGTCGGCGGCGCGCCACCGACCTGGACGGTTGCGTCGCGGCGCTCGCCGAGGTTCACCGGGTCGACGGGTACCCGCTGAACTGGCCCGCCGACCCGCACCGCTGGCTGCGCGAGCCGCACCCGGCGCGAGCCTGGGTCGCCGTCGACGCCGACGCGGCCGTTGTCGGACACGTCGCGGTGCATCGGATCCCCGACCAGGTGGACGGGCCGCCCGGCCGGTCGACGGCCGAGGTGGCTCGTCTCTTCGTGGTGCCGAAAGCCCGTGGGTTGGCGCTGGGCAGCGCCCTGCTGGACCGGGCCCGCCGGTGGGCGGACAAACGCAGAACGGACCTGGTGCTGGAGTTGGCCGCCGATGGCACCGCGGCCGCCGCGCTGTACGAGCGCGCAGGATGGCAGTGTGTCGGCACCAGCACGGCACCATGGGCCGCTCCCGACGGCAGCCCGGTGTCGCTGCGCCACTACACGCTGCGTCACCGCGCGCCGGGCTCCGACGTCGCACCGGCCAGCACTGCCAGGCGACGGGCGAGCCGGCCTGCGGCCTCGCGCAGCTCGGGAGGCTCCAGCACCTCCATCTCGTGATCCAGGCGGGCGAGGTGCGCGGCGAGCCAGTCCAGGTTGTCGCCGCCGACGACCAGCACGGACCATCCGTCGCGGTCGTCCTCGACCCGCCCCACCTGTGGTGGGACCACCTCCCGCAACCGCTCCGGTGGGGCGTGCACCCGCACCCGGGCGAGGTAGCGGTACGGTGCCCCGGTCACGGCCCGCTGCACGAAGGCGGCCGGATCCGGATGCTCGCGCGCCGGGAAACGCCAGGTCGTCGCCACCGCACCCCGCATCCGATCCAGCCGGAACGTCCGCCAGTCGGCGCGGTCGACGTCCCAGGCCATCAGATACCAGCGGCGGCCGGTCGTGACCATCCGGATCGGCTCGACCGTCCGTTCCCGCTCGCCAGCGTCCCGGCCGGGATAGTGGAACCGAACGCGTACCCCGTCCCGACAGGCCCGGGCGAGTGTCACCAGCAGCTCCGCGTCGATCTCGGCGACCGGGCCGATGAGGGTGTCGGTGGAGCCGTGCACCGCCCGTACCTCGGCGCGCAGCCGCGACGGCATCACCTGGTCGAGCTTCGTGAGTGCCCGCAGCGCCGCCTCGCTCGCCCCGGCAATCGTGCCCCCGGAGGCGAGCCGCAGAGACACCGCCGTGGCGATCGCCTCCTCGTCGTCGAGGAGCAACGGCGGCAGCCGGGTGCCCGCGCCGAGTTGGTAGCCGCCACCGACGCCCGACACCGCGCGCACCGGGTAGCCGAGCGTCCGCAGACGCTGCACGTCGCGGCGCACGCACCGGCCGGTGACCCCCAGCTCGGCGGCGAGTTCGGTGGCCGTCCAGGACAGTCGTCGTTGCAGCAGCGCCAGCAGGCGCAGCACCCGCTCGGTCGTCGCCTCGACGGTCACCCGTCGATCGTTGCACGGATAGCGGAACAGCCCTGTCCGCTATCCGCGAAAGGCTGGGATCATGACCGACCAGAACAGGAAGCAGGGATCCGCCGTGACCCGCGACGTCCAGATCACGTTCGACTGCGCCGACCCGGCGCGGTTGGCCACGTTCTGGGCCGACGCGCTCGGTTACCAGGTACAGGCACCACCCGGAGACTTCGAGTCGTGGGACCAGGCGCTGGAGGCGATGGGTGTGCCGCCGGAGAGCCGCAACGACGCGTCGGCGGTGGTCGACCCCGAGGGCACACGACCACGGCTGTTCTTTCAGCGGGTGCCGGAGCACAAGCAGGTGAAGAACCGCGTCCACCTCGACGTACGCGCAGCCCCCGGACTGGAGGGTGACGAGCGGATGGCGGCCCTGGAGGCCGAAGCCGAACGGCTCGTCTCGCGTGGTGCCAAGCGGCTCAGTCGGCACGAGCCCGCTCCCCCGTTGGGCGCCGGTCATCTCGTCATGGCCGACCCCGAGGGCAACGAGTTCTGCCTCGACTGATCGGCGTTCGCCCAGCTCACTGCCGCATTCGCCGGACGCCATGCGAACATGTGTACGTGTCGCACGGCGCCAGCATCCTGCACGCCGACCTGGACGCGTTCTACGCGTCGGTCGAGCAGCGTGACGACCCGCGCCTGCGTGGGCGGCCGGTGATCGTCGGTGGCGGCGTGGTGCTCGCTGCCAGCTACGAGGCGAAGGCGCGGGGCGTCCGCAGCGCGATGGGCGGCCAGCAGGCGCGAAGGCTGTGCCCGGACGCGATCGTCGTGCCGCCGCGGATGTCGGCGTACACGGCGGCGAGCCGGGCGGTCTTCGAGATCTTCCGGCAGACCACACCGCTGGTCGAGGGGCTCTCCATCGACGAGGCCTTCCTCGACGTGGGTGGTCTGCGGCGGCTGGTCGGGCCACCGGCCGAGATCGCCGAACGACTGCGCCGGGACGTCCGCGACCGGGTCCACCTGCCGATCACGGTGGGGGTGGCCCGCACGAAGTTCCTGGCCAAGGTGGCCAGCGGCGTGGCGAAACCGGACGGCCTCCTGGTGGTCGCACCGGACGCCGAGCTGGCGTTCCTGCACCCGCTGCCGGTGGAACGGCTCTGGGGCGTCGGCCCGGTCACGGCCGCCAAGCTGCGCGAACGCAGGATCCGTACCGTCGGGGAGGTGGCCCGCCTCGGTGAGGCGGCGCTGGTGTCGCTGCTCGGCGCGGGTGCCGGCCGGCACCTGCACGCTCTGGCGCACAATCGCGACCCCCGGGCGGTGCAGGTGGGGCGGCGACGCGGTTCGATGGGCGCGCAGCACGCGCTGAGTCGCAGCCCGCACGCCTCGACGGAACTGGACGCCATCCTCGCCGGGCTGGTCGACCGGGTCAGCCGGCGGATGCGGACGGCCGGGCGGTCGGGCCGCACCGTGGTGTTGCGGCTGCGCTTCGGCGACTACACCCGGGCGACCCGCTCGCACACGGTGGGTAAGGCGACCGCCGACACGACGGCGCTACTCACCGCCGCGCGGACGTTGTTGCGGGCCGCGCTGCCCGAGATCGATCGCCGAGGCATCACCCTGATCGGTGTCTCCGTGGGCAACCTCGACGACAACCCGGTCCAGCCTGAGCTGCCGTTCCAGCCAGACCCCGGCTCCCATCTGGACGCTGCGGTCGACGCGGTCCGCGACCGGTTCGGATCAGCGGCGCTCACGCGGGCGGTGTTGCTCGGCCGGGAGCCGGGCGTGGAGATGCCACTTCTGCCGGACTGACCGATAAGCGTGCGGCGTCCACGGCCGAGCTGCGATCAGAGACACATCACAGCAGGTCGGCGGTTTAGCCGGCGGCTGACGGGTGACCCTTGAGGGGTACAGCCTGACGAGGGGGGCCCACCATGTCCGACGACACCAGCAACCGACCGAGTCGCACCGCCGAGCGTCCGCACGACGTGACCGACCCGCTGCTGTGGCAGTTGGCGATCGACGTGCTGAGCGCACACGAGCCGGACGACGAGGACCAGTGCCGCAACCTCCAGTGCGCCGGGCAGTCCTGGCCGTGCGCGGCCCGCAACGGCGCCGAGCAGTCGCTGCGACTGTCCCGCAGCACGCCCGACTCGGTCGGGAGGACCACCGACGGCGACGACAGTGACGACGTGGGCGCGGGCCGTCCCGGGGAGTCCCCGGTGCCAGCCTCCCGCTGGGGCTGGAACGCCGGCCCGGCAGCGTCGCATCGAGGGCCGAAGGCGTCCGCCTCGGCGGCGTGACGGCGGCCCGCACGAGGTACGGGCACCCGGGCTGACAGCACGACACACACGAACGCTCGGCCGGGTCACCGGCCGAGCGTTCGTGTGTCATCCGTCAGAGGCTGAGCCGCTGACCCGGAAAGATCAGACCCGGGTCTGCGCCGACCACCTGCCGGTTGTCCTCGTACAGGGCCTGCCAGCCGCCGGCCACCCGCTGGTCGGCAGCGATCTCGGACAGGGTGTCGCCCGACTTGACCAGGTACGTCTGGCCGCCCGCCACCGGCGCGGTGCGCTGGTGGTCACGGGTCGCCGGCTGCTCGCCACGCGACGACCGCTCCTGCGGCTTGGTGGGCTTCGCGGTCGACGTCGTCGACTTCTCGGTGGATCTGGTCGACGGCTTCGCGGTGGGCTTGGTCGCGGAGCCACCCTTCTTGCCGCAGGTCGGCCACGCGCCGATGCCCTGTCCGTCGAGCACCTTCTCGGCAATGGCGATCTGCTCGCCGCGGCTGGCCAGGTCGGCGCGGGCGGCGTACTTCTTGCCGCCGTAACCGGCCCAGGTGCTCTGCGAGAACTGAAGCCCGCCGTAGTACCCGTTACCAGTGTTGATCTTCCAGTTGCCGCCGGACTCGCACTTGGCGATCGCGTCCCAGTTGACGGCGGCCTGCGCCGGGGCGGCCGGCCCGAAGAGGGCGACGGCGCCGGTGACCGCGCCAACGGCAAGGGTGCCGACGGCGAGGCGGCGGGTGGTGACCCGTCGATGACGGGGGGTGTAGACAGACGTCATGTGAGCTTCCTCCACGCCGGCGAGGTGAGCTGTCGGGTTCGGGCCGAGGAGCCCGGCCGCGCGGTGGCGGCTTCACCCCGAGGTGACATGCACCGAGGAACGTGTGGGTCCCCCGCTCCTGCCCGGGTGACTGGGTTCCGACGACCGGGGGCAGGATTTGGCGTTGCCGGCCGTGGTGTCCGCAATGGCGAACCCGACCGACGTTAGGCACGGTCGGTGACGGTCGCCCACCCCCTGTGAACTTCTTCACCGGGGCACGCGGGGCGGGTCCCGCAGCGGTTGCGGGCGATCGACGTCTGTGCAGTAACCATCGTGGACCGTTTCCGATCAGGTCGGCACAGCAGGCGTGGCGAACACGGCCACAGCCCGGCCTGACAGTTCGATTCAGGCGGTCGCCTGATATCTGCGGAGCGCAGCTTCGGCGAGCTGGTCCAGGAATCTGTCACCACCGGGTTTGTTGCCCTCCTCCTGAATGACCACCAGAGTGGTTCCGATCCGGACGAGGACGCTGTCGCATTCCAGCGTGTCAGCACCGTACGTCGCGCTGCACCTGACGCGAAGACTGTCATCTCCCAACCGCGGCCCTGGTGCCACTGCGAAGCGACGGCTGCCGCCCTGGCTGGACGACGCGACGGTGGGACAACGGCCGATCAAGGTTCGCAGGTCGGCCATTGCTCGTCGTGCACCGTCATCGGCGTATGTCCTGAGGACTTCGGTCCCCACCCACAGGTCATCCGGGCCCGCGTCATAGCTGAGGGTGGCCGCGGCCATCGCTGACGGAGTCCCGGTCAGCCGCCTCGCTGACAACAGCGGGGTCATGCTGCCCGAGCAGGCGTCTGAGCGTTGCTCCCCAGAATCAGGCGACATGACTGTCGCAATCTTCACAGTGAATCCTGGCGGCACCGAGTCCGTGGCGACCAGGCGTGCGGACAACGCCGCGGAGTAGCCCGGCCCGCCCGTCGCCGGAACTGCTGGGTTGGGCGGCTTCGTGGCTGTGGCCGAGCCCGTCGCCTGCGCCGCGGAGGGGATCGCTTCGCCCGCTGACCGGTCCGCTGTACGAGCCGGTGAGGTACCGCACGCGGTCACCGTACAGACGGCCACCACAGCAGCTGACGTACGCAGCACCATCCTGAGCACCGACGGACTCCACCCTCTCGTGCGGGACGCGTCACGTTAGCTGCGGGCGAGCGATCCCCCTACGGCTACAGCGTGCGGGCCAGCCGGTCGGCGAGCGTCCGGGTGAAGCGGGCCGGGTCGGTCAGCTCACCGCCCTCGGCGAGCACCGCCAGGCCGTAGAGCAGCTCGGCGGTCTCGGTCAGGGCGGCGGTGTCGCTGCCCTGCTCGTGGGCCTTGCGCAGCCCCGACACCAGCGGGTGACCGGGGTTGATCTCCAGGATCCGCTTGGTCGTGGGGATCTCGTGCCCCATCGCTCGGTACATCTTCTCCAAGGTCGGGGTGAGGTCGTGGGCGTCGCCGACGACGCAGGCCGGTGAGGTGGTGAGCCGGGACGAGAGGCGAACCTCCCGGACGCTGTCGGTGAGGGTGGTCCCCAGCCAGTCGAGCAGCCCGGCGAACTCCTGTCGCTGCTGCTCGCGCTCGGCCTCGGCCTGCTGCTTCTCCTCGTCGGTGTCCAGGTCGATCTCGCCCTTGGCGATCGAGCGCAGTGGCCGACCGTCGTACGTGCCGACCCGCTCGACCCACACCTCGTCGACCTGGTCGGTGAGGAGCAGCACCTCGTGCCCCTTGGCCCGGAACGCCTCCAGGTGCGGAGAGTTCTCGATGGCGGCCCGGGACTCGCCGGTGGCGTACCAGATGTCGCTCTGGCCGTCCTTCATCCGCGACACGTAGCCGGCCAGGTCGGTGGGCTCGGCCGGGTCGTTGGTGGAGGCCACCGACAGGATGTCCAGCAGGGTGTCCCGGTTGTCGGTGTCGTCGATCAGCCCTTCCTTGACCACCGCGCCGAATTCGGTCCAGAAGGTGCGGTAGCGCTCGGCGTGGTTGGCCTTGAGGTCCTTGACCGTGGCGAGGACCTTCTTGACCAGGCGGCGGCGGACGATCTGGATCTGCCGGTCCTGCTGGAGGATCTCCCGGGAGATGTTCAGCGACAGGTCGTGCGCGTCGACCACACCCTTGACGAAGCGCAGGTAGGTCGGGACCAGCGCCTCGCAGTCGTCCATGATGAAGACGCGCTTGACGTAGAGCTGGACGCCACGGCGGCCCTGCGGGGAGAACAGGTCCAGGGGGGCGTGGCTGGGCAGGAAGAGCAGCGCCTCGTACTCGAAGGTGCCCTCGCCCTTCATGTGCACGACCTCGAGCGGGTCGGCCCAGTCGTGGCTGACGTGCTTGTAGAACTCGTTGTACTCGGCGGCGTCGACCTCGTCTCGGGGCCGCGCCCAGAGTGCCTTCATCGAGTTGAGGGTCTGCACCTCGCGGGTGGCGGCCTCACCGTCGGCGCCGGGGCGTTCGACGCTCATCCGAATCGGCCAGGCGATGAAGTCGGAGTAGCGCTTGACGATCTCGCGGACGGTCCACTCGGCGGTGTAGTCGTGCAGGTTGTCCTCGGTGTCGGCCGGCTTGAGGTGCAGCGTCACCGTGGTGCCCTGCGGCGCCTCGTCGACCGCCTCGATCGAGTACGTGCCCTCGCCGGTGGACTCCCAGCGGGTGCCGCCGGTCTCGCCGGCCTTGCGGGTCAGCAGGGTGACCCGGTCGGCGACCATGAACGCGGCGTAGAAACCGACGCCGAACTGGCCGATGAGGTCCTGCTTGGCGTGGGCGTCGGCGGACTCGCGCAGTTGGCGCAGCAGCTCGGCGGTGCCCGACTTGGCGATCGTGCCGATCAGCTGGACGACCTCGTCGCGGGTCATCCCGATGCCGTTGTCCCGCACGGTGAGGGTGCGGGCGTCGCGGTCGATCTCCAAGGCGACGTGCAGGTCGTCGGTGTCGGCGACGAGGTCCTTGTCGACGAGGGTGGCCAGTCGGAGCTTGTCCAGTGCGTCGGACGCGTTCGAGATGAGTTCCCGCAGGAAGACGTCCTTGTTCGAATAGATCGAGTGGACCACCAACTGGAGGAGCTGACGCGCCTCGGCCTGGAATTCCAACGTTTCGGCCTGGTTGCTCACACCGTCTCCCATCTCGGCTCGCACGGAGGTTCGCGGAAAGGATACGAGTCGTCACCGGTCCGGCTGTGGCCGCATCCGGGTCGTATTCCCGATCCGGTCGGCTCACCCTCGTGACATAGCTGACTTTGCTTGGCAGAAGTCAGGTCGGATAGCGTGACGGCCATGAAGATCGCTGGAAGCACCGCCCTCGTCACCGGCGCCAACCGTGGCCTCGGCCGGCACCTGGCCGCCGAACTCCTCGCCCGGGGCGCCACCGTCTACGCCGGCGCCCGCAACCCCGACAGCGTCGACCTACCCGGCGTGACGCCGGTCCGCCTCGACATCACCGACCCCGCCTCGGTGGCCGCCGCCGCCGAGCTGGCCGGCGGCGTGAACCTGCTGATCAACAACGCGGGCATCGACACCCGGACCGACCTCCTCGACGGCGACCTGGACCTCATCCGGCTGGAGCTGGAGACCCACTACATCGGCACCCTGTCGACGATCCGGGCGTTCGCGCCGGTCATCGCCGGCAACGGCGGTGGAACGGTCCTCAACGTGCTCTCCGTGCTCTCCTGGTTCGGCTCCCCGATCCACCCGGCCTACAGCGTCGCCAAGTCCGCCGAGTGGGCGATGACCAACGTGCTGCGCGTCCAACTCGCCGACCGGCGCGTCCGGGTCGCCGGCCTGCACGTCGGCTACCTGGACACCGACATGGCCGCCGACGTCACCGGCCCCAAGTCCGACCCGGCGTCGATCGCCCGCATCGGCGTGGACGGCATCGAGGCCGACGCGTACGAGATCGTCGCCGACGACATCAGTCGGCAGGTCCAGGCCGGGCTCGCCGGCGGGGTGGGCGCGCTCTACCCGCAACTGCCCTGACCCGTGACGGCGACGGGCCGCCGCCGGGAACACCGGCGACGGCCCGCCTGACGGGGTACGCGGTCAGCTCGCCTGCAGCGTCACGTCGTCGATCACGAAGCTGGTCTGCAGCGAGGAGTCCTCGGTGCCGGTGAACGTCAGCGTCACCGTCTGCCCGGCGTACGCGGCCACGTTGAGCGTGCGCTGGACGTAACTGCTGGAGGCGTTGAGGTTCGAGTACGTCGCCAGCGTGGTCGAGCCCATCCGCACGGTCAGCTTGTCGTACGCCGTGGACGTGGTCGTCTCGGCGGTGTCGATGCGCGTCCAGAACGACAGCGTGTAGCTGGCGCACCCGGCCGGCACGGTCACCGACTGGGACAGGGTCTCGGTGCGGGTGCTGCCGTACCCGTTGAGCCACGCCTTGTACGACCCGGTCCGGGCCGGCTTGCTGCTGGAGTTGGTGATCACCCCGGAGGACGCGGTCCACGGCGTGGTGCCACTCTCGAAGCCGCCGTTGGCGATCACCTGGCCGCCGGCGCAGCCGCCGGTGCCGGTCACGGTGAGGGTGAGGCTGGCGGTGCGGGTGACCGAGCCGGTGCCGGTGACCGTGATGGTGAAGGTGCCGGTCGCCGCGCTGGCCGACGCGGTCAGGGTCATCGTCGACGAGCCGCCGGAGGTCACCGAGGACGGGCTGAACGAGACGCTCACCCCGCTGGGCGCGCCGGAGGCGGACAGGCTCACCGACTGCGCCGAGCCGGCCGTGGTGGCGGTGGAGACCGTCGCGGTGGTGCTGGCGCCCCGCGCGACGGTGCGCGTCGTGGGGCTGACCGCGACGGAGAAGTCGTTGGTGGGGGTGCCGCCACCCACGGCGAGCTGCCACAGCGCGTACGCGACACCGTCGGCCGCCCGGTTCAGCACCGTCGCGCTGACGTTGGCGGTGGTGTCACAGGCGCGGTGGTAGCAGGGGTCGTACGCGGAGTTGGCGGTGCCGCCCCACTTGGCGGCCTGGGCGCTGGTCTTGCGGGCGCTGGCGCCAGCGGCGTAACCCGAGGTGGGGATGCCGGCCTGCTGGAAGTAGTAGTCGTCGGAGCGGCCCTGGCCCTCGACGTTCTCCTCCGGTTGCAGGCCCAGCGAGTCCCAGTACGCCTTCAGCGGCGCCGCCGTGGTCGAGGTGACCCGGTTGATGAAGTAGCCGCCGTTGGTCGAGCCGACCATGTCGAAGTTGTAGTAGCCCTTGATGTAGCCGCGCTGGGTGGCGTTGAGCGAGTTGACGTAGAACCGGGAGCCGTTGAGCCCTTGCTCCTCGTCGGTCCACCAGGCGAACCGCACCTTCTTCGTCATGGTCGGGTTCTGCGCGGCCAGGACCAGCGCGTTCTCCAGCAGGGTCGACGAGCCGGTGGCGTTGTCGTTGATGCCCGGACCGGCCGAGACGCCGTCCAGGTGCGCGCCGAACATGACCACCTGGTCGGTCGGGCCGCCGGGCCACTCGGCGATCAGGTTGTTCGAGGGGTACGTGCAGCTGGAGCAGTACTGCTCGCTGACGGTGTAGCCGGCCGCCTGGAGCCTGGTCTTGACGTAGTTGAGCGAGGCGGTGTAGCCGGCCGAGCCGGCCCGGCGGTTGCCGCCGTTGCTGGTGGCGATGGTGTTGAACTGGGTCAGGTGCGCCTGGACGTTGGTGACGGAGATGTCCGGTGCGGCCAACGCGGCGGCGGCCGCGGCGATCGGCCGGGTCACCGCCGTCGTCGCGGTCGAAGGTGACGCGGTCGCCGGCTGGGTGGCCAGCGTCACCGTCATCCCGGCGAACACGGCGAGCGCGATTCCCGCGCTCAGCGTTCTGCCTCTCATGGGGGCTCCTCGGGGTTGGAGAGATACCCGAGAGACTTACAGATATCGATCTACTGGGCATCAGTCGTTCGTCCCGAACCGCCGCCGGTTCGACGGTGGGTACCGGCGTCGGCACAGGTGAGTAGAGGTGTCAGGATGGGTAGGTAACGCGGCAGGGGTCGTTGGGCCCGGAACGGGGGCTTGCGATGGGGTCGGATCGAGCGTGACACGACCCAGCACAGACCTGTTCGTCGGCGGCGGCGACACCGGGCGGTTGATGGCACAGCTGGACTGGGCCCACACCCCGCTGGGCCCGGTCGGCGGATGGCCGCAGAGCCTGCGCGCCGCCGTCCGGATGGTGCTCTCCTCGCGGTACCCCATGCTGCTGCTCTGGGGCGAGAGCTACTCCCAGCTCTACAACGACGCGTACTCGGCGCTGATCGGCGACAAGCACCCCGCCGCGCTCGGCGACGACGTCCGGGTGACGCTGGCCGAGGGCTGGCACGTGCTCGCCCCGCTGATCGAGGAGGCCATGGCGACCGGGGTTGCCAGCTGGGTCCCCGCGCTGCAACTGCTGCTGGAGCGGGCCGGCTACCGCGAGGAGGCGTACTTCAGCGTCTCGCACGCCCCGGCCCGCGACGACGACGGCCGCACCGTCGGCGTACTGACCGTGTGCAGCGAGGTCACCCAGCAGGTGGTCGGCGAACGCCGGCTCCGTCTCCTGCGCGACCTGTCCGTGCTCGGCGACGGGCGGACCGTCGACGTGGACGCCACCGGCGCTCGGCTGATCGACGTGATCGACGGCCACCCCCTGGACGTGCCGTTCGCCGCCATCTACCTGCGCGACGGCACGGCCCTGCGCCGGGTCGCCTGCACCGGCGGCGACCAGGGGCACGCTCGGGCCCTGCCGGACGCCGTCGAGCTGACCGACCCGGGCCCGCCCGCGTACGCCTGGGGGCTGGCGGACGCCGCCGAGGGCCGGGCGACCCAGGTGATCGATGTCGCCGACCGGCTGCCGCTGCCCGCCGGCCCGTGGAACGACCCGGTCCGCACCGCACTGGCGCTGCCGCTGCCCTCCGCCGACGAGGATCAGCCGCTCGGCGTCCTGCTCGCCGGGGTCAGCCCCAGCCGAGGGCTCGACGAGGCGTACCGCTCCTTCCACCAACTGCTCGCCCAGCAGATCTCCGTGGCGATGCGCAACGCCCAGGAGTACGAGGAGGAGCGGCGCCGGATCGAGGCGATGGCGGAACTGGACCGGGTCAAGACCGACTTCTTCGCCAACGTCAGCCACGAGTTCCGTACCCCGTTGACCCTGATCCTCGGCCCGCTGACCGACGCCCTCACCGACGCCACCGCCCCGTTGGCGGCGGTGCAGCGGGAGCGGGTGGAGACCGGCTGGCGTAACGCCACCCGACTGTTGACGCTGGTCAACAGCCTGCTCACCTTCTCCAGCCTGGAGGCCGGGCGGGCGCGCAGCGACGCCCGGGTGGTGGATCTGGCCGCGCTGACCGCCGAGCTCGCCGGGGTGTTCCGGGCCGCCGTCGAGCGGGCCGGGCTGACTCTGGAGGTGAGCTGCCCACCGCTGCCCCGGCCGGTCGCGGTCGATCCGGTCAACTGGGAACGCATCGTCACGAACCTGCTCTCCAACGCGCTGAAGTACACGTTCATCGGCCGCATCCGGGTCACCCTCGACGCCGACGACGAGGAAGTGCGCCTCACCGTCGCGGACACCGGCATCGGCATCGCGGAACGGGACCTGCCGAAGCTCTTCGAACGCTTCCACCGGGTGCGGGGCGCGCGCTCGCGCAGTCACGAGGGCACGGGCATCGGCCTGGCCCTGGTGCACGAGTTGGCCCGGCTGGAGGGCGGCGACGTCCGCGTGACCAGTCAGGTGGGCTTCGGCAGCAGGTTCACCGTGACGCTGCCCTGGTCGGCGGCGCACCGCACCGCGGTCACCGGGCCGGCAGTGGACGGGCGGGGTGACGCGGCCCGCGCCGCCGTCGAGGCGGCAATGGGCTGGCTCACCGAACCGGACGACGCGCTGACCGGGCCCGATCCGGCGTCCGGGCCGGCCACGGACGAGCTGTCCGGGGCCCGGATCCTGCTCGCCGACGACAACGCCGACATGCGGGCGTACCTCACCCGGCTGCTCACCGGCCAGGGCTGGCGGGTGCGGGCCGTCACCGACGGCCGGCAGGCCCTCGACGAGATCCACCGTGATCTGCCCGACCTGGTCCTGACCGACGTGATGATGCCGGTGCTGGACGGCTTCGACCTGGTGCGCCGACTACGCGCCGACCCGACGACCCGGACGCTGCCGGTGCTGGTGCTCTCCGCCCGCGCCGGTGGGGAGGCCAGCGTGGAGGGCCTGAGCCTGGGCGCCGACGACTACCTGGTGAAACCGTTCGCCGCGGCCGAGTTGATCGCCCGGATCCGGGCCAGCATCCGCCGAGCCCGCGACCGTACCCCCGCCGTGGTGATCGGCGGCGACCCGACGACGGTCGCTACCGCGGCTTCCCCGGCCCGACCCGCCCCGATCGGCCCCGTTCCGCCGACCCCGGTGGTCGAGCCCGTCCGTGACGAGTCCGTGGTCCTGGAGGGGCCGGCCGACCCGGACGGGCTGGGCGACCTCCTCGACGTCGGATGGACGTACCCGTCCGCACCCACCTCCGCCGCCGCGATGCGTCGGGACGTCCGGGGCGCACTGAGCGAGCTGGACGTCGACCCGGACGTGCTGGAAGATCTCCTGCTCGCCGCCTCCGAGGCCATGAACAACGCCGTCGAGCACGCGCAGCGGCCCAGCCGCCCGGAGGTGCGGGTGCGCGTCCAGGTGGGTGGCGGGCTGGTCCGGATCTCGGTACGGGACTTCGGCACCTGGCGGGACCGCCGGCCGGCGATGGACCGGGGGCGCGGCGCGTTGCTGATGAACGCCTACGGCGATGTGCGGCTGGTCTCCACCGCCGAGGGGACGACGGTGACCATCGAGCGTCGACTGGCCTGAGCGCCGATCGAGTCGGCCCGGCCGGCCTGACCGGCCGTCAGCGCGTCAGAGGCGGCGGCCGCTGGCGTCGCGGGCGATGATGCCGTCCAGCCGCTCCCCCGGAGTGAGCCGCGCCGGGTCGAACCAGAAGATCAGCACCTGCTTGTCGCCACTCCATGGCGCCACTCGGGCGTCGACCTGCCGACCGCCGACCGTGCCGATGATCCGCTTGGCGGGGCCGACGAAGTAACCGAAGGTGGGCACCGGCGCGGCGAGGCGCTCGTCGTAGCCGATCTGGTGGAACCCGGCGCTGCGGTCGCTGCCCTCCACGTCGTTGACCAGGATGTCGGTGCTCAACGAGCCGTCCGGAGCCTGGCGACCGGCGGCCAGTCCGATGGACACCTTGTGTTCACCGGGTACGGACACCGGGACGAAGTAGTAGACCCGACGCTCGGCGCCGTGCCGCACCCCGCTGTCCACGATCTGGCCCAGCGGCTTCGGTGGCGGCTCGTCGCGGCCCACCGTCGGCGGTGGCGTGGCGCCCAGCGACTTCTCCGCCCACGGCGAGACACCGATCGACGGTGGAGCAACGGCGACCGGCGGTGGGTGCTGGGTCGGCGCCGGATCGCCGGGCCCGGACGCGCCGACCGCCACCACCACGACCACGGCGGCCAGGCCGGTCGCGAGCGTCGCCGCCCCGGCTCCGGCGACGCGCCGACGGGTACGCAGCCGACGTCCCTCGCGCATCACGGTGGCCAGGTCGAGCACGGCGTCGGGGCGTTCGGTCGCGCGCATGGCATGGCGGAGCCGGTCCAGTTCGCTCATCGACGCGCCTCCTCGTCGGCCGTGCGGGGCGTGGCGCTGCGCAACTTCTCCAGCGCTCGTGAGCTGGTGCTCTTGACCGTGCCGACGGATACGGAGAGTTCCCGGGCCACCTGCGCCTCCGGCAGGTCGAAGTAGTAGCGCAGGACCACGATGGCGCGCTCCCGGGGGCTGAGCGCACCGAGGATGGTGATCAACCAGCGCCGGGTGGTCACCTCGTCGGCCACGTCGCCGCGCCGCTGCTCCGGCACCTCGTCGGTCGGGTACTCCCGCATCGGCCGCCGCCACCCGTCGACCAGATGGTTGACCAGCGTGCGGCGGGCGTACCCGTAGGCGTCGTCGTCGTGGATCCGCGACCACGACGCGTAGGTGCGCACCAGTGCGGTCTGCGCGGCGTCCTCGGCCTGGTGGTGGTCACCGGTCATCAGGAACGCGGCGTGTACCAGTCGCGCGGACGCCGCCCGCGCGAACTCGACGAAATCCGCGTCACCCCGCGCCACCGCGAACCCTCCCCGTGCCACAGAGCTAGAGACGGGCGAGACCGGCAAAAGGTTGAGCCCTGGGTCACATCAACTTTTCGACGCGGTCACCCGTCTTCTCCTCCGCGCCGCCGCCGAGCGACGCGCGAGGGGAGAGACATGTCGACGAAGGCTACCCGCCGCTGGGGTCCCGCATCGATGGCGTCGCTGCTGGTGGTGGCGCTGCTCACCGGGTGCGGCCTGCCCGCCGCCGGGCAACCCGCCATCGACCCGGTCGCCGCCGGGCCGCTGCCCAACGGACCGGCGACACCTGTCGGTCGGCCGACCGGGGCCGCCGAGGTCCGACCCGATCCCGCGCCCGTCATCCCGGTCAGCTACCCCGCCACCGGCGGCAACCACTGGTCGGTGGCGCCCGGCGAGACGACCCCCGGGCGCGCGACGGCCGGCCGGTTGCTGCGCTACCGGGTCGCCGTGGAGCGCGACATCCGGGGCCTGCCGACGAAGGACATCGCCACGGCGATCACCACGACATTGAACGACCCACGCGGGTGGACGGCGGGCGGGGCGTGGCGGTTGCGCCGGGTCGGTGCCGGCGAACCGACCGACTTCACCATCTACCTGGCGACCCCCGGCACCCGCGACACCCTCTGCCAGGACGTGCCGGACGCCTACACCTCCTGCCGCAACGGTGGCCGGGTGGTGCTCAACGTGGCGCGCTGGGTCAAGGGGGTGCCGGGTTACGGCGCGACGCTGGAGACATACCGGCAGTACATGGTCAACCACGAGGTGGGGCACAAACTCGGGTACGGCCACGAGCGGTGCCCCGGGCGGGGCCGGCCGGCGCCGGTGATGCAGCAGCAGACGCTGGGCCTGCACGGCTGCACCGCGAACGCCTGGCCGTACCCGAAGGGCAAGGCCCGCTACAGCGGGCCGGTCGGGGCGTACGACGACGCGATCCCCCGGCGTGAGGGCGCCTACTCGGCGTCGTGAGGACGGCGTGCCCTCAGGTTCGCCGGCGGCGTTCCTGCTCGAGTCGCTCGTCCTGCCGGCCCATCTCGTAGATGGCGTTGAGGCTGGTCGGCAATCGGCTGACGTTGTCCGGCACCGGGCCGGAATCCGGCTCCGGGCCCGAATCCGGTACGGGTCCGGGGTCCGGCCCGGGCACGGCGGCGGCGGGAACCGGGGCCCGGCGGCGCAGGAGCAGCAGTGCCAGCACCGCGAGGACCGCCACGACCAGCAGGTACGACACGGGTGGCCAGGCATTGCGGGTGGGGTTGGCGAGCGCCGGCGGGGCGACCGGTGCGGGGGTGTCGCCGGCGCGCGGCGGCACGACGGTCTCGGGGGTGCCGGTGTCCTCCCCAGCGGTGCGGCGATCGGATGCTGCGGGTACGGGGACACCGCCAGCCGACCGGGCGGGCTTGGGAATCGCGGTGGGTTCCGCCGGACTGGGCCGACCGGTGACCGGTGGCCGACTCGGCGTGGCCGCCCCGGTGGGGGCGTCGCTCGGCGTCGGAGCGGCACTCGGCGTGCCGCCACCGAGCAGGTCGTCGACGATCCGGCCGACGCCGCCGACTATGTCACCGAGCGGGTTGGAGGTGGCCGACGGGGACGGCGCGGGTGCGAGGGCG
This sequence comes from Micromonospora arida, assembly GCF_042873195.1. NCBI lineage: Bacteria > Bacillati > Actinomycetota > Actinomycetes > Micromonosporales > Micromonosporaceae > Micromonospora > Micromonospora arida. The sequence goes on along the minus strand of NZ_JBIALC010000004.1, from coordinate 513,742 downwards.
AGGGTCAGCGCGAGAACGACGACGGTAGGCATGACGCCACCTCCGATGTGCCGATATGCCACGCACCGTACTTCATCGTGGGATCTCGTGGGTGACACCGGGCACACCGGGGCGGGGACGCGTCTGGCGCTCGCCCCCGCCCGCGATGTCGCTGATGGTCAGACCGGCAGGCCACCCACCTGAGTGGAGATCCACGATCGGATCGACGGCAGGTCGACGTAGATGGACGGGCCGGTGGCGCAGGTGGAGTTGTTGTTGCCGGCCCGACTCGTGGCGCCGATCAGGTTCCACACTCCGTTGACCCGGCGCACCTGCGGGCCACCCGAGTCGCCGTAGCAGGCGCCGGAGTTGCCGTTGGTGTTGTTGGTGCAGATCTCGTACGGGCCGTTGATGCCGGAGCACCGGCTGTCGGCCACGATGGACGTGTCGAGTTCGTTGGCCACCGCCGGGGCCGAACCACAGCCCCGCGGGGCGCAGGTCTGACCCCAGCCGATGATCCGGGTGGCAGTACCGACCGCACCCGAGGTGCTCGGGATCGGGGCCGGCGCGTACGTGACCGAACTGGCCAGTTGCAACAGCTTGACGTCGACGCTCGGGTGGTTCACCGCCCGGGTCACCCGCACCACGGTCCCGCCGCTGGAGCGGTTGATGCTGCCCACCCGCACCGAGGACGGCGTCGAACAGTGCTTGGCGGTGACCGCCCAGTTGCCCTTGATCAGCGTGCCGGTGCAGCCGGAGACGTACACCATGAAGGGGTAGTTCTCCGTGGCCGGCCGGCCGCCGACCACCAGCGGGCTGATGTCCGAGGCGCCGTTCCAGGTGTACGTCGTGCTGGCCGGCGCGGCCAGGGTGCCGGCGAACAGCGAGTTCACCCGGCTCGCCTCGGCCGCGCTGGGGTTCGCGTTGCGGCAGGAGACCGGTGCGCTGCTACCGGACATCAGGTCGGAGCAGAGGCCGGTGCGCCGGTCCGGCAGGCCCAGGATGTGGCCGACTTCGTGGGTGGCGATGCGGGTGCGGTCGTAGCCCTGGTTGACGGCCGTGCGGCCCATCCAGATCCGGCCCGAGCCGAGACCGCTCGGCTGCGCGCGGGGCCAGCCCTCGTCGACGTAGATGGTGATGCTGGCCGGGGTGCCGGCCAGGAGTCGGACGTTGCTGACCCGGCTGTTCCAGATCTGCGCCGCCTGGTCGAAGTTGGTGCGGAACTCGCCGGTCCGGCTCGCGTCGTAGTAGACGGTCCGGACGGCGGCGGCCGGCGTACCGGTGGCGAGCTGCATCCCGGCCGCCGCCAGGATCGCCACCAGCATGGCCAGCGCCGCGCGTCTCAGTTGTCCTCGGAACATCGGGCACTCCCCTGCGGTCGTCCGGCGGCCGTCGACCACCGGGTCATCGATGAACGTAGATATTAATGTGACGGCGGTCGATGTTCGGCATAGCGGAAGCGTCATATCGGCGACGTGGACGCTGTTACCCAGCGGTTACGCCGCGGCGAAGCGCCCGTGCCGGGGCAGGACGACGGTGGTGGCAGAGGGTCACCGGCAGCGCCGCCGCGACGTGACCCCGGTACCGAACGGAGAAACCACCATGAGGATCAGGAGCGCACTCACCGCATTGGCGGTCGTCCTCGCCGGGCTGGTCGCCAGCGCCGGCAGCAGCACCGCCGCGGGCACCACGACCACGGCGGCGTACTGCGGCATCACCTGGGGCAGCGCGGACAAGACGGCCGGCGCGCTGAGCGACGCCCCGCTGATCGACGTACGGACCGGCCGGCACGACTGCTACGACCGGGTGGTGTTCGAGTTCAACGGCCCGGTCGACGGTTACGCGATCGGCTACGGCGAGACGTGGACCGAGGGTGAAGGCCTGGCGCTGTCGCCGTACACCGCCGGCGGAGCGCTGTTGCGGGTCTCGCTGCGGGCCCCGACGTACGACGACGACCACCTCGGCACCGTGCAGTACGCGGTCGGCGAGCACGTGGCGAACCTGCTGCGCTACCCGACGCTGCGCGACGTGGTGTTCGGCGGCAGCTTCGAGGGCTACAGCACCTTCGCCGTCGGCGTACGGGCGCGGTTGCCCTTCCGGGTGCTCGTGCTCGCCGGTCCCGGCACCCACAGCCGGGTGGTGCTCGACGTCGCCCACCAGTGGTGATCGGAGCCGGCCGATCCGCTTGGCCGTCCGCCCAGTTGAGGCGGACGGCCAGGCGAAGCGCTAACCCGGCTGGGCGCGGCGAGCCGTAGCGAACCGGCGTTGGTAGGCGGCCGGGCTGATCGACAGCTTCCGGGCGAAGACCCGTCGCATGCTCTCGTAGCTGGGGAAACCGGCGAGGGTCGCGGCCTGCGTCGCGGTGTGGCCCTGGTCGAGCAACGCCCTCGCCAGGTCGAAGCGGATGTTCTCCACGTAGCGGGCCGGCGTGGTGGACAACTCGTCGTGGAAGAGTCGGGTGAGCTGCCGGGTGCTCACGTTGAGGTGTCTGGCGAGTTCGGTGAGCGAGTGCTCCCCACGGGGGTTCGCCGTCACCACGTCGGTGATCGTCCGTAGCGCCGCCGAGCGGGGCGGCGGTCCCTGCAGAGGCGCGGAGAACTGGGACTGGCCACCCGCGCGCTGCATGTACACCACCAGGGCGCGTGCGACGTCGCGCGCCAGGTCGGGCCCGTGGTCCTCCTCGACCAACGCGAGCGCCAGGTCGATACCGGCCGTCACCCCCGCCGAGGTGTACGTGGTGCCGTCGCGAACGTAGATCGCGTCCGGCTCGACGCGGCACGCTGGGTACCGCGCGGCGAGCTCGTGCGCGACCTGCCAGTGCGTGGTCGCACGCTTCCCGTCGAGGACACCAGCGGCGGCGAGCACGAACGCCCCGGTGCAGATCGAGGCGACCCTTCCCGCCGCCGCCACCGGTAGGCGTACGGCGTCGGCCAGGTCCGCGGGCACCTGGGCGCGCGGATAGTGGTCGGACCCGGCCACCAGGAGCGTGTCGAAGGCGGGCTCGGCAGAAACGGCACCATCGACCGCCAACCGAACCCCGAGACTTGACGTGACATCTTCCCCGGTCGGCGACAGCAGCACGATCCGGTAGTCGGCGCCGAAGCGGTTCGCCTCCTTGAACACCTCCGCCGGACCGGCGACATCCAACAACGTCACCCCGTCGTAGACGAAGATCGCGACGCGATGCGGTCCGGTGTTCAGCACCGCTCATTGGTAGCACGCCGTTACCGACCATGAACCGTGTCCGGATATGAGGGATTCCTGGCCGGACGAGGGCGGCGGCGTAGAACGATCGGTGGGCAGCATGGACGACGTCAGCACGTCCGCACACTGCCGGAAGGTCGGAGGACATGTCAGAGGTCATCGGGGGATTGGAGATTCCTGAGACGGCGGCGGTAGCCGCAGCGACCAGGCACATCCAGGAAACGACCAGACCGGTCATTTACCACCACTCCCGGCGGGTCTTCCTCTTCGGTCTGATTCACGCTCGCAGGCTTGGCGTGAAACCGGACCCGGAGCTGCTCTATCTGGCGGCCATGTTCCACGACACCGGCCTCCTGACCCCGTTCTCCGACGTCGAGCAGCGCTTCGAGATCGACGGCGCCGACCACGCGCGCGCGTTCCTTCTGGGCCGGGGTTTCTCCACCGCCGCCGCCGAGACCGTGTGGACGGCGATCGCGCTGCACACCTCGCCGGGCATTCCGGACCGGATGGGTCCGGAGATCGCCACCACGTACCTCGGCGTCCTGACCGACGTGCTCGGCCTCGGTCTGGACGGGCTGGAACACGATCAACTGGGCGACATCCTCGCCGCCCACCCGCGAGGGGACTTCAAGAACGAGTTCCTGCGTGCCCAGGTCGACGGGCTGAGGAACCGCCCGGAGACCACGAACGGCACCGTGAACTCCGACATCCTCGAACACTTCATCCCCGGCTTCCAGCGCGTGACGACGGTCGAACGCATCGTCGGTTCGCCCTGGCCGAGTTGATTGGACGCCCATGCGAGCGATCACCGTAAGCGACCGTCACGCGGGTGTCGGCGGGCTCACCCTCACCGACATGCCGTACCCCCATGCCGCGGAGAACGACGTCATCGTGCGCGTCCACGCCGCCGGTTTCACCCCCGGCGAACTCGACTGGCCGGCGACGTGGACCGATCGCGCCGGCCGCGACCGGACACCCACCATCCCCGGGCACGAGCTGTCGGGAGTCGTTGTCGAACTCGGTTACGGAACCACCGGGCTCACCGTGGGCCAACGGGTGTTCGGGCTGACCGACTGGGCGCGCAACGGATCCCTGGCCGAGTACACGGCGGTGGAGGCTCGCAACCTCGCTCCGCTGGCGGCAGACATCGACCACGCCGTGGCCGCGGCGCTGCCCATCTCCGGACTGACCGCATGGCAGGCACTGTTCGACCACGCCCACCTCGCGCCGGGCCAGACCGTCCTGATTCACGGTGCCGCGGGCGGCGTCGGCTCGATCGCCGTTCAACTCGCGCGGGAGGTGGGCGCCCACGTGATCGGCACCGGCCGAGCCGACGACCGTGATCTCGCGCTCGCTCTCGGCGCGCAGACCTTCGTCGACCTGGACGCTGACGACCTGCACCAGGTCGGCGAGGTGGACGTGGTGCTCGACGTGATCGGCGGTGACATCCTCCAGCGATCGACCGACCTGGTACGCCCGGGCGGCACCGTCGTCACCATCGCCGCGCCACCCACCGTTCAACCGAAGGACGGGCGAGCCGTCTTCTTCGTCGTCGAGCCTGATCGCGCCCGGCTGATCGACCTCGCCCAGCGTCTGCGGAGCGGACGGCTCAAACCCATCGTCGGCGGCGTCCGGCCGCTGCACGAAACGGCCTCGGCGTTCGCCCGTCACCACCGCGCGCCGGGCAAGACGATCATTCAGGTCGCGGACGTACAAGCACCGCAGCACCCGAGCATGGACAGCTGACTTGCGCGGGTGCCGACAGGCTGGGCTGTTTTTCCGTTTGGGCAACCACGTCGACATGAGGAGACGCGCATGGCCAAGGTGATAGTTGGAGCGACCCCCTTTCAGGGGCACGTGAGCCCAGTCCTCACGGTCGCGGCGGACCTGGTCGGGCGTGGTCACGAGGTGGTCGTGTACACCGGTTCCCGGTTCGCGGAGCGCGCTCTGGCGATCGGGGCGCGGTTCCAGGCGCTACCTCCGGAAGCCGACCTCGACGACCGGAGGTTGGACACACTCTTTCCGGCACGGGCCACACTGCCGCCAGGGCCAGCCCAGCTGTCGTTCGACTTCGAGAACTTCTTCCTGGGCCACCTGCCCGCCCAGCTACGGGGTCTGCGGGCACTGCTGGCCGAGTTCCCCGCGGACGTGGTGCTGGGTGAGCTCGGATTCTGGTCGATACCGGCGCTCAGCCTCGCCATGGCGCCGGAGGAACGCCCCACGCTCGTGACGCTGGGCTCGGTTCCCCTGCTGATCCAGAGCGAGGACACTCCGGCGTTCGGCCTCGGAATACTGCCGACGTCGGGCGAGGAGGCACGCGCCCGCAACCGAGCGATGAACGCTGAGGCGCGCCAGATCTTTGCCGCTCTGCAGACAATCGGCGAGGCAACGCTCGCGTCATTGGGCGTGACGCTGCCGGACTACCTTTTCGACGCGCCCTTCCGCCGTACGGACCACTACCTGCAGCTGACCGTGCCTGGCTTCGAGTACCCCCGCAGCGACCTTCCGGCGCACCTGCGCTTCGTCGGTACGCTTCCTCCTTCCCGCAGTGACGAATACGAGGAGCCGGCATGGTGGGCTGAGCTGTCGTCCGGTCGGCCGGTGGTTGTCGTCACCCAGGGAACTGTCGCCAACAGCGATCTGAACGACCTGGTCATCCCCACAGTGCGCGCCCTTGCCGATCTCGACGTCCTCGTCGTGGCCGCCACCGCACGGGAGGACGGCCCGGCCCTGGTACGCCAGGCCCTGCGTGACGTGCCGGACAACGTGCGGGTGGCCAGCTTCGTACCGTTCGACCGGCTGCTCCCGCACGCCGACGCGCTGGTCACCAACGGCGGTTACGGCGGGGTGCAGACCGCCCTGTATCACGGAGTGCCGTTGGTGGTCGCCGGTGCCAGCGAGGACAAGCCGGAGGTGGCCGCCCGCGTCGAGTGGACCGGCACCGGAGTCAATCTGCGTACCAGCACGCCGGGGATCACCGAGTTGCGCGCCGCGGTGCGGACGGTGCTGAACGACCCCGGCTACCGCTCCCAGGCGGAGGTCTTGGCCAAGGAGATTGGGCAGTACGACCCGTTCGACGCGATCGCCGACATCATCGACGGGGCGGCGTTTCTCAAGCAGGGGTAGCGGTGCACGGATGACTCAGACGTGCAGGGTGGGCCGATAGACGAGCTCCTGGGTGCGACCGTCGAGGGTCCGGCTCTCGATCAGCTCCAGGTCGAAGTCGGCCGCTCCCTGGAAGATCGGCTCGGTGCCGGTCTGTCCGGTGATCACCGGGAAGAGCGTCACCTGGACGAGGTCGACCAGCCCGGCGGCCATCAGCGCCCGGTTCAACGACAGACTGCCGTGCGATCGCAGGGGCACGTCGGACTCCTCCTTGAGCCGGGCGACGACGTCGACCGCGTCACCGCGCACGACGGTCGCGTCCGGCCAGTCGAGGGGGCCTTCCAGCGTGTTCGACACCACGGTCGCCGGGAGGTTCCTCATCTGGGTCACCCAGGCGTCGCGGACCTCGGACTCCTCGGTGCTCGCGGCCAGCATCTGCGCGAACACCCGGTACGTGTGGGCCCCGAAGACCATGCGCTGCTCCGCGCTGTAGACGGACAGGCGGTGCGCGAGCAGTTCGGGGCCCTGCTTCCCCCAGTAGCCGCCCCAGTTGCCACTGGTGGTTCCGAAGCCGTCGAGGCTGGAAAAGACGTCGACGGTGTAGGTAGCGGTCATGATGTTCTCCGTTCACGGGTGAGTTCGGTGCGACGGGTCTGCAGGTAGGCCCGCTCGGTCTCGTTGGTGGCCAGTGCCGCGGCCTGGTCGTAGGCGGCTCGGGCCTCGTCGTTGCGTCCGAGCCGGGCGAGCAGTTCGGCCCGGGTGGCGGGCAGCCGGTGATAGCCCGGGAGGTCGATGCCCTCCAACGCGGCGAGGGCCACCGCCGGTCCGTGCACCTCGGCGACGGCGACCGCACGGTTGAGCGCCACGACCGGGGTTGGCGCGAGAGCGAAAAGCTGGTCGTACAGTGCCAGGACCTGCGGCCAGTCGGTGGCGGCGCCGTCGGTGTGCACCGCGCTGATCGCGGCCTGGATCTGGTACGGGCCGGGCCGGTTACGGCGCAGGCAACGGCGAACGAGGTCATGGCCCTCGGCGATCAGCGGCCGGCTCCACAGTGATCGGTCCTGGTCGGCCAGCAGCACCAGGTCGCCGGTCGGGCCGAGCCGGGCCGGGCGGCGCGCCTCGGTCAGCAGCAGCAGGGCGAGCAGGCCCAGGACCTCGGGCTCGTCGGGCATCAACGCGGCGAGTTCGCGGGCCAGCCGGATCGCCTCGGCGCACAGGTCCGTTCTGATCAACGGGCCGGCGGTGGACGCGTAGCCCTCGTTGAACATCAGGTAGAGCACCGCGAGGACGGGCGGCAGCCGGTCCGGCAGCTCATGTTCGGCCGGCACCCGGTACGGGATCGCGGCGTCGCGGATCTTCTTCTTGGCGCGCACGATCCGCTGGGCGATGGTCGCCTCCTGGACCAGGTAGGCACGGGCGATCTCCGGTACTTCGAGGCCGCCCAGCAGGCGCAGGGTGAGAGCCGTCCGCGCCTGCGGAGCCAGCGCCGGGTGACAGCAGGTGAAGATGAGTCGCAGCTGGTCGTCGCGCACCGGTCCCACCTCCGAGGGCTCATCCTGGTGATACAGCAGCAGGGCCTGGGCGTGCCGGGCCTCGCGGGTCGACTCCCGGCGAAGACGGTCGACGGCACGGTTGCGTGCCGTGGTCACGATCCAGGCCCCCGGGTTCGGCGGCAGGGTCTGCCACTTCTGCAGTGCCGTGGTGAAGGCGTCCTGGACGGCCTCCTCGGCGAGGTTGATGTCGCCGAGGAGGCGGGCCAGGGTGGCGACGCAGCGGCCGTACTCCGCGCGGTAGATGCTCGCCAGGTCCATGTCGGGAGACCGGCTGCTGGTCAGGCCTGGGACAGGTCGTCGAAGGGGCGCACCTCGATCGGGCCGCAGGCCGCCGCGCACCTCTCGGCCCAGGCCAGCGCCGCGTCCAGGTCCGCGCACTTGATGACCCAGAACCCGGCGATGTGCTCCTTCGTCTCGGCGAACGGCCCGTCGCTCATGGCGGTGGTGCCGTTCTCGACCCGGACGACGGTGGCGCTGTCCGGCGAGGTGAGTCCCCCGCTGAAGACCCAGGCGCCCGCGGCCTGCATGTCGTCGTTGATCCGGCCGGTCTCCCTGAACATGGTCTGCGTCTCCTCGTCGGACGGCGTCGGTGCGCCCTCGACGAAATGCACGGACAGCAGGTACTGCTTCATGACGATCCTCCGGTAGCTCGGTGGGAAGGGAACAGGTCAGGCGGCCAGGCGGCGCGCCACGGCGGGGATCACGATCGCTGCCGCGACGAGGTGGGTGAGCATCAGCAGCGTCTTGGTGGTCGCCCCGGCGTCGGCGATCACGTCCGGCACCAGGGACAGGACCGTCAGGACCACGGTCGTGCGGACGAACGTGAGCCGGGGGCGCCGGGCGAAACGCGCCAGCGACGCGGCGATGATCACGCCGATCAGCGAGAAGACGGCGGTCAGCACGCCGAACCCCGTCACGGGGATCGGGGCGCCGCCCAGCTCGAGGCTGATCCCGGCCAGGTGTCCGGCGGCGGCGACGGCCATGGTGGCGATGCTCGCCGCGACCGTGGCGGCGACACCGGTCCGGATCAGCGCACCGACGTTCGACGTGGTGGCGTGGGTCGTGTTCGCAGTGTCGGTCATCGTGCCCTCCAGTGGGTGTGCGGCCCGTCGTGATGCCGGGCTCTCACCAGGGCTACGAACTGAACCGATCCCAATCGACAGCACGCCCACAATTCTTTCGACAATTTTCGAGACGACGCAGTCTCGGGACATAGCGGACGAGCCAGACCACCGATTCTCGCAGCTCGGCTGCCCAACGGCCGACGGCACGCTGGCTTCGAGGACTACAGCGCGTTCGGCGCGGTTGCCCGCGTGCTCGTGCACGCCGGCACCGGCAGCCACAGCCGGGTGGTGCTCGGCGTGGGCCACGCGGTCGACCCACCATGGACGGTGAGTAACGAGCGCCGAACTCCCCGCCTCGTCGATCATGGAGTTGTGGTGGGCGACAAAGCGACCGCCAGTCCCCGAAACGGGCACCACAACTCCATGATCGACACTGTTGACCTAAGCCTCGTCGGCCAGGTGCCAGACCTCGCGCATCGGGGCCCACCAGTCGCCCGAGCCGGGCTCGGCGATCGACTCCTGGCACGGGTCAGTCAGCTTCCACCACTCCTGCGTCTGCGGGTCCGCCGCGATCAGCCGCAGGTCGGCCTCGTAGTCGTCGCCCACGTACTCGTAATAGCCGAAGAGCAGGTCGTCGTGGAGAAAGATGGTGTAGTTGCGGAAGTTCGCCTCGCGCAGCGTCTTCTCCACGCTCGGCCAGACGGCGGCGTGCAACCGCAGGTAGGTCTCCCGCTGCTCGGGGCGGAGTCGGATCACGCAGCCATGACGTTTCACGTCGTGCCCTTTCGTGTGAGCTGGTTCAGGGGTGCCGAAGGCACTGACCGTAGCGGTCGGGCAGTGCCGGGAGGGGGCCAGCCGGCCGCCGATGTCGACCGTTCTGCCAGGACTACGCATGGTGGCGCCGGGTCTACCCTCGGGTGATGGAGGGCCGCGTGTTGGTGGTCGAGGACGACTTCTCGATCCGGGAGGTCACCGCCCTCGGTCTGCGCCGCGCCGGTTTCCGGGTCGAGACCGCGGTCGACGGGCGGCAGGCCCTGGCCGCGTTCCGCGCCCACCCGGTCGACCTCATCGTGCTCGACATCATGCTGCCGGGCCTGGACGGTCTGGAGGTCTGCCGGGAGATCCGGCGGACCAGCCAGGTGCCGATCCTGATGCTGACCGCGCGCACCGACACCATCGACGTGGTGGTCGGGCTGGAGTGCGGCGCGGACGACTATCTGCGCAAGCCCTTCGACCTGCCCGAGTTGGTGGCCCGGGTTCGCTCGGTGCTGCGCCGGGTGAGCGTGCCAACCCCCTCGACCGTCATCGAGGTCGGCGGCCTGGCGATCGACCCGGGCGGCTTCGTGGTCCGCCGGCACGGCCAGGAGGTGGCGCTCACCGCCACCGAGTTCCGCCTGTTGCTGGAGCTGGCCCGCCGGCCCGGTCAGGTCTTCACCCGGGAACTGCTGCTGGACCTGGTCTGGAACCACGACTTCCTCGGCGACTCCCGACTGGTCGACGTGGCGGTGCAGCGGCTACGCGCGAAGGTCGAGGACGACCCTGCGCAGCCACTGCTGATCCGGACCGTACGCGGCGCCGGCTACAAACTGTCGACGGGCTGACGGGGGGGGTCGGCGATGGCCGGACGCGCGGTGTTCCCCGGCCGCCTGCGGCGCCGGCTGACGATCGCGTTCGTGCTGGTCGCCGGCGTCTCGGCCGGGCTGCTCGCCGGCGGGACCGGGCTGCTGCTGCGGCAGTCCTGGTTGGACGCGTCGGTGCACGAGGCCGCCGCCGACGCCCGCTACCAACTCGTTCTCGCTGGGCAGTTCCTGCCGCTGACCGAGCAGCGCAGCACCGAACTGCTCACCAGCTTCGAGGCCAGCGGTCGGCACGTGCTGCTCGTCGACGGCCCGACCCGCGCCTCGCACCCCGCGTACGCCCCGGTGTTGGGCACCCGGTTGCGGGCCGTCGTCGCGGACGGGCGGCTCGGCTATCAGCGCTCCGCGCCGGAGGAGCGTCCTCGGCTGCTGGTGATCGGTGGGCGCATTCCCGGCTCGACCGCCGAGCTGTACGTCCTCACCGTGGAGGACGACGTCGCCACCGACCTGGGTCAGCTACGCACCGCGCTGGTGGCCGGCTGGGTGCTCGTGGTGTTGCTCGCCGCCGCTGTGGGTCACGCGTTGGCCCGCCGCACGTTGGAGCCGGTGGGCCGGGCCAGCAGGGCCGCCCGGGCGCTCACCGAGGGCCTGCTCGCCACCCGTCTGCCGGTACGCGGGCGCGACGAGTTCAGCGTCTGGGCGGCGACCTTCAACGAGATGGCCGAGGCCCTGGAGTCGAAGATCGCGGCGCTGTCGGCCGCGCAGGCCCGCGAGCGGCGGTTCACCGCCGACGTCGCGCACGAGCTGCGTACCCCGGTGACCGCGTTGGTGGCCGCGGCGTCGCTGCTGCGCGAGCACCTCGACCAGCTGCCCGACGACGCCCGGCCGGCGGCCCGGCTGCTGGTCGGCGACGTGGTCCGGCTGCGCCGGTTGGTCGAGGATCTGATGGAGATCTCCCGGCTGGACGCCGGGCGGGAGCAGTTGGCCGTCGGGCCGGTCGACGCGTTGGCGCTGCTGCACGGCATCGTCGCGGCGCGCGGCTGGTCGCCGCAGGTGCGGGTCACCGGTGATCCGGTCGCGGCGCGCACCGACCCGCGTCGGCTGGAGCGCGTGCTGGCCAACCTGGTCGCGAACGCCGTCGAGCACGGCGGTGGCGAGATCACGGCCAGCGTGGCGGGTGCGGGCCCCCTGGTCGTCTTCGAGGTCACCGACGAGGGGCCGGGCATCCCGGCCGAGCATCTGCCCCGCGTGTTCGACCGGTTCCACCAGGTCGATCCGTCCCGCTCCGCGCCGGGCAGCGGGCTCGGGCTGGCCATCGCCCGGGAGCACGCCGAGCTGCTCGGCGGCGCGCTGAGCGTGCGCAGCGAACCGGGCGAGGGCACCCGGTTCCGGCTGGAGTTGCCCGCCGACGGTCCCGCCGGCCCGCACGGCGACGTGCCGCACCCGGACGACCGCGCCCAGCCGGGTCCGGTTGGGCGTACCGCCGGCACGCCGGGCGGTGCGGGATGACCGGCCGCGGCGCGGTCGGGCTGGGCGTACCGGCGCTGGCCGCGGCGCTCCTGCTCGGCAGCTGCGGCACTCCCCGCTCCGGCGACCTCGGCCCGGCGCCCACCGCGCCGCCGCCGAGCGTCGCACCCACCGACCGCCCGGAACCCACCCCGACCCGGGTCGCGGCACCGACGCCACCACCCACGAACCGGCCGCCGGGTCCGTCGACGGCGGCGTCCACCGCCACGCGCCGGCCGGACCCGGTGACCATCGAGCTGTGGTACGTCCGAGCCGGGCTGCTCGTGCCGACCCGGCGCACCCGGCCGGCCACGGTCGCGACGTCCCGGCTGGCGCTGACCGAACTGGCCGCCGGGCCGAGCCCGGCCGAGGCCGCCACCGGGATGATCACCCTGCTTCCGGCCGGCGTCGAGGTCACCCGCATCGCCGACGGCGTGGCGACGCTGCGGGTGCCGTCCGTCGGCGACCCGGCCGCCCGGCGGCTGCGCGAGGCGCAGGTGGTGTGGACCCTCACCCAGTTCCCCAGCGTGCGTCAGGTCCGCCTCGACGGCGCGGCCCCGGTCGACCGGGCGGACTACGCGGACCTGCTGCCACCGATCGTGGTCACGGGCCCGATCCCCGGCGAGCGCGTCTCCGCCCCACTCGTCGTCACCGGCACCGCCACCGTGTTCGAGGCCACTGTGAGCGTCCGGGTGCTGGACGCCGCCGGCCGGGAGGTGGCCACCGGTTTCGGCACCGCCAGTTGCGGCAGCGGCTGCCGGGGTGGCTACCGGGTCCTGGTCGGCTGGCGCACGGTCCGCGAACAGAAGGGCACGGTCGAGGTGTACGAGGTGTCCGCCGAGAACGGCGCGCGGATCAACACGATGGCCGTGCCGGTGGTCCTCGCCCCCGGCGGCTGACCACCCGTTCACCCGCCGGACTCCCGGTGGAAACGCAATCGTTTCGCCGCATGGGTGCGAGGCAACTCACGAAAGCCTGCACGATCAGCCAACCGCGAACTAGGGTCAGTACGACATCGTTTCGCGGGGGGTCGGGATGCTGGGTGGTCAGCAGGTGGGCGCGGGTGCCGGGGTGCCGGCAGCCCGGGCTCCGCGCTGCACCGACAACGACCTGTTCGCCGTCGTCATCGACACCCTGCGCGAGGTCGGCTTCGACCGGATGACCATCGACGCCGTCGCCGCCCGCGCCCACGTCAGCAAGGCCACCATCTACCGACGCTGGGACGGCAAGGCCGAGCTGGTCGTCGCCGCCCTGCGCGACCGGCAGGTGGGTGTGCACAACCCGCCCGACACCGGCTCCCTCCGCGGTGATCTGATCGAGTTGCTGCGGGCCACGGCCGCGATCTGCACGGCCGACTGCGACCTCATGCAGGCGTTGACCTTCGCCATGCGGACCAACCCCGAGCTGGAACGGCTGGTGCGTCACCAGGTGCTGCCGGCCGAGCGGGTGGCAAGCACCGCCGTCCTCGTCCGGGCCGCCGCCCGCGGGGAGATCCCGCCGGAGGCCGGCGAGCGGGAGCTGTTCCACGACCTGGCGCCCGCGCTCACCATGTCCCGCATCGTCGCGCACGGCCTACCCGCCGATGACGCGTTCCTCACCCAGGTCGTCGACCAGGTGCTGATCCCGGTACTCCGCTATCAGCACGACCGTCCGTCGCCGGCCTGATTCACCGATATTCGCAACACGGAAGGCTTCACCATGCCCGGAACCACCTCGACCGCGCCCGGCGCGCCCAACGCCGGGGCGTCGACAGGCGCACCGCACCCGCGGCGCTGGATCGCGCTGGCGGTCATCGCGGTCTCACAGCTGATGGTCGTCCTGGACGCCACGATCGTGAACATCGCGCTGCCGCAGGCCCAGGCCGACCTGGGGATCACCGACGCGAACCGGCAGTGGGTGATCACCGCCTACACGCTGGCCTTCGGTGGTCTGCTGCTGCTCGGTGGTCGCATCGCCGACTACTGGGGGCGCAAGCGCACCTTCCTGGTCGGCATGACCGGTTTCGCGCTCGCCTCCGCCCTGGGCGGTCTGGCGACCACCGGTGAGATGCTCTTCGCCGCCCGCGCGTTGCAGGGCGCCTTCGGCGCGCTGCTCGCCCCGGCCGCGCTGGCGCTGCTCACCGTCCTGTTCACCGAGGCCACCGAGCGGGCCAAGGCCTTCGCGGTGTACGGCGCGATCGCCGGCGGCGGGTCGGCGGTCGGCCTGCTGCTCGGCGGGGTGCTCACCGAGTACGCCGACTGGCGCTGGTGCCTGCTGGTCAACATCCCGGTCGCCGCCATCGCCATCGCCTTCGCGCTGCCGCTGGTGCCGGAGAGCCGGGCCCACGGCAACACCCGCTACGACGTGCCCGGTGCGATCGTGGTGACCGCCGGCCTGGTCTCCCTGGTCTACGGCTTCACCAAGGCCGCCGAGGACGGCTGGGACGCCACCGCGACGCTCGGTTTCATCGCCGCGGGCGTGGTGCTGCTCGCCGTCTTCGTGGTGATCGAGCTGCGCTCCAGCCACCCGCTGCTGCCGCTGCGGATCCTGCTGGACCGCAACCGGGGCGGGGCGTTCCTCACCTCGACGCTGATCGGCGCCGGCCTGTTCGGGGCGTTCCTCTTCCTGACCTTCTACTTCCAGGTGGTGTTGCAGTACAAGCCCCTCGAAGCCGGTCTCGCGTCCCTGCCGGTCACCGCCGGTGTGCTGATCGCCGCGGGTGGCGCCAGCCAGCTGATGCCCCGGCTGGGTGCCAAGCCGCTGATGGTCGCCGGTTCGGCGCTCGCCGCCCTGGGCATGCTGGTGCTGACCCAGATCGACGTGGACACCTCGTTCCTCACCCACCTGCTGCCCGCTCAGGTCGTCCTGGGCCTGGGGCTGGGCTTCACCTTCGTCCCGCTGTCCAGCCTCGCCCTGGTCGGGGTGCCGGAGCACGACGCCGGTGCGGCCAGCGCGACGCTCAACGCCACCCAGCAGATCGGTGGCTCGCTCGGCACCGCGCTGCTGAACACCTTCTACACCAGCGCGGTCGCCGCCTATCTGGTCGGACGGGCGCCGAACCCGGTCAACCAGGTCGAGGCGCTGGTGCACGGCTACCGGGTGGCCTTCGCCTGGGGCGCGGCGCTGATCGTGCTCGCCGGACTGGCCACCCTGGTCCTGGTGAAGGTCCGCAAGGAGGACATCCCGACCGGCAACACCGTGCACATGGGCTGAGCCTGACCGACGTGGCCGCCGGCCGGAGCGCCCCGACCCCGGGGCGGGCCGGCCGGCGGCCATCGTCCGGTAGCGTCCCGACCATCGTCGAAAATCCGTTTGAGGAGATCCATGTCGACCCCTGCTGACCAGATCATCACCGCTCTGCGTGCGGGCCACGAGGAGCTCGCCGCGCTCGTACGGGACCTCAAGGAGGACGACCTGCTCCGGCCGTCGGGGGCCAGCGAGTGGCAGGTCTCCCAGGTGCTGAGCCACCTGGGCAGCGGCGCCGAGATCAACCTGGCGACGCTGGACGCCGCCCGTTCCGGAGCGCCCGGCCCGGACGGCGACTTCAACCGTGGCGTCTGGGCACGCTGGGACGCGATGTCCCCGGCCGAGCACGCCGCCGGGTTCCTCGCCACCAACGAACGGCTGGTCGAGGCGTACGAGGCGCTGGACGCGGAGACCCGGGCCTCGACGCGGATCGACCTCGGCTTTCTGCCGGAGCCGGTCGACGTGGCCACCGCGGCCCGGTTCCGGCTCAGCGAGTTCGCCCTGCACCAGTGGGACGCCGAGGTGGCGTTCAACCCGTTCGCGGCGGTGACGCCGGGCGCGGTGGCGCTGCTGCTCGACCAGATCGGCGGCATGCTGGCCTGGACCAGCCGACCGCAGGAGCTGGCCGGCCGGGAGGCCACGGTGCTGGTCCGGCTGCACGCGCCCGAGCGGACGTTCGGGCTGCGGCTGGGCGAGAAGGTCGAGATCGTCGACGCGCCGGAGCGCCCCGACGGGGAGCTGGTGGCCCCGGCGGAGTCGTGGCTGCGGCTGGCCACCGGACGGCTGGGCGCCCAGCACACCCCCGACGGGGTGCAGGTGACCGGCTCGGTGACCCTGGACGACCTGCGCCGAGTCTTCGTCGGCTTCTGACCAGCGGCCGTGCGGGCCGGTCTCCCCGGCCCGCACGGCACGTCAGCCCTTCACGCAGACCACCTGCTTGAGGTGCGCCACCACCTCGACCAGGTCTTCCTGCTGGGCCATCACCTCGGTGATGTCCTTGTACGCGCCGGGGATCTCGTCGACCACCCCGGCGTCCTTGCGGCACTCCACCCCGGAGGTCTGCGCGGCCAGGTCCTGCGTGCTGAACGTCCGCTTGGCCTGGGCCCGAGACATCCGACGCCCCGCCCCGTGCGACGCCGAGCAGTACGCGTCGGTGTTTCCCCGCCCCCGCACGATGTACGACCCGGTGCCCATCGACCCGGGGATGATGCCCAGGTCACCCCGGCCGGCCCGGATGGCGCCCTTGCGGGTCACCAGCACGTCAACGCCGTCGTAGCTCTCCTCGGAGACGTAGTTGTGGTGGCAGCTGATCGGCTCGTCGTAGCCGACCTGCGGGAAGTGCTCACGCACCACACCGCAGAGCAGTGCCAGCATGACCGCCCGGTTGCGCCGCGCGTACTCCTGCGCCCACCAGAGATCCCGCCGGTACGCGTCCATCTCCGGCGTCCCGGCGAGGAACACGGCCAGGTCCCGGTCCGGGAGGTCCGCGTTGTGCGGCAGCCCCCGGGCCACCCCGATGTGCCGCTCGGCCAGCTCCTTGCCGATGTTGCGGGACCCGGAGTGCAGCATCAGCCAGACCCGCCCCTCGTCGGCGCCGCCCTGCTCCAGGCAGACCTCGATGAAGTGGTTGCCCCCGCCGAGGGTGCCGATCTGCCGCTGCGCCCGCGTCTCCAGCTGCGCCACCCGCCGGTCCAGGCCGGCGAACCGGCCCCAGAAGTCGTCCCAGCCGGCCTGCTCCAGGCCCCGGATCCGACGGGTGTCGACCGAGTCCTTGCGCTGGGCGAAGCCGACCGGGATGGTGGCCTCGATCGCGGAGCGCAGCCCGGCCAGGTCGTCCGGCAGGTCGGCGGCGGTCAGCGAGGTACGTACCGCCGACATCCCGCAGCCGATGTCGACGCCGACCGCGGCCGGCGAGACGGCCTGCCGCATCGCGATCACCGAGCCGACCGTGGCGCCCTTGCCGAAGTGCACGTCGGGCATCACGGCGACACCCTGCACCCAGGGCAGTGCGCCGATGTTGCGCAGCTGCTTGGCGGCCTGCGGCTCGATGGCGTACGGGTCGGTCCAGACCCGGACCGGTGCCCGGGTACCGGCGAGGGGGGTGAATCCCATGGCGGACTCCTTAGGTCATGCCGTGACCGTTAATGATCAGATTTTGGTCGCCAGCGGCGGTGCGCGGATACAGAAGGGCCGCCCGATCCCGGTGGGATGGGCGGCCGGCGGACGCGTCAGCGTCGGCGTCAGTCGCGCCACCCCGGCTCGTTGCGCCGCGCTGGGCAGTAGGCACAGGTGCTGGCGGTGAGCTGCTGAGGGGTGCCGGTGGGGAGTAGGCACCAGCGGGCGTCGGTGCGGACACGTCGCGACATGGCGTACTCCCTCCGGGTTGCTCGGTTGACGGTGCACCGACGACAGTAGGAGGGCTGCGGCGCGTCCGCAATGGATATCGCCGCTACCGGCCGCCGACCCGGCGCGCGACCGCCAGCAGATACTCCGTGCGATCCAGCGGATTGTTGTCCCAGCGGGTCCGGACGGGGGCGGGGCCACGCACCGGCCGGTAGCAGTCGAACTCGGTCTCCAGCACGCCCTCCCCCCGGGTCAGCGCAGGCAGGCGACGCTCCAGCGCGTGCACCAGACCGGCCGGGATCTCACCCTGCACCAGGTAGGACGCGCCCCGCCCGGTGGTGTCGGTCGGGACCGCGTCCAGCCGGGTGAGCGCGGGCAGCAGCGTGCCGAGGACGTCACCCGGCACCTCCAGCCGGAAGCGGTGAACCGGCTCGTGGACCCGGGTGCCGGCACGGGCGAGTGCGGCCATCAGCACCAACGGTGTGAGACTGCGGAAGTCCCCCGCCGTGCTGGACATGCTCTTGTCGAAGGTGCCGTGGGAATGGCTCTGCCGCGCCCAGTAACCGGCGTGAGTCATCGTCACCTCGCAGTCGGGGACCTCCCACCCGTGAAGGCCCTGGCGCAGGGTTCGGCGCACGGTCTCCTCCACGGCGGTGAAGAAGGCCGGTGGCATCGAACCCAACTCGACGCCGAGCCGAAAAGTCACGCCGGCACCGGTCGGCGCCGGCGCGATCCGCAGCCCGACGGTGGCCAGGAACGGGTTGGGCGCCACCGCGATCACCTCCACCGCCGCACCGACGCCGCACACCCGCTCCACGTGCACCGTGCTGGTTTCCCGGAACGTCACCCCCACGCCGAAGTCGTCGGCAAGGGTGGCCTGGATGACCTCCTTCTGCACCTCGCCGTAGAGCGACACGGTGATCTCGTGCTGCCGGTCGTCCTGCCGCAGGTTGATGAGCGGGTCCTGCTCAGCGAGCTGGGTCAGCGCGGCGTGCAGCGCCACCCGGTCGGCGGGGCGCGTCGGCACCACCACGGTCTCCAGGGTGGGTGGCGCGAAGTGGCGGTCGGTGCCGGCACGTTCGGGTGGTACGCCCACCGGGTCGCCGATCCGAGCGTGCCGGAGGCCCCACAACCGGGCGATGTGGCCGGCTTCGACCGCCGACGCCACCACGTCGGCCCCGTGGGCGACGACTCGTACGGCAGTGACCAGTTCAGCGTCGACAGCGCCGACGCGGACCCGGTCGCGAATCCGGATCGTGCCGGCGAAGAGCCGGACCAGGGCGATCTTCTCTCCGGCTGGACCCCGTTCGATGGCGAACACGGTGCCCGAGACCGGGGCGTCGGCGTCACCCTGGACGGTGGGCAACAGCTCGGTGATACCGGCGATCAGCGCGTGCACCCCGGCACCTGTGATCGCCGAGCCGGCGTACACGGGCTGCACCAGCGCGCGGCCGGTCCGCGTCGCCAACGCAGCGCGTAGCCGTGAGTACGGCAGCGAGGACGTGTCCGCCACCCAGTCGGCGAGCAGCACGTCGTCCTGGCCGGTGAGCAGGTCGAGCAGCCGGTCGGTGAAGGCGAGGTCGGTGGGCCCGTACGTCGTGCAGTGGGCGCTGCGGGTCCCCGGCATCGCGACCGCGCCCATCGCCACGACGCTCGGCGTGAGCTTTTCCGCGACCGCCTGGAAAACCCGGTCGGGGTCTGCCCCGGCCCGGTCGACCTTGTTGATGAAGATCAACGTCGGGATGCGCAGCCGGCGCAGAGTTCGCATCAGCACCCGGGTCTGCGGCTGCACCCCCTCCACCGCGGAGATCACCAGCACCGCGCCGTCGAGCACACCAAGCACCCGCTCGACCTCGGCGATGAAGTCCGGGTGACCGGGCGTGTCGATCAGGTTGACGGTCACGTCGTCCAGCACGAAGGAGACGACAGCCGAACGGATGGTGATCCCGCGTTGCCGTTCCAGTGCCAGGGTGTCGGTCTGGGTGCTGCCCGCGTCGACCCGGCCGAGCTGGTCGGTCACACCGACGTCGTGCAACAGCCGCTCGGTCAGGCTGGTCTTACCGGCATCGACGTGAGCCAGGATGCCGAGGTTCAGGGTTTTCACGCAGCGTCAGGTCCTTCAGGTAGGCGACAGATCGCTTCTGGTCGGACATCGACGCAGCGCGCATTGGTGCTCCCTGGAGGTTGGTGGCGGTGTCGGGTAGTCCAGCAGGCCGTCGTCGGGTCGAGCAACCGAATAACCGGCGCTCCCACACCCCGTCGGCGGTCGCTGGCAGACTCGACGGGATGGTGGAGACCTCGGTGCGGCTGCTGCGGTTGCTGACCCTCCTCCAGGTCCGCCGGGAGTGGTCCGGCGCGGAGCTGGCCGAACGGTTCGCGGTCACCACCCGCACGGTGCGCACGGATGTGGAGCGGCTGCGGGTGCTGGGCTACCAGATCGAGTCACACCCGGGGGTCGCCGGCGGCTACCGGCTCGGTGCCGGGTCGGCGCTGCCACCGCTGCTGCTCGACGACGACGAGGCCGTGGCGGTGGCCGTCGGGCTGCGAGCGGCCGCTGGCGGCTCGGTGACCGGCATCGAGGAGACCTCGCTGCGGGCGCTGGCCAAGCTGGAGCAGTCGCTGCCGTCACGGCTGCGGCACCGGGTGGACGCCCTGCGCTCGGCGACGGTCTCCGCCGCCGGCGGTGGCCCGACCGTGGACGCCGACACGCTCACCGCCGTCTCCACGGCCGCGCACCGCCGGGAGCGGCTGCGGTTCGACTACGCCGGCCACGACGGCACGGTCAGCGTGCGCGACGTCGAGCCGTACCGTCTGGTCTACACCGGGCGGCGGTGGTACCTGCTGGGGTGGGACACCGACCGGGCCGACTGGCGGACGTTCCGCGCCGACCGGATCCAACCCCGGGTGCCGACCGGCCCACGCTTCGCGCCGCGGGAGCCGCCAGGTGGCGACGCGGTCGCGCACGTGCTGCGCGGCGTCGGCTCCGCGGCCTGGCCACACCCCGCCCGGGTACGCCTGCACGCCTCGGCCGAGACCATGGCGCAGCGGATCCCCACCACGGCGGGCCTGTTGGAGGCGATCGACGAGCGGGCCTGCCTGTTGCACACCGGCGGCGAGTCGCTGGGAAATCTCGCTGCCTTCCTCGGCACTCTGGCTGTCGACTTCGACGTGCTCGACCCACCGGAGCTGCGCGCCGTCATCCGGGACGTCGCCGCCCGGTTCGCTCGCGCCGCCGGGTCCGCGCCGGGGCGAGTCGCGGTTCACCCCGGCGCGGACGTGGCGGTGGAGCTATGACTGCGGCACCAGCCGGAAGGACTGCGCAGCGGTGCCGTTGCAGGTGTACTGGACGAGCTGGACGCTGTCGGCCGTGGACGCTCCCGGCACGTCGAGACACTTTCCGCTGGAGCGGTTGACCAGGCGGTAGTAGCCGCCACCCTCGGGCTCGGCCCGCCACTGCTGGTTGTTGCCGCCGCTGTAGGACCAGAGCTGAATCGGCGCCGAGTCGGCGGTCGACCGGTTCGTCACGTCGAGCACCTGGGCGCTGTTGTTGCGGTTGTTGACCCGCAGGTACCCACCGCTGGTCGGCACGAACTGGTACTGCTGCGCGGTGCTGCTGTTGCACGCGTACTGCTGGATGGCCGTGCCGTTCGCGCTGGCCGCGGCCCGGGCGTCCACGCACTTGCCGTTGCCACGGTTGACCACGGTGTGCCAGGCGGTCGGCGAGATGCCGTCGGACGGCGGGGGCGTGGTCGGTGGGACGGTGCCGACGCCGGCCAGCCAGTGCAGCCCGTCGATCAGCAGCTGGTTCTGTTGCGCGCTGTCGAAGGTGGAGGACAGCCCGGTGTTGGTGCTGTAGTTCATCGCGTTGTGACCGAAGTTGGCGTAGAGCATCTTGTACTGCCGGTTGCTCCAGACCAGCGGGTAGTAGCCGCCGTACCAGGACTGGTTGGGGTCCGTGCCGACCGGGAAGCTGGACGGGTCGACCGAGGCGAGGATGTCGATGTTGGGGTTCTGCCGCAGGTCGTTGCTCCAGGAGTACCACTCGCTGATCGACGACGGGAACGTCGCCGGGAGGTTCCGGGTGGCGGCGTGGGTGCGGTTGTCGGCGCGCATCGTGACCCGGGTGGGTCCCCAGGTGTTCGTCTGGAACGAGCCGGTGCCGAGGAAGGTGTTGTAGTACCAGCTCCAGCTCGACGGGTTGTCGGTCCACGCGCTGACGTGGAAGCCCAGCCACGCCCCGCCGTTCTGCATGTACTGCTGGAACGCGGCCCGCTGCGCGGTGGGCGGCGCGTCGTCCAGGAACATGACGACCTTGTACTGGGCCAGGTTGGCGGTGTTCAGCAGGCCCCAGTTGTTGGTGGCCTCCCAGGAGAAACCGTGCTGGGCGGCGGCCTGCGGGAACCAGGCCCGGGCGTCCTTGACGAAGTCGATGTGCGCGGCGTCCCAGGTGCCGTTGTAGAAGGCCAGGACCTTGAACGTCGGGGCGGCCTGCGCACTGCGCGAGGCGCTGACAGCGACACCGGCGGTCAGCGCGACGACCAGGGCGACGAACAACGACAGGATTCGTCTGGTACGGGATGAGAGTTCTGCGATCACCTGATCGTCCCTTCGGTGGGGACGCGCGCCGCCGCGTCGAGATACATCTGTTCACAAGGTTTACAGATAGACGAAAGGTTATTCCTCTGACCTGATCGCGTCAATCGCCGATCGCCCGAACGGGTGGGATTCCTGCGGCAGCGGGTACCCCGGCCCGGTGACCAGCCCGGACGGCGTCGACGTCGACCAGCCGCTCGCCGTGGACGTGCCCGCCGCGCCGCACGACGCCAGTGGCGAACGCGTGCCGACCCGCGACCTCGCCGGCCTCGCGCCGCCGACCCGCTCGGCGCGCCGCTGGACCCCGAGCCGGGTGGTGGCCACCCCGGCCGCGCTCGACCACCCGCACGGCCAACGGATCGTCGAGCGGGTGCGGGCACTCGGCATCGAGGTGGAACCCCTGCGCGCCAACCGGCTCACCGGGGTACGCGGACAGACCGACCGGGAGACCTACGCCCGGGCCAAGTCGGCAATGGCGATCGTGGTGAGCCCACCCTCGCGGCGCGTCCTGCAACCCATCGCGCCCAGCGCCGACTGGCGGGTCGACCTGGCCGAGGGCTGCCCGGCGCACTGCCAGTACTGCTACCTCGCCGGATCCCTGTCCGGCCCACCGGTGACCCGGGTGTACGCGGACCTCGACGACATCCTCACCGGGCTGGCCGCGTACGCCGGGCGCGGCACGGTGACCAGCCGCAACGCGCGGCGCGCCGACGAGGGCACCACCTTCGAGGCGTCCTGCTACACCGACCCGCTCGCCCTGGAGCACCTGACCGGCAGTTGGCGGCGCGCGGTGCAGCACTTCGCGGACTGGGACGCCCCCGTGCAACTGCGCTGGACCACCAAGTACGCCGATGTGGACACCTTCGTGGGGCTGCCGCACGCCGGCCGGACCCGGGTCCGCTTCAGCGTCAACTGCGCCCCGGTGAGCGTTCGGTTCGAGGGCGGCACCGCCCGGGTGTCGGACCGGCTGGCCGCGTTGCGCCGGCTCGCCCTCGACGGCTACCCGGTCGGGCTGACCATCGCGCCGATCATCGCGCTGCCGGACTGGCGGGAACGCTACGGCGAACTGCTCGACCAGGTCCGCGCGGCGGTCGACGGGGTGCCGGACCTGGACCTGACGGCCGAGCTGATCACCCACCGGTTCACGCCGGGCAGCAAGGAGGTGCTGCTCGGCTGGTACCCGCGCACCCGGCTGGAGATGGACGAGGAGTCCCGCACCCGCAAGCACGGCAAGTTCGGCGCGGTGAAGTACGTCTACCCTCGCGAGCAGATGACCGAGCTGCGCGACTGGTTCACCGCCGAGCTGACCGCCCGCGTGCCAGCCTGCCGGGTCCTCTACTGGACCTGACCGCTCAGCCAACCGACGAGCGGGCGACCGGGGCGGCGAAGAACGTGTCCGGGTACGGCTCGTCGCGCAGGCTGTAGTGCCACCACTCACGGTCGTAGTTGACGAACCCGGCGTCGGTCATCAGCCGCTGCAACAACCGACGGTTGTCCCGCGCCGTCGGCGTGACGCGGGGGTCGGCGGTGTGCGCCCGTGGGTCGAAACAGTCGAAGCCCGTGCCCATGTCGATGCTGTTGTCGGCGAAGCGCTGCCCGCGCGGCGCGGTGCAGGCGACCAGTGGTTGCCCGACCCGGTACGGAGGTTGGCTGGCGGCGGGCTCGTCGACAAGGGTCAGGTCCAGGGTGCTGCCGCGGCTGTGCGCGGTGGGCGCGCCGATGTAACCGTCGGCGAAGAGCCGGTTCTTGGCCAGGTCCGGGTAGAACTCGGCCTTGGTCTGCTGCTCACCAGGGCGCTTCGACCAGGCGACGAAGTCGTCCACCGCCGGTTGCGGGCGGTAGCAGTCGTACACCTTGAGGCTGTGCCCACCGGTCAGCGCGGCGTCCTGTACGCGGCGCAGCGCCTCGGCCGCCTGCCGGGTGAGCAGGCACAGCGGCTCACGGTAGCCGGTGATCGGTCGGCCGACGAAGTTGTGCGGCGTGGCGTAGCGGATGTCGGCGTGGATACGCGGGTCGAGGTCGGCCAGCACCACGAACCCGGGCAGCCGCTCGGCGGGGCTCGGCGACGGGGTGGGGCGCACCGGCGTCGGCTGCGGCGTGGCCGGCACGGGCCGAGGCTCCGGCCGTGAGCAGCCGCCGAGCAGCACGGCGAACGCGAGCACGACGGCGACGCGGGTACGCACCGGTCCTGTCTATCAGCCCCGGCCGGGCCCCGCGCCGGATCGGCCGTCGACCGGTTCGGCCACGCCCGCCGGACGAGCCGGCTCGACCAGGTCAACGGACCAGCAGCGCGTCCTGCATACGTTCGGACAGCCAGTCGCCGAACGAACCCTCGGTCCAGCCGCAACGCAGCACCAACGCGTCATAGTGCGCCGGGTCGTTGAAGATCCACAGAGCGTCGATCGCCCGCTCGACGTCGGAGCCTTGGCGCAGCGGACCGAGCGATCGAACCCGGTCGACCACCATCCGAGCGCCCGCGCGACGGTTGCGCAGCAGCGTCTCCCACACGTCGGCGACCTCAGCCGTCTCGTCTGCCGCCCGCCGCACGGTCTCGAAGATCCGCGCTGCGCGCCTGCCGATCAGGGTGCACACGCCGGCGTAGGCGTGCAGGACGTCGGCCTGCGTGTCGGCCTCGAAGACCGGCCGGAACCAGGGTCGTTGGGCGACAGGCACCGGCTCGTCGTCGCCGGCGAGCGCCTCGTCGAGGACCTGTCGTAGCAGCGCCGCCTTCGACCCGAACGCGGCGAACACGGTCGGGCGCGCGACGCCCGCGGCGACCGCCACGTCAGCCAGCGAGGTGCCGGCGTAACCACGTGCGGCGAACAAGTCGGCTGCCGCGCCGACCACCGCCCGCCGGGTACGCCGCGCACTCTCCTCACGCACCGCGGACCGGTAGCGCCGAGTCGGCTTTTCGTCCTTGACATCGCCCATGGCTTCGCCATACTAGCAACATATTCGCCAGACAATGGCTAGTGAATAGACGCCATCTATCCGGCGACCACCCCCAGCGCTGAGTGAATCGACAGGAGGCCAGCACATGACGGACGGAAAGGTTCGATGGCGGGGTCGGTGGTTGATGGGCGTCGCCGCAGTCGTGCTCAGCGGCCTGACGGCCTGCGGGTCCACACGGGCGAACCAGCCGGCCACGGCGGGCGCCGACCCGTCCCGGTCGGTCGGTGCGGCGGGGATCGAGGCGAAGCCGGTCGACGCCTGCGCGCTGCTGTCCATCGACGAGGTCACGCAGGTGATCGGGGCCACGGGCGACAGTGGCCCGCAGGCAGGCAGCACCGGCGACGGAGGCAGCTCCTGCGCCTGGGAGAACCCGGACACCTACCACTCGATCACCATCAAGATCAGCAGCCCTGGCACCGCCGTCGGCGGCAACCTGCCGACCGAATCCGCGTACGGACAGACCGAAGCAGGATCCGACGGCATCCGCTTCGCCTCGGGCGGCGTTGCCGAGTTCTCCCTGCGGGACCGCGCCTGCGAGATCCAGGTCGTCACCAGGGTCACCGACAACACCGACCGGTCCACCGCGGTTCGGCTGGTCGGCCTGGTCCGCGACCGCGCCTGAGATCCGGCGCAGACAGTCCGATGAGCAGTGTCCACGCAGCTTCGGCCACCGGAGACGAGGACTGCGGCCGATCAGAGGAGGAGGTACCTGTGCGACGACTACCAGTGCTCACGCTAGGCCTGTTGCTGGTGGTGCCGGCGGGGTGCAGTGCCGCATCCGACCCGGCGGCGGACGTACGTGGTGAAGGAGATCGCCTGCAGCCCTCTGTCGACGCACCGGCCAGCACCGGTGACCACGGTGACGTCACCGCGACCCCGGCACGGGCAGCCGACCCTTGCGCGTTGGTGCCGAAGGCCGCCGCCGAGCGCCTGGCCGGAACACCCCTGCAGGACCCGGTCGCAGCCCCGGAATCCTGCACCTACACCGGCCCGACCAGCGGACCCACCGCCCAGGTCGAGGTCTACGCCGGCGCTGGGGCCAAGAAGATCCTCGACATCGACCGCGACCTCGGCCATGAACTGAAAGCCGTCGTCGGCGTCGGTGACGAGGCGTACATCGAGGACGGCGCGGTATTCGTCAACGTCGACGACACCTGGGTCGCCATCCGGCTGGTGAGCCTGGCCGACCCGGCCGCTTCCCAGCAGGCGCTGGCGAACCTGGCTCGGGACGTGGTGACCCGGTTGTGAATCCCACGACGCGGCGAACCCGTACGGTCATCGCTGCCGCGAGCGTCCTGCCCGTCCTGCTCGCCCTGACAGCGTGCCGGGGCGCGAAGCCGAGCACGCCTGGCGATGACGGCGATGATCTGCGCTACGGGGCCGCGCCCGCCCCACACCCGGACGTGACCCTCCACCCGGACGTCGTCATCGTGTCCGGCGGCAGTGGCGTGGTGCGTTCGGTCACCGACGGGGGCCTGACCTGGCGACTCGACCCCGACGCCGGCAACGCCGACCTGCTGGCACCAGGCAAGGTCATGTTCGTCACCGGGCGCGGGGTGGGGCGGGTGGTCGACGCCCGGCGTGACGACCGGGACCTCGCGGTCACCATCGGCCCCGTGGACATCACCGACGTGATCCAGGACGGCGAATTCACGTCCGAACAGCCCGTCTCCCTGACCGAGGCGGCCGCCTACCAGTTCGACGACACCTTCTGGGTCTCCCCGAGCACCGAAGCGCGATCCGAACCGGCGGCGTCCGCGACCCCGGGCCGCACCCCAGCCGTGACCGGCAACGCGCTGACACGTACCGGCCTCCGGTCGAGCACCGCCGCCGCGCCGGCCACCACGGGCGCGCTGGACGTCGAGGGTCTCTGCTGCGCGGACGGGGTCGGCGCCCGCTTCTCCTACCGTGACAGTGGGCTCAGCCTCTCCGGCACCATCGCCTTCGTGATGAAGCAGCCCACGGCCAAGTTCCACCTGGTGATCGACGGGTCCACGATCACCGTGGCCGAGTTGCGGATCCACGGCGCGGCCGGGGTCCGGATCCAGGTCGACGCCACCACCACAACCGGCCAGAACGTCCATCCAGTCGCCTTCGTCCCGGTCAACTTCAGCGTGCCTATCGAATCCATACTGGGCATTCCGCTCTCCGCGACCGTTCGGCAGTCGATCGGCATCCGCACCGGTTTCAGCGCCGGGCACACCACGATCAGGGCCTCCGGTGAGTACTCGCTCGGCGGCACCATGGGCTTCGGATACGCCGACGGCAGGTTCGGCGCACGCTGGCCCGGCGGTCTGCAGGTGAAACGCAACCTCGTCGACTCCGTCGACGGCACTTCGGTGGGGGCGAACGCACTGCTCATCGACTACGACGTGAAGTTCTTCGTCGGCCTCGGCGCGGTGGTCTTCAGCGCCGGACTCTACGCCGGGCTCACCACCACGATGGGGATCACCCGAGGCTCGAGCATCGGTTTCGGTGGCCTACAGGGCCTCGCCAACCGCGAGGGCTGCAACCGCGCCGACCTCACCATCAACGCGAGATACGGCATCGGCTACACCATCCCGGCCCTGGTTGCCAAGGTGATCAACTTCTTCCTGAAAATCTTCAACGCCAAACCCATCGCCGCCGAGGGCGGGATCCCCAACCCGCCGCCAGTCGTCAACCTGGTCAACAAGCACTGGGTCACGAACCGGCCGGTGTGTCAGCACTGAGATCGCCACCAACGACGAGGACCCGGCTGCCCAGGCGTCGCTTCTCGCAGCCGGGGTCTCATCAGGCTCCGTGCACGAACCGTGGTTGAGCCCCGAGAGCCCTTTCCCGGTGGCGGAAAGCCGGCCGACACGGAACTGCGCGGGCCGGTGCGGCGAAAGGTAGCCGAAATATTTCCGGAATACTTCCGTAACTCCGCCGAGCGCTGGAACCAACCGGGCGTGTCGTCAACCCCTATCGGTGAGGCAAGATGACGCGAGGAACGGTGCACGCCGTTCCGGGACACACGGTGGCGACGGCATGCTGGCGCTTCCGGAGCGGTGAAGGAGACGCGGGTGGGCGCGGACGACGGACGCAGGGTGACCATCACCGCGATCGCACGGGAGGCCGGGGTGTCGGTGCCGACCGTGTCACGGGTGCTGAACGGGCGCTCCGATGTGGCCCCGGACACCCGGGAGCGGGTCGAGGAGTTGTTGCGCCACCACGGCTACCGGCGTCGCACCAGCCGCAGTGTTCGCCGTGCCGGTCTCGTCGACCTGGTCTTCAACGACCTGGACAGCCCCTGGGCCGTGGAGATCATCCGCGGCGTGGAGGATGTCGGGCACGGCGCGGGCGTCGGCACTGTGGTCTCCGCGATCCACCGGCAGCCCACCGCGGCCCGGCAGTGGTTGCAGAACCTGCGCACCCGGGCCACCGACGGCGTCATCTTCGTGACCTCGCACCTGAGCCCGCCGCTGCACGCGCAGCTGCGTCGCCTCAACGTGCCGGTGGTGGTCGTGGACCCGGCCGGTGTGCCGGCCATGGACGTGCCGACGATCGGCGCCACCAACTGGGCCGGCGGGCTCGCCGCGACCGAACATCTGCTCGCGATCGGGCACCGGCGCATCGGATTCGTGGCCGGGCCGACGCACCTGCTGTGCAGCCGGGCCCGGCTCGACGGTTACCGGGCCGGGCTGGAGGCCGCCGGGGTGCCGGTGGACGACGCGCTGATCTACCCGGGCGACTTCTACCACGCCTCCGGGTTCGCCGGCGGGACCGCGCTGCTCGACCTCGCCGACCCTCCGACCGGCATCTTCGCGTCCAGCGACCAGATGGCCTTCGGCGTCTACGAGGCCATCCGGCGCCGAGGGCTCCGCGTGCCGGACGACGTGAGCGTGGTGGGGTTCGACGATCTGCCGGAAGCTCGCTGGGCCTCACCGCCACTGACCACCGTGCGCCAACCGTTGGTCGAGATGGGACGGTTGGCGGCCCGGACCGTGCTGCGCCTGGCCCAGGGCGAGGGCATCGACTCGCCCCGGGTGGAACTCGCCACCGAGTTGGTCGTTCGGGACAGCACCGCCGCCCCGCTGACCGGGTCGCCCGCCTCGACGTGACGGCCGGAACCACGGCGGAAACCGGTTGGACCGGTCCCGGTCCGTTCCCGAAAATTCCGACGAGGCCGGGCCCGACCGAAAGTCACCCCACGGCGGGCGCGGTGAGCGACCGACGGTCTCCCACCGCGCCGCACGGTCAGTGGTGGTGGTGCCAGCGGAGGGCCTTGCGGATGGTCACCGGCAGTGCGGGCGCGCCGTCGACCGGCGCCGGGTCCTCGGCGGTCGGTGCCACTCCCCCGGCGGCGATCCGGTCCAGGGTGGCCAGGCCGGCCCCGTCGACCTCGCCGAAGATCGTGTAGTTGGGGCGCAGCGCGGAGTTGGCGTAGACCAGGAAGAACTGGCTGCCGTTGGTGTCCGGCCCGGCGTTGGCCATGGCCAGCACGCCCCGGGCGTACACCCGGCGTTCCCCGGTCGGGTCGGTGGGCGCGGGCGGCAGGTCGGTCGGCAACTCGTCGCGGTACCGGTAGCCCGGACCGCCCTCACCGGTGCCGGACGGGTCACCGCACTGCAGCACGCTCAGCGTCGGGTACGCGGTGAGCCGGTGGCACGGGGTGCGGTCGTAGAACCGCTTGTTCACCAGGTGCAGGAAGCTCTGCACCGTGCACGGCGCGGCGGCCCGGTCCAGTGTCAGCCCGATCGGCCCGTGGTTGGTCGCCAGGGTCACCCGGACGCTGCCCCGGGCCGGGGTGCGCCGCGGGTCGGGCGGCAGTGGCACCGGCCGGGCCGCCGGCTCGTCCGGGGTCTCGGTGTATGCGCACGGGCCGTGGGTGGTGCGTGGCGGTCGGGTGGCGGCGTCGGCGTCGGCGGGTGGCGCGGCGGAGACGCGCACCGTGTCGGCCGACGGGCCCGGGGCGGCCAGCGCGGTGGCGGACGAGCCGACGAGCAGCGCCCCGGCGAGCACTGTCACCCCCGCGAGGCGGGTCAGGGCGCGCACCGGCCGGCGGGGTGCCGCCACTGCGGGGCGCGGTTCGAGTTCACTCGACACAGGGATCCTCCTGGACTGGTGGTGCCAGAAAGACCGGAGTCTATGGAGGGCGGCGCCCGATGTCGATCCGTCAGGACATCCGGCGGCGACGCCGCCACAGCAGGCCGCCCAACAACGCCACCACCGTCGCACCGCTCACCGCGGTCACCGACCAGAGCCACTCCGAGCCGGTACGCGCGGGTCCGCTGGCCGCCGCCGGTCGGGGCGCGCCGGGCGCCGCCAGCGCGGACGGCGCCGCCGACGGGGTGGCGGTCAACTCGCCGGGCTCGACCAGTCGACCCACGGCGGCGTCCCGGGGCAGCGTGAAGCCCCAGTCCAGGAGGGCCGCGCCCTGCTCCCATCCGCGCGCCGGTGCCGATTCGGCGCCCAGCAGGGTCACCACCAGCCGCCGCCCGCCGCGTTCCGCCGCCCCCACGTAGGTGTGCCGGGCCAGGTCGGTGAAGCCGGTCTTGCCGCCGAGCGCCCCCGGGTACCGGTAGATGAGCTGGTTCTCGTTCTGGATCTCGAAGCCCTTGGTGCGTTGCGCCGGCTGGACCGGAATCGACGTCTGCTCGGTCAGCGCGTACCGGCGGAAGGTCGGCTGGGCGAAGCAGGCCCGGGCGATCAGCGCCAGATCGTACGCGCTGGTGAACTGCCCCTTGCCGTCCAGCCCGGACGGGGTCACCGCGTGCGTCTGGAGCGCGCCGAGGTGGTGCGCCTGCTCGTTCATGGCGCGTACGCCGGCGGCGCTGTCCGTCCCGCTGCCCAGTCGGGCCAGCGCGTTGGCGGCCTCGTTGCCGGAGTTGAGCAGCAACCCCAGCCAGATGGTCTCGATGGTGTACCGGCCGCCCGCGACCAGGCCCACGGCCGAGGAGCCGGGTTCGATGTTCATGTCCGCGTCGGTGACGGTGACCGTCTGCTTCGGGTCGAGCTTGGGCAGCATCGTGGCCGCCAGCAGGAGCTTCTGCACGCTCGCCGGTGTGCCGTACTCGTGGGGGCCGCAGCCGCCGAGCACCTGGCCGCTGTCCAGGTCGGCGACCAGCCACGACGTGGCGGTCACCCTCGGCGGCGCGGCGACGCCGGCCGGCACGACCAGGCCGGCCGTGTCCAGCGCCGCGCCGCCGATGATCCGCTGCGCGGGGACGGCGGGCGGGGGCGACGGCCGGGGTGGGCGAGACGCCGCCGGCGCCGGGACCCGGGGGCAGCGCACCGTCGGCGCGGCGGACGCTCCCGTCGCACCGACCGGCACGGGAGCGAGCAGGACGGCGGACGTCGTGGCCGCCAGCAGCGCAGCTCTCATGTGCCCGACCCTAGTCAGGAGGATCGCCCGGCGGGACGGGATGCCGGTCAACTCGCGTCGCCGCGACCGCGCAGGTAGTCGTGCAGCGCGGCGCTGCCCCGCAGCCGGCGCAGGCTGCGGGTGTGCAACTCCTGCTCGCGGCGGCCCAGCTCGGCGCGGACCCGCTGGGCGCTGCCGGTGGTCCGCAGCTCGCCCAGCACCGCGGCGATGATCTCGAAGGGGTACGCGCCCCGGCGCAGCAACGCGACGACCTGCGCCGCGCGTAGCTCCGCCTCGTCGTACACCCGGTAGTTGGTGCCCGGGGTGCGGCCCGGCCGCAGCAGCTCGCGCTCCTCCCACAGCCGCAGCTGCGAGGTCCGGACCCCGACCAGGGCGGCCACCTCGCCGATGCGGGCGCCGTGGCGTGGCGCGGGCCGGACCGCCGGTGGGCTGGCCAGCACGGTCTCGAAGGCGCCGAGCACCCGGCGGATCTCGGCGCGTTCCCGGTCCAGCTCGGCATGGCCGCCGTCGAGCGCCGCCAGGGCCGCCGGCAGGTCACCGGAGTGCACCGCCGCCATGATCTGCCGGGTACGGCTCCAGCCGTGCCCCTCGGCCAGCCGCCGCGCCACGTTCAGCGCCCGGGCGTGCTCGGTGGTGAAGATCCGGTAGCCGCTGGCGGTGCGGCGCACCGGCGGCAGCACCCCCAGCTCGACGTAGTTGCGCACCTGCTGCACCGAGATCCCGACGGTGGCCGCCAGGTCCACGGCGCGCAGCCGATCCTTCGAAGCGACGTCCACGCGAGCCACCGTACCGCTTGCGACGTGATTTGAGACTTTCCTGGACGCGCTGCCTCAGTGCACGCTCAGTTGTCGGGGAAAGTCTCTATGCGAGGATGAATGAGACAATTGAACCCGCCAGTGCTCGGCGGGGCAAAGTCCCGCCACGATTCCGTGAAGGGTTCGTATGTCGCAGCCAGCATGGTCCGCCGCCGACAGCCACGACATGATCGAAGTACGCGGGGCGCGGGAGAACAATCTCGCCGACGTCTCGGTGGACATCCCCAAGCGCCGGTTGACCGTCTTCACCGGTGTCTCCGGATCGGGCAAGTCGTCGCTGGTCTTCGGCACCATCGCCGCCGAGTCCCAGCGCATGATCAACGAGACCTACAGCGCGTTCCTCCAGTCGTTCATGCCGAACCTCAACCGTCCGGACGTCGACTCGCTGCGCAACCTCAGCGCGGCCATCGTCGTCGACCAGGAACGGATGGGCGTCAACTCCCGCTCCACCGTCGGCACCGCCACCGACGCGTACGCCATGCTGCGGATCCTCTTCAGCCGGCTCGGCCAGCCGTCCATCGGTGGCGCCGGGGCGTTCAGCTTCAACCTGCCCGAGGGCATGTGCCCCACCTGCGAAGGCCTGGGCCGGGTCTCCGACCTCGACATCAACGAGTTGGTGGACGTCGAGCGCTCCCTCAACGACGGCGCCATCACCGTGCCGAACTTCGCTGTCGACTCCTGGTACTGGCAGACCATCGTCGGCTCCGGCCTGTTCGACCCGGACGTCAAACTCCAGGACTTCACCCCGCAACAGTGGGAGGACTTCCTGCACAAGCCGGCCACCAAGATCAAGGTGGGCAGCAACAACTGGACGTACGAGGGCCTCGCCGTCAAGGTCAAACGGCTCCTCCTGGCCAAGGACCGCGAGTCGATGCAACCGCACATCCGCGCCTTCGTCGACCGGGCGGTCACCTTCACCAGCTGCGGCGACTGCGGCGGCACCCGACTCAACGCGGCGGCCCTGTCCTCACGGATCGCCGGGCACACCATCGCCGACTGCTCGGCCATGCAGATCAGCGACCTGGCCGCGTTCGTCCGCACCGTCGACGACCCGGGGGCCGCGCCGCTGGTCGCCAACCTCCGTGACCTGCTGGACTCCCTGGTCGAGATCGGCCTGGGCTACCTGAGCCTGGACCGTGAGTCGGCGACCCTCTCCGGCGGCGAGGCGCAACGGGTGAAGATGGTCCGGCACCTCGGCTCCAGCCTCTCCGACGTCACGTACGTCTTCGACGAGCCGACAGTCGGCCTGCACCCGCACGACATCGCCCGGATGAACGACCTGCTGCTGCGGCTGCGCGACAAGGGCAACACCGTGCTGGTGGTGGAACACAAACCGGAGACCATCGCCATCGCCGACCACGTGGTCGATCTCGGACCGGGCGCCGGCACCGACGGTGGTCGGATCTGCTTCACCGGCGACATCCCCGGCCTGCGCCACTCCGACACGCTCACCGGGCGGCACCTGGACCACCGGGTGACAGTGCGCGAGACCGTACGCCAACCCACCGGGCAGCTCGCCATCCGCCAAGCCGACCTGCACAACCTGCGCGACGTGGACGTGGACATCCCCTTCGGGGTCCTCACCGTGGTCACCGGCGTGGCCGGCTCCGGCAAGAGCTCACTGATCCACGGGTCGCTGCGCGGGCGGTCCGGGGTCGTCATCGTCGACCAGTCCCCGATCCGTGGCTCACGACGCAGCAACCCGGCCACCTACAGCGGGCTGCTCGACCCGATCCGCACCGCCTTCGCCAAGGCCAACGGGGTCAAGGCCGCGCTGTTCAGCGCCAACTCCGAAGGCGCCTGCCCGAACTGCAAGGGAATCGGCCTCATCTACACCGACCTGGCCATGATGGCCGGCGTCGCGAGCGTCTGCGAACGGTGCGAGGGGCGGCGCTTCACCGACGAGGTGCTCACGTACACGCTGCGCGGCAAGAACATCCACGAGGTGCTGACCATGTCGGTCACCGAGGCGTACGCGTTCTTCCCCAGCGGGGCGGCGCACCTCATCCTCGGCCGGTTGGTCGACGTCGGGTTGGGCTATCTCAGCCTCGGCCAGCCACTGACCACCCTGTCCGGCGGGGAGCGGCAACGACTCAAGCTCGCCATCCACCTGGCCGAGAAGACCACCACGTACGTCCTGGACGAGCCCACCACGGGCCTGCACCTGGCCGACGTGGACCAACTGTTGGCCCTGCTCGACCGGATGGTCGACGCCGGAAACACGGTGATCGTCATCGAGCACCACCAGGCGGTCATGGCACACGCCGACTGGCTCATCGACCTCGGCCCCGGCGCCGGTCACGACGGTGGCCGCATCGTCTTCACCGGCACACCGGCCGAGCTGGTCGCCACCGGCGACACCCTCACCGCCACCCACCTCCGCGAGTACGTCACCGGCCCGGCGATGGTCGACCACGGCTGACACCGGCATGCGTCGCCCCCGGGCGGGTCGGCACGAGCGGTGGTGATCCGGCAGCGGCGGCGGTCAGGTGACGCGGCGCAGCCAGCGCCGCTGCCAGGGGGTCTCCACCGCCTTCGGGTGGTAGCCGGCCCGAACCCACGGCACCGCCCGCTCCACCGGCAGACCGTCGAGGATCGCCAGCGCGGCCAGGGCCGTTCCGGTGCGACCCACCCCACCCCGACAGGCCACCTCGACGCGTTCCCCGTCGTGCGCGCGCCGCAGCGCCTCCCGCAGGGCGTCGAGGGCGTCGGCGCGGTCGAGCGGCACCCAGAAATCGGGCCACCGGATCCGCCGGTGCGGCCAGGCCGGGTCCGGACCAGGGGCCAGCAGCACGGCGAAGTCGGCGGGCGAGGTCGCGGCAGCAACACGGCGTCCGCGCACCGTCGCCCCACTAGGGAGTACGAGTACGCCCGACTGCTCGGACCACGGCTGTGCGTCAGTCACCCGCACATTGTGCCGCGGTTCCACCCACGGACGGCTACAGACAGCGCCGCCCCCGGCCGGTGGGCCGGGGGCGGCGCTGGTGTCGGTGTGCAGGTCGCCTCTCGGCGAGTGGCACGACGCGGCTCCAGCCGAACGGTGTTCCGCGAAGGCGATATTAGGTGAGGCCCGGGGACACTGAGTCACACCGACACCCTCCACAACCAGCCCGCACCCCGCGTTGTTCCCGCACCCCGCCTTGCCCACCCATCCGATGGCCGCCCGGCAGCCCCGCCGCCGGGTCCCCTCGCTTGCTGCACGCCGGTCGCCTCGCGACCACGACACTCGCCATCGCGCCGCGCTTCGGCCACAACCCACGAGATCTTGGACAGTTTCCGTTCACGCAGAACGGAAACTGTCCAAGATCTGCGGGTGCCGAACACGGAGATGCCGCTGGCCGGCACCCCGGGTTGGGGGTGCCGGCCAGCGGTCGGTGTCGTGCGGGTGGTGCTGTGCTGTTGTTCTGTGCTGGTGCGGGTCAGCTGTTCCAGTACTGGCCGACCAGGTCGGTGGCCTGCTGCTCCCACTGGGCGTAGGCGTCCGGGTAAGCCGACACCTGCACCGTCTGCGCCGCGTCGGTCAGCGGCATGTCCTGCCACCCGTCAACCTGCTTCAAGCCCTTGAGGAACGCGGTCGTCGAGTAGGCCGGATCGGTGATCTGCTCCGGCGTACCCCAACCCGAGCTCGGACGCTGCTGGAACAAGCCCAGCGAGTCGTGGTCGTTCTTGTCGCCGAGGTGGCCGAGGTTCTCGAGCTTCGACTCCTGCAGGCTCGTCGCGATCGAGATGACCGCGGCCCGCTCCGGCAGACCGGCCTTCTTCGTGGCGGCGATGATCGCCTTGACGTTGGCGCTCTGCTCGTCGTTGAGGCTGATGTGGGACTGCTCGCCCTGCGGCTTCGGCGCCGCCGACGGCACGGCCACCGCGACGGGCTTGGCATCCACGGCCGGGGTGGCGGCGTGGGCGGCGATCGGGCCGGCGAACACACCACCGGCGAACGCGAGACCAGCAACAGACAGCATGCTCTTACGGAAGATCGTGTTCATCAGGGGTAGCTCCTTCGGGGGTAGGACACCCGACCGCCAAAAGAGGGGGCGGCGGCAGGGTGTGAGCACCTCGTCCGGCGCTGCACAAACAAAGGGGGGAAAGTTTGGGGGGTGACACCCGTGTCGGGCGTCGGGGTCGGCGACCTGGCGAGCCGGGGGCTCGTGGCGCCGGGTCCCTGTGTAACGACCGGGGGCCGAGGTCATTCCGGGGCTGGCCCATCCATTGGCACGCTCGTCGAGGCGATGCCTGCGCTCGGTCGTGGGGACTGTAACGACCGGGCGTTGGCCGGCATTCCAACCGGCGCAACCGGCCCCCAGGGGCGGGCGGCGGGCCCGTGGTGCTGCGATCGTCAGAGTATGTAACGACCCCGCCCCGGCCATGATTCCAGGCCACCGGTGCGCCCGGTCCGCCACTCACACCACCCATAACTGACAAAACGCCCACCTGACGCCGGACGGGCGGCGTCGAATCGCCCCTCACCCGCCGTGATCCACTCGGGTTCACGGAAGTCGGGGCATCCGGGACGCCCGGACACCCCGACATCAAGAAACCCGAGTCGATCAAGCCGATCTGCCCGGTTCCGCGGCCCCGAATGCTCGGCCCGGTCGCAGATCGGTCAGCTGCCCAGGTAGCGCAGGATTGCGAGGATTCGTCGGCTGTAGCCCGTGGTGTGCGCGAGGTCGAGTTTCTCGAAGATGGCGTTGACATGCTTCTCGACCGCGCTCTGCGACACGTGCAGTCGCTGGGCGATGGAGAGATTCGTGTGCCCCTGGGCCATCTCGTGCAGTACGTCCCGTTCCCGCGGCGTGAGCCGACCGAACGGGTCGGGCCGTTCCGAGCCGGCCACCACCTGTCGGACCACCTCCGGGTCGAGGGCGGTGCCTCCGGCGGCGACCCGGTCGAGGGCGTCGAGGAAGTCGTCCACCTGGGCAACCCGGTCCTTGAGCAGGTAGCCGACCCCCTCGGGGCGGTCCGCTAGCAGCCGCCCGGCGTATCGCCGCTCCACGTACTGGGAGAGTACGAGGACGCCGGTGTCGGGCCACCGACGACGGATCTCCAGGGCGGCCCGCAGCCCGTCATCGGTGTGGGTGGGAGGCATCCGGACATCGGTGACGACCACGTCGGGACGGGTCCTCCCGACCGCCTCGACGAGCTGGTCAGCGGTCCCCACCGCCGCGAGCACCTCGTGGTCCTCGTCGGCGAGCAGCCGCGTCAGGCCCTCCCGGAGCAGTGTCGAGTCTTCGGCGAGGACTAGTCGCACGGCAACTCGGCCAGCACGGTCGTCGGACCGCCGGGCGGGCTGGTCACCCGTAGCCGGCCGTCCAGTGCGGCGACCCGCCGCGCCAGCCCGGACAATCCGCGTCCGGTCGGCTCCGCCCCGCCGACGCCGTCGTCGTGTACGCGCATCCGGATCCACCCATCCCGTACGCCGATATCAACCGTGACCAGGGTAGCGGCGGCGTGTTTCGCGGCGTTGGTGAGCGCCTCGCAGGCCACGAAGTACAGCACCGTCTCGACCTGCCGCTCGGGGCGGACGGGCAGCTCGCAGCGGATCCGCACCGGCACTTCGGCGCCGCGGGCGACGAGGGCCAGGACCTCACCCAGATCGCTGTCGTCCAGCGCTGACGGGTAGACCCGCCATGCCACCTCGCGCAACTCTTCGATGGCCCGCTGCACATCCTCGTGTGCCTGGGCGAGCAGTGCGTGTGTGCGGTCGGCGTCCCGGGCGCGCCGGGCCCGGCCGAGCAGCATGCCGAGGGCGACCAGCCGCTGTTGGAGGCCGTCGTGCAGGTCGCGTTCGATGCGCTGCCGTTCGGCGTCGACTGCGGCGATGACCCCGGCTCGACTGGTGGTCAGCTCGTGGACCCGCCGGGTCAGCTCCGCCCGGCTTCCCGGGCCGAGCAGTCGTCGAGCCAGCCGGACGTCCAGTGCGGCGATGCTGGCTACGGCTTGGACGTTGAGCAGCAGCAGCACCGCCCCGACGGCCATCTGGGACAGGGCGTCGAGGAGGGTCAGCTCTCCGCGCACCGCCGCGCGCAGCACGATCCCGGCCAGCACCACGCCGACGCCGAGCACGGCGTACGCCAGCAGGCCGAGTGCGCCGGGTAGCAGTCGGGCGGCCAGGTAGCCAATCTGCCGCCGGGTCGCCACGGTGTTCGGCGCGGGCAGATCCGCCGCGGCGAGCAGGCCGGTGAGGCGGCCATGTTCCATCCGCACCAGGCGCCCGCCGTACCGGTCGGTCAGACCAGCAACCCGACGGCCGGCCGCAGGCGCTACCACGCGCACGCTGGACGCGGCGGCCGCGACGACGAGGAAGGCGAACTCGACGACGGCCGTCGCGATTCCGGTGGCGACACCGAGCGGGAGCCGAAGCCGAAGCCACCACCTGCCGGTCTGCCCCTCCCTCACCACCTCGCCCACCTTCCGCACCGAGCGTGCCCCCTTCTCCGCTTCATCTGACGCGCGCAGGAAACGCCGGCGCCATTCAGGGCATCACCTGTCGTGCCGGAGTCGCACCTTCGAGGCGGGGCGTCACGTGACCCGTCCGCACGCGACGCCGGTGCAATGTGGGGTGCAGAGCAAAGGAAACCAGACGGGCTGGCTAGCGCTCGTCCGAGGTCCACGATCCGCTTCGGTAGAGGGTGCCGCGACCGCCCGGGTCGGGCATTCCGTCCAGTGCGCTCTGCTCGGGTTCGGTCGGCTCGGGGTTGCGGGCAGCGCGGCGGGCTTTCAGCACGCGGGACCCGACGAACCAGGCGGCTGCCGCCGCGCAGACGACGATCACCACCTTCTGGAGCATGCCGGCGTAGCCCTCGACGAGATGCCAGTTGTCGCCCAGCAGGTAGCCGGCCAGTACGAAGGTGGTGTTCCAGATCAGGCTGCCCAACGTGGTGTAGAGCAGAAACGTGCTCACCGGCATCCGCTCCACGCCGGCCGGGATGGAGATCAGGCTCCGGAAGATCGGGATCATCCGGCCGAAGAAGACCGCCTTCACACCGTGCCGCAGGAACCACGCCTCGGTCCGGTCCACGTCGCTGAGCTTGACCAGCGGAAGCCGGGAGACGATGGCGCGCATCCGGTCGCGCCCCAGGGCCGCGCCGATCAGGTAGAGCGCGAGCGCGCCCACCACCGAACCCAGCGTGGTCCAGAAGATCGCACCGACCAGACTCATCCGTCCCTGCGCGGCGACGAACCCGGCCAGCGGCAGGATCACCTCACTGGGGATCGGCGGGAAGAGGTTCTCCAACGCCACTGCCAGGCCGGCACCCGGCCCGCCGAGTCGTTCCACCAGGTCAGTGACGTAGCCGACGATCCCGTCCTGTGGTGGCTCCGCTGCGGCGGCGGGGGTTCCGGTGGCGAACACGGCGTGGGACGTTCGAATCATGCGCCCACGTTACGAAGTCATCCTGAGAGTCGACCATGGGGCCGACCGCCCGACCGCGCGGGTCGACCACACCGGTGGGGGTGCGGAGAGCCGCACCCCGCTGCGGCTCGCGGTGGTCCAGCCGCCGTGCGTACCCCTGGATGTCGCGGCGAACGCGCGGGCGCACGCCGCCGCGGTCCGCGCGGCGCGCGCCCGGTTGGTGGTCTTTCCGGAGCTGTCGCTGACCGGGTACGAGTTGGACGCGCCGGTCGTGTCGGTCGACGACCCGCGGTTGGCGCCGCTGGTCGAGGCGTGCGCCGAGGCGGGGGCGCTGGCGCTGGCCGGTGCGCCGGTCACCGGCGACCACATAGCGATGCTGGCGGTGACCGGTGGTGGTGTGACGGTGGCGTACCGGAAGATGTGGCTGGGGGACGCGGAGGCCCGTCGGTTCCGGCCCGGCGACACCCCGGTCGTGCTCGATGTGGACGGTTGGCGGGTGGGGCTGGCGATCTGCAAGGACACCGGCGTGGCCGCCCACGCGGACCGGACGGCCGCGCTCGGGATCGACGTGTACGCGGCGGGCGTCCTGGAGTCGGCCAGCGACGCCGCCGTGACAGACCAGCGGGCGCACCGGATCACCACCGCGCACCGGGTCTGGGTGGCGGTGGCGAGCTTCGCCGGGTCGACCGGCGGTGGCTACACCGAGGCGGCGGGGCGGTCGGGCGTCTGGACGCCGGACGGCGAAGAGTATGCCCGCGCGGGCACCGACCCGGGCGAGTCGGTCAGTGTCAACCTCACGTCCCCGGACCGGGGCGGCGGGCGCGGTTAGGGTGACGTAATGATCTCCGGACGAGTCGTGCAGCTACGGCGGTACCCGGTGAAGTCGCTGCTCGGAGAGCGGACCTCGGCCGCCGACATCGGCGCGACCGGTATCGCGGGTGACCGCGTGCTGGCCCTGCTGGATCAGACAAGTGGACGGGTGGCCAGCGCCAAGCAACCCCATCGCTGGCGCGGCCTGCTCACGCTACGAGCGACCGGCGGGGTGACCGATCCGGTACGGATAACCCTGCCTGACGGTCGACACCTGTCAAGCGAGGACCCCGGCATCGACACGGCGCTGAGCGCGGCGGTAGGCCGCCCGGTGACCCTCGTCGACGCCGTACCGCCCGGTGCCACCCTGCTGCGGTCCCACCCGGAGGCGGTGCTCACGGCCGGCCTCACCGAAGAGGTCCTGGCCGACGAGAGCCGGCTCGGGTCGGTTCTGCCCGGGACCTTCTTCGACTTCGCTCCGATCCACCTGGTCACCACCGCGACCCTGGATCGGATCGCCGGGCACGTATCGCCTGGGGCGGGGACTGTGGAGCGCTACCGGCCCAACCTGGTGCTCGACACGGACACGGACGCCTTCGCCGAGAACGACTGGGTCGGCCGGGAACTGCGCGTCGGCCCGGACCTGGTGCTCACCGTGCTGGCCCCGACGCCGCGCTGCGCGGTGCCCACGCTCGCGCACGGCCCGCTGCCCCGCGAGACCGAGGCGCTGCGGGCTCCCGCCCGGCTCAACCGGATCGAACCGCTGCCCGGGATGGGTCCCCAGCCGTGTGTCGGCGCGTACGCCACCGTGCTCCGCTCCGGGCGGGTGGCGGACGGCGACCACGTTACGGTCGGCTCATGAGCACCGTCCCCTCTCGACTGTCCGTGGTCACACTGGGAGCACGCGACGTTGCCGCGCTGCGGTCGTTCTACCGGTCGTTGGGGTGGCCCGAGCTGCCGGCCAGTGACGACGGCTGGTCGGCCTTCCTGCTCGGTGGTGTGCTGTTCGCGCTCTACCCACTGCCGGAGTTGGCCGCCGAGGCGGCACCGGGCGTGCCCGCGCCGGCCGGTGGCTGGTCGGGGGTCACCCTGGCCTGCAACGTCGACAGCCGCGACGAGGTCGACGCGGCGTTCGAAGCCGCCGTCGCGGCGGGGGCGACGGTGGTGGCGGAGCCGACCGACCGGTCCTGGGGTGGACGCTCCGGCTACATCGCCGACCCGGAGGGCAACCGCTGGGAGATCGCCTGGGCGGGCACCGCCCGCTTCGACGAGCGCGGCGCTCTTCTCTCCTTTGGCTGAATATGCTGTTTGCGCGGCGGCACTGACCTTGAAATGCTTCGGGAATGACCTCCTTTCCCCCGACCTTCGCCGATGATGTCGTCGGCCAGTCAGCCCAGGCGCAGTTCGAGGCGTTCATCGACGAGCACCGCAGAGCGCTCAACGGCTACCTGGACGGGCTGACCGAGGAACAGTCGCGCCGGTCGTTGGTGCCGTCCCGGACGACGCTGCTGGGTCTCGTGAAGCACGCCGCGTTCGTGGAGAAGGTCTGGTTCGACGAGGCCGTCACGTGTCGGCCCCGGGCCGAGATCGGCATCCCGGCGACGCCGGACGAGTCGTTCATCCTCGACGACGGCGACACGATCGCCACCGTCCAGCGCGCGCACCGGGAAGCCTGCGAAGCCTCCCGCCGCGCCACGTCCAGCCTGGGCCTCGACGACCTGCTTCGCGGCAACCGGCGCGGCCCGCTGCCGCTGCGCTGGGTCTACCTGCACGTGCTGCGCGAGTTCGCCCAGCACTGCGGGCACGCGGAGATCCTGCGCGAGCAGATCCTGGCCGCCGACTAGCACCGCCGCAGGCCCGCTCCGGTAGCAGGCGGCGTGGACTGGATCAGCCTCTGGCCCACCCGCCGGTGTCGGCGAAGCGACGCAGCGTCCAGCGGGCCGGCGGCCAACCGCCGGGGTCGTGGTCGGTGGTCCATTCGGTGATCGAGGCCGGGGGCACGTCCAGGTCGAACGCCCGGAAGACCGGCTGCGCGCCGAGCGCGTGGAAGGCGCCCTCGACGGTCTCGCTGTGGCCGACCAGGACCACTCTGGAACCCCGGTGCCGGTGGGCGATCTCCATGATCGCGCGGCTGACGCGGACCACCAGCTCGGCCCAGCTCTCGTTGCCCTCCTCGAACGGTCGGAACACGCCGCCACCTGCCACCGCGTGGTCGGTGCGGAAGAGGGCGGTCGGCAGGCCGTCGGCGTACGGGGGTGTGTGCCAGGTGCAGAGACCACAGTCGGCCACCGGCCGGACGCCGAACGCCGCGCCGATCGGTTGCGCGGTCTCGACGGCCCTGCGCAGCACGGACGAGTAGACCGCCACCGGCCCGTCGGCGGCGACCTCACTGGTGAGCCGGTTGGCCAGGTCGTGTGCCTGCTCGTGGCCGAGGGCGGTGAGGCCCCGACAGCCACGTGGCCCACCGACGATTCCTTCGAGCTGGTGGACCGACTCGCCGTGTCGCACGAAGATCAGACGTGTCCGCATCGGGACATCATGCCAGCGGTATCGACCGAGGTATCAGTCGTCCGTACGGCTGGTGGAGAAGGTGTCGGCCCGGGCGAGCAGAGAGTCCAGTTTCGCGCCCGTCTGCGCTGGTAGGCGGTCCCGCCGCACCAGCTCGGCGATGTGGTCCCGGAGGTCGGCGACGCGCTCGGCGCGGTCCCTGGTGCGGCGGTTGAGGTCGGCGAGGTCGTCACGCAGGTCTTCGGCGGTCTTCGGGTCGACGTCACGGCGGGCGACCGCTGCGGCGAGGACGGCGGCGAACTCGCTGCTCACCTCCCGGAAGCTGACCGGTAGCTGCTGCCCGACGGTCGAGGGCGCCGTGCTGGCGGCGGGGGGTGGCGAGGACGGTGCGGCCGGCGTCGGCGACTGCGTCGTGGGCGTGGGGGCCGGGGCGGAGGTCGACGGCGCGGCGGCGATCTCGGCCGGGTCGGGTGTGCCCGGGTTGTCGAGCGGATTCTCCGCGAACAGGGCGCCGACGCCGATCAGTACGGCGAGCACGGCGGCGACGAGCGCGGCCACAGGGCGACGCGACCGGCGTCGGGCCGGCGCGGCGGTTGCCGGGACGGGGCGGGCCACCACCGACCGGTCGATCAGGGTGGGTGGATGGGCGGCCGGCCGGATGCGCAGCAGTTCGGTGGGCGGCTCGACCGGCTGGCCGGCGCCGAAGCGGCGGGCCAGATGCGCGGCGCTCGGCCGGTCGGCCGGGTTGGCGGCGAGGCAGGCGACGGTCAGCTCGGCGATGTCGGCGGGCAGGCCGGGCACCCGCAGCGGCGACACCGGGGTGCCCCGCCGGTGCACGTCCAGCGCGTCCTCCCAGCTCTGCACGGGCAGTG
This sequence comes from Micromonospora arida, assembly GCF_042873195.1. Taxonomy (NCBI): domain Bacteria; kingdom Bacillati; phylum Actinomycetota; class Actinomycetes; order Micromonosporales; family Micromonosporaceae; genus Micromonospora; species Micromonospora arida. Next base: position 469,939 of record NZ_JBIALC010000004.1, on the reverse strand, counting down.
GCGCCCGCCCGGTGAGGGTGCGGTAGAGCAGTGCGCCGAGGGCGTACACGTCGCTCGCCGGGTCGGGCGGGCCGGCGGTGAGCCGTTCCGGGGCGAAGTAGGCGGGGGTGCCCATCAGCGGTTCGCCGGACTGGCTGTCGAGGCCGCCGAGCGCGGCGATGCCGAAGTCGAGCACCTTGGCGCCGGTGTCGGTGAGCATGACGTTGCCCGGCTTGACGTCGCGGTGCACGACGCCGATGCGGTGCGCGGCGGCCAGCGCGGCGGCGATCTGCCCGGCCACCCGGACCGCCTCCGGCCAGGGCAGCGGCCCGGTCCGCAGCCGGTCGGCCAGGTTGTGACCGTCGACGAGCTCCATCACCAGGTACGGGACCACGACGCCGCCGGCCAGGGTCGCCTCGGCGTAGTCGTACACCTGGGTCACGTGTGGGTGGGTCAGCCGGGCGGCCGCGCGGGCCTCGCGTTGGATGGTGGCCCGCAGTTGCGGGTCGGTGGCGAACTGCCCGGCGAGCACCTTGATCGCGACCGGCCGCCCGAGCACCTCGTCGTCGCCTCGCCACACCTCGGACATGCCACCGAGACCGATCCGCTCGTGCAGTACGTAGCGGTCGTGGAGGCGGAGAGTGGGCGTGAGCGGCGACATGGCTTCACCAGTCTGCCTGGCAATGCCGCCCACGACCACTCTGCGTGCCCGGCCCCACACTGTTCGTCCCGTGCGTGCCGGAATGGGATTGGTGCGGGTCAGGAGCAGCGCGGGGTGCTGGGCAGCGGTCGCGGCTGGATGCGGTCGGCGAGCCGGCGAAGGGCGAGGGCGGTGGCCTGCCGGGTCGGGGCGAGCAGGGCCCGACGGGGGCGCTCGACCTGGACCGGAGCGTCCGGCCGGGCCGAGTTGACGTGCCGGTTCATGGCGTCGAGCGCGGTGATGTATCCGGTGGGCAGTTCCATGGTCAACTCCTCGGGACAGGTCCGGTGGAGCCCCGGACGACGAGTGCGGTGGGCAGCAACACGTGACCGGCCGCGGCGTCCGCGGGCGGGTCGAGCAGCAGTTCGGCGGCGATCCGGCCTTTTTCCTCGGCCGGTTGCCGGACGGTGGTGAGGCCGGCCGCAGCGGCCTCGGGCACGTCGTCGAAGCCGGTCACCGAGATCGGGGGACGATCATGGGCGGGCCGTGCGGCCAGAGCGTCCAGCACACCGAGCGCGAGGACGTCGGAGCCGGCCAGTACGGCGGTCGGCGGCGCGGGTTGGTCGAACAGCCCGGCGATGGCCGCGGCTGCCGCCGTGCGGCTGTTGCCGGGGACGTTGACCACTGTCAGCTCGGCCCAGCCGACGCCGACCTCGGCGAAGGCGTCGGCGAACCCGCGGAGCCGATCTCGGGTGGTCGGATGCGGCACCTGGTCGACCCCGGCCAGGGTGAGCGGGCCGGCCGGCGCGTCGGGCAGCACGGAGTCGGCGATCAGCGCCACCCGACGGTGCCCGAGCCCAGCGATGTGCGCGGCGGCGCTGCGTGCGGCGGCCCGCTCGTCGATGCCGACGAACCGTTCGTCGGCGCCGGCGTCGTCGCGGGCGGCCGTGCTGACGAACGGCAGCCCGCGTTGGCGGATCACGTCCAACGCCCACTCCTCGTCGGCGACGCAGTAGACGCAGAACCCGTCGACGGCGGCGTTCTCCACCGCCCGTCGGGCGTCGGTCACCGCCGGAGGCAGTGGCACCAGCAGCATGCTGGTGCCGTGCCGCTCGGCCGCCGCGCCGACACCGGCGAGGAAGCGGACCGCGAACGGGTCGGTGAAGGCGTACGACAGTTGCGAGGTGAACAGCACCCCGATCGACCCGACGAAACCTCGGCGTAGGGAGCGCGCGGTGGGGTTGGGTCCGGGGTACCCGAGTTGCCGGGCGGCGTCCAGGATCCGCTCGCGCAGGGTGGCGGAGAGCTGGTCCGGGCGGCTGTAGGCGTTGGAAACGGTGCTGCGCGAGACGCCGACGGCGTCGGCCACGGCTTGCAGTGTTGGCTTCACCGGCACCTCTCTGTATCGATCCAGTCTGTATCGATACAGAGACTAGCCCGGCCGGTCGGCGTTGGTCAATACGTTCGTTGAGAGTCCTCCGCCGGAGCCGCAGCGGTCAGGGCAGGCGGGCTGACGCCGGCCCACTGTCCACGGTCGCCGACCAGGCCAGGGCCGTCGCGGTCCGGAGTCAGGCCGGGTAGAGGTCGTCCAGCAGGCCGCCGAGGATCTCCGCCGTACGCTCGGGCGGCTCGGCCTCGACGCAGAGCCGCTCCATGGCCACCGCGTAGTAATCCAGATCGTCGCGCTTGTCCAGGTAGATGGCGCTGGTGAGCTGTTCGATGTAGACGATGTCCGGAAGCTCCTGGTCGCCGAAGCGCAGGATGGTGAAGGCGCCCCCGGCGGCGGCATGGCCACCGGCGGCGAACGGGATGACCTGCAACCGGATGTGGGGCGACTTGGTCGCCTGGATGAGCGCGGTGAGCTGACCCCGCATGACCTCGGCGCCGCCGATGGGCCGGCGCAGCGCCGCCTCGTCCACCACGGCCCAGAGCTGCGGCGGGTTCTGCCGCTGGAGCAACTGCTGACGCTGCATCCGCAGCGCGACACGCCTGTCGATCTCGGCCGGACCGGCCGCGCCGTGCCCGAGAAGCACGACCGCCCGGGCGTACTCCCGGGTTTGCAGGAGGCCGGGCACGAACTGCACCTCGTAGGTGCGGATCAGCGCGGCGGCGGCCTCCAGGCCCAGGTACGACTGGAACCAGGACGGCAACACGTCGCCGTAGCGGTGCCACCAGCCGGGGCTGTTCGCGTCACGCGCGAGCTTGAGCAGCGCGTCGCGTTCGTGGTCCTCGGTGACGCCGTAGAGGGTCAACAGGTCGGCGACGTCACGCTCCTTGAAGCCGACCCGACCCAGCTCCATCCGACTGATCTTGGATTCGGAGGAGCGGATCTCCCAGCCGGCGCCCTCCCGGGTCACCCCGCTGGACTCCCGGAGGCGGCGCAGTTGGGCACCGAGCAGCATGCGCAGCACGGTCGGCCCGGTTGTCGGGCCACCCTCGGCGGGAACCATCGTCACGTGCGGACCTCCGGACACCGACCCACGACGGCCGGGCGCCCCGGCCCGGCCGACGTGTAAGCATGCCATGGACCGACAGTGAGGTGAACTCCTCCGCGCCGGTGAATCAGTCCCGTCACCGGGACGACCCACCCCCGGACGGTCAGTTGATCAGGTGGTCGAAATCTCCGTCCCGCGCACCGAGAACGAAGGCGGCGATCTCATCGACCGTGTAGATCAGCGCCGGCCCTTCCGGGTGTCGTGAGTTGCGGACCGCGATGCCCGCTCCCTCGGGCAGTTCGGCCAGTTCGACGCAGTTGCCGCTGGGGTTGCTGCGACGACTCTTCTGCCAGCTCAGCGGAGGCAACTGGTGGATCGGTACGCCATTGGGTGGCTGCTGCATGGGGGCGTCTTTCTGTTACGAGCCCGCCGGTGGCCGTGGGAGGAGCGGTGACGGCGAGGGGGTGCGGTATCGACATTGGACGGTTCTGCACGTGCATCTGCTATTGCATCTGCATCCGACGGCGAGCATGATAACGCACATGATCGGTGCCCATCCGTTCACTTTGAGTTACCCCCACACGGGCAACGATCAGGCAAAACTGGGCCCGACGCGGCGCGCCGCGTCAACCGAAGGCTGGAGGCGGTCGCGGCGATGGGAGGGTTCGTGCCGGATCCGATGAGTGTCGCCTCCGGCGTCTGCGCGGCGGGCGCGCTGCTCTCCTCCTGGCAGTTGCGCCGACGGGCGGTGCGCGCCGAGGCCGAGATCGGTCACCTCCAAGCCGAACTGGCCGCCGAACGGCACGCCGCCAGTCACGACCCGCTCACCGGGCTGCCCAATCGGCGCGCCTTCTACCGCCTGGCAGCCGCCCTGCTCACCGACGCCGCCGGCCAGCCGCTGATCGCCGTGGTGCTCGATCTCGACGACTTCAAGCAGATCAACGACCGGTACGGGCACGCCGCCGGCGACCAGGTGCTGATCAGTGTGGCCGAACGGCTCGCCGGCTTCGCCGGGGACAACCTCGTGGCCCGCCTCGGCGGTGACGAGTTCGCCGGGCTGCTCTCCAGCCCCACCGTCGACCGGCGCTGGATCGAGCATTCGACCCGCCGGCTCAGCGAGACCGTCGCCGCGCCGATCCGGTTGAGCGGGTGCAGCGTCCGGGTCACCGCCTCCGTCGGGCTCGCCCCGGTGACCGGCCCGGCCCAGCTCACCGACGCGCTCAGCCGCGCCGACGCGGCCATGTACCAGGCGAAGAGCCTCGGTGGCACCCGATCGCCCCGCCAACTGGTCGACAGCGCGTTCCTCGGCGAGCGCTGACCGTTCAGGTGACCGGCGCGCCGAACCACCTGGGCAGCTGACTGAGCAGGTCGCTCTGATCGTCGCCGACCCACGCCACGTGACCGTCCGGCCGTAACAGCACGGCGGGCACCTCCAACTCCTCGCTGACGTCGACGACGTGGTCGACCCGCTCCGCCCACCCGGCGACCGAGAGCCGGCCGGTCTGGTCGAGCAGGAGGCCGCGGCCGCCGTGCATCAACTCGTAGAGGCGCCCCCGCTTCAGCCGTACGTCACGCATGTGGCGCCCGAGCATGTCGTGGCCCGCGCCGAAGTCGTAGCGCACCCCGATCGCGGTGATCTTCTCGATCAGGTACCGGTTGACGTCCTCGAAGTCCAACAGCTCCGACAACAGTTGGCGCACGGACCGCGGCCCCGGCTCGGGTGAGAGCAGCAACATCTGCGCCCGGGTGTTGGTCAGCACGTCCGCGGCCACCGGATGCCGTTCGCTGTGGTAGCTGTCCAGCAGCCCGTCCGGCGCCCAGCCGTTGAGCTCGGCGGCCAGTTTCCAGCCGAGGTTGAACGCGTCCTGGATGCCGAGGTTGAGCCCCTGCCCACCGGTCGGCGGGTGTATGTGCGCCGCGTCGCCGGCCAGCAGCACCCGGCCGACCCGGTAACGCTCGGCCAGCCGGGTGGCGTCACCGAAGCGGGAGAGCCAGCGCGGTGAGTGGACACCGAAGTCGGTGCCGGCGTACGCCCGCAGTTGTCGCTTGAACTCCTCGATGGTCGGCGGGACCGAGCGATCCTCGACCACCCCCTCGGCGGGAACCAGGACGCGGTAGATCCCGTCGCCGAGGGGCCCGAGACCGAACCGCAGGTGCGTCCTGCGGACCTCGGTCACCACCTCGGCCACCGTCTCCGGCGGCACGCCCACCTCCATCTCGCCCAGCAGCGTCTCGACGCTGCTGGGCTCGCCGGGAAAGCCGACACCGAGCAGCCCGCGTACGGTGCTGCGACCGCCGTCGCAGCCGACGAGGTAGCGCGTACGCACCTGCGTGCCATCGGCCAACCGCACGGTCACCCCGTGGTCGTCCTGGCTCAGCCCGACGAGTTCGCTGCCGCGCCGGATCTCGACGCCGACCTCGCTGGCGTGCTCGCTCAGGAGACGGTCGGTGGTGGTCTGCGGAATGCCGAGGACGTACGGATGGGCGGTGTCCAGCCCGCTCGGCGACGGCTTGGGAATGGCGGCGAAGAAGCCCCCGACCGGGTGCTGCTGTCCGAGGGCGAGGAACCGCTCCAGCAGACCTCGCTGGTCCATCACCTCGATGCTGCGTGCGTGCAGGCCGAGCGCACGGACGTACGGGGTCGGCTTGGTTTCCCTTTCCACCACGAGCACGTGCGCCCCGTGCAGCCGCAACTCGCTGGCCAGCATCAGGCCGGTCGGCCCGCCGCCAGCAATGATCACGTCGATCATGAAATCCCCCGATTTTCCCAGTTATGGGCTCAGGGTGGTGATTCTGCGGCACACCCCGGGTCTTGCCGCAAGGCCCGGGGTGCGATATATGTTGGAGGTGGCAAGGAGCGCATGTGCTCCTTGCCTTTGTTGTGTCCCAGTGCGGACGGCCCTGGTTTCCGGTCAACGTCGCCGGTCAAGGTCGCGCAGGGCAGCGTCGGCGAGGGTGATCAGACCCACCGGCGACACCAGCCCCCGCACGATCCGCGCCGCCCGATCCCGCTCGGCCACGGCGGCGTCCGGGTCCAGCGCCTGGCAGGTCCAGTCGCTGAGGTCGTCGAGCGCCCGGACCGCGAGGAACCAGGCCAGGCGGGCCGGGTCGATGTCGGCCGGGCCGTAGCCGGCGAGAACGGCCTTCTGCTGACGGGCGCTGATCGGCGCGAACGCGAGCACCCCGCCCAGGACGAACATCAGGTCACACTCGGGCGGCGCGAGCACCGCGTCGTCCCAGTCGATCAACCAGACCTGCCCGTCCGCGCCGAGCAGCAGATTGCCCAGGTGCGGGTCGCCGTGACAAACGACGTTCGCGCCGGGTCGGTCGCGCTGGTCGACGGCGAGGCGTTCGACGTCGCGGGTCAGTGTGGCCACCGGGTCGGCCACCGCGGACCACACGTACGCCATCTCCACGGCCAGCGGCCCGGCGGGGTCGTCCGCCGGGCCCGGGTCGCGCAGCCGCTCGGCCACCGCGCGGGTCCTGGCCACGATCGAGGGGTACGCGGCACCGCCCGCCGGTAGCAGCCGGCTCAGCTCGTCGGTCACCGGCACCGCGTGCACGGCGGCCAGCACCTCGCCGTACGCGCGCCAGTGCGCGTCGGTCATCGGACCGTCGAGCGCCCGTTGGTCGGAGACCCACGGCACCACCGAGAGGCGGCGGCCGTCGTGGTCGATCGACAGCCGCCCGTCGTCGGCCCGCAGCGGCGCGACGATGCCCGGCACACCCTGCCCGGCCAGGTACGCCGTCACCACCAGGCCGGCCGGGGTGCCACCACCGCTCAGCTTGACCGCGTACCGACCGCCGTCGGCGGTCTGTGCGAGCCACAGTCGGGCGCGCTGGTCCGCGCCGGAGGTGACGAGCTCCATCGTGGACAGTTGCAGGCCGAAGCCCGTCCGCACCTGTCCGGCCACCTGCCGTGCGTCGTCCTGCACCATGCGGACACCCTGCCAGCGCTCCGTCCACCGACCCAGCGGTTTTGCCGGCCTCCGGGGTGTTCTGAGACGTCTTATCCGGGTATGGCAAGCCAGTACTCGAATCACGACCGCCGAGAGGACCCGACGTGGCGACCATCCGCGCCCTCGTACTCAACTGCACCCTCAAGCCGTCACCTGCGCCGTCGAGCGCCGAGCAGCTCGGTCGGGAAGTGCTCGCCGAGTTGGCCGGGCAGGGGGTGGAGGGCGAACTGATCCGGGTCGTCGATCACGACGTGCGTTTCGGGGTGTCCACCGACGAGGGCGACGGCGACGGCTGGCCGGCGATCCGCGCCAAGCTGATGGCAGCCCAGGTGCTGATCATCGCCACGCCGATCTGGCTCGGCCAGCCCTCCAGCGTCTGCAAGATGGTCCTCGAACGCCTCGACGCCGAGCTCTCCGAGACCGACGCCGAGGGTCGGCTCCGCACCTACGGCAAGGTCGCCGGTGTTGCCGTGGTCGGCAACGAGGACGGCGCCCACCACACCATCGGCGAGGTGCAGCAGGCCCTCAACGAGGTCGGGTTCACCATCGCCGCCGCCGCCGCGACCTACTGGGTCGGCGAAGCACTGCACACAGTGGACTACCGCGACGCCGGCCCCAAGCTCGACACCACCGGCCGCACCACGAAGGCCCTGGCGCTCAACACCGCACACCTGGCCCGGCTCCTCGCCGACCAGCCGTACCCGCCGCCGGACGCGAAGGGTGCCGCGGTCGGCCCGAGCCGCGAGTGAACCTGACCGCCGGGCCCGTCACGTTCAGGCTGGCCCACTGCTGATGCCGCCCGGCGTCGGTCAGCGCCAGCCGTAGCCGGCGCGCAACGCCTGCCCGACCCGGTCGAACCGGGGCCGATCCAACACGGCACCCTCCCGGCGGATGCTGTCCTCGCGCATGGTGAGCACCCGGTCCAGCCGGACCCAGCTCGGCCGGTTGTCCCGGTCCCACTCCCCCGGCCCGAGCGCGAACCAGTGCCGCTGTCCGTCCCGCTCGCTCTGGCTGGACAGCATCAACCCGAACAGGGTCCGGCTGTGCCGCCCGACGACCAGCACCGGCCGGTCCTTGCCCTGGCGGGGGTCGTCCTCGTACGGCACCCACGTCCAGACGATCTCGCCCGGGTCGGCCTGACCGTCGCGCTCCGGAGCGTAGGTCAACTCCCGACGCTGCAAGGCGCTCACCTGACGGCGGCGGGCCACCTGCGCGGGCGCCGGCCCGGTACGCCGGGGCGACGGGATCACCGCACCGACCCGAGAGATACGTGCCGCGACATTCCTCAACAGACCAGCCACGGCGGGCAGCCTACCCGCCGCAGAAGCGGGCGGTACGACAGACTGGCCCGATGAACGAGCCGCCCCGCGACCTGCCGATCCTGGAGCGACGCGCGGTGCGGGTGGTGGTCACCGACGGCACCGACCGGGTGCTGCTGTTCCACACGCACGACCCGGACCACGCCCGGCTGGGCACCTGGTGGGAGCTGCCGGGCGGTGGCATGGATCCCGGTGAGACCTATCGCGACACGGCGGTGCGGGAGCTGCGGGAAGAGACCGGCATCGTGATCACCGCCGACCAGGTGGGCGCGCCGGTGTGGCGGCGGCGGTCGAGCTTCCTGCACCGCCAGGTGCGGCACGTGCAGGACGAGGTTGTCGTCGCCGTACGGCTGGCCGGCCCCGGCCCGGACGTGGACGAGGCGCACCGGCTCGACTACGAGAGGGAGGACTACTTCGGCTTCCGCTGGTGGCCGTTGCCCGAGGTGGTGGCCAGTCGGGAACGCTTCTACCCCGGGCAGCTCCCCAGGCTGATCACCCCCTTTCTCGCCGGCACGGAGATCGACGAGCCGTTCGAACTGTGGTCGTGAGCCGGGTCGCCGGGCAGAGTGTGGGAATGAGGAGCAACCTGCACGGCCCGTTGTCCGCGTACGCCGCGCGACTGCACGCGACGGTCGGCGACAGGCACCACGTCGCCTCCCCGCTCGGCGCCTGGCTGCTACTCGCGGTCACCGCCACGACGGCCGACCCTGATCCGGCCGTAGCGGACGAAGCCGCCGCGAAGCTGGCGCAGGCGCTGGGCACCGACCTGCCGAGCGCGGCCGAGGTGGCCCGAACACTGTTGGACGCGCCGCACCCGCTGGTCGGGTCCGCCACCGCGCTCTGGCACACAGCGGGGCAGGGCGACGACGGATCGGCGGCGTGGCGGGCCGCGCTGCCCCGCACGACCGAGGTCGGCGCACTGCCCGATCAGGCCGGGTTGGACGCCTGGGCGCGCGAGCACACCCTCGGCCTGATCGAGACGTTTCCCCTGCGGGTCGGGCCGGACGTGGTGCTGGCCCTGGCCAGCGCGTTGGCCACCCGGGTGTCCTGGGCGACCCCGTTCGACGTCGCCGACGCACGCGCGCTCGGCGCTGGCAGCCCGTGGGCCGGTCGACTGCGGCAAGCACTGCGCAGTCCGGGCCAGGGCCACCGCTGCGCAATCGTGTCCACCGCGCAAGCCGGTGACGTGATCGTGCACGCCGCGCCGGCCCAGACGGCCGGCGGCGCAGGGCTGGTGGTCCTCTCGGTGGCCGCCGCACCGCAGGTGCCACCGGCCGAGGTGCTGGCCGTCGCGTACGACCTCAGCGCCGGCGCGGCCGACGGCGCGCAACCGGCGGGCAGCCGCTCGCTGTTCGACCTGCCGCTCGGCGAGACTCCGCTCTGGACGCTGACCGAGGAGCGGGTACGCACCCGCGCCCACGACGGCCGCGAAGAGCGGCACACCGCCGTCCTTCCTTGCTGGTCGGCCCGGAGCGACCATGACCTGACCGGGCCGGCGCTCGGCTTTCCGGCCGTGGCGGCCACGCTGGCGACGGCGCTGGCGCTGCCGGCGGAGCGCTTCGAGGCACGGCAGACGGCGGTGGCCCGGTTCGACCGGTACGGCTTCGAGGCTGCCGCCGTGACCGCCATGTTCGGGTTGACCAGCCTGCCGCCGGAGGGTGTGGCCCGCACCGCCGAGCTGCGCTTCGGCCACCCGTACGCGGTGGTGGCCGTCGCCACCGACACCGGGGCCGACGGCGTCACCGGCCCCTGGCACGGGGTGCCGGTCTTCTCCGCCTGGGTCGCCGAGCCCGAGGAGGTGCCCGAGGCATGAGTCACCTCGCGGAGGAGCAGGTCGCCGGGGTGCTCCGGCAGTGGATCGGCACGGACACCCCGAAGCTGCCGGGGCGAGGGCATGGAGGGCGCGGTCTTGACGTCTCGGGTCGGCCGAACGCGGTGCTGGACTGGGGCTTCCTGACCACCGAGGGAGACCCGGTGTTCGACGCGGCGGTCACCGCCGCGATCTTCGACGCCCAGGGAGCTGCCGGTGGCCGACGCCGACGGGCGATTCAGGCCGAGGAGTCGTAGCCCGATCAGCCCTGTGGCCTCATTGGTCGGCGAGCAGAGCGGCGGTCGGCAACCGCCGGATCAGGATCGCCGGGACCAACGCGGCGAGCACGGTGAGCAGCAGCGCCGCACCGGTCACGGCCAGCGCCAGCATCGCCAGCCGACCATCCACCGTGCCGACCAGCAGGGCGACGGAGCCGAGGCCGGCGGCGACCCCGAGGATGCAGCCGAGCACTCCGACGCCGAGCGCCTCGTAGATCAGGAGCCGGTTGAGCGCGGAATCAGGCCAGCCGATGGCCCTCAGCGTGGCGAACTCGGCCGCTCGCTCCCGCACGTTGAGGTACAGCACGTCGGCAACGCCGAGCACCCCGAACAGCAGCACTCCGCCGACGGCCACCAGGTCCACCCCGCGCACCCGCACAGAGACCGCCTCGCCGAGCAGCGAGCCGACCATGCCGTCGTCGAACGCCCAGAGCGCGGCGGCGATCAGTGTCACCGCACCGACGCCGGCCGCCAGGCTCGTCGCGCCGGCGAAGGTACGCGCGGGCGTTCGTACGAGATTGGCCACCGCAAGCCCGGCAAGGCTCCGTGCCGAGGCTCGCCGGGCAGGTGCCGCGCTCGCCTGCAGCGCCTCCGCCGACCGGGTACGCGCGGCCCGCACTGCGGGCAGGGCGCTGGCCACTGCCGTCAGCAGCACCGCGATCGGCACGCACAGCATGGTCACCGTGCCGGAGATCTGCACGCCGGCCAGCCAACCGAGCGGCACCGACAACCCCGCGCCGAGCAGCCCCGCGGTCAGGCCGAGCGCTACGGTCTCGGCGAGGATCAGCAGGCTCAGCCGCCAGCCGGGCCAGCCGATGCAGGCCAGTACGGCGAGTTCACGTCGACGAACCCGGACCGCCGTGGACACCGCGTTGCCGACCAGCAGAGCGCAGACCACCAGCAGCAGCCCGAGCAGCATGATGTTCTTGCGATCCACGGCGGTGACGATTTCGGTAGCGACGCCCTTGCGGGTACGCGCCTCCAACAGGTCCAGCTCGGGGCGGCCGAACTCGCCAGCAGGCAGCAGCACCGGGCTACGTACCGTCGAGCCGCCCAGCACGATCTCGACGGTCAGGCCGGTCTGTCGGACAATCTCGTCAGCCACCATCCGGACCCGCTCCCGGGCCACCTCGTCGAACCGGTCGATACCGGCGACCCGGACCCGCACCGAACTCACCGGGGCTGCCGCGAGCGCGGGCGCGACGCTGGAGTACAGCTCGCCGGCCACGGTCAGACTGGTCACCAGACTGGGCGCGCCACGCGGGTAACCGAGCGGGTCGTCTCCGGGAAGCAGTGGGCGGTCGCCGAGCAGGCCCCGGGAGCGCGCGTCGGCGCCCACCGGCGGGGTCCGACGGTAGAGGTCGAGGGCCTGTTGCGCCGCGCCGGCGGTGGATTCGAGCGCATCCGGTGCGAAGCTGCCCACCGCGGTGACCGACCACGACGACTGCCCGAGCAGACTCACCGGATCCGCCGTCCCCACACCGCCCGTGCTGAACCACGAGTCTCGCCACACGTCGTCGATCGTGGGGTCGACCGATTCGACTCCGTCTGATCGGGGCACCATCCGATCGCGGCCGTCGGGTTGCGGCGAGTAGGTCGGCGGCCCGGGCCGGAGCAGGGCCATGATGGTGGCCAGTGGGGCCTGCTCGGAGAGTGCGGAGTCGAGCCGGTCGCGGTAGATCTGCGCCAGGTCATGCTGGAGCGTTTGCGGCGGGCCCGTCGCCGAGTTGTGCAGCAGGGGCCAGAGCGCCTGAGTCGCGGTGCCGGGCACCTGGTCGGCCGCCCGGCCGGTCAGCCGGGACACGGCAATGTCCACCCGCTCGTCGATCGCGATGTCGTCGGCGGCGAGCACCGGCAGCGTCCGGCTGGCCGGGCTGCTCGTGGGCAAGGTGGAGGACAGGGCATCCGGGGCCGCCGAAGAAACGGCATCGGTGCCGGTCAGGTAGCGCCCCTGGCGTACCGCCCGGTCCAGGCCGACCAGGCGCGCCTCAGCCGCCGGATCGATCGCGGCGACGAGCATCGGTACCACCTTTGGCAGCCGGAGTTCCAGCCGGGCGGTGGCGGGCACCACGGACGCCGGACGGCCGGACGTGAAGATGGATGCCAGCCGGAAGGTGCCGTCCGGAAGTAACTGGTATGTCACGACGTCACTGACCTGGGTCCGCCGGGCGTCGGGATCGAAGCTGCCGGCGGCGATGTCGCACACCTGACGACGCTGGCCGTCGGGCTGCACCTCCAAGGTGCCGCCACCACCGGTGCCGGGGCACTCGGCGGCGGAGGTGGCCTGGCGGACCCTGGTGCCATCGGCGTACACGAACCGTTGGTCGTTGATTGCCGCCAGCGGCACCAGCGGCCGTCGCGACACATAGACGTAGGTTGGCGCCGCCGTCAACGTGCTCAGCCCGCGCTCCCCGCTGATCCGGGGAGCGACCTCGATGACCTGCCGCTCAGCCGACCTGTCGACCTGGTCGGTGAGGTCCACCCGCGGCTCGACTCGGAGATCGGCGATGCCGAGGACCGCCAGTGGGGCGGCCACCTCGACGCCGGAGATCCCTTCGATCAGCCGCCACTGGTCCAGCCCGATGCCGCCGTAGGCCGCGGTGGGCCGGTCCTGGTGAAGCAGGCCGGTGGCCGGCGCCGCGGGGTGGACCAGGATGTCGTACGACGGACGGAACTGCCCGTCGACGGAACCGCTCGCGACCAGCCGGGAGGTGCTCGCGGCACCGGTGAGCACGGTGAACCCGGTGGTCGCGACCAGTACAGCGGAGAACACTGCGAGGCTCCGGCCTGGTGTGTTCCGCAACTGCGATCGGACCATCCGCAACGTCGCCCAGCCCGGTGTTGCTCGCATGAGGAGACGAAAGTATCGGACAGAGCGTCAATATCTCAACCCGCTCTGTCGGCCGGCGGTGTGGGCGCGGCCCCACCTCCGCCGTCGTGCGGCAGTCGCGCCACCATCTCCTGGAATTCCCGTACGGTCATCGCCGTCCGCAACGTGGCAAAGACGGCGCCGGTTCCGGCCCGGGCGGTGGCCGGGTCGACCCCGGCACGCTGTTCCACCCGACGAAGGAACTCCGTCGGGCCGGCCTCCATCGGGGTCGCGCCGGCACCGCCGACCTCCAGGCCCACCCCGCTGGTCAAGCCATCGGCGCCGGCATGCGGGCCGGGGGCCACGGCCGCATCCGGGGCTGGGAGGGCCGTCCCGGCCGCATCCGGGGCCGGGCCGGTCAGGTAGCCGTCGACCTCGTTCGGAAGGTGCGCGACGAGGTCGCCGGGTGCGCCGCCGGTCACCCGTTCGGCCAACGTCTGGAGCACGGCGCGGGCGAGCACGCCGGCCTCCTCGGCCGGCAGGCCGGACCGTTGGGACACCGCGTCGATGAAGTACGGGAACCCGTCGCCGTCGGTCACGCTCGGCCGGTTACCCCTGGCCGGCCGCGACAAACTGCCGCTAGGCCAGCAGACCCTCGGCCAGCAGGTGGTCGAAGATGATCTGGTCGACCGGTGAGGTGCGGTGTCGGTCCGCGTACCCGAGCCAGGCCATCTCGGCGATCTCGCTGGCCGGCCGCAACTGTCCTCGATAGCCGGCCCGGTAGCAGGTCATCCGCACGGTGATGCCGGTCGTGTGGCCGTGCGCCTGAGCGGTGAAGGTGCCCAGGTGCACGGCACCGGGCACGTCTACCTCGACGCTCAACTCCTCGTCGATCTCCCGACGCAGGGTCTCCAGGTCGGTTTCGCCCGGCTCGCGCTTTCCGCCCGGCAGGTACCAGACGTCCTTGCCCACCGACCGGGTGCTCAGCACCCGACCGTCCTCGACGAGGATCCAGGCCACCTTGTCGATCTCGCGCACGATGCTCCTTACGGCCGCCGGGACCGGGCACGCTACCACCCGGCGGCGCGCTCAGTCGGCGAGCAGGTCGAGCAGCAACGCGGCGGTCCAGCTGAACGCCGGTGAGCCCAGCCCGGCGCCGGTGTCCGGGTGGAAGTACTCATGGCAGCCGGCCCCGGCGACCAGACCGATCATCGAGCGGCGCAGCCCGGCGGCCAGCTCCGGGTGCCCGTGCCCGAGCAGCCCACGCCGGACCAGCCAGCCGATGTTGAGCCAGCTCGGCCCGCGCCAGTAACGCAGCGGCTCGAAGTCGGGTGCGGTGCGGTCGTAGGTGGGCAGCGGCCGATCCATGAGACGGGCCACCCCGAAGCGCGCCGACCGAGCCTCGACGACCAGCGCGTCGGCCTGCCGGGTCGGCAGGTCGGGCAGGATCAGGGGGGTCAGCCCGAGCACGGTACGGGCGCTCACCAGGCGGTCGGTGCGCAGGTCACGGGGCTGGAACGTGCCGGTGTCCGGGTCGTACAACCGGCGCAGGAGAGCTTCGGTGATGCGGGCCGCGCGGGCCCGGTGCGGCCCGGGGTCGTCGCCGACGAGCGCGGCGATCTCGGCGAGGGCGTGTTCGGCGGCCCCGAACGCCGCGTTGAACAGCGGGCACTCCACCAGGAACGGGTGCCCGGCGGCCAGGTCGCGGTCGGAGTAGCCGTGGTCGCGGTAGGCGGCGACGATCGCCAGATAACGCGCGTAGTCCAGGTCCGTGGGGCGGTGCGCGGCGTCGGCGTGCGTGGTGTCGTGCCGACGGTACGCCCGCATCACGGCCGCCTCGGCCGGCACCGCCGCCATCGGCTCGTCCCACGCCGGGCTGTTGTCCAACCCGGACTCCCACGGGTGCACGATGCAGACCAGCCCGTCACCGGCCACGTCCCGCCGGTCAGCCAGGTAGCGCTGTTGGGCGACCAACGCGGGGTAGAGCCGGCGCAGCGCGGCCAGGGCGGTGGGGTCGGGCGCCCGCCGGTACGCCAGCAACGCGGCGAGCGCGTGCACCGGCGGCTGGACCAGGCCGGAGGTGGCCACCGTCGGCGCGCCCGGCACGTCGGCCGAACGCCACATCTCCGGCCCCGGGAAGTACGCGCCGACCCGCAGCGCCGGGTTGAACACGATGTGCGGCACCCGTCCGTCGGCCCACTGCGCCCGGAACAGGGTGGTCAGCTCCCGCCAGGCGCGGTCGGGACGGACCTGGGCCAACCCGATCGCGATGAACGCGGAGTCCCAGCTCCACTGGTGCGGGTAGAGCGTGCGCGAGGGCACCGTGTGGTCGTGCTCCCAGTTGGCGTCGAGCGTGTCGACCGCGAGTCGACGCAGCCCGGCCGCGTCGGCCGGGCCACCCGTGCCGGCGGGGTCGGCGCGCGTCGCTCCGACGTCACCGACCCCGTCGACACCGGCGGTCGCGTCGACGCTTGTCGGCCCGGCGTCGGCGGTCACGCGGCGGCCCGCCGGGGCAGCGCGTGTCGCAGCACCGTGGCGGCCTGTTGCAGGGCGCGGACCGGGTCGCCGCGGAGCCGGCACTCCAGGGCCAGCCATCCCCGGTAGTCCAGCTCCAGCAGGGTACGCACCAGCGCCGGCCAGTCCAGGTGCCCGGCGCCGGGCTGGTACCGGTTGGAGTCGCTGACCTGTACGTGCCCGAGGTACGGCGCGGCGGCGCGCAGCGCGCGGTGCACGTCGTCCTCCTCGATGTTCATGTGGAAGGTGTCGGCGACCACCCGGACCGAGGGCAACCCGAGCGCGGCGCAGAGCGCCACCGCCTCGTCGAGACGGTTGACCATGTGGTCCTCGTACCGGTTGAGGGGTTCCAGGAAGAGGGTGACCCCCTCGGCCCGGGCGTGTTCGCCCAGCTCGCCGAGGGCGTCGAGGAGCACCTGCCGGTCGCCGTCCGGGGCCCGGGGCGGCTCGAACGGCGGCAGTCGTCGGGAGAACATCCCCCAGGCGGCCGGGGTCATCACCCCGACGCCGCCCAGCTCGGCGATCACCGAGAGTTGGGAGCGCAGGTTACGGACGGCGTCGGCGGACCGGGCGGGGTCGAAGTCGCCGATGAAGTGGTCCATCTCGACGCAGACGGTGGGCATCACCACCCCGGCGGCGCGGGCCCGGCGCAGCTCCGGCAGCCGGCGGGCGAAGGCCAGGTCGCCGCGGCCGCGTAGCTCGATGCCCTGGTAGCCGAGGGCGGCCGCGAGGGCGTACTTCTGGATGAGGTTGGTGCCCGGCAGGAGTTGTTCCTGACAGGCCAGCGCGATGGTGGTCATGAGAACCTCAGCACGACTTGGAGGACGTCACCGGCGCCGCGGTCGAGCAGCGCGAGGGCGTCGGCGACCGCGCTGGCGTCGACGATGTGGCTGACCAGTGGCAGCGGGTCGACGCTGCGGTCGGCCACCAGGTCCATGAAGGTCTGCGCGACCCGGTCTCCGGTCCACCGGCCGGCCATGCTCGGCGCGGGGGTGGGCCCGGAGACCTGGGCGGCCACCATCTGGATGCGGTTGTGGTGGAACTCCTCACCGAGGCCGAGCGCGTCGGCCTGGCCCTGGTAGAAGCCGGCGGCCACGACCCGGCCGGCGTGGGTGGTGGAGCGGATCGCCTCGTGCAGCGCCGGGTACGCGCCGGACAGCTCCAGGCAGACGTCGGCCCCCCGGCCGTCGGTGGCCTGGCGCAGCACGGCGGCGGCGGAGGTGACAGTGGCGTCCACAGTCGAGTGTGCGCCGTACCGGGCGGCGCGCTCCAGCCGGTCGGGTACCGGGTCGACGGCCACCACCCGGGCCCCGGAGAGCACGGCGAGCCGGGTGGCGAGCAGCCCGATGACGCCCTGGCCGAAGACGCCTACCCAGTCGCCGAGGTGCAGGTCACCGGCGAGCACGGCGGTCAGCGCGATGGCGCCGGGGCGGGCGAAGACCGCGGCGAGGGGATCCAGCCCGGCGGGGAGCGCGCGGACCGCGTCGGCTGCGAGCACGGCCTCGGCCCGGTGTCCCCAGATGCCCCAGACGAGCTGCCCCGGGTGCCGGTCGGTGACGTCCGGCGCGACCTCGATGACCTCACCGACCTCTTCGTAGCCGAAGCCGATCAACGGGTAGGGCACCGGGGTCTGTCGGGGGACGAACATCCGGGCGGCATCGTCCCAGTCCTTGCTGAGCCGGGGATTGCTGCCCCGGTAGAGGGTCAGCTCGGTGCCGGCGGAGATGCCCGAGTAGCAGGTGCGGACTCGGACCTGACCGGAGCCGAGCGGATCCGGCGGGCAGGGCTCAAGGCTGATGCGTCGAGGCCCGGCGAGAGAGACCACCCAGTTGCCCATGTGTCACATCCCGGTAGCACTGGGCTCCAGGATAGACACAAAATCGCAATATGTCTTGTTATTGATCAATCGAAGGTGTTGAATCCGGCATGTACCCTTCGAGAGGAGTGTCACCGATGTCAGCACCTCCGAGGCGGATACTCGCCACCACCCTGATCATGGCACTAGCAGCGTCCACCCTGCTGGCCTGCGGCGACGACGAACCAGACAGCAACAGCAAAAAGATCACCGTCTGGAGCCTGGAAGACGTGGCCGACCGGGTCACCGCCACCAAGGCGATCATCGCCGACTTCACCGCCAAGACCGGGATCCAGGTCGATCTCGTGACCGTCAACGAGGACCAGTTCCCCTCCCTGATCGCCGCCAACGCCGCCGCCGGCGACCTGCCCGACGTGGTCGGGTCGGTCTCCCTCGCCGGCATCCGTACGCTCGCCGGCAACGAGCTGCTGCACACCTCGGCGAACGCGGAGGTCGTCGACAAGCTGGGCAAGCAGACGTTCTCCCCCCGAGCGCTGGAGCTCACCTCAGACGACGGCAAACAGCTCTCCGTGCCCAGCGACGGCTGGGGGCAGCTGCTCGTCTATCGCAAGGACCTGTTCGCCGCGGCCGGTCTGCCCGCCCCCGACACGTACGAGCGGATCACCACCGCCGCAGCCCGACTGAACACCGGCGGCGTCGCCGGCATCACCGCGGCGACCGCCCCCAGCGATGTGTTCACCCAGCAGACCTTCGAGCACCTGGCGTTGGCCAACGGCTGCCAGCTCACCGACGACTCGGGGAAGGTGACACTGGATTCGCCCCAGTGCGTCGAGGCGTTCCGCTTCTACGGTGACCTGATCCGCACCAGCTCGGTGAAGGGCGCGCAGGACGTGGACACCACCCGGGCCACCTACTTCGCGGGCAAGGCCGCCATGGTGATCTGGTCACCGTTCATCCTCGACGAGCTGGCGGGGCTACGCAACGACGCCAAGCCGACCTGCCCCCAGTGCCAGGGGGACCCGGCGTTCCTCGCGAAGAACAGCGGGTTCGTCACCGCGATCAAGGGCCCGAACGGCACCGAACCGGCCCAGTACGGCGAGATCAGCTCCTGGGCGGTTCTCGACGGCGCGGCAGCCGACCCGGCGAAGTCCTTCGTGGAGTACATGCTCGGCGACGGTTACCCGCGCTGGTTCGGCATGTCCCCCGAGGGCCGCTTCCCGGTGCGCAAGGGCACCCCCGCCGAGCCGGAGGCGTACCTGACCGCCTGGAACACCAGCCAGGCGGGCGTGGACGCGAAGAAGCCCCTCACCGACGTGTACGGCGACGAGGTGCTGACCACGCTGCGCCGCAGCCCGGACACCTTCGGGCGCTGGGGCCTCAGCCAGGGGCAGGGCAAGCTCGTCGGCGCCATGCTCGGCGAGTTGCCGGTGCCCAAGGCGCTGGGCGACCTCGTCTCCGGCAAGTCCGACGCGGCAGCCACCGCCAACCGCGCCACGAAGGACGTGGACGCCATCAAGGCGGGCGTCAATTGACCACCACCGCGCCGGGCCCCGGCCGCTCCCCCACCAGGGAGCGGCCGGCGCCACCCCGGCGCCGACCGTTGACCCTGCGCCGCCGCGAATCCCGGGCCGGGCTCGCGCTGGTCGCACCGACCCTGCTCGTCACCATCGCGGTCATCGGCATCCCGATCGTGTGGACCCTGGTGCTCGCCTTCCAGCGGGTCCGGCTGGCGACGCTGCGCAAGACCGGCCTGTTCGGCGAGTTCACCATGGACAACATCGACCGGGTGCTGCACACCCCCGGCTTCGCCGAGACGCTGTGGGTCACGCTGATCTACAGCATCGGCGGCACCGTCGGGTCGATCCTGCTCGGCCTGGTGGCCGCACTGGTCGTCCGCCGGCCGTTCCGGGGTCGCACCCTGGTCCGGGCGTCCATGCTGCTGCCGTACGTGGCGCCGGTGGTCGCCGTGACGTTCGTCTGGCAGGTGATGCTCGACCCACAGCTCGGCATCGTCAACGCGTGGGGCCAACGCCTGCTCGGCTGGGACGCCCCGGTGCCGTTCCTCACCCAGGAGTCGACAGCGCTGGCCACGGTGATCGTCTTCGAGGCCTGGCGGTACTTCCCGTTCGCGTTCCTGTTCCTGCTGGCCCGGCTCCAGGCGGTGCCCGGCGAGTTGGAGGAGGCCGCCCGGGTCGACGGCGCCACCCCCACCCAGCGGTTCCGGCACATCCTGCTACCGCAACTGCTGCCGGTGATCGCCCTGCTGGGTGTGCTGCGCTTCATCATGACGTTCAACAAGTTCGACGACGTCTACCTGCTCACCGGTGGTGCGGCCGGCACCGAGGTGGTCAGCGTGCGGGTGTACGAGTTCCTCACCGCCCGTACCGACATCGGGGCCGCGGCCGCCCAGGCGGTCGTGCTGGCCGTGGTGCTCATCGTGTTCGTGCTGATCTATCTGCGCTTCTTCGGACGGAGGGTGAGCTGATGGACCGGGACGTGGTCGAGACGGTGAGCCTGCGTTGGCTACGCCGCCTGGTGATCGCCGTGTTCCTGGTGATCACGGTCTTCCCCTTCTACTACATGCTGGTGCTCTCGGTGCGCCCCATCGAGCGGCTGCTGCTCGACCCCGGAGCGCTGGTGGTCGGCTTCGGTGAGCTGACCGTGGCCACGTACGCCGAAGTGCTCAAGGCCACCGACGACGGCGGCCAGGGTTTCCTCACCTTCATCCGCAACAGCGGGCTGGTCGCCGTCGCGGCGACCGTGCTCACTCTCCTGGTCGCGATCCCCGGTGCGTACGCGGTGGCCCGGCTGCGGTTCTTCGGCCGGCGACAGGTGGACTTCCTGTTCCTGGCGGTCTACCTGTTCCCGTCGATCGTCATCGCGATCCCGCTGTTCGTGGTCTTCACCAGGGCCGGGCTACGCGGCTCGCTGTTCGGTCTGGTGCTGGTCTACATCTCGCAGACGTTGCCGGTGTCGGTCTACATGCTGAAGAACTACTTCGAGACCATCCCGGTCAGTCTGGAGGAGTCCGCGGCCATCGACGGTGCCGGCCGGCTCGGCATCATCCGCCGTGTCAGCCTGCCCCTGGCGATGCCGTCGATCATGGCGGTCGCGCTCTACGACTTCATGATCGCCTGGAACGAGTTCCTCTTCGCCCTGCTGTTCCTGGTCGACAAACCCAACCGGTGGACGGTGTCACTCGGGTTGTCGCTGCTCGCCGACGGGGTGGAGGTCCCCAAGACCGTGCTGATGGCCGGGTCGGTCGTGCTCACCCTGCCCATCGTGATCCTCTTCTTCGCCAGCGAACGGCTGCTCACCGAGGGGCTGACCAGCGGCGCGGAGAAGGGATGATCGTCTCGTCCGGGTCGCCCGCCGGGCCCCCACCGGCCCGGATACGGTGGCCTCATGGCCAACCCGACCCGCTGGGCGACCGACACCGGTCCTGAGCACTCACAGTGGTATATCGACCGGTTCCGCAAGCTCGCGGCCGAGGGCGCGGACCTGGCCGGCGAGGCCCGACTGGTGGACGCCCTCGTCGCGCCCGGCTCGCGCATTCTCGACGCCGGCAGCGGCACCGGCCGCGTCGGTGCCGCGCTGGCGGAGCGGGGGCACACGGTGGTCGGGGTGGACGCCGACCCCGCGCTGGTGGAGGCGGCCCGCGCCGACTATCCCGGCCCGACGTGGCTGGTCGCCGACCTCGCCGAGCTGGATCTACCGGCGCTGGGTGAGGCGGAGCCGTTCGACGCGGCGGTGCTTGCCGGCAACGTGCTCGCCTTCGTCGCCGTCGGCACCGAACCGGAGGTGCTGCGCCGGGTGGCCGCGCACCTGCGACCCGACGGCGTGCTGACCGTGGGGTTCGGCACGGAGCGCGGCTACCCGCTGACCGCGTTCGACGCCGACGCGGTGGCCGCCGGGCTGCGCGTGGAGCAACGCTTCGCCACCTGGGACCTGCGCCCGTGGCGCGACGACGCCCCGTTCGCGGTCACCGTCCTGCGCCGCCCGGCCGACTAGGCACCGTCCGCCGCGCGTTGCCGCGCGTCGCTTCCCGGTGATCAAGAGGTTTGCGTCAGCATCGTGCGAACTTCTGACGCAAACCTCTTGATCACCGCCGGTACGCGGGCACCGCCGGCACGCGGGCACCGCCGGCAGGCGCCGGCACCGCGGGCAGCCGCCGGCACGCCGCGGGGCGGGTCGCCCTCAGGCCGGGGCGGCGACGGCGCGGGCGGCGGCCGGGTCGAGGGTCGCACCGGCGGGCACCAGGCTGACCAGCCCGGCCGGTAGCCGCACCGGCCGCACGTCGCGGTAGCCGAGCATCGGGAGCACCTCCGGGTCGGCCAGCACGTACCGTCGGCCCAGGTCGGTGACCACGGAGACCGCGCCGCCGGTCGCGCCGGGCGCCGCCGCGGCCTCGACCACCGCGCCGCGGCCCGGCTCCACCACCACGTGGTCCGCCAGCACCGCTGCGCCGGTCGGCGCGGTGTGGGGCACGGCCGTCAGGTCCCGCAGCGGTACGCCCCAGCGCACCTCACCAACCCCGCCGTCGTCGCCGATGCGGGTGCAGAGCGCCCCGCCGTCGCCGGCCGCGAGCCGGGGCGGGGTCGGTGGCGGGGCGTTCGGGCCGGTCGGGGCCAGGTCAGGCACCGTGGGCAGCGCGGCGAACCGACCCAACGTCATCGGCACCGGCTCGACCTGCCCGGTGCGGGCCAGCAACAACCCCGCCTGCAGCTCGGTGATGCCGGCCAGGCCGGCGTCGAGCGCCACCGCGTACTGCCGGCCGCCACCGGAGTTGCTCACCAGGTAGACCGTGCCGATCGCCGCACCCGGCACCCGGGTGGCGGGCCGACCCAGCGCAGGCAGGTCGAGTGGGGCGAGGTCGGTGCCGGCAGGCAGCGAGTTGAGCAGTGCCGGCGCCACCCGAACCGCCTGGGCCCGGGTGGTGGCGAGCGCCGCCAGCACCCGGCTCGGATCACGGACGAGGTAGCGGCGCTGGTGCCAGAGCAGGTGCAGCCCGCCGTCGGGGTGGCGCAGCAGCAGCGCGTCATCGCCCAACGGCCGACCGCCGTCGGGCTCGGTGCCGATCAGCAACGCGGAGCGGGGCGCCTCGACGCCCGTACCGGCCGGGACCGTCGAGCAGACCGTCCACGCTGCGCCGGCCAGCCGGCCCGGGGCGGGCAGCGAGTCGGGTGCGTCGGCGATGCCCAACGGCAGCCCGCGCGGCACCCCGTCGATCGTGCGTCGGGACACCAGAACGGTCTTCGAGCGATCCGCACCGACGATGAGCAGCGCCGAGGCGTAGTTGAGCACCGGGTGCAGCTTCTGCTCGCGATAGACGAACCGGGCGCCGGACTCCTTCTCCACGATCACCGCGCCCGGGTCGCGCCACCCCTTGCCGCCGCCGGCGAACAGGCCGTAGAGGGCGAAACCACCGAGCCCGATCGCCGCGACCAGGACGCTGGCCAGGCCGGCACCGGCCAGCCGCCGAAACGGCGACTGCGCGGGGTCGGTCTCCCGCATGACCAGGGCGGCGACTGCCCGTTGGACGCTGAACTGGTAGGAGTGCAGCTGGTCCTGCCGCGACGGCATGAGTCCGTTACCTTTCGGTGCGCTCTAGTGAGCGCGTGATTGGTTGCCCCGCCTTGCGGTGGGGACGGTCCCGGTCTTGCCGGCGGATGCCGTGCCGGGTTCACGTTTCACAGCCACCTGCCCATGTGTGTGGGTCTTCTGGTCGGCTCCGCGTGCTGCCACCGAGCCACTCCCGGCGGTGGTGAACTCAGCCGCGAGGGCGGCCAGGTTGAGTGCGGCGTTGTGGTCACGGTCGATGACCAGGCCGCACGCGTCACAGTCGTACTCACGCTCGTGCAGGGCGAGCTTGGCTTTCACCGCGCCGCAACCCGAGCAGGTTTTCGAGGACGGATACCAGCGGTCGGCCACGAGCAGCCGGCCGCCGTTCCACCCGGTCTTGTATGCCAACTGACGGCGGATCTCGGCGAACCCGGCATCGGCGATGTGCCGGGCCAGCCGCCGGTTGCGCAGCATGCCCGCGACGTTCAGGTCTTCGACAACGATGCTGCCGTGTTCGCGTGCCAGCCTCGTGGTGAGCTTGTGCAGCCCGTCGCGGCGCAGGTTCGCGACTCGCGCATGGGCACGACCAAGTCGGTCCGAGGCGCGTTGCCAGCGGTTCGAGGGCCGGCAGCCGTTGCGCCGGTCGGGGCCGGACTTCCGCGACGACGCCCGACCGAGCGCCCGCAGTCGGGCCTGCGCGGCGACGAGGTGGCGCGGGTTGTCGACCCGCTCGCCGGTGGACAACACCGCAAGATGTTTGATTCCGACATCCACCCCCACCACCGAGGCGGGCCGGGCCGGTTGCCGTTCGGTCCGCTGCACCTCGACGGTGAACGAGACGTGCCACCGTCCGCCGTCGCGGCGCACGGTGGCGGACATGATCCGCGCGGTGCCGCCCTCGATACGGCGGGCGAGCTTGCGGGCGGATTCGTGCAGCTTCAACCGACCCAGCCTCGGCAGCACCACGTGCCGGCGGTCGGGCTCGACGCGGATCGCGCCGGTGGTGAACCGCACCGACGGTGTGCCACGGCGGCGGGACTTGAAGCGGGGGAAACCGACCGGTCTGCCGGCCCGCCCGCCCTGACGGGAGTCAGCCCAGTTCTTCAAGCCGCGGGCGAGAGCGTCCAGGCCGGTGTTGAACGCCTCTTTCGACACCTCACCCCACCACGGCGCCGCATCAGCCTTCGCAGCGTTCCACGCCTTACGCAGCCCGGCGAGCGACCACGGCAGCGACGGCGTCAGCAACGCGTCCGGCACCCCATAGGAGCGCTCCGCAGCGCGCTGGTCCATGACCGCCTTGACCCGGGCGAGCGCCCAGTTGTGCGCCACTCGCGCGGCCCCCACATGCGCCCTCACGGCGCGTTCCTGGCCTGGGGTGAGGTCGAGGGCGAACCGGTAAGCCTGGATCGTCTTCACGTCGGATCCTCGATGACCACCTCGGCCGCGCGGCGAGCCGGTACGCGGGAACAGGCAACGTCCCGGACTCGTACCGCCGTCGCGTACGAGACGCCGGTAGCCGCCGCCCACTCCTTCAAGTTCACACCGCCCCTCAAGACGACCACTGAACACTCCTGACCGTCAGAACGCCAGCAGTTACTTCCCCTCCGGTGGATCGGCCGGGCACAGGATATGCGCTGCGTCGATGTCCCGTGGACCCTGCGTGGCCGCCGGTCGCGGGGCAACCGGTACCATCCGTGGACGAATCCGGCGGCGAGAGGGCACCCGTGGGCGCGCGTTTCGAAGAGCTGGCCTGGCGGGAGACCCCGATCGGCGCGATCAGCCTGCGCCGACGCCGGGACCCGGCACTCCAGGTCGAGGTGTACGAGGTCAAGCTCGACGACGAGTACCTGATGTCCAGCCTCTTCCCGGTCGCGGAGATCGAGCTGGCCCGGCTCGGTCTCGCCGAGGTGACCGGTGACTCGCTCGACGTGGTGGTGGGTGGTCTCGGGTTGGGCTACACCGCCTGCGCGGCGCTGGGCGACCCCCGGGTGCGCTCACTGTTCGTGGTGGAGGCGATCGAGGACGTGATCGACTGGCACCAGCGAGGGCTGCTGCCGTTCGCGGCGGGGCTCGCCGAGGACCCCCGGACCCGCTTCGTGCAGGCCGACTTCTTCGCGGCGGTGGCCGGTGACACCGGCTTCGACACCGAGGTGCCCGGCCGGCGGTTCGACGCGGTGCTCCTCGACGTCGACCACTCCCCGCGCAACGTCCTGCACCCGAGCCATGCGGCGTTCTATCCGCCGGCCGGGTTGCGTCGCCTGGCCGCCCTGCTGCGCCCCGAGGGCGTCTTCGCGCTCTGGTCGGACGACCCGCCGGACGCCGAGTTCACCGCCGCGCTCACCGAGGTGTTCGCGAGCGTACGCGCGCATGTCGTGCCGTTCGCCAACCCGCTGACCGGCGGGGAGTCGGCCAACACCGTCTACGTGGCGCGTACCGGCCGCTGATCGACTCCGGTATGCCGCTCGCGCATGGTGTCGGCCGGACGGGGAACGAGGAGCCGGGGCCGGCCGCACCAGGCGCGGCCGGTTACGGGAGGTCGACATGCGTGCACTGCTCTGGGTTGTCGGCGTGGTCGCCGGCGTGCTGATCCTGCTCGGGTTGCTTCTCGAGGCGGTCCGCTGGCTGATCATCATCGGTGTGATCGCGCTGGTGATCGTGATCGTCTGGGGCGTCGTCAAGGGGCGGCAGGCCATGAGCCACCAGTCCCGCCGACGGTGACGGGCGGCGGGACCGGTCAGAACCAGTCCGGGCGCATGTCGAGTGTGGTGCGGTCCCGGCTCTCCAACAGGTCGAACTGCGGGCCGGTCCGGGGCAACTCGACGGTGAAGAAGTAGCGGGCGGCCTGGCGCTTGCCGGCGTGGAACGCGTCGCCGGCCCCCTCCGCCGGCAGCGCCAGCACCTGCTCCAACCACATCCACGCGATCACCACGTGCCCGACGGCCTCCAGGTAGGCGGTGGCGTTGGCCAGCGCGAGCACCGGGTCGCCGTCGGCCCACAGTCGACGGGTGACAGCGGTGACCCGGTCCACCGCGGCGGCCAGCCGGTCGGCCAGCTCGGCCGCCTCTCCCCCGGCCTTGCTGGCGCGCTCGACCGTGTCACCGATCGTCGTGGTCAGCAGGGTGAGGCCAGCGCCGCCCTGCATGGTCATCTTGCGCCCCAGCAGATCCAGTGCCTGGATGCCGTGGGTGCCCTCGTGGATCGGGTTGAGCCGGTTGTCCCGGTAGTGCTGCTCCACGTCGTGGTCGCGGGTGTAGCCGGCGCCTCCGAGCACCTGGATCGCCAGGTCGTTGGCGGCGAGGCACCACTGCGACGGCCAACTCTTCGTGATCGGTGTGAGCACGTCCAGCAGCAGGTGCGCGCGCTCGCGGTCGGCCTCGGCCGGGGCGGTCTTCTGCTCGTCGAGCAACCGCGCGCAGTAGAGCACCAGCG
This sequence comes from Micromonospora arida, assembly GCF_042873195.1. Classification (NCBI taxonomy): domain Bacteria; kingdom Bacillati; phylum Actinomycetota; class Actinomycetes; order Micromonosporales; family Micromonosporaceae; genus Micromonospora; species Micromonospora arida. The sequence goes on along the minus strand of NZ_JBIALC010000004.1, from coordinate 443,389 downwards.
CCAATGCCCCCTCCACGTAGCTCTTCTGGGCCAGCAGCATCCGTCGTACGTCGGGGTGGTCGATGATCGGCACCTGCGCGGCGGCCGGGTCCTTCGCGCCGACCGGCCGGCCCTGCGGCCTCTCCTTCGCGTACGCCAGGCTCTTGAGATAGCCGGTGTAGCCCAGCGCGGTGGCGCCCGCCCCGACCCCGATCCGGGCCTCGTTCATCATGTGGAACATCTGCGCCAGGCCCTGATGCGGCGCGCCGACCAGGTGACCGACCGCTCCGGCGCGGCCGGCCGGGGTGTGCGCGCCGTCGCCGAAGCTGAGCAGGGTGTTGGTGGTGCCCCGGAACCCCATCTTGTGGTTGAGCCCGGCCAACGCCACGTCGTTGCGCTCACCGAGCGACCCGTCCGGGCCGACCAGCACCTTCGGCACGATGAACAGCGAGATGCCCTTGACGCCGGGCGGCGCGCCCGGAATGCGCGCCAGCACCAGGTGGACGATGTTCTCGGCCAACTCGTGGTCGCCACCGGAGATCCACATCTTGGTGCCGAAGAGCCGGTACGTGCCGTCCGCCTGCGGCTCGGCGCGGGTGGTGATGTCGGCCAACGAGCTGCCGGCGTGCGGCTCGGACAGGCACATGGTGCCGAAGAACCGACCGTCGAGCATGGGCCGGACATAGGTGTCCACCTGCTCGGGACTGCCGTGCGCCAGCAGCAGGTTGGCGTTGCCCAGGGTGAGGAACGGGTACGCCGAGGTGGCCACGTTGGCGGCCTGGAACCAGGTGAAGCAGGCCGCCGCGACCGCGTGCGGCAGTTGCAGGCCACCGACCGTGGCGTCCAGCCCGGCGGTGAGCAGGCCCGTCTCGGCGAAGCTGTCCAACGCCGCACGGACCTGCGGGATCAGCCGCACCCGCTGCCCGTCGAAGGTGGGCTCGGCCAGGTCGGCGGCGCGGTTGTGCGGGGCGAACTGCTCGGTGGCCACCCGCTCGGCGAGATCCAGGGCGTCGTCGAAGGTCTCCCGGGAGTGCTCGGCGTAGCGGGGGCGCTCGACGAGCTCGGACACCCGCAGCCACTCGTGCAGCAGGAAGTCGAGGTCACGGCGGGAGAGCAGGGTGGACGGCACGGCACTCCTCAGCGGGCACGGGGGCGGGTCGGGCCGGGGCGACGGCCCACTGTCGCCCCGCCCATCCTCGCGGATCGGCAGGGCGGGCACCACCGGCCCCGGCGGGGTTCGACGAGCGGAACTTGTCACACCGACCGGTTAGCGTCGTTGTCCGTGACCGCACCCGGAGACGTCCCGCCCGAGGTCCTCGACCGGCTGCGGCCGATCTGTCTCGGGCTGCCGGAAACCTACGAGGAGCCCGCCTGGGTGGGCACCCGCTGGCGGATCCGCAAGCGGACCATCGCCCACGTGCTCACCGTCGACCCCGATCGCCAGCCGGTGCACGCCCGGGCTGCCGCAGTCGGCCAGCCCGCCTGCCTGCTGACCTTCCGGTCGCCACTCGACGAGATCGCCGGGCTCCTGGCCACGGGGCACCCCTTCTACAAACCGGACTGGAGCCCGAACGTGATGGGCATGGTCCTGGACGCGAACACCGACTGGGAGGAGGTGGGCGAGTTGCTCACCGAGAGTTACTGCGTCATGGCCCCGAAGCGGCTCGCCGCCCGGGTCATCCCTCCGGCACCGCCGATCGGCTGAGCGCCGAGGGCATCCTGCCGCCGGTTGAGCGTCGGCGGTGTCCTGCGACCGACGGTTTCGGCCGGCACGCTCCGGGGATACCGCGCCGGACGGCCGTAGCCGTCGGTTACCGGCTGAAGCCGAGGCGCCGCCGGGCGGGTGAGGAGCAGGTCGATGTCGTCGCTGCCCACCGAGGAGGATCACCGGTTGACGCCGGTGTTTCAGGAGGACCGGGTGTGCACGGGCGTGACCACAGTGCGAGGGCGGGTGTTCCTGAGCTACCCGTTGGCGGATCGGCCCGGCGTGCAGGTGGTGGAGGTGCTGCCGGACGGTCGTCGTGTCCCGTACCCCGACGTCGCCTGGAACCGCGCCGACCAATCGCCGAGCGGGGCGTTCGTCCACGTCAACGGGTTGCGCGGCGGCCCGGACGGCCGGTTGTGGATCGTCGACTCGGGCGCGCCGCAGATCGGTTCCGCGCAGGTGCCCGGCGGTGCTCGGCTGATCGCGGTCGACCCGGACGACGACCGCGTGGAGCGGGTCTACCACCTCGACGAGGCGGTACGCCCGGGCAGCTACGTCGACGACGTCCGATTCAACGGCCGGGTGGCGTATTTCAGCGACGCCGGGGCGGCCGGCCTCATCGTGCTCGACCTCGACTCTGGTCGGTCGAGACGGGTGTTGGACGGGCATCCGAGCACGGCGGGCGGCCCGGTGGTCGCCGACGGTCGCGTGCTGCGTGACCCGGACGGCGCCGAGGTACGCCTGCACGTGGACCAGTTGGAGGTGTCGCCGGACGGTAGCTGGCTCTACTACCAGCCGGCCTCCGGCGGGATGTCCCGGATCGCCACCCGCTGGTTGGACGATCCGTCGGTGTCCGCCGACGAGTTGGCCCGGACTGTCGAACGCTGGTGTGACACACCCAGCACCGGCGGCACGGCCATCGACGCCGCCGGCACCATCTATCTCAGCGACCTGGAACGGCGGCGTGTCCTCGTCCTCGCACCCGACGGCAGCGTACGGACGCTCGTCGCCGACCCTCGACTGGCCTGGGTGGACGCGATGTGGCTCGACGCCGATGCCCGGCTCTGGATGCCGGCGGCCCAGCTGCACCTGACCGCCGGGCTCAACGGCGGGGTCTCGGCCGTCGAATACCCGGTCCAGATCTACCGGATGCCCGTTGAGATCGGGCCGCCCGCCCGGGACCACGGCTGAGTGCGCAATTCGACAGCCGCCGAACGGCACCGGGTCTCCCCCGGCCGGGTACGAAATCCCGGTGGAGAGGATGCGCCGGATGGGTGAAGATCGCAGGGTGTCCGTCCCTGCCCGTCAGATCCGTGCTCGTTTCTCGGCCGAGACGATCACCGTGTACCAGGCGTACCCATCGGAGATCGCGCTGCCGGCGGTGGCCGCCGGTCGCTTCGTGGCCCCCTTCAAGCGTGACCGGATGACCTGGATCAAGCCGTCGTTCCTGTGGATGATGTACCGCTGCGGTTGGGCCACCAAGCCTGGGCAGGAGCGCGTGCTGTCCATCGACATCACGCGGGAGGGCTTCGAGTGGGCGCTGACGCGAGCCTGTCTGAGTCACTACGACCAGGGCCTGCACGGTGACCGGGCGACGTGGTCGCGGCAGCTCAGGGCCAGCCCGGTACGGGTGCAGTGGGATCCGGAACGGACACTGCACCTGAGCGCGTTGCCCTACCGGTCCTTGCAGGTCGGACTGTCCAGCGAAGCCGTCGCCCGGTACGTCGACGACTGGACGGTCAGCGTCACGGACATCACCCCCACCGTCCACCGCGTACGGGAACTGGTGCGGGCCCATGACGTGCGGGCGGCCACGGACCACCTGCCGGCCGAACGGAGCTATCCGCTCCCGAGGCAGATCGCGGCCCACCTCGACGCCACCGGCTGACCTTTCGCGGTCACCGGCCCAGGCCCGCACCTGGTCCTGACGTATCGGGGCTGTCGGAGGGTGCCGATAGGGTCCCGCCCATGGCTGAATTCGTACTGGTGGCGGGGGCGTGGCTGGGATCGTCGGCATGGGACGAGGTGGTGGCACCACTTCGGGAGGCCGGCCACGGCGCCCACGCATTGACCCTCTCCGGCCTCGCCGAGAAGCAGGGCGTGCCCGCCGGGCAGCACACCCACGTGCAGGACATCGTCGACGAGATCGAGCGCGGCGACCTGCGCGACGTGGTGTTGGTCGGGCACAGCTACTCGGGCATTCCGGTGGGTCAGGCCGCTGAGCGGATCGGCGACCGCTTGGCCCGGGTGGTCTTCGTGGACTCCGAGGTGCCGGTTGACGGTGGGTCGTTCGCCTCCGGCTGGTGGCAGGGTCAGGCGGCCTTCGAGGCGCAGATCGCCGACAACAACGGTTTCTGGGCTCCGCTCGGCGCGGCCGACTTCGACGGTCAGGGTCTCACCGACGAGCAGGTCGCCCGGCTGATCGAGGGCTCCACGCCGCATCCGGGGGCGACGCTGACCGAGCCGGCCGTGCTGAACCGGCCGTTGGGTGAGCTGCCGGCGACGTACGTCAAGTGCCTGCTCGACGGGCCTGAGCCCAACGACACGGTGGCGAAACTGCTGACCAGTGACCACTGGCGACTGGTCACCATGGACACCGGCCACTGGCCGATGTTCTCCCAACCCACCGAGCTGGCCCGGATCCTGTTGGCCGAGGCCGCCTGACCCGCGGTGTCCTGGGCCGCGGCTCAGGACACCGCGCCGCCGCTGCCCTCAGGCGGCGTCGATGGTCTGGATGCGGCGCACCGGTGACGCGAGCAACCACAGCACGGCGAGCACGCCACCCAGGCCGGCGATGGCCAGGGTGGGTCGCAGCCCGATGGTGGTGCCCAACGCACCGCCGACCAGCGCACCGAGCGGTCGGATGCCGTAGTTGACGGCACTGTAGGCACCGGCCCGGCGTCCCAGCGCGTCGGCGGGTGTCACGGCGATGATGAGGGCGTTGAGGTTCACGTCCATCAGCATCACCCCGACGCTGGAGACCAGCTCGATGGCCGCCAGCATGGCGACCTTCGTCCAGGTGGGTCCGGACACCAGCGCGGTCAGCGCCAGTGGCGCGGGGAAGAGCACCGCGCCGATCATGGCGGTACGGCCCAGGCCGATGGCGCGCGAGACCCGAGGTGCGAGCGCCGCGCCCGCGAAGCCGCCGAGCGCTCCGAAACCGAGGGCGATGCCGATCGCGCCGGCTGACAGGTCGAGTTCGCGGCTGGCGTAGAGGACCAGCAGCGCGCCAGCGATGAAGGTGAAGAAGTTGACAGTGCTGGTGCAGCCGAGGGCGGCCCGTAGCACCGGGTGCCGCAGCACCAGCACGAGCCCTTCGCGGACCAGGCCGAGAGTGGACGTCCGGCGCGGCGGCGGCGGGGGCTCGGTCACCGGGATGCGGCTGAGCAGCAGCGCGGAGCCGAGGAAGGAGACCGCGTCGACGACGATCGCGACCGGCGCGCTGAGCGCCTGGACCAGCCCACCGCCGACGGCCGGGCCGGCGATGAAGGACAGCGACCGGCTCATGCTCATCTTGCTGTTCGCGTCCACGTACGCCGATCGCGGCACCAGGCCGACGAAGAACGCCTGACGCGCCATGGCGAAGAGCACCGCGCCGAAGCCGGTGAGCAGTGCCACCAGGTAGAGCTGGGTGAGGGTGATCGCGTCGAACAGGTAGGCCACCGGCAGGCTGAGCAGCACGGCGGCGCGGATCAGATCCGCGATGATCAGCAGTCGACGCTTGTGGGTGCGTTGGTCCACCCAGGCGCCCAGGAACAGGCCCAGCAGGTTGGGCAGCCAGATCAGCGCGGTGAGGACGCTGACCTGCACGGGGGTGGCGGTGAGCAGGGTGACGGCGATCAGCGGTAGGGCCAGTTCACTGATCCGATCGCCGAAGTGGGAGATCGTCTCGCTGATCCAGAAGGTGCGGAACCGCCGGTCGCGGTGCAGGGCCGGCGGGGGCCCGGTGTCGGCGGGGGCGTCGGTGGCGGCGGTCACGACGTGGCCGCGTCGTCGTCGCCGGGCTCGGCCGGGGCTTCGTCCCCCGGCTCGGGCAGCAGGTAGCGCAGCATGCGGACGATCCGCGCGTCGGGCGGGGCCGCCCCCTCCTTGCGCCGCACGTACGGGGCGATCAGTTCTTCAATGGACTCCTCCAGTTGCCGCAGCTCGTCGGCGGTGGCCACGAACCGCGTGTCGGCCATGCCGGCCAGCGTGCGCCACTCAGGGTCCAGTCGGGGCTCCTCATGCAGCAGCCACTGCTGGGGTGCATCGGCGTTGCGGGCGAACATCTCGCCGCGTAGCTGCCGGCTGGCGGACTGCCCCTCGGTGCCCTCCGGCACCGTGAAGCGGAAGCCTCGGGCTGCCGCCTGCCACCAGCGTTCCCGCTTGCTGGTGGCACCGTCCCAGTCGAGGACCAGGCCGAACGTCGCGAGGTGCCGCAGATGCCAGCTGACCACCGACGGTGTGGCGCCGACGTGCGGCGAGAGCCCGGTGGCCGTGGCCGGGCCGTGCCGCTGAAGGTGCTCCAGGATCGCCAGCCGGACCGGGTGGGCCAGCGCCCGAAGCGCCTGCGGCTCGCTGATCTCGAAATCCCCGTACGGATTCTTGAGAGACATGTTTCGAGAGTAGTCTCTCAGATTGGATCGGGGCAACCCCGAGCCGCCGCCGCGGCCCCGTTGATCAGGCGATGCCCAACCGCGCCAACGGCTCGACCAGCTCCCGCTCCTCGTAGCTGAGGTGCGACAGGAGGGCGTCGGTCAGCAGGTCCACCGCGGCCCGCAGCTCGGCGAGGCCGTCCGGAGACCCGACGTACGCGACCAGGGCCCGGTCGACACCCTCCAGCACGTCGTGGATGACGTGATGCTCCTGCTCCAGCCGGTCGACCACCGGGCCGAGTCGGGGATCACGTGCCCGCAACCGGGGGAAGAGCGACTGGTCCTCGATCGTGTGGTGGGTGGTGACGATGCGGCAGTACGACTCGCAGTAGACGCCGAGGGTCCACCGGTTCTGCCTCATGGTCATCGTGTTGATGTGGGACCGGGCCGCACCGGCGTCGATCTCGCCGGCCGCCACCTGCTCGATCAGGTCGTGAATCTGGGCCAGCTCGGCGCGCAGGCCGTCGTGGATCTGCACGAGGTGTGCGCCGGTGGCCTGCTCCTGCGGGGTGTAGGCGCGCTCCGGGTCGGGCTCAGGCCCGGTCGGCCGGGTCGACTCGTCCCACACCTGCTGCTCGCTTCGCCGTACGCCGTCGTCCGGGGTCGGCACCACGGCGAACGCACCACCGGTCGCGGCGGCGCGGCTCGCCCGGACCGGCGGCGCAGCGACCGGCTCCGGCTCGGGTTCCGGCGTACGCTCCGCAGCCGCGCCCCGGTCACGTTCGGCAGCGACCAGCTCGCGAACGGCGGGGGCCACCTCGCCGGCGAAGCGGCGCAGGTCGTCGGGGTCGTCGCTGCCCAGGATGAAGGTACCGACGCCCTCCTCCAGTGCGAGTTCGGCCAGCTCCTCGGCCCACTGCTCGGCGGGCCCGTTCAGTGGGCCGCGCCCGACGGTCGAGAACTCTCCGGCGATGTTGAGCAGCCGGCGCACGTCCCGCGGGGACCGGCCGGCCTGCTGGGCGGCGTCGTCGATGATCGCGTTGCCCTTGGTCAGGTCACCGGGCTGGAGGTAGCCCAGCGAGGGCAGCCAACCGTCGGCCCGACGACCGGTGAGCCGGAGCATCCGGGGCTTGTACGCACCCAGCCAGATCGGCACCGCGTGGGCCGGAGCGGGACCGCGCTTGGCGCCCACCACCCGGTGGAACTCGCCGTCGACCCGCACTCCCCCGCGCGTCTCGACGTCCCAGAGCTGACGGACGACCTCGATGGCCTCCTCCAGCGCTCGTACGCCCTGGCCGGGGGTCAGCCGCCGGCCGCCCATCGCCTCGATGGCATCCCAGAACGCCCCCGCCCCGAGGCCGAGGCTGATCCGGCCACCGCTGAGCAGGTCGAGGCTGGCCACACTGCGGGCGAGCACCGCCGGCGGACGAAGTGGCAGGTTCGTCACATTCGCCGCCAGGTGCACCCGGTCGGTGCGGGCCGCCACGAAGCTCAGCAGCGTCCAGGTGTCGAGGAACGCCGGCTGGTAGGGGTGATCCTGAAAGGTGACCAGGTCCAACCCGACCTGCTCGGCCAGGACGGCGACACCGACCGTACGGTCCGGATTGTCAGCGCTGGGCGTGACGAAGGAGCCGAAGACCAGGTCGTGGCCGTAGTCGCTCATCTGCGAGCCTCCCGATTTCCCCGACGCCTCGGACGATGCGTCGCAACCTTAACCTTATGCCACACAGAACATCTTCTGCCAACAAGGTCTGGCTCACTGCGCTATTGTCGGGGGATGACGGGTGCCTCTCACCGGCCGGACCGGCCCGATCCGCTCGACGACGACCTGGGCTGGATGCTCGGGATCGTCTTCCGCGGCTACGTCCGGGCGGCCGAGCACGCGCTCACCGATTTCCCCGGCGGCCCACGCGGCTACCAACTGCTCACCGCGGCCAGCAACGGGCCGGCCCGAAACCAGGGCGCGATCGCCGAGGAGATCGGCATCGACCGCACCGTCCTCACGTACCTGATCGATGACCTGGAGCGGCCCGGGTTCGTCGCCCGGCGCGCGGACCCGGCAGACCGACGCAACCGGCTGATCGAGGTCACCGACGCCGGCCGTGCCGCGTGGGAGCAGCGGCGGTTGGCACTGCGGCAGGTCGAGTCGCACCTGCTGGGGGCGCTCACCTCGGCCGAGTCGGCGACGCTGCGGTCACTGCTCCAGAAGGTCGCCTGCTCGGCCCAGGCGGTGGACCCGTTGCGCGACCTCTGCGAGGTGGTGACACAGGTGCAGGCCGACTCGGCGACACCGGCGCCTGCTGCGCGCCGGACCGGCGCCGCGACGGCGCGGAGCGGGCGAACCGCCACCCCCCGAGCCCGCCGCAGCAGGCCCGACTGACCTGGATGCGACATCGGGCCCGCCCCGCACCGCCCGACGTCGTCCGTCGAGCGGTGCCGGACAGGCCCGATGTCGCTACCGCGCCCGGTCAGCGCACGTGCACGAAGACCGGGTTCGAGTAGAACCACAGGTCGTCCCACGGGCTCTCCAGCCCATCGGCGAGCGGCTCGGCCTCGTCGGTGCTGGTGCCACGCACCCGCGCGTAGGTGTCCGCCTCGACGTTGCGCAAGGTGTGCCGGATGACGTAGCTGTCGCCCTGCCGACGCCAGTCCCGCGGGCCGAACCGGGCCGCCACCTTGGTGGTGGAATTGGTGTCGGCGTCCAGGCTGGCGCTCGGACCGGTGATCTCACCGACGATCAGGTCGACCCGGCGGACCTCGGGCCGGTCGCCGTTCGCGTTCACCCCACCCAGCGGTCGGAAGGTGATCTCGATCTCGACATCGGTACGGCTGCGACGGCTCACCGTGATCGTCTCGCCCACCTCGGCGGTCCTGCCCTGGGACCTGGCGGTGACGTCGAGGCTGCGGATCAGGTCACCGGTGGTGACCCAGATCCGGCCGTTGCGCAGGCCATCCATGATGTCGCCGTAGTCCTGGCGGGCGTGCACGTACGTCTTGCTGTACTCGCCCGGCCAGAAGTCGGAGCCGCCCCGGGTCCAGTGCACGTGCGAGTCCGAGGTCGCGGTGATCCACCAGCGCCGGCCCTCGCCGAGCAGTGAGTCCCACAGGCCGCCGACCCGGGCGGTCATCTGGTCGAAGCCGCCGTAGGTGGGGTGGTTGCCGTAGCCGCCCCGCTTGCCACCGTTGAGCGGGCCGGCCTGGTGACCGGGCGCGCCCTCGAAGCCGATGTAGACGTCCGGCGCGGCGTTGTTGCCGTTGCGGAACTCGCGCGGGGTGTCCTGGCCGTAGACGCCGAGACCGGGCGCCGAACGGGACGCGTGGTGGGCGATCACCAGCGGCTTGTGCGGCATGCCCCGGGCGACCTTGAGGAACTCCACCATTCTGGCCTCGGTGTCGCGGGCCGGGTCGGTGGGGAACGCGTCGTACTTGGCGAACCGGCTCTCCAGCTCGAAGAGCTGCTTCGCCTCGTCCTCGTGGCGCGGGATCATCAGCGTGTGGTGGTCCAGCGAGGGCGCGTCGAACTCCATACCCCAGAACTGGAGCACCTCGGGGACCAGCTTGCGGGACCGCAGCAGGTCGGGGTACGCCTGCTCGATGTTCACCTTCGAGTGGGTCGGTCCACCGTGGTCGGTGCACATCGCCCAGGTCAGGCCGAAGTTCTTCGCCATGATGGCGTTGGTGACGATCGGGTAGACCGCGTCCGCGCCCTTGTGGAAGACGATCGGGGACTTCGTGGTGTCGAACTCGCCGCTGTACTCGGAGTGGATATGGTGGTCGCCCGCACGCCACGCCCGGTTCTTGGAGTTGCCCCGGTCGGTCTTGTCGTCGTCACCCGGCCGGCGGTCCTCGTCGGCCCATGCCGCGCCGGCCCCGACCAGTGGGCTGGCCGCGGCCAGCGTCGCGCCGACGCCCGCGTACTTGACCAGCTTGCGCCGGGACAGCTGCGCGTGCTCGGTCTCTTCGGGATGCTTGTCTCTCACCTGAGAGCCTCTCCTCGATCAAGCGAATGCTCTTTCGATCAAGGAGCCTCGGAGAAGGCGGTGAACAGCCGCCGTACGCAGCAGGTGCGCACGATGAACACCCTGCCCCGACCTGCGTGCAACGCCGGATTGGGCAGCAGCGGGTCACCCCGTGCTCGCGCAGTGTCCAGTCGGCACCGAGCTGTCCGGGTCAGGGCACCGGACGACCGGTGCCGGTCGACGGCCCGGTCAGATCCGGGCGCGCGGCAGCCAGCCCAGGAATCGGAGCCGGACCCGGGGTAGCGGCACCGTGGGCAGGTCCTCAGCGGCGGCGACGAGGCAGGAGCCGAGATAGACCGCGAGGGAGGCGCGCGCGCCACCGAACTCGGCGAGCAGTTGGCTCTGCTTGGTGGCGCAGGGCCACTCGCGGCCGCATCCGGTGCAGGTCCAACTCGGCGGGTTGGGGAGGTGCTCCGGCAGCTTGGCGCGGCGGTACCGACCGACGACGCTGTTGTCCGAGCGCACGTCGCGTCGCCGCGCCGCGGCACTTTCGTTGCGGTGGGCCACCGGGCGGGCTCCGGGCAGGTAGCGGCCGACGGTGCCGAAGAGCACCCCGACGCGGATCAGGGCGTCCGGTCCGACGTGCTGGGTCAGCAACGCGGTCATCAGATAGTGCCCCAGCAGGTCGAAGGCGTCACGGTGCAGGCCCAGGTCGCGGCAGAGGTCGACGAACTCCGGCGTGGTCAGTGGCACCCGGTCGTCGAGTGCGCGGCGCAGCACCTCACGGAGCCCACGTCCGAGCCTCTCCAGCGCGTCTCCCTCGCCCAGACCCAGGCTGTCCTCGTCCGCCACCCGGGCCAGCGCCTCGGCGACGGCCAACCGAACGACGCGGTCAGGATCGGTACTGTCCAACGCTTCCCCCTCCGTGGGTCGGCCTTCCGGCAGTGACCCGGTCATCCTCCGACGAATCATGAACAAGATTTCGCTGTCGGCCACGAGGGTGGCTAGGACAGCAGACGTAGAGCCAGTTGGCGCGCTAGCCGGAAAACGAAGTCGAGCTGCCGACACAGCACGGTGATTCGCAGGACGGCGCGTCGGCGATTGTCGTATGGTGACATTCCCATCTACAGATATTGCGGCTCAGACTCGCTGAATGGTCAGACCAGATCCGACACACTCAACCGGTCGCTGCCGTCCCGCTCGCGACGTTCCATCTCACCGCACCGCCGGCCAACGATGCGCCGGGTCACCGCCGAGTACCCCGGCACGTCCCGAACCTGCCGTCGGCACCCGTTCCAGCACCCGGCGGCACCTCCACCGGACGGAGACAGCGGATGACGTCATCGCCAGTGCAGACCCACGAGTTCGACAGCAGTGACCCGGCGACCATCCAGGAATTCCTGTCCGCCACGTACGACCCGAAGCTGCGTATTCAGAGCAGGAACGGATATCGGCTCACCCATCACCGCGTCGACACCGGCCCCTTCGCCATCGCGACCACGCGCCAGAACGGGCACCTTGAGATCGACGCCAGCGCCCTCGGCGGGCTGGCCATCGGTCGCGCTCGCACCGCGCACGGCGATCGCTCCTGCGCCGGATCGGCCCACCGGTTCGGCCCCGGCGATGTCTTCCTCGTGACGAGGCCGGAGGAGCCGTGCACCATCCACTGGCATCCCGGCGAGGTGGAACTCTGCGTACTGGACCTGTCGGTGCTGGCGCAGGTGGCCACCACCGCGCCGACCCGCCGGCCCGGTCGGATCGAGTTCACCGAACTGGGTGCCGCCAGCACTGCCCTCGCCCGTCAGTGGCGCAACACCACCAGCTTCGTTCGCGACATCGTGTTGAACAGCCCGGCCGCCGGGGCACAGTCGCTGGTGATCGGCAACGCCGCCCGGATGCTGGCCGCGGCGGCGCTGGCGGTCTTCCCCAACACCGCGTTCACCGAACCGACCGCCGCGGACCGGAACGACGCCACCACCGCCACGTTGCGACGGGCGATCACGTTTCTGGAGGAGCACGCCGACCGGGACATCAGCGCGGCCGACATCGCCGGCGCCGCCGGCGTCTCCCTCCGGGCGGTGCAACTCGCCTTCCGCCGTCACCTCGGCACCACCCCGATGGCCTACCTGCGTCGGGTCCGGCTCGTCCGGGCACACCACGACCTGGTACGCGCCGACCCGCGCCAGGAGACGGTCTCGGCGATCGCCAGTCGGTGGGGATTCGCCAGCCACAGCAGGTTCACCGCGCGTTACCACGCCAACTTCGGTGTGCCGCCGCGCGAGACGCTGAACACCTGAGGCCGTCCGTCCGCAAAGGGACGCCAACCAGCCAGGCGCCCGGTGTTCAACGGAGGACGCGGGCGAGGCGTCGAACGGCCTCGTCCATGAGTTCGGGCGCGGCTGCCGCGTAGGTGAGGCGTAGGTGCGGGGCCGGGGGCTCGGCCGCGTACCAGGGCCGGCCCGGGAAGACGGCGACGCCTTCGGCCGCTGCGGCAGCGGCCAGTGCCTCGTCGTCGGTGCCGGCGGCGAGGCGCACCCAGAGGTGCATGCCCCCACGGGGGATCGACTGGGGGGCAAGGCTTGGCAGATGCCGGCGTAGTGCGCTCAGCAACGCGTCACGGCGTGTCCGGAGGGCCGTGCGCAGTGCCCGGCGATGCCGCGACCACGCCGGAGAGGTGAGGAAGTCGATCGCCGCCTGTTGCAGTGGTCCGGCGACGAAGAAGTCGTCGAGCAGCCGCGCGGCGCGCAACCGCGCCCCGGCCGGGCCCCGGGCTCCGATGGCGGCGACGCGTAGCCCGGGGGCGGTCGACTTGGTCAGCGAGCGCAGGTAGATGACGTGCCCGTCGAGATCATCGCTGGCCAGTGGTGGCGGGGCTGGACCGTCGATGGTGAGGTCACGGGCGTAGTCGTCCTCGATCAGGAACGCCCCGGCGTCGCGTACGGCCTCGGCGACCTGCGCCCGGCGGTGCTCCGCCAGCGTCGCGCCGTGCGGGTTGGCGTACAGGGGCTGGCAGTAGAAGAGCCGGGCGGCGGTGCGGGCGAACGCGGCGGCGAGTTGGTCGGGCCGTACCCCGTCGGCGTCAGCCGGCACGGGCACCACCCGCAGCCCGGCCGCGCGGGCCGCGGCCAACGCACCCAGGTAGGTCGGCGACTCGACGAGCAGGGCGTCGCCGGGCGCGGTGAGCGCCCGCAACGCGGACGACAGTGCGGCCTGCCCGCCGGGGCAGATCAGCACGTCCTCGGCGTGCAGCCCTGCCCCGGCCTCGCGGGCGAACCAGGCGCGCAGGTCCGCGCGACCCTCGACCGGCCCACGCTGCCAGCTCGCGGGCTGGCGGGCGGCTCGGGTGAGGGCGGCGCCGAGCGCAGCGGCAGGCTGCAGGTCCGCGTGGAGGTAGCCACCGGACAGCGGGATCGTTCCGGCGGGCGTCAGCGCCAAGAGCGCCTGCATCTCATCCTGACCGAACCGGCGGGGCCCGAGCGCGACGGTCTGCCAGGACAGGTCGGGTACGCCTGGCTGGTCCGGCGCAGTGGCCACAAAGGTGCCCCGGCCGGGTCGCGCCTCGATCAGCCCTTCGGCCGCCAACTGACGGATCGCCTCGGCGACGGTGACCGGCGAGGCCTGATGTCGGGCGGTCAGCTCGCGTACCGAGGGCAACCGGGCACCGGGACCGGCGGCGGCAGCGAGACTCCGCAGATCTTGGATAACGCGTTGGGCTGCGTTACCGTTCTCCATGAGGGACAAGAGTAGCGCTACTGTCAGAACCACGGTAACAGCGGATCGGATCGTCGGGCTCGGCCTCGGCGCACTGGGCGTGCTCGGCTTCAGCCTGTCGCTTCCAGCCACCCGCATCGTCGTGCAGCAGCTCGACCCGTGGTTCGTCGCCTTCGGCCGGGCTGTCGGCGCGGGGCTGCTGGCCTGGGCGTACCTGCGTCTCACCGGCGCACCGCGGCCTACCCGCGCTCAGTGGCAACGGCTGCCGATCGTCGCGCTCGGAGTCATCGTCGGCTTTCCCTTGTTCACCTCGATGGCGCTTCTCACCCAGACCTCCGCGCACAGCGCGGTCGTCATCGCCGTGCTGCCCGCGATGACGGCGGTGTTCGCGGTGCTGCGGGCCGGCGAACGCCCGCCGCCGCTGTTCTGGATCGTGAGTGCCGGCGGACTGCTGGCGGTGCTCGCTTTTCTCGGCGCCAGCGGCGCGGTAGGCGGGGCCCTCACCTTGCCCGACCTGTTCCTGCTCGCGGCGGTCGTGCTCTGCGGCCTTGGCTACGCCGAGGGCGGCGCGCTCGCCCGCGAGCTGGGCGGCGCTCGGACGATCTGCTGGGCGTTGCTGCTCTCGCTGCCCGTCACCGTTCCCGTCACGGCCGTTGCCGCCGCCGCCAGTCCGCCGCAGGCCGACGCTCTCGGCTGGTCGGCGTTCGGCTATCTCACCGGGGTCTCGATGTTCCTGGGCTTCTTCGCCTGGTACGCGGGCCTGGCCCGGGGCGGCATAGCGCAGGTGGGCCAGGTCCAACTCGCCCAGCCGGTGCTCACCCTGGGGTGGTCGGCGCTGCTGCTCGGCGAGGTGGTCTCCCCCGCCTCGATCGCGGCGGCGCTGGTGGTGCTGGGATGCGTCGTGGCGACCCAGCGCATCCGCCAGAGCCCACGGACGGTCATGGCGCGACGCGAAGCCGGGGCGGGATCGTCCTAAGGCCTTAGCCCCGGTCGCGCTCGCGGCTGTCGCGGGCGGTCTGCAACTCGGGCACCGAGGCCTCCAGCAGATCGGCGAGGCCACGCAGTTGCTCGGCGACCCGGGCGCCGAGCGGGGTCAGCGAGTATTCGACGCGCGGTGGGATCGCGGTGAGCACTTCGCGGGTGAGCATCCCGTCGCGTTCGAGGGTCTGCAGGGTCTGGGAGAGCATCCGCTCGCTGACCCCGTCGATGCGGCGACGCAGCGCGTTGAAACGGTAGCGGCCCTCGCCGAGCGCCAACAAAGCCAGCGAGGCCCACTTCGAGGTGACGTCCTCGAACGCCGCACGGGAGGTGCAACCCCGCGCGAAGACATCACTGACGAATTCCTGGGTAGGCCCCGCCGGGTCCTGGGCCGGCATGTCGCTCACCTCACCAGCCTATCTCATGCCGCCTATTGGTTAGTGCTGTAGATTCGGAAGTGCTTACTGATCTGTTCCCACCCCTCGGAGGTTCCCATGCCCACCTATGCCGTCACCGGCGCCACCGGCCGGCTGGGCCGCCTGGTGATCGAGCAGTTGCTCGACAGCGGCGTACCCGCCGCCGAGATCGCCGCCATCGTCCGCAGCCCGGAGAAGGCCGCCGACCTGGCCACGCGCGGAGTCGAGATCCGTAAGGCCAGCTACGACGACCCGTCGACGCTGCCCGGCGCCGTGGCCGGCGTACGCCGCCTGCTGCTCATCTCCGGCGACACTCCCGGTCAGCGCGTC
This sequence comes from Micromonospora arida, assembly GCF_042873195.1. NCBI lineage: Bacteria > Bacillati > Actinomycetota > Actinomycetes > Micromonosporales > Micromonosporaceae > Micromonospora > Micromonospora arida. The sequence continues at coordinate 427,737 of NZ_JBIALC010000004.1, read as the reverse complement.
GCGCAGCACGCCGCGGTCATCGACGCCGCCAAGCTCGCCGGGGTGGAGCGTCTCATCTACACCAGCATCCTGAAGGCCGACACCACAGCGAACCCGCTCGCCCCGGAGCACAAGGCCACCGAGGAGGTCCTCGCCGCGTCCGGTCTGCCCTACACCGTGCTGCGCAACAGCTGGTACACCGAGAACTACACCGACCAACTCCCGCAGTACCTGGCGTCCGGCACGATCCTCGGCGCCACCGGCGGCAGCAAGATCTCTGCGGCGACCCGGGCCGACTACGCGGTGGCGGCCGCGGCCGCGCTGGCCCGGGAGGAGGACGGCAACGCCGTCTACGAACTGGGCGGCTCCGCGTTCACCTTCGACGAGTTGGCCGAGACCGTCACGGAGGTGACCGGCACCACCGTCGTCCACCAGGACATGTCCGCCGCCGAGCTGGCCTCCGCTTTGGAGAACGTCGGCCTGGACGCGGGCACCGCCGGCTTCGTCGCCGCGCTCGACCACTCGATCGCCAATGGCGAACTGGCAACCGACAGCGACGACCTCAGCCGTTTGCTCGGCCGCCCGAGCACCCCACTGCGCGACGCCATCCGGGCCGCGCGGGCCTGACCGAGTTCATTGCCGAAGCGGGCGGCGGGGGCCCCGGTCGCCGTCGCCCGCTTCGACGCTGAAGCCGCACAGTTATCCTCGGCGGCATGGTGAGGCAGCACGTCGATGAGCAGCTCTCCCGGCCCGTCGGGTCGCCATGTCGGCACGCGTTGCGGTCCGATCTGGACACTCCGGCGTCCGCCCGGTGAACGGCGGCGACTTCGTGGTCCGCGCCGCCGTGGAGCAGGACGACCCCGAGCTGGTCTTCGACGTGCTGTGGCAACTCGCCCCCGACGACGCTCGGCCGGACGCCGCCCGGCTCGCCACCGCCTGGCGCGACCTGCACGCCCAAGCCGGCCGCCGCCTCCTGCTGGCCGTCGCCGGAGACACCTTCGTGGGCACCCTGGACACCCTCGTCGCCCCCAACCTCACCCACGGCGCGCGACCGTACATGGTGGTGGAGAACGTGGTGGTCGCGCCCGGCTGGCGCCGTCGTGGAGTCGCCCGAGCCCTCATGCTGGCGGCGCTCGACGAGGCGACGGCGGCCGGTTGCTACAAGGTCCAGCTGGTGTCGAACGCCGCGCGTACCGACGCCCACCGGTTCTACGCGTCCATCGGGTTCGCGCAGTCCGCTCTCGGTTACCGCCGATATCTCACCACCGCAACGTGACGCCGGCTGCGGGCGCTCCCGCGTCCCGGCCGACTACTCCGCCTCGCCCTGCTCCTCGGTGAGCTCGGCAAGGACGTCGGCCGCGTCAGAGTTCCCGCCGTCGGCGAGCCGACGGAGTTCACCGACGTCCGCCCGCTCCGCGGCCAACTCGACGAGTTGGTCAGCCGCGTCCCGGTCACCCTGGTCGGCGAGACGCCGCAGCTCTTTCGTGTCGCCGAGTTCGGTGGCGAGTTCGACAAGTTGGGCCGCCGCGTCGGCGTTGCCGTCCTCGGCCAGCTGACGCAACTCGCCCAGGTCGCCCCGCTCCCCCGCGAGCTCGACGAGCTGGTCGACCGCGTCCCGGTCACCGTCCTTGGCCCGTTGGCGCAGGTCGGCAAGATCAGAGTCGGACATCGCGCACCTCTCCGCAGTTGGCGCGGGGTCGCCTGGTCCCGCTCACCATCGAGAACCTAGACCAGCGGGCGTCGAGGTGGGCGGAGGACCGGCAGACACCACCGGTACGCCGGAGGTGGTCAGCCCGCCTCGGTCGACTCCCCGAGCAGCAGGCCGGTCAGCAGACTGCGCAGGGTCCGTTCGACGAGATCCGCCCGGGGTGCCGGTCCGGAGGGTTGACTGAACGCCGCGACCAGGTGCGGGTACGCCGCGAGGTCCACTCCCGCGAAGCTGAACGCCCCGGCGGGGGACTCGCGGCGGGCGAAGAGGCTCACCACGCCGGTCATCATCGCGATGGCCTCGAACTTGGCGGCGACGGGGCAGCGCACGGGTTCCAGGATCCGGATGCAGTTGTCGAACCAGGCCAGGCTCTGCGGACCGATGCCGGACGGCCGGTGGATCAACTCGAGCAGCCACGGGTGGGCACCGAACAGCGCCAACTGCCGGCGCCCCAGCAGCACCATCGTCTCCAACCAGTCGCCCTCCACCTGCGGGTACGGGCGCAGCTCCCCCACGGCCCGGTCGGTCATCAGGTCCAGCAGGTCGTCGCGGGACGACAGGTAGCGGTAGAGGGAACCGGCGCCGGTACCGAGCGCGGCGGCCACGGCGCGCATCGACACCGCGGCCAGCCCTTCGGTGTCGGCCAGGGTGATGGCGGCCACGACGATGGCGTCCCGGCTGTGCGCCGGGGCGGGGCCGCGGCTGCCGCGTTCGGGCCTGCTCCAGATCGGCTGCCGGTCGGGGCCGCCTGCGGCTGTGTCACTCACCGACCTACTGTAAACCGCAAACACCGTTCGCGATTTGTGTCGTCGCCGCGCGGATCACGCCGACGCGCGGCGAACGAGTCACGCCGCACGGACGGCGCGGTCGCGCAGCGTCGTTGATCTTGGCTAGGCTGGTGGGCATGCCCGCACACCAGCCGCACCGCCACGACGACGGCCGGCAGTGGGCCCCGGCCCGGCGCGCCTCATCGAGCCGGCCGACTGGTGAGTGACGCACCCGTGCCCGCCCAGCGGGGTGGTCCATCCACACCGCCGCCGCACCGCTCGGGTTGGATCGACCGTTGCGACCGGCTCGCCCGGTCACGGCCCTTCGAGATCGCCATCGTCGTGGTCATCCTCGCCAACGGCATCGTTCTCGGCCTGGAGACGTACGACGATCTCAGCCCTGCGGGCACCGCGCTGCACGCGCTGGAGCTGTTCTTCCGGGCGGTCTTCGTCGTCGAGATCGCCGTCCGGCTGGCCGCCTACGGCAGGCGCCCACAGGACTTCTTCCGGCACGGCTGGAACGTCTTCGACTTCGTGGTGATCACGGCGATCTTCATCCCGGGCCTGCACGGCGACCCGGCGCTGCTACGGGTCGTCCGGGTCGCCCGCATGGTCCGCCTGGTCCGGTTCTCACCGGGCCTGCGGACCATCGTCTCCGCGCTGTGGCGCAGCCTGCCCGGCGTCACCGGGTTCCTCGCCCTGGCCGTGGTGACGCTCTACGTGTACGGCATGGCCGGCTGGCTGATCTTCGGCAACAGGTATCCGGAGGAGTACGGCGACATCGGCCGATCGCTGCTGACGTTGTTCGTGCTGTTGTCGCTGGAGACGCTGCCGGACCTCATCGAGCAGGGCATGGCGATCTCACCATGGACGCTGCTCTACTACGTCAGCTACGTGGTCATCACCGTCAACCTGCTGCTCAACATCCTCATCGCGGTCATCGTGAACTCCATGGAGGAGGCCCGCCGGTTGGAGATGACCGAGCGACTGGCTCCCGGGTACGACGAGGACGGCGACGGCGTACCGGACGAGGTGGACCGGATCGCGCTCACCCAACGGCTGGACGACCTGCGGGCGGTCATCACCGAGTTGGAGCGCGAGCTGCGCATCGACCGGGACGACGGTCACGGCCGACCCCACCGGGACAACGCCCGCGCCAGACGGTGATCCGACGCTCGCGCTGCGTCTTCGGGTTCGGATAGTGTCGACGGCGGTCCCATCGGCCTGCCTTGAGGGGTACCGAGCATGACGACCAGTGTCGACAATGCCCAGACCGCCACCGATCCCACTGACACGCTCGGCACGGTGATCGACGACGTGATCCGCCCGCAGGCGCCGATCGTCGACCGGAACGGGGCCTTCCCCCGTCCGGGTGTCGACGCTCTCGCCGCAGCCGGCCTGCTCGGCCTGGCCTCCTCGACCGAGGTCGGCGGCGCCGGCCACGGCATGCGGGCGGTCGCCGAGGTGATCGAGCGGCTGGCCGCCGAGTGCGGGTCCACCGCGATGGTGGTGCTCATGCACTACGCGGCGACCGCCGTCATCGAGGCGCACGGTCCCCGGGACGTCCGCGCGGCCATCGCCGCCGGCGATCACCTCACCACGTTGGCGTTCTCCGAGTACGGCTCGCGCAGCCACTTCTGGTCGCCGACCGGCACCGCGACAGTCGCCGACGACGACACCGTCCGCCTCGACGCCCGTAAGAGCTGGGTCACCGCGGCCGGCGAGGCCAGCAGCTACGTCTGGTCGAGCCTTCCGCTGACCCGCGACGCCGGCCCGATGACTCTGTGGCTGGTGCCTTCCGACAGCGCCGGCCTGAGCGTGACCGGCGACTTCGACGGGCTGGGTCTGCGGGGCAACGGCTCCCGCCCGATGACCGCCGACGGGCTGCGGGTTCCGTCGACGGCGAGGATGGCGGCCGACGGGGCCGGGCTGGACACCGCGCTCGGCGCGGTCCTGCCCTGGTTCCTGGTGCTCAACGCCGCCTTCTGTCTCGGTCTCGCTGACAGCGCGGTGGCCGAGGCCGGCCGACATCTCACCGGGACCACGCTCGCGCACACCGGCGCCGCCCTGCGCGACGCGCCCGTCACCCGACGCGACCTCGCCCGGCTGATGATCCGTACCGACGCGCTACGCGCCTTCCTGGGCGACACGCTGACCGCACTGGAGACCGGCCGCGACGACGCGATGCTGCGGGTGCTCCAGGTCAAGGCGCTCGCCGGCGAGACCGTCGCCGACGTGACCGATGGCGCGATGCAGCTCTGCGGCGGCAGCGCCTTCCGCAAGGAGTTGGGCCTCGAGCGCCGTTTCCGGGACGCCCGCGCGGCCCGGGTGATGGCGCCGACCACCGACGCGCTGCACGATTTCGTCGGTCGGCTCGCCACCGGGCTCCCGCTGCTCGACGAGGCCAACCGCTGATGCCCGCGCCAACCGTTCTGCTGGGGGCTGTCGCGTACGACCCCAAGGTGGTGACCATCTGGGAGGGCTTCCGCACCTGGCTGCGCGGGCAGGGCCTGGACTTCGACTTCGTCCTCTACTCGCACTACGAGCGACAGGTCGAGGATCTCATCGCCGCACGGATCGACGCGGCCTGGAACTCTCCCCTGGCCTACCTGCGGGCCGAGCGGCTGGCGGCCGCCAACGGCACTGCCGTACGCGCGCTCACCATGCGCGACACCGACCAGGACCTCACCTCGGTCGTGGTGGTCCGCGCGGACTCGCCGGTGCGCCAGCTCGCGGACCTCGCCGGACGGGTGGTCGCCGTCGGGGCGGTCGACAGTCCACAGGCGACGCTGATCCCGCTGGACCACCTCGCCGCGCGCGGAGTCACCGTCGACGTACGCCGCTTCGACGTGGGTGTCGGCCTGCACGGCGACCACATCGGCGGCGAACGCGACGCAGCCCGCGCCCTGGTGGCCGGGGAGGTCGACGCCGCCTGCATGATCGACGCCAACCATCTGGCATTTGTCCAGGAGGGCACGTTACCGCCCGAGGGCACCCGGATCGTGGCGCAGACCGCACGCTACGACCACTGCAACATGACGGTCCGCGCACCGGAGTCCGACGGGGTCCGGCTCTTCGGCACGCTGCTGCTCGGCATGTCGTACGCCGATCCGCAGGTGCGTCCGCTGCTGGACCTGGAGGGGCTGACGGCCTGGCGGGAGGGCCGCACCACGGGGTACGACGTCCTCGCCGACGCGGTCGACACCAGCGGTTTCTACTCCCCCGACGGGCGGGTGACGGCCACGGACTACCGGCCGTGAGCGCGACACCGGGCGCCGCGCTCGACCTGGGTGACCTGGGTTTCGGCCGGGGCGCGCACCTGCTCGTGCAGCGCGCCCTGGCCGGGTTGCCGCCCGGCGGCCGGTTGGCGGTCTCCGGGCGCGACCCGGCGCTGCGCGTACACCTGCCCGCCTGGTGTCGTGGCCGGGGCCACCAGGTCGAATGGCCGGATCGGGGCGAGGCGAACGAGTTGGTGGCGGTGGTGGTCCGGGGGTCGGCGGATGACGACCGCTGGTTCGGCGCGGAGCGGGCTGGGCCGGCCCTGCCGTCGGCGCTCAGCAGCCGTCCACCCGCACGGTGGGGGCTCGGCGTCCGGGGCGCGCTGCTCGAAGCCGGTGGTCCGGAGGCCCGGTTCGACCTGGACGACCGTGACCTGGTCTGGGCCGACATCGCCCCCCACCTGTACGCGCAGGCTGCCGCCCGACAGTGGGACCCGCAGACCGCGGTGCCGTGGGACGACCCGTTCGCGCTGCCGGCCGACGTCGAGGCCGCGGTGGTGCAGGTGATGACGTACCTGGTCGAGAACGAGCAGGCAGCCCTCGTCGTGCCGGCCCGGTTCGTGGGACGCATCCACCCGCACTTCCGGGAGGTCGTGCAGCTTCTCGCCGTGCAGATGGCCGACGAGGCCCGACACATGGAGGTCTTCAGCCGGCGGGCGCTGCTACGGGGCGCCGAGATGGGCACGTCGTCCGCCGGCGGTCGGCAGTCGCTGTTCACCCTCGTCGCGGAGGCGGACTTCGCGCTGGCGTCGTTCCTCCTCTCCGTGCTCGGCGAGGGCAGCTTCGTCGATCTGCTGTCGTTCCTGCACGAGTTCGCCCCGGACCCGGTGACCCGTCGGATCTGTTGGCTCGCCATGCAGGACGAGCGCCGGCACGTGGTGTTCGGCATGGCACACCTGGAGCATCAGGCGCAGTCGGATCCACTGCTGCGCGACCGGCTGCGGGCGGCCATCCACCGCCGTCACGACGCGCTGGTCGACACGGCGGGCCTCAACGCGGACGTCTTCGACGCGCTGGTGGTGCTCGCGGCGGGTGGTTGGCATCCGGACGACGTGTCCGCCGGCTTCGGCCGGGTGCAGGCTCTGCAACACGCGATGGATCAGGGCCGTCAACGCCGACTCGTCCGCCTGGGCTTCCGGGCCGACGAGGCGGCGGCGCTCTCCGCCCTGCACACCCGCAACTTCATGTAGCCGATCCCCGCGCACGGCGCGGCGTGCGCGGGGATCGCGGCAGGGCAGGTCAGCGAGCGCTGGTCACTGGCCGAGCAGGGTCCGGATCTGACGCGCGTAATCGGCCACCGTGAAGTCCGGGGCGACGGAGTCCACCAGGACCAGGTCGTTGATGGTGTGATCGACGCGTAGCGCCAGGATCGCCTGGTACTCGGGCGAGTTGTACCAGGTCATGGCGGTCTCGGCGTCCGGGAACTCGATCAGCACGACGGAACCGGGCCAGCTGCCCTCGAGGACCTGCACCTGGGCATCCAGGACGAGCCACTTGGCGCCGTACGCCTCGGTGGTGGCCTGCACCTGCTCCAGGTAACGCAGGGACTCCTCGGTCGGCACTCCGCCCGGGATACGCAGGTGATTGATCAGGTAGGTGCTCATGTCTCACTCCTCAATGCAGGTGCGCTTACCGGCCGAAGGCGTACGACCGGTCGTCTTGGATTGGGTACGCGCCACGTCGGATGGAACGACGCGGACTGTTACCGCTGGGATCGGACGCGGATCAGGTGAGGATCCGGGCCGTGGTGATCGTGAAGAACTCCCGAAGGGCGGCCGGGTCACCGGATGCCTTCGCCCGCGCTGCCGCGCCCTCGTAGCTGGAGACGACGAAGCCGGCGAGATCAGTGGCGGGTTCGTCGCCGTGCAGTTCACCAGCAGCCCGCGCTTGCTCGATCGCCGCGGCGAGCGCGGCGACCCAGCGGCCGAAGCCGGCGTCGACGGCGTTGCGCAGGACATCACTGTGCGCCGGGATCTCGGTGGCGAAGTTCCCGAGCAGGCATCCACGGTCACCCATGGTGTCGCCGAGGCCGGTGATGTACCTCAGATGACCGGTGATCCGCTCAAGCGGGCTGCCGCCCTGCTTCTCGTCGAGCATCTCCAGCCCCATCGCCCCGGAGTATCTCGCCACCGAGTCGAGGGCGAGGTCCTCCTTGCTGGCGAAGTGGTTGTAGAAGGTGCCCTTGGGCGCCCCGGCCGCGGCGACGATGTCCTGGACGCTCGTCCCGTTGTAGCCCCGCAGGTGGAACAGGTCCAACGCGGCGTCGGACAACCGTTGCCGGGTCCCGGCGGAGGCCGGCGACTTTGTTCGTGGCATCTCGTGGCATTCCTCTCCCCCGGGGTTTCCGGCTGACTGACGGACACCACGATATGACCGGTCGTCTCGAAATGCCAGTAATGTGACCGCCGTCATCCCCCAGGTACTGTGGAACGGCCATGAACAGGGATTCCAGCGCGGTCCGCGAGGAGTTGCTGCGGCTGCGCGAGCAGAGCGAGATCCAGGCCACCGTCCTGGCCGGTGACCTCCGGAGCCTTTTCGAGGCGTCCCGGTCGTCCAACGCCGATGACGAGCACGACCCCGAGGGCAGCACGATCGCCTTCGAACGCGCGCAGCTCACCGCTGTCCTGGACGCCACCCGCCGACGCCTGGCCGAACTGGACGTCGCGCTGCGGCGGGTCGACGACGGCAGCTACGGCGTGTGCGAACGGTGCTCCCGTCCCATTCCCGCCGAGCGCCTCGTCGCCCGCCCGTCCGCGCGTACGTGTGTCGCCTGTGCCAGCCGACGGTGAGATGCCCGCATGCGCCTTGGCGGTGGTCCGCCCGACCGCGCCCCGGCCGGAGGAGGTCTCACTTCGGGGGGACCCCCCGGCGGGCACCGTCATAACCGGTGATCAGCTGGCGCAACAACCTCCAGCGGGCGCGGCGTCGAGGGCGATGAGGCTGATCGGTGCGGACAGCAGCCCTCCGGAGATGCCGGTCGACAGTCCACGCCCGGTCGCCTGCGGCCCACAGCAATCGTCGCCGCCCGCCGAGACGGCGGAGTCACTGCTGCACACGCCGGTTTCGGGCAGGTCGAGCTGGACGTCGCGGGCGGCGGCCCAGTCACCGGCCAGCGCGGCGACCACGGAGCGGACCTGCTCGTAGCCGGTGGCCATGAGGAACGTCGGTGCTCGGCCGTAGGACTTCATGCCTACGGCGTAGTAGCCCTGCTCCGGGTGGGCGAGTACGTCCACGCCGTGCGGGGGCACGGTGCCGCAGGAGTGCTCGTTGGGGTCGATCAGCGGGGCCAGGGCACGGGTGGCACCCAGCACCGGGTCGAGGTCCAGCCGCAGCTCGGCGGCGATGCTGTGGTCGGGGCGGAAGCCCGTGGCCGCGACCACACGGTCGACGGTGATCGACTCGCCCCTGCCGTCGCCGTGCCGCAGGCCCACACTCACCCGGCCGTCCGTCGGGGTGAGCGTCCGCACGGAGAAGCCGGTGAGCAGCCGGATCCGTCCGGCGTCGACGTGCGCACGCAGCCGTACGCCGAGCGCGCCCCGCGCCGGGAGGGCGTCGGCGTCCCCGCCGCCGTAGGTACGCGTCGGCGCGGTGGCCCGGATGGCCCAGGTCACCTCGGTGCCGGGCTCGACGGCGGCCAGCTCCGCCAGGGACAGCAGGGTGTTCGCGGCCGAGTGACCGGCGCCGACCACCAGGATGTGCCGTCCGACGAACCGGCCTCGGTCGGCGCCGAGAACGTCCGGCAGTGCGTGCTCCAGGTACGCCGCCGCATCGGCCTCCCCTCGCGCGCGCAGACCGGACGCGCCGAGGACGTTCGGCGTGCTCCAGGTGCCGGAGGCGTCGATGACGGCGCGGGCGACCAACTCGTCGCCGTCGGCGAGGCGGAGCAGGAACGGTGCGGTGTCGCGCCCGGCGGTCCACAACCGGTCGAGGCCGAGCCGGCTGATCGCCTCGACGCGTGCCCCGTACCGCACGTGTGGCTTCAGTTGTGGCAGCTGCGCGAGGGGCCGGAGGTAGTCGTCGACCAGCTCGGCGCCGGTGGGCAGTGCCCCCGGGTCGGGGGCGACCCAGCCGGCCTCGTCGAGGAGCCGCCGGGCGGCCGGGTCGATGTTGTAACGCCACGGCGAGAAGACCCGCACGTGCCCCCACTGGCGTACCGCGGGACCCGGGGTGTCGCCGGCTTCGAGGACGGTGAAGGGCAGCCCGCGTTCGTGCAGGTGCGCGGCGGCGGCGAGACCGGTCGGGCCGGCGCCGATGACGATGGTGGGAAGGTCGTCCAGAGCGTTCACCAGTGGCTCCTCGGTGTGGTGGCCCCGTCCTGAGGGCCAAGGCCGGTCAGGTGATGGTGGGGCTGCGACGTTCCAGCAGGACGACGTCGCGCCAGCGGTCGTGATGGCGACCGACCCGCTCGCGTACGCCGATGACCCGGAAGCCGGACCGCTCGTGAAGGGTGAGGCTGGCGGTGTTCTCCGGGAAGACTCCGGACTGGATGGTCCAGATGCCGGCTGCCTCGGTGGAGGCGATCAGCGCGGTCAGCAGCAGCCGGGCGATGCCCCGGCCCTGGGTGGCGGGGTCGACGTAGACGGAGTGTTCGACCACTCCGGCGTAGACCGCGCGGGTCGAGGTCGGCGAGACGGCGACCCAGCCGAGCACCACCCCGTCGCGGTCGACGGCCACGAAACGGTGCGCGCTCAGTCGCGCGGCGTCGAACGCCGCCCAGGTCGGGGCGGTGATCTCGAAGCTGGCGTTGCCGGCGTCCAGACCGGCCTGATAGATCGCCAGGACCCGGTCGGCGTCGGCGTCGGTCATGGGGCGCACGGTGATGTCGGCCATCAGCGGGTTCCCTTCCGGAAGAGATCAGGCGACTTGACGTCTGTCGAATCAGACAGTTGCATACTGTTTAGATAGATGTCAACCTAGATGAATGTCGAAACAAGCGGCACAGGATGAGGTCTGCTGCCCCCCGCTCGCCGAACGGCGCGTGCCGGCCGAGGCAGCCGCGGTGCTCGCGCCCGCGTTCAAGGCCCTCGGCGACCCGGTGCGGCTGCAACTGATGTCGATGATCGCCTCCGCCGAGAGCGGCGAGATCTGCGTCTGCGACCTGACCCCCGCGTTCGACCTGACCGGACCGACCATCTCGCACCACCTCAGGACGCTGCGTGAGGCGGGGCTGGTCGACGCCGAACGCCGGGGCACCTGGGTCTACTACCGCGCCCGGCCGGCCATCCTGCGCCAACTCGCCGCACTGCTCACCGTGGCACCGGCGGCATGACGACGGCCCTCCAGAGCGACCCGGCCGAGGCACACCCCTCAGCGGCCTCCGGCGTAGCTGGCGCGCTGACCCAGCTCCTCCTCGATGCGGATGAGCTGGTTGTACTTGGCCGTGCGGTCGGAGCGTGACAGCGAACCGGTCTTGATCTGACCGCAGCCGACACCCACAGCCAGGTCGGCGATGGTGGTGTCCTCGGTCTCCCCGGATCGGTGCGACATCACCACCCGGTACCCCGCCTTGTGCGCGGCGTCCACCGTCGCCAGGGTCTCGGTGAGGGTGCCGATCTGGTTGACCTTGACCAGGATCGCGTTGGCGTAGCCGCCGTCGATCCCGTCGCGCAGCCGGTCGACGTCGGTGCAGAAGACGTCGTCGCCGACCAGCTGCACGCGCTCCCCCGCCATTGCGGTCAGCCGCTTCCAGCCGGCGATGTCGTCCTCGGCCATCGGGTCCTCGATCGAGCTGATCGGGTACCGGGAGACCAGATCGAGCAGGTACTCGATGTGCTCCTCGACGGTGCGCTGGCGCCCCTCGCCGACGTAGTCGTAGACGCCCGCGCGGAAGAACTCCGAGCTGGCCGGGTCGAGGCAGATCCGCACGTCGACGCCGGGCTGGTAACCGGTGTCCTCGATGGCGCGCAGCACGAACCGCAGCGCCTCGTCGGCGTCCGTGAACGTCGGCGCGAAGCCGCCCTCGTCACCGACGTTGGTGTTGTGCCCGGACGCGGCCAGGGACGCCTTGAGGGTGTGGAAGACCTCCGCGCCCATCCGGACCGCCTCGGCGAACGTCTGCGCTCCCACCGGGGCGATCATGAACTCCTGGAAGTCGAGCGGATTGTCGGCGTGCGCACCACCGTTGATGATGTTCATCATCGGCACCGGCAGCAGGCGGGCGCCGACGCCACCGACGTAGCGGTACAGCGGCTGCCGGTTGGCCAACGCCGCTGCCTTCGCGGTTGCCAGGGACACCGCCAGGATCGCGTTGGCGCCCAGTCGACCCTTGTCCTTGGAACCGTCGAGAGCGATCATCGTCTCGTCGATCAGGGCCTGGTCCTCCGCATCGAGCCCGAGCACCGCGTCGGCGATCTCGCCGTTGACCGCGGCGACGGCCGTGCTGACGCCCTTGCCGTGGAAACGCGTCCGGTCCCCGTCGCGTAGCTCGACCGCCTCGTTCGCCCCCGTCGACGCGCCGGACGGCACGGCCGCCCGGCCGGTCGACCCGTCGGCGAGGACCACGTCGGCCTCCACGGTCGGGTTGCCCCTGCTGTCGAGGATCTGCCGAGCCCGCACCAGACTGATTGCCGTCATCACACACTCCCTGCTCAAGCCGCCTGTTCGCAGCCAGACTGGCAGGAAACGGCAGCCCTGACACCGCGACGATGGACACGTTGACCCGTACCCCGGGGTGCGGGTTTAGGGTCGCGGGATGCGGGTGGGTGAGTTGGCACGCCGGACCGGAACCACGGTCCGGGCACTGCGGTACTACGAGTCGGCCGGGCTGGTCGTACCCCGGCGGCTGAGCAACGGCTACCGCGAGTACGACCCGATCGCGGTGCGGCTGGTGGCGCAGATCCGCGAGCTGATGGCGCTCGGCCTCACCGTCGAGGAGACCCGCCCGTTCGTCGAGTCGATCGCCGATGGTTCCGACGACACCGACGTGTGCGCGGCGGCGGTGGCCACGTACCGCAGCACCATCACCAACCTCCAGGAGCGGATCGGCAAGTTGACCGCCCAGCGGGACGCGCTGGACGCGCGCCTGGACGCCGCCGCGACCCAGGTCGTACCCGGCAGTCCCGCCGAAGGCGCCGACCCCACCGCGCTGGTCGGCGTCAGATTGCCGCCGCTGTCCTTCTACGGCACCGACGGCCGCCCGGTCGATCTCGGCGCGCTCGGCCCCGGGCGCAGCGTCATCTTCGTCTACCCGCTGACCGGACGACCGGGTGTCGACCTGCCCAACGGGCTGCTGGAGATCCACGGCGCGCGCGGCAGCACCGAGCAGGCCGCCTGGTTCCGCGACCACCACGCCGAGCTCCGCGCGGCCGGCGCCGCCCGGGTGTACGGCCTGTCCGCGCAGTCGACCGGGTACCAGCGGGAACTCGCGCACCGACTCCGGCTGCCCTACCCGCTGATCCCCGACCCGAGGCTGACCCTGGCCGACGCGCTGAGGCTGCCGACCCGCACCGCGGGCGACATGACGCTCTACGAGCGGTTGACGCTGATCGTCGCCGACGGCGCTGTCGAACACGTCTTCCACCCGATCCCGGACCCGGCGTCGCACCCACTGCACGTGATGCGGTGGCTCACCAAGCGACGCCAGGCCCCCGGATCGGTTGCCGCTTAGAAGTCGTCGTCGAACGCGCCGCACTGCTCACCGTCCATCGTTACTTCTGCAACATGATCGATGCGGCGTCCGCCACAACAGCCAACGACCAATCGAGCTGACGGCATTCGCGCTGACTCGTGCACTCGAGGCAGCCGCCTGAACGCCACGGCTGGTCAAGTGCCCGAGTCCAGTGAACATCAAGCGTCCGCATCGCGGCGAACAGTTCGTCTGCCCGACTTACCGGTGCATCGATCGGCACGGCGGCGCCCTCCCGCGTTCACGACGTTGGCCCCACCTGGGGGCAGCGACCATCTGCCGTGCTCCCCCCAGGTGGGTGTGCGGCCGAGATCCCAGGAGTTTGCCGAAACCAGGGAACCCTACGGAGATCGACCCATGCCGACCGAGCGAGTGGACTACCGGCGGATCGCCAACGAGATCGCGGGAAAAGTCAAGTCGGGTGAACTTGCTCCGGGCGAGAAACTGCCGTCCACGCGCGAGATGGCCGAGCAGTACGGCGTGCACATCTCCACGATCAACCGGGTCATGACGATCCTCAAAGACCGCGAGTTGGCCGAGGGCCATCCAGGCAAAGGTGTCTACGTCGCAGAGGCCCAGCGCTGAGGGCGCCGCTTCCTTGATCAATTAATGAGAAGCAGCTCAGCACCGTCGCGTTAGACGCAGTGGCTGCTGGCCAACCCCGCACCGCTCGTCGATCATGGAGTTGTGGTGGTTGACAAAGCGCCTACACAACGCCAAATCAGGCACCACAACTCCATGGTCGACGAGACTGGAACGACCCTTCCCCGCGATCTTGCACTTCCTGTCGCGACATAAATGAGCATTGCGCGCATATCGGCGACCGAAGCTGCAAGATCGGCGCGCCGACGCCCGCTGCGACGTGCTCGCGTACGGACGGGGTGTTGCAACGCGTCGGCCGCGGCCGCCCGCTAGAAGTCGTCGTCGAAGGCGACCGTGCCGGTCACCCCGACCTGGTACGCCGACACCCGCCGCTCGAAGAAGTTGGACAGTTCCTGGACGTCCTGCAACTCCATGAAGCCGAACGGGTTGCTCGACCCGTAGTGCGGCGCGATGCCGAGTTGGGCGAGGCGGCGGTCGGCGACGTGCTGGAGGTACTCCCGCATGTCGGCCAACGTCAGACCGGGTACACCCTGGCCCACCAGGTCCTCGGCGAACTGCACCTCACACTCGACCGCCTCGGTGAGCATCCGGCGGACCTGGTCGGCGAGGTCGTCGTCGAACAGGTCCGGCTCCTCGGCGCGGACGGTGTCGACGACGTCGAACGCGAACGCCATGTGCATGGACTCGTCGCGGAACACCCAGTTGGTGCCCGAGGCGAGGCCGTGCAGCAGGCCGCGCGAGCGCAGGAAGTAGACGTACGCGAACGCGCCGTAGAAGAACAAACCCTCGATGCAGGCGGCGAAGCAGATCAGGTTGAGCAGGAACGTGCGCCGGTCCTCGCGGGACCGCAGCTCCCGCAGGTCGTTGAGAGAGTCGATCCACCGGAAGCAGAACTCGGCCTTACGACGGATCGAGGGGATGTTCTCGATGGCCGCGAAGGCCTCGAAGCGCTCCGTCTCGTCGGGCACGTACGTGTCGAGCAGGTTGAGATAGAACTGGACGTGCACGGCCTCCTCGAACAGCTGGCGGGACAGGTAGAGGCGACCCTCCGGGCTGTTGACGTGCTGGTAGAGGTTGAGCACCAGGTTGTTGGCGACGATCGTGTCACCGGTGGCGAAGAACGCCACCAGGCGGCTGACCAGGTGCCGTTCGGCCGGCGACAGCTTGTCCAGGTCGGCGAGGTCGGCGTGCAGGTCGACCTCCTCGACCGTCCAGGTGTTGCGGATCGCGTCGCGGAACCGGTCGAAGAAGTGCGGGTAGCGCATCGGGCGGAGAGTCAGGTCCATCCCGGGGTCGAGCAGCATGTGCGTGGTCCTCGTGTCGGTGGTGCTGGCGTCGGTGGTGTCGGCGGGGGTCACTGGCAGGCCTCGCACGACTCGGGGTTCTCCAGCGAGCAGGCCAGCGCCTCCGCGTCGACGACGACGGGTGCGACAGCGCTGACGGTGGCCTGCTGGATCCGCGTCGCTGGGCGCGAGCGCAGGTAGTAGGTGGTCTTCAGCCCGGCCTTCCAGGCGTACAGGTACATCGAGGAGAGTTTGCCGATGGTCGGCGCGGCCAGGAACAGGTTCAGCGACTGGGACTGGTCGATGAACGGGGCGCGGGCGGCGGCCAGGTCGATCAGCGCCCGCTGCGGGAGCTCCCACGAGGTGCGGAACAGCTCCCGTACGCCGGCCGGCAGCTCGGCGATGTCCTGCACCGACCCCTCCGCCCGCTTGATCGCCGAACGGATCCGCTCGGTCCACAGACCGCGGGCCTTCAGCTCGCGCACCAGAGCGGTGTTGACCTGGAGGAACTCCCCCGACAGGGTCTCGCGCTTGAACAGGTTGGACACCTGCGGCTCGATGCACTCGTAGCACCCGGCGATCGAGGCGATGGTCGCGGTCGGCGCGACCGCCACGAGCAGCGAGTTGCGCAGCCCGTACGCCTCGACCCGCTCACGCAGCGCGGCCCACCGCGCGGTCTGCGTACCCTCGACACCCCACAGGTCGGGCTGGAGCTGGCCCCGCGCGGCCCGGGTCTGCGGGTACGCCGGATGCGCGCCGAAGTCGCGCGCCAGGTCGGCGGAGGTCTCCAGCGCGGTCAGGTACAGCTCCTCGCTGATCAGGGTGGACAGCTCCCGCGCGGCCGGCGAGTCGAACGGCAGCCGCAGCGCGAAGAAGACGTCCTGGAGGCCCATCAGTCCGAGTCCGACCGGCCGCCAGCGGGGGTTGCTCGCCGCCGCCTGCGCGGTCGGGTAGTAGTTGATGTCGATGACCCGGTCGAGGAAGGTCACCGCGGTCCGCACCGTGGCGCGCAGCCGCTCCCAGTCGATGCCGCCGTCGGTGAGGTGGGCGGCGAGGTTCACCGAGCCGAGGTTGCACACGGCGGTCTCGGTGTCACTGGACACCTCGACGATCTCGGTGCAGAGGTTCGACAGGTGCACCACGTTGCCCGGCTCGGCGGTCTGGTTGCAGAGCCGGTTGGCGGCGTCCTTGAAGGTCATCCAGCCGTTGCCGGTCTGGGCGAGGGTCCGCATCATCTTCCCGTACAGCTCCCGTGCCGGGACCTGCCGCACGTAGCGCCCCTGCGCCTCGGCCTCCCGGTACGCGGCGTCGAACCGCTCCCCCCACAGGTCGGGCAGCTCGGGCACCTCGTGCGGGTCGAACAGCGACCACAGCTCGTCGGCCTCGACCCGGCGCATGAACTCGTCCGGCACCCAGTTGGCCAGGTTGAGGTTGTGGGTACGTCGGGCGTCCTCGCCGGTGTTGTCCCGCAGTTGCAGGAACTCCTCGATGTCCGGGTGCCACGGCTCCAGATAGACGCAGGCCGCGCCCTTGCGCCGGCCACCCTGGTTCACCGCGGCGACGCTCGCGTCCAGGGTGCGCAGCCACGGCACGATCCCGTTGGACTGCCCGTTCGTGCCCCGGATCAGCGCTCCCCGGGAGCGGACCCGGGAGTACGCGATGCCGATGCCACCGGCGAACTTGGACAGGTTGGCGACCTGGGCGTACCGCTGGTAGATCGAGTCCAGCTCGTCGAGCGGGGAGTCGACCAGGTAGCAGGAGGACATCTGGGTGTGCCGGGTCCCGGAGTTGAACAAGGTCGGCGAGCTGGGCAGGTAGGCCAGGCTGGACATCAGCCGGTAGAAGCCGACCGCCTCGTCGGCCGTCCGGGACAGGCCGCAGGCCACCCGCAGCAGCCAGTACTGCGGGGTCTCCAGCACCAGTCGGCTGGTGGGGTGGCGCAGCAGGTAGCGGTCGTACACCGTGCGCAGGCCGAAGTACTCGAACCGGCGGTCGCCGTCCGGGTCGATGGCGTGGTCGAGGGTCGCGGCGTGTGCGGCGACGAACGCGGCGGTGTCGTCACCGATCAGGCCCTCGGCGTGGCCGACCCGGATCGCCGCGCTGAACGAGGTGATGCCCTGACGACGCACCTCCTTGTCGACGTAGCCGGCCAGCAGTCGCGCGGCGAGGCGCGAGTACTGCGGCTCCTCACCGATCATCTCGGCGGCGGTCTGGATGGACAGCCGGTCCAGTTCGGCAGTGGTCGCGCCGTCGTAGAGGCCGCTGATCGTGCGGGTGGCCACCCGCATCGGGTCGACGTCGGTCAGGTCGTCGGCCCACCGCTCGACCGCACGGACGATCTTGTTCACGTCCACGGGTTCGGTGCCGCCGTCGCGCTTGCGGACCTGCATCGGCGTCCGCCGCACTGTCGCGTCGCCGCTGGCCGGGACTACCTCGGTGACTGTCACCACTCGCTCCTCGGAGTTCGAGACCTGGTGGCCCGGACGCGAGGAGACAGACACCGACGGACGCCACGCCAGTCCGGCGTGGGGTCAGGTGGCGTCAGCCGTCCCACGCGGCCTCGGACCGCCGCCCACCCGGGTGCGGGTACGCGGCGCGCTGGCAGGTCTTCGGACTCGCGGGCACGACCGGTCTCGCCGGTCTCCTACTGGCCGTCGCTTCCCAGGCCGATTGGTGGCCCAGTGCTGTTGACGGCGGTCGTTCCCACTCACCGCTGCGGGACAGTCCCGGATTTCCACCGGGTTCCCTGTTGCCTCGACCGCCCCGGATGAGCGGCCGAACCAGCTACGCCCGACACCATATATAGGGGCGCAGCCGTTGTCACACCCCACATGTCGGTGTCGGGCGTGTCGGCGCCGACTCGGTGATCACCGTCACCGCCCCGACCGACAACGCCACGCCGACCGACGCCAGGCACCGGAGACGGGGGCTCTCCACCGGCTGTCGACAGTCGACAAAGATGCGATGTATCCAGGCCATGGTGGCGCAGGCCGCATCCATGTGTCGCCGTCAATGCCCCAACAGGAGTGGAACATCCAATCTCACAGACCGCCACTCCCGTTACCTTCGCCCGCCAACCGGCACGATGGGCGGCAAGGCGGATCAGCCCGGCGAGGCAAACATCATATGTCTGCGGGTCTGCGGTGATCGACATCGTTGACGTGCTGGAGCGGCTCTCCGTATACTCCCAGTGATCATCTGATCTTTAGCCTAGTCGGGCGAGGAGCGCATGCCGCAGATCACCGCCGTCACCGTCGAAGACGTCCGCTTCCCCACCTCCCTGACCGCTGACGGGTCAGACGCCATGAACAAGGACGGCGACTACTCGGCGGCCTACGTCGTCCTGCACACCGACGGCGTCGACGGCGTGGGCGCGCCACTCGCGGGGCACGGCCTGACCTTCACCATCGGTCGAGGCAACGACATCGTCGCGGCGGCGGCAGTCCACCAGGCACAGCTTCTCGTGGGCCTGGACGTGGCGACGATGGCAGCGGACATGGGCGCGGTCTACCGCCTCCTCACCTCCGACTCGCAACTGCGCTGGCTCGGTCCGGAGAAGGGTGTCGTCCACCTGTCCCTGGCGGCCGTGCTGAACGCGTCGTGGGACCTGGTCGCCCGGCTCGCCGACAAGCCGGTGTGGCGGCTGCTCGTCGACATGTCCCCCGAGCAACTCGTCGACATCGCGGACCTGCGCTACCTGTCCGACGCGCTGACCCGCGACGAGGCACTGGCCATCCTGCGGGCCAAGGAGGGCACGAAGGCCGCCCGCCTCGCCGAGCTCGACCGGACCGGCTACCCCGCCTACACCACCTCGGCGGGTTGGCTCGGCTACGGCGACGACAAGCTGCGCCGCCTGTGTCAGGAAGCGGTGGACACCGGCTACGGCTACGTCAAGCTCAAGGTGGGTGCCAACCTCGACGACGACATCCGCCGATGCGCGATCGCGCGGGAGATCCTCGGACCGGATCGCAACCTGATGATCGACGCCAACCAGGTGTGGGACGTCGGTCAGGCCATCGAGTGGGTCACCGCCCTCGCCCAGTTCAAGCCACTGTGGATCGAGGAGCCGACCAGCCCCGACGACATCCTGGGCCACGCGGCCGTCCGCCGCGCCGTCGCTCCGATCGGCGTCGCCACCGGCGAACACTGCCACAACCGGGTGATGTTCAAACAGCTGTTCCAGGCCGAGGCCATCGACTTCTGCCAGCTGGACACCGGCCGGCTGGCCAGCATCAACGAGATCGTCGCCGTGCTGCTGCTCGCCGCGAAGTTCGACGTCCCGGTGTGCCCGCACGCCGGCGGTGTCGGGCTGTGCGAGATGGTCCAACACGTGTCGGTGCTCGACTACGTCGCGATCTCGGGGGACCTCACCAACCGGGTCACCGAGTTCGTCGACCACCTGCACGAGCACTTCACCGATCCCTGCATCATCCGGGACACCGGTTCCGGCAGCGGATACGTCCTGCCCAGCCAGCCCGGCTACTCCACCCGGATGCGTACCGAGTCGGTCGCGCTCTACCGGTTCCCTGACGGCCACTACTGGGCGGCGACAGACCCGACTACCGTGTCATCTCCGGAGGCGGCGTACGTGATCGCGGGTGGGAAGGCCACCCCCGCCGGCCGCTAGGGGGATCATGTCTCGCACTGACGAAGTGGTCAACGGCATCAAGCGGATGATCCTCGAAGGGCAGTTCAGGCCCGGGGACCGGTTGCCCATCGAGAAGGACCTCGCCGAGCAGCTCGGTGTCTCGCGGGGGTCCCTGCGCGAGGGGATGTCGGCCCTGTCGATCCTTGGCATCGTCAACATCCGCCAGGGCGACGGCACCTACGTCACCAACCTCGACGCGCCACAACTGCTGGCCCCGATGGGTTTCGTGGTGGACTTCCAGGGCCAGGGCGATCCCCGGCACATCCACACCGTTCGCCGTCTGCTGGAGTGCGAGGCCGCCTGCCTGGCGGCGACCAGGATCACCGACGAGGCCCTGTCCCAGGCGGGTGACCTGCTCGACGAGGCGGCCCGGTTGATCGGCCAGTCACCGCCGGACCACGAGCGGATCATGGAGATCGACATCGCCTTCCACCGGATCATCGCGGTGCACGCCGAGAATCCGGTGCTCGTCGGCCTGATCGAAGCCTTCGCCGGGCGCACCATCCGTGGCCGGCTCTGGCGGAGTCTGCACGAGGAGGGTGCGGACCTGCGCACCCATGACGAACACGTGGCGATCCTGAAGGCCCTCGTGGCACGCGACCCGGAGCGGGCGCGCACCCGGATGGCCAACCACCTGATCGGCGTGGAGGAGTCGTTGCAGGGGTTACCCGACGACGCCGACACCGGCATCGAGTCGGCCCGGTCGTGACGGCCGATGTGCGGGTCTCACGGTCGGCTCCACATGCTGCCACCGGCGAACTGCTCGTCCGAGATCGCCCGGTAGAGATTGCCGCCCTGGGGGGGCGCCGAAGCCCTGGGGGCTCACCCGCAGCGGCGGACCGACGCCGCTGCGGGTCGCCGGACGGGCGGGATCACGGGCGCCCCGCTGGACGACAGCCGTCACCGCTCGTCCCGATCCACGTTGGTGCTGCCGGTCATCGCCGCGACCAGATCGTCGGTGGTGACCTCGTCGGCGCGGAGTTGGGCAGCGCGCCGACCGAGGCGCAAGACCTCGACCCGGTCGGCGATCTCGAGCACCTGAGGCATGTTGTGGCTCACCAGCACCACCGACATGCCCGCGTCACGGGCACGCCGAACGACGTCGAGCACCCGCCCGGTCTGGACCACGCCCAGGGCCGCGGTGGGCTCGTCGAGGATGACCACGTTGGTCGCCCAGATGATGGCCCGGGCCACCGCCACGCACTGCCGCTGCCCACCGGAGAGCATCGCGATCGGGGTGGTGACCCGAGGGATCCGTACGCCGAGTTCGTCCAGGGCGGCGGCGGCGCCCTGGCGCATGGCGCGCTTGTCCAACAGCCCGAGCCGGCCGAGCGGTCCGGAGCGGAGGATCTCCCGGCCGAGGTACAGGTTGGCGGCCACGCTGAGGTCGTCGGCGACGGCGAGGTCCTGGTAGACCGTCTCCACCCCCGCCCGTCGGGCATCGACCGGAGTGGAGAACTGGACCGGACGGCCGCCCACCCGGATCTCGCCCTCGTCCGGCGGGTGCACGCCGGACAGGGTCTTGATCAGGGTGCTCTTGCCGGCGCCGTTGTCACCGATCAGCGCGACGACCTCACCTCGGCGGACCATGAAGTCGGCGCCACGCAACGCCTCGACGTGCCCGAACCGCTTGACGATGCCGCGGGCTTCGAGGACCGGCGGTTCCGCGTCGGTGGGTTGCTGATCGCTGTCCGCGATGGCAGTGGGGATCGTGCCCATCACTGCACCGGCGGGTTGGCGCAGCTGGGCTCGAGCACCGCCTTGATCTCCGCCGAGTCGATGTTCTCCTTGGTGACGAACGTGACGCCGGTGTCTGCCGACGCCAGCGGCGCCTTGTCCCGAAGGTGCTTGACCATCTTGTCGACGCCGAAGTAGCCCATCTTGAACGGGTTCTGCACGACCAGCGCCGAGATCTGGCCGCTGCGCACCCCGGCGATCTCGTCCGGGGCCGCGTCCCAGCCGATGATGACCACCTTGCCGGACTTGCCGGCCGCCTGGATGGCCTGCGCGGCACCGAGCACGCTCGGCTCGTTGGCCGCGAAGACGCCGGCGAGCTTGGGGTTGGCGGTGAGGATGTTCTCGGTGACCCGTCGGGCCTCGTTGACGTCACTGCGGCTCGGCTGCTGGCCGACCAGCTTCAGGTTGGGGTACTGGGCGAGGCCGGCCTTGAAGCCGTCGACCCGCTCGGTGTTGGTCTGCGATCCTGGTTGGAACTCGACGAGCGCCACCTCGTGGTTGCCGGGGCCGAGCTCGGTGGCGAGCAGCTTCGCCGCCTCGGTCGCCGACGCGCGGTTGTCGGTGGCGAAGAGGGGCACGTTCGACGGCTGCGGGCTGGTGCCAGAGTCGATCATGGCGACCGGGATGTCGGCGCTGAGCGCCTTGTCGGTCGCCGGTGCCAGCGCGCTGGAGTCGGTC
Organism: Micromonospora arida; assembly: GCF_042873195.1. NCBI lineage: Bacteria > Bacillati > Actinomycetota > Actinomycetes > Micromonosporales > Micromonosporaceae > Micromonospora > Micromonospora arida. The sequence continues at coordinate 405,432 of NZ_JBIALC010000004.1, read as the reverse complement.
GCCGCGTAGACGATGCCGTCGACCTTCTTGGTGACGAAGTTCTGGATCAGGTTGACCTGGCCCTCGACGTCGGTCTCGGTGGTCACCCCGTCCCACTGGACGGTGACGTCCCCGGCGCGCTGCGCGGCGCACTCGGCGCCCGCCTTGACCGTGTTCCAGTAGTCGGCCCCGACCGCCTTGGGTACCACGGCGAGCTTCAACGGGCCGCTCGCGTCCTTGGTCGCGCCGTCGCCGCCGTCACGGACCTCGACCCCGCCGCAGGCACTGAGCAGGGCGGTCGCCGCGGCCGCGGCCAGGATGGCCTGCGCGCGCAGGAGTCGTCCTCGCGTCCGCCGGCTGGTGGTGGTGTGTGCCATGGTGTGTGTCCTTCCTCGTTCGGACTCTCGGAATGGCATGTCAACCCCGTGATTCCAGCCGCCGGCGGCGGTACTGGTCGAAGTAGACGGCGGCCCAGATGATCACGCCGACGATCACCTGCTGGTAGTGGATGCTGATGTCGAGCAGGACGGCGCCGTTGCGGACCAGGGCGATGAGGAACGCGCCGATGATGGTCCCGACGATCCGGCCCTGCCCGCCGAACAGGCTGGCTCCGCCGATGACGGCGGCGGCGATGACGTCGAGTTCCAGCGAGATCCCGTAGTTGGGCTGGCCGGAGTTGACCCGGGACGCGGCGATCATGCCGCCCAGCCCGACCAGCACGCCGGCCAGGACGTACACCCCGGTCAGGTGCCGCCCGACCCGGATGCCGGAGCGGCGGGCCGCCTCCAGATTGGAGCCCATCGCGTAGGTGTACTGACCGAAGCGGGTCTGGGAGAGCAGGAAGGCGACCCCGACGGCGACCAGGACGGTGATCACCACGGCGAACGGGATGCCGAGGATCTGCCCGTTGCCGAGCAGTTGGAAGGACCGCGGCAGGCCGTACACGCCGACTGCTCCGGTGATGATGAAGACCAGGCCGCGACCCACGGACATCGTCCCCAGTGTCGCGATGAACGGCGGAATCCGGGCCACCGTCACCAGCAGGCCGTTCAACAGCCCGGCCAGCGCGCCGACGCCGATCGCGACCGCCGTCGCCGCCCAGAGCGAGAAGCCGAGGTCGCGCACGACCATCGCGCCCAACACGCCGGCGAGCGCCGCGACCGACCCCACGGACAGGTCGATGCCCTTCGTGATGATGACCATCGTCTGGGCTGTGGCGATGATGGCGATCACCGCCGTCTGGGCCCCGATGTTGAAGAGGTTGTCCGCTGTCAGGAAGTAGGGACTCGCGAAGGTCAAGGCGATGAACAGAACGACCAGCGCGGTCGCGGCGGTGAACTCGGAGACGGCGTGGGAGATCCGTTCCCGGAACCAGTCGCTGAGTTCGCCGCGCTGTGTGCCGGCGGTTGCCTCGGCGCTACTCATCGTCGGACCTGACCTCCCCAAGCGCGGCGCCGGCGTCCGACGGGGACCCGCCGACGAGCCGAACGCCTGTGAGCGACCGACCCCGCTTTAACGGTGGTGCGGCTAGGTAGCCACACATCCCTTGGAGATAGGTCTGATGTTTCCCACGATCAGGCGTTACCTTGCCACGCATTCACGCATGTTGCCAAGGTCTTGCGCGCATGTTTTGCCATCGTTACCTGCACAGTCGAAGGCATACGTCCGATCAAATCGACATCGCTGCCGCCGTCAGCATGTTATCGATAACATGCTATGTCCCCAGTTGGGAAGGCGCTGCCGCCTCAGGACGGGGCCAACCGGTAGACCCGGCTGACGGTCTGGCGCCAGATCGCGGCCCGCTCGTCGTCGGTCAGCGGGTCCAGCAGGTCATCGAGGACGGTGACCCAGCGGGTGTACGAGGTGGCGAGCAGGCACACCGGCCAGTCCGAGCCGAACATCAGCCGATCCGGCCCGAACACGTCCAGGGCGTGCTCGACTGCGGGCCGCAGGTCGGCCGTCGTCCAGGACCCACCGTCCACCTCGGTCACCAGGCCGGAGAGCTTCGCCGTCGTGTTGGGCTCAGCCGCGAGCGCCCGCAGGTCGCGCTGCCAGTCATCGAGATCGGCGCGCCCGAGCGGGGGCTTGCCGAGGTGGTCCAGGACAAACCGCACCTGGGGCAGGTCGCGGACGAGCCGGGCGGCCGCCGGCAGCTGACGATGGTGCACCAGGAGGTCGAAGGCGAGGCCGGCGGCACCGACCGCGGCGATGCCGTGCCGCACGTCGGGGCGGTCGAGATAGGTCGGGTCCGGTTCGGACTGGACCGGGTGGCGGATCCCGACCAGCCGTTGGCCGCCGCGCGCCCTGCGTAGTCGGGCGAGGCGACGGTCGACATCGGCGGCGGTGAGGTCGACCCAGCCGACGACCCCGGCGATGAGGGGATCGTCGGCCGCGATGCCGAGCAGCTCGGGCGTCTCCGACCGAACGGCGACGGACTGGACGACCACGGTCTGGGTGACCCCGGCGGCCCGGGTCGCCGGGGCGAGCTCGACCGGCGTGAAGTCGTCGTCGATCGCGGCCATGGTGTGCGGGTCGATCCAGGGCTGTGGGTGCCGCGCCCGGACCCAGAGGTGATGATGCGCGTCGACGATGCCCGGCCGTCGCGCGACCTCGCCGGTCGTCACCGGACCCGTCCCGGCGCCTTCTCGTTCACTCCACACCCCGCCCAGCCGCTGATCGAGCCCTCCGGGTCAACCCGGAGCCACAGAGTCGATCTGGCAGGTTGACCATGTTAGCGGTAACAGACTGTTGTTGAATCCCGGAACGCGCGCCACGACCAGCTCCCCGCAGTGTCGCCTTTTGGTCTGACGAATCCACCGGCGCCTGCGGCTGGGGCGCCTCGCTGACGTGCCGGCATCCGGACGCGGTCGGGGCGCGGGGTCCGGGTTGACCGTCTGAGGCGGCACCGCTACCGTCGACCCACTATCTGCGGCGACGCGAGGGAAGCCGGTGTGAATCCGGCGCGGTCGCGCCACTGTGAGCGGTTCCCCAACCACAACTGGGGGCCGCGAGCCAGGACGCTCGGTCGTCCGCAGCCTTGCGATGGGGACGCGTCATCCCTGGGGAGGTTCGTGTATTCATGTCCAGCTCCGCTTCCAGCCAGCCGGTGGTGCACCCCGCTGGCAGTGTCCGTCTACTGTGGCCGGTCCTGGCGACCGTTGCCGTGCTCACCCTGCTGGCGTACCTCGTCGCCTTCGACCAGGGGGCGGTGTCCCGCAGCGGGATGTACCTGCACGAGCTGATGCACGACGGCAGGCACCTGCTGGGTGTCCCGTGCCACTGAACACCACCACCACTCCCCCGTTCGTCGCCGTCCTCGTTCGCGGGCTGCTGGCCGGCCTGATCGCCGGCCTGATCGCCGGGACGTTCGCGTACGTCGCTGGCGAACCGCACGTCGAGGCAGCCATCGCCATCGAGGAGGCGGCGACGCACGCCGCGCCCGCCGCAGGCGCGCACGATCACGAGGACGCCCTGGTCGGCCGGACGGGTCAGCGCGGCGGTCTGTTCCTCGCCACCGGCCTGTTCGGGGCCGCGATGGGTGGCCTGCTGGCCACGGCGTACGTCCTGCTGTCCCGGCGGCGGCGCGGCGACGACGACGGGCGGTCCGGTCTGCTGCTGGCCGGCGCGGCGCTGCTCGGCGCGGTGATCGTGCCGTTCCTCAAGTACCCGGCGAACCCGCCGGCGGTCGGCGACCCGGCCACCATCAACCAACGGACCGTCACCTACCTGTTGATGGTGGTGCTCGGGCTGGTGGCCGTGTGGGCCGGCTCGCTGGGCTACCGGTCGGTCGGCGCCCAGGCGCCTACGTGGCTGCGCGCCACCGCGGCCGTGGGCGGGTTCCTGCTGGTCACGGCAGTGTCGTACGTGGTGATGCCGTCCTTCCAGGAGGTTCCGGCGGACTTCCCGGCGACCCTGCTGTGGAGTTTCCGACTTGCCTCGCTCGGCACCCAGGTCGTGCTCTGGACCGGCATCGGCCTGCTGTTCGCGGCCCTGATGCACCACGAGCGGCGTCGTCGGGCCGGCACCGCACTGCCGAGCACATGACCGGCACCAGCCTCCGGCTGGTCGCCCACGGTCACACCGCCGCTCTGCGCCGGACCCGCTTCGGCGGCGCCGACGACGGCCTGGACGAGGGTGGCCTGCGTGCCGCACTCGCCCAGGCCCAGGCGGGTGCGGACCGGCGCGGGCCCCTCGGCGTGAACGCCACCTGCCTGTCCAGCCCCGCGGTGGCCGCCCGACAGACCGCCGACGCCTTCGGCCTGCTGCCGACGATCGAGACCGCGTTGGCCGACTGTGACTACGGGGACTGGTCCGGCCGGTCGCTTGAGGAGATCGCTGAATCGCAGCCGCAGGCGCTGCACGACTGGCTGTCCGCACCGGAGTCCGCGCCGCACGGCGGTGAGTCCGTCACGGCCGTGCGGGATCGGGTCGGCGGCTGGCTGGACGAGCAGCAGAAAGCCGGTGGACGCGTCATCGCGGTCACCCACCCACTGGTGATCCGGGTCGCGGTGGTGCACGCCCTCGGCCTTCCGATGGCGACGTACCGGCAGGTGGACGTGGAGCCGTTGGCGGTCGTCCGGCTCACCAGCCGGGGCGCAAGCTGGCAACTCCGACTGGGCGCGCCGCTAGCGGCTTGAGTTCGCACCGAACGGCGTCGCGGTGCTGCGGTCGTCGATCCGGCTGGAACCGCTGGGTTCCGCCACCGAACAGGACCTGGTCGGGCCGCTGCGTGCCCTGATCGACGCGCTGCTGCCACCGCGTTGAGCCCGACTGGGCGCTCGGCTCTGCCTCAGCCCACGCGGGTGTGGACCAGTGCGGCGGCGCGACCCAGGGCGGACTTCTCGACGGCGGACAGCGCGGGGTCGACCCGGCGCAGACCCACCGCACGTCGTAGTTGGCTGGCCCGGGGCGGCTCGGCGCGTCGCTGAAAGACATCGAGGCCGTCCCGAGCAAGATCGGCGAGCTGCGAGTCGTGACTGACCGCCACCTCGGCGAGGATGAGAGCGGTCATGGCCACGTCCAGGTCGGCCGGCCCCTCGGTCGCGTTGCGCCAATCGATGACCACCGGCCCGCGCGAGGTCACCATGACGTTCTGTGGGTGCAGGTCGAGGTGCAGGACGCGGTCCGCCGGGTCGGCGCTGACCCGGGCCGGCAGGGTGTGGAGGCGGTCGTGCAGGCCCACGAGCAGGTCGGCGGCCGCGCCGATGCCGGTGCGCCCGGTGAGCATCGACGCCAGGAGAGTCTCGCCGTGGAGTCGTTCGAGCACCAGGTCGGGCCCTTGTGCGTCGTACACCACGGGCACCGGGTAGCCGGCGGCCGCGACGTAGGCCATCAACGCCGCCTCGGGCGCGCTGTCCCCGCCCTGGCGGTAGCGGCGCAGCACCCGCGACTCGTCGAGGGCGTAGACGTCGGCGTCGCGCCCCGAGGCGAGCAGCGCGTGATCGTCCATGGCAGACGACGCTAACAGTGGGTTGCGCGACAAACGCGTGGGGCGGGCCTTGAACACGGCCCGCCCCACGCGGCTGTACTGTCCCCGGCTCGGTGCTAGCCGGTGACGGTGAACGGTCGGGACACCTTCGTCGCCGACGTGGCGCCGTTCAGCGTGACGCTGGTCGCGCCCGCCTTCGCCGCACCCGGAACGCTGACCGTCGCGCCGGAGATGACGCCGTCACCGTTCGCGCGCACGGTGCTGACCGCCAGTCCGGTCCCGAAGGCGATCGTGACCACCTCGTTCGGCGCGAACCCGGAACCGTCGACCATGATCGACGTGCCGCGCGGGCCCGAGGTGGTCAGCAGGGCCACCCGCGGCTGGTAGGTCCGCGCCTCCGGCTCCCCGGTGACCTGGACGGTGGCAGTGGCCGGCGTACGCGAGGACGCGCCCGTCGCGGTGACGGCGTACCGGCCGGGTTGCGCGTCACCGGAGGTCGGCACCGAGGCGCGGACCGTTCCCGTCGCGGAGGCCGCGACCTTCGTGGTCCGGCCCGGGTCGGTGCCGACGCTGACGGTCACCTGCTCGCCGGCGGCGAAGCCGCTGCCGTTGACGGTGATCGCGCCACCGGTGGCGATGGTGCCGGACGCGGACAGCGCGATCGCCGGCTGCGATCCGCCCCGAGCCACGGTCACGGTGAAGGACTCGGTGCTGCTCGACAGCGTGTCCCACGGCGTGACGCGCACCGTGTAGGTGCCCTCCCGTGCGTAGGTGTGCTGGCCGCTCATCGCGCCGGACGCGCCGATCGTCACGTCGTCCGGAACCGTGCCGTCACCCCACTGGACGCGGGCGCGGTAGCCCGTCGTACCGGGAACGCCGCCGGTCACCGCACCGAGGTTCGCCGCGAGGGCCTGCCCGGCGGTGGCCGTCTGGTTCTTCGGGGCGGCGGTCGTCAGCGCCGGGGCGGGCGTGCCGTCGTTGGCCACGGCGAACACGTGGATCCGACCCGCCGAGCGGGGGTCACCGGTCTGCGTCGGCAGGGTCACCGACACCAGCGTCTTGCCCGCCGGAATCTGGTACGGCGCGGTGGCGAAGAGGAACGGCTGGGCGCCGTCACGGCTCGTGCCCTGCAACCGGTACGCCGTCCGGGCGACGATGACGTTGCCGTAGGACGGGGTGCCGTTGGCGTTGCCGCCCAGCGTCCAGTCGCTCAACTGGATCGGAATGCTGGCCGTGCTGCCGTCGCTGAACGTCGCCGTGCCGGTGGTGCTCTGGTTGCCCTGCGTTCCGGCGCCGATGAACGAGATGCTCTTCGCGTCCTGCGGAAGGTCGAGGACGACGGTCGCCCCGTTGCCGGTGGCGTTGTCCGGCTGCCCGGCCGGGATCACCGGCAGGGTGAACCGCAGCGCCGTTGCGGGAACCTGCTGCGGCTGGCCCTGGGTCACACCACCGGCCGCCAGGGCGGCCCGCGAGTACGCCCACGACTTGGCGTCACAGTCCGCCGCCAGGACCCCTTCGTCGCCGACGCAGACGCTGTCGAACGCGGCGGTGAGGCCGGAGGCCGGGGCGTACGCCACCTCGACGCCGACCGTCGCGGAGCTCTGGCTTTCGCCGTCGGTCACCGTGACGTTCGCCTGGTGGTAGCCGGGTGTGGTGTAGGTGTGCGACCCGGCGATGCGGTAGACGGCCCGCGAGCTCAACGTCACGGTGCCCGCGGTGACCGGCGTGCCGTCACGCCAGTCGATGGTGGCCTGGTAGCCGTTGGCGTCGCCGCCGGTGACGGTGGCCAGAGGCACCGAGACGGGTACGCCGGTGCTCGCGTGCACGCCGTCCGCCGCGGTGACCGTGATGTCGCCGCCGCCGAGGTCGAGGTCACCCCCGGCGAGCAGCTCGACCTCGGCGAGGTTGGTCTGCGCGGCGCCGACGGTCTTCGTGACGGCGAGGCGGAACTGCGCGAACCGTCCCGGCTTGTCGATCGAGTACGGGCGGGTCTGGTTACGCCACGGGAACACCTGACCGGTGCGGGAGTCCACTGTGGTCCAGGTGAGGCCGTCGTTGGAACCCTGCAGACGCCAGTCCGCCGGATCGCCGGCACCGGCCCCGGACGTGACCGTGTAGTACTTCGGCTTCTGCCTGCCACCACGGAAGGCCCAGGTGATCTGCGGGGTCGCCGAGGTGAAGGTCAGCTGCGTGGTCGACGAGTCGTCGAACAGCTTCGACGCGTCCTGACCGCCGGTTGCGGTCGCGGTGCCGAGACCGGGGCCGGTGACGTCCTGCAACGGCTTCGGCGCCTCGTCACCCTTGGTCAGCGACGGCGGGGCGTCGTTCTTGCCGCTGCCCCAGGACGACGGCTTGGATCCCATCTGGAAGTCGATGGTGCCGCCCTTGGCGAGCGTCGCGACATCCAGGGACAGGCCGCGCTGCTTCTTGCCGTTGACCGACACGCCCTGCACGTAGATGTTCGCCGCGCTGTTGTTCGGCGCGTTGACGACGATGTCGCCGCTGCTGCGGTGCACGGTCATGCGGGTGAACTGCGGCGAGCCGATCGCCCACTCGGACGACCCGGCCTGCAACGGGTAGATGCCCAGCGAGCTGAGGATGTACCACGACGACATCTCGCCGTTGTCCTCGTCGCCCAGGTAGCCCTGGCCGATCTCGCTGCCGACGTAGAGACGGCGCAGGATCTCTCGTACCGTCTCCTGCGTCCTGGCCGGCGCGCCCGCGACGTTGTACATGTACGGGATGTGGTGCGACGGCTGGTTGCTCATGCCGAGCTGTCCCATCCGCACCGCGCGTGCTTCGAGCATCTCGTGGATGACGCCGCCGTACCCACCGGGGCGGTCGGCGTTCTCCGGGGTGGTGAAGAACGCGTCGAGCTTGTCCCGCAGCGCCTTCTGCCCGCCGTACAGGTTGATCAGGCCCTGGCCGTCCTGCTGGGCGGTGAACGCGAAGTTCCACCCGTTGGTCTCGGTGTAGACGCCACCCCAGTCCAGCGGGTCACCGGCGAGGAAGTTGCCGGCGGCGTCGCGGCCCTGGAAGAGCTTCGTCTTCGGGTCGAAGAGGTGGACGTAGTTGCGGGCCCGCTCCAGGAAGTACCGCGACTCCTCCTTGAGCCGGGCACGCTCCGACTTCGGCGTGGCCGGGTCCTTGGCGAGCGCCGCACCCATGTTGCCGATGCCGAAGTCGTTGATGTAGCCCTCCAGCGCCCACGACACCGACTCCCCCGTGGACGTCGGCGTGTAGCCGAGGAACAGGGAGCTCTCGATGCCCTTGCGCCCGACCGCGCTGCGCCCGGACGCGACGGTCGCGTCCTTGACGGCCGCGTCGTACGCCGCGAGCGGGTCGGGCAGCTTGACCCCGGTGAGGTACGCCTGGGCCAGCGCCACGTTCGCGCTGGTGCCGGTCATCAGGTCGGCGTAGCCCGGGGACGACCAGCGGGCGATCCAGCCGCCGTCGCGGTAGTGCTGGACGAACCCGTCGGAGATCTTCGCGGCGACGTCCGGGTACAGCAGCGCGTAGGCGGGCCACACGGTGCGGTAGGTGTCCCAGAAGCCGTTGTTGACGTAGATCTGCCCGTCGACGATCTTCGCGCCGGTCCGGGTCGGGGTCGACGCGCCGGTCGGCGCCGAGACCGGGCTCGCGTACTGCCAGCGCGGCGCGGCGGCGGTGCCGGTGTTCTCCGACTGCGAGTTCGGGTAGAGGTTCAGCCGGTACAGGTTCGAGTACATGGTGACCAACTGCGACTCGTTGGCGCCCCGCACCTCGACCCGGCCGAGCCGGTCCTTCCACGCGGCCGTGGCGGCGGCGTGGATCTGGTCGAAGCTCTTGCCGGTGACCTCCAGATCGAGGTTACGGCGCGCCTGGTCGACGGAGAGGAACGACGTGGCGAGACGCATCGTCACCTCCCGCGAGCCGGAGAGGTCGAAGGTGGCCGAGGTCGCGGCGGACGCCGTCGGCGCCCGGTCGAAGGCGCCGGAGACGAACATCCGGCTACGACCGGCCGACAGGCCGCTTCCGTTGTCGACCCAACCGGTGAACGTGCCGTCCGTGCCGATGGTGAACGTGCCGTTGTGGAAGACGAGGCTTCCGGTCTGCTGCCCGGTGGGGAAGGTGAACCGCATGATCCCGGCGTGGTCGGTGGGCGACATCTCCGCGACCAGGCCGTTCTGGAGCCTGACCCGGTAGAGGTCCGGCTGCGCCGTCTCGTCGTCGTGGCTGAAGGCGAGCGCACGGCCGGCGGGCTGACCGGTGAGCGGCCCGCCACCGACGACCGGCATGACGGACATCTGGTTGCGGTCACCCATCCAGGGGCTGGGCTCGTGGGAGATCGCGAGGCCCTGGAGCATGGGAAGGTTGGCCTCGTTGTTGATCCGGTGGTACTCGTACTCCCACGAGTCGGAGGTCGCGTCGGTCACCGGGGTGAAGAAGTTGAACCCGTTCGGCACGGCGGTGATCGGCAGGTTGTTGCCGCGCGAGAAGCCGCCCGTCGAGTTGGTGCCCCGTCGGGTGTCGACGTAGTTGGTCAGCTTCGAGCCGTCGATCGACGCCGGCGCGGCCGTCAGCTCGATGTCGTCCAGCCAACCCTGGAACCGGGTCTCCCCGGTGGCCTGCGGATTGTCGTACGCGAGCAGGATGCGGTCGATCGTCTTGCCGCGCGCGACGGTGCCCAGGTCGGCCTGCACCAGGTTCCACTGGTCGGCGAAGAGCACCTTCGAGGCGCCCTGACCGGCACCCGTGAGCGGGTAGCCGTGCTGGTCGGCGGGCGAGCGACCACTCAGGTAGCTGCCGTCGGTGAAGTGCAGGTCGACGGCGGTGTAGGTGGACGGGTACCGGCCGTCTCCACCGGTGAACTCGGGGAAGATCTTGTACGACAGTCGGGTCTTCGGCCCGACCGGGATGGTGACGTCGAAGAGCTTGTTGGTCGCGTACGACCGGCCGTTGCCCTCGGCGCCGCCGGAGTAGCGCAGCGCGGCCAGTCCGGTGAACCCGACGTCCGGCTTCGTGGTGTAGCCGCCGTTCGGGCCGGCGGTCGCCTCGCTGACCATGGGGGTGGCCGGCGGGCGGACGTCCGAGCCGTCGCTGATGTTCCAGTCGGCGAGCTGCACGAGCGAGTCACCGGAGTTCGCGGTGACGTTGAGCCGGTAGAAGCCGTAGGCGTTCGGGTTCGTGAAGCTGTAGGTCTTGGTGGCGAAGCGCCCGCTGAACTTCTCGCCGGCACGCTTGTCCAGGTCGGTCCAGGTGCTGCCGTCGTTCGACCCCTGGACGACGAAGTCCCTGGGGTCACGGGTCGGTGCGTCGTTGGCCGCGGTCAGCGAGTAGCGCACGACAGTCGCCGGCTTGGCGAGCTGGTAGGTCACCCAGCCGCTGGACGCGAACACGAGCCACTTGGTCGACGGATCGTCGTCAGTGAGGTTCGCGGCGATCTCTCGCGGCTGGTTCTCGTCGCTCGCGGTCACGGCGTCGACCTGGCCGAGCAGGCTGCCGGGCAGCGTGGAGACCTTGCCGCTCAGGTTGGCCTGGACCGGCTTTCCGTTCTGGCCCACCTCCACGGTGCTGGTGGCGGGCTGCGGGTCGGCGGACTCGAACGAGGAGGTGAAGTTGCCCGGCGGTGCGGGGGTGGGGGCGGCGTTCGCCACGGGCGCGGCGAGAAGCAGGCCCAGCGGTAGCAGGGCGGCTGTCGTCGCCGCGATCAGGCGGGGTGAGAGAGGGCGCGCAAGGGGGGTGTGCGACATGAGGGACGGAGCCTTTCGACTCGAACCGGGTCGAGTACGTCGAACGTCTGGGCAGTGTGGAGCGGGGGTGGCGGTCGGAGCCCTGACATCGTTGTCATCGGAGTTCGTGAACAACGGGAGTCGGGGCGATGGACTGTCGCTGATAGTTCCGGGCGCAGCACGGCCGTGTCAACGGGTTGGCCGCGCCGAAACGGCCGCCGCCCCGACCGGGTCCGGCGGCCGATGCGCCGGGCCTCGACGCCGTCCGGCGACGTACGCCGAGGCCCGGCCACGGATCAACAGTAGAGGTTGGCTCCGGCGGACACCCCGAGGATGCCGACGAACTGCTGGTACCTGGTGACGCGACTCTGCACCTGGGCGGGGTTTCCGCCGTTGCACTCGATCGAGCCGTTGATGCTGCGGATGGTCTGACCGAACCCGGCGCCGTTGACCATCGCATTGTGGGCGGTCATGGTGCCCGGCCCGTTCTGGGTCATCCAGTACCAGATACCGGTCTTCCAGGCCACCGAGGCGTCGGTCTGCACCAGCCACGGGTTGGTCAGCAGCGGCAGGTTGAGGGCGTTGCCCGCGGCGTTGTAGTTGAAGTTCCAACTGAGCTGGATGGGCCCCCGCCCGTAGTAGGCGGCCTGCCCGGCGGGGCAGCCGTACGGCTGACCGGGGTCGCAGTAGTGCGGGTAGTTGGCGGTGTTCTGCTCGACGATGTGCACGAGCCCGCCGGTCTCGTGGTAGACGTTCGCCAGGAAGGCCGCGACCTCCTGGCGCTGGACGGTGGCGCTGCCGGTGCGCGCGAACGCCGGGTAGGCGCTGAGCGCCGCGACGAGCCCGGAGTACGTGTAAAAGGAGTTGCGACCCGGGAACATCTGGTTGAACTGGGCCTCGGTGACCACGAAGCCGCCCGGGTTGGTGGGCGGCGGGGTGGTCGGTGGTTGACCACCGCAGGTGTACGGCTCCCAGTACCAGGTGCTGACGACGGGGTCGTACCCGGGATTGTCGTGCTCGGCGATGTAGTAGAGGCCGTTGGTGTACCGCACGATCGCCCCGGTGGCGTACCACGTCCCGGCGGTCCAGTTCGGGTAGGAGCAGGTCCCCCCGGTGGGCGGCGTGGTGCCGCCTCCGCACGCGCCGAGGTCCTCCCAGACGCCGGTCGTGCCTGGCGGGGCCTCGTTCTGGGTCCACCACTTCGCCCGGTAGTTGCGGCCGTTGTGGGAGACCTGCGCGTCTCCCCAGTAGACGGCCGAGGCCTGCCACGACGCTGAGCAGGCCGCCGCTGACGCGGCGGTCGCCGGAATGATCGCGACCAGTCCGCCAGCGACGATCAGTGCCGCCAGCGCGACCAGCGCGCGGAGTCTCGTCATGTGGTTGCTCCTTCCTCGGACCCCAGTGGCCGAAATCCGAGCCGGATATCGACCCAGGTGACTGTAACATCTTCTGTTCACAATCTTTACTAATCCGTCGACCTCGGACGGCGGCGAGCTCCGTGGTCGGCCGCCGATACTTCCGATGAATTTCCGGATCATGTCGACCACAAAGACTGCAGCTGGCGTCAACTGACTCCCCGCCAGATCAATCTCCACAAAGTCCCGACTGGCCAGGACGGGTGCCTACCTCACAAGCCGCCCTGCACTGTTCCGGAGTGATTCCGGAACTTGTTGACGTGTTCGAATTCTCGCTGTAATACTCCGATCCATTGAGGTCGATGCGGTGGCGCGCCGCGACCCACCCACCACCACACCTGTCCGGACTGCGCCGTCCGCCGTCCGGGTCTGCGAGAAGGGGCACCAGATGAGCAGACTCTTCCCCCGCACGGCCCTGTGGTCGAGGCGGTTGCGCGCGGCGCTCGCCGTCCTCGCCACCGCGGTCGCCATGTGCGGCGTCGTCCTCGCCGCCACCTCGACCCCGTCGAGCGCCGCCACCTGCAACGGCTACGTCGGCCTCACCTTCGACGACGGCCCGACCGGCAACACCAGCGCGCTGCTCAACGTGCTGCGCAACAACGGCGTACGGGCCACGATGTTCAACGTCGGGCAGAACGTCCAGAACAACAGGTCGGCCGCACAGGCCCAGGTGGCCGCCGGCATGTGGGTCGCCAACCACAGCTGGAACCACGCCCACATGACCTCGATGAGCCAGTCCCAGATGCAGTCGGACCTGTCCCAGACCAGCTCGGCGATCCAGTCGGCGACCGGCAGCCGGCCGGTTCTGTTCCGGCCGCCGTACGGCGAGACCAACTCCACCCTGCAGTCAGTGGCGTCGTCGCTGGGCATGCGCCAGGTGATCTGGGACGTGGACTCGCAGGACTGGAACGGCGCCAGCGTCAGCCAGATCGTGTCCAACGCGAGTCGACTCCAGGCCGGTCAGGTCATCCTGATGCACGACGGGATCCAGAACACCCGCGACGCGATCCCCCAGATCATGGCCAACCTGACCAGCCGCAACCTGTGCCCCGGCATGATCTCGCCGTCCACCGGCCGCGCGGTCGCGCCCGACGGCACCACCCCGCCGCCGACCAGCCCGCCGCCGACCACCCCGCCGCCCTCCGGCGGCACCTGCACCGCGACCGCCACGACCCCCAACGTCTGGGGCGACAGGTACAACACGTCGGTGACGGTCAGTGGCGCCAGCACGTGGACCGTGGTCGTGGCCATCACCTCGCCGCAGCGCGTCTCCACCATCTGGAACGGCACCGCCACCTGGGACAGCAGCGGGACCGTCATGACCATGCGCTCCAATGGCAGCGGCAACACCTTCGGCTTCACCACGATGACCAACGGCAACAGCAGCGCCCGCCCACAGATTCGCTCGTGCACCTCGGGTTGACATCGCCCAGGTTGAGTCGTGCGCGGTGGGTGCGCCCGGCACCCACCGCGCACCTGCCTGCCCACCGCACGTGGCCACTAGCCTGCACTGATGCGACACACCCTCACGCCCGGGGACGACACCCTGCACGGCCACTTCTCCCCCGACCTCCCGCCCGTGCTCACCATCGACCCCGGCGACTCCGTCACCTACCGCACCCTGGACTGCTGGTGGTCCGCCGGCCCGTACCCCGGCGGGCCGAACCGAGAGCGGCCCCGCGTCGCGCAGCACCGGCCCGACCACGGACACGCCTTGATCGGTCCGGTCGCCGTCCGCGGTGCGCGCGCTGGTCAGACCCTCGCGGTACGCATCGACACGGTCGTCCCGGGCAACTGGGGAACCACAGTGGCCGGCGGCTGGCCGAGCGGGTTCAACAAGCACTACGGCGTGCAGGAACACCAGGTGGTGCACGCCTGGACGCTGGACCCGGTGAGCATGACCGGTCGCAACCAGCACGGCCACACGGTTCCGCTGCGGCCCTTCATGGGAGTGCTCGGCATGCCGCCCGCCGAGCCGGGGCTGCACTCGACGACCCCACCGCGCCCGTGGGGCGGCAATCTGGACTGCCGGGACCTCACCGCCGGCAGCACCCTCCTGCTGCCGATCCCGGTGGACGACGCGCTGTTCTCCGTCGGGGACGGGCACGCCGCACAGGGTGACGGCGAGGTCGGCGGCACCGCGATCGAGTGTCAGATGGACGAGGTGACGTTGACCTTCGACGTACGCGACGACTTTCCGGTCACCGGCCCGGTGGCCCGTACCCCCGACGCGTGGCTGACCCTGGGCGTCGGCACGTCCCTCGACGACGCCACGTTCACCGCTCTGGACTCGATGCTGACCCTGATGCAGCGGCTGCACGGCCTCAGCCGCGCGGACGCGGTGGCGCTGGCCAGCATCGCGGTCGACGTGCGGGTGACGCAGATCGTCAACCAGACCGTCGGCGCGCACGCGGTGCTCCGCGACGACGCGCTGCGCTGGCCGGACGCCGATTCTGTCGGAGGGCTCCGTTAACGTGTGGTCACTGTCGCCGCGCCGGCCGGATCGCGCCGCTCGCTGACCCTCGGAGGCCCCCCATGTCCCAGGAGACGACCTACCTCGAACTGTCCGAAGTGGACGGTGCGCACAAGTTCTACGAGGTCATCGTCGACAACGCCACGCTGACGGTGCGCTACGGCCGGATCGGCGACCAGGGTCAGGTCAAGGCCAGTGCCTATCCGGACAACGCCCGCGCCCGGGCCGCCGCAGCGAAGAAGATCGGGGAGAAGGTCCGCAAGGGCTACGCGCCGGCGGTCCCCGGCGTCCGCCAGAAGCGCACCGTGTCGCGGCGGCAGATCGTGAGCACCCGCTCCACCGCCCACACCGCCCCGGTGCTCTGGCGCTACGACTCCGGCGGCCCCGCCTTCGGCATCTTCGTCGACGGGCAGCACTGCATGGTCGGCAACGAGCACGGAGTCATCACCACGCTCGACCACGACGCCCAGGTGCGCAGCCAGGTCCGCCTTCCCGACGGGGTCAAGTGCATCGTCGCCGACGACGCCTGGATCTACGCCGGCTGCGACGACGGCAACGTCTACGACCTGTCCGGCAAGGTGCCCCGCGTGGCGTACGCGATCGCCCCGGAGATCGACATCTACTGGCTGGACATCCACGACGGCGTCCTCGGCGTCTCCGACGCCAACGGCGGGATCACCGCCGTCGATCACGAGGACGAGTTCCTGTGGCGTCGCCCCGGGCGGGGGCGTTCGGCCTGGATGGTGCGGTGCGACGCCGACGCCATCTACCACGGCCACTCGCAGGGCGTGACCGGCTACGAGTGGCGCACCGGCAGCGAACTGTGGCACACCACCACCGGTTCGGTGCTCTTCGGCTGGCAGGAGCGCGGCAGTGTGTTCGCCGGGACGGGCACCCGCGAGGTGGTGCGGCTGTCCAAGTCGGGTCGGCTCGAACGCACCTACCGCTGCGACGCCCCGGTCTTCTCCTGCGCCACCGCCGAGGGCGGCGAGTACGTCTTCGCCGGTGACAGCCAGTCCTCGATCTACTGCTTCGACGAGGCAGGCACCCGGCTGTGGAAGCTCGGCACCGGCTGCGGCTCGGCGTACTCCATGCAGTACCACGACGACCGGCTCTACGTCGTCACCACCGGCGGCCATCTGGCCTGCATCGACGCGAGCGAGCCGGCGATCCGCGCGGCGCAGGCCGGGAACGTGCCCCAGGTACGCGACATCAAGGCCCCCCGCCAGGCACCCCAGCCGGTGCAGCCGACGATCGTCGAGGTGACCAGCGACTCGGGCGCGGGCGTGGTCGTGCAGTGCCTGGACGATCGGGGGCGGCTGCGGGTTCAGGTGCTCTCCGACGGTTACCGGCGCGACTGGTCGGTGCAGTTCCCCAAGGGGATTCGCGAGCCGGGCGCCCGCTACCTGGTGACCGAGGTGCGCGAGTCCAGCCGCGGTGGCTACTACCGCGCGTACGGCGACATCCGCCGGCTGCGCTGAGCGGGGGTCGCACCGCCTCGCTACCGAGGGTCCCCGGCCGCGCCCGTCGGTGTCGTAGGGTGCCGCCATGGCACACCCCGTCCGGGCCGACGGCGACGCCAGCAGGGCCTGGTGGGCTGCCCCGCCGACAGGGCGAGTCAGTCACCTGCCGGGCATCGACCCGGAGCTGCTGCGGGTGGCACTCGACCCGTTACCACCGGCGGCACCCGCAATCGTGCACTACCGGCCCACCGTGACATGCCCTCTCGGTGACCTCGTGGACACCCTGCTCGACCAACTGGACACCGCGGCCCTCGCGATGTTCCCCCGCTGGCTGGCGGGAGCCGACCATGTCGACAGCGAGGGCACGCTCGGCGTGGCGGCGGTGCGGGCACTCGCGGCCCGTACCGCCGCAGGCTCCCGGCACTTCGGCCCGTTCCTGGCCGACCTCGCCGAGCGAGGGCTACGCGGCCCGCACCACCCCGGCGGCCGGTCCCGCTTCGCCCCGGGGGTACGCGCCGCCGGGCTCGCCCGAGTGATCGCCGACGCGTACGACCGGCAGAGCTGCGTACTCGTCATGGCCCTGCCCGACGCCGACGCCGACGCCGAGCGGACGCTGGTGGCCGCCGCCGAGTGGCTCGTGCGGCACGGTGGCTTCACGGTGTGGTTGGCCGGCGGGACGCTGCGCCACGCCGACCGGGTGCGCTCGGTGCCCATGCCGGTGCCGGCGCGATTCGCCGGGCTGGCCAGCACGACCGAACGGCTTCCGGCCCTCGCCGCCGAGCCGGCGTCGACGGTGCTGGCCTGGCCGCCGATCGCGGGCGTGCCCCGCGGTGACAGCGCCGCCGAGCAGGCGTTGGAACGTGCGCTCGCACCGCACGACTGGGCGCGGGGCCGGCGGTGGAACCAGACCTACGAGTGGCACGTCCTGGCCACGGCGTACCGTCTGGATCTGTTTTGGCCCACGGAGGGTCTTGCGGTCGAGGTGGACGGCCCGGAGCATCGTGGGCGAATCGCTTTCGCAAACGACCGGCGGAGAGACGTACAGCTGCAACTCCTCGGGCTGGACGTGCTCCGCTTCACCAACGAACAGGTGCTCACCGACGCGCCGGCGGTGGTCGACGGGATCCGTCGGCTACTGGCCCGGCGACGCGCGGGCGGCACGCACCCCCACGGAGATGAGACATCATGACGAGCCCGGCGGACGTCCCGCACCTGACGCCGAACCAGATCAACGCCCTCGTGGTGCTGATGGTCGAGGCACGCCGACTCACCAACGTCGAGCTGAAAGAGCTGGCCGGTTTCACGCTGACCGGCAAGGACAACACGAAGCTCGTCGACCTTGGCCTGGTGGACACCGATCGGACGCACCGGCCCTTCGCCCACGAGCTGACCGAGCAGGGCTGGCGGGTGGCACGTCAGCTGCACACCGCCGCGCCGCCGAAGCAGGGTGGCTCGACGACCCGGTCCCTGTTCGTCGTCCTGTCCAACCTGCACCGTTCGCTGGACCGGCTCCGGGTCAGCCACGGCGATTTCTTCAAGCAGACCGAGGCAACGGCCGCCCCGGCGACCAGCGAGCCGCGACAGGAAGCACCGGCACCCACGGTGACCGCTACGACGACGGCGGCAGCGGCGGCACCGGTGTCCGCGGCGGAGGTGGAGGCACTGGTTCGCTCGGCGTACCGGGATCTGGCCACCGCGCCGGGCGCCTGGGTCGGCCTCGCCGACGTCCGCGACCGGCTCACCGACACCGACCGGGCCGCCCTCGACGCGGCGTTGCGGGCGATGGTCGGCCGGGAGGACGTCCGCATCATCCCGGTGGCGAACACCAAGTCACTGACCGCACGGGACCGGGCCGCGGCCGTCCGCATCGGGAACGAGGACAACCACGCCCTGGCGATCGGCCCGGCATGATCTCGGAGGACCAGCGGGCCGCGCTGGAAGCGGTCAGTCTCAACCCGGCGGTCACCCCGGACGACGTCTGGCGACCGAGCCCGCACAACGTGCCGGAACTGCATGAGAAGGTCGCCGCGGAGATCCTGCGCGGGGTGGCACGGGCCCGCACCGACGACACCAGCATGCCGCTCGGGGTGGCCATGCAGGGCCGCGCGGGCGCCGGCAAGACGCACCTGCTCGGGGCGGTCCGCGAACGGATCCAGGGCGACGGCGGCTACTTCTTCCTGGTCGACATGGTCAGTGGCAAGACGTTCTGGGAGAGCGTGGCCCTGGCCCTGGTGGAGGGGATGGGCCGCCCCCACGTCGGCTGGGGCACCCAGTTGAAGACCTTCCTGCGTCGACTCACCCCCCAGCTCGGCCTGCCGGTGGAGGTCCGCGACGCGGTCGCCGGCACCCGACCGGTGACCCGTGCGCAGCTCGACACCTTCATCTGGGCGCTGCGCGAGCGCGATCGGGAGGTCGGGCGGGACGCCCAGGACACCGCGCGGGCGCTCGTCCTGCACGGCGCCATCGACTTCGAGGCACAGGACGTCGGTTACGCCCACCTGATCTCCGAACCGGGTGACCCGACCGCGCGGGCGGCGTGGGGGTTGAGCCCCGCGATCCGCACACCGCAGCAGGTCGTGCAGGACATCTCCCGGCTGATGGCCCTGACCCTGGACCCCACGGTCATCGCCGTCGACCAGCTCGACACGCTGTTCGCCCAGACCAGCACCTCACTGCTCAACCAGCATCAGGGGCTGGAGGACGGCCAGGCCAAGGTGCTCGGCCCGATCGCCGACGGCCTGCTCAAACTCCGCGACATCACCCGCCGCACACTGGTCGTCGTCTCGTGCCTGCCGGACACCTGGGTGCTGATGACCCGCACCGCGCCCACCCCGGTCGCTGACCGCTTCCGTACGGCGACCCTGCCGGACCGGATCCCCACCCCGGAGATCGGGCAGGCCATCGTGTCGAAGCGCCTCGCCGCCGCCTTCGCGGGTATGTACTTCGGGCCACCGCACCCCACCTGGCCGATCGCCCCCACCGCCTTCGCCGACGCACCCACCCTGACGCCACGCGCCCTGCTCCGCCGGGTGGACCGCCACATCGCCTGGTGCCGTGATCGCGACGAGGTGGTCGAGCTGGACCGGCTCATCGACGGCGCCGACTCGACGCCGACGATCAGCACCGCCCGTGGCGCTTCCGCCGATCCGACCACGGACGAGCGCCGCCTGCACGAGTTGGACGCGCGGTTCGCCGAACTGGTCGAGGCCGCGGACGTGTCGGCCGCCGTCGACCCGAAGAGCGAAGACGAGCACATGCCGCCGCTGCTCGCCGCCGGCCTGGCCGCCTGGATCGCCGAGCAGGCGCCGACCGGCGCCACCTACAAGTACGATCCGCCGCCCGGCCGCAAGCCCGCGCTGCACGGGCGGCTCATCGAGGTGCTCGACGAGGCCACCGAGAACGAGGCGCACTGGTGCTTCCGGGCCATCGCACACCCCAATGCCATCGCCGTCACCGCCCGGGTCAAGGCCGCCTGCACCCTCGCAGGGTTGGACCGGGACCTGCCACAACGGCGGCTGATCCTGCTGCGCAACGGTCCGTGGCCGACCGGGAAGCGTACGACCGAGGTGTTGACCGGCTTCGACGCGGCCGGCGGCCTGCGGTGTGCCGTGCCGGAGGCGGACCTGCGGGTCTTCGCGGCGCTGCGGGTGATGGCGGCCGAACCGTCCACGGCCCTACAGGAGTGGCTGGTGGCCCGCCGTCCGGCCAGCGGCACCGACCTGTTCCGCGCGGTCCTGCCCGGGCCCGACGGGACGGGCGGCGGCGCCCAGCCGCCGACGCCCGACGACGACGAGCCACCGTCGGGCGGCCCCGAATCCGACCCGACGAACGTGGCGGAAGCCGACGTCCCCGCTGGCGTGTCGACCGGCGCGACGGCCGAGCCCGTACCCGCTGACCCGGCCGAGCCCGTGGTCCGCGAGGGCGGCCGGGCCGTCGGGCTGGGGCGGACCGTCGACGGAGGTCACCCCTTCACGGTTCCCCTGGAGTCGTTGCGCCGCCACGCGGTCGTGTTCGCCGGGTCCGGCTCGGGCAAGACCGTGCTGATCCGTCGGCTGGTCGAGGAGTGCGCCCGCGAAGGGGTCTCCGCGATCGTGCTCGACCCCAACAACGACCTGGCCCGGCTCGGCGACCCGTGGCCCGACCCGCCGGGCGGCTGGGGCCCCGGCGACGCCGAACGCGCCGCCGACTACCTCGCACACACCGAGGTGGTGGTGTGGACGCCCCGGGTCACCGCCGGTCGGCCGCTGAGCTTCCAGCCGCTGCCCGACTTCACCTCCCTGCGGGACTGGCCCGACGAGTTCGACCAGGCCGTCCGTTCCGCCGTGGAGGCGCTCGCGCCCCGAGCCGGTGTCGACCGGTCGAGCAGGCTCGCCCAGCAGGGCAAGGCTGTCCTCACCGAGGCCCTCCAGGCGTACGCGCGCAGCGGGATGGTGGGCCTGCCCGGCTTCACCGAGTTCCTCACCGATCTGCCCGAGGGGGTCAGTCGGCTGGCCCGCGCCGGGAAGCTCGCCGAGGAGTTGGCCGAGGCGCTCAAGGCGGCGATGGTCACCGATCCGCTCTTCGGCGGGGTCGGCGCGCCGGCCGACCCGGGGCTGCTGCTGACGCCGTCGGCGGGGCGGCGGGCCCGGGTGTCGGTGATCAGCTTCGTCGGCCTCACCTCCGACCAGGAGCGGCAGAGCTTCGTCAACCAGTTGCAGATGGCGCTCTTCGCGTGGATCAAGCGGCACCCCGCCGGTGACCGACCGCTGGGCGGGCTGTTCGTGATGGACGAGGCGCAGACGCTCGCGCCCTCGACCGGCACCACGGCCTGCACCGCCAGCTCGATCGCGCTGGCCTCGCAGGCCCGCAAGTACGGGCTCGGGCTGGTCTTCGCCACCCAGGCACCCAAGGGTCTGCACAACCAGATCTCCGGCAACGCGACGACGCAGTTCTTCGGGCTGCTCAACGCGCCGGCGCAGATTGACGCGGCCCGGCAGCTCGCCGAGGCCAAGGGCGGGCGACTGCCCGACATCGGCCTGCTCAACAGCGGTGAGTTCTACGCGGCCGGGGAAGGGTTCTCGTTCGTCAAGGTCCGCACCCCGCTGTGCCTGACGCACCACCCGAAGGCGCCGTTGACCCCCGAGGAGGTCGTCGCCCGCGCCCGCCCGGCTGGGTAGCCTGGGGCCATGATCTTCATTACCGCCAAGTTCCGGGTCCTGGCCGAGCACGCCGACCGGTGGCCACAGATCGCCGCCGAGTTCACCGAGGCGACCCGGGCGGAGCCGGGCTGCCTGTGGTTCGACTGGTCCCGTAGCGTGGACGATCCCACCGAGTACGTGCTGGTCGAGGCGTTCCGCGACGACCAGGCCGGCGCGGCCCACGTCCAGTCCGCGCATTTCCGCGCGGCCCAGGAGACCCTGCCGCCGCACCTGGCCGAGACTCCGCGGATCGTGAACGCCACGGTGCCGCAGGAGGACTGGTCGCTGCTCGGCGAGATGGCCGTTCCCGAGGGTCGCTGACCACCACCGGTCCGCGGTCAGCGCCCGTCGTCAAACGCAGCCCGTCCGCGGTCAGCGACCGTCGTCGAACCCAGCCGGTCCGGAGTCCGCGACCGTCGTCAGTGCAGCCGGTCCGGAGTCCGCGACCGTCGTCAGTGCAGCCGGTCCGGGGCCCGCGACCCGCCGTCAGCGCAGCCGGCGGGCGGTGAACCGGGCCGGCGGGTCGGCGATGACGTCCTGCGCCGCGATCAGCTGGATCTCCCGGGTGCCCGCCGCGAGTGTGGCCTCGAGCACGGCGTAGACGGAGGCGATGGTGTGTTCCAGCGCGGTCGCGGGTGAGCCGGTCGTCCACAGGTGGGCGAGGTACAGCGCCGCGGTGACGTCGCCCCCACCGTTCGGGTTGATCGGCAGCAGCGGCGTGGTCACCGCCCAGGCGCCCTCGTCGGACACCGCCACCACCTCCAGCGAGTCCGGCGGCAGGTCGCCGTGGAGCACGCTGGTCACCAGCACGTGCCGTGGCCCGGTCGCGCGCACCACGTCGACCGCGTCCAGCACCTCGGCCAGCGAGTTCGTGGTGCGACCGGCGAGGAAGTCCAGCTCGAAGTGGTTCGGCGTGATGATGTCCGCACGGGGCACGACGGTGTCCCGTAGGTACTCCGGAATCCCCGGCCGGACGAACATGCCCCGACCGGCGTCGCCCATCACCGGGTCGCAGCAGTACACCGCGGCCGGGTTGGCCGCCTTCACCGTCGCCACCGCGTCCAGGATCACCGCGCCCATGGCCGGGTCGCCCTGGTAGCCGGAGAGCACCGCGTCAGCGCTGCCGAGGACACCGCGGTCCTCGATGCCCGCGATCACCTCCGCCACGTCCGCCGCCGGGAGCATCGGGCCCCGCCACGCGCCATACCCGGTGTGGTTGGAGAAGTGCACAGTCAGGACCGGCCAGACCTCGTGCCCGAGGCGTTGCAGCGGAAAGGCCGCCGCCGAGTTGCCGACGTGACCGTAGGCGACCGACGACTGGATGGACAGGATCTTCACCGGCCCATCATCGCCGCTGCGGCCGGCGGCGCACGGAGGGCCCGCCGAATCTGTCGGGTGGCCCACTCGCCGCCCTCCCGGCGGGACGGCACGAACGGGCGACCCGGACCGTGTCGTCCGGGCCGCCCGAGCGGTGGCGGGACGGCCGGCGCGCTGGCTGGCCGTCCCGTCGTACGGTCAGCCGCCGAGGC
Source organism: Micromonospora arida (assembly GCF_042873195.1). Classification (NCBI taxonomy): domain Bacteria; kingdom Bacillati; phylum Actinomycetota; class Actinomycetes; order Micromonosporales; family Micromonosporaceae; genus Micromonospora; species Micromonospora arida. The sequence continues at coordinate 382,257 of NZ_JBIALC010000004.1, read as the reverse complement.
TCGCCGCGGCGGAGGCGATCGACGAGGCGAAGTAGCTCACCTGGGTGTAGACACCCGGGTAGTTGGGCCGGGCGCAGCCGTAGCCCCAGCTGACGATGCCGACCTGGATCCAGGCGTTGCTGGCGTCGCGGCGGAACATCGGGCCGCCCGAGTCACCCTGGCAGGTGTCCGTGCCGCCGCTGGCGTAGCCAGCGCAGATCTCCTGGGCGGGAATGAGGTCCCCGCCGTAGTTGGCGTTGCAGGTGGAGTCGCTGACGAACGGCACGGTCGCCTTGAGCAGGTACCGCTGCTGGCCCCCGCCCTCGCGTGCGGCGCCCCAACCGGCCACGGTGAAGGTGCCGCTGTCGTACGCGGTGGTGCTGGCGATCGGCAGCGTGCTCAGCCCGGTGACGGGGCTGGCCAGCCGGATCAGCGCCCAGTCGCGGCCGGAGCCGTTGTAGCCGGGGGCACGGTAGACGTAGTTGGACCGGACGGTGATCCGGCTGGACGACTGGAGGTCGACGGTCCCGAGAGTCGCGGTGATGCTGGTGTTGGTGCCGGTCGCGCCCACGCAGTGCGCCGCGGTGAGCACCAGCCGGGGGCTGTACAGCGCCCCGCCGCAGCCCATCGAGAGACGCACCATGAACGGGAACTCGCCCTGAGCGGCGCGGGTGCCGCCGACGACGTTCGGCGTCACGGGGCTGTCGGCCGCAGCGGCCGGCGCGGTGAGGGTGAGGCTGGCCGCGGTCACCGCGGCCAACGCGGTGGCCAGCAGGCCAGTGAGGGTACGCCAGCGAACCATGCATTCCTCCGCATCAGGATGGCACGCCTCGTGAGCGCACCGCAGTCGAGATAGCGGTCATCATATTGAGGATTATGGATCTAGCGGGTCATCCTCTCTGGGTCGTACCACCGGCGGTATGGATCTCGCCGGGCTCGTGGGCGACCGGTGGTCAGGCGTCCGGCGTGCCGGTGCTCTCCCGGCGAAGGAGCCGGAACGGTGTCTGCACGGTCAGCGGCCCCGCGACCTCCGCGCCCTCGATGCGGGCGATGAGGCGGCGCACCGCGAGACGGCCGATCTCCCTCTTGTCCGGGGCGATCGTGGTGAGGGTCGGGGCGGTGAACCGCCCCTCCTCGATGTCGTCGATCCCAACCACCGCGACGTCCTCGGGCACCCGGTGATCGGCCTCGGCCAGCGCCCGCAGCGCGCCGATGGCGACCAGGTCGTTGTAACCGAACACGGCGTCCGGCGGGTCACCGAGGGCGAGCAGGTCACGCATGGCGCGCATGCCGTCGAGCCGACCGAACGCGTCGGTGCCGGCGACCAACCGTGGTCGGTACGGCAGGCCGGCGGCTGCCAGGGCCTCCCGGTAACCCCGGACCCGCAGGTGGGCCGACTGTCGGTCACCGCCCGGGGTGGCGCCGATGAACGCTATCCGGCGGCGGCCGATCGCCACGAGATGCCGGATCGCCGCGTGGCTGGCGGCGACGTTGTCGATGGCGATGTGGTCGTGTGGCACGTCGTAGACGCCCTCGCCGATCAGCACGAGTGGGCTGCCGGCCGTCCGGGCCAGCACCTCCTCCCGGCCGATGCGCACCGGGCTGAGGATCAGGCCGTCGATGATGCGCTGTCGCGAGCCGTCGAGGAGCGCCAACTCCGCCTCCCGGTCCGCGGCGGTGTTCTCCATGACGAGCGTGTAGCCGAGTGCGGCGGCCTCGGCGATGGCGATCTCGGCGAGTTCGGCGAAGTACGGGTTGGTCAGTTCCGGGACGGCCAGGGCGATCAGGCCGGTGCGGCCCCGACGGAGATGCCGGGCGCCGAGGTTGGGGCTGTAACCGAGTTCGTCGATCGCCTGCTGCACCCGTTGTCGGGTCCGCTCCCCCACCGGCCGGTACCCGTTGACCACGTTCGAGACCGTGGCCAGGGAGACACCGGCGCGCTGGGCGATGTCCTTCAGGTTGACGCCCATCCCCAACCTCTCGCGAATTCGACCGGCGGGCCGACCAGGCATTGATGAACAAGCATTGACGGGAGGGTCGGCGCGGCTCTATAACGTTATACAGGTGATGATGGATGTCAATATGCCGGTCACCGTTGGCGCGTGGAGATCCCACCGACATCCGTCGCTGACGCCCGTCCCCCGTCAATGACCACCCGATGCCCACCACCCACGCGCTTCGGGCCTGGCTGCACCGCCCGCGGCGACTCCTCCCCCGGAGACGGCATGACACGTCACGTCCCCATCCGCCCCGCCCTGCCACTGCTGCTCGCCATCGCCCTGGTCGCCGGCGTTCTCGTCGCGCCCGCCTCGTCGGCGTACGCCGCACCGGCCAAGACGCCGCCACTGAGCACCCCCTGGACCAGCCAGGCGCTGGCCGGCACACCACTGCCCGAGTATCCGCGACCCCAGATGACGCGGCCGGACTGGCTCAACCTCAACGGCGAGTGGCAGCTACGCCAGTCGACGACCGACGACGCCCCGCAGTTCGGCACCAACCTGCCCGAGCGGGTCAACGTGCCCTTCCCGGTGGAGAGCGCACTGTCCGGCATTCAGCGGGCCGCCAACGACAACCGCAACTACCTGTTCTACCGACGCACGGTCACCATCCCGGCGAACTGGTCGGGTCGGCGCACCCTGCTGCACTTCGGCGCCGTCGACTGGCAGAGCACCGTCTGGGTCAACGGTGTCCGGGTCGGCGCGCACACCGGCGGCTACGACGCCTTCACGTTCGACGTGACGCCCCAGCTCACCACCGGGACGAACGAGATCGTCGTCAAGGTCTGGGATCCCACCGACACCCGGCAGAACGGCAGCCTGCCCGCCATCGGCAAGCAGACCAAGACACCTGGCGGGATCTTCTACACCCCCAGCTCCGGGATCTGGCAGACGGTGTGGATGGAGCCGGTGCCCGCCGCCTCGATCAGCAGCGTGGACGTCTACCCGAACCTGAGCAACAACACCCTGCGGGTCCGGGTCTTCACCCGGGGCGACGTGAGCGGCCACAGCGTGCTCGCCGAGGCGCTGAACGGCGCCACCGTGGTCGGCTCGGCAACCGGCGGCTTCACCGACTTCAGCGTGCCGGTGCCCAACGCCCGCCGCTGGTCACCCGACGACCCGTTCCTCTACAACCTCCGGGTGACCCTGCGCGGCCCCACCGGCGCCACAGTGGACCGGACCACGCACTACTTCGGCATGCGGGAGATCACCACCGGCCTGGTCAACGGGGTGCTGCGTCCCAAGCTCAACGGCCAGTTCGTGTTCCAGGTCGGCACCCTCGACCAGGGCTTCTGGCCGGACGGGCTCTACACCGCGCCCACCGACGCCGCCCTCGCCTTCGACCTGCAGAAACACAAGGACCTGGGCTTCAACATGGTGCGCAAGCACATCAAGGTCGAGCCGCAGCGCTGGTTCTACCACGCCGACCGGCTCGGCCTGCTGGTCTGGCAGGACATCCCGTCGCTGACGGCACAGGACGTCAACCCCACCGACGCCCAGCAGGCGCAGTTCGAGGCCGAGGCACGCGAGATCGTCGACGAGCACCGCAGCTCACCCGCCGTGATCGCGTACACGCCCTACAACGAGGGCTGGGGCGAGCGGTCCCTCGCCGACACCCGACGGGTCGCACAGAACATCAAGAACCAGGACCCGACACGTCTGGTCAACCCGCACAGCGGTCACAACTGCTGCCAGTCCCTCGGCAACCCCGGCAACGGCGACATCGACGACTGGCACATCTACCTCGGCCCGGACTCGCCCGTACCGTCGAGCAGCCGGATCGCGGTGCTCGGTGAGTTCGGCGGCCTGGGCCTGCACACGCCGGGCCACGAGTACAGCCCCAGCGGCAGCTTCTTCGCGTACGAGTGGCAGTCCAGTTCGAACGCCCTCACCGACCGGTACGTGGGGCTGGTGCAGGGCACCCAGAACCTGATGCTCGGCAAGGGGCTCAGCGCCTCGATCTACACCGAAATCACCGACCTGGAGGGTGAGCTGAACGGGTTCCTCACCTACGACCGACAGGTGATCAAGATGGACCAGGCGCGGGTACGCGCCGCCAACACCGCCCTGATCAACGCCTCGAAGGCCATCGGCAGTTCGGCGCCCGTCGCCCTGCCCGTCAACACCCGTCGGTCGTTGCAGGTGACCACGCCCGGCTTCACCAACCGCTACCTACGCCACCAGGACAGCCTGGCCTACACGGAGGTGGTCGACGCCGCGAGTTCCAGCCTGCTCAAGGCCGACGCCACGTACACCATCCGGCCCGGCCTGGCCGGTGCCGGTTGCTACTCGTTCGAGTCGGTCAACTTTCCCGGGCAGTACCTGCGCCACCAGAACTCCCGGGTCCGCAACTCGCCGGACGACGGCTCAGCGCTGCTGCGCGCCGACGCCACCTGGTGCGCCCGAACCGGGCTGACCGGCACCGGCGTGTCGCTGGAGTCGTACAACTTCCGAGGTAGGTACCTGCGGCACTACAACGCGGAGGTCTGGCTCAGCAACGGCGCCGGCGGCGACGCGTACAACACGCCGACGTCGTGGACCGCCGACAGCACCTGGAACATCGCCGCCCCATGGGCGCCCTGACCGCTGCGCGCTGACCGGGCCGTTCCGACAGAAAGAAGCGCGGGGGTTCCGGCGTGGGCCGGGACCCCCGCGACGCGTCAAATGTGTCGCGGGCCGGCTCCGCCCGGCCCGGGGCTCGGCCCCTTCCGTCAGCGCCGGCGCCTTCCATCGCGGTCGGTGACCGGACTTCGGCGTCACTCGTCGTCTCGGGGGTCGTTTCCCCGGTCATGAGCGAAAGCGGCGAGTTGATTGCACCGTCCGGCCGGGTCGACTTCAGGGCAAGGACCGCGCCGCAACTTGCATCTGGCCAGGTTCGCTCCGCTGTTGCAGCACGCAATCATGCCGGTCAATAAATAGACGAGCGACAATCTTGACTTGCGCGGCCGGCCAGCGCACCGTAAAGAGCCAGAGGCAGATGCACGCCATTATCGGCCCGGCTTAAGTGGATCGCGAAATGGGGGCGCTGCCGATTTCGCGCCGCGTGCATCAGGAGGCTTTCCATGCGGTTGGATCCGTTCGCCGGGCTCTATCTCACCGATCCAGCAAGCATGTGGCGGCGCATTCTCGACGATCCCGACGGAGTGCACTACGCCGAGGATCTGGGCCTGTGGTTGATCAGCCGGCACGCACACGTCCGGCGGGCGCTCGCCGACGCCACGACATTCGCCAACGCCCTCACCCTCGCCCCGGTCTACGAGGTGTGTCCACCGGCACTGAACGTGATCATGCAGCTCGATGCGCCACCCACGACGGCCGCCGCGGACCCACCGGCGCACCCGCGCACCCGCCGGGCCCTACGGGCGACCTTCGCGAACACCGCCGAGCGGGTCGAGGCCGAGTACGGGGAGATCGTCCGACGCCGCGTCGACCAGCTGGTGTCCCGTCTCGCCGCCCGCCAGGGTGATCAGGTCGACCTGATCCCGGAGTTCGCGACCGAACTTCCCCTGCTGGTGGTCCTGGACATCCTCGGGGTGCCCGACGCCGACATCGGGCGCATCCGGAGTTGGGCGGACGGCCAGATCGCCCTCATCTGGGGGCAGCCGGACCCGGCCGAGCAGGTACGCCTGGCCCAGGGCCTGCTGGAGTTCTGGCACTACTGCGAAGACCTGGTCCGCCAGCGACTGGACAGTGGACACCGGGGCGAGGACTTCATCAGCCGCGCCCTGGACTACCGGGACGACGACGACAGCGTGCTGACGGTGCCCGAGGTGGCGAGCCTTGCCTTCAACCTCCTGGTCGCGGGCCACGAGACCACCGCCGGGTTGCTCGCGCACACCCTCGACCAGGCCCTGTCCGCTCCCCAGCGCTGGTCGGCGATCACCGCGGACCCGGGGCTGGTCCCCGCCTTCGTGGGCGAGACGCTGCGGTTCGCGCCCGCCATCGACGGCTGGCTGCGAGTGACCACCCGAGATGTCACAGTGGGGGCGGTGACGATCCCCGCCGGGGCGCGTTGCCTGCTGTTGATCGGAGCCGCGAACCGGGACCCGGCGGCGTTCCATGACCCGGACCGGTTCGACCCACACCGGGCCGATGTGGGCAATCACCTGTCGTTCGGCCACGGTCCACATTTCTGCATCGGCGCGGGATTGGCGCGGCTTGAGGCCGGAATCGCCCTGAGCCGACTCGCCGAAGCTATTCCCGGGCTGAGGCTGTCACCGGAGCAACATCGCTCGTACAAACCCAATGTCGCATTTCGTGCGCACCGCACACTGCTCGCGATAATCGACGTTCCGGCACCCGCGGACGTGCCGGCGGTACGGGATGGCGCGACGGCCGAAGTGCGCGCCGCCTGAGCGCGTACGGACACCAGCGGTGCTGACCTGCGGACGGGTCGAGGGTGGAGTGAGGCCGACGTCGACCCGTTCCACCCGGCGCGCCTCAGCGCCGGCACCGGGTCCGGCGCGCACCTTTCCCGCCTTTCCCGACGATCCATACCGGTGAACGTCTTCACACCCATCGCGTCCTGGGTTAAGAATTGCCCTCTGTAAATGTTCAGCTCATCGGCCAATCTCGATCTGGCGTCCGTCGCTGAATGTCCGTTCCACGAAGGTGAGCGCATGGAGCACACGTCCCCGTCGAGCTCGGCTCACTCCGCGGCCAGTCAGCGGTTCCGACGGGAGTTGCGCGACTGCCGCGTCCAACGGGGCCTGACCCAACGAGCCCTGGCGGACCTGGTGCGGTTCAGCCGGGAGACGGTCGCGGCGGTCGAGTCGGGTCGCCGGTTCGGCAGTCACGAGTTCGCGCTGCGCTGCGACGACGTGCTCGGCACCGACGGCCGGCTGGCCGCACTGTGGCCGCAGGTCGCGGCCGAGCAGTTGGCGGCCGACGGTCGTCGAGGCCCCCGCGCACCGGAACCGGCTCGACTGGATCGGCAGGTGCCGCGTCAGCGTGGACGGCGTGACGCGCGCGACCCGGGCGCCGTGGCGGACGCGATCGACGAGCTACGTGAGCTGATCGGCCAGGTGCTCAACGGTCAACCCGAAGCGGATGAGCCGGAGCGCCGGCACCCGTCGGCCGAACCCCTCGACAACCAGCGCTGACCCGACGAATCCGGCCCGACCCCGGGGCGTCACCGGTCGCTGACGTTGGGTACAGATGCTGGTACGGGCAGTTTGTACCACGGCCAGGTCTGGTCTACGAGCGCGGCGTCCGGCCGAATGGGACTTGCATTCGGCAACGTGCGTATAGACCGTCATCGACGAGTCGTGGGAGTCAATCTTGGCGTCGAGCACCCGGTCCCACGCGGCCAGACCCTACCCGACCCGTCGACGCGGTTGGAAGATTGCCGGCCGGATGCGGCTCATCGTCGCGGCCCCGCTCGTCGCCGTGATCGGCTTCGCCGGTCTCGCACTGACCGAGAGCGCACGCCAGACAGCGCGGGCCAGCGACCTGCGGATCCTGGCGCAGGTCGGTGCCGAGGCCGGCGACCTGGCGTACCGGCTGCAACGCGAACGGATCGCCGCCGCCGACCTGCTCACCTATGCCCGCCCGGAGCAGCAGGACGCCTTCGGCGTGGAGATCGCCGCCACCGATGAAGCCGTCGCCCGCTACCGCGGGCAGCGTGACCGGCTGTCCACCGACAACGGCACCAGCTCGGCTCTGCTGCGGCGCATCGACGCGGCTCTGGACGGCCTCGCCCCGCTGCGCACCCAGGTGCGCACCGCCACGCACGCGTCGGTGTCCGCGATGACCTTCAGCTACCGCATCGCGATCGCCGACCTCATCAACTTCCGGGAGAACGTCTCACACGGCGTGGTGGACGCCCCACTCGCCGACGGGATCCGGGCCTCGGCGGCGCTGTCGAAGACGGCCGAGGCCATCGGTCAACAGCAGGTGGCCGTGCTGCGCGCCGTCGCCGGCGGCGAACTGACCCCGGCCATGCAGCAGGACATCACCGCCGCCCGCACCAGCTACACCGAGTCGAGCCTGTCGTTCCTGGCCCTGGCCCCACCCGACTGGAGCATCTGGTGGGAGCAGGCCGGGACCGGCAAGGAGGCGCTCGCCCTGCAACGGATGCAGGACGAGGTGTCCCGGGCCCAGCCGGGGTCGCAACTGAAACTGGAGACCGACGCCTGGGTGTCCACCACCCAGACGCGCGCCGCCCGGCTGGCCGACCTGCGCGCCCGGGTCGACGGCGCGGTCCGCGACGACGTTCGGGCCGCGCACGCCGACCAGCGCCGCCGGGCCGTGGCCGAGGCGGCCAGCGTCCTCCTGGCCCTGATCCTGACCGCGTTGGTGACCTGGGCCGTCGCACGGCAGATCACCCGGCGGCTGCGCCGGCTACGGGACGCCGCCAACGCCGTCGCCTTCGAACAGCTCCCCGCCGTGGTGGCACAGCTCCAACAGCCCGGCAGCGCCACCGTCGACCCGCAGAAGCTGGCCCACCAGCAGTCCAGTGCCGCCCTCGAACCGTCCAGCGACGACGAGATCGGCGAACTGGGTCAGGCGTTCAGCGCCGTGCACCAGGCCGCCGTACGGACCGCCGCCGAACAGGCCGTCATGCGCGCCAACACCGCCGACATCTTCATCCACCTGAGCCGCCGCGAACAGCGACTGGTCGACGCCGTCCTGGCCCAGGTCGACCTGGTCGAGCGGGACGAGACCGACCCCGACCGGCTCGACCAGCTGTACACACTGGACAACCTGGCGACCCGGATGGGCCGGATCAACGCCAGCCTGCTGGTGCTCGGCGGCGTCGGCGTGGGTCGCGTACGCCAGCGCGACGTTCCGCTGCAACAGGTGCTCCAGGCAGCGCTGTCCCAGATCGAGCACTACGCGCGGGTCCGGCTCGGCATGATCGACGGAGACGTCGCGGTGGCCGCCAAGACCGTCGACGAGGTCGTGCACATGCTCGCCGAACTCATGGACAACGCCACGACGTACTCGCCGCCGGGCAGCGAGACCTGGGTGAGCGGCCGGAGCCTGGGAGACCGCGTCATCGTCCAGATCAGCGACGAAGGTGTGGGGCTGTCCGCGCAGCGGATGCAGCAACTCAACGAGCTGCTGGCCCGCCCACCGGCCATCGACGTGGCCGCCGTACGGGCGATGGGGCTGGTCGTCGTGGGCCAGCTCGCGGCCCGGTTGGGCGCCACCGTCCAACTGCGACGCGGCCCCCGACGCGGCATCCTCGCCGAGGCGACACTGCCCGCGGCGATCATCCGGTCGCTGCCACCGGAGGAGTACCTGCTCGCACCCGGCCGGCTGTCGCGGCGGGCAGCGCGGACGCCCAACCCTCCGCCGCCGTACCAGCCGCGCCCCGAACCCACCGCCGGACGCCCGCCGGCCGAACGGACCCTGCCGGCCGCGCCGGTCTTCCGACCGGCTCCCCCACCCCCGGACCGGGGTGACGCGCCCACCGAGGAGCTGCTCATCTTCGAACAGGTCAACCACTGGTTCCAGAACGACGTCGTCGACGGCCAGAACGGCCAGAACGGCCAGCAGTGGTCCAGCCCCGCCGACGACGCCTGGCGTACGGCCGCCCAGGCGCACACCCCCGAGGTCGCCACGACCACCAACTCCGGCCTGCCCAAACGACAGCCGCAACGGCACCTCGTGCCCGGCGGTGTGACAGTGCCCCAGCAGCAGCAACGGTCCGAGTACCGCGACCCGGCGCAGGTGGCGACGGCGATGGCCGCGTACGCGCGGGGCGTGGCGAACCGACGGCGCACCCCGATCAACCTCGGCAACAAGTGACGCGACAGGAGAGCACGTGACCGACCAACAGGATCTCGGCTGGCTGCTGGACAACTTCGCGGCGCGCGCGACCGAGGTCAGCCACGCGATCGCCATTTCCAGCGACGGCCTGATGGTGGCCGCCACCCGCGACCTGCCACCGGACCGGGCCGACCAGTTGGCCGCCACGGGTAGCGGGCTGGTCAGCCTGCTGCGGGGGGCGGCGGCCTTCTTCGACGCCGGCACGGTGATCTCCAACGTCACCCAGCTCGAGGGCGGGTTCATGTTCTCCATGGCCTTCAACGACGGCGCCTCGCTGCTGGTGCTCGCCGCGCCCGAGTGTGACGTGGGCAAGGTCTCCTACGAGATGACCGAGCTGGCCAACCGCATCGGGGACGCGCTGACCCCCGCTGCCCGAGCGGCGCTCGCCCGCAGCCGCTGACCATCCCGGCGCCCCCACGCCGGAGACCCCTTCCCCTTCCTCTGGAGTCAGACATGCCTCTCACCACGCCTTGGCGCAGCCGTGCCCTCACCGCCGCGCTGCTTGCCGCCGTGCTGACCACCAGCACGGCCTGCGGCGACGACGCTGCGGGCACGAGCGCCGGCGGCTCGATAAAGATCGGCCTGCTCGCGTCGCTGTCCGGGACGTACCAGGCCGTCGGTACGGAGATCCGCGACGGCTTCCAGCTCTACCTGGACACCCACGACGGCAAGTTGGGCGGCCGGCAGGTCGACCTCGTCGTCGCGGACGAGGGCAACGGCGCCCAGACCGCTGTCCCGGCGGCGACCAAGCTGCTCAAGCAGGACCGGGTGTCCGCGCTCACCGGCATCGTCGGTGGCGGCTCGGTCGCCGGTGTCACCCCCCTGCTCAACGAGACCAAGGTGCCACTGGTCGGCTCCAACGGCCGGCCGGAACTCAAGGACGTCTCCCGGGTCTGGCACACCTCGTACCTCTCCGACGAGCCAGGGGCGGCGATCGCCCAGCACGTCCGCGACAACGTGAAGGGCTCCGTGTACGCGATCGGCCCGGACTACCAGGGCGGTTGGGACGAGCTGCGCGGCTTCACCGACGCGTTCGGCAAGATCGGCGGGAAGCTCGCGAACGCCGACGGCAAGACGACCTTCACGCCGTTCCCGGCCACCACCAACTTCCTCCCGTACTTCGCCCGCATCAAGGCCTCCGGCGCGGCAGCCGTCTACACCTTCTACGCCGGCAGCGCCGCCGTGGACTTCGTGAAGCAGTACGCGCAGTCCGAAATCAAGGACATCCCCCTGTACGCGGCCGGGTTCCTCACCGAGGGCGGGGTGCTCAACGCGCAGGGCGAGGCCGCCCGAGACATCTACTCGGTGCTCAACTACTCGCCCGACCTCGACAACGCGGAGAACCGCGCCTTCGTGGCCGCGTGGAAGGCGAAGCACGACGGTTCGCCGACCACCTACGCGCTGGCCTCGTACGACGCGGCGGCGGTGCTGGACCGGGCGATCGGCGCCGCCGGAAACGACCCGACCCCCGAGGCCATCAACACGGCCATCGGCCAACTCGGCCAGATCGCCAGCCCGCGCGGCACCTGGCAGTTCTCCACCACCACGCACTCCCCCGTGCAGAAGTGGTACCTGCGGCAGGTCCGCCAGGACGGCCGGGCGCTGTCCAACACCGTCGTGGGCGACCTCGCGACCGTCGGCCGGTGATAGCGGTGGCGGCCGGCACGAACCGGATCGACCCGTACCTGATCCCGGCGTTGGACGGAGTCGCCTACGGGCTGCTCGTGTTCGTCGCCGCGTCCGGCCTGGTCTTCTGCTTCGGCGTCGCCAACATCCTCAACCTGGCGCACGGCCTGCTCTACGCCATCGGCGGGTACACCGCCGCGGCGCTGCTCGACGGAGGCTGGGCGAGCCTGGCGTTGGCCCTCGCCGTCGGTGTGCTGGCCGCCGCCGCGGCGGGGGTGCTCCTGGCCGGCCTGCTCACACCGGTCGCCACCGGCAATCACCTGAGTCAGGCGCTGCTGACGTTCGGGGTGGCGCTGGCCGGCGGCAGCCTGCTCGTCGCCGGCTTTGGACCCGACAACCCGCAGGTCCAGGTGCCCGCAGCCCTGGAAGGGTCGGTGCTGGTCGCCGGTCACCGCTACGCCGCGTACCGGTTGGTGTTCATTGTCGTCGCGGCCGTGCTCGCCGCCGCCCTCTACCTGGTGGTGCGACGCACCAGGGCCGGGATGCTGGTCCGGGCAGCCGTCGACGACCCGGAGATGGTCGCCTGTCTGGGCGTGAGTCCGGCGCGGATCCGGGCCGGTGTGCTCGCCGCCGCCGGTGCGCTGGCCGGCGCGGCCGGGGTCCTGGGCGCGCCCATCATCGGCCCCGGCACGGGCACCGCCGACACGGTGCTGCTGCTCTCCCTGGTGGTGGTCGTCCTCGGTGGTCTCGGGTCGATGGCAGGCACCCTGCTGGCCGCGCTCGCGATCGGCGAGATCCAGACGCTGGGAGTGGCGTTGCTGCCGTCCGCCGCGCCGTTTCTGCTGTTCGCCGCCATGGCGGCCGTGCTGGCCGTGCGGGCGCGTGGCCTGGCCGGCAGGTGGAGGGCGGCATGAGAGGAGAGGTGATCCGGCGAGTTCGGGGCGGCATCGCGGCGCTCGTCCTGGTCGGCCTGGTCGTGGCGCCCTGGGTGGTCGACGACTACACCACGGCGATCCTCTCCCGGACGCTGGCGCTGGCCCTGGTCGGGGTGAGCGTGGCCCTGCTCACCGGCGTCGCCGGCATGCCCACCCTCGGTCAGACCGCACCGTACGCGGCGGGCGCCTACGCGTGCGCCGTGGTCGGCAGCCGGGTCTCCGACGTCGGCGTCGTGCAACTCGCCGTCGCAGCGGCCGCCGGGGCCCTGCTGGCCGCGCTCACCGTGCCGCTCGTCGTGCACGCCCGAGGGGTGATCGTCCTGATGATCACCCTGGCGATCGGCGAACTCGTCGTCATCGTCCTCGGGCGGTGGCGGTCGGTGACCGGTGGCACGGACGGGTTGGCCGGCATCCCCGCGGTCCGCCCGTTCTGGGGGCTCCCGGCCCTGGCCGACGATCAGGCCCGTTACCTGTACGCCCTGGTCGTCGTGGCCACGCTGGTCGGCGCGGTGCTGGTGCTGCTGCGTACCCGGGCCGGGTTGGTGCTGCGTGCCGGCCGCGACGACGAGACGCGGTTGCGGGCCAGCGGTCACCGGGTGGCGCTGCACCTGTCCGGCGCGCACATCACCGCCGGGGCGATCGCCGGTGCCGCCGGCTCGCTCCTGGTCGTCGCCCAGCAGTACATCTCCCCTGCCGACTTCGGCTTCGACACCTCCGCGCTGCTGCTGCTCGGTGTCGTCATCGGGGGCACCGCCTCGGTGGGCGGCGCCCTGGTGGGCGCGGCGTTGGTCATCGCCGTCCGGGACTGGCTGTTCGGGGTGCTGCCCGGCCACGCGCCACTGGTGCTGGGCGCGCTGTTCGTGGCGACGGTCTACCTGCTGCCCACCGGCGTCAACCGGGCCCGGGGTCGGCTGCGCCCGCCGGGCGCCCCGGCGCTACAGCCGGACCAGCCAGCCCTCCACGAGCAGGCCACCGTTGCGGAGCTGCACCGATGACCGGCCTGCTCGACGCCCAGGAGATCAGCGTGCGGTACGGCTCGCTCGCCGCGCTCGACGGCGTGGACCTGCGCATCCACGACGGCCAGCGGCACGCGTTGATCGGCCCGAACGGGGCCGGCAAGACCACCCTGCTCAACGTGCTCGGCGGGTCCACCAGGCCGCAACGCGGCACGGTGCGGTTCGACGGGCGGGACGTCGGCCGGCTCGGCCCGGCGGCCCGAGCCCGGCGGGGCATCAACCGCATCCACCAACGACCCGCGGTCTTTCCGACGCTCACCGCGACGGAGAACGTCGTGGTGGCCGCGCTGCCCCGGGTCGTCCCACGCCGCCGGTGGTGGCCGGGCGGACGCCGACGCGCCGCGCAGCGCACGGCCGGCCCACTGCTGGACCAGATGGGACTCACCGCCGTCGCGGCGGTGCCCGCCGGGCACCTCGCGCACGGGCAACGACGCCAGTTGGAGATCGCGATGGCCCTGGCCGGTCGCCCCCGCCTGCTGCTCCTCGACGAACCGGCGGCCGGGTTGTCCGCCATCGAGGTCGGCCGACTGGTCGAGTTGCTCCAGGCGCTACCCCGGGCGGTCGCCGTGTTGCTGGTCGAACACCGACTGGACCTGGTGTACGCCCTCTCCGACACGGTCACGGTGCTGCGCGACGGTCAGACGTTGGCCGCCGGCACACCGGACGAGATCCGTACCTCGCCGCTGGTGCGGCAGGCCTACGCCGACGGGGTGGCCTGATGCTCACTGTGGATCGTCTCTGCGCCGGCTACGGCGGGGGAATCGTCCTGCACGAGGTCAGCCTTCGGGTACGTCCGGGCAGCATCCAGGCCGTGGTGGGCCGCAACGGGGCGGGCAAGAGCACGCTCGTACACACCATCGCCGGGCTGGTTCGCGCGTCCAGCGGTCGCATCGAGATCGGCGGCGTGCACGTCGCCGGCCGGCAACCACATCGCATCGCCCAGTCCGGCGTCGGTCTCGTCCCGCAGGGCCGACGGGTCTTCTCCCGGTTGACAGTGGCCGAGCACCTGCACCTGGCGGCCGCGCCGTGGCGGGCCCGCACCTCCGGCGGCGAGGGCTGGACTGTCGCCCGGACCCTGGAACTGCTGCCGAGGCTGGCGGTACGGCTGCGACACCGCGGCTGCGAACTTTCCGGCGGCGAGCAGCAGATGCTGGCGATAGCCCGTGCGCTGCTCGGCCAACCCCGGGTGCTGCTGCTCGACGAACCATGTGAGGGACTCTCACCCGATCTCGCGGCGCGGGTCCGCGAACTCGTCAACGGTCTCGCCGCCGACGGCCTGACCGTGCTGCTCGTGGAGCAGCAACTCCAGCACGCCATCGAACTCGCGGACCGGGTGGCGGTGTTGGAGTACGGCCGGGTGGTCTACGACCGGCCGACCGCGGAGGCCCGCCGCGATCCGGCCCCACTGGCGGCGATGGTGAGCGTCGCCGCCGTTGCGCCGCCCCCGGCCAACCGATCGACCCCTCGGCTCTGGGCCGACACCCCGTAGTCACCCGACCCTCCACGGAGAGGTAGACACCGATGACAACCGCTACGAGCGATGACACGTACACGTTCGACAACGGCGCACCGGACGCCGTTGCGCAGATGCACGCGCTGGAGTCCTTCCTGGACCCGATCACGACGCGGCGGCTGGCCCGCCCGGTGCTGGAGCCGGGCGCGACCTGCTGGGAGGTCGGGGCGGGTGGCGGCTCGATGGCCCGGCGGATGGCCCGCGCGGTCGGCGACGACGGGCACGTGCTGGCCACCGACATCGACCCCACACACCTGGTGGCCGAGGGCAACCTGCACGTACGCCAGCACGACGTGCGCACCGAACCGCCACCCGGGGACGCGTTCGACCTGATCCACGCCCGGCTGGTCCTGCTGCATCTCCCCGATCGACGACGGGTCCTGCGCACGCTCACCGGAGCGCTGGCGCCCGGCGGGTGGCTGGTGGTCGAGGAGTTCGACTGCACCGCGCCCCAGTGGGTGCTGACCGCGCCCAGCGACGACGCCGCGAAGCTCTTCGCGCAGGTCATGGACGCCATGATGGGTGTCCTGGAGGACCACGGCGCCGACCTGGGCTGGGCGCAGGACGTGCACACCGAGATGGCCCTCGCCGGTCTGACCGACCTGGACACCATCACCCACTCGCAGAGCTGGCCCGGCGGGTCGACCGGAACATCGCTCTACGAGACCAACTCCCGCCAGTTGGAACCGGACCTGCTGGCGGCTGGCCTGTCGCCCCAGCAACTGAACGCATTCCGGCGGCTGCTCCGTGACCCCGGGTTCGCCGTCATGTCGTACCACTTCGTCTCCACGCGGGGCCGCCTACCGAGCTGAGCAGGCGGCCCCGCGTGGAGCGCGGTCGCGCCGTGCGTACCTCTCCCGCCGCAGCACCCCCCGACTGCCGGCCGGACAGCTCGACGACGGCCTCGACCGCACCGGCCGGGCTCCCCGCGAGGGAGCCCGGCCGCCCCGCGCCCGCGGTGCCCGCGCCCCGCGCCCCGCGCCCCGCCGATCTTGCAGTTCCGGTTGTCGATACGCGTGGAATGGCCCCTATGTCGGGACAGAAAGTGCAAGATCGCGGCATGAGGGCGGGTCGTCCTGGTGGATCATGGAGTTGTGGTGCGTGGGGTAATGCCATTCAGGGCTTTGTTGACCACCACAACTTCATGATCGGCGAGGTGGGGCGGGGTTGACGCCCTGGTGTTGCTGTCAGACTGCCCGGGTGTTCGTCAGACTCGCCGAAGAGCAGGACTTCAACGGCTTCCTTGGCCTGGCGGCCCAGGTCGAGTGCTGGTTCGGCCCGATGGTCGAGGATCGTGGCTTCCATGACGCGGTGCGCAAGCACATTCGTCGGTCCACAGCGATCGTTGCTGTCTCCTCCGGGTCCGATCTCCTGGGTGGGTTGTTGTTCACGGCGAAGGCTCCGACCCACCACGTCCACTGGCTTGTCGTTACTGAGCAGTCACGGGGGAAGGGTGTTGGTCGTGCCCTGATGACAGCGGCGATGCGCAGGTTTGTGCCGGGTTCAGGCTCCGTCGAAGTGGTCACCTTTGGCGCCGATCACCCGGGCGCCTGTGTCAGCGGTGCGCGTGCCTTCTACGAACGCCTTGGTTTCACCCCTGCCGAGGCCGTCGATCCCGGTCCGGACGGCGGTTCCCGACAGGTCTTCCGCCTGGCCGTCGCCTGATCCATCCGACGCTGGTCCAGACGACGAAGCGGTTCAGGAGGATCTGACCGGGCACGGCGGCGGGGAGGATGCGGACGTCACCCTGCCGGGCCGCGGCTCAGCGCGGAGTGGTCTCCTGGTCGGCCAGGACAATCAGGTCGTCGGGGCGGGCCGACAGCAGCGCCGTCGCCGCGTCGAGCCACACGAGATAGCCCACCGGCGGACCGGACGAACCCCACCGGGCACCGATGATCGTGGCCGACCGCCCGTCGTGCGGCTGCGTGAGCAGGCGTACCCGGGTGCCCGGCGCGTGTCCGTCGTCGGCGACGATGAGCAGCGCGTCGAGGATCTGCCGGGCACCGGCCACGGGCAACCCCGGAACGTACGGCTCGCCCGCGTATCCCAGACGCGGCGTCATCATCGTGCTCAACAGCGCGGTCTGCCGGATCGCCTCCTGGCGGACCTGCCCGTCCACGATGCGTTCGGCCACGGTCAGCGCCTTCTGGATGCTCGACCAGAGGGCCAGTGGATCCTGGTCGAGCAGGCGGCGGGCCTCACGGTCGATTTCGGCGCAGGCCGTGTCGAGCGCGGTGTCCTCGCCGAGTTCCGCGATCCAGGCGAGGTCCCCCACCTCGGGCAGCAACCCTGGCGACTCGACCACGATCACGATGTACAGCATCGCGAGCAGTTCCTCGCGGCCCTCGCCGTGATAGAGCGAGCCCACCCCGCTGCCGGTACGCCCACGGCTGGGCGGGAACCGCTCGACGAGGTGCTGCGCGCGGCCATGAGGCAGGGCAGCCGCCCGCCTGGTGTCCGAGACCCGCTCCTCGAACGACCGCCGCTCACGGCGTTCGACGAGCAGCTGGCGATGCGGGTCGAACCCGATCGGATAGATCGTCCGCCCGTACCTGGAAAGGGTTTCGCCGGGCCGTAGGCCGACCGACTCGAGTTGCCGGGCCGCCTCCGAGTAGGCAACGCCAGCGCGGGCGGCGTGTTCTCGGACGGCGCGCTTGCGGGCGCGTCCCGGCGCCGGGGTCCGTCGGGGGGTGGGATCAGACATGACGCCTCCGGTGCAGCCCCACGCACTCCACCGAACGGGCGGCGTGACCGGCACGCCGAGAGTCGACAGATCGGCGCGGAGTCGGAGACTCTTGGCCCCAAGCATGTGGTCAGGCGTGGGCCACCACATCGGGCGCTGGCAGGCGCTCTGCCGTGGCCAGCATATCGTGACGCCGACCGTCGGTGTGGAGGTGCACACCCTGGCCGCCCTCCCTCTCGACCCCGGTTTCAGGCCGTGTCAGCCCGTGTCGGTCGCGTGTCGGGGCGGTGTCAGCGGGCCCGCGCAGACTCGGCGCATGACAGCTGACCTGGTGATCGAGGCCGAGGGCCTCGTGAAGACGTTTGGGAAGACGAGGGCGCTTCAGGGCGTGGACCTCGCCGTACCCCGTGGGACGGTGCTCGGGGTGCTCGGGCCCAACGGCGCCGGCAAGACCACCGCCGTGCGCATCCTCTCCACCCTGCTCACCCCGGACGGCGGGACCGCCCGAATCAGCGGTTTCGACGTGGTACGGGACGCCGAACGAGTTCGGCAGAGTATCGGCCTCACCGGCCAGTACGCCTCGGTCGACGAGGACCTGACCGGGCGGCAGAACCTGGAGCTGTTCGGCACCCTGCTGGACCTGGGGCGCGCCGGCGCCCGGCGACGGGCCGCCGAACTGCTCGACTGGTTCGACCTGACCGATGCGGCGAACCGTCCGGCCAAGACCTACTCCGGCGGCATGCGGCGACGGCTGGACCTGGCCGCCAGCCTCGTCGGCTCCCCCGACGTGATCTTCCTGGACGAGCCGACGACCGGGCTCGACCCGGCCAAGCGCGAGGACATGTGGGACGTGGTCCGAACGCTTGTCAACAACGGCTCGACGGTGCTGCTCACCACCCAGTACCTGGAGGAGGCCGACGCGCTCGCCGACGCGATCACGGTGATCGACCACGGCCGGGTCATCGCGCACGACACCCCCGAAGGGCTCAAGCGGGTGGTCGGCGGGCAGACCCTGGAGGTCCGACCGTCCGATCCGGCTCAACTGCCCCGCACCGCGGAGATCCTGACCCAGGTCGGTTCCGGCGCGCAGGCCGACGAGATCCGCAAGGGCGTGCTCGCGGTGCCGGTCACCGACGACGCGGCCCTGACCGAGAGCGTCGCGCGGTTCGCCACGGCCGGCATCGCGGTCACCGAACTCTCCCTGCACCTGCCGAGCCTCGACGAGGTGTTCTTCACCCTCACCGGGCGTACGGCATCAGAAGACGACACCACCCGCCCCACGGAGGTCGCGGCATGAGCACTCTGACCGACACAGCGCCCACGAGAAGCGGCGTGCTGTCGAACTCCGCGCCGAACCCTCGGCCGTTCCGGCTGGTCCGGCACTCGTTGGCGCTCGCCAAGCGCAGCCTCATCAAGACCTGGCGTACGCCCGAGGCGCTCATCGACGTCACCCTGCAACCGGTGCTGTTCCTCATCATCTTCGTGTACGTCTTCGGCGGGGCAGTCGCCGGATCGACCCACGACTACCTGCAGTTCCTGCTGCCCGGGATCCTGGCGCAGACGATCGCGACCGGCGCCATCGCGATCGGCGTCAACCTCAACACCGACATCGCCAAGGGCATCTTCGACAGGTTCCGGTCGTTGCCGATCCCCCGCTCCGCACCACTTGTCGGCGCGGTCCTCGGCGATGTCGTCCGGTACGTCATCGTCACCGTGTCGACGCTCGCGATCGGCTACGTGATGGGTTTCCGGATCGACACCGACCCGTTCCGGGCGATCGCCGGGTGTCTGCTCGCGGTGCTGTTCGCGCTCTGCCTGAGTTGGCTGCCGGTGCTGGTGTCGATGAAGGTGCGGACCGCGGGTGCAGTGCAGGGTGTGATGTTCGCGTTGATCATGCCGCTGAGCTTCGCGTCCAACGTGTTCGTCGGCGCCGACACCCTGCCGGGCTGGATGCAGGCGTTCGTGGACGTCAACCCGATGACCCATCTGGTGGCGTCGGTACGCGGGCTGTTCCTCGGCACCCCACTGGGCAACCACGTGTGGTGGACGCTCGCCTGGTGCGCCGGCTTCGTTGCGGTGTTCATGCCGCTGGCGCTGCGGGCGTACCGCAAGAAGATCTGAGTCAGGCGAGCAGGTCGTCCATCAGCTCGCGGATCCGGCTGACGGCCGCGGCGGGTGGCCGCTCGCGCCACGCGGCCACCAACGGCTCACGCTGCTCCTCGTTCCCGAGGATGGCGTTGAGCCGTTCGCCGTTCTCGAAGGGGAAGAACATCTCGATCTGGGTGCCGATCCGCTTCGCGAGTACGGCCAGTTCGCGGGCGCTGTCGACGTCACCCCGGTACGCCGCGAACTCCGCGCCGCCCGACGCCCACGCCCCGATCACCGGCAGGTCCCGTGAGGTCAGCGCATCCTCGCGGGCGAGCGACAGCATCGCGGCCGCCTGGATGGTGGCGTCGGTGCCCGACACCCGCCCCACCTGGGCCAGCCGCAAATAGATGATCGCCGCTGTGGCCCGGAGCATCACGCGCGGCTGTGGCGGCGGCCCGACCCAGCCGGCGAGGACACGGGTCACCTCGTCGGCGTGGGCGAGCGCCTCGTCGTACCGCTCACGCTGCCAGGCGAGGTGCGCCAGGCCGAGCAGCGCCTGCGCGGCGTCGATCTGCTCGGCCTGGCCCAGCGCGGCCGTCTCGCCCAGTCGCCGCTCCGCCTCGGCGTCGCCGGTCAGGGCGAGCTGCACGTCCAGCCGTACCCGGATCGACCGCGCGTCCTGGGTGGCGCCGACCAGCTCCATGTGCCGCACGCTGCGGGTCAGCCACTCGGCCGACCGGGCATCCCCGCCCGGGACCAGGAACTGCCCGACCGCACCCGCCGCCATCGCCATGCCCCAGTGGTCGCCGGCGGCTTCGAAGCGGTGGTAAGCCTGCTCGGAGTCGCTGATCGACGCTTCCGGCAGGCCGCCGTTCTCCCGTACGGCCGCGCGTGCGAACAGCCCCAGCCCCTGCACGTACGGGTCCGGGTGCGCGACCATCTCGGTCGCGCTCTTCAGGCTCTGCTCCAGATCGGACGCGTCGAAGCCGGGCAGCGCCGACGCGAGAGCGGCCATCCGGGACGACACCTCGCCGGGACGTTCGGTCTGGAGCGTCCGCAGCGCCCGCCGGGCGAGCACGGCGGGCCGCAGATCGGCGCTGACGCCGGCGTTCACGCTGATCACCACGCACGTCCATGCCAGCCGGTCGGCGTTGGGCAGTGGCCGGCCGCTGGCCGCGCCGCGCAGGATCGCCGACCGTAGCCGCCGCTGCGGGTCGTCGATGTGCAGCAGCCCGCGCGCCCAGGCGAGGACCTCCAGGTGCAGGCCCCGCACCGACCAGAGGTGGAACAAAGCGGTGGCGACGTCGACGGCGGCGGGCTCGTCGTCCGCTCCCATCGCCCACCGCAGGCCCGCGACCAGGTTGTCCTGCTCGGCGGCGCAACGGTCCAGCGCCTCGACCTGGCCGGGGCCGATGAAGCGGCCGGCCAGGGCGACGGCCTGCTCCCGCGCCCACCTGACCAGGCCGGCCATGGCCTGGTCCCGGACACCGGCCGCGTCCAGCCGGGCCTCGCCGTACTCGCGGACCGTTTCGAGCATGCGGTAGCGCGGCGGACCGTCCCCCTCGACCAGGGTCAACAGGGACTGTTCGACGAGGGTCGCCAGGCCGCGACGCACGTCCGGGGCCTGCGCGACGGCGGCGGCGAGGTCCGCGGTGAACGGCGCGGGGATGACCGCGACCCGCTGGAGCAGGTCACGGTCGGCCTCGGCGAGCAGTTCCCTGCTCCAGTCGACCAACGTCCACAGGCTCGCGTGCCGCTCGGGCAGGCCGCGCAGGGCGTCGTCGAGCAGCGCGAACCGGTCGGTCAGCCCGGCGAGCACGTCGTCGATCGGCATGTGCCGCAGTCGCGCGGCGGCCAGTTCGAGGGCCAGCGGCAGGTTGTCGAGCCGGTGGCACAGGGCGAGCGCCCGCTCGGTGTCCCAGGTCGGTACGGCACCACCGGCCCGTGCCCGGGACTCGACCAGCGCGAGCGCGTCGGCGTCCGGCAACGCGGTCAGCCGGTGTACCAACTCGCCGACCAGGCCCAGTGGGGCGCGGCTCGTCGCGAGCACCGCGACCTCCGGCGAGGCCGCCGCGACCAGGTCCGCGACGACGACGGCCACCGCGTCGAGCACGTGCTCGCAGTTGTCCAGCACCACCAGCCCGTCCAGGTCCGGCGCCACGGCGCGCAGCCGCTCCTCGGGGCTGAGGACCCGCCGCTCCAGACCCAGGTTGCCGCCGGTCGCCGTGGTGTCCGCACCGCCGAGCGCGGCGAGCACCGTGGGCAGCACCTCGTCGGGCGAGCGCAGACCAGCGAGTTCGATCACGCGGACCGCCCGCCCGCCCGCTGCCGTACGCCTGGCCACCTCGGCGGCGAGCCGGGTCTTGCCCGCCCCGCCGGTCGCCACGATCGTCACGACGGGTGTCTCGGCGAGCGCGTCGGTGACGGCCTTGACGTCGCGCTCCCGTCCGACGAGGGCGGCCATGGGGCGGCGCCACGCGGCGGGCAGCGTGATCCGCGCCTGTTGCCGGGGCGGTGCCGCGACGGGCGGCGCGGTGAGTTCACCGCGGAGCAACGCCAGGTGGACGCTCGTGATCACCGGCGACGGGTCGGTGCCGTAGCGGTCGGCCAGGTCGGCGCGCAGTCGCTCGACCACCTCCAGCGCCTCCGCCTCCCGTCCCTGCGCGGCAAGCACGCGCACGAGCAGGGCGGCGGACGGCTCGTCCGGCGGTGTCCGCGCGACGAGTCGGCCCAGGTCGACCTCGTCGAACCGGCCCACGCCGGCGAGCGCCGCCTGCGCGCGCAGCGCGGCGACCTCCGCGAACAGGCGGGTGTCCTCGGCGCTGACCAGCTCGGGCACCTCGGGGAACAGGGCCCGCGCCTGATCGGCCAGGCCGCGGGCGGCACGGACGTCACCGCACCGGAGCATGGTGCCCGCCTGGTCGACGAGGGCGCGCGCCTCGAGCGCATCGACGGTGATCTCCTCGGCGGGCAGCCGGTATCCGCCCGGCACCGCGACCACGGGCAGCCCGAGACGGCGCACCCGGGACACGAGCGCCTGGACGGCGCCGGTCGCGTCGTCGGGCGGCACGCCGTCCCAGACGGCGTCCACGAACAGGCTCACGGAGACCGCCCGCCCCCGCGCGTCGACGAGCGCGCGGAGCACCGCCGCGAGCCGTTCACCCCGAACGGGCTTGCCGTCGACGGCGAGTGGGCCGAGGGTCGCGATGTGCACGGACCCAGCATCCCCCACGCGCGCACGGACCCGACGACCACCGGTCCGCCAAGCCGGTCACGGACCCGCGACCGGCTTGACAGGCCGTCATTCGGTTAGGTTAGCCTAACCTCATGCAGAACGAGTTGGCGTCGGTCAACGGGGAGCGCAGCCTGTCCGGCGTCGACCTCCGTCTGGGCTATCACGGTGTGCCGGTGGTGCACGGTGCCGTGATCAACCTCCGCGCGGGTGCCGTCACCGCACTGGTGGGGCCCAACGGCAGCGGCAAGTCCACACTGTTGCGGGCCCTGGCCCGGCTGCACCCGATCGAGGCCGGAATCGTGCACCTCGCCGACGGCGTCACGGCCGCCAGCCTCGCGGCCCGGGAGTTCGCCCGGCGGGTCACCCTGCTCGCCCAGAGCCGGCCGGTGCCCAGCGGCGTCACCGTCCGCGACGTCGTCGGCTACGGCCGCCACCCCTACCGGGGGCGCTGGCGCACCGAGGACCCGGACGGTCCCGCCGCCATCGCACGCGCCATGGACGTCACCGGCGTCGCCGCAATGGCCGACCGTCCCGTCGACGAACTCTCCGGAGGCGAGTTGCAGCGGGTCTGGTTGGCGACCTGCCTCGCCCAGGACACCCCGGTTCTGCTCCTCGACGAACCCACCACGTTTCTCGACCTGCGCTACCAGGTGGAGATCCTCGATCTGGTCCGTGACCTCGCGGACGATCACGGCGTCGCCGTCGGCGTCGTGCTGCACGACCTCAACCAGGCAGCCGCCGTGGCGGACGAGGTGGTCCTGTTGCAGCAGGGCCGAGTCCGCGCCACCGGCACCCCGGCAACGGTGTTCACCGAGAACGCCCTCACCGAGACCTACGGGATCCGCATCGAGGTGACCACCGATCCGCTCAGCGGACTGGTCACCACCCGCCCGGTCGGGCGGCACCAGATCCGCGCCCTGGTCTGAACACCCCCATCCACAGCAGAGAAAGACCGTCATGACCCGTACCCGTTTCACCGCCCTCATCGCCGTCGTGGCCGCGCTGACGCTCGGCGCCTGCGGCACCACCGAGAACGCCGCAGCCCCCGACACCTCCGCCTCGGCGGCCGGCGGACCGGTCACCGTCACCGACAGCCGGGGCAAGGAGATCACCCTCAAGGCGCCGGCGACCAAGGTCGTCGGGCTCGAGTGGGGCGAGGTCGAGCTGCTGGTCAGCCTGGGCGTCATGCCCGTCGGTGTCGCCGACCCCAAGGGCTACGGCACCTGGGTCACCTCCGCGAAGCTCGACCCGGGCGTCAAGGACGTCGGGGTCCGCGGGGAGCCCAGCGTCGACGCGATCGTCGCCCTCCAACCCGACCTCGTCGTGATGGAGGACGACCGGGGCGCCAACATCGTCAGTCAGCTGGAGAAGTTCGTGCCCGTGGTGGTCGCCAAGGGCAGTGACGCCACCGACAACCTCGGCCGGATGCGCACCGACCTCAACATGATCGCGAAGGCGGTCGGCAAGACCACCGAGGCGGAGAAGCTGCTCGCCGACTTCGACACGGCCATCGCCGACGGCAAGAAGAAGATCGCCGACGCGGGTGCCGCCGGCCGGCCGTTCGCCATCGCCGACGGCTGGAAGGAGGGCAGCACCGTCAGCATCCGGATGTTCGGCAAGGGCGCGCTGGTCTCCCAGATCGGCATCCAACTCGGCCTCACCAACGCCTGGACCGGCAAGACCGATGAGGTGTGGGGCCTGGGCCAGACCGACGTCGAGGGCATGACGGTCCTCAAGGACCCGAACATGCACCTCTTCTACAACGCCTCCGACGGCGACGACGTGTTCGCCGACGGTCTCGCCGGCAACGCCATCTGGAAGTCGCTGCCCTTCGTGCAGAAGGGCAACCTGCACAAGATGCCCAACGGCATCTGGACCTTCGGCGGTCCGCTCTCCGGCAAGCAGTACATCGACGAACTCGTCAAGACGTACACGGTGTGAGCGTGCTGAACGCGCCCCCACGCCCGGGGCCGGCCACCCGGCCGGCTCCGGGCGGACGCCGGGCCGTGCCCCGCGTCGCCGTCGTCTTCGTCGCCGCGATCCTGGTGCTGCTCGTGGTCGGCGCGGTGCACCTCACCCAGGGCACCTCGAACGTCGGCGCCCTCGACCTGCTGCGGCTCGCGACCGGCGCGGACGACGAGGCGGCCCGCGTCCTGATCGCGTCCCGGCTGCCCCGGCTGCTCGCCGGGCTCGCCATCGGCGTCGCGCTCGGGTTCGCCGGGGCGGCGT
Source organism: Micromonospora arida (assembly GCF_042873195.1). NCBI lineage: Bacteria > Bacillati > Actinomycetota > Actinomycetes > Micromonosporales > Micromonosporaceae > Micromonospora > Micromonospora arida. The sequence goes on along the minus strand of NZ_JBIALC010000004.1, from coordinate 357,180 downwards.
TGCAGTCGATCGCCCGCAACCCGCTCGCGTCCCCCGACACCCTCGCGGTCAACGCGGGCGCCCACCTGGCGATCGTCGCCGTCGCCGCGTTCGGCGTCTCACTGCCCGCGCTGCCCGCCGGCGGCCTCGCCTTCGGCGGCGGGCTGGCCGCCGCCGGCCTGGTGATGGCGATGTCCTCCGGTGGACAGGCCGGCACCACCCGGCTGATCCTCGCCGGCTCGGCGACCGCACTGGCGCTCGGGTCGGTGACCACCCTGCTGCTGCTCCTGTTCGAGCAGGCCACCATCGGGCTGTTCGCCTGGGGGAACGGCTCGCTGGTGCAGAGCGACCTGACCGCGCTGACCCAACTCGCCCCGGTGATCGTCGGCGCCGCCATCGTGCTCGTGCTGCTCGGGCACCGCCTCGACATCCTCGCCCTCGGCGACGACACCGCCACAGTGCTCGGCCTCGACGTGCGGCGCACCCGGCTCACCGTCATGGTGCTGGCCGTGCTGCTCTCCGCCGCAGCCGTCACCCTCACCGGCCCGGTCGGCTTCGTCGGCCTGTGCGCACCGGTGATCGTCCGGCTGCTCGCCCCCGTGGTGCCGGGCGTGCACCGGCACCGCATCCTGCTGCCGTTGTCCGGCATCGCCGGGGTCGTCATCGTGCTCGGGTCCGACGTGCTGCTGCGGGCCGTGTTGGGCGGGCAGGCCGGGGTCGACATCCCCACCGGCGTGGTCACCACCCTGTTCGGCGCGGCGATCCTCATCTGGCTGGCCCGCCGGCACCGCGACGCCGGCCCCACCCGTCGTCCGCCCGGAGGGCACGCGGCCGTCCGCTCCGCCGCCTTCCACCGCGGCGTCGTCGCCGTCACCGCCGTCCTGACCGTCTGCGCCGTGGCGGTCGGCATGCTCGCCGGTGACACCTGGGTGCTGCTCGGGGACGTCGTCAACTGGGTCAACGGCACCACCGGGCCCGCGTACACCTTTGTGCTGGACCAACGGTGGCCGCGCGTCGCCGCGGCGGTCCTGGCCGGCGCGGCGCTCGCGGTCGCCGGCACCACAGTGCAGGCGGTCTGCCGCAATCCGCTGGCCGAACCCGGCATCCTCGGCATCACCGCCGGCGCCGGACTCGGCGCCGTCTCCCTGCTCACCTTCGTGCCGCTGGCCGGGGTGTGGGCCGTCTCCGGTGTCGCCGGGCTCGGTGCGATGCTGGCGTTCGCCCTGGTCTACGGCCTGGCCTGGCGCGGCGGACTGAGCTCCGACCGACTGGTGCTGATCGGTTTCGGCGCCTGGCAGGGCGGCATGGCGGTCATCACCTACCTGGTCGTGGCCTTCGACCCGTGGAACACCGGGAAGGCGTTGACCTGGCTGTCCGGCTCCACCTACGGCCGCATGCCCACCCAGGTGCTGCCGGTGCTGATCGCCCTGCTGGTGCTCACCCCGGCCGTGGTCGCCGCCCGCCGGGAACTCGACCTGATGGCGCTGGACGACGACACCCCCCGGGTGCTGGGCGTCCGGCTGGAACGCACCCGGTTGATCGCGCTCGGCGCGGCGGCGCTGCTCACCTCCACCGCCGTCTCGGCCGTCGGGGTCATCGGTTTCGTCGGTCTGGTCGCCCCGCACGCCGCGCGGGCACTCGTCGGCGGCCGGCACTCCCGGGTGCTCCCGGTGGCCGCCCTGCTCGGCGCAGCGCTGGTCAGCATCGCCGACACCTTCGGTCGGACGGTCATCGCGCCGGCCCAGATCCCCGCCGGCCTGGTCACCGCCATGATCGGCACCCCGTACTTCGTCTGGCTGCTGTGGCGCTCCCGCGCCGTGGCGAGCACCACCCGGTAGACGCCGGCCCGAGTCGAGAGAGGGACCATGACCGAGACCCTGCCCATCGCCCCGTGGCGCGTGTTCGCCGTCACCGTGAGCGCGGTACGCCGCCTGAGCCCGTCCTTCACCCGGGTGACCTTCACCGGGGCGAACCTGGACCGCTTCGCCGACAACGGTTACGACCAGCGGATCAAGCTGGCGTTGCCGCTGCCCGGTCAGGACCGGGCGACCCTGCCGGACGGCGCGGACTGGTACGCGACGTGGCGCGCCCTGCCCGAGCACCTGCGCAACCCGATACGCACCTACACGGTGCGGGCGGTCCGCCCGCACCTGGCCGAGGTGGACGTCGACCTGGTGCTGCACGGCGACAGTGGTCCGGCGACGCGCTGGGCTCGGCGGGCCGGCGTCGGCGACGAGATCGCACTGGTCGGGCCGGATGCCGGCTTCGACGGCAACCACGGCGGGGTCGAGTTTCGACCGTCCACCGGCGGCACGTTGTTGCTGGCCGGGGACGAGACCGCCGTGCCGGCGATCAGCAGCATCTGCGAGCGGCTCCCCCTCGACGCCCGAGGCACTGTCGTGCTGGAGGTGCCCGACGAAGCCGACGTGCTGCCGCTGCTCGCGCCGCCTGGCGTCGAGGTGCGCTGGCTGGCCCGGGGCGCCGGCGGGTGCGGCAGCCGGCTGGTGCCCGCCGTCGTCGAGGCGGCCGGGGAACTGCTGGCCCCCGGCGCGTCGACGACCGCCCAACCCGTGCCGGACGTCGACGTGGACACCGAGATCCTGTGGGAGGTGCCCGAGCAGGTGACCTCGGCGCCGCTCTACGCGTGGCTGGCCGGGGAGGCCGGCGTCATCCGTCACCTGCGCCGGCACCTCGTCGCCGAGCGGGGCCTGGACCGGCGGGCGGTGGCCTTCATGGGCTACTGGCGTCTCGGCCACGCCGACTGACAGCGCCGCGAGGCGCACCACGCCGAGCGGCCGCGAGGTGCGTCGGAGGCCGTGAGGCGCGTACCGTTTCGGGTCGGACTTGGGGCGGGTCGGCTGGAGCCGGCACGGGATACGGGACGAGACAACGACGCATGACGGTGGACAACATTACCGAAAACGGTCAAGAGGGTATTGACCGAAGCCGGCTGGAGGCCTGCCTCAGCGTCTTCGAGGAGTTGGAGGCGCTACCCTCCGACCACCCTGACGTGGTGCAGGTGCAGCGGGCCACCGCCCGGCTCTACAAGGTGATCAAGCAGCGGCGGCGGGAGGAGCGGCGGGACGCCATCCTCGCCGCCGACCGCGCGGTGACGGAGGCCACCGCCACCGGCGCTCCGGGGCGGATCGACGACGAGACACAGGGCATTCCACTCGCGTCCTCCGTCGCGGGCGAGACGGCCGGCGTCCTGCACAACCCGCGCGGCTGCTACGTCTGCAAGCAGCGCTACCGCGAGGTGGACGCCTTCTACCACCAGCTCTGCCCGTCCTGCGCCGCGTTGAACCGGGAGCGCCGCGACGCCCGCACCGACCTGACCGGCCGGCGTGCGCTGCTCACCGGCGGCCGGGCCAAGATCGGCATGTACATCGCGCTGCGGCTGCTGCGCGACGGCGCGCACACGACGGTGACGACCCGGTTCCCGCACGACGCGGTCCGCCGTTTCGCCGCGATGCCCGACAGCTCGGACTGGCTGCACCGGTTGCGCATCGTCGGGATCGACCTGCGCGACCCCGCCCAGGTGATCGCGCTCGCCGACGACGTCGGCAGCCAGGGCCCCCTGGACATCCTGATCAACAACGCGGCGCAGACCGTCCGCCGGTCCCCCGGGGCGTACGCGCAACTCATCGCCGCCGAGGCCGCGGCCCTGCCGGACGGCCCGCTGCCGGAGCTGATCACGTTCGCCAAGCCGGACGGGCAGGGCGGCCCGGTGGGCAGCCTGACCGCCGGGCCACAGTCGACGGCGCTCACCCCGCACGCGCTCACCGCGCTGGCACTGACCAGCGGCTCGGCCTCGCCGGAACGGATCGCGGCGTCCACGGCCATCGACGCCGGAGGTCTCGTGCCCGACCTCGACTCGGTCAACAGCTGGGTCCAGCGGGTCCAGGAGGTGGACCCGGTCGAGCTGCTCGAAGTGCAACTGTGCAACGTCACCGCGCCGTTCGTGCTGGTCAGCCGGTTGCGCCCGGTGATGGCCGCCGCGTCGGCCCGTCGCAAGTACGTGGTGAACGTGTCGGCGATGGAGGGCCAGTTCGGCCGCGGTTACAAGGGGCCGGGGCACCCGCACACCAACATGGCCAAGGCGGCGCTGAACATGCTGACCCGCACCAGCGCCGAGGAGATGTTGACCGACGGCATCCTGATGACCAGCGTCGACACCGGCTGGATCACCGACGAACGCCCTCACCCGACGAAGATGCGGCTGGCCGACGAGGGCTTCCACGCCCCACTGGACCTGGTCGACGGCGCTGCCCGGGTGTACGACCCGATCGTCCGCGGCGAGCAGGGCGAGGATCTGTACGGCTGTTTCCTGAAGGACTACGCGCCCTGCGCCTGGTGATCGCCCCGCACGACGCGGATGATCGCCCGCACCACGAAGGAGAAGAACATGTCAGCTGACCGTGAATCGTGGCCGACGCTGGACGAGCTGCTGCGCGAGGAGAACGAGCTGGAGCTCGCGGGTCTGTCCGAGACCGACGCGTACGAGCTGGGGATGCTCGCCGTCACCGCCGCGACCGAACAGCGGCTGCCGGTCTCGGTGGGCGTGTGGCGGGCCGGGCGGCAGCTGTTCCACTGTGGCCTGCCGGGGTCGACGGCGGACAACGACGCGTGGCTGCGTCGCAAGGGGCGGGTGGTGATGCGGTTCGAGCACTCCTCGCTCTACATGGCCCGGCTGTGTCAGGACAAGCAGGTGACGCTGGCGGAGAGGTACGGCCTGCCGGCCGCGCGGTACGCGGCGGCCGGGGGCGCGGTGCCGCTGCGCGTGCGCGGTACCGGTGTGGTGGGCTGGGTCGGTGTCTCCGGGCTGCCGCAGCTGGACGACCACCGTTTCGTGGTCGACATCCTCCGCAAGCTCCCCCGGTAGAGCGTTCCCGGCGGCCTCGCAGCGAGGCCGCCGGGTCATCCGCTCAGCGTGCGCGCCGGTTGGCGCGCAGGGCGCCCAGGAGCACGCCGGGGCGGGCCAGCGAGTGCGGGTGCTCGCGCATGGAGACGACGTCGTTGAACCGCCGCGCGGTCGCCACGTCCGTGACGGTCGCGGCGATGACCTGCCCACTGGCCCACCTGGAGAACCGGTAGCCGCGCGGGTAGGGCCCGTCGACGTGAGGCAACGCCAGGTCCGCCGAGGTGGAGAGCGACCAGGCGGCATCGACCACGACCTTCTGGAGCGCGAGGTAGTGGCGCGCGGGCGCCCGCAGGTCCGGGCCGGACCGAAGGTACGTCGACAGGCAGGCCGCGTGCAGGGCCGACGCCGTCATACCCTGCCCGTACACCGGGTTGAACGACGCGACGGCGTCACCGACGCTGATCAGGCCGGCCGGGAACCGCTTGAGCGCGTGGAAGTCCCGTCGTCGGCTGTCGGCATGGTGGTAGGTCTGGACGTCGCCGATCATCTCCTGGTCGGCGACCTCGCCGAACTCCGGTGGGAACTGCTCGCGCAGGCGGCGGACGAAGTCCGCCGCGGTACGCCCCGGACGGTCGTTGCCGTAACCGGCCATCATGGCCATCCACCGGCCGTCCTCGATGGCGAAGAACGCGGCACCGGCCACGTCCATCGCCATCCTCGGAGTGTTCAGGGCCAGTACGACCGTCGAGGCCGGGGTGACCTCCGGACGGCGGAACAGGGCGGTCGCGTAGTTGAGGTGCACTGTCATCCGCCGGGTGACCGGCCGGTCCCAGTCGGCCTGCTCCAGCCAGTCCGAGAGCCTGCTGGAACGCCCCATGGCGTCCACCACGAGGTCAGCGCGTTCGACACCGGGCACCCCACCGACCTCACAGCGGACCCCGGTGACCGCGGCGCCGTCGAACACGAGGCCGGTGGCGCGGGCGGTGATCGTCTTGACGTTGGGCAGTCTGAGCACCTGCTGGCGGATCAGGCCCTCCAGCAGCGGCCGACTGCCCGCCAGACTGTCGGCGTCGTCGGGGACGACGACCTTCAGACGCCCGTCGAGGTAGTTGCGCCGGGCCGCGGGCGGCGCCTCGACCGCTCCGCGTGCCAGTGCCTCGTCGCGGAATCCGGGAAACAGTCGCTCCAGCTGGAAGAGGCCGCCGGGCAGCAGCGCGTGCAGCTGAGTCCCCTGGGGTACGCCGGGCCGCGCGCCGGTCACCTGCGGGTCGTCCCGGTCGATGATGACGACGGTGTCGGCGTGGTCGGACAGCACCCGGGCGGCCAGCAGACCGGCGACACTGCCGCCGACCACGACGGCCGTGCCCATCGTGGGGGACGGCTGGTCAGGGGGTCGGGCCGCATTCAGCTCGGCGAAGACCCGGGACGGGGAGAGGGACATCGTGCTCTCCAAGGGGGTAACGGGGTGTGCCCTCCCCGGTCGCTGTCCGCGGCCGTGCGCGGACAGACCGGTGGACGGTCATTCGACGTTTGCCAGCCGATCGTCGCACAACCACCGGAACGGCAACCGGCTGTGTCCGCCAGATGACGACCTGTTGACCGATGGGCCGGCCGGGTCCGACGTTCGGACGGGTCCGGTGGCGCGTTGCCAGGCCGGCTGTCACGATCTCCGGCATGCCCGTTGCGCGTCGTACTCTGCTCGGGGCCGGTCTGGCCGCCGCGACCTCCGCCCTCACCGGTTGCGGTGCCACCGGCGCGCCGAACCCCGGCGCGGCCGCCCCTGGCGACGCGACGACCGGGGCGGGCGCGGCCGGCAACCGAGCCGGATTTGGTCCGGCGGGAGATCTCGAGTCACCGCCCAGGGCACCGGACGCGCCGGTCGGCGGCAATCCGCCAATCCGTCAGGCCCGCTACGCGCAGGACGTGACCGCCCTGCTCCAGCGGCACCTGCCCGCGACCCCGCAGACCGTGCAACACAAGGGTTTCCCCGGCGCTGTCGCTCTCGTCCTGGTGGGCGGGAAGATGACTGTGCACACCGCGGTCGGTGAGGCGCTGCGTTACGAGGCGGGCCCGAAGCTGCTCGCGGTGAACCAGCGCGTCGCGATGCGCCGGGACTCCATCTTCGACCTCGCCTCGGTCACCAAGGTGTACACGGCCATCCTGCTGTTGCAGCAGGTGGACAAGGGACGTGTCGACCTCGCCGCTCCGGTGCGCGACTACCTGCCCGCCTTCACCGGCACGGGCAAGGAGCGAATCACCGTCGAGATGCTGCTCACCCACACCAGCGGCCTTCCCGTCGGCGCCAAGGTCACCGGCCTGCCCGACAACACGGCCCGCTGGAACGCCGTACTCGGCACGCCGCTGGTCTCCGGCGCCGTGCCGGGGAACACGTTCCGCTACTCCAGCGTCGGGCTCATGGTCGCCGGCAAGATCGTCGAGAAGGTCACCGGCCAGCGGCTCGACCAGGCGCTCAAGACCAACCTGACCGACCCGCTCGGCCTGCGCGACACCGGCTTCAACCCGAACAGCTGGCTGTCGGCCGCCGCGAAGGCCAGCCGGCTGGTCGCCACCGACGCCCGCTCGTCCCGAGGGCTGCTCCGTGGCGTCGTCCACGACGACGTCGCCAACCACCTCGGCGGCATCGCCGGCCACGCCGGCATCTTCGCCTCCGCGACCGATCTCGCGGCCATCGGCCAGCTGCTCCTCAACGAGGGCACCCACCAGGGCAAGCGGATCCTCGCCGCGGCGACGGTGCGCCGGATGCTCACCAACCACAACGCCGGCAAACCCGCCATCGACCCCGAGCGTCCCAACCGGACCTCGGCGCACGGCCTCGGCGTCGTCCTCGACCAGAGCTGGTTCATGGGGAAGCTCGCCTCGGCCCGGACCTTCGGCCACACCGGATTCGCCGGCCCCTCGCTGCTGGTCGCGCCCGACCGCAAACTCGTCCTGGCGCTGCTCACCAACCGCGCGCATCCCAACTGGAGCTGGTCGAACCCCGACCCGGTCCGCGCGGCCGTCGGCGACCTGCTCGCCACAAAGGTCAACTGACCGGAAGGTGTGGACCATCGCGCCCCACCCTGACACGATACTTGCGCTAGTAGTGCAAATACTTCGTCCGTCCAGGTGGAGGATCGATGCACACATCTCTCCGGAGCCTGCTCTCCGTGGTGGCCGGGGTCGCCCTCGCGGCCAGCCTGTCCGCCGTCGCCGTTCCACACGCCGCCGAAGCCGCCGCCACACCGACGTACCGTCCAGTGATCTTCGTACACGGCAGCGCGGGATCCGCAGCGCAGTTCGAGACCCAGGCCAAACGGCTGGCCAGCAACGGGTACCCGATCGACATCATCGAAGCCCACGAGTACGACTCCCCGAACATCGCGACGACCCTGCCCCAGGTGTACGCGGGACTCGACGCACGGATCGCCCGCCTGCTGACGGCCACCGGCGCGGACCGGGTCGACCTCGTCGCGCACTCGCTGGGCACCTTCGTCTCGCAGGGCTATCTCAACAGCTCGCCGGAGCGTGCCGCACGGGTCGCGCACTACGTCAACCTGGACGGGCGTCCCGCGACCTCCCCTCCGGGTGGGGTGCCCACGCTCGCGATCTGGGGCGAGGGTGACCCGGCCCGCGCCGTCGTCGGCGCGACAAACGTGCACCTGCCGGACCAGTCGCACACCCAGACCGTGTCGTCGGCGGAGTCGTTCACCGAGATCTTCGGGTTCCTCCGGGGCCGCGCGCCCCACACGACGCGGATCGTGCCGCAACTCTTCGGCGCCGCCCGGGTCTCCGGCCGCGCCGTGCTCTTTCCGAGCAACGTCGGTGTCACCGGTGCGACCCTCGAGGTCTACCCGGTCAGCCCACTGACCGGCGGCCGACTGTCGCACCGTCCCGCACATCGGCTGTCACTCGGCGGCGACGGCTCGTTCGGCCCTCTCCCGGTGCTCGCCACGGCCCGCTACGAGTTCGCCATCGTGCGCCCGGGCGCCGCGACGCACCACTTCTACTTCCAGCCGTTCCTCCGCTCGGATTCGTTCCTGCGCCTGGCGACCAGCGAGCCGGGCGAGGGCCTCAGCGGCCTGGTCGAGACCAGCGACCGGCACACGGCGCTCACGATCCAACGGCAGAAGGAGTGGTGGGGCGACCAGGGCGACGCCGGAGACCACCTCTGGATCAACGGCAGGGATGTCCTGAACGCGGCGAACACACCCCGCGTCAAGCGGACGATCGGCATCTTCGCCTTCGACGACGGCAGCGACGGCGTCACCGACCTGACGGCCCCGTTGCCGGAGTTCTTCAGCCAGACCTTCATCACCGGCATGGACGTCTTCATCCCGGCGACGCCGGCACACCTCGGCCTGGTACGGATCACCGTGGGCCAGCGCGGCGGCGGCTACGAGCTGATCAACGTGCCCAACTGGAGATCGAGCACCGACCGGGTGACGGTCAGCGTGGACGACTTCTGACGGGCTCTCGCGGACGGCCCGGCCACCTCAGGTCGAGACGGTGGCCGGGCCCGCTCGCACTCGTCAGACGGTCGCCGGGACCCGCTCGCGCACTCGTCGCCCGACGGCGAAGCTGACCAGCCCCAGGATCAACCCGACGACCGCCAGGACGACGCCCACCCGGGCCGGCGCGAGGTAGCCGAATCCGGCGGCGATGGCGACGCTGCCCAGCGCGGCGCCCAGGCTGTTCGCGATGTTCATGGCCGACTGGTTGACCGCCGCGCCCATCAGTTGTGCTCCCGGGGCGACGGTGATCAGGCGTGCCTGCAGGACCGGACCGAGATACAGGCTGGTCGCACCGACCAGGAACGCGCCCACGAACAGGCCGACGCGGGTCGACGCCACGAGGCTGAACACGGCGATGCTCACGATCATCGCCACGAAACCGATGGCCATGCTCCGTTGGAGGTCGCGGTCCGCCAGCCAGCCGCCCAGGGCGTTGCCGACGGTCATCCCGAGACCCACCGCGACCAACGTCCACGGCACCGTCGCGGCGGAGAGGCCGGTGACGTCGGTGGTGACCGGTGCGATGTAGGTGTTCACCGCGAAGAAGCCGGCGAAGCCGACCGCGCCGGTCGCGGCGACCAGCCAGACCTGCGAGGTCCGCAGTGCCCGCAACTCGGCGGCCGGCGAGCCGTCGACCGCCGCGGCGACCTCCGGAACGACCGCCAGCACCGCCAGCAGGGTGAGCAGGAAAAAGCCGGCGATGACCAGGTACGCGACCCGCCAGTCGACCGTCTGCCCGAGCCGCGTGATGAGGGGTACGCCGACCAGGTTGCTCACGGTCAGACCGCCGAGCACGGTGGCGAAACCACGGGCCTCGTTACCGGGGCCCATCAGGGTCGCCGCGAGCAGACCGGCCGCACCGAAGTACGCGCCGTGCGGCAGCGCCGCCACGAACCGGGCCACCAGCACCAGGTCGAAGGTGGGGGCGAGCGCGGACGCGACAGTGCCGACGGCGAACAGCACGAGCAGCCCGAGGACGAGCTTCTTGCGGGGCAGACGCGCGCTCAACGCGGCGATCAGCGGCGCGCCGACGACCACGCCGAGCGCGTACGCGGTGATCATCCAGCCCGCCCGTGCGACCGCGTCCGACGACGACCGGGCGTACTCGTGCGGGAGCAGACCGCGGGCGATGTCGGGCAGCAGCCCCATCGCCACGAACTCGGTCAGGCCGACCGCGACGCCGCCCAGTGCCAGGGCTGCCAGCGCCGCCAACCGTCGACCTCTACTCAACTCGATCACCGAAAAAATTTAGCAACAGCGTTGCGTAATAGGGTGGTGAGATGACTCGCGTCACTGCCGACGTCAGCTTCCTGCGCGACTACAACCAGGCACTGGTGATGGCGGTGGGGCGCACGGCTCGCACGTTCGAGCGCTCGACAGTGGTCGAGGCCACCGGCCTGACACCACAGGCGGTCTCCAAGGTCATCGCCCGGCTGACCGCCAACGGCCTGATCCGCCCCGCCGGCGTCCGGCGCCCGGGCATCGGCAAGCCCGCGGTCGTCTACGAACTCGTCCCGGACAGCCGGTACGCGATCGGCGCCCACGTGGCCCGACGCACGCTGCGGCTCGTCCTGGTCGACCTGGCCGGCGCCGTGCACCACTCGGCGGTCAGTCCGCTGCCCGGCGACTTCACCCCGGAGCATCTCCTCGACGCCCTGAGCGTCGGCATCGACTCGATGGCCGGCATCGGCGACCTGCGGAGCCGGCTCACCGGGCTGGGCATCGGCATGATCGGCCCACTCGACCACGCCAACGGCCTGGTCCGGGACGCCCACGGCCTGCGGCACTGGCACGACGTACCGCTGCGCGAGATCGCCGAGAAGCACCTCAATCTCCCCGTCCACCTGGACAAGGACGTCACCGCGGGGATCACGGCCGAGGCCTGGCGGCACGGTGCGACGTTCGGCGACGCGGCCCTCATCATGGTCGAGTCCGGCATCGGGGGCGGCTTCTGGCTGAGCGGCGCGGCCCACCGGGGGGCCCACACCAACGCGGGCGAGTTCGGCCACACGGTCGTCGACCTGACCGGGCCCCTCTGCGTCTGTGGCCGGCACGGGTGCCTGGAGATCGTGCACCACCGGGCCGCCGAGGCCGGAGACATCGCACACGCCGCCCGCGTGCTGGCCGTCGGCGTCGTCAACCTGCTCCAGACCCTCGACCTCGCCCACGTGCTGCTGGCGGGCGCGGACCTTCTCCGGCACCCGCAGACCTATCTCGCGGCGGTCACCGAGGCCGTCGGGGCGGACGCCCGGCGCGCGGACTGGCTCAGCACCAGGGTTGCCCTGTCCAGCCTCGGCGCGGACGTGATCGCCGCGGGTGCCGCCATGCAGGTCCTCGACCAGCACTACGGCATCCCGGAGCTGGCCCCGATCTGATCGGCGACCGCCCGGGGGCAGGTGTCATTCCTTGATCGTTGGCAGCTGAGCAACTCGACACGCCGAGCGACGCCCCGCTGAGCTGTCATCGATCACCACACCGTGGTCCGCTGCCGCACCGCGTTGGTGTCCGTTCGGGTGCAACCGCTGGCCGGGCTCTCGCTGAGCGCGATGACCTCGTCGAGCCGCTTGCGGGCCTGCCGGAGTTGAGTGATCTGCCGATCGATGCGGTCGCGTTCGGCGCGGAGCATGGCCCGCGACTGCGGTGTGTTGACCTTGGCGTCGACGCAGGGCAGCAGGTCCAGGATGGTTCGGCTGGACAGGCCGGCGGCGTACAGCATCTGGATCAGATACACCCGGTCGACCGCGTCGTCGAGGTAGTGGCGCTGGCCGCCACTGCTCCGTGCGGCAGAAAGGAGGCCCTGCTCCTCGTAGTAGCGCAGGGCTCGTACCGACACCCCGGTCTTCGTGGCGAGTTCCCCGATCCGCATCGACCCCTCCCCCGGCCGGTGACGCCAGCCACACAGCCTTGTCCCTCACATGAACGTCAGGTTTTACCGTAGCTCGCATACCGCTCGACCTGAACCTGCCAGGAGGCAGTCATGCGGATTTCCGGTTCTATCGCTCTGGTCACCGGCGCCAACCGTGGCGTCGGCCGCCACTTCGCAGGACAGTTGTTGGAACGCGGAGCGGCCAAGGTGTACGCCACGGCCCGCAACCCGGAGCAGATCGACATCGCCTGGAACTCGCCGGCCAAGGGACCCTCGTGACGGGCCTGCACCTGGGCAGCGCCGTCACCGACATGTCGGCCGGCTACCACGGCGACAAGATCGACCCCGCCGACGTCGTACGCGCGGCTCTGGGCGGTGTCGAGGCCGGCAGGATCGAGGTCCTCGCCGACGAGTGGAGCGCGTACGTCAAGGCGTCCCTGGCCAACGATCCGAGCGACTTCTATTCCGCGACGGCGCGGTGACTCACTGGCAGACGCGCCACTCGTCGTCCTCCTTGACCAGCGCCAGCCCCTGGGTGAGCCTCGCACCGGTGGCCTCCTGGACCGCCTCGACGGTGGCGGTCGCGGTCAGCCGCCCGTTGAAGTTGTTGACGTTCACGTTGGTGATCTCGTAACTGCTGATCTTCAACTGGGCGGCCTGGACCCGGGCGAACTCCTCCTGCGTCATACCGTCGCGCACCCGGTCGCACAGCCGCCCGTACGCGCCCGGGTAGTTGCCGGCCTGCACGTCGTCGACGAAGGCCGTCGCGGCCGCCCCGGCCGGCTCGACGGAGTTCTTGATCGAACGGTAGAGCCAGAGGCCGACGCAGGTGCCGATGACGCAGCACAGCGCCAGTAGGGCGCCGACGACGATCAGGACCGTACGAAGCGTCCGGTTGGGCCTCGGATCGGGAACCATCATCGGCTCGTACGTCATGGCCCGGAGGGTAGGGCCGCCGGGCAAGCGGCGAGAGCCCGCCGGGCGCCCGGTGGTTCACCCTCCGGAGGTGGACGGCCCCGGCGTCGGCACGCCACCGGCGACCGCACGCGCGGGCGGCGCCGGGGCCGGGGCCGGGGCCAGTCGCAGATCCGCGGGTACGGGCAGTGCGCTGCCCTTGACGAACTGGCCCCAACTGGTGTTCCAGGCCGTCCAGCCGTTGCCCGGCTGGAGCCGGACCTCGGTGCCGGTGAAGGTGACCAGGTCACCGACCTGGGTGACGTTCATCAACCAGTCGGCGTTGGCCGCCGAGATGTTCGTGCAGCCGTGCGAGACGTTGCGGCGTCCCTGATCCGACACCGACCAGGGTGCCCCGTGGATGAACTCGCCGCCCCAGGTGAGCCGTTGCGCGTCCTTGACGTTCACCACGTAGCCGCCGTTCGGCTCGCCGCGCGTGTCGAACGTGGTGTTCTGGTGCTTCTCCATGATCACCATCTTGCCGCTGGACGTGGGGGTGCTGCGCTTGCCCAGGCTGACCGGGATCCTGCGGATCAGCTTGCCGTCGCGCAGCACGCGCATCTGCTTGGTGGCGTTGTCGACTTCGAGCGCCACCTGCCGTCCGATCCGGGACGTCGCGGTGCGGTCGGCGTCACCGATGTGGTTCTTGCCGATCGGCAGACCCGCCAGGCCGGCCCGGACACTGATGGTCGTGCCCGGCCGCCAGAAGTCGGGGGCCCGGTAGTAGACCTGGCTGCCGTCGTCCACCCAGGACCAGGCACCCGGCTGCGGTGGGTTCGTGGTGACGAACAACCGACGCTGCACGTCGGCGCGGGCCGCCCTGGCGATGGGCGGATCGAAGCCGACGGTCACCGGCATCGCGGTGCCGTACGTCTGCTTGTCGGCGAAGTACAGGGTGCTGCTCACCTGCGGCTTCGTCGACGCCGCGGCGGTGGTGAAGGTGGTGGTGCGGGTGGTGGTCCGTCCGGAGTCGCCGGTGGCGGTCACCGCCGCGGTGTAGGTGTGCTGCGGGCGCAACGGAGTGGTCGGCACCCAGGCCGTTCCGTCCTCGCGTGGCTCCGCCCTGACCAGGGTGCCGGTGTCGTCGACGAGGCGCACGGCGGTGATCTTTCCGCCCGTGACGAGCGGAACCACCTCGGCGCTGAGCGGCACGTCCCGGGAGAGATCGGCGGGCGTGAGGGTCAGTTCGGGCGATGGCACCACCTGCTCGGCGGGACGCACGGCGGCCCTTCGCTCGGTGGTGCACCCACCGAGGACCAGCGGTGTCGCCGCGACGGTCACCGCCACGAGCACCATTCGCCTGCGTAAGCCCATCGACCGTCCCCCGACTCCGGCGTCCTCCGTGGCGGCAATTCTCTCCGTGTCGACAGCGCCCGGCGCCGTTTCCGGAAATCACGCAACGAAGGTGGTGCTGCCGGCTGGCGCGCGTCGCCAACCGGACGGCGGCACACCACGTCGATGGGTCTTCCAGGCCACCGTCGCCTTCCGCCGTTAGGCCAGTGGGGTGGTCGCCACTTATGACGAAGGCAGGGCCAGTGGGCTACCACCCCCACCGGCCCTGCCACAGCTTGCGCCCGGACTCGGCGAGAGACAGGGACGTCAGCTAGGTGAAGAGTATGCAGCCACCTACCTTCCAGGCTCTGCGTCATCTGACACACAAGCGGACTCCTAACGGAATCGAAACTCCCACCGCAGACACTCGAACCCTCGTAATAATTGTTTCATTTGTTCTCCGAATGATCGATCCAGATCGAGCTCTGGGTCTACCGCTTCGCGCCTGGAGCGCCTATGCTCCCCGGAACCAGGTTTCGTCCCTTGTGGCAGTTCGGCTCCCTACCAGGGCCTTCGCGGTCTCCACACAGGATGCGTCCCGGACTCGGCGATGTGAGACGTTCAAGGAGACGTCATGAAGACAGATCCAAGCTTGATCTTGGGTGGGGTTGTTGTTGCGATTGCCTTTATGGTGCTCGTGGGCTACGTCGTGTCGCAGCTCAGCGGCCGGAGCAGCAGGATCATCGTTGCCGTACTTCTAGCCTTGGGCGCGCTCTTTGCGACCCTCCCGCCGGTTCTGACCGCCTTGGCGGGCCAGTGACCATCGACCGGCGCAGCACCTCGGCGCCCACGCTCGCCACCGAGGCAGGCAGCGGCTTCGACCTGCCCGGGATCGGCCCACCGACGGCATTCCTCAGCCGTCTGTCACGCGAGCAAGTGCGCAGTATCGACCAACTGCTGACAAGCCGAAGGAGGTACCGTCCGGGGGATCGTGTGTTTTTTCAGGGCGAGGCTTGCGGGTCTGCGCTTCTTGTGCGTAACGGACGGCTGCGGCTGACGCTGTCAGCAACCAACGGATATGAGATGCTTGTTGACCTTTGCGGGCCAGGAGACATCGCTGGCTACGGCGAGATGTTCCTCGACAGTGAGCGCCAGGTGACCGCCACAGCTGATGGCGACACGGTCCTTCAATTGCTACCTTACGCCGATCTCCGACGACTCATCGACCAACAGCCTGCCATTGGGCGAGAACTTCATCGCCACACGCTCATTCGTCTTGATGCCAGCCGCACCGTCGGCCTTGCCAACGGGGCATACTCGGCGGACGCTCGAGTTGCCCAAACGCTTATAGACATCGACCGTAGATTCGGATTCCTACAACCAGATCGCACCAGCCGATTAGACGGCATCAACCAGAAAGACATCGCTGGCATCACCGCCGCGTCGCGGGAGACCGTCGCCCGCGTCCTTCGACGGCTTCGAAAACTGCACGTAGTCAAGACCGGGCGAAATTCCGTGATCATCCTCAATCATGCCCTCCTGACCTCGATCGCAAGTGACTCCGATTCAACGGCCACGAACAAATGGGGTCATCGACAGCCTCGAGAGTAGCTGGCACGGTTCGGCGGAACGACGGCTGACACGATTGGCGCAGCATCAGAGCAACCGGTCTTGGCCCGCCCCGCTCGGTGAGCCCCCGGAGGGCTGGGAAGCCGACGAGTTGGCCCGGCCCCCGGCCCCCGGCCCGAGCCCCGGCATCGATGTCGAGCCGCTCACCGAACGTTCGACGAGAATCATGTCGGGGCGGGCTTCCTGAGCAAGGCCCGCGACCGCCGCTGACTGGACCGGCAGCCACGCTGAGATGTGGAGTGCCACCGCAGCTGTCGATTACGGTTTTTGGAGAGAAATCAGAGAATTGAGATCGAGCCGACATCACGGCGACTCCACAAGGCTGACCAGGCAATCGCTGAGCGCTATTTAAGGGAGAATTAATCGTTTCAACTGGAAGCAGGCAGGGGGGCCACTCATATTCTTCCCTCTCGGAAGAAAGGTGCGCCCCCGTTGATAAATTTCCGTTCCACCCCTCGACACCGTCGTTCCGTCACCGCCCTGCTGCTGGTGAGCCTGGCGCTCGCCGGCGGATGCAAGGAGGCGCCGGGAAGCCCCGGCGCGTCCGGCCCGTCCAGCGACACCGGCATCGGCTCGCCCGGCCCGGGCGCGCCGACGGCGACCGCCCCGGGCGACCCGTCGGCCACGCCGAGCGCCCCGGGCACCTCGGCCACCCCGTCCGCGCCGGGCAAGCCCGGAACGCCGGCGACCAGCGCCGCCCCGCCCACCGCATCCGGCGGTTGGATCACCATCGACGCCGCCGCGCAGGCCGCCGCGACGAAGGCGTTCTTCGCGCGCAAGCCCAAGCCGGTGACCGGCAACCCCGTCAAGGTGCCCGAATTCAACGTCGGCTGTACGACCAGCCACCACAACAGCGACGACCCGATCGTGCTGCCGAAGCTGGTGGGCGGCTCGCACAACCACACGTTCTGGGGCAACAGGTCGACCGACGCCAACTCGACCGCCGAATCGCTGCGGGCGTCCAAGGCGACCACCTGCAACTCGCCGGACGACCAGTCCGCCTACTGGGTGCCGACGATGTACCAGAACGGCAAGGTCGTGGACCCGAAGGAGGTGACCGTCTACTACGGTTCCCGTCTGAAGGACCCGAGCAGGACCCAGCCCTTCCCGTTCGGCCTGCGAATGATCACCGGTAACGCCAAGAACCAGGTTGACACCCCGGACAAGCAGGGCAACCACTTCTGGTGCGCCGGCATCGGCGGCGAGATCGGCCGCAGCGCCGACAAGACGTTCCCGGTCTGCGCCAGGACGGCGAACATCGTCCGGCAGATCACCTTCCCGGACTGCTGGGACGGCAAGCACCTGGACAGCCCCGACCACAAGGCGCACATGGCCAACGGGGACCACACCGGGGCGTGCCCCAAGAGCCACCCGGTGCCCGTCCCCTCGGTGTCCTTCGTGATCTCGTACCCGCTGAGCGCGAACACCGACGGCATCACCCTCGCGTCCGGCACGTCGTTCTCCATGCACGCGGACTTCTTCAACGCGTGGAAGGACGAGGCACTCGCCGCACGGGTGCGCAACTGCCTCGACCAGGGCGTGAAGTGCAACTCGGCCGGTAACTTCTGAGCTGACCCGGCCTGAATGCCGTCGTCGATCGGCGACAGAGGGCGGCGGGGTCTCCGGTGGACGGTTCAGCTACCAGGCCGAACCGGACGCCGGAGACCCCACGTAACCGCCTACTTGCTACTTGCGCAGCAGGCCGACCTTCCGACGCCGGCACCGCCACGCATGCACGGGCCGGGCGGCGGCGACACGAGCCCCGCCAGGACGTCGGTCGACTAGGGTTCGGCTCGGGCCGGCTGGACCGGTTGCGGCACTGCTGGATTCGACTGCGCGGCATCCCTGGTCCATCCGAGGAACCGGCGGTGCAGCACGCCGGCCGGCGTCCACTGCATGTCCTCAGTCGCCTGCACCAGGTAGGACCCGAGGTAGAGCGCCAGCGACACTGGCGCATCCGCGTACTCCGCGCGCAACTCGCGCTTGCGGGTCGTGCAGGGCCAGGGCAGGCCGCAGCCACCGCAGCTCCAGATCGGCATGACCGGGCCGTGGACGGTCACCGCGCACCCGCCAGAAGTCCGGCGGTGCTCGTCAGCGTCTGCCGACCGGTCGCCCATTCGCCCTGCCAGCAGGGGTACGGCGTGAGCCACGTCCGGCAGCAGCTACACCTGCCGTCCAGCCCTCGGACGCGAACCGCGACGATCGCCTTCTGCTGCCGGCTACTCACTGCTCGCCTTCCTGCGGCCAATGGCCACGACTGATCGGAATCCGGTGCCGGGCACGGCACGGCAGGTCGATGCCGCAGCGGCAGATATATCGCCAGAGCCGCCATGACCACACCGGCCGGTGCCGGCGGGCGAGCGTCAGCGCGGTGGCCGAGAGGTATTCGTCATACGAGACGCGCCGCACGGACTCTCCCTCGTTCGAGCACGAGGACGACTTCCCGCCCTCCACGCTGAGGGGACGCGGCGACCAGGCGATATCCGCACCGCCCGCCGCATCCCGTGAGCAAGAAGCTACGGTGAGTCGCGGGGCGGAATGGGTACGGTTTCTACCCCTGGATCACGAGAGCAGCCCGACCTTGACCGCGAGGTCACGGGCGTCGTCACGAGTGGAACGTGGGCCGTCGAGCAGGTCCAAGGTGATCTGGCGGGCGTACCCGTTGAAGCGAATCGTCTCCGGGGCCGACCCATACGCCTGCCGGAGGGTCATCACGGCCGCTTCCTTGTCGTCCTTGCCGTAGTGCGCCCGCGCGACCTCGATGAGATGGCGTGCCCGGCGCGGCCTCGACGGGATCGCCGCGGAATCATGGCGGCGTGCCTGTCGCACTGCCTCACCGGACTTCTGCAACTCCACCGCCACGGTCACCGCGTGAGCGCCCATGATGACCTGCGAGAACGACGTCTGCGGCTGATAGAAACCCGTTGGCAGGCGCTGCGCCACCTGATCCGCGCGATCCCAGTACCGCCAGGCCCTACCTTCCTCACCAGCACGGGCGGCGGTGTACGCAGCCTCGAAATTCAGTGCACCCCAGAGCGCCAACAGGTTCATGTTCCCGTCGGCCGCACGCGACTCAAGCGCCGACAAGAGATCCACTGTCACCGACATCGCGCTGTCCCAGTCACCGGCATCCCGATGCACCTGGCACAGGAACCACCCCGCGCACGCCACCGCCTCCGGGTCGCCGGACTCCTGCGCCGCCACCATCGCCCGGTCCGCGACCCGCCACAACAACTCGGCAGCGGGCTGATAGGCGAGGAACATCTGCGTCAGCCCGAACGTCTCCGCCAACAGGGCCTGAGCCTGCCGACGCTCTGCACCCTCGTAGGCCAAAGCGGCACGCTGCACGTCGCGTAGCACCCCCGGCAACAACCCGCCCAGCACGGTGCGGTGGTCCGACGCCTGATGACGCGCACGCCATGCCATCGCAAGCCGGTCCCTCAGGCTCGTCAACGGCTCCGGGGAAACATCGTCGGAAAGTGCGAAGCGGTTGACCGCGTCCCGGACGGACGGCAGCGCCGGATGCTCGGGCCCGTTGACCACAGCCGACCGGGCCCCCAACTCGCCGGCAAGGGCGGACACCTCGACCTTGAGGGCACGCGCGATCCGGTCCAGCATGTGAATACGCGGCGGCAGGATCCGATCGGTCTCCACCGCCTTGACCCACTCCGCGCTGCGCCCCACCAACCCCCCGAGCACCGCACGGGTCTTCCCGGACCGTTCCCGGTAGACCTTCAACCGCTGCCCGAAAGTCAACTCCGGCAAGGAATCCATCCCGGACCTCCTCGTAGCGCGGAACGCGTCGCCGGCGCCCAGGCCGCCGTGCCACCAACGCTACCGGCCGGCCCGCCGACTCAGAACCCCTCACACGCCGTGCACCGCCTCCTGGAATGCCTGGTCCAAGCGGCCAGCGCCCACCGCCTCGCCGACGCCGCCGCCGCGACGGGTCGGACCCAGTACGACGGCGGCCGATCACCTGGCGGGTGACCGGCCGCCGTTGCGTCGATCAGTTAGAGCTTCGCCGCGCCCGCCGCAGCGGCCTCCTGCACCGCCGAGGTACGGCGGACCTCGGCCCGCTGGTCGCCGGCGTCCTCCCGGTCCGGAGCGGCCACCCGCGCCGCCCGGTTGGTGCTCGACGCCGCCTGGTCACCGGTCACGCCACCGCGGATCCGGTTGTTGGCGGCCACCTGGGCGGCCGGGTCGTTGGACGTCACCGCCAACTGACCGTTGATGATGTTGTCGTCGACGGTGACCCCACCGGTGGTGCTGGTGATGCTCACGTCCCCACCCCAGTAGCCGCCGGAGGCGCAGCTGTCGAGGGTGCCGTTCGGGCCGAGTTGCACACCGCCCAGGTTGCCCGCGAAGGTGGCCCGGCCCTGGACCGCACTGCCACACACCACGCTGCCGGTGGCGCTGTTGAGCACCGACAGCGTGCCGTCGACGAACGAGTCGTGCAGGTCGGTGTAGTAGGTGCCGGTGCTGCTGAGGTTGCGCTGCACCTGGGTTCCCCGGTCGAGCCGAACCTCGCCGGCACCGACGTTGACGTGCCCGGCGACCGTCGACGCCTCGGCGAACAGGAAGCTGTCGATGGTCGTGGAGCCCTTCGGCCGTACGGTGACGGTGCCGGTGCGGGCGTCCTTCAGGAAGATGCCGTACCCCCCGGCTGCGAGTACCACCTGGCCGTCGACTGTCGTCTCGGTCGCGTCGAGGTACCCGTCGGCGGCGACGCGTACCTCACCGCTGACCCGGCCACCGGTCACCACCAGGTTGCCGCCGGCCGCGACGGTGACGTTGCCGGTGATCGTGGTGCCGGTCAGCGCGCAGGACTCGCCGGCGGGCACGAGCAGGTCGTTGGGCACGGTCACCGCGCCGCCGGTGCCGATGCAGTGGGTGACCAGGTCGGCGTGTGCGGTGGGCGCCACGGCCAGCACCGAGGCCGCGATGACGGCGCTCACGGTGGCGAGCTTGGCGACGGTACGTCCGGGCATCGTGGTACTCCCTGTCGGTGAGGTTCGAGGACTCATGCGCCGACGTCCGATCGGGCCGCGGCCCGGACGATGGCGCCCTGCT
Source organism: Micromonospora arida (assembly GCF_042873195.1). Lineage (NCBI taxonomy): Bacteria > Bacillati > Actinomycetota > Actinomycetes > Micromonosporales > Micromonosporaceae > Micromonospora > Micromonospora arida. The sequence goes on along the minus strand of NZ_JBIALC010000004.1, from coordinate 336,038 downwards.
GCCGCCGGTCGAGCGTGCCGCCGGTCACGAGCGCGGCGGTGACCGCTTCGACGTGTCGGACGAATTCGGCGTGGCCGGGGTAGTCGGCGTGTTCGTCGATCAGATCGTTGATGGTGCAGCCGTCGCCGGTGTCCACGTTGGCTACACCGGTGTCGCCCCCGTCGATGACCACGGTTGCCCGGGTGTCCGAGTCGGGGCAGCGGTCGGTGTCGTCGACCACCACGGTGAACGACGTCGACTGCTCGGCGGAGGAGTTCCCCGCCGTGTCGGTCGCCCGGTACCGCACTGTGTGCGCGCCGGGTGCGCGGACGGCGACCGGAGCGGCGTACGCCGTCCAGCCTCCGGTGTCGAGCGCGTACTCGATCTTCGCCACGCCCGACTCGGCGTCGGTGGCCGTGACGGTGACGGTCGCCCCGCCGACGTACCCGCCGTCGTCGTTCCGGTCACCGGCCACCGTGGCGGCGACAGTGGGCGGGGTGGTGTCCTCGGCCTGCGGCTCGACGACGGTGAAGTGGGACATCTGCTCCGCTGAGGTGTTGCCGGCGACGTCGGTGGCCCGGTAGTGCAGCATGTGCATCCCGGCCGCGTTCACCACGATCGGGTTCGTGTACAGGGTGAAGGCCGCCCCGTCCAGGGCGTACTCGATGGTGGCGACACCGGATCCGCTGTCGGTGGCGGTCAACGTGGCGGTGGCCGTACCGACGTAGTTGCCGTCGCCGTCGCGGTCGCCGGCCAGTGCGGCCGTGACCACCGGGGCTGTGGTGTCCTCCTCCCCCGGCTCGACGATCCGGAACGCCACCGAGCCGACGGCGCTGGTGTTGCCGGCCTGATCGGTGGCGCGGAACTGCACCGCGTGGTCGCCGATCGCGGTCACCCGCACCGGCTCGGTGTACGGCAGGAAGCTGGTGTCGTCGACCTGGTACTCGACGGTCTGTACCCCCGAGTCGGCGTCGGTGGCCGTCACGGTCACCGTGGCCGCGCCGAGGTAGTTGCCGTCCTGGTCCTGGTCGCCGGAGACCGCGGCGGTCACGGTCGGCGCGGTGGTGTCGCCACCGCCACCGCCCTCGGTGACCACCAACTCGCCGACCATCGAGCTGTGGCCGGGGATCGAGCAGAAGTACCGGTACCGGCCCGGGGTCAGCGTCACGGTCGCCTGGTGGCGGCCGTCGTTGGCGTCGAACGGGCTGGCCAGGATGTTGACTGTGACGTCGTGGTTGTAGCCCTCGGTGCTGGTGTCGAAGGTCAGGGTATGCGGCATCCCGGTGGTGTTTCCGGTGGCCGCGCTGTTCTCCCAGATGATCGTGGTCGCTCCGGCCACCGCCGTGGTGGGCGCGGACTTGTACTGGGTGATGCTGTCGTCGGCGGTCCAGGTCAACACCTGGTCGGCGGCGACACGTGGGGCGGCGGAGGCGGGGGCCACTGCCAACGGGATCACCGTGAGCAGGAGCGCCGCCAGCGCGGCCGTCAGTCGTCGGGTCATCGTCACTCCTAGAGTTCCCGCGCACGGATGTTGCGGAACTCGGTCAGGTCGTTGTCACCGTGGTTCTGCAGGCCGATGAAGCCGCGCAGGAACTGCCGCAGGTCGGTCGGCGGGTCGCCGGCGCGCGACGACTGCTTGCCCGGCGTGTTGTCGAACTCGTTGATCACCACGCCGTTGCGGATCATCGTGTAGTGCTGCCCGACGGCGCGGATCTCGTAGTCGTTCCACTCGTTCTTCGGTGTCACGCCGGCCTGGGCCAGCGGCACCGGGTCGAAGTTGTAGACCGAGCCGGTCTTCTGCGGCTCACCGGTGTCACCGTCGTAGATCTGGATCTCGTGTCCGCAGTAGATCGCCATCCAGGCCGGCGAGGTCCGCGCCGACCCGACCGTGCCGCAGCTGTCCGGTGGCCGCTGGTCGAGGGGCGTTCGCAGATCCGGGAACCGGATGAAGACTCCGGTGTTGGCCCGGCCGGTGCCCGGCGCGATGTCCCGGAACTGCAACTTCAGCGAGAAGTCGCCCAGCTCCTTGGTGTGCCAGAGCATGCCCAGGCCGCCGCTGGAGCGCAGCGACCCGTCCGGCTGGATGCCGAACTGTCCCGACGGCGCCTGCTGCCAACCGCGCAGCGACTCGGCGGTGCCGTCGAAGAGCGGCTCGTACCCGGTGTGCCCCTCCCGGCCGATTTCTGACGCGGCGGCCAGGCGGGTGAGGGTCCCCGCTTCGCGGGTGCTGAGCAGGTCGTCGTCCTGCAACGCGCGGGCCACCGCGGTGACGTGCCGGACGAAACCGTTGTGGTCGGCCCAGGTGCTCTCGTCGTCGATCAGGTCGTTGGCCGTGCAACCCTGCCCGACCGTGCGACTGGGCACCCCGGTGTCGGTGTCGCCGAGCCACACCGTCGAGCGGTCGTCGGGCACCGCGCAGCCCACCGTCACCGTGGTCTGCACCGTCGCCGTCTGACCGTCGGCGTACGTGACGGTGAGCTTCGCGGTGTAGGTGCCGACCGTGGCGTACGTGTGCCGGGGGTCCGCCTCGGTCGACGTGGTGCCGTCGCCGAACTCCCAGCGGTGGCTGACGCCGCCGGAGCGGGAACCGGTGAAGGCGATGGTCAGCGGCTTGTTCTGCACGGCGACCGAGGTCGCCGCTGGCGCCGGGGTGGGCGCCCCGCCGGTGTAGGTGACCCGGATCAGCTTCTGGTTCGCGTGCAGGCTGAAGAAGCCGCCGCCGTAGTCGAGCAGATAGAGCGCGCCGTCCGGGCCGAACTTCGCGTCCATCCAGCTCTGCAACCGGTTGTCGCCGTTGCCACCGGGGATGATGGCCCGCAGCGACTCGGCGTACACCGGTGGGGCGGCCTGCGGCACGCCGGCCGGGTCGACGGTGACCGCGACCCGGTTGGCGGCGTTCGACTGGTCGCCGATGAACCACTTGCCGTCCCAGTGCTCCGGCCACGCCACGCCGCTGGTGGTGTCGACGAGGCTGCGGTGGTACGTCGGGCCGGACATGATGGCCTGCCCGCCGCCGCGCAGGTACGGCTGCGTGTAGGTGGCGTCCGCCGCCACGTAGGTCGGCAGGCCGCTGCCGTCGGTCCGCTTCGGGAACACCGGGCCACCGCCGTCGGGCGAATACCAGATCATGTTGTCCCGGGCCGCCGGGATGTCCACCAGTCCGGTGTTGCGCGGCGAGTCGTTCTTCAGGTTGTCGCAGTCGTACCAGCCGGTCAGCACTGCCGCGTCGGTGTTGCTGCGGTCGCGGTACGGCTGCCGGTTGCCCATGCAGTACGGCCAGCCCTGGTTACCGGCGGAGGTGATGATGGTGGCCGTCTCGTACTTCGCCGGGCCCAGGGTGGGGCTGGGCGACGAGGCGTCCGGGCCGACCCAGCCGGCGGTCAACCACTGGTGCACCGGGTCGATCTGGAGGCGGGCGATGTTACGCACGCCCATCACGTAGATCTCCGGTCGGGTCTTCTCGGTGCCCGGTGGGAAGAGGTTGCCCTCCGGGATGGTGTACGTGCCGTCCGGCTCCGGATGAATCCGGATGATCTTGCCGGCGAGGTCGTTGGTGTTACCCGACGTGCGGCGGGCGTCCTGGAACGAGATCCCCTGGTACTCCTGGGTCCAGTTGTTGCCGGCGTAGCCCTGCGACCCCTCCGAGGAGTTGTTGTCGCCGGAGCCGACGTAGAGGTTGCCCTTGGCGTCGAACGCCATGCCGCCGCCGGCGTGGCAGCAGCTGTGGATCTGCACCGGGAACTGCAACAGGTCCTTGCGGGTGGCCTGGTCGACGGTCTGCGCCTGGCGGTCGTAGGTGAACCGCGAGACGGTCCGCTGACCGACCCGCTTCACCCGGTCGACCGAGTCGTGCGGCATCCAGTAGACGTAGAGCCAGCCGTTCTCGGCGAACGCGGGGTCGGGCACGATGCCGAGCAGACCCTCCTCGTTCTTGACCAACTCGGAGCCGCTACCCCGGTTGCCCATCACCTCCAGGGTGGTGAGCAGCTTGACCTGCTTGGTGCGCGGGTCCCAGGAGTGGATGGTGCCGCAGCCCAGGCCGACCTTCGGGTTGTTCCAGTCCGCGATCGGGCCGCTCGGGCAGGCCGCCTTGCCGACGTAGAAGACAGTGCCGTCCGGCGCGATGGTGAGCCCGTGCGGCTCGCCGATCTGGTCCAGCTGCCCGGTCTGGTTGGCTGCGGTGAGTCGCTCCACCTTGTAGTTCGCGGCGATGGTGGCCTGGCAGTCACCGCGTACCCGACCGGTGGTCCAGTTGAGAGCCCCGGCGAGGTGCGTGCGGAACGCCTCCTCGCCGTAGCTGCCCTCGGTGTGGCCCATGCCGGTATAGAACGACCGACCGCCGTCGTAGTCCCGGCACCAGGACACCGGGTGGAAGGCGCCGTTGGCGGCCGCCCCCGGGTTGTAGTGCCGCTCCTCGACCTGGGCGAGGGTGTGCACGGTGCCGATCGGGTTCGGGTCCCAGTTCTCCCAACGGTCGGACCGGGTGATTGTCATCGGCAGCGACGCGGTCGCCGGGTGCTTGCGGTCCAGGATGTTCACCACCGCGCGGTTCACCGCGGGCGGCTCCGGAGCGGTGGTGCTGCCGGTGAACAGGCGCAGGTCGGCGAGCTGGACCAGCGGTTCACCGCTGTTCGCGGTGACGTTCAGCCGGTAGCGCGTGAACTCCTGCGGCGCGGCGATGTCGAACCGCCGGGTCTGGTACCGGTCCGGGAAGGTCTGCCCGGTGCGGTTGTCCAGGTCGGTCCAGCTCTGACCGTCAGTGGAGCCCTGCAGGGTCCAGTCCTTCGGGTCCCGACCGGCGGAGTCGTTGGCCGACGTGAGCGCGTACCCGGTGATCTTCTTCGGTGCGCTCAACTCGTACGCCACCCAGGCGGTCGGGGTGCGGACGAGCCACTTCGTGTTGGCGTCGCCGTCGGTCAGCTTCTCCTTGGTCTCGTTGGGCGGGTTCTCGCCACTGGCGGTCACCCGGGTCACCGGCTCGGCGACCGGGATGGCGCCGGCCGGGCGGGTGCCGATCAGCCCGGTGAACCAGGTGGAGTCGACCTGGGCGCGGGCGGCGTCGGCGATGCCGACGAAACCGCCGCCGGCCTTGACGTAGTTCTGGAGCGCCGACTCCTGGTCGCGGCTGAGCGCGGCGCCCGTCGCGGAGAGAAAGACCACGCTGCGGTACGCGGACAGCCCGGCCGCCGTGAAGGCGCCCGGGTCCGTGGTGGCCGTGACATCGATGTCATGAACGGCACCAAGCTGTTTGATGGTGTCCACCGCGCGAGAAACCGGGTCCTGTTGCTCGGCCACTGGGCCGTGGAACACCAGGACCGCTGTCTGCTGCGGCTGCGCCGCCTGCGGGGCGGCCGCCGTTCGTGGAGCGGCCGCGGCCGCCGTTGTTGCCGGGAGCAGTGTCGCCAAGGCCGCTACCGCGGCGAGGGTTCGTCGTAGTTTTCTGGTCATGCCCGTCCCCACTTTCGGTTCGGTCAGCTTCCGTGCGTGTGGGTGTGGCCCTGGAACCGGTGGATCGCCTCCTCGGCGCCCGGCGGCATGCTGCCGTCGGCGTTGCGCACCAGGAAGATCCCGGCCATGCCCCCGTCGGAGTGGGTCTGCACGTGGCAGTGGTACATCCACGCGCCGGGTCCGACGCCCTCCCCGGCCAGCACCTGGAAACCGAACGAGCTGCCGGGATTGAGGTCCTTGTTGTCGACCACCAGGCTCGGGTCGCTCGGCCCCTCCAACATCCCGGTGCGGTTGTCCGCCCAGCGGTGCGCGTGCAGGTGGAAGGTGTGGAACAGGTTGCCGTGGCCGATGGCGATCCACTCGACGCGCTCGCCCAGGTTCGCCTCGAACATCGGGGTCGCCGGAGCCATCTTGTTGTTGATCATCATGTCGTGGAACACGGCCGTGAACTGCTTCGACGGCAGGATGTCGCCACGCCGTCGGACGATCAACGCCCCGTACAGCCCTTTCGCGACACCGCCGGTGCCATGGTCGGTGCCCATGGCGTGATCGTGGTAGTGCCAGTAGCCGGCGCTGCCCGGCATGTACCGCCGGCCGGCCGCGGCCACCATCTCGTGGGAGCGCCAGACGTACGTGCGCGTCTCACCCGGGTTGTTGAACGAGGCGTTGAACGGGCTGCCGTCGGACTCGGTGCTGTAGTCCACCCCGTGCGGATGGATGGACAGCCGCTGGTTGGTGGTGTTGACCAGGGTGATCTCCAGCGTGTCACCCTCGTACATCTCCAGGATCGGGCCCGGAACAGTGGCCTGACCGGGTGCCAGGCCGTACCCGAACAGGTTGCCGGGCAACTGCTCGGCGTAGATGGTGATCTTCTTGGTGACACCGGCGGCGGCCCGGGCGGGGCTGCCGCCGAACGCGGTGCCGATCGTTGGGGCGGACGCGCCCAACGCCCCGGCGGCGAGTGCGCCGGTGGCGATCAGCGATCTGCGGGACAGGTGGCGGTGAGGGCCACCAGCGTGATCGTCCATGGGTCTCCGTTCCCGACCGGGCGAAGACGCGACGAGGGCAGGGTGCATCGACCGCCGAGCTCGGGGGCGGTGGCACGACTGAGGGTGAGGCTCGTCGCGGACTTTGCTCGGAAGACTCAGAACTTTCGATGGATGACTAAAACTTATGTAATCCATCGACGAAAGTACAGGTCTGATTGCAAAAAGATTACCTTGACATCACGACGTCAGTCGATTGACATGAAGCTGACACACAAGCAGACGCCGGGCTGCCGTCAATGCGGCAGCCCGGCGGGCAGACGTACGGAAGCTGTGGTCAGAGATCGTCGCGGTGGTCAGCCGGCCGACGGTGGGCCCGACTGGTCGGGCCCACCGAGCTGCGCGACGTGGGTCGGGTCGAGGACCCGGGAGAGGAACGCGCGGGTCCGTTCGTGCTTCGGCGCGCCCAGCACCTCCTGCGGCGGCCCCTGCTCGACCACCACGCCCCCATCCATGAAGACGACCCGGTCGGCGACGTCGCGGGCGAACGCCATCTCGTGGGTGACCACCATCATCGTCATACCGTCCTCGGCCAGCTTGCGCATGACGGTGAGCACGTCGCCGACGAGTTCCGGATCGAGCGCGGAGGTCGGCTCGTCGAAGAGCATCAGCTTCGGCTCCATCGACAGCGACCGGGCGATCGCCGCCCGCTGCTGCTGCCCACCGGAGAGCTGCGCCGGGAAGGCGTCGGCCTTGTCGGTCAGCCCGACGCGCTCCAGGTTGGCCCGGGCGATCCGCTCGGCCTCGGCGCGACCTCGCCGCAGCACCCGGCGCTGCGCGATGGTGAGGTTGTTCAGGACGGTCAGGTGCGGAAACAGGTTGAACGACTGGAACACCATGCCGATGCCGCGGCGTACCGCGTCGATCTCGACGTCCGGGTCGGTCATCTCGACCCCGTTCACCCAGATCTTGCCGGCGGTCGGCTCCTCCAGCAGATCGACGCAGCGCAGCAGGGTCGACTTGCCGGAGCCGGACGGCCCGATGACGCAGACCACCTCGCCCTGGCCGACCTCGAAGTCGATGCCCTTGAGCACCTCGAGCGGCCCGAAGGACTTGTGCAGGTCGCGGATCTCCACGGCGGGGCGGGCAGGGGTGGTCGTCATCTGGGTCACCGAGCCTTGGCGTAGCGGAGTTCGAGGCGTCGTACCACCTGCGACAGCGGCAGGGTGATCACCAGGTAGGCGAGGCCGGCCACCAGCAGCGGGGTCGCGTTCACCCGGTCGTTGAGCATGTCCCGACCGAACTTGGTGATCTCGATCGTCTGCGCCGTCACCCCGAGCACGTAGGCCAGCGACGAGTCCTTGGTGAGCAGGATGAGCTCGTTCGTCAGTGGCGGGATCACGATCCGGAACGCCTGCGGGATGACGATCGTGCGCATGGCGGTGAAGTGCGACATGCCGAGGGTCCGCGCCGCCTCCATCTGCCCCTTCGGCACGGCCTGGATGCCGGCCCGGATCGTCTCCGCCATGTACGCCGCGGCGGTCAACCCGAGGCCGATCGCGATCGAACCGAACACACCGCCCGGAATCTCGCGTTCCGGGAAGGCGATCGGGATTCCGTACCCGACGAGGAAGAGCACCAGCAGCGCGGGCAGACCCCGGAACAGCTCGATGTACGCCGTCGCCACCCAGCGGTACGGCGCCACCCGGGACAGGCGCATCAGCGCCAGGATGGTGCCGAACACGAGGCCGAAGGCGAACGCGCCCAGCGTGTAGAGGATGGTGTTGCGCAGCGCGACGGTGATGATCGTCGGGAACATCGACTTGATGATGTCGACGCGGAAGAACGCGTCGGCCAACCTGTCCCAGTCCGCGGCGACGAGCACCGTGGCGATGATGGCGATGAAGACCAGGTACTGGAGCCCGAGGGACAGCCGCTCCCGCTGGCGGCGTCGCAGCTTCACGTTCGCTCGTTGCCTTCCCGGAGGTTACCGACGTCGGAGGGCGCGCGGGACGCGCGCCCTCCGGTACTGCGCGGCGCTCAGGCGCTCGGCTGCTTACCGATCCACTTCTCGTAGATCGTGTTGTACGCGCCGTCCTGCTTGGCCTTGGCCAGCACCTCGTTGATCTTCTTGAGCAACTCCGGGTTGGCGTCCTTCTTCACGGGGAAGCCGTACTGCTCGCCGGTGTCGAACTCGGCGGCCACCTCGAACCCGCCCGGGTTCTTCTTCAGGTACTCGGTCCAGACCGGCAGGTCGTTGATGGCGGCCTCGACCTGGCCGTTGGCGACGGCCTGCTGGAGGGCGGCGAGGTCCTCGAACTCGACGAGCTTCAGGCCCTTCTCCGCCTCGAGCTTCTTGGCGTAGTCACGACCCGTGGTGGCCGCCTGGACGCCGAGCTTCCTGCCCTTGAGGTCGTCGAGCGACTTGTACGTCTTGCCGGTCTTCACCAGCATCGCCTGGGTGGCGTCGAAGTAGGGATCGGAGAAGTCGACCACCTTCCGCCGCTCCTCGGTGATGGTCATGCCGGCGGCGGCCGCGTCGCACTTGCCGGTGTTGAGATCCTGGCCGGACTTGATCCCCTCGAACGGGGTGTCGATGATCGTCTGCTCGACACCGAGTTCCTTGGCGACCAGGTCCATGATCTCCACGTCGAAGCCGGTCACCTTGCCGCTGGCGTCCTTGGACTGGAACGGCGGGTACGGCAGGTGGGTGCAGACGGTCAGCTTGCCCGCCGCGACCAGCTTGACACCGCTCGCCTGGACCTCGCTGTCATCCTTCTTCGCGCAACCCGCGGTCAACGCGAGGGCGACGACGGCCACGACGAGGCCGGCCTGACGGACGGCGCTTGGGAACCTCACGGCTGTGTCCCTCCGATTCGGCTTCCATTGCACTGAAAGCCAATCTGGTTCATAGACTTTGCGATAAGCGACCGTACCCGATCCGGCGCGCCGCCCCCAGATCACGCCGTGACCGCTCCGCCGGCCCGGCCCGGCGACCTTAGCCGGCAAACCCGACACATGCCCCGCAAGGTGCCTCAGCCACCGGTTCCCTCGGCCGCCCCGTCCGGGGTGAGGGCCCCTTCTTGGGGGTCTGTGTCCAGGAACACATGCTGGTGGCCCTGGCCGGAGTCGACGCTGATCTGGTCGAGCTGAGTCGCCGCGACCGACCAGATCGTCGCGGCCTCGGCCCCCTGCCGCGCGGTGACATCCAGCAGGGCCGCACGTTGCTCGGCCGGAACGCCGGCCGCCAGCGCGTAGGCGTCGACAGCCAGGGACGCCTGCTGGACCGCTCCGCGCAACCCTCCGCGCGCCACGTTGGTGGCGGTGGTCCCCGACGGCGGGTCGGCGAAGGGCTCGGCCGCCTGGCGCATGACCTCCTGCCACTGGCGTGCCTTCTGCGGGTCCGGCGCGCGTCCGGCGGTCGTCTCCGTCTTGACGGCGGCCAGCACCGGGGCGACCTGGTCGCGTACGCGTCGGGCTGTCTCGATCAGCTCCACGATCTGCTGAGCGTCCCGCTTCGCCTCGTCCTGCTTGATGCTCGCGATGGTCGCCTCGGTCGCGTCCGGACGGCCCACCTGGTAGCCGATCAACCCACCCACCAACGCGGTGACCAGTGCGATCACGCCCGCGACCGCCACGAAGCGCACTGTACGGCGGTGACGCACATCGGCCTTGTCCAACTGGTAGGAGGGTCGGCCGGTACGGCGCGCCATCGCATCTCCTCACATCGATGGTGTGGGGCCAAAGATTAGCCGCCCCCCGTGATGTCCGTCGATAGCGAGGACGGCGACAGACGCCCCCTAGACCGGGTAGCCCCACTCGGCCAGCGGCTTCTCCAGCACCCGTTCGATCGCGGCGAGCTGCGCCGGGCTGAGTTCGTCCCGGTACGCCTCCGCCCGACCCACGGTGAAGTCGTACCGGGAGAAGCCCTTCTCGAAGGCTGTCGACCAGTTCAGGCCGAGGAAGTCGAGCATCCGGCCGACCTGCTCGCGCGGCTGCTCGACCAGGTCCTCGTAGCGCACGTCCAGCCACTGGTCGGCCGGGTGACGCAGCCGGGCCTGCGCGAAGGCGTCCATCAGCATCTTCCAGCCCAGCGCGGCGAGCACCTGGAAGGAGCGACCGGACTCGGCCCACTCCTCGCGCAGGTCGGACGGGAGCGGGCCGTAGATCCAGTTGTCCGGCCCGCGCCAGCCGTCCCACCAGCCCATCTGGAGCCACGAGTTGGCCACCGCCCGTCCGTCGCGCACCACGTTGACCACCCGCAGCTCCGGGTACGCGGCGTGCAGCAGGCCGGTCCGCGGCCACCCCGTGACGTGCTGCACCAACTGCTGACAGCCCTGCCGCGCGATCCGCTCGTCGAAGAAGGCCCGCAGCCGCCGGGCCACGAACGGGGTCAGGTCCTCGGCCACCAGGTCCCGACACGGTCGGGAGAAACCGGCCAGCACCTGCCGGTCGAGCAGGTGGTACGCCTCCGACGGCGCCACCCGCAGCCGGCCCCGCTCCAGCAACCGTCGACTGTGTCGCAGCGAGGTCATCCCCGCCGGGCGCGGCGCCGAACGCCGGTAGAGCGCGCCGTTGAACCTGCCCTTGGGGTTGAGCCGGGCCAGTTTGTCGTCCAGGCCGGAGACGAAGCCGACCGCGGGATGCCGGGAGAGCAACTCCTGGACCAGGGTCGAACCGCACCGACCGGTGCCCACCACCAGTGAGAGCATCGTTCAGCCTTCCTGCCGGGTGGCGGGTGACGGGGAAACGGCCGGGTCCGCGGCGAGGCGGCCGGCGGGAGAGGTGACCGCCGGGCGGCGCAACGGGTAGCCGAACCGGGTCAGGGCCACGGCGGTCAGCCCGGTCACCACGGCGTACGCGCGGGTGGGCAGCCCGGTCAGCCACTCGGTGTCGGCGACCACGTCGACCAGCCCGGTGCGGTGCCGCGACGGATTGCCGGCCACCGAGTGGGTGGGGGCGAGCCGTACCGTGGCCGGTGACGGAAACGGAAGCTCGTCGGGGGTCACGCCGACGAAGCCGGCGATCCGGGCGGTGGCGCCGGCCGGGTCGGTCACGAAGTCCTCGTACCGCACCCGCAGGTAGCGGCCGGGCGCGCGGCGGCGGCCGCCCCACAGTCGTACCGTCGCGGTGTTCCAGACCAGCCAGAGCAGCGCCGCCTTGCCGACGGGTGGTCGGCTCATCAGCTCATCGTCGGCGCGCCCGTCCAGTGGGCGTCGGCGACGCCAGGAGTACGCGGTGGCGCGCGGGTCGCGCACCACGTGCAGGACGTACAGGTCGATGCCGGGCAGGCTGCCGAGCAGGGCCCCGTACGGCGGCAGCTTGGAGGAGTCGACGATGACCCCGTCCGACCGGCCGGCCAGGGCGTGCTCGGCGATCGAGGCGTAGAGCCGGGCCAGCTGTGTGTCGTCGGGGTGACCCGCGACCGGCGGTTGCCCCCGACGCTGGCGGCGCAGCAGCGCGGGCAACCCCCGCAGCCGCAGCCGCTGGGCCAACCGGGCGGCGATCCCGGCCGGGTCGGCGTCGGGCAGGTCGGCGCGCACCCGGGCCCAGAGCGGGCAGTCGGCGACCGGAGAGCCGCAGCCGCAGGGCCGGTTCTCCAGGATGCCGCGTCGCCACAGGTATCGCAGCTCGCCCGCCGCGAAGAAACCCGGCAACTGTCCCAGGACCGTGGTCACCAGGGTGCTGCCACTGCGACCACTGCCGGCGAGGTAGAGCACCCGTACCGGGTTCACCGGGCCGCTCCCCCACCGGCGGTGGCCCGGCCGGCCCGCCGCCGCGACGGCAGCGCCTCGGCGGCCTCCGCGTACAGCCCACGGATCCGGTCCAGGTGCCGGTCCGGGGCGAACTGGGCGGCGATCTTCGCCCGGCCGGCCCGGCCCATCCGGTACGCCCGTTCGGGGTCGGCCAGGAGGTCGTTCAGCGCGTCGCCGAGGGCCGTCGGCGCGTCGGCGGCGACGACCCGGCCATCCACCTCCGGCTCGACCAGCTCGGGAAGCCCGCCCAGGTCGGTGGCGACCACCGGCACACCGCAGGCGAACGCCTCCAGCACCGCCATCGGTTGGTTCTCGTGCCACCGGGACGGAACGGCGACCACCGCCGCCGACCGGATCAGCTCGTGCAGGCGCGGCTTGTCGAGACGGCCGTGGAACCGGACCCGGCCGGGCACCCGCCGCGCGGCGAGCGCCTCCAACTCCGGGCGGGCCGGGCCGTCTCCGGCGATGTCCACGCTGACCCCGTCCGGCAGCGAGGCGGCCGCCTCGATCAGCACGTCGACACCCTTCTCCGGCGCCAGCCGCCCGGCGAAGACGACACCGCCGCCGGGCGTCTGCTTGGCCGCGACGCCGGTCAGGTCGACGAAGTGGTTGACCACCCGCAACCGGTCCGGGTACACGCCCGCGCGGCGCATCACATCGGCCAGGAACCCGCTCGGGCTCACGAAAAGCTGCACCGGGTCGTACGCGTCGAACTGGCGGTGCAACCAGGACTCCACGGCGAGCAGGCCACTGCGGGACAGCGATCCGTCCTTGCAGCGGCGACGGGCCGCCTGCAACGGGCCACCGGTGACGCACGCCTGGCAGGGGCGGCCCCGGTCCAGCAGTTGGTAGCTCGGGCAGGCGAGCTTGTAGTCGTGCATGGTCAGCACGCACGGCACACCGGCGGCGCGGGCCGCGGCGAGCACCGACGGGGAGAGCTGGTGGTAGATGTTGTGCAGGTGCAGCACGTCCGGTCGAAAGTCGTCGATCACCCGGGCCAGCCCACGGCGGCTCGTCGGTGACCACAGCATCCGGCCGACGGCCACCGCGCGGGGCCGCACCCCGCTCGGCGCCGGCTCCAACTCCACTTCGGACGGGAACCGCGCCGCGTACGGCAGGGGCGACTCGTTCTCCGGGTGGCTCATGCCGAAGTAGGCGACCGTGTCGCCGGCAGCCCGTTGCAGGTCGGCGAGATCGAGCAGATACCCCTCCGCGCCGCCACGGCGGTAGAGGAACTTGTTCACATGCAGCACGCGCATCGACTCGCCCTGCTCACGTCGATCGGGCGAACCGGGCCCGGAGGTGATGACCGGGGTCTGCCCGCCCCGGCCAGGGCCCACGGTATGCAGGGCGGGTCGGCGAGTCCAGTTCACGTTTGGCATGTGGCTGAACGGGTGATCTTCGTCTGCCCGTGCGGTCCGCGGCCTGGCATCCCGCCATGATCTCCCGATAGCCTGGCTGCCGCCGGTCGCACCCGCTCAGATGTAGGGCCGGGCCGGTGTCCGACGAGGAGGACCGTGGCAGCCGACGACGAGGTCTCCGCGCTCGCGTACACCGCGCGGCGGGTCCGGCGGCATCTGCGCTGGGCCCGTACCGAGGGGATCGGACGGCTCATCGAGGAGGACCGCCTCAACCCGGTCGAGCGGATCGGCACCACCCTGGCGAAGCGACGCTGGCGACGGCGGGCCGGCCGGGCGCCCGGCTCGGCGATGCCGGTCTATCTGGTCGGTCTGCAACGCTCCGGCACGAACATGCTGGTCCGGGGCCTGGACGCCGCCGGAGAGGTCGAGGTCCGCAACGAGAACGACAGCACCGTCTTCCACCGCTTCCAACTGCGCCCGGACCCGGTGCTGACCGCCACCCTCAATCGCAGCCGGCACGCGTACGTCCTGGTCAAGCCACTCTGCGAGAGCCACCGCGTGGACGAGTTGCTGGCCCTGCCGGGGGTGACGCCGGGGCGCGCGCTCTGGGTCTACCGCGACGTCGACGACCGGGCCCGCTCCGAGGTCGCCAAGTTCGGTGACGCGAACCTGCGGGCCCTGCGCGCGATCGCCGACGGCAGCATCGGCCGCCGGTGGCAGGGGCAACGCCTCGACGCCGACACGGTCGAGCTGATCCGGGCCCACGACCCGCAGGGGTTGGATCCGCACAGCGGCGCGGCGCTGTTCTGGTACGTCCGCAACTCACTGTTCTTCCAGCTCGGTCTGGACCGACGGCCCGACGTGCTGCTCTGCCGCTACGACAGCCTGGTCGCGGAGCCCGCCGCGCAGCTCCGACGGCTCTGCGCCTTCCTCGACTTCCCCTACCATCCCCGGCTGCACGCGCACATCGCCCCGCGCACGGCGCACGGCGCGGCGGGCGACCGACGGCTACCGATCGACCCGGGCGTCCGGGCCCGCTGCGACGAGCTGACCGACCGGCTCGACCGCGCCGCGGCCGACGTCCGATCCGAGACGACGAAGGCGGTCGACAGTGGCTGAGACCGGAACCAGTACCGCGCCGATCTTCCTGGTCGGCTGCCAACGGTCGGGCACCACGATGGTGCGCCTCGTCCTGGACTCGCACTCGCGGATCAGTTGCGGCCCGGAGACCCGGTTCCTGCCGGACCTGCGACGGATCGTCGGCCGGGACTGGGAACGACTGGCCCGCTTCGGCTTTCCGCGCGAGGACTGGCTGCGCCGGATCCGGGACTTCTTCGGCGGCGTGCACGCCGACTACGCCGCCGCGCGGGGCAAGACCCGGTGGGCCGACAAGACCCCGCTGTACGCGATGTCGCTCGACTTCGTCACCGAGGTCTTCCCGGACGCCCAGATCGTGCACCTCATCCGGGACGGACGCGACGTGGTGGTCTCGCACCGCAAACGGTTCGGCTACTGGTCAGCGGTGAAGTGCGTGGTGAAGTGGCCGCGCTACATCCGCGCCGCGCGGGCGGCCGGCGCCGCCCTGCCGGCGGACCGCTACTACGAGCTGCGGTACGAGCAGGCGGTCAGCGAGCCGGAGAAGGCGATGCGGGGCCTCTTCGAGTTCCTCGGCGAGCCCTGGGAGGACGGCATCCTCGACTACGAGAGCAAGCAGCACGACGTGGCCCAGAAGTACACCACCGAGGCGGAACGACGACGCGCGGCGGTGGGCGACACCGCGCCGATCTACGGCTCCCGGGTGGGCAGCTACCGCCGCGAACTCGACCCGTTCCTCCGCCTGCTGGTCTGGGTCTTCTCCGGTCCGACCCTGCGCGCGCTGGGCTACCGGTGAGCCGCCCCGGCCGGCTGCGCGCGGTCGCCACCGCCGTCGCCGCCACGCTCCTGCTCACCGCCGGCTGCACCGCCGGCGGCGACGATCCGCCACCGGCGGCCACCCCCACCGCGGCGGCGGCGCCCGGAGCCGGCACCCCGGGGCGCACCGCCGACCAGGTGAGCAACCCGTTCGGCGCGCACTGGGACTGGTCGCGGTACCAGCAGTTCGAGCCGTACCTACGCCGGCTCGCCGGGTCGGCGACGTACGAGGAGATCTCCTGGTGCGAGATCGAACGAACCTCGGGGCAGGTCGACTGGGCCGGGCTGGACGAGATCGCCTCGCGCAGCCGGGAGCTGGGCATCACCCTGCACCTGAAGATCCGCACCGGCGTGTGCTGGGCGACCGGTGGCACCGCCCGCTACACCCGGGGAACGGCGAACAAGACCGAGTCGGCCATGCCCACCGATCTCGGCGCGTACCAGCGGTTCGTCCGCTCGGTGGTGCAGCGCTACGGCCCGTACGGGGTGCGGGAGTACGCCATCGAGAACGAGGTCAACGCGCCGAGCTACTGGGCCGGCAGCCCCGAGGATTACGCGCGGCTGGTCCGGGCCGCCGCCGAGACGATCCGCGCGACCGACCCGAAGGCGAGGGTGGTCGACTCCGGCATCAGCAGCGTCGCGTACGGCATGGGTGTCGCCGACCGGTTGGTGCGCGCCGGTCGGGTGCCCGAGGCCATCGCCGCCTACCAGGCGTACTTCCAACGTCGGGTCGGCACCCGGGGGCAGCAGATCCCGGCGGTGACCGGGGAGGCGCAGCTGCGCCGGGCACTCGGCACCGAGACCAACAGCCGCAGCCTGCGCTTCCTGGCGGTGACCGAGTCGCTGCTGACCGACCGCACCGTCGACGTCCGCCAGGTGCACTTCTACGAGCACTTCAGCGGGGTGGCCCCGCTGCTGGACTACCTGCGGGCCACCACACCGCCGGGTGTGCCGATCCAGGCGTGGGAGGTCGGGCAGTTCTGGCGCGACGGCGACGGTGACCCGGCCAGTCGGGCGGCGGAGATGGTCAAGACGGTCACCCTGCTGGTCGCCGGCGGGATCGGCGAGATCAGTTGGCTGCCGTTGGCGTACAACCCGAACAACGCCGCCGGCAGCGAGGTCCGCTACGGCCTGCTCGACCCGGACGGCGCCGAACGGGACGCCGGCCGGATGCTGGCCGCCCTGGCCGACGCGGCCCGGGACGCCACCGTCACCCCGCTGCCCGCCCCGGTGGCCGGCAGACTGCACGGGGTCGCGTTCGTCCGGGGCGGGTCGAGCACGCTGGTGCTCTGGTCGGCGTCGAACAGGCCGGTGACCGTGCCGGCGACACCGGGCGGACGGACCGGGGCGGTGGGTTCCCCGCTCGGCGCGGCCGGCGGCGGCACCACGGTGACCGACGTCCCCGTCCTGCTCCGCGCCGACCAGCCGGTGGACCGGATCCTCGCCACCGTCCGCTAGCCGGGCCAGGGATCGGGCCAGCCGAGCAGGGCGGCAAGGCGAGCGTTGTGCGGCGCGAAGTGCGCGCCCAGCCGGTCCCGCAGGGCCGGGGTCAGTTCGGAGACGCCAGGGTCGACGCGACGGGTGTGCCGGGTGAACACCTCCAGGGTGAAGGCCGGCAGGCCGAGGAAGCGCAGCATGTCGCCGTACGTGCCGGCCGGGTCGGCGTGCAGGTCCTCGGTCCGGGCGACGTGGATCCGCTCCCGCGGGACCTGCGCGAACCACCGGTCCAACTGCTCGGCGTAGCGACCCCGGGCCGCGTACGAATAATTGCGCAACGCCCGGTGCGCGGCGGCGCTGTCCGGGCCGCCGCGCGTCGCCCGGGCCAGCCGCTCCTCCTCCGCGTCGAGCGCGTCGGCGAAGGACAGCGGCTCCAAGCCGTACGAGCGGGTGTGCAGGTAGTGCGAGTACGCCCGCTGCACCGGATCGCGCAGCAGGACGACGAAGCGGGCCTGCGGCAGGGTCGCCGCGACCCGGGCCGGCACGCTCGGATGGAACAGGTAGTAGGGGCTCGCCTCGAACGTCCGCTCGCCCGGGGCGAGGCGCGGGAAGTGCCCCCGGTACCACCGCACCCCCCGACCGTGGTGGACGCTGAAGTACTGCAACTCCTTGCCGCTGGCCACCCTGACCTGGGGATGCGCGGCGAGATGGTGGTACAGCGACGTGGTGCCGCAGCGCTGCCCACCGATCACCAGGAAGTCGGGCAGCGGACCGGGCTCTCCCGGCCGGGCCGCGCGTCCCCAGGCCCGCGCCGCGCGTACCCCCCGGCGCAGCCGGTCGGTGACCTGACGCCGCGCGACGCCGGTCACGAGCGGACCACGGGGCGGTCGGCGCCCACACCGGCACCGTCGGCGGGGCCGGCAGGGTCGGCCGGGACGCGTCGACCATTTCGGCGGGTCACCGAGCGCAACACCATGACGTCCTCCCGACTGAGCCCGAGGGCGAGCACCACGGCGAGGTACGCCACCACGATCGCGGCCAGACCGACCGCGAGCTGCGCGGTCCCGCCCTCGACCAACCACCGCACACCGAACCCGACGCCCATCGCGACCAGCGCGGCGACCAGGCCCTTCACCATGCCCGGGGTCACCGGCACGGTGTGCACCTGCGTGCGCACCTGCCAGACCCGTGCGACGTTCACCGCCGCCAACGACACCGCCCAGGCCACGGCCGCGCCGAGAATGCCGTACGCCGGGATGAGCCAGAGGTTGAGCAGGACGTTGAGCAGCAGGGCCGCCAGGTTGTCCATCATGTTGACCGAGACCCGGCCGGACATGTTCAGCAGCGTCCCGCAGGGCCCGGTGGCGGCGTTGACGAGCTGGCCGAGCGCCAGCACCACCGTCACCGCCGCACCGCCGGCCAGACCCGGCCCGCCGACCAGCCGCAGCAACTGCTCCGGGAAGACCAGCAACGCCACGAAGGCCGGCAACGACAGCCGGAGCACCCAACCGGTGGCGACCCGGTAGATCCGGCGGACCTCGTCCAGTCGACCCTGGTGGTAGAGGTGCGCCAGGTGCGGACCGAACGAGGCGTTCACCGGTGCCAGCACGAACACCGCGATCGTGACCAGCCGGGTCGCCACGTGGTAGACGCCGATCGCGTCGGGACCGTAGTCGAAGAAGCCGAGCAGCAACGCGTCCACCCAGATCAGCCCGGTGGACGACAGCGAGGAGACCCAGCTGACGGTGGAGAACCGAAACAGCTCGCCCGGCCGGTACGCGGGACGGGCGGCGGGCACCCGGCGCACCATCCGGGCGAGCGCCACGAGGGCGAGTCCGGCAGCGCTCCAGCTCGCCGCCACCAGCGCCCAGAATGCGCCGGTCAGGCCCGCCCCGAGGACGAGTGCCAGCGCGGTGAGCACCAGCCGGGCGGCCGGCTCGTAGACCTGGCCGATGAGCGCGTAGGCCCGTTGCGTACGCCAACCCCGGGTCGCCGCGAGCGCGGCCTCGCAGACGGTGGCGGCGGGCAGGCAGAGCGCCGCCAACCGCAGCCCGGTGGTGAGCTGCGGATCGTGCAGGGCGTCGGCGAGCCACGGTGCGCCGACCGCCAGACCGAGGGCGATCACTGTGGACGCCACGGCCGAGATGCCGATCCCGAGGCGGATCGCGCCCCGGAGGGCGGCCGGCTCGTCGTCGGCGAGGTGCACCGCCACGAAACGCGTCAGCCCGGCGCGGAAACCGGAGAGCGAGAGCAGCCCCAGCAGCGACAGCACGGCGTAGACCTGGGCGTACCGGCCGAGTTCGCGTACACCCAGCACCCGGGCCAGCAACAGCATGACCAGGAAGAGCGCCACCTGGCTGAGCACGGCGCTGCCCAGGTTCAGCACACCGCCGCGGGCCATGCCGCGTACCTGCTGGTCGCCGGCCTCCGGCGCGGCCGACGACCGGCCGGTCACCTCGCGCATCCAGCGGCCCGTTCTCCGACGGTCACGGCCGTGCCGCGGTCACGGTCTCCGCCGGTGCCGGAGAGGCCGCGGTGGTCGCCGCCGGGGCCACCGGCCGAGCGGCGGCACGACCCCGGGAGAGCAGTTCGAGTACGCCCACCAGCAGCACCCCGAGCAGCAGACCCGCGCCGCCCACCGGCAGGGCGGTGCGCACCAGCTCCGTCATCCGGCTCACCTCGTGCGCCTCGCCGATGCTGGTCACCTGCTTCGGATCGGCGGCCTGGGCCTGCGCCCGCGCCGCCTGCAACCCCTCCCGTGCCTGGGACAGGGCGTTGGTCGCCGCGTCCCGCTGGGCGAGCAGGGCCTGGTAGTCGGGGAGCTTCGGCCCCAGCTCGTCGAGCTTCTTCTGGGCGGCGGTGATCGCGGCGGTCGCCGCGTCGACACCTCGGCCGTTGCCGACCGCCTGCATGGAAAGCTGCTGCTGGCGCAGGCTGGTCAGCTCGCCCAGCGTGGCCTGGTAGATCCGGTCCGGCTGGGAGACCTTGTTCGTCTTCTCCCACTCACCGATCGCCTTGGTCGCCGCGGTGACGTCGGCGTTGGCCGCCTCGACCTCACCGGTGGCGATGCCGACCTGGGAGGAGAAGAGGAAGGCCAGCGCCCGGGTGGTGGTCGCGGTCAGCACCGGCGCGACCTTCGCCCGGTCGCCGGCGGTGTACGTGACCTCCAACTGGCTGCTCGCGCCGACCTGGGTGATGGCGAGCCCGTCGCGCAACCGCTCCGGCGGCACCCCGGTGTCAGCGGCCACGTCGGCGAGGACGCGGGGCGAGGTGACCGCCGCGCCGAACGCCGCGACGAACTGGTTCGCCGCCTGCGTACCGGTGTACTGCGTCCCGGCTGCGCCGCCCACCAACGCCGGCGCCGCCACGTACGCGGTCCCGCTGAACTGCTGTGGCGCGAACAGGACGATGGCGGCCGCGGCGCCGGTGGCGAGCACCGGCACCCCCACGAGTACCCAGAGGCGCCGCCGGGCGACCCGCAGGTAGTCGACGATCTCCACTTTTTCCCCAATGCTGTCGTTCAGTCAAACCGGGACGGACGTGCCTCGTGGCTGCTCGCCGGTCAGGTTCGGAGCCGGTTGGCGGGCGATCACGCTGGCCGCCGCGGCGAACGCGACGAAGTACCAGAGGGTGACCACGTTGGAAATGACGTTGGAGGCGGCGCTGACCGCCACGAACGCGGCGGCGCAGCCGGTGAACCCGACGGCGACGCCACGCTCGAAGCTGCCCGGAGGCGCGCGCCGCAGCGCGGTCCGGGCGGTGTGCAGAAAGGCGAACAACATCAGCAGGTACGCCCCGAGACCGAGCAGCCCGGTCTCCACGTACGCCCGCAGGAAGTCGTTGTGCGGCTTCTTCGCCTCGTCGGTCTCACGCTGGGTCATGTTCGGCCCGATGCCGGTCACCGGGTTCCGGTCGGCGAGCGTGACGATCTCGGTCCAGTAGCCGATCCGCCAGGCCAGGGTGTTTCCGGTCGGGTCTCCGCCGACCGCGCGCGACGTACCGAGTTGGGCGAAGCGTTCCCCGACGGCGGGCACCAGGGCCACCCCGGCGACCGCCACCACGCAGAGGGTGACCAGCATCCGCTTGCTGCGGTGCAGCGCCGCGACCACCACCAGGCCGATCGCCGCGCCGAGCAGGGCGCTGCGGGTGTTGGTGAGCAGCAGGAACAGCAGTGAGAGCGCGAGCAGCACCCCGAGGGACGCCCGCAGGCGACGATCCAGGAAGCGGTACACGGCGAACCCGAAGATCACCATGAACATCAGGTAGCGGCCGAACGTGGTCGACTGGCTGAACGTGCCGCTGATCCGGGTGAAGTCACCCTTCACCTCGGCTGGCGGGTTGCCGAGCAGCGACAGCACGACGGTGTAGCCCAGCGCCAGCACCAGCGAGGCGTAGCAGGCGAGCAGGACCCGGCGGATCGCCGCGGTGTCCGGCATGAGTTGTTCCAGCACCACGAACATCACCACCACGGTGAGGATCCGCAGCGCCTCCAACAGGCTGTTCGCCGGCCGGCTGGCACCGAGGGCGCTGACCACGCTGCTGGCGCCGACGAGCAGCATGGCCCAGCTGAGCGGGGAGCCGCGCAGCCGCCCGTGCCGGCTGAGCTGTGCGGCCAGCCAGAGCCCGGCGGCGAGGAGGAACAGCACCGCGAGCAGGGTGGAGGGGTCCACCGCCCGGGCCGTTCCGGCGGAGTCGGCCTGGCCGGCGCTCGGGCCGGTCAGCTTGAACAGGTCGACGCAGGAGCGCACCGCGAGCATCAGCAGCACGTACCCGGCGAACCGGGTCAGCGCGAGGACGGCCACCGCGATCCCCGCGACCGCCGCGAGCGGCAGCACCATGCCCCTGCGGTCACCGGCCGCCATGGAGACACCAGCGACCACCGCCAGGACCGCGGCGGCCAGCGCCGCTCCGCCGGTGAACAGGCGGGTCGGGTCGAGCCGCCTGGTCATGAGCGGGGTGACCTGCTGCGTGTGTTGTTCCACTGATCCCACTGAATTGAATCGGCGTTGCCCGGCCGCTGCCGGGCGCGGCCAACCGATGTCCTCCCGGCACAAGATCGGTTCAATCTAGTCCTGTCACCTCGACGGCAGAAGGGGCCGTTGCACCGACTGCTCCGTCCTCCGGGGGGCTGATCCGACACTCCCCTGGCTGACGCCGCCCGGTCAGTCGGCGGCCCCCGCCTGTCGTGCCCTGGATCGTCGGCCGGGCTCCGGAGCCAGCCGGAGATAGAGCTGTTCCAACTCACGGGCGGCAGTGTCCCAGCTGTACCTGCTGGTGATCCGCTCGCCCAGCGCCACGGCACCGGCGCGTTCGCCCGGCAGGTCGGCGAGCAGCGACGTCAACACCCGGACCAGGTCGTCCTCGTCGCCGTCGCGGAACAACCGCCCGCCGGCGGCGTCGGCCTTGAGCACCTCGACGTGCGGCGCGATGTCGCTGGCGACCACCGGCAGCCTGTACGCGGCCGCCTCCAGCAACGTCAACGGCAGTCCCTCCAACCGGGACGGTTGGACGAAGCCGGCGGCACCGGCGTACAGCTCGGCGAGCAGGTCACCGTAGGCGAACCCGGTGAAGACGATCCGGTCGTCCGCGCCGGCTTCCCGGCGCAGCCGGTCCACGAAGTCGTCGGTGAACGACGACCCGCCGACGATCGCCAGGCGCATCGGGGTCTCGGTCCGGCGGAAGGCCCGGATCAGCAGGTCGGCCGCCTTCTCCGGAACCAGCCGACCGACCAGCAGCAGGTAGCCGCCGGGGGTCAGCCCGAACCGCTCCCGGATCTGACGGGTCCGCGCCGGTCGGGCCGGGTTCACGCCGTTCGGGATGTAGGTCGTCGGACGGCCGAACCGGGCTGAGTAGTGGGCGGCGAGCCCTTGGGAGACCGCGACCCGCTGGTGCGGGACGTACCCGCTGAACCAGTGGGCGCTGCCCAGCACCGCCCGCGCGGCGAGCCCCCACTTGCTCCGCTGGTTGTCCAGCCCGTGCACGGTCAGCACCACGCGCGCCCGGGACAGGGCACGCGGGAGCGGGGCGACCAGGGCCGGCCCGAGCCCGTGGTAGTGCACGATGTCGGGCCGCGCGGTCATCGCCGCCATGGTCGAGGTCGCCGCGTGCACGATGGCGTCGAGGTGCTTGCTGGCGATCGTGTGGGTCTGGCGCAGCCGTACGCCCCGGTAGCCGTCGGCGGGTGTCTCGCCGTAGCTGCGACGGCAGTAGACCGTGACCTCGTGCCCGTAGCTGGCGAGGCGGCTGGCCATCTCCTCCACGTGCCGTTCGATCCCGCCGTAGGTCGCCGGGATCCCCTTCTGGCCGATCATCGCGATCCGCAGCGGACGCCAGGCGACGGCGCTGTCGGCGACGCCCGCTCGGGACCGCCGGGCGGGGACCAACCGCTGCCGGGGTATCGCAGGGCTTGCGGCGTGCTGGTCCACGTCCTCGGCCTGCAGGTCGGGATGGGCCACGTTGACTCCCTGCGTGACTAGGTCCGCGCCCGCCACCCGGGCAGATCAACACCTTGCCACGAACAGGCCCGTCCGCCACTTGATCACGTAGATAAAAAATCCATCAGTGGGAATCGTTACCCATGGAATGCCGTCCGGATGACACCGAGGTGGACGGTGGTGGCGACTGCGCCTGCCTCCGGCCCTTCAGCACGGTGAACACGACGGAGATCGCGGCGGCGACGCCAACGCCGGCCCAGAGCAGCGGGTTGGTCCGCAGGTCTTCGGGCAGTTGCTGACCGAGGACGAACACGCCCATCGCCACGACGAACCAGCCGAACGCCTTGCGCAGGATGTCCTCCGGGATCCGACCGGTGAACCGTCCACCGGCGAAGCTGCCCGCGATGGCGGCGACGGTGACCGCTGCCGCGAGGCCCCAGTTGATAGGCACACTGGACAGGTAGCCGGCCAGGCCAGCGATGGACTTCATGGCGATCACCACCAGCGAGGTGCCGACCGCGACCGGCATCGGCAGGCCACCGAGCAGCGCCAGGGCGGGCACCACCAGGAAGCCACCGCCGGCGCCGACCAGGCCGGTCACCAGTCCAACCACCACACCGTCGAGGATCACCCGTAGCACCGGCAGCTCGTGCGGCACCGCCCTGCCGTCGGCGTTGCGCCTCCCGCGGATCATCGCGACTGCGGTGGCGAGCATCATCACGGCGAACCCGGTGAGCAGTAATCCGGCCGGAATGAACTCGGCCAGGCGGCCACCGGCGTAGGCGCCGGTCATGCCGGCGAAGCCGAAGATCAGGCCGGTGCGCCAGCGCACCCGATGGGCGCGGGCGTGCGGAATGACGCCCACCGCGCTGGTGGCGCCGACGACGAGCAGCGAGGTCGCGATGGCTTCTTTCACGGGCAGGTCAGCGACGTAGACCAGCAGCGGCACGGCCAGAACCGATCCGCCACCTCCGAGCAACCCCAGACTGACCCCGATCAGCACGGCCAGTCCGATGGTCAGTGCCAGGGTCGGAGTCACACGCGTTCACCGGTCCTGTCGCGCAACTGGCCGACGATGGTGCCCACGTCACGGCTGGCGCCCCGGTTGTACGGCAGTTTGCCGAGCATCATCCCCATGGCGCAGGTGTTGGTGACGGCCGCGAAGGTTAGACCGGCGCCGATGAACCCGGCCACCCATTTCAGCTGCGGTACGAACACCGAGCCGAGAACGCTGACCAGCACGATCGAGCCGGCGACGAGACGAACCTGGCGTTCGAGGTCCCAGCGAGGGGCGCCATGTTTGATTGGCGCGCCGGCCGCCTGCCAGGCCATGATGCCGCCGTCGAGGACCTTCAGGTTCGGCAGGCCGACGCCAGCCAGGGTCTGCTGGGCCTGAGTGGCGCGGGCACCGGAGCGACAGACCAGAACGACGTCCTCGTCCAGATGGTCACGCAACTCCTGGCGGTGCTCCTTGAGCAGGTCTAGCGGCACGTTGTAGGAGCCGGGGATGTGCGACGTCTCAAACTCCGCCGGGGTACGCACGTCCAGCACGCGTGGCGCGTGGCCGGAGTTCATCAACTCCCGCAGGCCGGTGGCATCGAGGGTGCCGCGGCGGTTGGTTTCGGAAGGGCTCATTTCTCCTCTTTCACGGATGAGTTGCCAGATGTCACGGCAGGGGGATGCCGGGCGGCACCGGCCGGTGGTTCGGACTGTGCAGGTCAGGCGGCGGTGACCGTCTTCAGGCCGGCGGTCTTCGCCTGGTCGAACGTGTCATTGATGACGACCACCTCGCGGCCGGCGTTCGCCAGCAGGGAGCCGGCGGCGGTGGCCCGGTAGCCGGAACCGCAGTGCACCCAGACCGCCCCGTCCGGTACGTCGACCAGCCGCTGGGGCAGGTCGGGCAGCGGAATGTGCACGGCGCCGTCGATGTGGCTGGTTCGCCATTCGTTTGTCATCCGCACGTCGAGGACCACGTCCGCGCCAGGCAGACCGGCAGGGACGTGGCCCTCCCGGGCCGCCGCGAGGGCCACGAAGTCCGACATCCGCAGTTCCCGCAGCTGACCGGGATCAGCCGCCCACTGCTCGGCTTTGCCGGTGGCCTGCGCGGCCGGGCGGTCGATACCGATGCGGACCAGTTCGCGTTGAGCGTCGGCGACCTGCTGCGGGGTCTCGGCGAGCAGGGTGATCGGCACCCTCCACTCGATCAGCCAACCGAGCCAGGTGGCCATCGGGCCGTCCAGGCCGAGGCTGACCGTGCCGGCCAGATGGGAGGCGGCATACGCCTTGCGGTGCCGCAGATCCACCACCCACTCCCCCTCGGCCATCCGCTCGCGCAGTTCGGCGGCGTCGGCGCGGGTCACCGGGGTGAGGTCGACCTGGGCCGGTCCGGCCAGGTTCTGCACGCCCATGTGGGCGTAGTACGCCGGGTAGGCGTCGAGACCGGCGAGGGTCTCGGTGACGAAGTCGTCCGCCACCAGCCTCAGCACCTGGTTCTTCTCCTTCTCCCGGCCGATCGTCGACTCCGGCGCGTCCGACTGGCTGGCCGAGCAGAAGCTGCCGAATCCGTGCGTCGGCCACACTTCGGCCCCGTCGGGTAGCAGATCCGCCAGCCGCTTCGCCGAGGCGTGCTGGTGGTGGGCCAACTCGTGAGCGTGCTGCTCGCCCAGCAGATCGGTCCGGCCCGTCGTGCCGAACAGCAGTGACCCGCCGGTGAAGACACCGGCCGGCCGCCAACCGCCGCCGGTGGCCTCGTCCAGGACGTACGACAGGTGGTGGAAGGTGTGACCGGGAGTGCCGATCACCCGCAGTCGTAGCAAGTCGGAGACGATCACCTGGTCGCCGTCGGAGACCGGCGTCCGCTCGAATCGGACCTCGTCGGCCGCGGCCACCAGGTACTGGGCACCGGTGATCCGGGCAATGTCCAGCCCGCCGGAGACGTAGTCGTTGTGGATGTGCGTTTCCAGGACGTGGGTGATGCGGACGCCCAATGCCCCCGCGAGGTACATCACGCGGTCGATGTCGCGCTGGGGGTCGATCACGATCGCCACCCGCCCGTCGGAGGCGAGGTAGCTGCGATCACCGAGGGAGGACGTCTCAACGATGGAGACCTGAACTGCCATGCCCTACTCCTTCACATGTCATGCTGCATACCCCCGGGGGTATGCAGCAGACAGACTGACGCCTTGTTGTTGACCTGTGCATTCCCACCCACGCCGCAACCGCGCGACGTGGGTGGGCTCGTTTCGTCTCAGGCGAGCGCCAGGAAGAGCTTCTCCAACTCCTCCTCGGTCATCTCCGGCTCTTCGCCACGATCACGCGCCGCGCCGCAGTGCCGCATGCCCGAGGCGATGATCTTGAAACCCGCCCGGTCGATCGCTTTGGAGACAGCGGCGAGCTGGGTCAGCGCCTCGCGACAGTCCTGGCCGCTCTCCATCATCTCGATAACCGCGTTGAGCTGCCCACGAGCCCGCTTGAGCCTGGTCAGCGCATCCGACGTCATCTCCGGTCGAAGTTTCATCGACACCTCCTCCGTCGAGGATACCCCCGGGGGTATAAGTTTCGCCAACCATACCCCGATCGGCCACGTGCAACTGGCCACAGCCGGGAAAGGCCGACGAGCCCCGGCCAATCCCCTGAAGGATCGGCCGAGGCTCGTCGGTGGCGACGTGTCAGACGAGATCGAACCGGTCGAGCTCCATGACCTTGGTCCAGGCGGCCACGAAGTCCGCCACGAACTTGTCGCGGGCGTCCTGGCTGGCGTAGACCTCGGCGAGGGCTCGCAGCTGCGAGTTGGACCCGAAGATGAGGTCGACCGCGGTGGCGGTCCACTTCACCTCATCGGTGGCCAGGTCGCGGATCTCGTACACGTGCTCGTCGGACTTCGACGCGCTCCACCGGGTGCCCGGGGAGAGCAGGTTGGCGAAGAAGTCGTTGGTGAGCACGCCAGGCCGGTCGGTGAGCACACCGTGCTGGCTGCCACCGACGTTGGCGCCGAGGGAACGCAGACCGCCGATGAGGACGGTCATCTCGGGCGCGGTCAGGTTGAGCATGTAGGCCCGGTCGATGAGCAGCACCTCCGGCTGGGTCTTCTCGCCGGGACGCAGGTAGTTGCGGAAACCGTCGGCGCGCGGCTCCATGACCCGGAACGACTCGGTGTCGGTCTGCTCCTGGGTCGCGTCGGTGCGGCCCGCCCGGAACGGAACGGTCACCTCGACGCCGGCGTCCCGCGCCCCCTTCTCGACGGCGGCCGAACCGGCCAGCACGACCAGGTCGGCGAGCGAGATCTTCGCGCCGCCAGCGGAGTTGAACTCCTGCTGGATGCCCTCAAGGGTGGTGAGGACGGTCGCAAGCTGCTCCGGCTGGTTGACCTCCCAGTTGCGCTGCGGCTCGAGACGGATCCGCGCGCCGTTGGCGCCACCGCGCTTGTCGGTGTGCCGGAAGCTCGCGGCAGAGGCCCAGGCGGTGGAGACCAGCTGGTCGATCGTGAGACCGGACTCCAGGACCTTCGCCTTGAGTGCGGCGATGTCGGCGTCGCCCACCAGCTCGTGGTCGACGGCCGGCACCGGGTCCTGCCAGAGCTGCGGCTCGGCCACCCACGGCCCGAGGAAGCGCTCGATCGGGCCCATGTCGCGGTGCAGCAGCTTGTACCACGCCTTGGCGAAGGCCAGCGCGAACTGGTCGGGGTTCTCCAGGAAGCGGCGGGAGATCTTCTCGTACGCCGGGTCGACGCGCAGCGACAGGTCCGTCGTGAGCATCGTCGGCCGGTGCTTCTTCGCCGGGTCGAACGGGTCCGGGATGATCGCCTCGGCGTCCTTGGCGACCCACTGCTTCGCGCCGCCGGGGCTGGTGGTCAGCTCCCACTCGTAGCCGAAGAGGATCTCGAAGAAGCGGTTGCTCCACTGCGTCGGCACGTCGGTCCACGTCACCTCGAGACCACTGGTGATCGTGTCCGCGCCCTTGCCGCTGCCGTGGGTGCTCAGCCAACCGAGGCCCTGTGCCTCCAGCGGGGCGCCCTCGGGCTCCGGACCCACGTGGTTGTCGGCGACGCCGGCACCGTGGGTCTTACCGAAGGTGTGGCCACCCGCGATGAGGGCGACGGTCTCCTCGTCGTTCATCGCCATCCGGGCGAAGGTCTCGCGGATGAAGTGCGCCGCCGCGAGCGGGTCGGCGTTGCCGCGGGGGCCCTCCGGGTTGACGTAGATGAGACCCATCTCGGTCGCCCCGACGCCAGCCGCCATCTCCTTCTCGGAGGCGTAGCGCTCGTCGCCGAGCCAGGTGTCCTCCGGACCCCAGAAGATCTCCTCGGGCTCCCACACGTCCTCGCGACCGAAACCGAAGCCGAAGGTCTTGAAGCCCATCGACTCCAGGGCGACGTTACCGGCGAGCACGATCAGGTCGGCCCAGGAGATCTTCTGGCCGTACTTCTGCTTGACCGGCCAGAGCAGCCGGCGGGCCTTGTCGAGGTTGGCGTTGTCCGGCCAGCTGTTGAGCGGAGCGAAACGCTGACCACCGTCGCCGGCGCCACCGCGACCGTCCTCGATGCGGTACGTGCCGGCGGAGTGCCAGCTCATCCGGATCATCAGGCCGCCGTAGTGGCCGAAGTCGGCCGGCCACCAGTCCTGCGAGGTGGTGAGGGCCTCGGTGATGTCGCGCTTGAGGGCCTCGACGTCGAGCTTGGCGAACTCCTTGGCGTAGCTGAAGTCCTCGCCCAGCGGGTTGCCCTTGTTCGAGTGGGCGTGCAGCACCGAGAGGTCGAGCTGGTTGGGCCACCAGTCCCGGTTGGTGCGCGGACGACCGCCGGTCTTCGGGGTCGGCGAGTCGATCGCCGGGTTCTCACTCTCGCTGCCGTGCGCGGTCACCGAGTCGTGCGCGACCGGGCAGCCGGCGGCTGCCTTCTTGTCCACGCCCTGCGCACTGGTGGGGCCGTTGTCCTGGGTGTCGCTCATGTACTTCCTTCCGAGCTTGCGGATCTCTGGGGCGTACGTTCGGTCGCACAGTCGGGGCAGGTGCCCCAATAGACGACCTCCGCCTCGTCGACCACGAAACCATGGTCGTTCGAGGCGGTGAGACAGGGAGCGTGGCCGACGGCGCAGTCGACGTCGGCGATGGCGCCGCAGGAGCGGCACACGACATGGTGGTGGTTGTCCGCGACCCGGGACTCGTAGCGGGCGGTCGCCCCGGCCGGCTGGATGCGCCGCACCAGACCGGCGTCGGTGAGCACCCGCAGCACGTCGTACACCGCTTGGTGGGAGACCGTGGGATGGTCCGCGCGGACCAGCGCGATCACCGCGTCGGTGCCGGCGTGCGGGTGGTCGCGCAGCGCCGCGAGCACCGCCAGTCGAGGCCGGGTCACGCGCAGCGAGGCGGCCCGCAGTTGCACCTCGAAGTCGGACATCACTTGACGAACACTAGCTCACTTTTTTGGAACGAATCAAGTTTTGCGCCGGCCGGTGGCGCCCCGATGTCGGACGATTCACCCGAGGTTAACCTGCGGGAGGGAAAAAACCGGACAGCCATGTCGAGAAGCGCCGACCGGCTCCGTCCCCGGAGTGAACGTGACCACGATGGGTCACGGCCAGCAACGAGGAGCATCACGATGGCGAAGTACCTGCTGCTCAAGCACTACCGGGGCGGCCCGGCCACAGTGAACGACGTGCCGATGGACCAGTGGACCCCGGCGGAGATCTCGGCCCACATGCAGTACATGCGCGACTTCGCGGCCCGACTCGAGGGAACCGGCGAGTTCGTCGACGGTCAGGCACTCGCCCCGGAGGGAGCGTGGGTCCGGTACGACGGCGAGGGTCGCCCGCCGGTCACCGACGGCCCCTTCGCGGAGACCAAGGATCTCATCGCTGGCTGGATGGTGATCGACGTCGACAGCTACGACCGGGCGGTCGAGCTGGCCGGGGAACTGTCGGCCGCTCCGGGGGCAGGCGGCAAGCCGATCCACGAGTGGCTGGAGCTTCGCCCGTTTTTGAGTGAGCCGCCCACCATCACGGAGTGACGACTCCGATGGACGAGACGCTGCTGCGGAGCCTCACGCCGAGCGTCCTCGGGATCCTCGTCCGCCGCGGAATCGACTTCGCGGCGGCCGAGGACGCCGTGCAGGACGCCCTGGTCGAGGCGGTCCGCGTCTGGCCGGCCGACCCGCCGCGCGACCCGAAGGGCTGGCTGACCACGGTGGCGTGGCGACGGTTCCTCGACGCGGCCCGCGCCGACGCCGCGCGCCGTCGGCGGGAGGATCTCGTCGACGAGGAGCCGGCGCCGGGGCCCGCTCCCACGGTGGACGACACGCTCCAGCTCTACTTTCTGTGCGCCCACCCGTCGCTGACGCCGTCGTCCGCGGTCGCGCTCACGCTCCGTGCCGTCGGCGGGCTGACCACCCGGCAGATCGCCCATGCCTACCTGGTGCCCGAGGCGACCATGGCGCAGCGCATCAGCCGGGCGAAGCGCACCGTCTCCGGGCTGCGCCTCGACCGACCCGGTGACGTCGCCACCGTGCTGCGCGTCCTCTACCTGGTCTTCAACGAGGGGTACTCCGGTGACGTGGACCTCGCCGCCGAAGCCATCCGGCTCACCCGGCAACTCGCGGCCGCGATCGACCACCCCGAGGTGGCGGGGCTGCTCGCCCTCATGCTGTTGCACCACGCCAGGCGCGCCGCCCGGACCGCGCCCGACGGCAGCCTGGTACCGCTCGCCGAGCAGGACCGCAGCCGCTGGGACACCCGGTCGATCGCCGAGGGCGTCGAGATCCTGCAGGCGGCCCTGGCCCGCGACCAACTGGGCGAGTTCCAGGCCCAGGCCGCCATCGCGGCGCTGCACGCGGACGCGCCCACCGCCGCCGAGACCGACTGGGTGCAGATCGTGGAGTGGTACGACGAACTCGCGCGCCTGACCGGGAACCCGGTCGTACGACTCAACCGCGCGGTGGCAGTCGGTGAGGCCGACGGCCCCAGGGCCGGCCTGACGGCGCTCGCGGCGGTGGACGACGCACTGCCCCGGTACTCGGCGGTGGCGGCGTACCTGCACGAGCGCGACGGCGATCCGGCAACGGCGGCACGGCTGTACGTCGAGGCCGCCCAGCAGGCCCCCAACCTCGCCGAACGCGACCATCTGACCCGCCAGGCCGCCCGGCTCAACGCCCTACGCCGTCGCTGACCGCCCGGGCAACGGGAGCGTCTGCCCGTACCACTGGCCACGGCCGGGACACCTGGTCCGGAAAGTCTCCGGAACTTCCGGCAGCTCCCACCCCGACCGATGTTCGGCTGTTCCGACGCCGCGGTGACCGGCCCGGACTCTGATCGACTACTGACCTGTATGGATGCCGCTCCGAAGATGACAGCGGTGTGGCCACGCTGTTTCCGGAAATTGTTGACAAGTCGACGGCCGGGTTAATACGGTCGCCATCGACGGCGCTCGATTGTCGTCAGCACCAGCCACCACGACCCACTTCTCCGGTCGTCGTGCAGGACGACCGGCCCACCACCACCGAGCGGTACGACGCCGTGGCCGTTACCCGACCACCGGCAGCCTGCCGAGGCGTACCGCGCCGCTGGCCCCCGCCAGCCGTCAGAGGAGGCAACAGTTCCATGACCGACACCAGCCACACCAAACCCAGAGGCCGCGGCCGCATGCGGTTGCTCCTGGGCGCCGCATGCGCCGCCGTCGTGGCCGTCGCCGGCACCATGACGGCCACCAACGCGTACGCCGAGGCCGACCGGACCCTCACGTCGAACCTCACCGGCACGCACAACGGGTACTACTTCTCGTTCTGGAAGGACAGCGGCAACGCCAGCATGACGCTGCGTGCCGACGGCCGCTACACCAGCAGTTGGGACAGGAGCACCAACAACTGGGTCGGCGGCAAGGGTTGGGCCACCGGCAACCGCCGGACGGTCACCTACTCGGGCAGCTACAACCCGGGCAACAACAACACCTACCTCGCCCTGTACGGATGGACGCGCAACCCGCTGATCGAGTACTACGTGGTGGAGAACTTCGGCAGCTACAACCCGAGCAGCGGCGCACAGCGGATGGGCACGGTCACCACTGACGGCGGCACCTACGACATCCTCCGCAGCCAGCGGGTCAACGCCCCGTCGATCGACGGCAACCAGACGTTCTACCAGTTCTGGAGCGTCCGCCAGCAGAAGCGCTCGAGTGGCACCATCACCACCGCCAACCACTTCGACGCCTGGGCCCGGGCCGGCCTGAACCTCGGCACCAACCACAGCTACCAGGTCATGGCCACCGAGGGTTACCAGAGCAGCGGAAGCTCCGACATCACCGTCCGGGAGGGCAGCGGCGGTGGCAACCCGACCACCCCCCCGCCCACCACCGGCAACCCGGGGACCGGAAACTGCAACGCGACGATCTCCGCCGGCCAGCAGTGGGGTGACCGGTTCAACCTCAACGTCGCGGTCAGCGGCACCAACAACTGGGTCGTCAGCCTCGGCCTCGGTGGCGGCCAGAGCATTCAGAACAGCTGGAACGCCGCCGTCAACGGCAACAGCGGCACCGTCACCGCGACGCCGAACGGCAACGGCAACAACTTCGGCGTAACGATCATGGCCAACGGCAACTGGAATTGGCCGACGATCAGCTGTCGCACCAGTTGACCCCGATCAGCTCCTGACATCGCACCACTGGCGTGGCGGCCTCGGTCGCCACGCCAGTGGTGCGTTGCGCGGGCACCCCCGCCTGTCTCGGCGTCCATGACGGCCGCGGGCAGACCCCGCTCGACGTGCCCTTTGCTCTGCACCCGCCGAGGCACCACCGGCCTACAGCTGGATGGCGCTTCCGCGGGTGCAGAGCAAAGGGCCAATCTTGCGGCCAACGTGGCGGGTTTCATCCGATGCAGCACCCGCCATCGTTGTAACGACCCCTAGTGGGCGCGCCGGTAGCGTTGGCTCCGCAGTCGCGAAGACGAGCCCATCGATCATGAATGGCGCTGGCCACCACTGACTCAAGCAGCCGGCGCCGACCCGGCCGTCGCGCTCCGGCTGGTGCCCCCAGAAGAACAGAAACTTGATCCGTTCCCCACGCGCCCGCGCGGCGACCAGATCCGCGACGCTACGACATGAAGCCAGCATGATCGCGAGTGTCCTCGACCGGACCCCATCGCGCCACAGGAATGTCCGAGGCAGAGCCGAGAGGGCGCTTGCCGGTATGCGCCTCACGAACACCGCGCTCTGTCGGCGGCAGATCCGGACACTCGATCATCCGTCGATGGGGCTTTGATGGCTCAAACCCGGCTACACCTGCCCGTCCGAAGGCTTGCGGACGGTAGCGCTCTGGAGGCGGTCCGCTGGAACGTGACCAGGACCCGGTTCACGTGTCATGCGGTTGAGGAGGGTGCCTTCGCGGCGCTCGACTCCCATCGTACTGTTCGACGCGCCTCGAACAGTACGATGCGGATCGAACATTGGATGGATCATGAAGGCGATCATCTACCGCGACAACGGCGGCCCCGACGTTCTCCAACTCGTCGAGCGTGACCGGCCCACGCCCGCACCCGGCGAAGTCCGCGTCCGGGTTGCCGTGTCCGGGGTCAACCCGACCGACTGGCAGACCCGCTCCGGCGTCGCCCACCGCAAGCTGTTCTCCGAGATCACCCCGCACCTCGACGGTGCCGGTGTGGCGCCTCGCTCGGCGTTCCCGCACTCACCGCACACCGCGCACTCACCGTCGCCGAGGACGGACCACGCCGCCTTCACCCCGGCGTACTCGACGGCAAGGTGGTGCTCGCCGCCGGCGCGGTCGGGCACGCAGTGATCCAGCTCGCCCGATGGGCCGGCGCCACCGTGATCGGCACGGTCAGCGGCCCGCAGAAGGCGAAGCTCGCCATAGCGGCTGGTGCCCACCAGGTCATCAACTATCGCGAGGGCGACCCGGCCGCAGCCATCCGTGCGATCGCCCCGGACGGCGTCGACATCGTCGCCGAGGTGGCGCTGGGCGCGAACCTAACTCTGGATCTGGCCGTGCTGCGTACCCGCGGCACGATCGCGACGTACGCCAACCAGGGCGGACAGGCGGTCGAACTGAACGTGGGGCAGAACATGGTGCTGAACACGCGCCTACAGTTCCTGGTGCTCTATACGGCTGGCCCGCAGGCGCGCGCCGCAGCCGTCGAGGACGTCGCCGTCGCGATCCGCGACGGCGCCCTGCCGGTCGGCGAAGAACATGGCCTGCCACTGCACCGCTTCCCGCTGCACCGCACCGCCGACGCTCACCGGACGGGGGGGTACCTTGCTGATCATGCGAGCTGTGCAGTGCGTCCGTTTCGGCGGTCCCGAAGTTCTGGAGCTTGTCGATGTGTCGGAGCCGATGGCGGTCGATGGGCAACTGCTCGTCGACGTGAGTGCGGCAGGGGTTAACTTTGCCGACACCAGCCGCATTGCCGGGTCGTATCGTCCGGTGCCGGAGCTGCCGTTCATCCCGGGCACTGAGGTGGTCGGGCGAGCGACTGACGGTCGTCGGGTGCTCGCACCGATTTTCGGCGGTGGTGGCTTTGCTGAGCGGGCGGTCGTGGAAGACGCGGACGCCGTTGTGGTGCCCGACGGGGTGGGCGACGCCGAGGCGCTCGCGCTTCTCGTTCAGGGCCTGACCGCCTGGCATGTATTGAGAAGCTGTGCGCGGATGCGTCCCGGTGAGACCGTTGTCGTCAACGCCGCGGCCGGTGGTGTCGGCTCGCTTGCTGTGCAGCTCGCCAAGCACTTCGGTGCCGGGCGTGTGATCGCGACAGCCTCTACGGACGCTCGACGTAACCTGGCCCTCGCCTTGGGTGCGGACGTCGCCGTGTCCAGCGACCCGGACTGTTACGCCGAGCGGGTCCTGGAGGCCAACGATGGCATGCCGGTGGACGTTGTCCTCGAGTCGATTGGCGGCCGCGTGTTCAGCGCCGGCCTCGAAATCCTGGGGAACTTCGGACGTCTGGTCACCTTCGGGAATGCCTCCCGCGAGGGCTGTCCACCTGTCGATCCGAGCGCCCTCGCGGAGCGCAACACCGCCGTGATGGGCTTCTGGCTACGCCCGGCCCTCACCGTTCCCGGCGCCTATGCGGAGCCGTTAGCCGAGATGTTCGCGCTCACGGCTGCCGGAGTGCTGAAGCCGATGGTCCATGCGGCATATCCCCTGGAGGACGCCCGCCGCGCTTTCGAGGACCTCGTCGCCCGCAGGACCACCGGCAAGGTAACCCTGCGTCCCTGAGACTTGAGCCCGATCACCCGTCGCGATGCGGTGAGGCACCGCGAGCCAGTCACGGGTCCAGTCGCGAGACCATTGTCGTTGCCGCCGTCCGCTACACCTGCGGCACTGCGGTCTCTCCTCCGGCCGTCGATTCCTCCGCCGCCGATTCCTCCGTCGACGGTTCCGAGGGGTCCGCCGCTGCGTCCTCCGTCGTCCCCGTGGTCGGTGCCGCTGTCGTTCCGCCCGTCGGGGCTTCCGTCGGCTCCGCAGGAGCGCTCTCGGACGCGGTGGGACCGGGCGTATCCGCAGTGCTTTCACCGGACGGCGTCGATGGGTCCACCGCCCCCTCGCCCACGGCCCGGGAAGGCGTCGGGGTCGGGGAGCCGGGCGCTCGGACCGGCATGCCCGCGGAACTGCGGGTGGCGGGTTCACCGCCGCCGACGCCGGGGCCCGGTTCCCGCTGGGACGGCACCGTTGGTGACACCGCGGGCGGCACCACGGAAGGCGTCGACGGGCGCCCGGTCGGGCCGGGCATGATCCCGATGGGATCGGCGAACACCAGGACGGCAGCCGCGGCGGCCAAGGATCCGAGAAGCACCGCGAGCGCTCTGGGCCCAGGAGTGACGGCCCGGCTCACCGTGCCGCCGGGGGCCGACCGCTGGGCATCCGTGACCTCGGTCCGCACCCCGATCTCGGTCGCCCCAGCCGCGGTGGCCAGCAGGTGGTCGGACGGGGCCGCGAGTGCCTGCGCCACCCTGGCCATGGCCGCTGCCGTCGGAAAGCGGTCTGCGGGCTCCTTGGCCATCGCGGTGGCGACCACACGCCGGACCTCCGCCGGAACGTCCTCGGGCAGCGGCGACGGTTCCTCTGCGAGATGCCGCAGCGCCACCGCGACGGCATTCTCGCCCTGGTGCGGCGGCCGCCCGGCGAGGCAGTGGTAGACGACAGCCCCCAGCGCGTAGATGTCGATCGCCGGTGTGGTCTCGTTCTTCGCGACCTGCTCGGGTGCCATGTACAGGGCGGTGCCGACGATCTGGTTCGCTCCGGTCAGGCTCGTCGCTTCCCGCGTCACCGCAACACCGAAATCGACGAGTACGACGTGTCCGTCCGGCTCGATGATCAGATTGCTGGGTTTGACGTCACGGTGGACGACACCGGCGTCATGCGCGGCCTGCAGGGCACGGGCGGACTGCGCGGCGATCGACATCGTCTCGGCCACGTCCAGCCGGCCGACCTCGGCGATCCGCTCCGACAAGGGCTGCCCCTGCACGCATTCCATCACGATGTAGGCGAGGACCGGCGCTCCGGACTGGACCACCTCACCGTAGTCGTAGACCTGGGCGACACCCGGGTGACGCAGGGCTGCCATGGCCCGCGCCTCGCGCCGAAACCGCTCACCGAAGCCGCCGTCGGTAGCCAACCGAGGTTGCAGCATCTTGACCGCCACGCACCGGTCGAGGGTTTCGTCGACCGCCCGCCACACGTCACCCATTCCGCCGCTGGCGATGCTTTCGACCAGGCGGTAACGGTCTCCGAGGACTTGCCCCACATTCGGCATAGCTTTCGGTACCCCGGACTCCTCGATCTCAAGCACAGCGAGTCCGGGCACCGCCGCGCGGCGCACCGAAGGCGTGACCCGCCCCGCCGCTGCCGGCGGGGCGGGCTCGGCCGTTTACGGCTCGGTCAGCTGTTCAACCGGGCGATCAGGGCGGTGGCCATGCCCTGCTCACCTCGGGCGTTGGGGTGGAACGGCGCGGCCGAGTTCTGCGGCACCAGACCCTCGACCCACCGGGTGCCGCTGCCCTTGCACGCGTCGCGGCCGATCGACGGGGTGTAGACATCGGCGTAGGTGGCGCCGTTGGCGCTCGCGACGCTGGCCAACATCGCGTTGAGCGACTTCTCCACGCCACGCAGGTACGGCACGTCCTGGTAGGCGATCGGAACGACCGGCCAGCAGCCGTAACCGCTGTCCGGCAGGATCGCCGGATAGCCCAGCACCACGACCCGCGCGCCCGGTGCGGCACGCCGGACCGCCTGGAGCACGGCGGTGATCTTCGGCGTGGCGGCGACGATCCGCGCCTGCAACTGGTCGACACCTCCAGCGGTGTACCGGTTCTTGCACGGAGATCCGAGCGGGCTGCTGACACTCGCCTCCGCGCAGTCGCCGATGATGCCGGCGAAACCGATGTCGTTGCCACCGATCTGCACCGTCACCAGCGACGTGTTCGCCGTGACCGCGTTGAGCTGCGGCGGCAACGTGATGCCCAGTTGGCCACTACCGCCGTAGAGGATGTCGTCGGTGGTAGCGCCGGAGCAGCTCACGTCGGCGAACGACGACGAGCCGGCGGACGCCGCCACCAGCGACGGGTAGTTGCGGTTGGACCGCAGGCAGTTGAGGTCGACCTGGGTGGGGACCAGCGGACCTGCGGTGTACGAGTCACCCAACGCGACGTAACGGCCGGTGGGCACGGCGGCGCTGGCGGGGGTGGCGACGGTGAGCAGCACGCCGGCGGTGGCGAGGGCGAGTGCGGCCAACCGGGTGGCTGCCCGCAGGCGGGGCAGGCGGGGACGGGTCATGGAGTCTCCCAGGAGGGATCAGGGGTGGTGGTGCCCAAGATCCTGTCGCCGTCGACGCCCACCGTCAATATCGATGACCCTCACTAAATACCGGTCCGGAGTGTGGGATGAATCGGTGGTGGTCAATCCAGTGATGCGTACCACCGGGCACCGGTGACCCGGATCCGCCGGGACTGCTTGCGGTTCCACTCCACTCGCATGCCGTGCTTGCGGAGCACCGGAACGCGACCACGACGCGATCTTCACACGGGCTTGTGACGGCCTCGGACCGGGAACGGCCGGCGCGGCGGCCGTTCCCGAAACGCGCACTAGTTTCCGGCGGGCACCTGGTCCTTGATCTCGTCGTAGCCGACCGGAGTCGGTGCCGGGCCCGGCGCGTAGATCACCCGGAGGACGCCGGTCGGGAACGCTTCCGAAGCCACCAGTCGCAGGTGGTACGCCGCGTCGCCCTCGTCGAACAGCTTGCGGCCCTTGCGCGCGGCCACCGGATGCACCAGCAGACGCAGCTCGTCGACCAGGCCGGCAGCGAGCAGTTGCTGCACCACGGAGATCGACCCGGGGATGAGGATTGCCCGGACGCCGGCATCGGCCTTGAGCGCGGTGACGGCGTCGAGGAGCTCCCCCTTGATCAGCTCGGAGTTGCGCCAGGAGAACTCCAGCGACTGGCGCGAGACGACGACCTTGCGCATGTCGCCGAGTTGCTTGGCGAACGGCGCGTCGTCGCCACCCGCGGCCTCCCGGCCGGGCCAGGCCCCGGCGAAGCTGTCGAACGTCTCGCGGCCGATGAGCAGCACATCGGCGGGGTCATAGTCCTCGGTGACGGCGCGGCCCATGTTCTCGTCGAAGTACGGGAAGTGCCAGTCAGGGTCGATCTCGGCCACACCGTCGGCCGAGATGAACAGCGTGGAGATGACCTTTGCCATCGTGGGGGATCCCTTCGAGTCGGGTGATGTTCGACCGGCGCATCGTCCCAAACTCGTCAGCCACAGGCCGTCCCGATGGTGCGTGTCGTATCCCGTCTTTGAGGATCAACCGCACTCGGAGTGGTGCGGGCGGGCTCGGCGTGGCGCCGAGCCCGCCCGTTGCGGGTCAGTCGAGCGAGTTCAAAGAGGGTCAGCGTTGCAGGGTCAGCAGACCCGGGCGGTACGGCAGGAGGCCGTAGTCGCCGCCGGAGCTGGGGGAACGGCCCTGGTAGAGCAGTTGCAGGTTGCAGGCGTTGACGGTCATGGTCTGGTCGGCGTTGGTGCGCAGCAGCTCACCGTGGCTGATGTCGTTGGTCCAGGTGGCACCGCTGTTGGCCTTGCCCGCGAACGGGTTGCTCTCGCTGGTGGCCTGCGGCGTCCACGAACCGCCCAGGCTGGTCGCCGTGAACGAGCGGAAGTAGCGGCCCTGCGAACCGATCGCCTCGACGATCATGAGGTACTTGTTCAGGCCCTGGAGCTTGTAGACCTGAACGGCCTCGAACAGGTTGTTCGTCGAGTCGGTCATGATGGTCGTGTAGTTGGAGCCGAAGCTGCCCGGGAAGTTGCCGATCGGCATGCTGGCCCGGTAGATCTTGCCGTTGTCACCGGCGAAGAACAGGTACATGTTCGTGCCGTCACCGATGACCGCCTGATCGATCGGGCCGGTACCGGAGCCGGTGATGCTTCCGCTGAACAGCGTCTGCGCCGCCGACCAACCGTTCGGGTTGGTCGGGTCGGTCGAGGTCCGGTAGGAGAACGCCGGCCCACCCCACTGGTAGGCCAGCACCCAGATGTTGCGCGGCGCGAAGTAGAACAGCGACGGCGCGACGGTCGCGTTGTTCATCGCGTTCTGGCTGGCCGAGCCCATCTGCGAGTAGTTGCTGAAGAGGCCGAAGTTCATCGAGCCCCACCGGGTGCCGGTGTCGTGGGTGGTGGCGTAGACCAACTGCTGGCCGTTGTACGGGGCGACGGTGAAGTCCTTGAGTGACACCCAACCCGACCTCGGCTGCGCCAACACCCCGGTCGACGACCACCGGTACGTCGAGGGAAGGTCACACGTGCCGCCCGGCGGCGGGGTCGTCGGCGGCGGGTCGGTCGGCGGTGGGGTGGTCGGCGGCGGATCGGTCGGCGGCGGAGTCGTCGTGCCACCGGTGCAGGTGACGCCGTTGAGCGCGAAGCTCGTCGGGTCGGGGTTGCTGCCCGTCCAGGACCCGTTGAACCCGAACGACACCGTGCCGTTGGTCGGGACCCCACCGTTGTAGCTCACGTTCTTCGCCGTCACCGCCGACCCGCTCTGCGTCAGCGACGTGTTCCAGGCCTGCGTCACCGTCTGCCCGGCGCCGTACGACCAGGTCAAGGTCCAACTGCTCAACGGATCACCCAGGTTCGTGATCGCCACGTTGGCACCGAAGCCGCCCTGCCACTGCGACGACACGGCGTAGTTCACCGAACAACCCTCAGCCGCGGCACCCGCCGGCAGCGCCGCGACAACTGTCGACGACACCAGTAAGCCGACGCCGGCCGCAACCAGACCGACATTGGTGGCTCTGGATCTGGTCATGTAGCACCCTCCTCGCGGGACGGCGGCCCATGCATTGGTGGTGGTCGCTGTGCGGTGACCGATTGTGAGCGTTAACAGGCCGCGCCAGGTATGTTACGGGAGCGCTCCCACACCCTCAACAGCATCTATCCCTTGTTCTCACCTACGTCGACTTCGC
Organism: Micromonospora arida; assembly: GCF_042873195.1. Classification (NCBI taxonomy): domain Bacteria; kingdom Bacillati; phylum Actinomycetota; class Actinomycetes; order Micromonosporales; family Micromonosporaceae; genus Micromonospora; species Micromonospora arida. The sequence continues at coordinate 295,283 of NZ_JBIALC010000004.1, read as the reverse complement.
CGGTGCGGCTGACCCGGACGCTGCGCTCCTCAGACGACGGTGAGGGTGAGGACACCGTATTGGTTGCCCCGCTGCACGTAGTGCGGCAGATACAACTTCCACGTCACGCTCAGCTCGCGCCCGGCCCGCATCGAGGCCGGCACCTCGGCGACCATTTCGAACACGGCACTGCCGCCGGCGGGGATCTGCGGGAGCGCGCCGCAGTTCAGCCGGTACAACTGGGCCGAGTTCACCGCATCGTTTGTCGCGTCGCCGAGAGAGAACCGTTCCATGAGGTAGCCCGGGCAGGGGTCCAGCACGAGGGGGCCGTCGGTCGGGTTGCCCAGCGTCACCCGGAAGGTGAGCCGCGACCCGGCGGCGGCGGTCGTCGGCCCCTGAACAGCGACGGTGAGCTTTTGAAGCGGCGAGGACGGGGGCTTCGACACCGTCACCGGCTCGGTGAACGCGCTCGCGGACAGCGTCCCCCGCGCGCGGGGGTGGACCCCCTCCCCCTGTGGACAACCCGGACGCTCGTCGGCGGTGACCGGTGCGCGCAACCTGCCGCCGTCGTGCGGCAGCTCGATAGCGAGCTCCAACGACCCCTTCACGGGCTGACAGAACGGCCCGGACCAGTCCAGGCGCAGGCTGGCGTGGCCGCCGGCCGGCACGGCGACCACCCGTGTGCGGCCCTCCTCGTCGATGCCGTGGGCGTAGAGCATCGGGATCTCGCGGCCGCCGGCGAGCATGGTCGTGGGCACCTCGCCCTGCAGGGTGCACTCGACCGTCGACGAGTTCCGCACGTCCACCTCGCCGATGAGCTTGCCGATGGCGGCGTCGAAGCCCCGAGGCGTCTCACCGCCGGTGCCGGGCCGGGTCCACGTGGTGAGCCGGCCGGTCAGCTGCTCCGCCCGGCACGGTTCGCTGCCGGCGGCCGGCGTTCTCGGCTCGGCAGGACGGCCGTTGAGGTCCTCGCCGGTGATCTTCAGGTCGGCCCAGGGCACGCTGCCGTCGGTCAGCAGCTCGGTGGGCGCCGGCTCCGCAACCGTCGGGTCCGCGCGACCCGGCTGGGCGTTCGGGTCGGCACACGCTGCCACGGCGGTGAGGGCGATCAGCAGTGGCACCAGTAGTCGACGCATGCCGTCACCCTCACACGAACGAACCCGCACGGGCCTGAGTAGTCGTGCTCAGCGCCGATCAGTCTCCGGCGGGCCCGGGGCCCTCAGCGATCGCGACGGGAGTGCCGAGCTCGACGGTACGGGAGACCGTGCACAACCGATCGTGCGACTGCTGCAACGACCGGGGCAGCGCCGCACGGGCCGCGTCGCCCTCCGCACCCTCCGGGAACGTCACGGTGAACTCGACCCGCAGGTTCCGCATCCGGTTTCCGCCGGCCTCGTCCCGGATCTTGTCACCGGTGACGGCGACGGCGAACTCGGTCGGCTCGGCGCGGCGACTGGTGATGTGGTCCACGTCCACAGCGGTGCAGCCGCCGATGGCGGCCAGCAGCAACTCCACCGGCGTGAAACTGCCGTCCTCGCCCGCGCCCAACGACACCGACCCGCCACGGGAGTTCCGCACGACGTAGTTGCCCAGGCTGGTGCGCTCGATCGCCACCGAACGGAAGGTGTCCTCAGTCATGACAGAAAACTACAGGCCTCCGCGATCACGAGTACATGAGATGCAGCGTCATCCCGGCATCGGCGTGCGCCAGGTTGTGGCAGTGATTGGCCCACATCCCCGGGTTGTCGGCCCGGAACGCCACCTCCCACACCTCGCCCGGACGGACGTCGAACGAATCCAGCCACAACGGGCTTCCGGTCGCCGGCTCTCCATCGCGGGCCAGCACCAGGACGTGATGGCCGTGCAGGTGCCACGGGTGCACGACCTGCGACCGGTTGACGATCGTGAACCGTACGACGTCACCCAGGCGTACGACCTGCGGTGGGATGTCCGGGTCAGCCGCGCCGTTGACGGTGTGGCCGTACCGCGGTAGCAGTCTGCGCAGGTCGAGGCCGCGATCGAGGACGAGGGTGAACGTTTTGTCGAACCGGGACCAGGGCACCGCAGCGGTCGCGCCGTAGCGGAGCGGATCGAGCACCCGCCAGGCGCCGGTCGCCGTCGACACCGGGCCGGTCGAGTAGACCGCCCGCCCGTCGACGAACAGCGCCACCGGGGTCGCCGGCGCGTCGAAGACCAGGTCGTAGCGGCCCCCGGCCGGGATCAGCACGGCGGTGTCCACCAGCGGCGTCGGGCCGCGCAGGTCGACGCCGTCGATCGCGGCCACCCGGAACGCGGTCCCGGCCAGGGCGTACCGGTGCGTCGTGCTGTCGGTGTTGATCAGCCGCAACCGCACCGGCAGGCCGGCCTCGACCTCCTCCACCTTCGGTGCGGGCAACGGACGGCCCGCCAGGGTGTGCACCGGCACGGTGACGTCGAGGCCGGTCACCGGGCCCGGTCGCACCACCAGCACGCCGTAGAGCCCCATCCGTACGCCGACGTCGGAGGCCGAATGCGTGTGGTACCAGTACGTTCCGGCCTGGTCGGCGCGGAACCGGTAGACGAACTCCTGCCCGGGCCGCACCGCCGCCTGCGTCACCCCGGGTACGCCGTCCTGATCGTTCGGCACGTCGTACCCGTGCCAGTGCAGGGTGACGCCGCGCCCGATGTCCCGGTTGCGCAGCGTCACCTCCAGGACGTCGCCGACGGTGGCGGTCAGTTCCGGTCCGGGGACCTGCCCGTTGAACGCCCACGCCGCGACGTTCCGGCCGCCCGCGTCCACAGTGGCGGTTGCGGCGGTCAGGGTGAACCGCCGGGTGGGTTCGTCGGTGATCCGGGCCGCCGGAGAACCATGATCATGCGGTACGGCGGGCGCGGCGCCCGGGGCGACGGTCAAGCCGGTTCCGGTCAGCAGTGCCGCGACCGCCACCACGAGGGCCGCCCGGGACACCGTCCGGGACGGGCGCGCGCCGAGCGCACGCCCCGAGATCACCGTCGCCGCCACGACTCCGGCGACCGCGAGCAGCCCGGCCCCGGCCGACGCAGGATAGCCGTGCAGGATCGTCACGAGCAGGGCGCTGCTCGTGGCGTACCCGGCGAAGAGCAGCGGAACCGCGACGGCCCGGATGTCGCCCGGGGCCCGCAGCAACCGCGGACCGGCGACGCCCACCGCCGCGAGCGACAGTGGGGCCGCGATGAGGACCTTCTCCGCGGCGAACCACCAGCCGGCGCGGGCGAGGGCGGTGATCGTGATCGCGCGGGCGAGCGTGGCGAGCAGGGCGACGGCTGCCAGTCCCAGTGCGAGCGGGCGGCGACGGACGGCGGACGCGGCGCCACCGCCCAGCCAGGCGGCGGACGCGAGGACCGCGATCACGAGGTCGGCCACGAGCAGCGACCCGGTGGTCACGCCGGCTCTCCTTCCCGGGTGACCAGCCGAGCCGTGCCGGCGGGAACCGGGACGGCCAGCTGTCGCGCCGCCCGATGGACACCGACCACGACGTGCACCGCGATGATTCCGTTGAGCGCGTGCAACCCTCCGATGGTCAGGCCGAGCGGGGTGCTGACACCCGACGCGTCGGTGGACGCCTCGGCCAGCATGGCGATGAGCGGCTGGAGGACGACGAGGCCGATCGGCAGGATCGCCAGTCCGATGACCTTTCCCGGCGCCTTCGCCAGCGCGGCGAACAGGGCGGTGAGCACTGTGAGAATCGGGATGACCGCCATGCCGTTGACGCTGTGCAGCGCGTACGCGTCCTCGCCGGCGGGTCTGGTGAACCCGCCCACGGCGGCGAGGACGAACTGCACGGCGAACGCGACGAGCAGCAGGGCGCTGACGATGACGAGAGCCTTGCGCATGGGTTACCTCCTAGAGGGGTGCCGAGGCGAGGGCCCGGGCGATGTGATCGGTGGCCGTGATCGCCCCGTACGCGACCAACCGCACGAGGTCGGCGTCGGCGGGGTGGGAGAGCCGCCAGAGAGCGACGTCGCCCGGGCTGATCGCGCTGGGCGCGAACGCCGCCAGCAACGCGATCCGCGTCCCGATGCGGTCCGTGCCCGGCACGTCCCGCACCATGTCGACGGCCCAGTCCGCAGGCCGCGCCGGGAACCGCCCCTCCTCCCAGCGCACCGTGGCCGTGACGGTCTGGCGCGCCACGTCGCCCAGCAGCAGGTCCCCACCCCGGGCAGCGGCGTCCCGCAGCGACGCGTAGGCGACGCCCACCGGGCTGTCCCCCGCCCAGGCGGGAGGTGATGCCGTCGGGTCGGCGTCGAGGAGCGGGAGGCTTCGGCCGGGCTCCTTCGGCTCCCGGGCCGCCTTGGCGTAGAGCCGGCCCCCGACCGACCGCACCAGCGGGGAGCGTTGCAGCCCGCCGGGAAGCAGATCGGGGTCGAGCAACGCGGAGACGACCCGGTTGATGAAGTGGAACGCGAGCAGGGTGCCGGTGATCTCCGGGCCGTGGGTGCTGGTCCAGCCGGCGGCTCTGGGGCTGCGGCTCGCCTGCGCCCAGCCGACGAGCGCGGCGTGCCTCGGCTCGGGGGGCGTCTCGCCCCGGGCGACAGCCTCGGCCAGCTTCGATGCGCCCAGCGCGTGCAGCAGGAGCACGTGGGCGTCGACGCAGAACTGACAGCGGTTGGCCCGGGACACCGCGGCCGCGACGAGTTCGCGCTCGACCCGGGGCGCGTCCCCGGCGAGCAGCGCCTCCCGCATCAGCGCCCAGGTCGCGGCCAACACCTCCGGCACGGCCGAGAGCGCCTGGAAGGTCGGCAGCGGCCCGAGAAAGTCGTCGCGCAACTGTTGGTAGACGGCCGCTGTGCGGCCGGTGGCCGCCCTCGTCGGCGTGGGGGTGAAGAAGCGGTATGTCATGGGCTCGATGCTTGTTCCGGCGGGCCGGGAAAACGTCGTGCCGCCGTAGACACTTGCCCGCCGCTCATACCGCGTCCGTGGTACGCCGCAGGTACCACGCGCGCGGGATGCTCCACCGACGACGGCCGTTCTACAGTGCGACCATGCGCCGCGACCTCCCGTACGCCCTCGGCGGTCTCGCCCTCGGCATCCTCCTGCTCGGCAACGCCGTGCTCACCCCGGACGCCGCGCCGGTCGAGGCGCTCGACGTCGCCCTGGTCCTCGCCACTGTGGTGGCCCTGGCGGCGTGCCGGCGCTACCCGGTGGTGGCGCTGGGCGTGGTCACCGTCGCCATGCTGGCCGTTCACGTACGGGTGCACCCGGGGGTGTCCGCCGCGTTCCCCGTCCTCTGCGCGGTCTACGTCAGCGCCTGGCAGGGACACCGGTCGGCCGCGGCCGTAGCCAGCCTCGCCTTCCTCGGTAGCTTCCTGGCCCGCGACATCTCGATGGCGCCGGCCGGCCGACCAGGCCAACTGGTCGCCGAGCGGACGGCCCTGCTGCTCGGCTGGTTCGTGGCGGCCAACGTCGCAGGGCTCGTCGCGCGGCAGCGCCGGGCGTACCTGGAGCAGGTCGAGCAGCGGGCGATCGAGGCCGAACGCACCCGCGAGGAGATGGCGTTGCGCCGCGCCGGGGAGGAGCGCCTGCGCATCGCCCGCGACCTGCACGACTCCCTGACCCACAGCATCTCGGTGATCAAGGTGCAGGCGGGGATCGCCGTGCACCTGGCCCGCAAACACGGCGAGGAGCCGTCGGCCACGCTGCTGGCGATCCAGGAGGCCAGCGGCGCCGCGATGCGGGAACTCCGCACGACCCTCGACGTCCTGCGCGCACCAACCGACGGCGATCGGGTCGGGCTGGCCCGGGTGGACGAGCTGGCCGAGCGGACCCGGGCGGTCGGCGTACCGGTGCAGGTGACAGTCACCGGTCAGCGCGGGGAGCTGCCCGACGAGGTCGACCAGGCCGGGTACCGGGTCATCCAGGAGGCCCTCACCAACGTGGCCCGCCACGCCGGGCCCGCGACCGCGCACATCCAGGTGGAGTACGCCCCGGCGGGGCTGACCGTCGCGGTCACCGACGACGGTCAGGCGTCGCCGGCTGAGCCCCTGACCCCGGGCGTGGGCCTGCGCGGCATGCGGGAGCGGGTCAGCGCCCTGGGCGGCACGCTGCGGACCGCCGCGCACGACGACCACGGGTTCACCGTACGGGCCACCTTCCCGCTGGACGGCCCGCGATGACCGCCCGCCGGCCGGAGGAGCCGGGATGATCCGGGTGCTGCTCGCCGACGACCAGGCGCTGATGCGAGCCGGCTTCCGGGCACTGCTCGACGCCGAGGACCACCTGGAGGTCGTCGGTGAGGCGAGCGACGGCGCCTCGGCCGTCCACCTGTCGCGGTGTCTGCGCCCGGACGTCGTTCTGATGGACGTGCAGATGCCGGGCCTCGACGGCATCGAGGCCACCCGGCGCATCGCCGCCGATCCCGACCTCGCCGCGATCCGCGTTCTCATCCTCACCAACTACGGGCTCGACTCCTATGTGTTCGCCGCCCTCCGCGCGGGCGCCAGCGGCTTTCTCCTCAAGGACGCCGACCCCGCCGACCTGCTGCACGCCGTCACCGTCGTCGCGCGCGGCGACGCGCTGCTCGCGCCAACCGTCACCCGCACACTGATCAGTGAGTTCGTGGCCGGCCCACCGCCGGCCGTGCCGACGGCCGGACGCGACGTGCTGACCGCCCGGGAGCAGGAGGTCGTCGAGCTGGTCGCCCGTGGGCTGACCAACGACGAGATCGCCGTGCGCATGGTGATCAGTCCGCTGACCGCCAAGACACACGTCAACCGGGCCATGACGAAGCTGCACTGCCGCGACCGGGCGCAGCTGGTCGTGTGGGCGTACGAGTCGGGGCTGATCACGCCACGTCGGCGGTGACCGCCGTCTCCGAGAGCGGAGTCGACCAGCCCCCCTTGGGAACATGAGGGAAGGTCGACGCATTAGCATTGCCGCCGTCCGCGACGGCTCTGCTGAATCGAGGCGACATGCGTTGGCTCCGTCGATTGCTGGGCGGTAGGCGGGTCCAGCTCGACCCGGGACGCCAGCAGGCGCTGCTGCACGACGTCCAGTCCCGGTACGGCCCCCACGCGCGGATCCGGTTCAACGAGCAGGTCGAGTCGCTCGCCGGTTCGCTCGACAGTGACGACGGCCTGGTGGTGGCGACCCGGATCGTGAGTCAGGTCGCCGACGAGGCCCACGTGGACCTTCAGGCCCAGGCCCAGGAGATCCACCGACGGACGGGCCGGCGGCTGCTGGTGCACCGCCGTAACTACCGGCCGCTGTGGAAGGAGGCGGGCCCGGCGCTGCGCTGGCCGCTGTTCGCGTTGCCGTGCGGCTTCCACCCGTACGCGCAGGTGGCCGCCGCCGTCACCGTGGTCGGCAAACGGGCGCCCCGGCTCGACCGGGTGACCGACCCGAACCCGCTGGTGACCCGCCTGTTCGAGGTGCTCGACCTGACCACCTCCGGCTGGGAGTACGGCCGGGTGCGGGTGGACACCGACGCCGCCACCCTGGCCGATCGACTGATCGTCAGTACCGGACAGGTCCTCGCGGCCATGGACGACCCGCCGCGACTACCGCCCGCGGTCCGTGAGCTCATGCGTCGCAACAACACCGTCGCCGTGCACGACCCGGCCGGCCCCCGGGCGGTGGGCGGGATCAACCTGGGCGCGCGGATGCGGGAGGAGTTCCTGGTCTGAGCGCCCTCGGGCGCTACTGCTCGGGGCGTCGACGCGCGAGATGCACGATGACGTCGGCGGAAAGCTCGACCGTCTCGGGCAGGACCTGTTCGATCTGGGCGAAGACCTGCTCCTGCTCCGAGGTGGGCAGCGCGAGATACGCCGAGATCGTCGACAGATGCCCCACGTAGTGCCGCGCACTCATCGTCAGCCGACGCTCGATCACGGTCTGCTGCACATCGGTGAACCATTCGGACCGTTGGAGCTCGGTGCCCGGCCACTGCATGGCCTGCCCCGGGGGCGTTCCATCGGGCGAGGGAATCTCGTCGCTGTCCAGGAAGGGTGCCCGGGCGACGCGGACAGCGTCCGCCACCGCCGGGTCAACCAGCTGGGTTGGTCCGCCGAACGAGGCGAACACGCCGCCGGGTTCCAGTAGTGCGGCCATCCGCGACCATCGCCCCTCCGGTTTCGTCCAGTGCAGTGCCGCTGCCGCGTAGACCAGGTCATACCTCGCGCCCGGCCGCAGGTCCTCGAATGCGGCACGCACGGTCCGGACGCCTGCTGGCACGTGCTTGCGCAGCTCGGCGAGCATTGCCCCGTCCGGCTCGGTCGCGGTGACAGTGACGCCCGCTGCGGCGAACAGCCGGGTCGCCTTGCCCGTGCCGGCGCCGATCTCCAGCGCCGATCGCACCGGCCGATCCGAGTGCGTCAGCACCAGGTCGACAAGCTCGGCAGGGTAGCCCGGTCGGTGCCGCTCGTATCGTCGCGCCACCATGCCGAAGCTCAGTGCACGAACCGGCATGCCGACAATCCTGTCACGACTCGCGTCGGTGATGCCCGGTCTTTCCGCGCAAACGGGTCGCCTACGCACCGCCGTGACGACAACTGCGCGCAACCGCTTGCCGGCCCGCCGAACGCCGAACGCGACCGGGCCCAGGTGGGACGGGCCCGGTCGTGCTCCCCCGAGCAGGAATCGTTGCCGTCAGCCCCCGATCGCGATGGCGAAGATGTGCATGGTCGGCACGTTCGTCGCGGGACGGGCGCTGATGTTCGGCAACACGACCGAGGCCACCGCCTTGCTCTGCAACGCCACACCCACGTAGTAGATGCACGCGGCGGTGTTCTGACGGCCGTTGTTGGGCCGGTTCTGGTACGCGGACACGATGGCCGCGGTGCCCCCGGAGTGCGGCCCGCCATACCAGTCCGGCGAGCTCAACGTGAACGTCTGGCGGGTGCCGTCGGCGTAGACCACAGTGCCGGTCCCCGACACCGCTCCGTAGGTGCCGGTCAGCAGGAAGCCGAGCGTGCTGCCGGTGCCGGTCACGCCGATGGTCTGGCCCGAGGCGACGGCGTTGTCGGCGGCCCCGGAGCTGACGTTGGGCCAGCGGAAGTTGACCCCGTTGCGGCTCACCGTGCCGCCCGGGCTGGCACCGGCCTGCGCCAGGGCCTGCGCGGAGAGCGAGGCCCCACCGCCGTCGAAGTTCCCGACGTTGGTGTTGCTGTCGCTGGTGATGCCGACGTTGCTGAAGCTCTGCTCCAGCGTCGGCGTGGTGGCACCGGAACTGGTGACCCGGTAGGTGCGTCCGGCCTGCACGGTGACCTCGATCAGGTCGGACTCGATCCGGGTGGTCCGGGCCGCCGTACCGTCGGCGGTGTCGACCACCGTGACGGTGCCGGTCAGGATCCGGGAGCGCAGGCGGACGGTGCCGGCCCGGTCCGGTCGGACGAGGATCTCGGTGGCCAGACCGCTCGCCCAGGTGATGCCGACCGTGTGCCCACCTCGACCGCGCAGGCCGGTCACCCGCCCGCTCGGCCAGGCCGGTGGCAGCGCGGGCAGGACGTGCAGCTCGCCGGTGTGGCTCTGCAACAGCATCTCGGCGATGCCTGCGGTGGCGCCGAAGTTGCCGTCGATCTGGAACGGCGGGTGCAGGTCGAACATGTTGGGCGCGAGCCGCGCGGTGGTGGCGAGGTAGCGGATCAGGTCGTGAGCCCGCTTGCCCTCCTCCATCCGAGCCCAGAAGTTGATTTTCCAGGCCAGCGACCAGCCCGTGCCGTCGTCGCCGCGCAGCGCCAGGGTCCGCCGGGCCGCCTCGAACAGCTGCGGAGTGCCGCGCTTGGTGATCTGGTTGCTGGGGGCCAGCCCGTACAGGTGCGAGATGTGCCGGTGGTTGGGCTCGGTCTCCACCCAGTCGTAGAGCCACTCCATGATGTTGCCGCGCGAGCCGACCTTCATCGGGGGGAGCCGGTCCCGGGTGGCACGCACCTGGGCCCGGAAGGTGCTGTCCACGTCGAGGATCTCGCTCGCCCGGGCGCACGCGTCGAACAGGTCCCGCAGGATCTGGTTGTCCATGGTGGGGCCGGCGCACACGCTGGCGTTCGCGTGGTGGCTCAGCTCCGGCGAGTTCGACGGGTTGGTCACCAGGTAACCGAGGGTCGGTTCGGTCACCAGGGTGTTGAGGAAGAACTGCGCCGCACCCTTCATGGCCGGGTAGTTCGTCCGCAGGAACTCGATGTCGCCGTTGAACAGGTAGTGGTCCCAGATCAACGTGGACAGCCAGGCGCCACCGGTCTGCCACATGCCCCAGAACGCGCCGTCCACCACCGCGGTGGCCCGCCACGCGTCGGTGTTGTGGTGGGTGACCCAGCCACTGGCGACGCCGTACTGCACCTGGGCGGTCCGCGCCCCGGTGACGGCGAGGTCTCTGACCATGTCGAAGACCGGGTTGTGGCACTCGGCCAGGTTGGTGGTGTTGGCCGGCCAGTAGTTCATCGGCAGGTTGGCGTTGATCGTGTACTTCGAGTCCCAGGAGGGGGCCAGCGAGTCGTTCCAGATGCCCTGGAGGTTGGCCGGCTGGGTGCCGGGCCGCGAGGACGAGATCAGCAGGTACCGCCCGAACTGGAACAGCAGCGCCGAGAACTGCGGGTCGTTGACGCTGTTGTGCTGGGCGATCCGGACATCCGTCGTCTGGTCGGCCGCGGACGTGCGACCCAGATCGAGAGTGACCCGCCCGAACAACGCCTGGTAATCGGCCACGTGCCGGCTGCGCAGCTGGTCGTAGCTGCTGGCCCGCGCGCTGGCGAGGCGCTGCCGGGCGATGCCCTGGTAGTCGCCGCCGACGTTGCGGTAGTTGACGTAACTGGAACCGATGGAGATCAGCAGGGTCACGCTGTTGGCGTTGGTCACCCGTAGGGTGCCGCCGGAACTGGACACGCTGCCGCCGCTGATGGTCGCGTTGGCCAGGGCGAGGAAACGGACCGCGCCGGTGACGCCCTCCATGTTTCCGGAGACACCGTCGAGGCCGATGGTGGTGCCGTCCGGGCTGGACACCGTGGTGCGCTGCGGGCTGTCGAAGGTGGCGGTGAAGCTGATCGAGCCGGTCCGGTCGGCGGTCAGCCGGATCGCGATGACCTGGTCCGGCGCGCTGGCGAACACCTCCCGCTGGTGACGAACGCCGTTCAGCACGTACGTCGTCGTGACGGTGGCGGTGGTGAGGTCGAGCGTCCGGTCGTACTGCGAGGCTCCGCTGGCGGATCCGAAGGCGAGCCGCAGGTTGCCGACGGTCTGGTAGGCCAGCTGGCCGCCGGGGTTGCCCATCATGGTCTGGTTGATCAGATCCTGGGCCTGGGTCCACTGGTTCGCGTTGACCAGCCGCCGGATCTCCGCGAGCGCTCCCGCGCCTCTGGGGTTGCTGGGATCGTGCGGCCCACCGGCCCAGACGGTGTCCTCATTGAGCTGGAGTCGCTCGGTGTCGACGTTGCCGAAGACCATGGCGCCGAGCCGGCCGTTGCCGATCGGCAGCGCCCGCAGCCAGTCGGTTCCGGCCCCTTCGTCGTACCAGAGGGCGAGGTCCCCGGCGGCCAACACCTGCGGCGGCGCCACCGAGTCCGCTCGTGCCACGGCGGTCCAGGGCACCGGCAGGAGAGCACCACCCGCACCGGCTGCGCCGATCTTGAGGGCCTGCCGTCGGGTCAGGTCTGACATCGATCCTCCAAACGGTGACCAGTCCGGCCACCCCGAAGCGTGACAACTATGGGACTCGACATGGGGATCCGCTTGGTTGGGGCCAACCGGGACCCTGCCTGCGCAGGCCGACACCGGGCCTTGGCGAGCCAGACATCGGATGTGTTTCGGGAAGGTTACTCCGGGGCCACAGAATAGGCAACGGTCGATCAATGGGTGGACACCACGCCTCTCTGGCCGGTCAGCAAGATGCGCGGGCGGGCGAGCAGCGGCGCGCTGACGCGACACCGCACGGCGATCCGCCAGAATCACGGCGACGATCACCCACCCGGACGGACATACATCAGATGTACGCAGGCGAGCAGTCGAGCCAGCCGCGCACCAGCTGCAGGTGGGGATCGACGCGCCCGGGTGGCAGCGAGCGCAGGGTGTTCGCGATGGTCAGCACCCGGAGCGCGCCCATTGAGGGTTGCGGCTCCCGTAGGCAATCGGGTTGTCCTCCGCCGGCGCACGGGTGACCATGGGCGACATGGCGGGAGCTCGGCGGTGAGATCACCGCTTCAGGGTGGGCTGCCGCCGGGCGGCGCGGTGGTGATCGGGGCTGTCGTGGAGATCGCCTGCGACGAGTCGGGATTCTCGGGTACGAACCTGCTGCACTCGACCGCCCCGGTGATCACGCACGCGAGCGTCGACCTGGCCGTCGACGAGGCGGTCGCGCTCATCACCTCCCTACGGTCCCGGTTCCGGTTCGCGCCGCACGAGCTCAAGTCCGGCCGGTTCCTGCGCGGTTCGGGTGCGCAAGAGGCACTGGAGTGGTTCCTGACGGCGCTGGCCGGCCGCGCGCACGTCCACCTCATCGACAAGGAGTTCTTCCTCGTCACCCGGATCGTGGACTTCCTGCTGACCGAGCCGTCGTACGCGGCGGGCACCCGCCTGGCTCGCGAGCACCATCCGACGGCTCTCGCATTGCACGAGGCCGGACGCTCGGCCGGAGGCGACTGGGGCGCCTTCCTGTCGGCGTTCGTCGATCTGGTCCGGATGAAACGGCGACTTCCGGTCGACCAGACGGTGCAGCGGTTCTTCCAGGCGCGGGACGCGCTGCGGCGACACCGCCTCGGCACGGTGGCGGACGCCGCCCTCGACGGGCTCGGCCCGAGCCACGTGCGGGCCGTGGTGGCCCGGCTCGACGTCGACGACCGCACGGTTCCTCCTCCACTGGAGCCGCTGCTGCCGGCCCTGGCGGAGACGGTCCTGTCCTGGAGCGGCGGCCAGCGGCAGGTGCTGGTGACCCACGACGAGCAGAGCGCCCTGACGGCAGACCGGCTGACCCGCCTCCAGCGGGTGTTGGCCGACAGCAACGCGTCGACGGCCGGCGTCGAGCGGGCCGGGGCGCTGCCCAACGGAGTGTCGCCCCTGGCAGGGCTGGTGATGGTCGACTCCCGCGACGATCCGCGCGTGCAGGTAGCGGATCTCCTCGCCGGAGTGGCCCGGCGGATGCCGGGCATCATCGACGACGCGCTCCGTCAGCCGCCGCCCTCTCCCGCAGGGTGACGGGCAGCCGAGTCATGATCGGCACGGGCTCGGAGGGCTTGCGTGGTCGCCGAGTCAGCGGGGAAGAACGCCTCGACGGCCAACCCTGCGACTGTGACCTCCCGCGGCGTACCGAAGAGGGTCGTGGTGCTGACGAAGGACAGCTCCTGGTCACCGTGCCGGTAGCGCAGCGGGACGAGAACACGGGAGAGGGCATCGCCGACCGGTGTCGTGTCGACGTCGCCGCCGGGATAGCCGCGAAGCTCCTCGTGCAGGTCGTACAGGATCGGATCGTTTGTTGTCGCCGCCTGCTGGTGCAGCCGTTTCAACAGGTGGGCGCGCCACTCGGGCAGGTTGACGATGCGCGGTGCCAGACCGTCGGGGTGCAGGCTGAGGCGCAGCACGTTGACCGGTGGGGTGAGCAGGTGTGGCTGCGCGTCCATGGTGAACAGGGCGACGGCAGGGTTGGCGTCGACGAGGTGCCAGTGCTGGTCGACGAGCAGCGCGGGGTACGGGCTGTGACCATCGAGGATCTGCCGTACGGCGGCCCGTACCGGTGCCAGCTCGGGGTCGGTCAGTTCGTGGCGGGGGTAGGCGGGGGCGTAGCCGCCGGCCAGCAGCATCGTGTTGCGCTCGGCCAGCGGCATCTCCAGGTGTTCGGCCAGCCGCAGGATGAGGTCGGGGCTCGGCCGGGATCGCCCGGTCTCGACGAAGCTCAGGTGCCGGGCCGACACTCCCGCCTCGATCGACAGGTCGAGCTGGCTCATTCCGCGAGTCCGACGCCAGTCGCGCAGCAGCTCCCCCACTGGTCGCCCGTGCCGGGTCGAAATCGTCACTCACCGACCCTAATTCGACACCGACAGCCGGGCCATTACCTGCGAGGTAATCGACAGTCCACCGCGACAGCGGAAATAGTTCTTCCGGCACGACCGATCCGGTGCCGTGACGCGGCGGCCCACGCCGACCGTCACCACCGCGACCGACATAAGAAGACCAAACGCAAAGGACAGGCACTCATGACCGCGTACGCGATCGCACACCTCCGCAGGGCACCCGTCCACGCCGAGGTGCTGACGTACCTGGAGCGAATCGACGCCACCCTCGCGCAGTTCGCAGGCCGGTTCCTCGTCCACGGCGGCACCATCGACGTCCTGGAGGGCGACTGGCCCGGCGACGTGATCGTCATTGAGTTTCCCGACCTGCAGCGGGCCCGCTCCTGGTACCAGTCCAGCGATTATCAGGAGATCAAGCCCTTGCGGACGAGGCACCTCACCGGCGAGGTGATTCTCGTCGACGGAGTGGAGCCGGGCCACGACTCGTCGCAGGTGGCCGCGACCATTCGCCGCGCCACCAATCGGTAGCACCTGACCTTCGCACCCCAGGGCACGAGCGCCGCCCCGAAGATCCCGATGGCTCGCCGCCCGCAGGCACCCTGACACAGGTCAGCCGGCCGTAGTCTCATCGGATGCAGGACATCCAGACGCACACCCTGGTCATTCCCGGCGTCGACCTGGTCTACGACGTCCGCGGCCCGCTCCCTCCCACTGGCGCCCATCGTGCGCTGCTCATGATCGGCCAGCCGATGGCGGCGGAGGGCTTCACCGCGCTCGCCCCGCACTTCACGGACCGCACGGTCCTCACCTACGACCCGCGTGGTCTGGGCCGCAGTGTCCGCAAGGACGGTCGGTCCGACCACACGCCGCAGCAGCAGGCCGCCGACCTGCACGCACTCGTTCAGGCGCTCCAGGTCGGTCCGGTTGACGTGTTCGCCAGCAGCGGCGGCGCGGTGACCGCACTCGAACTGGTCGCCACCCACCCCGACGACGTCGCCACCCTGGTGGCGCACGAACCGCCGATCAACGCCGTGCTCCCCGACGCCACGGCCGCCGAGCGTGCCCGAGCCGGCTTCTACGAGGCGTACCAGGCGAAGGGCTCGGGTGCGGGGATGGCCGCGTTCATCGCCATGACGTCCTGGCAGGGCGAGTTCACCGATGCCTACTTCGCCCAGCCCGCCCCCGATCCGGCGATGTTCGGCATGGCAGCCGACGACGACGGCAGCCGCGACGATCCGCTGCTGTCGCGGAACTCGTGGGCGATCACCGACTACCGTCCCGACGCGAGCGTGCTCACCGCCGCGCCCACCCGGATCGTGGTCGCTGTCGGCGAGGAGTCGGCCGGCACGTACACCGCTCGCACCGCCCTGGGCCTCGCGGCGCTGCTCGGTCAGGAGGCCGTGGTGTTCCCGAGCCACCACGGCGGGTTCCTCGGCGGCGAGTTCGGCTACGCGGGCAAGCCCGAGGAGTTCGCCGCGCGGCTGCGGGAGGTACTGAACGCGGGCTGACCCCTGCTCAACGGGTTGCGTCGGTGTAGACCTCGACGTCGTAGAGCAACTGCACGTCGCGGCGGCCGTTGGTGATGCCGACGAAGACCGGATCACCGGCCGGGGTGCGGCCCTGACGCAACGCCTGATCCCGGGCGGCCTCCCGCGACTCGTGATGGATCCTGCCCTCCCGATGCAGTTGCAGCACCCGACGGGCAGTGGTCCGGTCGGTGTCGAGATGGATTCGCACGAGAGGCATGCCGGGACCTCCTTGCGCCAACAGTCACCCCAACTTCCCTACGGACAACCACCTTACCGTCGTTAAGTTGCCTGTCCATCTGTTTAGGATGCCTCCATGACTCCCGTCGAGCCCGGCATGGCCACCTCACCCTCGGCGGCGCGACCGGACAATCACGCCGCGCCGCCGGTATGGCTGCGCGCGGCGCCGTCGCGGGCACGACGGAAGCCACCCTTGACCCTCGATCGCATCGTGGACGCGGCCGTGATCGTGCTGGACGAACTCGGCGCCGAGGGCCTGACGATGCGCTGTCTCGCGCAGCGGCTCGATGTCACGGCGACCGCGTTGTACTGGCACGTGAAGACGAAGGACGACGTCCTGGACCTGGCCGTCGACCGGATCTTCGGCGATGTGGCCGTTCCGGACGCGAGCGAGAGCTGGCTGGAGGACATCCGCGTCCTCGCTCGCGCCTGGCGCGGCGCCATGCTGGATCATCCCTGGGCCGCAGGGCTCATCGGCCGCCCCATGCTCGGTCCGAACGTGCTGGCCCGCACCGAGTTTCTGCAATCGGCGCTGGTACGCGGCGGCTGTAGCGGACTGCACCTCGCGGTGGCGACGCGCCTGCTGGCCAACTACGTCATCGGCGCCTCGCTCACCGAAGCCACCTGGCGACGGACCACGGAGCCTGAAACCAGGGCCGCGGCCCGCGCCCATATCGTGGCGAGCGCCAACGCCTATCCGACCCTCGACGCCTCGGGCCACCTCGACGACACCCGATGGGACGACGACCTGCTGTTCGAGGAGGGCCTCAACGGCATTCTCCGCACGGCGGCCCGGCGCTAGCGAACGAGCGAGCCCATCGGTACCGGTGCCAGCAGACGTCGCCGACCCTGCACCGTCCGGAACGAGTAGGAGGCTGGGCGCTCGTGCAGTTGGCCCGACCAGCCGTATCGTGGGAAGCAGAGGCGGCGATCCGCCGCCTTCGATGAAGTTCCTCCGGCGGTCGAGGAGAACGAGATGACTGGTCTGGCGGCCGTCGGCGCAATCGTGGGCGTCCTGCTCGTCGGTCTCGTGGTCCTGGTCCGCAAGCCGGCCAACACCCGGTCGGTGCTCAGATGGTCGGCCCTGGCGATCACCGCGCTGGTGGCCGCCGTGCTGGTTCCCTTCACCGTGGACGACTCGGGCACCGCGGCCAGCTATCTGCTCGGCGTTCCCGTTGTCGCGGCACTGCTGCCCGTTCTCGCACAGTGGGTCGGTCGACTGACAGTGGTCGCCGATCTGATGGCCGCGCTCATCCTCACCGGATGGGGTCTGCTGCTCGGGCTGGGCATCGGTGTCGCGTTCCTACCAGCGGTGATACTCCTGATCGCCAGCGCCGCGGGCACCTGGGCGCCGCGACCGTCCACCACGTGACCCGGTGACGCGTGGTCAGCCGTCCGGGGTGAACAGCCCTTGGACGCCGACGACGATAGCGATGAGGCCAAAGATCGCGAGCAACAGTCGGACACCAGTGGCGCCGTCCGGCTGATCGTCGCGCGGCGTCGACCGCCCGGTCAACCGGCCCCACAGCAGAGCGGTGATCAGCCGGTGGGAGCGTACCCACGGACCCGCTCGGTTGAAACGGTCCGGACGGCACGCCCCCACGACGGAGTTCGAGGCTGAGCCGATCAGACCCTCAGCGGGTGCACCGCCACACCAGCGGCCGATACGCCTGGTTCTCGTAGACGGCCCCGACCACCGTCAGACCGTCGTCGCTGATTCCCTCGGCCGTGTACGTGCCCGCCTCGGTCGCCCGGACCTCGGGTCGGCCCGGCAACCGGCGGGAGGTGCCGTCCGGGGCCACGACCAGCGGCGCACCGTCGACGACCAGCACATCACCATTGCCGGCGATGCCGCTCGCCCCCGGGAAGGGCAGCAGGCTCACCGCCCCGGTGGCGAGATTCCACCGCACCGGCAGCATCCGCACAGCGCCGCTCCGTTGGCCGCCGGGAGCCATGCCGATCGCCCATTCGCCCTGCGCCGAGTCGACCGACGCCCGCGTGTAGCCGTCGGGCACTGCCAGTGCCGTCCCGACGCCCTGCGGCGTCCACCGGTAGGGCCGATCGTCCACGGTGCCGACGATCGTGCCGTCCTCGGTGATCCCGGTCGCGGACGACCCCCGCTGGCCGAGCAGCCGGTACTTCTGGGGGTGGTCCGTCGACCACAGCACAGCCTGGTGCGAGTCGTCGGACCTGTGGGCGGTGCCGACGATGTCGCCCCGACCGTTGACGGCGTGCACGAGCACCGTGTCGTAGCCGGGCGGGGTGGACAGGAAACGCAGCTTCCCGTCCCGGTACAGCCAACCGGTGCCGTCGCCGTTGGTGCCGACCACATAGCCACGGCTGTTGACCGCTGCCGCGTGCCGCGCGGTCGCCGGCAGGACGACCGGCCGGCCGTCGGTCCACAGCACGACCCGTCCGTCCTCCCGCCCGGTGCTGATGTCGCCGACGATGTGCCGTCCGGTGGGATCGACCCCGCTGGCCACCGCGACCGGACCGTCGACCGGCTGCGGCAACCACGACGCCTGGCAGGTGACCGGCGGGCGCGGGGCGGCCGACCCGGTCTCCGCCGGTGACACCGCGAGCGCCGGCGTGTTGGGGACTGGCGGGCTGGTGGTCGCGCCGACCTGGACGGCACCCACGACACCGACCCCGGCCAGCACCGTCAGCGCGGCGATTCCGCCGACTCGGCGACGCTGGCGGTGCCGCCGCCCGTCGCGGACCGCCCGGCTCAGGTCGACCCGCGGCTCCGGTACCGGCACCGAGCGCAGCAGCTCGGCGATCCGCTGATCGTCCACCGTGGTCATCTCGGACTCCTCACTGACATCTCGGTGACGTCGAGCACCTGGCGGACGGCCGCCAACGCCCGAGCCGTCTGCGACTTCACGTTGCCTTCGGAGCAGCCCATCGCGGCGGCCGTGTCGGTCAGCGACAGGTCGCACAGGAACCGCAGGACCAGCACGGTGCGCTGGCCGCGCGGGAGGCGGGCGAGCGCGGCGAGCAGGCTGTCCCGCTCGGCCAGGTCGTCGTGCGGCGTCACCGGCGAGCGCTCCGGCTCCGGCACCGACCCCAGCAGGCGAACCTTCGCCCAGCTCAACCGCTTCTCATCGACGAGCTTGTGCACCAGCATCCGATGTACGTACGCGTCGACGTTGTCGGCCCGGCTGACCCGGCGCCAGTTCACGTAGAGCGCCGTGACCGTCTGCTGCACCACGTCGTCGGCCAGATGGGCGTCGCCGCACATCAGGAACGCGGTCCGATGCAGGCTCGGCAGTCGCGCGGAGACGTACTCCACGAACTCACCCTCGGCATCCACCATCGAGGCTCCCTCCTCCTCCGCAAGCTCGACGGGACCGGACCGTCATCAGGTTGCGTCCCGTCGAAGAACGCTCGGAAGTCCTACCGCTCGGCCGGGCCGGGGGTGTCCCACCCGGCCGCGGCGGCGGACGGATCAGCGGGTCAGGCGTGCCGCGAAGCGGGTCGATGTCGCCAGCACCAGTAGGGCGTCGAGGCGCAACAGCCGGGGAAGGACTCGAGGCGCGGCTGCTCCCGGCCTCCGGTCTCAGTCGATGGCGCTGGTCATCCGGCGTACCGCCTCGGTGATGAGCTCCGGTGCGGTGGCCAGGTTCAGTCTCACGTGCCCGCCACCGCCGGTCCCGAAGGCCAGTCCGGAGGTCAGCGCCACCCGGCCACGGTCGAGGAACACGGCGGCCGGGTCGTCGCCGAGGCCCAGGGCGCGGCAGTCCAGCCAGGCCAGATAGGTGGCCTGACCGGGCTGGTAGCGGACGGCCGGCAGGTGCTCGGCGAGCAGCGCGGTCAGGAGCCGACGGTTGTCGTCCAGGCCGGTCAGCAGAGCGTCGAGCCACTCGCCGCCGTCGCGGAAGGCAGCGGTGTGGGCGATCACGCCGAGGTGGCTGGTGCTGACGCTGACCCCGAACGGGACACGGGCGAGATCACCGGCCGCGGCCGGGCCGGCGACCAGGAGCCCGCCGCGCAGGCCGGCCAGGTTCCATCCCTTCGAGGCGGACATCAGCGACAGGCCGTTCTCCGCGCCGGGCACCGAGAGGTACGGCACGAACCGCGCGCCCTCAGCCACCACCGGAGCGTGGATCTCGTCGGCGACCACCCGCACCCCGTGCCGCTGGGCGAGTCCGGCGACGGCGGTCAACTCGGCCGCGCTGTGCACGACGCCGGTCGGGTTGTGCGGGCTGCAGAGCAGGTACGCGGCCGGCCGTCCACCGGCGCGAGCCCGCCGGAACGCATCCTCCAGCGCGTCGAGGTCGATCCTCAGGTCCTCGCCGAGCGGTGCCTCCACGATTCGGCGGTCGGCGTGCGCCACGGACTCGTAGAACGGCGGGTAGACCGGGCAGTTGACGACCACCGCGTCCCCCGGCTCGGTGACCAGTCGCAGCGCCTCGACGACGCCGTGCATGACGTCGGGCACCAGCGCGGTGCGCTCCACTGCCAGCCCGTCCCAACCCCACCGCCGCGCGGCGAACTCGGCCACTGCCTGCGGGTACGCCGTTCCGGCGGTGTAGCCGGTGTCACCGCGCGCGACGGCGTCGGTGATCGCCCGCGCGACCGGCTCGGCCAGGGGCACGTCCATCTCGGCCACCCAGAGCGGCAGCACGTCGTCGGGGTACTCCCGCCACTTGAGGCTCGTCCGCTTCCGGAGTTGGTCGATCGTGAGCTGGCGAAGGGGATTGACCGCAGTCCGGGAACCACTGAGCAGGCCACTCATGTCCCCACCCTATTCCCTGCCTCCGGCCCGACGCCCCGGGTCACCCACTGATTTGTCCACTGTGGTCGTACCGGAAGGATTTCCGGAGGCTTTTTGGCATTGACCAGCGTCTTTGTATGCGATCCCCGATCCGTCTCGGAATCGACGGCGAAAGACTGCTGCGGGTTGCCAGTTCATAACCTAGGCTCCCGAATACCCACATCGACGGCCCGCCCTCACGCCGTGCCAGCCACCGACCTCGCACGCCGGCCATCGCAACCCTCGACGCCGATTGGAGTATTCGATGACCTGGCGTCCCACCATTGCCGCACTGGCCGGCCTGTGCCTCGCGGTCAGCGCCACCCCGTTGCCCGCCGGTGCTGCCGTCGACGCTGCGCGTGTCAGCGCTCACGCCGCACTCGTCGGTCCGCCCGGAGCACCGCCCGGGGTCTGCCCGACGGGGGCCGGTTACGGTCCACCGCTGCCGGCCAGCACCGTGACCGCCCCCCGAATCCAGGGCGGGTTCACGTTCCTCGAAGGACCGGTCTGGGTCGCCGACGGTGGCTACCTGCTGATGTCCGACATGACCGCCGGCACCGGGCCGTACAACGTCCAGCCGTCGACGATCCGCCGGTTCACCCCGTCGGCGAGCTTCGACACGTTCATCGCCGACGCCGGCAGCAACGGCCTGGCACTCAGCGCCGACGGCCAGCAGCTCGTCGCGGCCACCCACGACCAGCGGAGCGTGTCCGCGTACCGGTTGAGCGACAGGGCCCGCAGCACCGTCGCGGCGAACTACCAGGGCCGGGCGTTCAATTCGCCGAACGACGTCGCGGTCCGTTCCGACGGCGTCGTCTTTTTCACCGACCCCAACTTCCAGCGCGGCAACCGCTCCGACCAGATGAGCGGACGTACCAGCGTCTTCCGCGTCTCCAGCGGGCAGGTGTCACTGGTCGACGACCGGTTGCGCCAACCCAACGGCATCTCGCTCTCGCCGGACGGGACCGCGCTGTACGTGGGCGCCTACTCCGAGAACAAGATCTACAAGTACGCGGTCCAGCCCGACGGCAGCATCGGCGCCCGCAGCGTCTTCGTGAACTACATCGGCGGCCCGGACGGCGGCACGATCGACTGCGCCGGCAACGTGTACTGGACCTCGGGCGGGGACTCCCTGGTCCACGTCTACTCCCCCACGGGCATCCAGCTCGGCACGATCCGCTCCGGCGGCTCCGGCACGACCAATGTGGCGTTCGGCGGCCCCGACCGGCAGACCCTCTTCGTCACGTCGGGCCGGTGGGGCGACTCCGGGTTGTACAGCGTGCGACTCAACGTCCCCGGATATCCGTACTGACCGACGGCGGGATGGCGCGCCGCCTCCGTCGTAGCCTGACGAGGCGGCGCGCTATCCGGCGCCGTCGAGGTGCTCGACCTGATCGCGGTGCTACCGACCACGGCCGCGCCGACCTGACCCACCCGACCACCCGTAGACTCGGCTCATGGCGAACCGCCCGTGGCACCAGGGTCGGTAGACCAGTGAGGGCGTCGACCGCAGATACCGTGATCTTCGATTTCGACGGTGTACTGCTACGGGGGGACGCGTTCGGGCTGTTCCTGCGACGCACTGCCTTCGCGGGTGCTCGGCTGCCGCTCGCCGTCGCCGCGCTCGTCCTGCTCGCGCCCATCGCCACCATTCCCACCTTCCGTCCGTGGGCGGCGCGGTGGGTGAGCCGAATCGGCTTGTTGGGCCGGAACGCGGAGGAGTTGCGGGCGGAGTTGGAACGCTTCGGCGCGGAGCTCGGTGAGGAGCCAGGGCGGATCATCGCGCCCGGTCTACGGATGATCCGTACCCATCTCGCCGCCGGCGACCGGGTCATCGTGGTGACCGCGTGCGAGCACACCCTGGCGCGGGCGGTGCTCGACGCGATCGGCCTCGCCGGGGTCGAGCTCGTGGCCTCGCGCATTCGCGGCCCGAGGCTGATCGTGCACAACCACGGGGCGACCAAGATGGCGCAGCTCGCCGGCCAGGGGGTGACGCCACCGTGGCGGGTGGCCTACAGCGATTCGCTGTCGGATCTGCCCATCCTCGGCGCCGCCGAGCAGCCCGTACTGGTCAACGCGAACGCGCGTCAGGTCGCTCGGGCGCGCCGGTTACTCGGCGCCAGGCTGACCACCGTCACCTGGTTGGCTGGCCAGGGCCCGGAGGTCCGCCGATGAGGGGCCGCTACGACAACCTGACGCGCACCCGTGCTCTCGACCCGGAGCATGACTACCTGGTCATCTACCAGACCATGCTGCGCCACGAGTTTCCGTGGGACATGAAGCTCGGGCTCAACCTCGCCTTCAACCGTTCGTTCTCCATCCCCGCGATCGCCACCGTGCACACCGCCACTGGCGAGCTGACCGAACGCACCCAGAAGCGGATCGACGACACCGGTCTGCTGATGTACGAGATGGTGCTCAACGGCTTCGACCAGCCTCGGGGCCGCGAGGCGTTGCGGCGCGTCAACCAGATCCACCGCCCGTACGACATCAGCAACGACGACTTCCGCTACGTCCTCGGCTGCCTGGTCGTGACCCCGACCCGCTGGTTGCAGGGGTACGGCTGGCGTCCACCCTGCTGCCACGAACGGCACGCCACGTACCTGTTCTACCGGGAACTCGGCCGACGAATGCGCATCACCGACATCCCTGGGTCGTACGACGAGTTCGAGACCTGGTTCGACGCGTACGACGCAGCTCACCTGCAACCCAACGACGACGCGGCGGCCATCGAACGCGCCACCCGCATGCTGATGCTCACCCGGATCCCCCGGATGCTCGCTCCACTGGGAAACGCGCTGGTCAGCGCCCTGTATGACGCGCCGCTGCGGAGCGCAACGCGGGTCGACACGCCGGCCTGGCCGGTCCGGGCGGGGTTGCACCTGGCCTTGCGGACGCGCTCACGGTTGCAGCGGTGGTTCGGTGCACCACGGACGACGGCGTTGTTCGCCGATGGGATCAAGGCCAAGAGCTACCCCGACGGGTACGAGATCAGCCAGCTCGGCCCGCACCAGGACGGGGTGCGGGAGTAGCACGTCGGTAGTGCCGGTGTCGCCGGCTCGGACGCGCGCCGGCCCTGCGCTGCCCGTGCGGGTTCACTGCCGAGAACCGGCACGGGAGTGGGGCCGGTCCGCCGACTGTCCACTGGGGACAACCGGCGGACCGGCTCTCAGCGCACGTCGATGGTGGTCCAGCGTGGGGAGGTGTTGGTGACCGGGACGGTGTCACCGACCAGCGTGGTCACCGCCTCGGCGTCCCGCCGCGCGCTGGTGCCGACCCACAACTCGACGTCACCGGGCTCCACGACGCGGGTGAACGTGCGGTCGGAGAAGGCCAGACGGGTGGTGGGCACGGTCAGCTCGACCGTGACGGACTGGCCCGGTTCCAGATGGACTCGCCGGTAGCCGAGCAGCTGCGCCACCGGCCGGGTCACCGAGGCGACCACGTCGCGACCGTAGAGCTGGACCACGTCGTCGCCGGCGACCGCGCCGGTGTTCGTCACCCGCACGGTCACCCCTACCGCCCCGCTGGTGGGCACCGTGCCGGGCACGGTGAGCTCGTCGTACGCGAATGTCGTGTAGGACAGGCCGTGGCCGAACGGCGCCACGGGCGTCGCCAGCAGGTTGGTCCCCGCGTTGCCCGCACCGAGGGTGGGGTGCAGGTAGGAGTACGGCTGCGCGCCGGCCGACCCGGGCAGGGTCACGGGCAGCCGGCCCGACGGATTGACCCGCCCGGAGAGCACCCCCGCGATCGCCCCGGCGCCCTCCTCGCCCGGGAAGAACGCCTGCACCACCGCCGCGCAGCGCGCGAGCGCCCAGCCGACGGCGTACGGCCGGCCGGTGACCAGCACGAGGACGACCGGTGTGCCGGTCGCCAGCACCGACTCGACCAGTTCACGCTGGACGCCGGGCAGCTCCAGGTCGTCCCGGTCGCAGCCTTCGCCGACCGTGCCGCGTCCGAAGAGGCCGGCGTGGTCGCCGACGACGAGGACGGCCACGTCCGCGCCGGCGGCCGTCGCGACGGCCTCGTCGAAGCCGGATCTGTCGTCGGTGTCCACGTCGCAGCCGCGTGCCCAGGTGACGAGATCGCCGCCGAACTCGGCCCGCACGGCGTCGAGCACTGTCGGCACGTCGATGCCGGCCTCCGCGCCGGGGTGCTGGACGAGGACGTGGTTGAGGAATGAGTAGCACCCGAAGAGCGCGCTCTGCCGGTCGGCGTTCGGGCCGATGAGGGCCACCCGTTGCCCGGTGGGCAGCGGCAGCGCGTCCCGGTTGGCGACCAGCACGATCGATTCCTCGGCGAGCCGGCGGGCGATCGACCGGTGCTCGGGCGAGTCGAGGTCGATCGCCTGGGGCGGCTCGTCGTTGAAGGTCGCGTCGAGCAGACCCAGGTCCTGCTTCTGGCGCAGCACCCGCAGCACCGCGCGGTCGATGAGCGCCTCGTCGAGCTTGCCCGCCCGCACCGACTCCCCCAGGGTCAGAAAGGCGTCGCCGGTCGGCAGTTCGACGTCGAGACCGGCGGTCAACGCCTGTCCGGCCGCGTCCGCGTGATCGCTCGCCACGTGGTGCAGCAGGTTCAGGAACGCGACCCCGTAGTAGTCGGCCACCACTGTGCCGTCGAAGCCCCACTGGTCGCGCAGGATGCCGGTCAGCATCGTCGGGTCGGCGGCGACGGGCACCCCGTCGATCTCGGTGTACGAGTGCATGACACTGCGGGCGTCGCCGTCGATGATCGCCATCTCGAACGGGGGGAGCAGCACGTCGGCCAGTTCCCGGCGGCCGATGTGCACCGGGCCGAAGTTGCGCCCGGCGCGCGAGGCGGAGTAACCGGCGAAGTGCTTGAGGGTGGCGTGCACCCCCTGCGACTGAAGGCCGCGCACGTACGACGTGCCGATGGTGCCGACCAGGTACGGGTCTTCGGCGATGCACTCGTCCACCCGGCCCCAGCGGGGGTCACGGATCACGTCGAGCACCGGTGAGAGCCCCTGGTGTACGCCCAGGGCCCGCATCGAGGAGCCGATCGCCGCCGCCATCTCGGTGACCAGTTCGGGGTCGAACGCGGCACCCCAGGCCAGTGGGGTGGGGAAGGTGGCCGCCTTCCACGCGGACAGCCCGGTGAGGCACTCCTCGTGAACGATCGCCGGGATGCCGAGCCGGGTGCCGGTGACCAGGTCCCGCTGGAACTTCCACAACCAGGCCGCGTGTTCGACCGCGTCCACGGGGCGGGTGCCGTAGGTGCGGGTGAGGTGACCGAGCCCGTGCCGGGAGAAGTCTTCGAGCTTGAAGGCGTCGCCGAACTCCCCCTGCAACGGTGCGACAGCCTCGCCGTCCTCCTTCTCCCAGAAGCCGACGAGCTGGGCGATCTTCTCCTCGATCGTCATCCGGCCGAGGAGATCGCGTAGGCGGGCCTCGCCGTCGCGCCCATCCGGTCGGCCGTGCTCCGGACCTGCCTGAGCCGGCGCCGGCCCGCCCACTACCGCGTGGACCTCAGTCATGCTGTGCCTTCCTGTGGTTGTGCCCGTACCGCTGCCGCTCAGCCCTTGACCGCACCCTGCAGACCACCGACGATCTGCTTCTCCGCGAGTGTGAAGAAGAGCAGTGCCGGCAGCATCGCCAGCGAGGTGAAGGCGAGTACGCCCGCTGTGTCGGTGGTGTACTGGCTGGAGAAGTTCTGCACGCCCAGCGGCAGGGTGTGCAGGTTGACGTCGCTGAGGACGAGCAGCGGCAGCAGGAACGAGTTCCAGCTCGCCACGAACGCCAGGACGCCAACGGTGACGAGCGCGGGCCGCGACAGCGGCATCGCGACGCGCCAGAGGAAGCCGAGCCGACTCGCACCATCGATGGCGGCGGCGTCCTCCAACTCTCTCGGGATGGCCGAGAGGAAGGGCCGCAGGATCACGATCGTCAGTGGCAGTGAGAAGGCGACCTGCGGCAGGATCACCGCGTAGTAGGAGTTGATCAGGTTCAGGTCACGCAGCATGAGGTAGAGCGGCAGGATCGCCGCCCCGGCCGGAAACAGCAGGCCGAGGGTGAAGAAGGTGTAGAGCCCTTCCCGCCCGCGGAAGCTGTAGCGGGCGAGCACGAACGCGGCGGCCAGGCCGAGCACGACCACGGCGAGCGTGGTTCCCAGGGCGATGACCGCGCTGTTGAACGCCTGTTGCCAGAAGTTGCTCTGGGTCAGCACCCGGGCGTAGTTGTCCCAGACGAACGGGTCGGGCAGGCCGGCCGGGTCCGCGACGATCTGCGGTGTGGTGCGGAAACCGCCGA
Source organism: Micromonospora arida (assembly GCF_042873195.1). Lineage (NCBI taxonomy): Bacteria > Bacillati > Actinomycetota > Actinomycetes > Micromonosporales > Micromonosporaceae > Micromonospora > Micromonospora arida. The sequence goes on along the minus strand of NZ_JBIALC010000004.1, from coordinate 268,572 downwards.
TGACCACGTAGATGACCGGGGCGATCGACACCGCAGCGATCGCGAGCGCGAGCGCGTAGGTGAGCGGCGTGCCCCAGGAGACCTGACGGCGTCCGGTGGACGGGGGGAGAACCGAGTTCACGGCCATCGTCACTTCGCCCTTCCGGTGATGGCGCCCTCGATGTCGCGGCGAAGCAGGAACCGCTGGAACAGCAGCGCCGCCACGAAGGAGATGACGAACAGGATTACCGCCACAGCGTTGCCGTAGCCCCACAGCCGGGCGAAGAACCCGTTGTCCACCATGTATGTCGCCATGGTGGCCGATGCGCCGAGGGACCGCACCGCGGGCACCGAGGTCACCCAGATCATGTCGAAGATCTGCAGCGAGCCGATCATGGACAGGAACATCCAGATCCGGATCGTCGGGCCGAGCAGCGGGATCGTGACGTGCCGTTGGATCTGCCACCAGCTCGCGCCGTCGATGGCCGCCGCCTCGGTCAGCTCGTCGGGCACATTGGACAGCCCGGCGAGGAGCAGGATGATGGCGAAGCCGACGTATTTCCAGGTGAGGATGGCCAGCAGGGTCCAGATGACCACATCCAGGTCCGCCAGCCAGGCTTGCACCAGGCCGCCCATTCCCAGCGACCGCATCAGCGCGTCGACAGTGCCGTCGCCGGTCAGCAGCAGCTTCCACATGATGCCGACGGTGACCTCGGCCAGCACGTACGGCACGAACACCAGCAGGCGGAACACGGCCCGCCCACGGAAGCGACGGTTGAGCAGCAGGGCGACGCCCAGGGCGATCGGGCCCTGGATCAGCAGCGACCCGAAGACGATGATCGCGTTGTTGCGCAACGCGTCGAGGAAGATCGGGTCCTGGAAGGCGAGGGTGTAGTTCCGCAGACCGACGAACTCGGTGGGAGGCCCGACCCCGCGCCACCGGAACAGGCTGTAGTAGACCGCGAAGCCCATCGGCACCAGCACGAACATCACGTAGATCAGGACGGCCGGCGTGGTGAGCCCGATGATCTCGTACCACTTGCGGCGGTTGTCGGCTCGGCGGGCGGACTCGCGCCCGGCCTTGTGGGGGCCCGCCGGCGACGCGGAAGCGTCGCCGGCGGGCATACGGAGCTGGTTGGCGGAGGTCACTTGCTTGCGGCCGCCTTCATTGCCGAGACGACCTTCTCAGGCGTCCCGTTGCCGGCGAAGATGGCGACGATCGCGTCGTTCATCGCGTTGCCGACGGTGCTGCCGTACGCCGTGTCCAGCCAGAGCTGGACGTAGCTCGCCCCGGAGGTGGCCTCCAGGATGGACTTCAGCGCGGGGTCCTTCACGGCGTCCGCCGCGCCCTTGGCGACAGGCAGGCCGGTGCCGGTCTCGGCGTAGCCCTTCTGCACCTCGGGGCTCACGATGTACTTGAGGAACTCCACGCACTCCGCCGGGGCGTTCTTGGCGCAGGAGAACCCGTCGCCGCCGCCGAGAGCCGCCTTCGGGTCACCCGGGGAACCGGCGATCGCCGGCACCGGGAACCAGCCGAGGAACGAGGCCAGCTTCGCCTTGTCCGTGGTGACGGTGTCCAGCGTGCCGCGGTTCCAGTCACCCATGAGCTCCATCGCGGCCTTGCCGTTGGCGAGCATGCCGTTGGCGCTGGTCGGGTCGTTCTGGCCCGGCGTGGCGATGAAGTTGGGCTGGAACGGCTTGGTGTCGATGAACGCCTTCAGGTCCTGGCCGGCCTTCACGAAGCACGGATCGTCGAAGTTCTTCTCCGCGGAGGCCTTCTTGAGGGCGTCGACCGAACAGGCGCGCAGCGCCATGTTGTACCACCAGTGCGCGGCCGGCCACTTGTCACCGGCACCCACGGCGATCGGAATGACGTTGATCGCCTTGAGCTTGGTGACAGCGGTGTTGAGCTCTTCGAAGGTGGTCGGCGGAGCCGCGATGCCCGCCTTGGCGAACATCTCCTTGTTGTACCAGATGCCCTCGATGCCCATCCGGAACGGCAGGCCGTACTGCTTGCCCTTGACCTGCCAGATCTCCGCGGCGCTGCCGATGTCGCCGACCTCGGTCTTGGTCTGGTCGGTGATCTCCTTGAGGTAGTCGGCCTCCACCTGCTCGCTCATCTCGCCGCCGCCCCAGGCCTGGAAGATGTCCGGCGGGTCGCTGCTCAGCAGCGCGGCAGGGAGCCGGGTGCGCTGGAGCTGGTTCGTCTCGATCGCCTCGATCTCGATCTTGACAGTGGGGTGAAGTGCGGAGAAGTCCTTGGCGACCTTCTCCCAGTAGGTCTTGCCGGGCCCGTCCTGGGAGGCGTTGTGCCACCAGCTCAGGGTCACCGGGTCCTTGTACAGCTCGCTCTGAGGGGCCGCCTCTTCGCCGCCGCCGGAACACCCGGCGAGGACGACAACACTTGTCATTAACAGTGCCAGAACGGCACTCGCACGCCGCTTCATTGCCATCGATGTCTCCTCGACTAGTCAGTCGCGGTACTCGGCCTGCGGCGAAGTTTTACAGTCATGTAACTTGATGTCAATCGGTATCGATAACGTTTTCGAGTCGCTGGCGACGCGCCGCCGACGGGGCCCTATCATCATCGACGTGGTGTTTCAGCAGCGCGTCAAGATGTCGGATGTGGCACGTACTGCCGGCGTCTCGGTCGCGACCGTGTCCAAGGTCGTCAACGGCCGCTACGGCGTGGCCCAGGCAACCGTGGAGCGCGTCCAGCAGGTCATCCACGAGCTCGGCTACGAGGCGAGCCTGGGGGCGCAGAGCCTGCGTAGCCACCGCACCAACGTGCTCGGCATCCTGGTCGCCGAGTTCGAGCCGTTCTCGACCGAGCTGCTCAAGGGGGCGTCACAGGAGGTCGCCGGGAGCGGATACCAGCTGCTGGCCTACTCCAGCGGGGACGGCGAGGGCGCCGCCGTGGGGTGGGAGCGACGCTCGCTGGCCCGGCTCTCCGGCACACTCATCGACGGCGCCGTGATCGTCACGCCGACCGTGGTCGAGACCGAACACAGTTTCCACGTCGTGGCCGTCGACCCACACACCGGACCGTCCGACCTGCCCACCGTCGATTCGGACAACTTCGCCGGCGCCGTGCTGGCGACCAACTACCTGCTGTCCCTCGGCCACACGCGGATCGGGCACATCAGTGGACGCACCGACCTGAAGTCCGCGCAGCTGCGCGAGGCCGGCTTCCGCAGTGCGATGGCCGACGCCGGCGTGCCGGTGGACGAGCGGCTGGTCCGCGTCGGCGGGTTCCGGATCGAGAGCGCCGCCGGCACCGCCGCGGAGCTCCTCGCCCTCACCGACCGACCGAGCGCGATCTTCGCGGGTAACGACCTCTCCGCGATCTCCACGATGACCGTGGCCCGCGACATGGGCCTGTCGGTGCCCGACGACCTGTCGGTGATCGGCTTCGACAACGTACCGGAGTCGGCGCTGGTCAACCCGCCGTTGACGACCATCATGCAGCCGCTGCAACGGATGGGCGCCGAGGCGTTGCGCCTGCTGGTCGACCTGATCGCCGGCGTCGAACGCGACACCCACATCCGGCTCCCCACCGAGCTGGTCATCCGTTCCTCCTGCCGCCCGCTGCACTGACGCCCGGGGGCGGAAGCGCAGGACCCCGGCCGTCACCGTGGCTCGTGGGGGTACGCGACAGGGTGGCGGAACGTGAATCTCACCTAAGTCGACAATTCCTCCCCTAAATTCGGTCCGCAGGACGCAGCCGAACCGGGGAGAGACGTGGACAGCTATCCGGCGATCGAGGATCACGGGCTCATCGGCGACCTGCAGACCGCCGCGCTGGTGACATGCGACGGGACGGTCGACTGGTTCTGCGCGCCGCGGTTCGACTCGCCGAGCATCTTCGCCGCCCTGCTCGACAAGGAGAAGGGCGGCTACTTCCGGATCGCGCCGCACGACGTGCGGTACGTGACCAAGCAGCTCTATCTCCCCGGCACACCCATCCTGATCACCCGGTTCATCAGCGCCGACGGGGTGGCCGAGGTCATGGACTTCATGCCGGTCACCGGCGAGCGGGCCACCGACGCGCATCGGCTGGTCCGCACCGTCACCATGGTCCGAGGCAGCATGCGCTTCCGGGTGGAGTGCCGGCCGCGGTTCGACTACGCCCGCGAAGAGCATCAGCTTGAGCGCCACCACAACGGCTACGTCTTCCGCAGCCGGTCGGCGGCGCTGACGTTCCACCCGGTCGACCCCGTGCGGCGGTTGATCTCCGAACAGGGTGACGTCCACCTTGAGGGCGGCGACCTGGTCGCGTACGGCACGCTGAACGAGGGCGACACGGGCGGGGTGGTCCTGGAGACGGGCGGCGCCGAACCGCGCATCTTCGCGCCGGAAGAGATCCAGGGCATGTTCGAGTGGACCCGGGACTACTGGCGGCGCTGGCTCGAACGTTCCCGCTACACGGGGCGCTGGCGGGAGATGGTCGAGCGCTCGGCCATCACGCTCAAACTCATGACGTACGCGCCGACCGGCGCGATGATCGCCGCACCCACCACCGCGCTGCCCGAACTCGTCGGCGGAACCCGCAACTGGGACTACCGCTACACCTGGGTTCGCGACACGTCGTTCTCGGTGCACGCGCTGCTCGGCCTCGGCTTCACCGAGGAGGTCAGCCAGTACATGAACTGGCTGGACGAGCGGATCCGCGAGGCCGGCGACCACCAGGACCCGCTGAAGATCATGTACCGGGTGGACGGCTCCTCCGACCTGCACGAGGAGGTGCTGGACCATCTGGAGGGCTACCGAGGCTCCCGGCCGGTGCGGATCGGCAACGGCGCCGCCGACCAGCTCCAGCTCGACATCCACGGCGAGGCCCTCTACGCCATGCACCTCGCCGACGAGCAGGGCATCCGCGTCTCGCACCAGGTGTGGAAGAGCACCGTCCGGCTGGTCGACTGGCTCTGCCACAACTGGGACCAACCCGACGCCGGCATCTGGGAGAGCCGCCACCACCCCCGCAACTACACGTTCGGTCGGGTGATGTCCTGGGTCGCGCTGGACCGGGCCATTCGGCTGGCCACCCGCACCGGCCGCCCCGGGGACATGGCCTGCTGGACCGAACAGCGCAACCGCATCTACAACCAGGTCATGGCGCGCGGATACGACCGGGCCCGCGGCACCTTCGTGCAGGCGTACGACGAGAATGTGCTGGACGCGGCGCTGCTCGCCATGCCGGCGGTCGGTTTCGTCACGCCGAGCGACCCACTGTGGCAGTCCACCTTGCAGGCGATCGAGCGCGAACTGGTCTCCGACAGCCTGGTCCACCGGTACGACCCGGTCCACTCCCCCGACGGTCTCCCGGGCCACGAGGGCACCTTCAACATGTGCACCTTCTGGTACGTCGAGGCGCTGGCCCGTTCCGGCCGCCTCGACGACGCCCGGCTCACGTTCGAGAAGATGTTCACCTTCAGCAACCACCTTGGCCTCTACGCAGAGGAGATCGCCGCGACCGGGGAGCAGATCGGCAACTATCCCCAGGCGTTCAGCCACCTCTCATTGATCAACTCAGCGCTGACGCTCAACGACCTGCTCGACACCGAGGCCGACGCCCGCCGCAGGCGGTAGCGCCAGCATGTTGCGGCCGGTCGCCGCCCACGCGGAGCCGACGGCGGGAAGGGCTTGACGCGCCCACGTCGCATCGCGCATGGTCGAAACGAATCGACCATCTCGAATGTGTGGACGCGGGGAGAACCGATGAAGGCATTCGTCACCACAGTCTCGGTTGCGGTCCTGCTGCTCCTGGCCACGGGCAGCGCATCCCACGGCCAGCCGGCGGCGGACCCGCCCTGCACCGGGCAGATCCACCCGAACCCGGGGTTCGAGCGCGGCACCACCGGCTGGACGGCCGGCCCCCGCATCGTCGTGCTCGGCGACGCGACCCGGCCCGCACACATGGGCCGCGCGTACGCCACCTTCGCCGGGCTGGACGTTTCACGTGGCGACCTGCTGCGCACCACCGTCACCGTTCCGGCCGACTGCGACCTGACGGTCCGTTTCTGGGTGCGGACCACCACCACGGAGACCAGCCGCGGCGATTACCTGAACGTCGGGCTGGCGGTCACCGGGATACCCCCGAAGACGAGGTTCTCGCTGGCCTTCGACGGCGGGGCGGAGTGGCGGCAGTACGTCATGTCGAGCGGAACCGCCACGACCGAACGCACCGCGACGGTCAGCTTCGTCGCCAGCGAGACGGCCGGCAACGGCGCCACCGCCTTCGACGTCGACGACGTGTCCTTCAGGTTGAGCTGACCTGGCGGGGCAGCCCTCGCCGACGCGGTGATCGTCCTCGCGCCGCCCGACCTCGGCCAACGTCTGCCGTAGGTCGCCTCAGCGCGGTTGAGCGGGCCACTGGGCCGTCTCGAGAGCGGGGTGGCTCTTGATCGCCTCGACCAGTTGCTCGGACTTCCCGGTCGCACAACGAAGCCCAGGGGAATACCAGTGTTGGTGGTGTCCTCGTCGAGGTTTATGCCTCCGATGATCTCCGGCGCGAGGTCGCCAGATTCGAGCCGGTGGCGATGCAGCTCGTCGTGAGTGCCCAGACCCGCAAGGCTGGGGTTCTCGTACATCGAATGAAGAACCCAGGTCGACGATTGCCGACCGGCGGCGTCGTAGCCGGTGGCCGTCTCCCGAACAGGACGGTCCGCAAGCCAGGTCAGCAGCATGGCCGGAGCTTCAACGCGTTCCATCGACACGCCGCCATCCTGCCGCACCAGGCCCCGAGGCCGAAGAGCGCCACACTGCTCGGAACAGACCCACAGAACAGATGAAGACTGGACTGTCAATAAGAAATCGGGATTGGTGAGGCCACAAGCAACGCCGGAACCGCAAGGCATTGAGATGCCGATCTCTGCCGGCTGATTTCCTGGCCGGTGAGGGAAACCAACTCTATGCTTGCCGCCGAATGCGCTGCGGCTCATCCGGGCCGAGAGTTACCCCGATACAAGGATTTGCGAATGCACCGGAAGTCTGCCCTGAGCAACGGCACCGCTGGCGTCGACGAAGTAGCACCTGACGGCCAACTGCCGGCCTCTACCGCAGAGGATGCCGCGCGTCGATCCGCGGTCGCCGAGGAACAGGCGTTTCTGGATCTGGCCACGGCCCGGCGCGACAGGCTGGCCGCTTACCTGCAGATCGAGCTTTCGTCAGAGCCGCTGGACGCGTTGGAGCGGGCCCGGCAGCGCATGCTCCGCCAGCAGTACGACGAGCTACGGCGAGCAGAGGACGGTCTGGTGTTCGGCCGCCTCGACGGCCTTGACGGCACCGTGCGCCACGTGGGCCGTGTCGGTCTCCGCAACAATGGCGAGGGCGCTGAGCCACTGCTGGTGGACTGGCGCGCTCCCGCAGCTCGGCCCTTCTACACCGCGACGGCTGTCGACCCACAGGGTCAGGCGCGGCGCCGACACATCCGCACGACGGGATCGGCCGTCGTCGGCGTGGACGACGAGCCGCTGGACGGGAGCACGACGGCGGACCTCGTCGGCGAAGGCGCTCTCCTGGCGGCCCTCGACCAGCGCCGCACCGGTCGCATGTCGACGGCGATCTCCACCCTGCAACGCGAACAGGACGACATCATCCGGGCCGAGGCGACCGGTCCGCTGGTCGTCCAGGGCGGTCCGGGCACGGGCAAGACAGTGGTCGCCCTGCACCGCGTCGCGTACCTGCTGTTCACCCACCGAAAGATGGCCGAGCAGGCGGTCCTGGTCCTGGGCCCCTCGCCGCGGTTCCTCCAGTACATCGCCCAGGTGCTGCCGGCGCTCGGTGAGACAGCCGTCGTCTCGGCGACCTGCGACACCCTACTGGCCGACGTCCAGGTTGGTCGCGACGAGAGCCGCCTTCTGGCCGAAATCAAGGGCCGCGCCCTCTGGCAGCCCACGCTCGAAAGCTACGTCGCGTCGCTGCTCCCCCGACCGCGCGAGCTGAAGCTGCGCTGGGAGGGCGAGTTCTACGCCATTCCCGCCGCAACTGTGGCGCAGGCGCTCGCCTCGGCGACGCAGGGGCGCCCGTACCACCGCGCCCGCGCGGCGTTCGCCGAGCAGTTGCACCACCTCCTGGCCGATGTCGTCGCCGAGCAACGCGAGACGCTGATGGAGGAGATGGAGGAAGGCTTCGAGGAGATCCTCGCCCGCGTCGACAAGGGCATGGAGCATGACCACTCCCCCACCCGGACGTCCACCGGCAGCGACATCGACGGGTTGCTCTCCGAGGAGGAAGTCGAGCAGCTTCGTTGTCGTATCGCCGAGAACGCCACCATCGCCCGGTTCATCGAGGCATGGTGGCCCACCCTCGACCCCGAAACCCTGCTGGGTGATTTCCTGACCGACTGCACCCTGCTGGCCCGGTTCGCCCCACAGCTGTCCCCCGAGGAGATCACGGCCGTCGCGGCCGAGCCCACTCCATGGGCATCGAGCGACATCCCTCTGCTCGACGCCCTCGCCGACCTGCTCGGCGAGGTCGACACCCCGCAACCACAGGGCGAGTTCCTCGCCGATCGCGCTCGCCGCCAGCGCGGATGGGTGTACGGCCACGTCGTCATCGACGAGGCGCAGGAGCTGTCCGAGATGCAGTGGCAGATGGTCCTGCGGCGCTGTCCCAGTCGCTCCATCACCGCCGTCGGCGACATCGACCAGGCAGAGGCCGCGCACCGGCACACCAGCTGGGCGAAAGCGGTGCGGGCTGCCTTCGGAGACCGCTGGACCGGCGCGGAACTCACCATCTGCTACCGGACCCCGCGCGAGGTCATGGACCTCACCGGACCGGTCTTGAAGAAGGCTGGCAGCCACAACACTCCGCCACGAGCGGTACGCTCCTCCGGCATCGCCCCCTGGGAGCGCACGATCACACCGGCTGAGCTTGCCGGCGCCGCCGTGGAAGCAGCGCGGCAGTTGCAACAACGGTGGCATGGCGGCACGGTCGGCGTCATCGCCCCCGCGGACCGCATCGCCACACTTCAAGCCGTGCTGAGTGATGTGCCAGTGCTCAGCGCCACCCAGTCCAAGGGACTGGAATGGGACGCGACGCTCCTCATCGACCCTCATGGAATCGCCGCCGAACCGCGCGGTTGGAACGGCCTCTACGTCGCGCTCACCCGATGCACCCAGGAACTCGGACAGCTGACACTGACGCACTAGTCGTGACACTCATGACGTTCGTGGAGGCTGGGAGCACCGCTGCCGACCGTCCGAGGCGCACGCTGTGATCCTGAACCAGACACGGTCGCTCACGTCTCGACGAGCGGTCGGAACAAGCCCGAACAAGCCCGTGAGCAGCCCGGACAAGCGCGCTTGTGTTCGGGACAGCCATCGGCGGTAGCGACCGCCCATTCAGCGCCCATACGCTGAACGCCAATCACCCGTGACGCTGGCGAATCGAAGCTGGGAAACGATTTTCGCCCATACGGGTGCGGCCCTCGGGCATGTTCGGCAATCCGTCATCGCTGCCTGCTCATCCAAACGGCAGCCGCGCAGTTATGGAGGCGAAATCTTGAAAAGATCACTGCTAGCGCTGGCAGCAGCCATCGTACTTCCGCTGAGTACGCTGGCCGTGCCGACTCCCGCGTTCGCTGCGGGTTGCACGACTACGCCGTACATCGAAATGCGGTTCGCCGAAGCCCCGTGGCGCTACGGCTACAGCAGTTCGTCCAGGGTGGCCGGATACGCGTACCCCGAATACACCTACATCATGGACGGGCGCTGCACCAGCCCGGCCGGCCTCTTGTGGTACCGACGGGCTGCAGATCCAAGTGTGGTGTACATCTACAGCGCGCACCGGATCGACTAGCTTCGCACCCTGAGAAGGCATTCGGGGTGGCCACTGGGTCGAAGCGCTCTCCGCGCCGGGATGATTGGGCCCTCCGCGGGTCGTATCGTTCCGCTACGGAGGGCGCTTTCCCGATCCACTGCTGGGTCGCTGCCAGGTCGCGCGGCTCAGCCGCGTAGGCAGAAGGGATGGCCAGCCGGGTCGCGCAGGACGCGAAAGCGTTCCGGCGCGGGTTGTTGTTCTTCTCTGACGGCTCCGAGTTCGATCGCACGCGCCTCGGCATCATCGAGGTCATCGGGCTCGTCGACGGCCATGTCGAAGTGGATCTGCTGTGATCGTTCGCCCGTGGGCCAGGTCGGTGGCCGGTAGCCGACGCACCGGCAGCGGCGACCTGTTCGTCAACCCGCTGATGGCGATCTACTTCACCGTCGATCTCGACAAACTCGCGGCCCGATGCCTCTACCTCGACCGCATCGAGAACACCATCGGCAGACGGCAGGTCATCACACGCATCCAAGCGTTCCGCGACGAGCTTCTCGGCGCACGCATCCCCCGCGCTTTCCCGCACTGATCGCCCGGACGGCGGCAGGTGCGGGTGTCCATGGGCCCCTACAGTCCTCTCCGTGGACGCCAAGACCGCAGAGTTACGCGCCGCGCACGACGTCCTCGCCGAGCTCTATGCGGAACGCCTGACCGACGCTCTGGATCGCATGCCCGCGGAGAGGGCCGTCCTCGACCTGTTCTGCGTACTGGCGCTTGCCGCGGGGCGGGGCACCGACGTCGGCGACATCGGTTGCGGAACGGGGCGCCTCGCGCCCTACCTGGCAGCCAGGGGCCTGGCGCCCTGGGGAGTCGACCTCTCACCCGAGATGATCCGCGTGGCCCGCCGCGACCATGGGGCTTACCGATTCGACGTTGCCGACCTGCGTGAGCTGCCCTTCGAGGACGCGTCGCTGGTAGGCGTGGTCTGCTGGTACTCCCTCATCTTCCTGGCACCGGCCGATCGACAAGCCGCCCTCGGCGAGCTGTATCGCGTCGTCAAGCCGGGCGGCTATCTGGTGACCGCCTTCAAGGCCGGGACCAGTCAGGTCCGACGCGCGGGGCGCAGCAGCAATCTTGGCGTCGAGTTCGACCTCTACTGGCAGACACCGCAGGAGATGGAACAAGGTGTCACCGACGCTGGCTTCACCACCGTGTTCTGGGGTGGCGTCCCTGCCGATGCACCGGACAGCCCCGCCCAGGGATATCTCCTCGCCCATAAACCTGTGGCCCAGGCACCGCGTTGACAACGGCACGTCAGAGCAGGCCGGCGCGGTGTCACCTGGTTCGTCACTCAACTAGATCGCGCCGTCCTCCAGCTTGCTGAGCATCACCTCGACGTCACCGGATCGGATCATCTCTCCCAGGGCCGCCACCATCGCCTCGACTCCGGGCCTCGGAATGATGACCAGGTCGGAGCACCAGAAGTATCGGCCGCCCCCAACCTCCCCGGTCCCCGCCCACCGTTGCAGCAGACGGGCGATCTCATCCGTCGTCATGAACGTGGCGTAACGACGGGTGCCGTCGGCAAAGTACAGGTGCGCATCGATGTTGTCGGCAGTCTCCGGCTCGTCGTCCTGGCCGGCCATGAAATGAACACGAGCGCCCTCGACCACGCGGTCCCATTCCGCTGTCTGACTCACCGAGGCATCATCGCAGCTTCGGACACTCGGCCTGGGAACCGTTCTGCTCGGCACCGACAGCGGTGGAGTGAACCGGACCGTCGCTTCGACAAGCCTGGTCAACCCCGACGACTCTTGGACATCTGCATCGAGCGTGCGGTGGCGCGGGCGGCGGTGTCGATGAGGTCTGCGACCGGGCCGGGTTGCGAGACTGCCACCGCGTGGGAAGCGGCGATTTCCACTGTCGTGGAGCCCGCCCTGTCGGCCAGGAAGCGCTGCAGGTCCGGCGGAATGCCCAGGTCCTGAGTGGTGATCAGGGTCCAGGAGGGGATCGTCTTCCAGGCGGCCTTTGTCACGCCCTCCTCCTGGGCGCTCGCCGAGGCGGGCCGTTGCGTTGCCGCCATGATCTGGGCAGTGTCGGGGTCGACGTCGGCGGCGAACACCTCGGGGAACTTGTCCTGCAGGATGTACTGGTCCATGGTCGTGCCGCCGTCGTCGGAGGGGATCGGCACCATATTGATGCTGGTGGCGAGCTGACTTCCGGGGTACTTGCCGAGCAACCCGATCACACTTTCGCCTACGTCCGGGCTCACGCTGGCGACGTACACCAGGGCCTTGACGTTGGAGGCACCGGCTGCGGCCTCGGTCATGACCAGCCCGCCGTAGGAATGGGCGGCCATCACGACCGGTCCGGGCAGGCTGTCCAGGAGGGCCCGAACGTAAGCGGCGTCCTTCTGCACGCCGCGCAGCGGGTTGGCGACGGCAATGACCGGGTAGCCCCGCCGTTTGAGGTTGGCGATCACCCCATTCCAACTCGACGAGCCGGCGAATGCACCGTGGATCAGCACAACTGTCGGCATCTCCTGGGCAGACATGTCAGAAGCAGCGCTCATCTGAAGTTCCTTTCGAGGGGCTCGCCACCCGCTGCCTGCGGTATGCAGGCCGGACCGACGAGGACGGTCGACGGAGCATTTCCCCGGCATTGCGAATCAGCCCGCGCGATCCCGGCTCCGATGGGGTTGCCGCATCCAGAATCCCGCATTGATGAGCCCACTGTCAGCGGGATCGAAGAACGGAGTGCCTCGTCGAACACCTGGCCGGCGCCCGACTCGGACACGAGATGACCTGCCGGTCACTGTTCGCACGCTGTGCGGCGTTCGGGTGCCACGCCCAATGCCCGCAGGTACAGATCAGACCGAACGTTCTGTCGCTAAGATGGTTGGATGGCGAGCGACGAACCCAATGCCCGACCCTCTGAGGCACGTCTCAAGCTTCTGCGCACGGCGACCAGGATCTTCTACGCGGAGGGCATCCACTCCGTTGGCGTCGACCGGATCATCGCCGAGGCGAAGGTGACCAGGGCTACGTTCTACCGGCACTTCCCCAGCAAGGACGACCTCATCCTGGCCTACCTGCGTGAGGTGCATCAGCTGGAGCGCGGCATGGTCGACGAGGCCATCGCCGCGAACCGGTCGCCGGTCGAGCCGCTCCTGGCCATCGCCCATTCCATCGCTCAGAACATCCAGTCCCCCGGGTTCCGTGGTTGCGCGTTCCTGAACGCCGCAGCGGAATACCCCGACACGAACCATCCCGTGCACCAGGAACTGATGGCCCACCGGGCATGGTTCCTGGGCACCATCACCGCGCTCATGGCACAGGTCCACGAAGGAACGGCGGATCCCGCAGCGCGCCACTTCGTCATGCTCCGGGACGGCGCCATGGCGGCCGGATGCCTCTCCGACCCCACGTTGGTGTCCGAGACCTTCCTGCGCGGTGTCGAAGGACTCCTCAGGATCAACTCGGAGCGCCAGTCGACAGAGTCGGCCCGTTAGCCCCCGCACGACCCAGAGCTGGGCCACCCCCGGTGACGGGATGACCCAGCTCCTCATTGTTGCCACCACCGGTTGAGCCCGCCCTCGCTCACCGGCGACGGCACGGACGGCCGTACGGCTCAGATCAGCGGCCGTACGCCTCCAGCAGGCGCAGCCAGACCTCGCTGACGGTCGGGTACGCGGGCACGGCGTGCCACAGCCGCTCCAGTGGGACCTCGCCGACGATGGCGATCGTCGCGGCGTGGATCAGTTCCGCGACGTCCGGGCCGACGAGGGTGAGGCCGACGATCACCCGTCGGTCCTCGTCCACGACCATCCGGGCCTGCCCCTGGTAGCCGTCGGCGTGCAGCGCGGCCCCGGCGACGCCGCCCAGGTCGTAGTCGACGACCCGGATCCGCAGTCCGGCGGCCTCGGCTGCGGCTGCGGTCAGCCCCACCGACGCGATCTCCGGGTCGGTGAAGACGACCTGCGGCACGGCGCGCTCGTCGGCGGTGGCGACGTGCCGGCCCCACGGGCGGTCGTCTGCCGCTTCGCCCCTGGCCCGCGCCACGATCACGTCGCCCACCGCGCGAGCCTGGTACTTGCCCTGGTGGGTCAGGAGCACACGCCGGTTGACGTCCCCGGCCGCGTACAGCCATCCGTCGCCGATCAACGCGCCGGCAGAATCGACCACCCGCAGGGTGTCGTCGACCGTGAGCCAGGCGCCCGGCTTCAGGCCGATCCGGTCGAGGCCGACGTCGTGCGTGTTCGGCGTACGACCGATCGCGACGAGGATCTCGTCGGCCTCGACCTGGTCGCCGCCGGTGAGCGTGATGTGCACCGTGCCGTCGCCGTCGCGGCTCACCGACGTGGCCTCGGCACCGAGGTGGACCGACACGCCGGCTTCCCGCAGGGACTGCGTGACCCGCTCGCCGACGAACGGCTCCGCCAGAGTGAGCACTCCGTCGCGGACGAGCACCGTCACCGTCGATCCGAGGCCGGCGTACGCGGTCGCCATCTCCGTGGCCACCACGCCACCACCGATGATGGCGAGCCGGCCGGGAACCTCGCTCGCGGCGGCTGCCTCACGGCTGGTCCACGGTGCCGCCTCGCGCAGACCGGCGATGTCCGGCACCAGTGCGCCACTTCCGGTGGCGATGACGACCGCGTGTCGCGCGGTGAGCGAGGTGGTGGCGCCGTCCGCCCCGGTCACCTCGACGATCCGGTCGGAGCTGATCCGCCCCTGGCCTCGATACAGGGCGATCCCCGCGGAGTCCAGCCAGGACACCTGCCCGTCGTCCTTCCAGTGCGAGGCGACGGCGTCCCGGCGGCGCAGCACGGCCGCCGCGTCCAGCTCGCCGGTCACCGCCTCGCGCGCACCGGGCAGCTGACGAGCCGCCCGGAGCGCGGCCTGGCTGCGCAGCAACGCCTTGGTCGGCATGCAGGCCCAGTACGAGCACTCGCCACCCACCAGTTCCCGCTCGACGATCGCGGCGGTCAGGCCGCCCTGCACGACGCGGTCGGCGACGTTCTCCCCCACCGGCCCCGCGCCGATGACAATGACGTCGTACGTGGCGTTCTGCACGTCAGTTTCCCTTCGCGGCGCGGCCCAGGCGGATAGCCGCGATGAGGAAGAAGATGGCGCCGGGGATGGCGTAGCCGATCGCGTTGGTCAGCGCCGGGTTGTCCGCGGAGGCAGCGGCGACGAACGATCCACCGGCGACGACGGAGATGCCACCGCTGATGATCATCGGCCACTGGCCACCCATCTTGCGGCGGGTGACGGCCACGATCAGCTGAACCAGTCCGGCCACGACCGCCCAGGCGCCCCAGACCCGCAGGACCGCGGGGATGCCGGACGCGCCGGCGACGCCCAGGCCCACCGCGGCGAGCAGGCTGATCGCGACGTTCACGTACAGCAGGGTGGGCGATCCGGTGGCCCGCGACGCTCGGGCGTCGACGATGGCAGCGGCCACGTCGAACAGCGGGTAGAGCACGAGCAGCGCGGCGGTGAGGGGGTTGAGGTGCTTGGCGAGTGGGAGCGTCACCGCAGCCCAGACGATTGCGAAGGCGAAGCGACCGAAGTACAACCGCCGCAGGGCAGCGGCCGTCGTCGAGATGCCGGGAACGGCAACCGTGGTCATGGTCATCCTCTCGGTGATTCCGGAGCGAAGGGGACGCCCAGCGGGGGGGGTGCGGGCCGCCGCCGGGAGGGGAAGGGCGGTGCTACTCGATGTTTGAGAACAGCCCCGTGATCTCCACCTGAGCGCCCTGGAGCCCGCCGAAGACGGCACCGGCAGCGGGCGTCGCGACTGCGGCAGCGGCATCCTCGTAGCTGGCGAAGTACAGGTCGAGCGTCCGGTACGCGGGAGTGGGCGTGCCGTCCTCCTTCGGCCACACCTTGGCCGACTCGACCCGCTGAAGCTTCGGGAACGTCTCGGCGGCCCGGCGCACGTCGGCGTAGACCTTCTCGAACTCGTCGGGGTCCGCGGGGTTACCGATGACGAGCGTGATCTTGGTAGGCATGGCGATCTCCTTCAGGCGCAGCCGTACACCCGGCCGACACCAGGTAGAACGAACGTTCTGTCTGCGAGAACCATACCGACGCGGACGCCGGTCGTCAAGACCGATCGTTCTATCCACCATTTTGGTGAGGGCGGGGGTAGGCATGGCGCTGGCCACCACCAGTGAAGGAAGCGCCGGTTCGACAACAACGCGCGGTGCGCGCCCCGCCGGTAATCGCAGCGCTGCTCGACCATTGCGGCGACGCCGAGGCTGCCCACTCCCGCAGTCCGGCCCAGACGGCGAACCCCACGAGCCCGCCGTGAGGAATCCGCGGTCAGGTCCGCTCCGACTGGCGTCCCGCCGGAACCGACCAGGTACGCGGCGCTGTGGGACGTCGCTGCGGCGTGCACATCGGGGCCCCGTCCACCAGGTGCCGGGGGCCAGGGCTAGATGCGGCGATGTCCGGCAGGGTCGGGGTGGACCTCGTCGGGTAGTGGGAGTTCGGCGTAGTCGGCCTCGCCGTACAGGTCGCGTCCGTCGAGGTAGCGCAGGTGGGGCTGTTCGCCAGTGCGCGGCCGAAGCCGGAGTCAGCCGCTCCGAAAGTTGGGCGGCGGCTCCGCGGTGGAAGCGGTAGCTACGCCCGACCGCGTCACGCCTCGGAATCGCCAACGTCGGAGGTTCCGCCTCCGATCGGTGAAGCGGAAATCTCCGTAGGCTGCCCCCACCTGCGCAACGCGTCGAGAAGCGCGACGAGGGCCAGCACTGCGGCCACCACGCTCAGCCCGACCATCGGCGCACCCCGGGCCAACGCCGGCGTGCACAGCAGCAGAGCGACCAATCCGATCAGGTGGGAATGGGAAACCCGCCCAAAAATCTCGTACTGCAACCGCACCCGGGCGACGAGGAAGAGCATCGGACCGCCCACCAAGAACAGCAGCCAACCGGGCCGCGGCTGCCCGAACGGATGATCGATCACCAGCTCGTAGCCGACCGCCGTGACGAGCACGCTGAGCACGATCAACAAATGCGTCCGTTCCGACACCGCGCCCAGCCGGCCGGGCATACCCGCTCGGTTGAACGCCTCGGTCAGCAGCAGACCGGCGCGGTAGAAGTAGATCCGCCACAGCAGCGCGCTGGTGGCGAACGCGACCGCGAAGGCGGCTGCCCGCTCCGGGGAGTAGTCCGCGCCACTGAAAACCACGCCGATGACCAGAATCGACTCACCGAGCGCGATGAGGAACATCTGCTGATGACGGTCCGCGAGATGGGTCCCCGCGATCCGCCACCGACCTACCTTCGCGACCCCGACCCACGGCAGCGGCCACCCCAACGTCCAGGCGAGGTAGTCGACAGCGAGGGCGACAACCCACAGTGGCAGGCGGAGATGATCCGGGCCCAACGCGCCGGCCAGCCACAGCGGGGCGCTCGCCAGAGCCCACACGACAAGCCGGAAGGGCACCAGCCGTCGCGGATGGCCACGCAGCGCGATGGCGACCACGAGCGGCCGCACCACCATCACCATCAGGTACGCGACCGCGAACGGCAGCGCTCGTTCCTCCATGGCGCGGGGCAGCGTCACCGCCATGATCAGGCTGGCGAACATGGTGCCGACCACGACGGCCTGAATGATCGGCTGCTCCGGTTCGTACCGGCTGGTGATCCAGGCGGTGTGCGACCAGATCAACCAGAGCGCCAGGAAGAGCAGCAGGGTACGCCCGAACCCCGTGACGAGCGCCCAGCCGGTGTCGTCGCCCAACCCCGCGAATCGTTGCGAGACCCGGGTGAGGGCCACAACGAACGCCAGATCGAAGAACAGCTCCAGGAACGTCGCCCGACCCGAGCTCACTGGAGGGCGCAGCAGTTCGGCACCCCGCCCCGCCGCCATCGTCCGCCTCCGTCCGCCCCTCGCTACCAACGAGCCGGCCGCCAGCGGAGTTGCGTCAGCGCGCACCCCGCCGCAACCCCACCTGGTACGACTGGCCGCGAAAGATCAGCGAGACGGCCTCGTTAGCAGGGCCTCGGTGGCACCCGAGTTGCTCGCCACACGGTCGTGAGCCGCCGTTGACCCACCAAACGGCCCGCGAGACGCGGCCATACTGATGTCGTGGGCGAGGAATCTGAGGTGGCTGTCGCTGCGGTTCGCCGCTACACCGCCGCTCTGCGGCGCATCCAGTCACGCTTGTTCGATGCCTATCCGGACGTCTGCGCACAGCGTGCTCTCACCTCGCCAGCACCGGTGAACTGTTGGAGGTGCAGGCAGGCCGCTGGTATGCCCTGCCCGATCGTTGGAGGAAGGGCGACTGATCCATCGTTGGGAGGAGCCTCACCCCAGCCCGTCAAGCGCGTTGATCGACGGCTTGGAACGCGGAGGGCAGGCCGAGTTCGGCCCGGGCGACCTCGATGAATCGGCGCTCGGCCTCCCAGAGTGCGTCGAACCGATCGGCGGGCAACGCCTCGGCCTCGCTACCCGCTCGTGTGGCCGCCAGGAGCCGGGCCTGGCGCACCAGCTCCGACGAGCCGCTCACCACCTCGGTTTTGCCGGCCACGAGCCGAAGCGCGGTCTTGGTGCTCTCCAGCCGCTCCCGGTAGCGGCTGCCCTCGTCATCGAAGAACGGCATGAGATCACCCGGATCACGCGGGCGCGGCACCGCGGTGATGCGCGCCGCCGGGTTGAGGACGTGGGCCACGTACTCCCGGACCGCGCCGACGAAGTCGGTGTACGCGTTCAGCCGGATGTCTCGCCACTGGCGATCCTGGTCGCGCCGCCACAGCCGATCCTGAGCCCGGACGGTGAGCCACCCACCGATCAGGACTGCCAGCATTGTCGTTGTCGCGGTGACACCCGCCTGGATCAGACTCACCGGCACCACCGTTCGCATCGATCGGTGACTCACCCTACCGCCTGTTGTCACCCGCCCCGGAGGTCGCGGGACGGACGCTACGGATAGGTGTAATCGGTGCTGCCACGACTTCCTGCGGCGTGCATCGCCGAAGGAATCCGTGCCCTCCTCCGCTCGCCGCTTCCCAGGCCGCAGTGCGGGAACCAGTCGAAAGCTCGAACGGAACGCGTAGACGCGGGTTGGATATCGATCTCAACCAATGTATCGTGGGAACGCTCCCAGACCGCGTCCACCACCCACCTGCTCGAGGAGCTGAACATGTCACGACGACGTCGTCGCCCGGCCGCCCTGCTGGCCGGGTTGCTCGTTCTGGCCCTGGCTGCGTCTCTGTCGCCACTGGCGCCGGTGGCAGGCACCGCCGCGGCCGGCCCATCCAAACGTGCTGCGCCACTTGCTGAGCTGACCGTGGTTTCCGAACGGGTGGCTTTCGGTCTGCAGCGTCCGATCGCGATCACCGGACTGCCCGACGGCCGGATGCTGATCGCGGAGAAGAACGGCACTGTCCGCGCCTACCACCCCGACACCGGCCTGGCACCCGACCCGGTGATCGACCTGACCGCCCGGATCGACACGTCGGACAACGAGCGCGGTCTTCTCGGCATCACTCCGGCGCCGAACTTCGCGCGGACCGGGATGCTCTACGTGGCCTACACGAGCCTGCCGGCTGGCGCGCTGACCCTGGCGCGACTGCCCATCAACGCTCCTGAACGGGTGCAGGTGCTGCTCACCCAGGAGCACGCCGACTACGGCAACCACAACGGCGGACAGGTGGCCTTCGGCCGCGACGGCTACCTCTACTGGTCCCTCGGTGACGGTGGCTACGCGAACGACCCCTACAAGAGCGGCCAGAACCTCGGCACCCTGCTCGGCAAGATTCTGCGGATCGACGTCAACCGCAGCTGCGGCGGAAAGCCCTACTGCGTGCCCTACGACAACCCGTTCGTCCGCACGCCGGGCGCGCGGCCGGAAATCTGGGTCTACGGGCTGCGCAACCCGTGGAAGTTCTCCATCGACCCGGCCGACAACTCGCTGTGGATCGGTGACGTCGGCCAGGGTCTGATCGAGGAGATCAACCACATCCGCCCGTCGCAGCGTGGCGCGAACCTCGGCTGGTCCTGCCGAGAGGGCACGCCGGTCTTCGACGAGACGCAGTGCCGGCCGGGCGTGCGGCTCACCGACCCGATCGTCGAGTACGACCACTACATGACGGAGAACTGCTCCATCATCGGCGGCCTGGTGTACCGGGGTTCCGTCACCCCGGAGGCGCGGGGCACCTACATCGCCAGCGACTACTGCTCGACCCGCGCTTTCGCCGTGCGTCCCAAGTCCACGGGTGGCTACGAGTCCGCTGAGATCGGCACCTTCCCCACCCAGCCGACGGCGTTCGGCGCCGATGTGAACGGCGAGCTGTACGTGCTCAGT
Source organism: Micromonospora arida (assembly GCF_042873195.1). Lineage (NCBI taxonomy): Bacteria > Bacillati > Actinomycetota > Actinomycetes > Micromonosporales > Micromonosporaceae > Micromonospora > Micromonospora arida. Next base: position 248,514 of record NZ_JBIALC010000004.1, on the reverse strand, counting down.
GACCTCCCGGGATGGCTGAGCAAGGTGCGGTTCGAGCGGGTCCAGCCGACCCCCACCGGCGGGGCGACGATCCGCTGAACCTCGGGACATGCCCTTGACACCCGCCCCACCTCAGGGGACGGCCGCGTTCGGCGGCCGTCCCCTGCTCGCGCCGGGCTGGTGCTCGCCGGTTGACAGATCAGCCTTGCGGTGGCCGAGTGGCACCAGCGTCGTCCGGTCGCCGCCACACCTTCTCGACCGGCTGCTCGGCGGCGCGCTGCCGCCCGATGACGAGCCGGCTCAGCACCGCCGCCACCGCCCCGGCCACCACCCCGGTGAGGATTCCGGTGACGAGGCTGGAGAACACCGCCGCCACCCGAAGGATCGCTTCCTGCGCCCGAGGGTCGATGTCCCCGAGCGTCGGCCCGGTCGCACCGAACGCCTCGTCCCACAGAATCTGGTGACCAACCGCGAGAAGGACACCGTAGATCGCCCCGATGACCACCACGGTCAGGAACGGACGCGGCGGACGCCGCCACAGCACAGCGGCCACCCAACAGATCAGCGGTACGACCGCGAGCAGCACGGCGGCGGGCCGCCCTTCCTCCACGACGTGCAGGTCGTGCAGGACCACCCGCGGTGCGGCCAACACGGCGAGCGCGACCAGGGCCGGCCACGAGAACCCGAGCGTGCGACGCCCGGCGCTCATCGCTCGACCCGTACCGGCGCGGTTTCCCTGGCGAAGCGCAGCAGGGCGGTGAATGCCAGCGCGGACGTCACCGCTCCGCCGGCGAGGCGCACCCAGTGGCCGGCGACGAACTCCTCGGCGACCTGGCGTAGGTACTCCGGGGAATGCGTGCCGACCGGGTCGACGAACATGATCTCGTTGCGTGGCCAGAAGAACACCACCGAGAACAGGAACTCGCAGGCGATGAAGACCGCCGCGGCGGCGGCGACGTACCACCGCAGTCGCCGATTGCGCCACGTGAGGGCGGTCGCGGCGAGGCTCATCAACACGACCGAGGCGCCCAGCGGCGGGAAGTAGTCGCTCGGGCCTCCGGCGACCAGGAACTCACGGGCCCGGTCCAGCGAGGCGGGTGCGTCCCCGAAGATGTTCGGGTAGAGCATCACGGTCTCGGCCGCGACCCCACCAAAGGACATCATCGCCGCCCAGACGAGCACGACAAGCACAATCCACGTCAGTCTGATACGGGACACAGCAGTACTTCTCCTTGGTTTTCGAAACCTTGCGGGCACGATCTGTGATGTCGTCGTCGACGCTAGGTCGCCAATTCGGGGCCGTCTGCCGCGCAGCCGCGTGAGCTGGCATCGCTTCTCGACGTACGTGCGGGGGCGGGGGTGATGCCTGCGGACGGCAGCGGCGCTGGCCCACGCCGACTTAGGCTCACGGACGTGCAGGCCACCTCACCCACCCGAACCGAGGCGCTGCTCGCTGTGGCCATCCTGGGCCTGGTCGCGGCGGCGATCGCGACCGAGGACGCGCCGACCTCCCGGGCGGCGCTGGCTGGCGGGTTCGGGGTCGGCCTGGCCGTACTGCTGCTGGTAGCCCGGCGTTGGACCGTCCCCGCGCTGCTGGCGACAGCCGCCGGCATCCTCGGCTACTACGCGCTGGAGTTGCCGCCGGTCGGCGTGGCCGCGCCGGCCGCCGCCATCCTCTACGTGGCCGCCCAGCGGGGCCGGGTGGTCCCGGCCGCCGCCGTCGGCGGGAGCCTGCTGGCCGTTTCGGTGGCCGCCCGGCTCGTCGAGGGAGACGACATCTCTGTCGTGATCGGTGCCGGTCTCGGCTCCGAGGCGGCCCTGATACTCGCCGTCATCGCTCTCGGTGACGCCGTCCGCAACCGGCGTTCGCTACGGGTCACGCTGGCCCGGCAGGCCGCCTCGGCGGCCGAGGAACGCCGCCGGGAGGCAGCCCGCCAGGTCGAGGCCGAGCGGCTGCGCATTGCCCGGGAGGTGCACGACACGCTCGGACACACGATGTCGGTGGTCACCCTGCAGTCGGCTGTGGCGAGGGAGGCACTTGCTGATGCCGAGCCCGAGCGGGCCGAGGCCGCGCTGGCCGCGATCCACTCGGTGAGCGGCAGCGCCATGGCCGAGCTGCGTGCCACGTTGGGCACGCTGCGTCGCGAGCCCGGGCCACGCGAGCCGGACCCCGGTTTCACCCAGCTGCGTACGCTCATTGAGGGCGTCCGCCGCGGTGGGCTGCCGGTCGAACTGCGTCTCGACGGGTCGGTCGACACCCTGCCCACGGTGGTCGGCAGCACTGTGTACCGCATCGTGCAGGAGGCGCTGACCAATGTGCTGCGCCACGCGCACGCCACCCGCGCCACGGTGACGATCCGGGCGACCCCGGCCCGGCTGTCGGTGGAGGTCGTCGACGACGGCCGGGGATCCACCGGCGGCACGGCGGTTGAGACGGGTCAGGGGCTACGCGGTATGTCGGAGCGGGTTGCCCTGCTCGGCGGAACCCTCGATGCCGGCGAGACCGCTGACGGCGGCTTCCGGGTCTCGGTCCACCTACCGCTGGCCGGAGTCGCCGCATGACCGACGTACGCGTCCTCCTCGTCGACGACCAGCACCTGGTCCGCACCGGACTCCGCGCGTTGCTGGAACGCGCCCCGGACATCACCGTCGTCGGCGAAGCCGGCGACGGCCGGGCCGGTGTGGCGGTCGCCCGCGAGCAGCGGCCCGACGTCGTCCTGATGGATGTCCGGATGCCCGGCGGCGACGGTATCGAGGCCACCCGCCGCATCCTCGCCGACCCGACGCTGGCCGACGTCCGGGTGGTCATGCTGACCACCTTCGACGACGACGAGTACCTCTTCGAGGCCATCCGCGCCGGCGCCGCCGGCTTCCTGCTCAAGGACACCCCGCCCGACGCCCTGCGGGACGCCGTCCGCGTGGTGGCCGGCGGAGACGCGCTGCTGTCACCCGCGGTGACCCGGCGGGTGATCGCCGCGGCCGCCCGCTCCCCCGTCGCAGACCCGGCCCGGCTGACCGGGCTCACCGGGCGCGAACGCGACGTCCTGGCACAGGTTGGCACCGGACGGTCGAATGTGGAGATCGGAGCTGCCCTGCATCTCAGCCCGGACACCGCCCGCACGTACGTGAGTCGTCTGCTGCACAAACTGAACGCCCGCGACCGCGCCCAGCTTGTGGTTATCGCCTACGAGAGCGGGCTGGTGCGCCCCGGCGACGGCTGAGCCTCTCCAGCAGTGCGGGGCCATCCGGCGTACCGGCTCGGTGGGCGGCTTCGCGTTCCAGGTCGTTCAAGCGCAGCGCCCGGGCCAGCGAGGCCAGCAGCTGCGGTGAGGGGTGACGGGCCCGGCCCTGCTCCAGGCGGACGATGTAGTCCACGCTTACCCGGGCGAGCTGGGCCAACTCCTCACGCCGCAGCCCGGGAGCGCGACGACCCAGGCCTGGGGGCAGGCCCACGTCCTCGGGGCGTACCCGGTCCCGCCATGCTCGAAGGACCTACGCGAACTCATCCACGTCATCCATGATGCCCGGCATCCGGCGCAGTGGGTGGTACTGCCGGTCCCACCGTCGAACAGAGCCTGCCGGTCGGTCCGGCGGCGGCGCACATTGGGTGGCATGACCACAACCTTGGTGACCGGGGCCAACAAGGGCCTCGGTCTGGAAACCACCCGCCGCCTGATCGCCGCCGGTCACACCGTCTACGCCGGCATGCGTGACCTGGCCTCCGGCGATGCCGCCCGCGACCTCGGAGCCGTCGCGGTTCAGCTCGACGTCACCGACCAGGACAGCGTCGACAAGGCGATCGGGTCGCTGTCCAAACTCGATGTTCTGATCAACAACGCGGCCGTCGTAGGCTCGTCGTGGAACCTTGACGACCTGGACGTCGACGCGATGCGCGTGACCTTTGAGACCAACGTCTACGGCGTCGTACGGCTCACCCAGGCCGCCCTGCCCCTGTTGCGGCAGTCGTCCCCGCCGGTGATCGTCAACGTCGCCTCCGGACTCGGCTTCCCGCGCGCCCTGCTGGACCCCGAGGACGACTCGTTCCACGGATACATGATTCCGTACGCCAACTCGAAAGCCGCCGTGCTCGCACTCACCATTCAGTACGCCAAGAACGTGCCCGGAATGCGGATCAACGCCTCCGACCCTGGCTACACCGCCACCGAAGGCACCGACGCAACTGTCGCCTTGGCCCTGATCGGGCCCGATGGCCCCACCGGGGAATACCACACGAGTTCATCGCCGACGAGGTTGTGCTGAACGGAGAGCCGGGGACGAGGGACGATGTCCTCGCCGACGTGCGGTCCATCATCAACGCCGTTCCGGACATGCACTGGGAGGTTCAGGAACTGCTGTTCGACCGCGATCGCATCGCCGCGCGTGTGGTCAACACCGGCACTCCCGTGAAGGAGTGGCTCGGCGTAGCGCCGACCGGAAAGTCGTTCGAGATCGTCGAGTACGCGATCTACAAGGTCCGCGACGGCCGATTCGTCCAGATGACCAACCTGCACGACTCAGCCGATGTGCGGCGGCAGCTGACCGCCTGACCGCAGGAAGATGGTCGGGCGGCCGCTTGGCCGTCCGACCATCGCCCTGGTGTCCCGGTTCGGAACACGCACAAGGGCCTACCGAGCGTCGCGGCTTGTCGAGCTGGGCGCGCAGTTCGAACACGGTCCGCCATGGCTCTCGTCCATCGTCGCGGACGAACGGTTGATTCCAGCAGCAGGTGAGCGGTGCGTGGAGATTCCGTGCGATCTGTGCGACCGACTCACCGCACGGGCACGCCGACGCCGGACCGGAGCTGGGGCGAAGCACCGGCCGCCGCCGCCCGGGCTGCCTCCGGGCTGGGGGCAGCAAGGACCGCCTCGGCGATCCGGCGGCACTCGTCCAGGGTGTGCGCGGCCAGGGACTCGCGCACCGCCGGAATGCTGCGGGGCGCCATGGACAGGCTGGTGATGCCCAGGCCTGCCAGCACCAGGGCGAAATCGGGATCCGCTGCGGACTCTCCACACACGCCGACTGGCTTGCCCGCCTCGACGCCAGCTGCCGCGCAGGAGGCGAGGAGCGCGATCAGCGCGGGCTGCCACGGGTCGAGCAGGTCGGCGAGGTCGCCGCACATACGGTCAGCGGCGAACGTGTACTGGCTGAGGTCGTTGGTGCCGACGCTGAGGAAATCCGCGTGGCATAGCACCTGGCTGGCGCACAGGGCCGCAGCTGGCACCTCGATCATCACGCCGGCGGTCGGCAGGCCGTGCTCGCGGCAGGACTCAGTGAACGCTGCCGCCTCCGCCGCCGTGGCGACCATCGGCGCCATCACCCAGACGTCGGCGTCCGTCGCCGCAGCCGCCGCCGCGATCGCGGCCAACTGCGTGGTGAGCACGGAAGGTGTCTGCCGTGCGACCCGCAGACCGCGGATGCCCAGCGCGGGGTTGGGTTCATCGGCCAGACGCAGGAACGGCAGCGGCTTGTCGGCGCCGGCGTCGAGGGTACGCACGACGATCTTGCTGCCGGGCAGCGCGGCGAAGACGTCGCGGTACGCGGTGACCTGCTCTTCGTGCGACGGCGGGTCGCTGCGGTCGAGGTAGAGCAGCTCGGTGCGGAACAGGCCGACGCCTTCAACCTCGCCGGTGAGGTCGCGAGCGGATCCGATGTTGGCCAGTAGCGCGATGGGATGGCCGTCCGCGGTCCGCCCGGGGCCTCGGGAGCGGGCGCGGCGCTCGATCTCCGCGAGCCGGTCCGCGTTGACAGTGGTCACCGTCTCGGCGGAGACACCGGCCACCACGACGCCGCTCGTGCCGTCGAGACTGGCCAGCGCGCCGTCGGTCACGTCCAGGATGCCCGGGCAGCGGACCACGGCCGGGATACCGAGTGTCCGGGCCAGGATCGCGGTGTGGCTGGTCGGCCCGCCCTCTGCCGTGATCAGGCCCAGCACCAGGCCCGGCTCGAGGCCGGCGGTGTCGGCGGGCGCCAGGTCGCGGGCGATGAGCAGGTACGGATGGCCAGGGTCCGGCACGCCCGGCATCGGCAGCCCGAGGCACGCTGCGACGAGGCGGTCCCGCAGGTCGTCGAGGTCGCTGACCCGCTCGGCGAGGTACCCGCCTGCGGCTTCGAAGGCGGCCCGGTGCCCGGCGAGCACGTCGGTGATCGCGTGCGGCGCGTCCGCACCGCCGTCGATGGCGATGTCGGCCGCGTCGATGAGCGTCTCGTCCTGCGCCATCATGACCTGCGCGCGCAGGACCTCGGCGGCGGTCACGTCCAGGGCGGTGTCCGCCCGACGGGTCAGGTCGGCGGCGACGGCGAGGACCGCGGCCCGGACGGTCGCCTTCTCGGCCCCGGGATCAACGGCCTCCACCAGCGGCGGCAGGGCCGGCGGCGGGGCCAACCGGTAGACCGGCCCCGCCGCACCACCGGGGCTGGCCCCGATCCCCCGGAGTTCACGCATCGACGGCGTCCAGATCACGTTCGAGGAGGTCGGCCAGGGTGTCGACGGCGGCCTGGGCGCCGTCGCCGTCGGCCTCCAGGGTGACCTCGGTGCCCTTCTTGGCGCCGAGCGACAGCACGGCGAGCATGCTGCGGGCCGGCACGGGTTTCTTGTCGCCGCTGCGGATGGTGACCAGCACCGGCTGCTTCGCCGCCTCGGCGACGAACAGCGCCGCCGGTCGGGCGTGCAGCCCGCTGGCGGAGCCGACGAGGACTGTTCTGGTGGGCATCGGATCCCCCTAGGGTTCGATCGTCACCTTGATCGCTTCGCCGCGCGCCACGATGCCGAAGGCGTCGAGGGCGCGGTCGAGCGGCAGGCGGTGGGTGATGAGGTCGGCGACCGGCACGGAGCCGTTGGCGATGAGTCGCAGCGCTTCCTTGTTGTGCTCCGGGCTGGAGCCGTTGGCGCCGACGATGGTCAGTTCGCGGTAGTGCACGAGGTTGGAGTCCAGGGAGATGACCGGCTTGTCCTTCGGCAGGCCGCCGAAGAAGCTGATCCGGCCCTGCCGCGCCGTCATCTGCACCGCCTGCTCCTGGGCGACGCCGGCGGCCGTGGCGGTGATGACGACGTCGGCACCCCGGCCCTCGGTGAGCTTGAGTACCGCGTCGACGACGTCGGTCTCGGCGCCGCAGATCGCCGCGTCCGGCCGGACCAGGTTGGCGGCCAGGTCGAGGCGTTCGCGGTTGAGGTCGACGAGGAACACCCGGGCCGCGCCGCGCGAGCGGGCCAGGCGGACGTGCAGGCAGCCGATCGGCCCGGAGCCCACGACGACCACGTCGTCGCCCTCCCCCACACCGGCGAGGTTCTGGCCGTTGAGGACGCAGGCGAGAGGCTCGGCGACGGATGCCTCGGCGAAGCTGAGTCCCTCGGGGATCCGGTTGAGTCCGTTGACGGCGAGGACGTTGTGCGGCACAACCATGTGCTCGGCGAACCCGCCGTCGAAGTGGTAGCCCATCGACACCTGGTTGGGGCACACGGTCATCCGGCCGCGCCGGCACTCGGCGCACTGACCGCACGGGATGGCGGCGATGACCTGGACCCGGTCGCCGGGCTGCCAGCCCGTGACATCGGCGCCGACCTCGACGATCTCGCCGGCGATCTCGTGGCCCATGACGCGCGGCGGGGCGATGTGGTGGTGGCCGAAGCGGGAGATCTTCACGTCGGTGCCGCAGGTGGAGCATGCCCGGACGCGGATCTTCACGTCGGTGGGGCCCGGCGTGGGCTCGGGCGCGTCCTCGATGCGGACGTCACCGGGTGCGTGGAATCGGACAACCTTCACGAGGGCTTCCCTTCAAGGATGGTGATCACGTCATCGGCGCTCGTCGACTCTCGTAGCCGCTGCGCCTGCTCCGGGTCCATCAGCACCGAGGCGAGCTGGGCCAGGATGTCCACGTGCCCGTCGCCGGCTGCGGCGATGGCGACGCAGACCCGCACGTCGAAGCCGTCCCAGTCGACGCCGTCTGGGAAGCGCAGCACCGCGAGTGCGTCGCGCTGGACCGACTCCTTGCTGTTCAGCGTGCCGTGCGGGATGGCGACGCCCTCCCCGATGTACGTGGAGACGCTCTGCTCGCGGGCGAGCATCGCGGCCACGTACGCCGGGGCGACCGCGCCGACCTCGACGAGTACCGCGCCGCAGCGGCTGATCGCCTCTTCGCGCGATCCGGCCCGCTCGTGGAGCCGGATCGCGTCACGGGCCAGCAGCTCAGCCACTCAGCTCACCGCCGCGCTGCACCGCGTTCACGACCCTGGTGACGGCCGGGTCGCCGATGAACACCTGGATCGGCACGATCACCTTGTCGGGCGCGCTGACCCGGGCCCGCGCGGTGAGCCCCTGGTGGCAGATGACCACGTCTGCGTCCGCCGGGATCGAGTTGACCGGCGTGTGCTCGACGGTCACCGCGTTCTTCGCGAGTTGCCGCCGTAGTTGGCTGGCCAGCATCACGCTGCTGCCCATGCCGGCGTCGCAGGCGACGACGACCTTCTTGATGTCGGTGCCGTTGATGGTGGGCATGTGCTCAGACCTCCTGCTTGGCCGACTTGTTCAGGGTCTCGTCGGGGTCGACAACCCTTTCCTCGTCCGGGCGGACAGCCGTCTCCTCGTCGGGGCCGACAGCGTCCGCGGCGGGCTCGCCGCGCCCGAAGCCGAGCAGGGCCGAGGCGACGGCGAAGGTGACGGCGGCGGCGATCACGACGCCGAGGATGACCCCGAAGTGGCCGCCTCTGGGGGTGACGGCGAGATAGGCGAAGATGCTGCCCGGCGAGGGGGTGGCGACCAGGCCCGCACCGGTGATCACGAAGGTGCCGACGCCGGCCGCGCCACCGGCGATCATGGCGAGGATCAGCTTTGGCTTCATCAGCACGTACGGGAAGTAGATCTCGTGGATGCCGCCGAGGAACTGCACGATGATCGCGGCTGGGGCGCTGGGGCGCAGCGCGCGGGGGCCGAAGACCATGAAGGCGAGCAGCAGACCGAGGCCGGGGCCAGGGTTCGACTCGATCATGAACAGGATCGACTTGCCCTTGTCGGCCGCCTCGGCGATGCCCAACGGGCCGAACACGCCGTGGTTGATGGCGTTGTTGAGGAAGAGCACCTTTGCGGGTTCGACGAGCACCGAGGTCAGCGGCAGCAGGTCCTTGCCGACGAGCCAGTCGACGCCCGAGCCGGCTTGCTTGGTGAGCCATTCGACCACCGGGCCGATGCCGTAGACACCGCCGATGGCCATCGCGGCGCCGATGATGCCGGCGCTGAAGTTGTCGACCAGCATCTCGAAGCCGGGACGGATCTTGTTTTCGATCAGGCCGTCGAACAGCTTGAGGACATAGGCCGTGAGCGGCCCGATGATCATCGCGCCGAGGATCATCGGCACATCCGCGCCGACGACGAGGCCCATGGTCGCCACCGCGCCCACGACGGCACCGCGCTGGCCGTGGACCAGCCGGCCGCCGGTGTAGCCGATGAGCACCGGTAGCAGGATGCTGATCATCGGGCCGACCAGTTCGGCCAGGGTCTTGTTGGGGATCCAACCGGTCGGGATGAACAGTGCGGTGATCAGGCCCCAGGCGATGAACGCGCCGATGTTGGGCATGACCATCGCGGCCAAGTAGCCGCCGAGGCGTTGCACCGTGGCTCTGAGGCCCTGGCCCTTCACCTCTGGTGTGTAGGAAGAGGAGGTCACGGGGGTATCTCCTTCATCGAGGGACGGTCCAGACGGCGAAGGGAAGAAGCTCGTCCGGCTAGGAGTGGATGGTGACGTCGTGGCGGAACAGGTCCGCTGGACCGGGCATCCGGCTGCCGGGCAGGCTCACCGCGGCGGCGCCCCAGGCCAGGCCCTCAGCGAGAGCGGCGGCACCCTGCGCGCCCGCAGCGAGGAACCCGGCGAGCAGCGCATCGCCGGCGCCGACGGCGCTCCGGGGCCGGGCGACTGGACAGGTGCCGGTGCGGACCCCTTCGGCATCGACCAGGACAGCGCCGTCAGCGCCGAGGCTGGCCACGACGGTGCCGGCTCCCCATGCCCGCAGGCACTGAGCGGCATCGACCACATCGCCGAGGTCCTTCAGCGGGGTGCCGACCACTTCGGCCAGTTCGTCGCGGTTGGGCTTGAGCACTGTCGCCCCGGCCAGGGCGGCCTCGCGCAGGGCAGGACCGCTGGTATCGACCGCGACCCTGACGCCGGCAGCGCGCAGCTTCCGGCACAACTGAGCGTAAGCGTCGGCGGGCAGGCCGGGCGGGACGCTGCCGCACAGCACGACCCAGTCGGCACCGCTGGCACGGGCGAGCACACGGTCGATCACCTCGTGGAACTCGGCGCTGCACATGGCCGGGCCAGGCTCGTTGATCTTGGTGACCGTGCCGTCGGGCTCGGCCAGGGTGATGTTGGAACGGGTCCTTCCGGAGATCGACACGGCGAGGACCTCCACACCCTCCGCCTTGAGCAGACGGATGAGCTGGTTGCCCTCGTCACCGCCGGACGGCAACACTGCTACCGACGGCACCCCGTTGGCCAGCAGGGCACGGGATACGTTGACGCCCTTGCCGCCGGGGTCAAGGTGAGCTGTGGCAGCCCGGATGACCTCACCCCGGGTGAGTGAGTCGACCTCCACGGCCCGGTCGAGGCTGGGGTTGAGGGTGACGGTGACGATCATGCCCGCCCCGCTCTCATGCGCGTACCACCCGAACGCCTGCGGACTCCAGGTCACCGACCAGGTCGAGGTCGGCACGGCTGTCGGTGATGAGCAGGTCGACGTCGGCCAGCTCAGCGAACCGGGCCAAATAGTCGTTGCCGAGCTTGGTGTGATCGGCGACCACCACCGTGCGGCGGGCCGCACGGACCATCGCCCGCTTCACCGCCGCCTCGGACGGGTCCGGGGTGGTCAGCCCACGCTCGACCGAGATGCCGTTGGTCCCGATGAACGCGACGTCGACGTAGAGGTCCGCCAACGGCGACAGCGCCCAGTCGTCGACGGTCGCCAGGGTCTTCCCGCGGACCCGTCCACCCAACAGCAGCACGTTGAGGTTGGCATAGGTACCGAGGGTCGTGGCGATGACCGGCGAGTTGACCACGACGGTCAGCTCACGGTCGACCGGGAGCAGCTGGGCCAGCCGGGCGGTCGTGGTGCCGGCGTCGAGGATGATCGCGCCCTCCTCCGGCACTTCACTCAAGGCGAGCTTGGCGATGCGCTCCTTCTCCTCGATGAGTACCGCGTCACGCGCCGCCAGCGCGGGCTCGAACCCGAGCCGTTCGACCGGAATCGCTCCACCGTGGACGCGGCGCAGCACCCCGGCCCGCTCCAGGATGGTGAGATCGCGGCGGATGGTCTCCGACGTCACGTTGAGCCCATCGGCCAGGCCAGCGACCTCGACCCGGCCCACGTCCCGGGCGATGCGAAGGATCTCCTGCTGTCGCTCTTCGGCGTACATGTTGTTGTTTCACCGCCGTTTCGTTTTGCTTGTGCTTTGTTTACGCCCGGTTTCAGGAGAAGTCAAGAGATCTGCCACGGAAAGCCACACCGGCCGGGATCCAGGCAGAGCAATCAAGCGGCCGAGCCGAGACATCCGCCGGGCTGGCCCTCATCGCGCTCGTTGCGTGCCACCTCCGGCTGGCACGCACGGCAGCCGCTTTCCTGGTGCTGACCACCCGGGCACTGCGTGGAGCACAGCGGCGGTGACACCCGCTGCCCGGGCGGCCGACCGAACGGTTCCGCCCTTCGCCGGCAGCCGGCTCGGCTGCAACGAATGGCTGTACGGCGGGCTTCCGCTAGAGCGGCTGCAGCATCATCAACGGATGAGCGACCCCGAGATGCAGGTGCGAGCGCGGGTGCGGCACGAGCCTGACCGCTCGTACGCCGTACTGGTCGACGGTCCGGACGGCGAGGTGGAGGTAGGCCGCACGGGTAGGACAGCGGATCTGTGGGCACTGGCCCAGGCCGGTGCAGCTCGCCTGTTCGGTGATGGCCTTGGCGCGGACAACCTCACCCTGCACGTCCCGCAGCCGCCCTACGGCCAGGACGGGCAGTGGGTTCGCATCATCGCCGGGGAGAACCCCGATGACCCCTCAGAGAGCGACGACATCGGCGTCCTGGCGCAGGCGCGCTGGTTCGGACACGAAGGCGCCTGGTTCGTGACAGTCACCGGTACGGGTACCAGCATCGTTCCGAGCGAGCGCCTGGACTTCGAACCAGTTGTCACGGATGAACAGGTAGCGGCCTTCCACACCTACATCACCGCTGCGGCCGCAGGCTGAGGCCGCGCCGCCCGCCCGCCGCGCCAGCCACAGGCCGCCAGCAGGCCGAGCGCGAGCGGTCAGGGTCCGCCGCGCCGGTGCGTGGCTGCTGGAGCATCCGCCCACGGGGCACGTCGGCCGCACCGATGTCGGCGGGTTCGGGGGAATGGACGATGGACTCCGCGTCCCCTGACCCGGCGCCGGCGCCGGTGACCACGATTGCCTGGCGGCTGGCGCACATCATCGTTTCCTGCCTGGGCTATCGGGTCGGATGGCACTTCGGCGGCCAGGACATCGACTCCCAGACATTCGCCTACGCGGGAACCGCCGACGAGGCACTGAACCAGCTCGATGAGACGTATGGGAGATGGAACGCGGGGGTCCCCGCTCAGCCGTGCGCGCCCGCTTCCAGTAGGTGGCTGCACCGCCGTTTCCCAAGCGGAGCGTCGCTCACCCCTCGATCTGGCGCGGCCCTAGAGCCCGTACCAGCTCATCGATCAACGCTGGATCCTCCTCCAGCATCCGTTTGATGCTGTCGCTCACCTGCTCCGGGCCGAGCGCGCTCTCCATGTTCAGCTCCTCGGCCCCGACGTTGAGCAGTACCCTCGCCTGCACCTCGTTGAACAGTCGACCATCCTCGGTGAGCAGTTGGGCCATCATCGCCGCGACAAAGCGTTCCCTCGCTTCCGCCTCGCTGGCCCCGGCGCTGAAGCTCTCAAGCGCCGCGACCAGTTCTGGCGACGGTTCCCCGCCCACAGTCGCCGTAACCCGGATCGGACCCGCCTCCGGCGCCGACTCGGCGGCAATGGCACCGCGAGAGGATCGTTTCCCTGACACAAAATTCCACGTCGACCGCATGGCGGGGAGCGCCTGGTTATTCCATGTCGACTTCACTGCTGGGACCGCCTGCTGGGTCAACGCGGTCTTCGCAGCCGGCAGCGCCTGCTGCACCAACCATCTCTCGACATGCGGCGCGGCCGCCTTGGCAGCCCTCGTGGCGGCTTCCAGAGCCAGTGTCCTGACCAGATCCTTGAACTCCGAGGACGCTCTCCCCGGCCCTGCCGACCCCGTGCTGTCACCGTCCGGGATGAACGTGCCGTGGTCAACGAGCTTCCCGGCGCTGTTGTACAGATTCTGGTGAAGTCCGCCCGCTTTGGACGTTCCTGGAATCAGCCCATCGGGATACTCAAAGCTGCCTCTGACGCTAGCCATTGCGCACCATGACCGGCACTGTAGCGAAGTCGTCCCGGCACTGGAATCGTACGAACGCCATTCCCCTTCAACCATTTGGCAGGGCCTTCGCGGGGCCGAGATACGCGGTGGCGGACCGTGCCCGCAGCGATGGCGCCCTCCGTCTGGTGCAGCTGGGATCGATCGATCGATCGATCGCGACAGCGACCAGCGCGGCAGTGAGCATTCGACGCCCGGTCGTGGCGGCCCGCCGGCACGGCGGGGTCGCTGGCCTCCGTCAGACCGGCCCGCCGCCGAAGCCGATCTCGTTGCCGTCCGGGTCGCGGAAGGTTGCCTTGCGGACGCCGTTGTCGTAGGTATCGCGCCCGGCCGGCTCCAGGCCGCGCTCGGCGATCTGGGCAATGCGGGCGTCGAAGTCGCTGACGAAGACGGTGTGCATGGCGTGCCCGGCATGGTCGGGCCGCACCTCGATGAACAGGTACCGGTGCTCGGCGAGCTCCCACACCGCCTCGGTGTCGTTCGGTAGGAACGACGGCGAGGCGCCGAGGAGTCGCTCGTACCAGGCCGCCGCGGCGGCGTAGTCGCGAACGGGGATGCCCGCGAACAGATCTACGGTCATGACGCCATGCTAGTGGGTAGGCCCCGGAGGATCAGAAAGATGACCCTCGCCCTGGTGCGGCACCCGACCTTACGGCGATGCTGGCCCCCCGTTCGGCCCGTATCCGCCGCAGGTGCCCGAGTGGGGCGGCCCCAGTCCTAACGGCCTCATAAGCTCCACGGGCTCCACTGATCAATCCCACGGAGGAACCCGGTAATGCCCAAGCAACTCGCCCGGCGCTGGCTTGCCGGGTTCGGCGTCGTAGGCGCGCTCGTCGCCGCTTCCGCCATCCCCGCCTTCGCCGCCCCTGCCGCCGAGGACCTCGATCTCTACGCCAAGGATGTGGTTGTCGCCCCCGGCGGCCCTGGAGATTACACGGAGCTTTTTGCCCGCACCAGGGAGCGAGGCGACTACACCGTCAAGGTGGACCGGAGCAAGGTCGCCGGCTTCGCCGACGTGTGGAACGGCCAAAGTGAAAAACCCTGCACCGAGTCCGGTGCGATCCTCACCTGCAAGGTGCTGGACAAGGTAGACGACGGCTCGTACATCAACATGGTCGCTGTGAGGGTGCGGGCGAAGGACAGTGCCACCCCCGACCAGCAGGGTGAACTCAAGTTCACAGTCACCGATGCCGAAGGCGGTTCGGCCACCTACCACTCGACCGTCAGCATCGGTGAGGGCGTGGATCTCGCCGCCATCGAGCAGCGGCTCGAGCTGACAGGCGCCCTCGGCGACACGCTCGACGTCCCGCTCACGGTGGCGAACCGGGGCGAGAAGGCCGTCCACGACGTGGTGCTGTTCTTTGAAGGCGGCTACGGTCTCGGCCCGTCGAAGCGGTACAAGAACTGCGAGTACAGCCCCGCCGACTCCTTCCGCCACGCCTTCGCCTGCCGGTTCCACACCACCATCGAGCCGGGCGGCGCCGCACGGCTGGACTCTCGCTTCGGTTTCACCGTGCCGGCCGACGACCCGGCCCCGAACGGCCACTCCGGTGCGGCGTACTGGTACACGCCGGCCGACTGGGAGGAGTTCCAGTCCTCGATGCCAGTGCGACTTGGGCAGCAGGGCACCGAGGGGGAGCTGACGCTTGAGCCGGTCAGCCTGCACAGCAGCTCGCGGCAGACAGACGTCAACGACCAGAACGACAGAACGCTGATGAGACTCCAGGTCAGCGGTGACCAGGGGACTGAAGTGGCGGCGCTCGGGACGCCGGCGACCGCGACTGGGAAGGTCGGCGCCACGGTGCCGCTGAAGGTCGGCTATGTCAACAACGGCCCAGCGGCTGTCAACGTTGACGGAGCCAAGGATCTCCGTGCCCGTACCGTGCTCTCGCTGCCGAGTGGCGTAACGGCCGTACGCGTTCCGATGACTTGCTCGAGCTACGGCGACTGGGTGCCTGGAAAGCCTGGCGCAACGGTGTACCACTGCGGCGAGCACAAACGCCTGGCGCAGGGCGAGAAAATCGAGTACGAGTTCGAGCTGCGCCTCGACGAGGCCGGCACCCGGGCCGCCCAGGTGCGGCTGACCTTCGACACGGGCGTGGATCTCAACCCAGCCAACGACAGGGCGACGATCACCATCATCGCGAGCGCCGACGGCGGGAGCGAGAATCCCGGTGGGGATGACGGCCAGGGAGGCGGGGACACCGATGGCTCGCTGCCGATCACCGGTGCCAAGGCCGGCCTGACCGCCGGCATCGGTGGCGTACTGCTCGCCGCCGGCGCTGCGGGCTTCGTGGTGGCCCGCCGCCGCAAGACCCGCTTCGTCGCCTGATCCACTCCCTGCACCAACCGTGCCCCGTCGACCTCAGGTCGGCGGGGCACCGGTTCGCTCTCACGAACTGCCGTGACTCCGCACGGTTTGTCGTCGTGGCACTCATGAACACTCGGCCCTGAGGTCGTGCAGCCTGCCGCAGCAGTCAGTGACCTCGGTCCGGGCGGAGGAAGCACGACAGCAGTTGCCTGAACTCCTGCGGGTGTTCGATCGCCGGCACGTGCCCGCATCGGCCGAACACGTGCAGACGGACGTCGGCCAGGTGTTCGAGCAGGGGCTGGGTTGCCGTCTCGAGCGGGGTGACCCGGTCCTCGGCGCCGTGTACGAGCAGCACGGGCGCGCGTACCGCTGCCAGGGTTTGCGCCGAGAGGGTGAGCTCGTCGGCCCATCGTGCCCTGGGTGGCGGGAACAACGACGCGAATGCGGCCTCCCCCGCTCGCATCGCGGTTGCACGGGCCTCGACGGCCGAATCGGTCACGAGCGCTTGGTCGAGGACGAGGCGACTCAGCATGTCTCGTGCCCCGATCGGGCCGGCGGGGGCGGCCCAGACCGCGTCGAGGTCGGCGGACAGCGGTGCCCCGGGGGCGCCCATCGTCGAGACCGCCACGACACGGGTGACCTGCTGGGGGCGCGCGGCCGCCAACGCCAGCGCCACGGCACCGCCCATGGAGTGACCCACCACGGCGTAGTGCTCGATACCGAGAGCATCCATCAGGCCTGCTGCCTGCTCGGTCCACAGCCGGAGCCCACCCCTGGAGCCCGCCGGGATGGGTGTGCGGCCGAACCCCGCCTGGTCCGGAGCCACCAGGTGCCAGGACGCGCCCAGCGCCTGCGCCGTCGTTGCCCAGGCGCCGGACCCGGTCGTGCCGGGTCCGGAGCCGTGCAGCATCAGCACCGCCGGCCCCGTGCCGCTCTCCAGGACGTGGACGGGGGAACCGTCGACTGTGAGGCTCCGAAGTGCGGTCACCGGGGCAGGCCAGGTGTGCTCATGCCGATGCGGGGTCGACAGACTTCGAGAAGAGCTCCATCATCGCCCTGCCGAATTGCGGCATGTCGGGCCACCCCCGGCAGGAGACGAGGTTGCCGTCGACGACGTCGGGGGCGTCGATGACCGTCGCGCCCGCGTTCTCCATGTCACCGGTGATCGGGGGGAAGCACGCCGTCTTTCGACCCTTCAGGAGCCCGTACACCGCTGGCACCTGCGCGCCGTGGCACACCAACGCGATGGGGAGGTTGCGCGCGAAGAAGTGCTCGGTGATACGCCTGACGTCGGCGTCGACCCGGATCCATTCGGGGGCACGTCCCCCAGGAATGATGAGGGCGTCATAGCGCTCGACGTCGACCTCGGCCCAGGGCACGTCGACCGGCAGCTTGCGGCCGTTCTTCTCCACGTAGGCGTCGGAGTTGGGGTCGAACTCGTGGATGACCAGTTGCACGTCGCGCATCGTCCGTGACGAGACGTCGACGTCCCAGCCGCCCTCCTGCACGCGGTAGTAGGGATACATGGTGTCGAGCTCCTCGGCGGCGTCGCCGGTCAGGAGCAGCGCTCTGGGCACCTGCTTCTCCTCGCATCTGGGGGCGGGTGAGGTGGATCCAATCCGATCCGATCAGGATTGAGTCAGCATTCCTGGGCCCAGCGCGCCCGTCAAGCCTCTACCGCCACTCCGTCCGCGTCCTCGATCTCGTCGAACAACCGTCGAAAGCGCTCGCCGGACCGCAGGATGTGCCGACGCATCGCGTAGGCGGCGGCGTCGGGGTCACGCGCGGCGATCGCGGCCACAATGTCCTCGTGCTCGGCCATGGCCAGGTGAGTGACCTGGGTGTCGTGGTGCAGCCGGAAGAGGTGCACGTGGCTGTGCAGGCGAGCGAGCGCTTCACGGATGACCTGGTTCTCCGCGCTCAGGGCGACGAGATCGTGAAAAGCGGCGTCGCGCAGCCCGAAGGCGCCATAGGCCATCGGCCCGTTGCCCCCCTCCAGCTCCGCCATCTCCTCCAGCATCCGTCGCAGACCGGCCACCTGCTCCAAGGACGCGCGTTCCGCGGATCTGCGCGCCGCCGCCGGCTCGAGGAGCAGGCGGACCTCGAGCATGTCCTCGAATCGGTGACGGGTGATCTGGGGCGGAATGCGGTAGCCGGCATGGGGTACGCGCACGACCAGGCCCTCGGCCTCCATGCGGTTCAGAGCGTCTCGGATCGGCGTCTGCGAGACCCCCAGCTCCCGCGCCAGGACGTCGATCGTGACGCGGGAGCCAGGCTCGATCCGTAGCGACATCAGCTGTCCGAGCAGCGTGTCGTACACCTCGTCGGCAAGCCGGCCACCAGATCTGCCCGGCGGTATTCCGCCCGTCACCGCCCTGCGGCCCCGCGCGATCATCGCTTCGTCGTCCATCGTGAGGTGAGGTCCTTCCTTGCGCCTGCGGGAAGCTGTTGACATCGATCGCAACGCTGCGGGATGCTGACGCCCCCACCGGGATCGTATAGGAAAGGTGGCGAATGATCGCCATCCTGCACCCATGGCGGAGCCGCCCGCCATCGCTCCACTTCGATCACCTGAAGCTCCCCTGAGCATGTTCGACGTCCTGCTCGGTCCGTCACCGGGCCGCAGATGGGCCGAAGGACTTCTCGACACCATGAAGACCCAGTACATCGCGGCGTACTCGTGACGCCGGTCCGCGGGTCGGCCCCCGCGACGGCCCGGCAACACGCCTGGACAACCCAGCAACTGCTCGGCGAAGCACATAGCGAGGTTCTAGAAGTCCCCACCCAGAAAGCAGGCATAAAAATGCACAGTCCGAAGCGAATAGGAAGAATGTCCACAACCGGCCGGAAGGCACGGCTGGCGACGGCGGCCATGCTGCTGGTGGCCACGACCATGACGGCTTGCGGCGATGGCAAGGACGACGACGAGAAGGCGAGCGCCCCCAAGGCGCCGGCGACCATCCCGGAGCTCACCAAGGACCCGCTGACCCTCAGCTTCATCTGGTTCGACTGGCCCCCCGCCAAGGCACTGGAAGCCTTCGCGAACACGGAGTACAAGAAGGTACGGCCGAACGCGACCATCAAGGTCAACACCGTGCCGAACGCGAACTGGCACGACGCGATGTTCACCCAGTTCGCCGCGCGCAAGACCGACTTCGACATCGCGATCCTGGACTCGCAACACATCGGCGAGGCCGTGACGAACGGCAACATCCTCGACCTCACCGACTTCGTCAAGAACAACATCGACGTCGCGGCCTACAACCCGTACCTCCTGGCGGCGTACGGCCAGTTCCCCCAGGCGGAGACCGGCAAGCGCGACGAGAACGCCAGCCTGTACGGCCTGCCACTGCTCGGCGACACCTGGACGATGATCTACCGCAAGGACCTGATCGGCGACAAGCCGCCGCAGACCTGGGACCAGATGATCTCAGCCGCCGAGAAGTGCCAGGCGGACAACCCTGGCGTCAGCGGGCTGGCTTTCCACCAGGCCAACGGGTCCGACGCCGCAGCCGTCACCTACAACACGGTCAACGGCGTCTACGGCGGCAACCTCTGGGACCCCAAGAACCGCAAGATCGAGGGCGTCCTCAACGACGCCGCTGGCCAGGAGGCGATGGACGTCCTGGTCAACAAGATGAAGCCGCTGACCGCGAAGGGCTCCGGCAACTGGTTCATCGACGAGGTGAACGCGGCGGTCGCCCAGGGCAAGGCATGCATCGCTTTCAACTGGATCGCCGCGAGCGGCGGCCTGCTCGATCCGAAGGAGTCGACCCTCGGCACCACGCGGGAGCAGATTCTCGACAAGTTGGGGTTTGCCACCCTGCCGAGCCAGAAGACGAACCTGGTGCCGCTCGGCGGTATGGGGATGCACGTGTCGGCCTACTCCGCCGCGGCGAACCAGGCCGAGGCCCTGAACTTCATGAAGTGGTTCGAGCAGGCTGATGTCCAGAAGAAGTGGGCCGCGGCCGGCGGCGTGCCAGCGCGTACGGATGCCCTGGAGTCGCCCGAGTTCCTCAATGCCGGGCCGTTCAACAAGGTGTACGCGGACTCGGTTCCGCGGATGCGGGACATGTGGAACGTGCCCGAGTACGCGCGCCTCGTCGACATCGAGAACACCAACGTGAACGCGGCCCTCAACGGCGCGAAGAAGCCGAAGGATGCGCTCGACGACATCGCCAAGGAGCAGCAGAGCGTGCTCGACTCGAGCAGCCGCAAGGGCGGCGGCGGACTGTGAGTGACCCCGTCCCTCTGACGACCGATCCCGGGCAGGTGGCGTCTGTGACGCCACCTGCACCGGGGCGGTCCCGCCGGTTGAGCGACCGCTGGCTCGCCGTCACGTTCATCTCCCCCGCGATGCTGCTGTTGCTCGCCATGTCGGTGTTCCCGTTGCTGTGGGCGTTGTACCTGTCTTTCACCGACTACTCGGCCACCCGCGGGGGGCGCGCCAATTTCATCGGGTTCGGGAACTACACGGCAATCCTGACGTCGGCGCAGGTCCACACGAGGGCCCTGACAACGTTGATCTACGTGGTCGGCGCGGTCGGCCTGCAGACCGTGCTCGGCTTCGGCATCGCCTACCTGATCTCCCGGCGCACGCACGGGCGAGGAGTGCTGACCACTCTGTTCCTGGTTCCGATGATGCTGTCGCCGGTCGTGGTCGGGCTGTTCTGGCGGTTCATGCTCGACGCGCAGTTCGGCGTGGTCAACAGCATGCTCGGCTCGGTCGGCCTGGGGCAGGTGGAGTGGCTCACCCGGCAGCGGACAGCACTGCTTTCCCTGGTCGTTGTCGACACCTGGCAGTGGACGCCGTTCATCATGCTCATCGCACTCGCCGGCCTCAGCGCGGTTCCCAAGTACCTGTACGAGGCCGCCTCGATCGACCGGGCGTCCGAGTGGTTCCGGTTCCGCACCATCACTCTTCCGCTGGTGTGGCCACTGCTTCTCATTGCCGTGATGTTCAGGGCCATCGAGGCCTTTCGGCTGTTCGACCTCGTCTACATCCTCACCAACGGAGGCCCCGGCGTCTCCACCGAGACGTTGTCGTTCCACATCTACAAGGTCGCGTTCCTTGGCTTCAACACCGGAACCGCTTCGGCGTACGGGATCCTCATGGTCCTCGTCGTCATCATCCTCACGCAGTTCTACCTGCGCTATTTGAACAAGCTCAAGGAGGGCTGATGGCCGTCTCCGTCGACGAGGCCGTGTCCACAGGTCCTGCCCGGGATCACACGCCCCCCGTGCGCCGCCTTGGCGGCCGGGGCCGCTCCGTGCTGGAGGTCACGCTGCTGACCGTGCTGGCCGTCGTGATGCTCTTTCCGGTGCTGTGGATGATCGAGACGTCCATCAAGGAGAACCGGGACGTCTACGCCATCCCGGCCAAGTTCTTCGATTTCAAGATCACTCTGGATCATTACAAGGACGTGTTCGTCAACCCCGACGGCGGTCGCTCGGCCCTGTCCGTCTCGTTCCTCAACTCCGTCGTGGTCGCCGGAGCTTCCACGGTGCTGGCCACCGTGCTGGGTGTCCCGGCGGCCTGGGCCTACTCACGCTTCGCCGTGAAGGCCAAGAAGGACCAACTGTTCTTCATCCTGTCCACCCGCTTCATGCCGCCCGTGGTGGTCGTGATCCCGATCTTCCTCATGTACCGCCAGGTCGGACTCATCGACAACAAGCTCGGCCTGATCCTCATCTACACCGCGTTCAACGTCCCGTTCACGATCTGGATGATGAAGGGGTTCGTCGACGAGGTGCCCGCGGAGTACGAGGATGCCGCCATGCTCGACGGCTACACCCGGTTGCAGGCGTTCCGGCGATACACCCTTCCCCTGCTCGTGCCCGGCATCGCCGCGACGGCGGTCTTCGCGCTCATCTTCTCGTGGAACGAGTTCGTGTTCGCCACCTTCCTCACCTCCAGCGACGACGTCCGGACGGCCCCACCCGCCATCGCCGGCCTCATCGGCGGCACCACTACGGACTGGGGTCTCGTGGCCGCCGCCTCCGTGGTGTTCGCCCTACCGGTGCTCGTCTTCGCGTACCTGGTGCGCAAGCACCTCATCGCCGGTGTGACGCTCGGGGCGGTGCGACGCTGATGGCGGGCATCGAGGTGACAGCGCTGCACAAGCGCTACCCGGACGGGACGGTCGCAGTCGAACACGTGGACCTGTCCATCGGCCACGGCGAGCTGTTCGTGATGCTCGGCCCCTCGGGTTGCGGCAAGACGACAACGCTGCGGGCCATCGCCGGCCTGGAGAGGCAGACGACGGGCGACATCCGCATCGGCGACACGCTGGTCAACGACCTGCCGCCCGCCGAGCGCGACATCGCCATGGTGTTCCAGTTCTACGCCCTCTACCCGCATCTCAAAATCCGCGACAACCTGGCGTTCCCGCTGCGGGCCGAAGGCCTGCCCAAGCCGGAGGTGCACGAGCGGGTCAACGAGGCCGCCCGGCTGATGCAGCTCGGTCCTCTCCTGGACCGGCGACCGCGCCAGCTCTCCGGCGGGGAGCAGCAGCGCGTCGCGCTCGCTCGCGCCCTGGTACGACGACCGCGCGCCTTCCTCATGGACGAGCCTCTCACCAATCTGGACGCGGAACTGCGTGCGGACATGCGCACGGAGATCAAGCACCTGCAGGGAGAACTGGGGGCGACGATGGTCTACGTCACCCACGACCAGGTCGAAGCGATGTCGCTAGGTCACCGAATCGCCATCCTCAACAAGGGCCGCGTGGAGCAGATCGGCACGCCGCTGGAGGTCTACGACCGTCCGGCGAGTCTTTTCTGCGCCGCGTTCATCGGCTCCCCGCCGATGAACCTGATCGAGGTGGAGGTGGCCGACGGGAAGCTGCGCGGTGAGGGCGGACTGGTTCTCCCGCCACCGCCTGGCCTGCCGCGCGACCGCCGCCTGGTCGCAGGCGTCCGGCCGGAGGCGCTGGAAGTCACCGCACCCGAGGCGGAAGGCTCGATCCCGGCCCGGGTGGTCTCGGTGGAGTGGCTGGGCGACGAAATCATCTACGTGGTCGACCACGGCGGCCAACGTGACGTCCGGGTCCGGATGCCACCGACTGTTCGTTTCGCCGCTGAAGCGAAGGTCGGGCTGCGGCACACCGGCGGGACCCCAACGGTGTACGACGTGAGCACGGAAGAGCTGGTGGCCTGATGGGAACCCTGGCAGCGCACGGGCTGCGCAAATCCTTCGGCAAGGTCCAGGCCCTGGACGGGGTGACGCTGGACGTGCCGGACGGCTCGTTCTTCGTCGTACTCGGGCCCTCCGGGGCAGGCAAGACGACGACCCTGCGAGCGATCGCGGGCCTGGAGAAGCTTGACGCCGGGTCGGTGCATCTGGACGGCAGGGACGCGACCGGTGACACCCCGGCCGCACGCGACCTGGCCATGGTCTTCCAGAACTACGCCCTCTACCCGCGACACACGGTGTACGAGAACATCGCTTCGCCGCTGCGGGCGCGCCGCTGTTCCTCGAGTGAAATCGCCACTGCCGTCGAGCAGATGTCCAGCCTGCTGCACATCGAACGTCTGCTGCAACGTCGGCCCGCGCAGTTGTCGGGCGGTGAGATGCAGCGTGTCGCCCTGGCCCGGGCGCTGGTCCGTAGCCCGCGCGCGTTCCTCATGGACGAACCGCTCACCAACCTCGACCTCAAGCTCCGCGTCGAGATGCGCACCGAGCTCACCCGCATCCACCGGAGCCTCGGAGCGACCTTCGTCTACGTGACGAACGACCAGGTCGAGGCCCTGTCCATGGCCGACCAGGTCGCGGTCCTCAAGGAGGGGCAGGTGCAACAGGTCGGAACGCCCACCGAGGTGTACGAGCGTCCGGCCAACCAGTGGGTCGCCGCATTCGTCGGGAGCCCACCGATCAGCCTGCTCGCCTGCCGCGCCGACGGAGATCGACTGGTCGGTGCGGCAGGCTGGACGCTGCCACGGCCCCGCTGGACCACGGCCGAGGACGGTCGTCAGCTGCTACTGGGCCTGCGCGCGGAGGACCTGTCCGTCGAGCAGCGTGGGAACGCGTCGTTGTCCGGGGAGCTCTACGGCCTTGAGCCGCTCGGTGACCGAACGGTGGTCGACGTCCGAGTGGGGACGGAGATCCTCAAGGTCAAGGCACGACCCACAGTCACCGGTACGCCGGGCGAACGCCTGCAGGTCACTGTCGACCTGGACCGTGCGCACCTGTTCGATGCGGGCACCGGGCTGTCGCTGTCCGAGGCTGGGCGGTAACCGCGCCGGGCGGTGACGGCGACATGCGTCCGCACGTGGCGATCGAGCCCCGCCTCGCCCGCGACGAGGGCGTGTGACCCGTCCGTCTACGCGCACAGCGCGATCGCTGAAGCACGCCGGACATCACGAAGAAGATCACAGGAGGCGACGCGATGAGTGACCCGATGAACGTGCTGGCCCCCGAGCATCGGCGGCTGCGGATCGGCGACGCCTGGCGCGACGCCGCAAGCGGAGCCACCTTTGCCGTCGAGGACCCGGCCACCGGCAAGACCATCGCCGAGGTGGCGGACGCCGACGTCGTTGACGGGCTCGCCGCCCTGGACGCGGCGAGCAGGGCAATGGCGGGGTGGGCGGCGACCCCGCCGCGGAAACGGTCAGAGTTGTTGACCGCGACGTACCGGGCACTGACCGAGCGATCCGAGGAGATCGCCCGGCTGATCACGCTCGAGATGGGCAAGCCGCTCGCCGAGGCTCGGGGAGAGGTGGCCTACGGTGCCGAGTTCTTCCGTTGGTTCGCCGAGGAGGCGGTGCGCGTCGAGGGGCGCTACAACACCGCTCCCGCGGGTGGATATCGCATCCTCACCGTGCCGAAGCCGGTCGGACCGTGCGTCTTCGTGACGCCCTGGAACTTTCCGTTGGCCATGGGTGCCCGCAAGATCGCTCCTGCGCTGGCTGCGGGCTGTACGACGATCACCAAGCCAGCAGGTCAGACGCCACTCACCATGCTGTTCCTGGCCCGCATCATGGAGGAGGTCGGCGTTCCCCCGGGCGTCGTCAACGTGGTGACCACCAGGCGTTCCGGCGAGGTGGTCTCCGCACTGCTGGCCGACAGCCGGACCCGCAAGCTTTCGTTCACCGGGTCGACCGAGGTCGGACGCGTACTGCTACGACAGGCCGCGGACAACGTGCTGCGCACCTCCATGGAACTGGGCGGCAACGCGGCCTTGATCGTCTGTGCCGACGCTGACCTGGACGTCGCGGTCGACGGTGCCATGGTGGCCAAGATGCGTAACATCGGGGAGTCCTGCATCGCGGCCAACCGGATCTACGTCGAGGAGCCCGTACGCGAGGAGTTCACTGCGCGCTTCGCCGAGCGGATGGGCGCGCTTTCGGTGGGCCATGGTCTCGACGACGGCGTGAACGTGGGGGCGTTGATCGACGAGGCGTCGGTCACCACGATCGACGAGCTCGTCGCCGACGCGGTCGATCGCGGCGCCCGGGTCCTGGTGGGCGGCGAGCGTCCCGACGGGCCGGGCCACTTCTACCCGCCCACGGTCCTCGTCGACGTGCCCGACGATGCGCGGATGCTGCAGGCGGAGATCTTCGGCCCGGTGGCGCCGATCATCTCGTTCACGTCCGACGACGAGGTGATGGCGAAGGCCAACGACACCGAGCACGGCCTGGCCGGATACGTCTTCACCCGTGACCTCCAGCGGGCGCTCCGGTTCGCCGAAGGGCTGGATACGGGGATGCTCGGCATCAACCGTGGCCTGATATCGGACCCGTCTGCTCCGTTCGGCGGCGTGAAGCAGTCAGGGATCGGCAAGGAAGGGTCGCACGAGGGCATCCTCGAATACCTCGACCTCACCTACGTGGCGATCGACCTACCGTGACCGGCCCGCTGACCCGGGTGTCCCGCGCTCGCGTCTGCGCCACCCGGGCGGCCGACCTCGCCGACGCCGTCCCGGTCCCGCAGCTGACCTGGACGTCCGCCCAGCACATCGCCGCCGACGTTCCGGAGAGGCACTGACATGCTTGAGACCGTCCGCGGACCACGCCAGCTGATAGTGGGCGAAGGGGTCGCGCAGAACATCCCCCGAGTGGTGGCCGAGAGCGGCTCGCGAGTCCTCATCGTGACCGACCAGGTTCTTCTGGGGCAGCCGGGCGTGGCCGAAATCGTGGCCGCCGTGCGGGAAAAGGTCGAGGCCGTCGAGGTGTTCTCCGACGCGACTCCCGACGTGCCACTCTCGGATGTCGCCCTGGCCGTGTCGGTCGCGGCCAAGGTGGACGCGGACGTGATCCTCGCCATCGGGGGTGGCACGGTGATCGACCTCGCCAAAATCGTCGGCGTCATCCGGCGCCACGGTGGGACGCCGCGCGACTTCTACGGCGAGTCGAAGGTGCCGGGGCCGACGATTCCTCTCGTCGCGGTCCCGACGACGTCCGGCACCGGCTCCGAGCTCACACCCGTCTCGGTGTTGACCGACCCGGACCGCGCGCTGAAGGTGGGGGTTTCCAGCGTCCACATCGTTCCCGACTTCGCCATCGTCGACCCCGAACTCACCTACACCTGCCCTGCGACCGTCACCGCCCACTCCGGCATCGACGCGTTCTGTCACGCCGTGGAGAGCTACACAGCGCGGCCCCGGGCCCACGGACCGCGCGACCCGGTGGAGCAGGTGTTCCTCGGCCGCAACCCGATCACCGATCACTACGCGCTCCGCGCCGCGGAACGGATCGCCCGGAGCTTGCGCCGTGCGGTCAGGGACGGAAGCGACACGGACGCGCGCGCGGACATGTCCTATGGATCCATGCTCGCCGGGATCGCCTTCTCCCACGCGGGCAACGCCGCCCCGCACGCTCTCCAGTACCCCATCGGCGCAGCCACGCACACGCCACACGGCCTGGGCGTCGGACTGCTACTGCCCTACGCGCTGGACGCGGCCAGGGATGCCATCGGCGACCGGTTGGCCATCCTCGCCCGGGTGTGCGGGCTCGACGTTACCGACGCCTCCGATGCCGAGGCCGCAGATGCGTTCCTCACCTGGCTCGACGGGCTCCTTGCCGACATCGGCATCCCTCCCACCTTGGCGGACATCGGCGTGGCACGCACCGACCTTCCGCGCTTCGCGGAGATGGCCAGTGGTGTCACCCGCCTGATCCAGAACCACCCGGGCCCCAGCGACACCGCCAGCCTGACCGCGATCCTCGAAGCGGCCTGGACCGGGGACCGGACCCGGCACGCCCTGACTTGAAGCGCCTGCGCCGCCGGTACGCGGCGCAGTGGTAACTGGCCAGGCAGGGCGTGCTCCGAGCAGAGACAGTGAGCGGCCTTTTCACATGACGAGTTCCCTGCCCCACCCTGGGCGGCGAGCTGCTGCTCTTTGGCCTTCGACCTGGGAGCGCGGTCCGCTGTCGTCCGGGCTGGTCCACTGGCGTCCGCACCGATCGTCATTCAGTTAGCCGCCCGCCAGGCATGTCGCCTAATCGCTAACCGTCGGATCGAGTCACCGAACGCCAGGCGTCGAAGGCCCATGTGAGGTCGGCCGTGTCCGCGCTGATGAAGGTCGTGTCCAGGTATGTTCCGTCGATGAAGTTGAAGCCGTAGAGGGTGAACTTGACGTCGCCGTCTTGGCGGTAGAGCCAGGCGGCCCGATGACCGACACCGTCTCGGCCACCCTCACCCACCTTGCCTGTTGGGTTCGGCGGTAGCTCGGCATCGAGCGAGGCGATGATGTCGGCCCCGTTGGCGCACCGCCACGAACCTCCTGGCCCGACCCACATCGTACGGCCGGGTGCACACCACGTCGTGACGCCGTCTTTGGCGGAACCCCGTGTCCAGGTATCAGAAAGCTCGATCGACCAACCATCGCCCAGAGACCTCTGCACGTTCCAAGTGTGCCCCCACGGCCTGGCGCGGTTCCTCGATCGGCCACGGGGTACACGAGAAGAGAAGTGACTCTTCGTCCCCGAAGGAACGATCAGTCGTCGATGAGCCGCGAGAGCGGCGGCCCGAACGGTCCGCCGGCGTTCACCCTCGTCCGCCATGGTTCCTGGCGGCAGAGGTGCGGCGCCTCAAGCCTGAGGTCGGTAACCTCGCGCCGTGACGTCTGCCGAAGGCAGCCACGCCCTGATCGCGGCGCTTAGCGTCAACGGATCCGTCGGGCTTGCCAGGGTCGAGCACGGACCGTGGCAGTTCATCGTCGTCCTGCCCGGCCACGGATTTCCCCTGATCGCTCGCGCAAGGGCCGACCGGTAGCACCGGCCGCCACCGCCGGACAGCAGGCGGCGCAGCAGACGCCGTCGAACTCACCTGCCCGAGAGGTAGACCCCGAGACCAGCCAGCAACAGGCTGATCAGGCTGGCGCCGGCGCGTAACGAGTTCCACCACGTCCAGGCGGACGAGTAGGAGGCCCACACCCGGGCCGCCTCCGCAGGATCGGTCGGCACGCCTGCGGCGTCGAGCGTCTCGTTCATCGGCACGTTGACGACCACCGTCGGGATGAACGCGCCCACCAGGTACACCCCCGCGGCCACCAGGAACAGCACACCCGCCGACCGCTTCCCGAGGATCAGCAGGAACACACCGGTCACCGTGGCGGCGACGAGCGGGCCGAAGAACGTGACGAAGAACAGCGGATTCTGGATCCTCTGGTTGATGCTCGTCATGGCCCGGATCGCGGTGCCAGCGTCGGCGGCGTTCAGACCGGGCATCACCGCCACCGAAAAGGCGTAGTAGACACCGGCGATCGCACCCGTCACCACCAGGGTCACCGCCGCCGACCAGGCAGCCAGGGTGGCGTTCATGCCCAGTCTCCACCGAGTGACGTGTCCCATGCACCAGCGGCGGCGGCCTCCCGGGCGTAGTCGGTGAAGTCGCGCGGCCTGCGGCCCAGCGCCCGTTGCACACCATCGGCGAGCTGCGCGTTGCGGCCGTCCAACACCTTGCCGAACAGCTCGGTCAGCACCGCCGTGAGCTCCGCCGGCACGTCGTACCCGGCCATCACGGCGGCGTACTCCTCGGGCGAAACCGATCGGTAGCGGATCTCCCGCCCGAGCGCGTTGCCGATCTCCGAGGTCGCCTCGGCGAAGGTGAGAAGTCGCGGGCCGGTCACCTCGTAGAGCTGCCCCGCGTGCCCGTCGTCGGTCAGCGCAGCGACCACGATGTCGGCGATGTCGAGGGCGTCGACGAACGGCTCCGGCACGTTCCCTGCCGGGAGGACGACCTCGCCGCCGCGTACCGAGTCGGTCAGGAAGTCCTCGCTGAAGTTCTGGCTGAACCAGCTCGCCCGCACGATCGTCCAGGCCACTCCGGAGTCCTGGACCACCCGCTCGCTGAGTTTGGCCTCCTCCTCGCCCCGGCCGGAAAGCAGAACCAACCGTTCGATCCCGCCGGACACCGCCTGTTCGGTGAACGAACGGATCGTCGCGAGGGCATCCGGCGCGACCAGGTCCGGGTAGTACACCAGGTAGACCGACGAAACCCCGTCCAGTACGGGTGCCCAGGTGCGCTGGTCGGTCCAGTCGAACGGCGGCTCGCCGGAGCGGGAGCCGACCCGTACCGGCCGGTCGAGTTTGGCGAGCCGGTCCACCACCCGGCGGCCGGTCTTGCCGGTGCCGCCCAGTACGAGGATTGGCTGCTCATCAACGGTCTTCGTCATGGCAACAGTCAAGTCGAGGGCGAGCGCACCGGGAATGGGCGAGACTCTCGATCGCATGTCCCGACGTCTCGACCGCCCACCTCACAGGGCTAACCTGAGCGCATGGATGCGCTCGCGGGGCTGCTGGACGGGCCGAGGGCGCGCGGTGCGTTCCTGATGCGGTCGGTGTTCGACCCGCCCTGGTCGGTACGGATCCAGGATCGTGCGCCCCTCACCCTGGTCACCATGCTGCGCGGCACGGCGTTTGTGGTGCCGGATCAGGGTGCTCCGGTGCCGCTACGCCCGGGCGATGTCGCGATCATCCGTGGCCCGGAGCCGTACACGATCGCCGACGACCCGGCCACGGCGCCGCGGGCAGTGATCCATCCCGGTGAGTACAGCACCACGCCCACCGGGGACGAGTTGTGCGAAGTGATGGACCTTGGTATCCGGACTTGGGGCGAACGCGCTGACGGGACGGCGGTGCTGCTCAGTGGCACGTACCAGTTGCAGGGCGAGGTCAGCCAACGGCTGCTGAGGGTCCTGCCCCATCTCCTGGTGCTGCCGGCCGGAGCACTGGACAGCCCGCTCATCCCGTTGCTCGGCGACGAGATGACCAAGGACGAGCCGGGGCAGGATGTGGTCCTGGACCGGCTGCTCGACCTACTGCTCATCGCCGTACTTCGGGCCTGGTTCTCCCGGCCCGAGGCGGCGGCGCCCGCCTGGTACCGAGCGCACGGCGATCCGGTGGTCGGCAGGGCGTTGCGACTACTGCATGACCACCCGGCAAAGCCCTGGACGGTGGCCACCCTCGCGGCCGGCACCGGTATCTCGCGGGCGGTGCTGGCCCGCCGGTTCACCGAACTGGTCGGCGAGCCTCCGATGGCGTACCTCACCAACTGGCGGCTCGCGCTGGCCGCCGACCTGCTGCGCGAACCGGATGCCACCGTCGGCGCGGTGGCCCGTCAGGTCGGCTACGGCAGCTCATTCGCACTCAGCGCGGCCTTCAAACGGGTACGCGGTCTCAGCCCGGCCGAACACCGGCAGGCCATCGGGTCGCCTGACGTCACTCCAGTGGGATGAACGTGCCGAGGCTGCCCTCCTCTGCCTTCACTTCGCAGAGATAGCGCGGGCGGCTCGGCGATCTGGCTCCGGCGGATGAAGTCGCCGCTTGCCGCGTCGCGTGACCAACCATCGCCAGCGCCAGGTCGGGTGTCCGACAGGCACTGCGGCGACCTATCTCCGCAGCGGCCCTGCGTCTACGCTCTGCCACAAGGCGAGCGCTGGACACCGCTATGCGAGTGGAGGCGGAGCGATTGGCGAAGCTGAGCGAAGCCGAACGCAACGTGCGGTTCTGGCCGGTCGAGTTGGACGAGCCGGGGCTGGTTCTCGGCCTGCCGCCG
Source organism: Micromonospora arida (assembly GCF_042873195.1). NCBI lineage: Bacteria > Bacillati > Actinomycetota > Actinomycetes > Micromonosporales > Micromonosporaceae > Micromonospora > Micromonospora arida. Next base: position 217,795 of record NZ_JBIALC010000004.1, on the reverse strand, counting down.
GCCACACCGAACCCGTCGCAGGGATCCGGGCTGCCGTTCGGTGCCGCCGCAGAGACCCGGGCCTACGCACTGGTCGGCCCACAAGCGACGATGACCGGGCTGGCCGAGCGGTTCCTCGAGACCGTGATCGTTCCGCTGACCGCCAAGCTGCCCGCCGACAGCCCGTTCAAGGCCGTGCCGGACCGCTCCAGCCTGGCGAGGGCGCTGGCGCAGGTGTGCGCGACCACCGTCAGCGCGCAGGAGAGGTACGTGCTGGAATGGCGGACCGGCACACTCTTCCCGCTCCCGATGCAACGGTCGGCCACCGGCTGGCTGGTGTTCCTCGACAAGATCCAGCAGGTGCCGGCCGGCAACCTGCTGGTGCCCGACCCGACCACGGTGCCGGCCGGCGACCTCGTCGGCCCGACCGCGATCACGCCGGTGCGGGACCCGGAGCGGGAGGCGCAGCCGGAGCCGCCCTCGGCGCTGACCGCCCAGGTGACCGCGCTGATCGGCGGCAAGACCCCGGAGCAGGTCGCCACCGCGCTGGCCCACGATCTGCTGGACAACCCGTACGCGACCTGCCTGCGGGTGGTCGAGGCGCTGATCCAACTGGAGGCCCACGCGGCCGCCGACGGCAAGAAGTTCGCCGCCGCGATGGTCGCCGCGATGCTACCGCCGCAGCTGTCGGCGCTGGCCGCCACGACCGGGGGCAACGCGGTCCTGCGCCGGTGCTGGGCGCGGCTCACCTCGGCCGACCCGATGTTCGAGCCGGCGTCGCAGGCGCTGGACCTGGTGGTCCGGACGCCGGCGCAGGGCACCACCCGGCGGGAGTACTTCACACCCCAGCAGCGCCGGCCCGCCGTCGTGCCGATCGAGCCGCCGCTGACCAAGGATCAGACCACCGTCAATGGCCACGTGGTCGGCGGCATCGCCCTCGGCCGGCGGCAGACGTACGGCTGGACCGATGCCTTCTGGCCCGGGCCCTTCGCCCCCGGCGTGGTCGCCGTGCGGGTGTTCGACACGGCGCACGGGGCCGGCGTGCCGTGGCCGACCGGCGCCCGCCCCGACCTGATCGCCGCGCGGCGCCACGTGGTTGCGACGATCGGGCCGATCGAGGGGCAGATCGACGCCGTCCGGCTGGCCGACACCGCGCTGCTGTCGATCGGCACCCAGCAGTGGTCGTTCCACGTGGACAACGAGGGGACTGTCCTGCTCGAGCACTTCCGCCGGCGGGCCCCCGACCACTACGACGTGTTCTTCGGCATGTACGGCCTCGGTCTGGCGGTGTGCGACGCGACCGGCCGGATCAGCGCGGACGAGCCCGTCGTGTCGTCCCAACCGGATCGGGAGGTGCCGGCCGACGCGGTGCGGGCCGCGAACCCGCACGCGTTCACCGCCGGCGCCGCGAACGCCGCCCGGGACTACTACCCGACGTTCGTCACGATGGTCCAGGCCCGGCCGGGCGGTGACCCGCTGGTGCTGGATGCGCCGACCGGCAAGGACCGCCGGGACACACCCCGGTTCGACTTCTTCGGCTGGGCGCGGTCGGGATCCAAGGGCATCGGGTCACCGGTGTGGGCCGCTCGCTGCACGATCGCCCTGCAGTCGTCGCAAGCGTTGCAGGAGAGTGAGCTGGCGGTCGCCGCCTTCCGGTTCACCAGGGTCCTCGACGACGAGCGGGTCTGGGCGGCAGACTGGACCACCGGGACGCCGACCGTCAAGGACCGCAAGCCGTTCAAGCCCCCGGTGTCCGGGCTCGGCGGAGCGCGCCGGGCGGCAGAGAACGGCCTTCGGGTCGCCGGGGGCTGCCCGGAGGCCGGCCACACGGTGAGCCAACTGTTCCCGTCCCAGTACGGCGCCGCGCTGCTCCTGGACGCGCACATCAACGCGCCGAACCACCAGAAGGCCGCGATCATGCGTGCCTGGCAGCGGACCGTGGACGCCTTCCTGGCCGAGGCCACGGCGCAGCTGACCGCCGAGACCGGCCAGGCGCCCACCGCCGACCAGACGCTGTCGCGGGCCGGCACGCTGATCCACGTCGGGGCCACCGAGCAGCTCAGCGAGCCGTTCTTGCGGCGGTTCGCGGTCAGCTACGCGAGCCTGCGCGGGTACACCGAGTCGGGCAGCCGGACCGTGGTCTTTCCCGACCGTAGCTTCGCGCTCGGGTTCGAGCACGACCTGCACCTGTCGCCGCTGACCGGCACGTTCACCGGCTGGGTCTGACCCATGACGAATCTGACCGTGACGGGTGAGCTGGGCCCGGTGGCCGAAGCGCTCGGCACCGCGATCGGTGTGCTGCGGCCGGCCGCCTCGGGGCTGGAACTCGACGCTGGCTTCTTCGCCGCTCCCGGCGAACGGATCGGCCGGATGCTGGCCGATCCCGAGCAGCGGGCCGCCACCGTACGCGCGATGGCGTTGCTGGTGCCGCCGGACGACATCGACGGCGTGGCCCATCATCGGCTCGTCGACACCGGCGGCGTCACGGTGTCCATCACCACTGTGGACGCCGGCGGGTCGGTGGTGGTCGGCCTGGCCCTCGTCCTGCCGGCCGAAAGCGGGACGCTCGAGCTGGCGGTCCCGCTGGTGTCCGGGTCCGGATCGCGGGTCACCGCCGTGGCCGGCACCGACGAGCACCCTGTCACCGTGACGCTCAGCAGCCACGCCGCCGACGGGACCGGGCTGGCGGTCCGCGCCGGATTGGCCGGTCCGGACCTGGCGGCGGACAGCACCGTCACCGTGGTCGTCAGCCCGGCCGGTGCCGATCCCGTGACGCTCGACCCGGCGGCCGGCACCGCGCCCGGCGACGCCATCCGGGCGCTGATCTCGCCGCTGGCCGGTCCGCCACTGGCCGGCGTACTGGGTCTGTCCGGCGGGGTGCCGCCGTTGCCGCTGGCGCCCTCGACCGATGCCTCATCGGCCTGGCGAGGCTGGCTGTCGGACTTGCTCACCGGGCCCGAGCCGCCGGTGCTGCAGTGGTCGGCCGACCTGCTGGCGCTGCTCGACGGACGACCGCTGCCGGCTGGTTCCCCCGCACCGGCTCCGGGTGAACCGCTCGACCTGACGTTGCGTCGACCGGGCGGCAGCGCCCCCGGGTTCGGGCTGCGGATCGGGGTGGAGGACGGTCCGCGGGCCACCGCCGCAGTGCGTACCTGGTTCGACGGCCCGGCCGGCACGCTCACCGCCGAAGCGGCCCTGGCCGGCATTCCGCTGGCCGGGACGGCGCCGGCCACCGTCGGCGGATCCTGCTCGGTCACTGTGACGACGCCGGGCCGGCTGTGGCCGCCGGCCGACGGACACGACACGGAGCTGCGGGTGGGCACGCTGGTGGCCGGGCTGGCACACGGGCCGGCCGGTGTGGTTCCGGTGCTGGCTCTCGGCGACGTGCACCTGGCGCTGCCCGGGTCCGGCGCCGTCGACGTGGACCACCTCGATCTGACCAGTGCCGACCTGGTCGAGTCGGTGGCCGGGGCCCTCGCCGACGTGGTCGCGGGCGGGCTGGGCCGCTCGGTGCCGGCGACCGCCCTGCTCCGGCTGCTCGGGCTGGCGCCACCGCCGGGGGTGCCGCCCGTCGACGCCGGTCTGCTGGCCACCCAGCCGGGGCGGGCGCTGACCGACTGGTACGCGGCGCTGCGGGAATCCCCGACCGGCTGGGCGCCGGTCGCGGCGTGCGGTTGGGCGCTGCTCGGCGGCGCGCCGCCCGGCGACGACCTGGATGCGGTCGTGGTGAGCGGGGCAGGCACCTCGGCCGACCCGTGGCGGGTGCCGCTCGACCACCTTCCGGCCGGCTCCTTCGCCGAGCCGATGGCGTTGTGTGTGTGGGACGGCGGCGTGGCCGGAGGGCCACCCCGGCTGTGCGCCGGTCTCCGCGTCGCCGCCACCGTCACCGTCGCGCCCGGTGCGCCGGCGGTCGAAGCCGATCTGCTGGTCGAGCTGCTCGGTGTGGACGTCGCACCGGCCGGCGCGGCGGCGCCGCGGCTGCTGTCGTCGGTGCACGCCACAGTGCGGACCGCGCCCGGGGCGCTTTCGCCGGTCGGTGACACCGTTCTGACGCTGGGGCCGCTGGAGGTCGCCGTCAGCTGGACGGCCGGGTCACCGCTGACCGTCCGGAGCACGGTGGGCGGCGTCACCGCCGGCGATGCCAGGCTCGACGCGATCGAGTTCCCCGGGCCCGTGCCGTCCTCCGGCGAGCCGGATCTGGGCCTGGCCGACGGGAACGCGGCGGTGCTGTGGACGGTCGCCCGGACGTTGGTCGGGGCCGCCGCATCGGCGATCGGTGGCGCCGGCCGGCTGGCCACCGTGCTTGCCGGCGCACGGGACGGGCCGCCGCCGGTGGACCTGCCGGACCCGGACGACGTGCGGTCCGGCGTGGGCGATCCAGCCGGGCTCGTCGGCGGCTGGCTGACCGGGATAGCCGTGGACGAGAGCGGCGTGAGCGCGGCGGGTCGCCCCCACCTGCTCGGCCTGCTGGCATGGTTGCGGGCGCTGCTCACCCGGCGACTGACCGGCGCTCCCGGCCGTTCGGTCGACCCGGCGGCGGACGACACCGGCGGCTCGGGGACGGCGGACACCCCGTGGTGCACACCGCTGCACGAGGCGGACCAGCCGGCCGTCGAGCTGCTGACGTGGATCTCCGGTGACGGGCCGCCGACGACGTGGGGCCCTCTGGCGTCGGCCGTGCTGTTCCCGGTGGAGTCGAGGACCTACGAGGCGGCGGGCGCGGTCGAGACCGGCGACGAGCCGGTCGAGGCCGAGGAACTATGGGCGTACGGGTCGGGCGACACGGTTCCGGACGGCCCGGACATCGTCACGGCGGTGCAGGCCCTGTCTGCCGCCGGAGGCATCGATCCGCGCCGCCTGGCCGGGTTGAGCGGCGGGTCGATCGACCGGCTCGCGAGCGTGCTGTCCGACGCCGACGGCGTCCTGCACGCCGGTGCTGCCGCGCCGCCGCCGGGCTGGGCCACCGCCACGCCCGTGCCGGCCTCGCACTGGGACCTGGTCGCGCACCCGGACGCCGCCGCCGTCGCTGCCGCGCACCTGCGGTCTGCTGTGGAAGGCGCCGATCCCGCCGGCTGGACGCTGATCGCGGTCGACGCGGGACTGACCGACCCGGGCGACTGGAACCCGCTGGCGGAGGCGCTGGGGCTGGGCCCGCCGCTGCCGGTCACCCTGCGGGTGCCCGGTGTGGAGCCGGCGCTGGTCGATCTCGGTGGGTTGACGCCGTCCCCGGCGTACGTGATCGACCTCGGCGACGCGGCCACCGCCACCTCGTCCGAGCTGGCCGGCCGCCTGGCGCACGCGGTGGACGGTATCCGAGCCGCCCGCGGCGTCGACAGGGTGATCCTTGCCGCGCACTCCTGGGCCGGCCTGGTGGCGTGCGACTGGGTGCGGGCGGCACCGGCCGGGGTGCTCGGCCTGGTCACCCTCGGCACCCCGTTCAGCGACCCCACCGTCGACGACGACGCCGGAGGCGCCCCCGGGCCGGCCGGCGTGCTGGTCGACCCGGACCTGGCCGGCACCGTGCACGCCGTCCGGGCGCTGTTCGCCGACCCGTCCGTCCTCGGCCCGCACGGGTACGTACTGCGCCGGCTGGCCGGCACCGTCACCGGCTGGCGGACCGGCGCCCCGGGGGAGCCGCCGGTGCCCCGGGAACCACTGACGCCGATGCTGGCCCGGGCGGGTGAGGACCGGGCCACGCCGCCCGAGGTGCCGGCGCTGGCCGTCCGCGGCGCCCTCCCCGGTGACCTCCGCCGCGACCTGGGCCGCGCGCTGTGGCGGCTCGGGCCCGCCGGCAGCGCTCCAGGGCCGATCCGGCAAGGGGTACGTGTCGGGCTCGACCTCGGGCCGGCCGCCGCCGACGAGGCCTCCGTCGCGCTCACCGTGCGGCTGGACACCACAAGCGACGGCGCGGCCGTCGAGGTCGGGGCGGAGCTCGGCAGTCCGGCGGGGTGGCTGGTCGGCGGGCCGCTCGGCGGGCCGGAGCGGGTCCGGTGGGCGGAGTTCGTGGCCCGGCGCGACGGCACCGGCACCCGCCTCGATCTGCTGATGTACGACACCGCCCAGGCGGGGGTGACCGCCCCCGTCGTGGGCCTGGCCGACCCGACCGGTCCCGCGCTGGCCGCCGCCGTGCTGACCGAGCTGGGAGTGCAGGCCGAGCGGGGTGGGCGGGCCGGTGTGCTGGTCGAGCTGCTGACCGCGCTGGATCTGGTCGCCGGCGCGGGTGCGGATCTGGCCCTGCTGCCGGACGGCATCGCGATGCTCCAGGACGACCGCGCCTTCGGTGGCGTGCTGGCGGCAGTGCTGGATCGTCCCGGCGGCGCGGCCGGGCTGCGGCGCGACACCGGCTCGCCGGACGGGCGCGGGCCGTGGCGCTACCACCACCCGGCGCTGCCGGTCGAACTCGTGGTCACGCCGGCCGATGTCACAGTCACGACCACCGGAGCCGGGCTGCCCGCCGGTCAGGACGGCCTGCTGACCGGCACCGCGCGAGTCACCCTCCCGGAGGAACCGACCGGCCGGATCGGCTGGGAGCTGACCGCCGGCGACACCGTACTGACCAAGGAGGCCGACGGCGGCGCCGTCCGGCTGCGCGGCCCCGGGTTGGAGCCTGCCGCGACGCTGCTTCCGCCCGACCCGGACCTGCTCGACCGACTGGCCGGACCGGCTGCCCGCACCTTCGCCGCGGCGGCGCTCGGCGCCGGCCTCGGCTTGGCCCGTGGCGGTGGGCCCATGCCCTGGCTCGGCGGCTTCCTCCGCGATCCGGGCGCCGAACTGTCCCGGCGGCTCGGCGGCGACGGCGCCGGCCCGCCCGATGCCGGGATGGTGGGCGCGCTGCTGACCGAGTTGGGCGCGCTGGTCGGCGGCGGAGGACCGTTGACGCTGCCCGGTGGGCTGGCCCTGTACGCCCGGGCCGGGCCTGGTGGAACGCTGCGGATCGGCCTGGCCGGCGACGGTCCGCTCGAGCTGGCCGGGCAGGGCGCAGCCGCGACGACGCTGGACGCCGATCTGTGGCTCGACGTCGATGCCACCCGGACCGCCACCCCGGGCGGTACCCTGCGGCTGCACCTGCCGTTGCCGGACGGTCCGTGGGAGGCCGTCGACGTGATCCTCGGCGCTGGGCCGGACGGGGCGACACTGGCGGTGACGCCGGGCGCGCTCGGCGCCACCATCGGCCTGCTGCCCGCCGTGTCCGGGCTGGACGCCCTACTCGGCGGCGGCGCCCGGCTGCTGCTCGCCGCGGTGCTGGACGAATTGGCCGACCGGCTGCCGGACTCGCCGGCGAGGACTGCCGCGCTCGGCGTCGCCGCGGCGTTCGGGCTGTACGACCCGGTGACCGGCCGGTTCGACAGCGCCCGACTGGCCGGCCTCGGCACCGACCTCACCGGCGCACCGCCCGACCTGCCCACCGCCCGTCGCCGGGCCGACGCGCTGGCCGCGGTGGCCCGGCTGCTGGCACCGGCCGCCACGGCGAGCAGTGTGGACGGCGTCGCGCAGCTCACTGCCACCCTCGGCGGCGGCGGCCGGTTGACGATCGGAACTGGCCTGGCAACCGGGCCGGCGACGGTCCGGGCCGAATTGGCCGGGGCGGTCGCCGGTGCGGCGAGCCTGGATCTCGACGTGTCCGCCGCCGGAAGCAGCCTGAGCCTGGCCGGCGCTCTGGACCTCGGCCGGGGCATGGTGCTCCGACCGCTGCTGACGGCCGAGTCGCTGCCCTCGCAACAGGCCGGCACGGTGACGGTGGATCTTCTCGCCGACGCCACGGTGGTGCTCCCGCTGGCCCCGCACCCGGTGCCGCCGACCGCCGCGCAGCAGCGCCGGCTGGCCACCCACCTGGCGGTCCCGCTGGCCGTCCGGGCACTGCTCGACACGGCCCACCTGGAGGATCCGCTGTGGAGTGGCGGGCCGAACGCCGGTGACCTGTTGGTGGCCGCCGGCCTGGCCCGCCGGCGGGGAGGCATCCTCACCGTCGCCGCCACCCCCGACCTGGCAACCGTGCTCGGCGGGCCGCTGCGGCTGGTCGCCGGCGCGTCCGTGCCGATCGTCGAGGGACTGGAGCTGGCCCTGACCCGCGATGGCACCCGGTACGGCCCTTCGCTGCGCGGCACGCTGGCCCTGAACGCCGGTGGGCCACCGGTGACGCTGCACCTGGGCATGCCGGCCGAGGTGCCGACCGACTGGGACGGCGCCGACGCCGGCGTGGCCGTCCTGCTGGTCGACGTACCGACCGGCGGCATTCCCGCGCTGGCGCCGCTGCTCCGGCTGGCCGGCACCGGCTTCGCGGTCACCGGCGAGCACGGCGCGCTGGTCGACACGCCGCTGGTGACGATCCGCACCGCGGGCCTGTTCGGACTGGTCGACGTGGACCTCGACGGCCGGGTCCGGCCGGCTGGCCCGGTGCACGGGGCGCTGCAACTGCTCGCCCTCGGCCTTCCGCTGCTCCCGTCCGAGGGCGGCGACAACCCGGTCGCCGCCTCACTGCTCGCCGCCACCGGCGGCGACCCGACCCCGGCCAGCCCGCCGGTCGACCTCACCCTGGCCAGCGGCGACGACGGCTGGACCGTCCGGTTCGCCGGTGAGCCAGCCCTGCGCCTGCCGGTGCAGCAGGGATTCGGCCCGCTGTACCTGGACGAGGTCGCGCTGTCGTACGAGTCGGTGGCGCACCGGATCGGCGTCGGCGTGTCCGGCGACGTGTCCGTCGGCCCCCTGATCATCGGGCTGGACGACCTCACCGTACGGGTTCCGCTGGCCACCGCCGGCGACCCGGCGAGCTGGCTGGTCGACCTGGCCGGACTCGCCGTCGCGCTGGCCTCGGACGTGATCGAGGTCTCCGGCGGGCTGAAGAAGCTGCCGTTGCCCGGCGGCGACGTCGAGTACCTCGGGGCCCTGTCGGTGACGCTGGCCGGGCGCAACCTGACCGCGGTCGGCAGCTATTCCCAGCCGCACGACGAGTTGGGCGAGTACACGTCGCTGTTCGTGTTCCTCAACGTGCCGATCCCGCTCGGTGGGCCGCCCTTCTTCTTCGTCCTCGGGCTGGCCGCCGGTGTCGGCTACAACCGGCGTCTGCTGGTCCCGGACGACCCCGCCGAGGTGCCGGCGTTCCCGCTGGTCGCCGCCGTCTCCGGGGACCTCGGCCTCGGCGACGACCCGGTGGCCGGGCTGCGGGCGATCGGCGCCGACCTGTCACCCGCCCGGGGCGCCTACTGGGGCGCGGCGGGGGTCCGGTTCACGACCTTCGGCCTCATCCAGGGCACTGCGCTGGCCTACGTCAGCCTGGACACGGGCGTCGAGATCGGGTTGCTCGGACTGCTCCAGCTCGCGCTGCCGTCCGCCGGGGCCGGCACCGTACTGTCGGTCGAACTCGGCCTGGCCGCCAGCTACAGCACCATCGACCGGATCATCTCGGTGCGCGCCGGACTGACCGCCGGCTCCTGGCTGTTCAGCGAGGACTGCCGGCTGACCGGCGGCTTCGCCTTCATGGCCTGGCTGGCCACGCCGGAAGTGCTGCTGAGCATCGGCGGCTACCACCCGCGATTCACCGTCCCCGACCACTACCCGGAGGTGGACCCGGTCGGCTTCGAGTGGATTCCCGGATCCGGCGTCAGCGTCAAGGGAGAGACCTACTTCGCCCTGACCCACAGCGCCGCGATGCTCGGCGGCAGCCTGGAGGCGTCCTACGACCGCGGCACGGTCCGGGCCTGGTTCGAGACCTCGGTCGACGTCATGGTCACCTGGGATCCGTTCACCTACCGGGCCGACCTGCACGTCGGCGTCGGCGCCTCGCTGACCATCCAGGCCTGCGTCTTTGTCTGCGTGCGGGTACGGATGAGCGTCGACGTCGGCGCCGACCTGCACATCGCCGGGCCGCCGCTGCGGGCGGTGGCCGGCGTCGACCTCGGCGTCACCTCGATCACCGTCGCGTTCGGCGATGAGGTGCCGCAGCCGTGGCTGAGCTGGGCGGAGGTCAGCCGCACCTATCTCGGCGGTGGCCGCGATGATCAGCCAGCCACGGTCACCAGCGTCACCGCCGGCCGGCTGGAGAGCACGGCGGCCACCGCGCCGGACGGGTCGGAAGCCGAGCCCTGGGTGGTCGGTACGACCTTCACCCTGGTCGTCGACAGCGCCATGCCGTGCACCGGGCTGAAGATCGAGGACTCCGCTGCCGGCGAGCACCGGCCAGCCGGGGTGGTGGCACCGTCCGATGTGGACGTTGTACCGGCCGGTCCCGACCTGGAATCGGTCACGGCGGTGCTGTCCGTCGCGATTTCCAAGCGCGTCGTCGGCGACTGGGAGCCGGCCACCACCGACGTGGTCGACAGCCTCGAGGTCACCGGGAGGCAAGGTCACTTCCCGGCGGCGCTGTGGGAGCAGGGCCGGGCCGACGAGCCGGCCGCGGCGATGCTGGCGGCGATCGGCGGGTCCCAGCTCGTCGCCGGGTTGACCGTCACTGAGCGCACCGGGGCCTTCGGCGACCACGCGACGGTTCCGTTGTCGACGCTGGTCGAGGAGCAGCCGACGTTGCCGCTGCCGCTCGGGCCGGCCGGCGGGCCGACCTGGCCGGGCCGGATCGAGCCGCCCGTGCCGAAGCCGGTCCCGGGGCGGCGCCGGACGACCCAGCCGCGGCTGCTCGGGGTGGGACGACGACGCGCGGCGGGGACGCCGTGGTCCGGTCGTGGTGCGCCCCGCGACGACCAACGGCGTGACGGGGACACCAGCGCGGTGCGGCTCGATCCCGGCGCGGCCGCCGTCTGGGACGTCCGTGACCTCCGGTTCGCCGACCTCGCCCTCGATCGCGAGGGGGGCGGGTTGCGCCTGATCGCGTTGACCGCCGGTGGCCGTCCACTCGTCGACCGCGCCGTGCCCGCCGACGCCGATCTGGCCGCACTGCTGCCGCCCCGCACCGCCAGGGTCGCTCTGTTGCCGGCCGGTGACGCCGATCCGGAGCAGGACCGGGCGGCCGGCTGGCGGTTGCGCGACGAGCTGATCCGGGTCGGGCCGGGCACCTTCCTGGCCGGTGACGCCGTGGTGCTCACCGCGACCCCGGTGCCGCCCGCCGGCCGCTACCCCGGTGCGGTCGCCACGGTGCCGGCCGTCTCGGTGCTGGCCGGTCAGCCGGCCACCACCACGGTCGTCCACAGCCCCGGCAACGTGCTGGTCGTCAAGTGTTCCGCCGGCGCCGACCCGGTGATCGACGTCCGCGGCGGCGAGGCCGGCCGGCTCCGGCGTGTCCCGGCCGCCGACGGCGCCCTGCTGGTGGTCCCGATCCGCCGTGCCGCCGGGCCGCTGCGCGTTCGGGTGTCCGGCACGGGGACGGCCGCCGTGCTGATTGTCGACGGTGGAGCACAGGCCTGGGTCGACCGGCTGACCGGCCGGCCCGGGCTGCCCCGTCCGGGTGGTACCGGAGGCAGTGCCGTCCGCGTCAATCTGCGTTCACGCATCCCGGGAGGGAGACCGACATGACCGAGACCCTCCCGATCGGGAGCATCCGCCTGTACGACAGCGTGGTGCCCGACATCACGGCCGGTGTCTACCGGGTGCGCTCGTCGCTCGCCGTCGCATCAGCCGATGACACGCTGGCCGCCCCGCCGGTGCACGACGCCTTCATCGAGGTGGCCGGCCCGCGGTTCGCCCTGTCGCCGTCCGATGTGGCGGCCGTCCACCCGGCGCCCGGCTCGATCGGCGCATACGGCCAGCGGCTGCCGCACATCGCGCTGACCCGCCGCACACTGCCATGGGAACGCCGGTTCAGCGACGGCACACCGTGGCTGGTCCTGCTCGTGGTCCGCCCCGACGAGGCCACCGTGCTGGCCCCGCGCCCCCTGCGCGAGGCCGTCGGGGAGCAGCACTTCGCCACCCTCGCGGCGGCCGGCGACATCGACGGCGACGGGCCGGACGTCGCCGTCCTGCTCGCCACCGATCCGATCACCCAGGCCGGGCTCCTGCCGGTGAAGGCCGATGTCGGCCTGCTCAGCCACGTCCGACAGGTGAACGTGGCCGACACCGAGCTCGCGATGGGTGACGACGACGGCTGGTTCGCAGTCGTCGTGGCGAACCGGCTGCCGACCGAGCCCGGTCCGTACACCGCCTGCCTGATCTCGATGGAGGGCCGGGAGGCGCTGCTGTCGGCCTCGGCCGCCACGCCGACCCCGTTCGTCGTGCTGCACTCGTGGGAGTTCGAGGTGGGCGCCGGAGGGCTCTTCGAGGTGATCGCGCGCGGGCTCGACGTCGACGCGCTGGCACTGCCCGGCGGCGCCGACCCACCCGTGCCGATCCGGCGGGTGGACCACGACGGGCACTCGCACGCCGCCACCTACCGCGGTCCGTTGCGAGCCGGGCCGGTCGACCCGGCGCGGCCACCCCGGACGGACGACGTGGGACGGGCCGCGGCCGCCGAGCTGGGCCGGTTGCTCGGCGGGGCGGACGGCCGGTTCCTGCAGGAGGTGGTCGGCTGGCACCGCGACATCGACCGGGCCGAGATCGCGGTCGTCAACCGGGTCGGCGTGGACGCTCAGCCACCGACCGGCCCGGCCCGGGTTCACGAGCTCCTGCGCCCGCACCGCGCCGATCCGGCCCGGATCCCCGACGCCGTCCGGGAACCGCGATGAAGGCGCTGGTCACCGACGGGCAGCTGCTCGACACGCTGGCCACCGCGCACCAGACCGGACTGGCGCCGACGACCGTGGTGGGCGCACCGACGTCCTATGTGTCGTCCCGCGTCGCGGCCTGGCGGCTGCTGCACGACATCCCGTACGCGTATCTGGTCCCGGACGACACGATGCTGCCGGCCGAGTCGATCCGTTTCTTCCACGTCGACCCGGCCTGGCTCGACGCACTCACCGAGGCCGCGCTGGGGCTGGGCGCCGATCCGCCGACCTGGCAGACGCGGGCACCGCGGGTCTTGCCGGCCACCCGCCGGGCCGTGCTCGGGTCGATGCGTCAGGTGCGAGACGTGCGCCGCGGACGGATCGTGGTCGGTGACGGCCCGAGCGACCTGCCGTGGCCACCGCCGGCCGGGCAACCGGACGAACCCGTCGAGGACCCGCCGGTCACCGGCTTCCTGCTGCGGTCGGCCCTGGTCTCGCGGTGGCATGGGCTGCAGGTCCGGGCCTGGACCACGGCCGCGGTGCCGTCCGGCGCCGACCCGGCCGAGCACGCGGCCGAGCACCCCGAGAGGGTGGTGCCGATCCTGCGACTGGAACGGCTGTCGCCCGGTGTGCTGATCGCGCTGTTCGGCGGCGTACCCCGGCTGGTCTGGCTGGAGGAACCCCATCACGGCGTCCAACTCGGCGTCGACGTGGCCGCCGCGGTTCCGCACCTCCCGGCCGGACCACGGACCGAGTCCGGCCGGGAGATCCAGCGACCGCACAGCGTCGCGGTGCGCGACGAGGAGGGCCAGCCGACCGGCCAGGTGGTGTCGGTGCCGATGCGGGCCGGCGCGCGGCCCGGTGTGGTGGACGTCAAGGAGTTGGCTGCGGCGCTCGACGCTGCCCGACCGCTGCCGGCGCCCCGCGGGGGCGCCGGGATGAGCCTGGCGCTGCTGCAGCCACCCGCCCGTCAGCGCTTCGCCGGGGGTGCCCGGTGACCCGCCTGCTGGTTCCGGTGCAGCTCGACGTGCTGGTGGTCCGTGACGAGCACGAACGCTGGGCGACCACGGCGATGACCCAGCCGGTCGCCGGCGCCGGAGGACCCCGCCGGCAACGGCTCGCCCCGGAGCCGTTCACCGAGCTCGCCGACGGCCGGCCGCCCGGCGCCCACCTGCACTGGGCCGTGCCCGACGCGCTGACCCGGGCCGGCCGGGACGCCGTCGAACCGGTGTTCCCGGTATTGCCGGACCGGTGGCTGGTGGTCCGGCTCAGCGGCCCAGCCACCGCGCCCACCCGTACGGTGCGAACCTGGCTGTTACCGCCGGGGAGCGGATCGGGCCTGCCCGGGCCCGGACCGGGCCTGCCGGACCTGCCCGACATCGAGCTGCCGGACCTGACGCCGCCGATAACCGCACTCGGTCCAGGAGACCCGGCCTGGACTGCCGCGTACGACAACGTGCTCGGGCGGTTCGCGCTCTACGACGACCTGCTCGACGTCGGCCGCGCCGCGCAGTCGATCGCCTACCTGGTCTGCGGCTGGTACGGCCGGGCCGGCGCCGACCCGCTGACCGGGGCGGACGAGGCTCGCTTCTGGACGTTGCTGGAGGAGTTCGGGTGGAGCCTCGATCCGCGGTCCTCCGGTGCCGATCCGGTGCCGACATCCTGTCTGTTCCACGGTTCGGGGGTCGCCATCGGCTGGCCGCAGCCGCGCTGGCCGGGCGGCGGTGACCTCGGGGCCGAGGCCGAGGCCCGGCCGGTGCCGGCGGAGGTCGTGGTCGCGGTGGGCGACACGACGGCCGCGGCGGTGGCGACGCTGGCGCTGACCGCCGAGGACGGTACGGAGGGCGGGCGCCGTGACCGGGACGAGGCGTCCGGCATTCCGGGCGGCCCACTGCTACACCGGCTGACCGAGAGTTCCCTGCTCAGCGCCCCCGACCGGCTCGATCTCCCGGACTGGCCGGCCCGGCTGGACGCGGCGCTGCACCGGGCCCGGTTCGGTCACCGCCCGGGGCGCCCGGTGACGGAGGTGGTGTGGCAGCCGTCGCCGCCCTCCGCCCCGGTGGTCGACAGCCCTGGTCCGGGCGGCCCTGGCCTTCCCGGGCCGGTGCCGATCCCGGCGCCGCACGGACGGCTGGTCGAGGTCCGCCGGCCCGGACCGCGTACCTGGCACGCCAAGGATCCCGTGGTCGTGCTGCAGGGGGCGGGCCGGGGATTCCGGCACGGTGGCGACGGCCGATACACCCCGACCGGGCACCTGGTCTGCCGGACCACCGTCACGGTGCTCGGCGTCGGCATCCCGCCGAAGCTTGGCCTCGGCGCCGAGGCTCTCCCGGACGACCCGCTGGCCGGTCTGCCGGTGCCGGCACCGGACTGCGCGAACCTGCTCGTCGAGCTGGCGGCGACGGACCCTGGCTCGGCCCCGGACCTCGCGTCGGCGCCACCGGGCCGGCCGAGCCTGCTGGCCGCGGCCAGGGCCCGGCTGTGGCTGCTCCGCGACCCCGACGCGCTGCCGAGCGGCGGCCTGACCGGCGTGACGGTGGTGGGCGCGCTGCCGTCGCCCCTGGCGCTGACCCCGCCCGGCCGCCCGTGGGCGCCGTTCCGGCTCGACTGGTCGCTCGGGTACGTCCCCTCACCGGGCGGAGTGCACGACTGGACGCTCGATGACCTCGACTTCGTGCCGGCCGGTGCGGCGCCGGCCGGCAAGCCGACCCATCTGCTCACCGGGTCGACGGTCCTGACCGCGAACGCCGCCACGATGGCCGAGCAGAACACGCCGCTGGACCTGCTGTCCGGTTCCCTGGCGGACCTGGCCGCCCGCCTGCGCGGCGACCCGCTGGAGCCGGTCGTCCGCGAGCGGGGAAGTCCGGTGGCCGACCCGCCGGCGCCGGCCGCCCCGGAGGACTTCGTCGCGGTGCGGGCCGGCGCCCTGCGACTGCTGCGGCTGCGGGTGGTGGACGGCTGGGGGCGTTTCGTCGACCTGGTCCCCGGCCCGGCCCCGATCGTGCCCAGCCCCGGTGTCGAGTCCCCCGGCCCGCCCGGCCTGCTGGCGTTCCCGCCCCGGTTCACCGCGCCGGCCCGGGTGTCGATGCGGTTCACCGACGGCGCCGGTGGGACGGCCGAGGCGGTCGACGGCACAGCTCCGATCGCGGGTTACCTGCTGGCCAGTCCGCTCGACGGCAGCGTCGAGCTGTTCGACGCGGACGGCGGTGGTCTCGGCCGGCTGCGGCCCGACCCGGTCGCCGGGACGGTCTGGGAGGCCGAGCCGGGCACCGCGGCCCAGGTGGGCGGTGGGCCGGACCGTGACGTGTCGAACACAGTGCTGGCCGCCGTGGCCGATCGGGTGCTGGCCGCCGACCGGGGGCTGCGTGCGTTGCCGGCCCACCTGCGTACGCTCCCCGCTCTGGAAGCGCTGCGACGCGTTCTCGACGTCACTCGAATGACCGTGGACGAGGTGGGCGCGACCGGCACCGAACACCTCGGGCTGCTCCTCGGGCATCCGGTCGCGGTGGTCCGGGCCCGGCTCGCCATCGAGGTGGAGGATCCGCGCCGGCCTCCCGCACTGGCCGTCACGGCGCTTCCCGTCCGGCTCGGCGTCCTCGGTCACCTGCAGGACGGCCTGCTCGGTGCCTTCGTCGCCGACGAGCACGGACGCCTGCTGGTGGTCGACCCGGCGGTGGCCGACCTGGCCGGGGACGGCGACACGCTACCCGCCTACGTGAACCCCTCCGGCACGTTCACGGTGCAGCCGGGATCGCCGGTGATGCTGACTCTGCTGATGGTGCCCGGCTCGCGGGTGCACGTGACGACCGGGCTGCTGCCCCGCAAGGCGGTCACGCTGGAACGGTCCTGGACCGCCCCCGCCCTGGCCCGGATCTCACCGACCGTCCGGCGGGGCCCCGTCCTCCGCGATCCGGCCGTGACGCGGCTGCCGGTTCCCGGCCGGGTCCGCGGGTCGTGGTCCTGGCACCGGCGAGCCGATCCGTGGACGTGGATCGGCGACGAGGTGGTGCCGGCGACCGCCGAGGCGTTGCCGCCGACCGGACCGCTGGAAGCCAGCGACGGCTGGTTGCGGCTGAACCGCGGACCGGATCCCGACTACGGGGCACTCCCTCTGGACGTCACGTGTGTCCGGACCGTTCTGATCGACGGCGTCCGGACGGTGGTCGCCGTCGGCGTGGACAATGCGGACGGCAGCCACGTACGGGTGCCGGTCGCCCAGGCCGCCGGACTGTTGGAGGTCCGCCGGCTCGGGCTCCGGGCCCGGCGTCCGTCCGGGCCGCCGGTGCCGGTGCGGGTGATCCGGCGGGCCGACGGCTCCCGATCGCTGCGGGCAGTGGAGGACGGCGTGGACGCCCTGCTCGCCCTGCCGGAGTGCCGGGACGGCTAAGGCCTGTTTCATCAGGGCGGTCGAGGCGAGGCGGAGTCCGGGCGGCGATCCGGCAAGGCGCGGTTTCGGCGGGCCGGCGGGCGAGCTGGTCGGCGCGCTCCACGATGATTCGGCCTGAGCTGGCCATTACTCGGCTTCGACCGCGGTGCGATAGGCAGTCAAGCCGCGTCGTTGATAGTTGCGTAGTGCATTCGGATGGTCCAACGAGCATGTGTGCAGCCAAACCCTGCGTACAGCCGGAGACTCCACGGCCTCACTGTCCCATGCTTGCCTGATGGTCAGCGTCAGCGCATGGCCACCGAGACCTCTCCCGACATATTCGGGTAACAGCCCAAAGGTGGTGATCTCCACATCACCTTCAGGCTGGGGTTCCAAATTTGCAACCCCCACGGTCTCGTCCTTCAGGGTGATGAACCAGTACTGGCGCCACGGACGACACCGCATCAGCTCCTGCCAATCTTCGTTCGTGCGAGACGCACTCCGCCACCCGTAGGGGGCTCCGACCTGAGCATTGGTGGCACGCACGAGCGGCAGGCCACCGTCAACGCGCCGTAGGAGAAGTTCCGGCACCACCTTCCCAGGTCGCAGGTCCTTGGCGTTATTCATCTCCAGGTAGGTGACAACCTTTGCCATCCCGGCAGGCTACCCATCGTGCCGAGTAGGCCCAACACGAGCACTTCTGAAACACGGCCCAGGCGGTTGCCGACCATCTGTGCCACGAACACCGATGGCGGTCGCGTCGCTGGGGGAACCGCCGCCGGAGGTGCGCGACCGGCGAACCTGTGGCCGGTGCCTGCCGCTGAAGATCATCGTCGACCGCACGTCTTGACGTCGATGTTCCTCAACCCCACAAGCGCACGCGGTGCAGTACTCACGGTGTGCTCTAATCCCCATAGAGACGCGGGACTATGTAGTCGCCCTGGTTTCTTGCTGTCTGTCCTGTGTCGAAAGGATGATGACGATGATCCAGACGTTGTTCGACAGCACGGACTTCCCGGTCGACGAGCGATTCGACCGCTGGCACGAAATGGCGATGCGATCGCTCGCGGCCTCGGACATAGCCACCGAAATCCCGCACCAGGACTTTCGGGCAACGATGCAACATCTCGACCTGGGCGCGGTCCAGATCGTCGCGATGACGTATCCCTCGTTGCGGTGTAGGCGCACGCCGAGATTGATCCGGCAGAACGACCCCGAGTACCTCAGCTTGGGGATGATCCTGGAGGGCAAGCAAGGAATCGCCCAAGGCGGCCGTGAAAGCATCGCGGGGCCGGACGACCTCGTGCTCTACGACACGTCACACCCATACGAGGCGCACGTGACCGCCGCGACTCCGGTCGTGGCTCGCACGGTGGTGGCACAGTTTCCCAGAGCGCTGCTGCCCACGCGCAACTTCGAGCAACTGCTCGGCGCACGCATGTCCGGGAGAGTCGGAACGGGAGGTTTGGTCGCACAGTTCCTGTTCGGACTGGTCAGGGACGCAGACCACTACGAGCCCGCGGACTGCCCTCGGCTGGCCACGGTCTTCCTCGATCTACTGTCCATCACACTCGCCCGCGAACTCGGCGCTGGATGCGAACTGCCGCCCGAGAGCCCTCAGAACGCTCTTATGCTGCGCATTCACGCCTTCATCCAACAGCACCTCGGTGATCCGGAGCTGTCCCCGGTGACCATCGCCGCCGCGCACCAGATCTCGGTCCGCCACCTCCACCAACTCTTCCGGCAGCAGGACTTGACCGTCTCAGCCTGGATCCGTCGTGAACGACTGGCCCGTTGCCGCCGCGATCTCGCCGATCCCCGGCTGCGAGGCCGTCCGATCCACGCGATCGCGCTGCGCTGGGGCTTTCCGCGACCGGCCGATTTCACCCGGACATTCCGGCTCTCCTACGACATGACGCCGAGCGAGTATCGGGAGATGGTTCCGCACAGCCTGGTCGGCGTCGAGAGCTAAGCGGCGTGCGCTCTGCGCTAACGCCATCCTGACTCGTGGCGTCCACAATGGCTGGCAGGTCGACTCGCGCACCCACGTAAGCGCGATACGGGGACTTGACCCTGTCTCTCCACGATCGCTAGAGCATGGAGGTTTCACGCACTCATGAGATTCATCAAGAGGACGGCCATGGTGGCCTGCGCAACGGCGACGGCAGTTATGGCATTCTCCGCGCCGGCCAGCGCCGCCACCACGCTGAACTTCTATGCCAACGGACCAGCTGACTCGGGCCGCGGCTGTGATATGACGACCAAGGCGGGGGGCACGTACACCTACTACGCGAATGGCGGCGTCAAAGGTGGCTACCAGGCATTCGCAGGTGGCTTCGACGCATGGGAGCGTGATCTCTGCCCGGATGGTTACGGTGCGGCGCTGCACCTGACCTATTACAAGTGGAATGGCAGCTCATGGGTCTACTCGACTGCCAACCCGATCAAGGTGACCACCGGGGCCTACGACACTGTGGATCACAGCTGGACCTTCAAAGACGTTCGCGATGTGAAGATTTACAGCTGCAGGATCAACGGTGCTGGCGCGGTCTCGTCGTGCACCCAGGCAACCCTCTTCTAAGAGGACGGAACGGGCGCCGGCCCGCTGGTCACCCACGACATCATGCGGCTGTGGATCGTCTCCGGCCTTCCCCGCCGCCCCTCGCCGAGCTTCCCGAAGGCTGCGGCATCCCGCCGGTGAAAGTCGCCGCGGCAGTCGCTTGACACGACCATCCACCTGCCGGGCTCCGCACCATGAGGTTCGGGGCCCGGTCGGGTGGCGGGGCGGTCAGTAGCCGTCGCGTTCGGAGGGCGGCCCGTACTCCTCGACGAAGTGACAGGTGCACGTACCGCCCTCTTAGGAGGCCTTGTCGTTCTCATCGCGCGGCGGGTGCGTTTCTATCTGAGTGATTCTGGATCTTGGTTAGACTGCCAGGTCCTTCCCGGCGTGCATTGAGCAACGCTTCAGCTCGCCACCGGCGTCGGCGGGTGAACGGTTGGCGGCGCTTCGTCCAGTGCCTGCCGGCGCACGCCGCGGATGAGCAGGTAGCCGACCATCCAGAACTCGCCGACGGAGGCGGGGTACGCGAGTGCCTCGGCGACGACTTGTGCGTCAGGGGCGAGGTATCTGATGAACGCGCTGAGCACGTACCCGACACCGCCACCGACGAGGATCCAGCCCAGGACGCGGGGCATCCAGCCCGATCGCAGCACGCACCAGCCCATGGGGATAAGCCACAGGCCGAAGAACAGTGCTCCGACGCCCCACAGGTTGTCGCTGACCAGGTGCAGAACCTGGACGTTGGCCGCCGCGTCGCCGACCGGGTCGACCGATACCTCAACCGCCGTGGCCAACAGTGCCGCGCTCACGAGGCCCACGATCGTGTTGACCAGGCCGAAGGCGGCGATCCCGCTCGCGGCAGAGGAGTCTACGGTGCGGAACAGGCGATAGAACCAGACGGCGGCGAGGGTCTGGGTGACGACCATGCCCAGCTCCAAGGCAACGCCAGCGCGGGCGAGCGACTCGTGCGTAACCAGGTTGGCCAGCGTCGCATCGGGGTCGTCGGCTGCGAAGATCTGCGGGCGGACAACAAGGAATCCGAGTACGCCGGTGATGGCATTGCCGAGGTAGAACAGCCCGGTCATGCGGGCGGTACGTGTCAGCGGGTACATCGTGGCTCCTTCTCGATCCGGGCGAGGCGTTGAGGGGTTTGCATGATCTCCCCTTGATTTCGGGTGCATGGAACCGGGCCGCGAGGCGGTTGCCTCGCGCGCCGTGTCACGTTGTGGGGTCTACTGGTCGGTGTCCGGGTATCCGAAAACCTCGTCGAGTGGCACCCGGAATACCCGCGCGATCTGGAACGCCACCTCCAATGACGGCGAGTAGCGGCCCTGTTCGATCGCGATGATGGTCTGGCGGGTCACGCCGATGCGGTCGGCCAACTCCGCCTGGGTCATCTCCGCGTGGGCGAAGCGCAGCGCCCGGATCGAGTTGGTGACTCTGGTCGGCTTGCCCATGGCTACCAGCCCCGCCGGTACGCGACGATCTTCACCGCCGACGAGGCGAGCGCGGCCAGGACGAACGCCAGGTAGAGCGCATGAGCGATCCAGAAGTGCTCGACCTTCGCCATCGCCAGGGCCAGCGGCACGATCGCGGCGATGCTCATGACGTAGAACCCGACGTACTCCCCCCGCCGGTTGATCTCCCGATCGCGCTCGTCGGTCCTGTCCGCATCCTTGGGCGAGGCCATGGCGGCCACGATGGACAGGACGATGCCCGCGCCGATCCCGACGCCGATCGAGGTGAGCATCGGCCCCAGGTAGGCGATCCTCGCCACGTCCGTACCCGGCACCTTGGACAGGACGGTCGCCAGGTAGGCGATCGGGACGACGGCGCCGATCAGGGCGGAGATCCAGGTGCGCTTCTCCTCGGAGGACATGTCCCGCTCCAATGTACGAAAAACTTGACATGTCGAAGGTAAAGCAGCTCCGACATGGTGTCAAGAATCTTTAACACGACCTGGGCTGGCTCGTGCACGGGCGACCGAGGGCAGCCGGCCAGCCTATTCGCCATGCCCGAACAGCGAAAACGGTGATGACTGCCGTCGTCGAAGGCCACCCGGTCACCGCCCACCCCAGCGGCGACCACGCCATGCGGGTGCGGGACCTGGCCACCGCCCACCAGGCCAGACAGGACCAGTGCTTCTCCCCGACCAATCGCCGCCGTAGCCACCACGCCCGCCGATCGCTCACGGTCACAACGTCCTCAATTCGACAGAAGCGGAGGCCGCGTGGAGATGTCGACTGGACGCCCGTCGGGCGGGTTGATGATCTACTCAACAGGCACCTCACCGGCCTGCCATTGAACGGCTTGGTACTCGACCAGGACTACGAGCGCGCCGGCCAGGTAACAAAGAGGCTGATCGGTGCAGGACTCAGTCGCAAGATCATCTCGGACATGATTGTTCACCGGCGACACGACCTGGGCCCCGCTGGCGACCTGTGAAGCAGGCAGGCTGCCCGAGCGACCAGCCACTATGGTGCCGGCTATGACCGCCGCAGAGACCCCGGAGCACATCGCCCGGACCCGCATGGTCACCGCCCGGGCGATCCTGCAGGGCCAAGCCGACCTTCGGACGTACCCCTATCGCCTGCTGGCCGTGGTCTCCCATCACGGTGTCAGTAGCGACAAGGTCAGCGAGGCGGTTGCCGCCGCCGAGGTCCTGGGCCAGTTCGGCTGGGACCTCGTCAACGTCTCGGAATTCGCCTCCAACAAGATCGTCTACGCCTTCCTGCGGAGACGGTGACGATGGCTCCCTGTTGGACCTGACGCGGCTGAGCAGGTGACCGCCCATCGGACCGTAGCGTTCCGTGGATCTGCTGATCGCACTACTGGCGGGTTCGGTGGAACCGCTCGACCTTGCCGTTGGGTTTGGGGTCGGCAAGGGCGGGTCTTCTTCATGGCGATGTTCAGCTTGTGGCAGGCGAAGGATTTGTCGGCCGAGCCGTTGCCCGACAGCCCCTCGCTCGATGGTGGCGCCACGTGCGGTGAGCCAGGCGACGGCGTTGCGGAGCACGTCGACGGCGGTGGTGGCCTTCCGCAGAGGTGCGCCGCGATTTCCTGCGGTCCCACGTAGCGGTAGTGCCGTTGTTGCCGGGCACCGGTCGACCGTACCCACACCATTGTGCTTGACGCCCATCGTCAAGTACTTGACGATGGGCGTCAAGTAGCGGAGGAGGCGGCATGGCGCCAACCCACGAGGAACTGACCGAGCATCTCATCCGGTTGATCGACATCCGCCTGCTCGACCCCCTCGAAATCCTGGTCGGCGGCCACGACGCCGTCGGCCCGCTGCGCGCCGTCATCCGGGAGCGGGCCCGAACCTGGGCGACCACGATCGTCAGCGGCGACGACCGGGCCGCCGTCGGCGTGATCATGCGCGCGATTTCCACCCTCTACCCGGGGGACGGACCATTCGACCCACCCATCGACTGGTGGCGCAGTCCTTTTGGCCAGGCCGTCGCGCGCCGGGTCGGCCACCCGACCGCCGAGTCCGTGTCGTATGCGGTGGCCGGCGCCATGCTCGGCATCACCCGCCAGGGCGTCCACGACCTGGTCTCCCGCGACAAGCTCGCCCGCCACCCCGAAGGCGGCGTGCGCTCCGCCTCCGTACGCGACCGACTGCTCAAGGAAGGAACCCGACGTGCCTGAGAGCATCATCGACTCCGATACCGTGCCCATCGCGATCCGCGACTTCGGCGGACCCGGACAACCGCTGCTGCTCCTCCACGGCGCCGGCGGCAACCTCGCCCAGATGACCACCCTCGCCGAGCACCTGCGCCCGACCCACCGGGTGGTCGCCGTCGATCTGCGTGGTCACGGCCGGTCCGGAGACGGCCCGTGGCACTGGGACGACGTACTGGCCGACCTGGCCGCCGTCACCGAGCACCTCGACCTCACTTCCCCAGCGGTGGTCGGCGTCTCCCTCGGCGGCATGCTCGCCACCCTCTGGGCGCAGCGTCACCCGGAGTGCCCCGGCGCCGTCAGCTTCGACGGCAATCCGCCGCTAAACCGTCCGGACCAGCTCGCCGGGCTTGATCCGGAGCAGGCCGGGACCGAGCTGGCCAAGCTGCGGGCCGTCTTCGACGGGATGGCCGCGATGCTGGCCGAACCGCTAACCGCCGAACAGCTGGCCGCCATGCTTGCGGGGCAGCGGGCCATGGCCCAGCGCTACGGCGCCGCACCCGACGACTGGGTGACGGCCTTCGAACGCAACCTCGTGCCCAGCGACGACGGCCACAGCCTGCTGCGGCCCGCCCCGGATCTCACCCGGCAGCTCCGGGACGCCATGGACTCCCTCGACCTGATGCCCGCCTACCGCGACACCCGCTGCCCGCTGCTGCTCGTCCTCGCCACCGAGGACCTGCCCGAACAACAGCCGTTCCACAGCCTGTACGAGGCGTATCGGAAGGTCACCGCCGAACGGCTTGCCACTGTGGACAACCCGTCTCTGCGGGTGCGACACCTGGCTGGCGCCAGCCACGCGATGATCGCCGAACGCCCACGGGAGCTCGCCACCCTCATCACCGACTTCCTCAGTCCTCACAACTGAGGGCGCCCCCGTGACCCCGCCTCCTGGCGCAGGTCGGACCTGCCGGGCCGGGTGGTCGTCGCCTGCATCGCGGGATCGTTCGCGACGGCTCCCCTACCGCTGCCAACCATCCGCGTCGCCGCGCTGCGGCACCGCTACCAACAAAGCGGGCCGCACGGGAGCAAGCCGGTGACGCCTGGCACGAGATCGGCTTGATCCTCACGACCCGCTACGCACTGCAGGTCGAACCACGCAACTTCAAGCGCCCCTGGGACAGCCGCATAGCTCGCGCCGGCATCCGGAAGATTACGTTCACGACGCCCGGCGCACCTGGGGTTCACTGCTGGTCGACCTGGACGTGCACCCACGGGTCGCGATGGCGATCCTGTGGCACGCGGACTTCTCGCTCACGAGGGAGATCTCCAGCCAGGCCTCGCCCAAGACGACCCGCGAAGCCCTGCGGAGGCTCGGCGAGAGCCTCGATCAACGAGCCGTTGCTGCACTTCGGCTATACAAGATCAGAAATGGCCATCCGGAAGATTCCGAACCGCCGCTGAACTGCGTCGGGACGGCCGGATTCGAACCGAGGCCCCTTGACCCCCCGGACGCTTCGCAACTCGTCCACGCACTTGGATGATGCCGAGATCTTCGTCGAGGTCACGTCAGCACGGTTCCTCAGGGCGCTGGACCTGCCGGTGCTCGACGACCTACCCCGCTGACCACCCCCGTCTCCTCGACTGGACCACCGAGCCGTGGCTCGATTGTTTAGCTCGGTGGTAGCTCTCGTCTCAGCGCGCAGTTGGTCGACGTGCTGTCTGGTTCTGCTTGAACAAGGGTGGCGAATCGACTGTCAGCTTCGACGGAATCGATGGTTGCCCGGCGAGGTGGGCAAGGAACGTATCGAGCGGGTAGCGGGTCGGCACGTGGTAGCGGGCGAGATACAGGACGACTGCGGTAACCGGGTGGCCGAATCCTGGTGCGAGAAGGGCATAGGCCAGCACCTGCTCGACGAAAGCATCAAGGTGATGGACTTCGTCGAAGTGGCCGGTGTTGTATTCGACGATGGTGGTGCCGACGAGGAAGTCGACGATGCGTAGTCCGTCCAGCAGGCTCAGAGAGGCGGTGACTGGTCCGTAGCCGCACAGCATTTTGCGGAAGCCGCTCATGTAGCTGGCCCAAAAAGCGGCAAAGGCAGGGCGGGCGGCGCGCGCGGCGGTCGCGTAGGCGGTGATGGCCCGCCGCTCGCGCAGCACTGCCTGGATCCTCTCCCGCGCCTCGTCCGGGTTCGCCGAACGGAGCTCGTGCACTGCCCTGTCAAGGTAGGGCAGCAGGCTGCCACCGCGAACAGTCGAGCGCCGGGGCTGTGACCGGTGGTCTTGCCCACGGCCCGTCGGCGGTGTCGGCGATCGGCGCGTATCCGGCGGTGGTAAGCAGGCGCCGCATCCCGGCCGCCGGCGTCCCGTGGGTCCGGAACCCGGGCGAGGGCCTGCAGCATCCCTGGCGTGTCCTGTTTCGACAGCGGCAAGATGCGCTGCTGCACCGCTCGCGACTCCTGCGCGACAAGACGCCCTTATTAGACAGCCTAAGGACCGGCTACCTGTAAGGCATTGATCGAGGTCTTGACTCTATGCGCCGCCCTGCTCATGATTTACTGCGGCGGTTCAACAGTGAGGGTCAATGTGATGACGCAGGTAGAGCCACCAGTAGGAGACCCCACATCAGCCGTCACTGTCAGCGAGCTTGGACAAAATGGCCGGCTCGCGCGTGCCAGTTCAGGCACGAGGGATTGGCTGACACGTGGGGCCCATCGGCGGGAACTGAGCATCGCGGGCCTCGGTTCGGTGCTCCTCGCTGTCGCGATGATCTGGCTGATCCCGCCGTACGCGGTTCGCGTGGTGACTGCCGGCGCCAAGACTGTGCCGATCGCCGACCCGGCCCACACCATCGTCGGTGACGTGGGTGACCCGACGGCCCAAGCATGGCTGGTGGGATGGGGTGGCCACGCTCTCACCCACGGTCTGCGTGACCTGTGGGATACCAACGCCTTTTATCCCGACAAGTACGGCCTAGCCCTGAACGACAGCCTGCTCGGCTATGCCCCGGCAGGGCTGATAGGCAGCGGTGTAGTCGGCGCCGTGCTGCGCTACAACATCCTGTTCGTACTGGCTTTCGCGCTCGCCTTCCTCGGCGGCTACGCGCTCCTGCGCCAGCTTGGCGCGAATAAGGTCGCCGCCGCGGTAGCCGGGGCCGCCCTCGCCTACGCGCCCTGGCGCTACGGCCACGACGGCCATTTGAATATTCTCTCCACCGGTGGTATCACTCTGGCCCTGGCGATGCTGGCACGCGGCCACGGACTCTCGTTCACCCGCGGCTACCTTGCCGAACGAGTCCGGCCGGGCTGGGCGTTCGCTGGCTGGCTGGTCGCGGCCTGGCAGGTCAGCCTTGGCTTCGGCGTGGGGCTGGGATTCGTATACGTCCTCGCCGCCCTCTGCCTGATCACACTGATCGCCTGGCTGATCCACCGCCCACGCCTTAGCATCCGGCTGATTGTCGGTGATCTGATCGGCGGGTTGGTCTTCACCGCGGTGACCGGATACTTCGCGTACGCGTACCAACACGTGCGCGAGCTCAACCCACATGTCACCCGGGACTGGGACTACGTCGCGTTTTTCTCCCCGACACTGCGCGGACTTCTCGTGGCTCCGCAGTCCTCGCTGCCCTGGGGCACCCTACACAACGACGCCCGCACCGCTCTTGGTGGCGCACCGACTGAGAAAGTGCTGCTATGCGGGTATGCACTGTATCTACTGGCCTTCGCCGGCCTGTTCCTATCCCGCTGGTCACCGGTGCAACGGCTTCTGCTGCTGTTCGGGGTGGTCGTCGGAGTGTCGTTCGCGCTAGGCACGAACGGGCCGATCTACCGTCTGCTCTATCTTTACGTGCCTGGGTTCGATGGATCCCGTACACCAGGCCGGTTGATCTTGTGGCCCACTCTCTGCCTGGCCATCCTCGCGGCCGGCCTGGTTACCCAACTAGCCGAGGTGGCTCGCAGGGGCGCCAAGCCGAAATGGTCGGTGGGAGAGGCACGGCTACTGACCGTTCCGTTGCTGGTCCTCGTGCTAGCTGAGGGCCTGCCTGACCTGCACCACCCCCAAACCCCAGCCAAACCGGCCGCGATGGCGCTAGCATCCGCGCACGCTCCGATCATGGTATTGCCGTCCGACGATGGCATCGACCTCCACGTCCTACTTTGGTCGACCGACGGTTTTCCCGCCATTGTCAACGGTGCGGCCAGCTACACCACACCCAACCGTCAGTCGATCCGCGACGTTATGACGACCTTCCCCAGCGAGCCGGCCTTGGATCGGTTGCACCAGCTCGGCATCCGCAGCGTCGTCCTGCTGCGCAATCGGGTCCAAGGCACCCCATACGAACCACTGCTTAACATCCCCGACGTACCCGGAATCACCCGCCACGACGTCGGGTCAGACGTGGTTTACACCATCGACACCAACACGAAGTGATGTTGGGCGTGTCCTCGGGATACGAGGAGCGCTCTGTCTGAACGTGAGGAGGGTGAGCAGCCGCCGTGGATCGTCTCGGACGAACTCTGGGCCGAGGTCGAACCGCTGCTGCCATCCCGGCCACCACGCCGGCCGGTTCCCCGGCCGCAAGCCCCTTCGGCGACCGCAGAGTGTTGTGCGGGATCCTGTTCGTGCTTCACACCGCGTTCCCGTGGGAGGACCTGCCCCAGGAATTGGGGTTCGGCTCTGGAATGACCTGCTGGCGCAGGTTGCGCGGTGCTGGCCGCCACCTGGTAGCCCAGGCCGACCAGCTCACCTTGGATGCGCCGGTGCCCCCAGGTCGGGTTCTCCGCCGCCAGGCGCAGCACCAGCCCACGGACCCGGTTGTCGACCGGCGGCCGGCCCGGCCGGGCATGCGGGTAGGTCCATCGTCGGGCGACCAGCTCCCGATGCCACCGAAGCCGTGTCGCTGGGGTGACGAAGAACGCCGACGGCGAGCTGGGACAACATCTGTAGAACCTGGCGAAGCAGCAGGTACATCAGCGATGTGCTCATGGCCTTCATCGTGTCGGCCAGGTCGATGTCGAGCGAACTGCAGCTCAGCCGACGTAACCCAATTCTCGAGCCCCACAGGCCCGTCCGGCATGATCAGCTCACTACAGGTTTCGATGCGTTTCGGTAACAAGCTGAGCTACATCAGTATGAAGAACATGGAGCTCACCCGGCTGCTGATCTAGCCGGCGAGGATCCGGGCGACGGCGGTGCTCAGCACGCGTACGCCGCGGGTCGAGCCCGGCTCCAGCCCGGTCAGGTCGCGCACCCGGGTCAGCCGGTAGTCGAGCGTGCGCGGGTGGATGCACAGCGCGGCCGCGGTGTCGAGCCGGTTCATGTCGTGCTGGTAGTAGGCGTCCAGCGTGGCGACCAGGTCGGGGCCGGCGTCGAGTTGCGCCGCCACCACCTGGAGCCACTGCCCGACCTCCGCCAGCCGCGCGGCGCCCAGCTCGGCGAAGACGTCGGTGACCGTGTACGCGTGGCGAGGCACGGCCCGCACCGGTGCGACCTCGCTGACCTGCCGGGCCAGCGCCACGGCGTCGCCGAACGCGCGCACCCGCCCAGGCGCGGTGCCGGCCGCGCACGGCCGGCCGGTCATCGAGGCCACGTCGCGGGCCAGCGCGAGCCCGCGCTCGACCGCCGGCTGCCGGCCGCCCGGCGAGCTGGGGATCAGCGCGACCACCTCGTGCGGCTCCGGCCAGCTCAGCGGCATCCAGTACGTCTTCAGCAGCGCGCCGGCGAACTCGTCCCGCGCCGCCTGGTCCGGCCCGGGCGACCCGCCGGCCACCCGGACCACCGTCGCGACGACGTGGTCGGGGACCGGCATGTGCAGGCCGCGCGCCAGGTCGGTCGCGCTGTCGTCGCCGGCCAGCAGCATCACCGTCAGCAGCCGCACCTGGGCGACGGTCGCCAGCGTGCGCCGCTGCCCCTCGATCCAGCCCCGGGTGTACGCGCCCTGGGCGGCCAGTCCCGCGGGAGCCAGCCAGGCGAGCGTGTGCATCGTCGCCGCGATGTCGTTCGGGCCGGCCGCCTCGTACACCTCGCGCAGCGTCAGCCGGGTGTGCACGAGCAGCACCTGCCGCTGCGCGGTCAGGGTGAGTCCCTTCTCGCCGCGCTGGCGGCCCATCGCGGCCATCAGGTCCAGATCCTGCAACCGGAACGGCGCGCTGTCCGCCGCGAGGTCGACCGTGCGCTGACGGAGGAAGACCGCGAAATCGAGCATCTCCGACCGCACCCGCGGCATGGCCGCGAGGTTGCGGTATTCCAGCAGCTCCTCCTGGTAGGCGTCCACCGCCCGGCGGGCGTTGTCGGCCACTCGCTGCCGCCAGAGGCTGAACAGACCGCCCATGCCGGTCAACGGTAATCGATGCGTTCCGGCCACGCCGCCCGGTTGACGCGGACCGGACAGCCTTGCGGACATTCACAAGAACCGGGGTACGCCGGCACCCCGGTTCTCGCCCTGTCACGAAGACCCGGCCACCGGCACCCTGGAACGCTTCGCCATGGACGTCGGACGACGGCCCGGCCGGGTCGGGCGCGACCAGGTACGCGCCCCGGCATCCGCAGATCGCACAGCACTCGAGAGGTGGTTCTGGTTATGACATGGCGTAGTCGACCCTCCGCCGGAGCACGATCCGGCAGTCTCCGCGCATCCAGTCTGCTGTTGGCCGCGACGGCGATGCTCGCCGCGTTCATGGCCGCACCGTCCGCGGCGGTCGCGGCACCCGCGCCGAGCGGCGACGCGGCTGTCGCCGCCATCGGAGCCGAGCGGGCATCGGCGAGCTCCGCCGGCACGTTGAGCGTCACGACGTCGACGGCGGCCGCCGCCTCACCGGCGAAGGGCGGCGGTTTCTCGGTGATGTCGGGCTCCTGCCCGTACGCCGGGCAGTACATCGACCCGTGGCTGATCGTGTTCCAGGGCTGCACCCTCACCGGCCAGCCGACGACCGCGGTCAGCGCCCGGTGCTCCAACGGGGCCACCCTGGGCCCCGTGCACGTGCCGCCCGGCGTCTACGACATCTATGTCGACTGCTACCCGGCGTTCTTCAGCTCGCTCGCGTTCCTCTGATCGGCCCGCCCGGTACGGATCCCGTTGCGGGATCCGTGCCGGCGGTGCCGGTCTCAGGGCAGCGCGTCCAGGTGCGGGCCGACCGTGTTGGCGAAGCGGTTGCCGTTCGTCACGTCCCAGTTGACCGACCAGGTCATCGCGCCGCGCGGGCAGACGCGGCGGCCGACCTCGTCACGTGTGAAGGTCAACAACCGCTGTTTCCGCCGGTCGACCGGCGGCTCTCATTTCACACCCAGCCTGCGGGCGAGTTCCTGCCCCCTCGCGTTGGCTTCCGCAACGTGTGCGGCCAATTCCTGCGGGGTACGTGCCGGCAGCACGACCGAGCACCAAGCGGGTGGCACCGCCTGCAACTGCCAGCCCAGCTGGTCGGCGAGCTGGGGGTCCCTCGGCGCGGACCCGGAGCAAGGAGTCGCCCATATCGCGGTGTACGCGGCCTGTCGTAGACGTCGTCACCTTGGTCAGGAAGATAGGCGTCGGATAGACCGACTTCCTTGACGCTCAACTTGTCGTGGAGTTTTCTCCGGCCCCCGCCTGTCAGCCGCGCCGGTGCTCAGCTGGCTTTCGAGCCAGGTGACCAGCGTCGTGCTGTACTGACTGCTGATGTTCGCGATATCTTCGCGCTCGTCGAAGCTCGGCAGGTGGTCGCATCCATCGAGCCGGCAGATCGTCAGGTCCAGCGCTCCGGTGATGGCGGCACGCCGCCAGGCGGCGATGCTCGCATCGACCGGCACCCAGGCATCGGTCGCTCCGTAGAACAACAGCACTGGACAGTTCGCCCGCGCGAACACCGGCTCCGGAACGAAGTCCATGTCGGTCCAGGTGCCAATCTCGGTGGGGAGCTCGCGGGGCAGCCACGCCAGCCGAAACCATGGGCGCGCTGCGGCACGGTCTACGGCCTGCTGCGCCGATGCCCGGCCGGTGTGCCCACGCAGGTACTCCTCGACCGTGCCGCGCAGATGGTCCAAGTCCACAAGGTCCGCATCGGTAAATCCGTGCTGGCGCAACTGTTCCGCGGTGCCGTAGCGCATCTGTGCGGCGGGGCTGACTCCGCTGCAGGACACGAGGATGAGGAAGGCAACCA
The DNA here is from genome assembly GCF_042873195.1 of Micromonospora arida. Taxonomy (NCBI): domain Bacteria; kingdom Bacillati; phylum Actinomycetota; class Actinomycetes; order Micromonosporales; family Micromonosporaceae; genus Micromonospora; species Micromonospora arida. The sequence goes on along the minus strand of NZ_JBIALC010000004.1, from coordinate 186,553 downwards.
AGCCAGGGTTGCGCACTGCGGTCAGCGGCGCGACCCAGGCGCCCTGGCTCCAGCCCCACAACCCAATCGGCACCGCACCAACGTATCGACGAAGCACGGCGATGGCCGCAGCCGCGTCGTCGGCCTGGCCGGCCAAGGGCACGTCGTGACCGCCGATCCGGGGTCGACGCTCGTACCGCAGGACTGCGATCCCCGCGTCGGGCAGGATCTGCGCGAGGTGGGTGTAGCAGAAGTACGAGCGGTGTCCCGCCTGCGCCCCGTGGAGGATGACCACGGCGCCGCGGACCTGCCCGGCCGGCAGGTCGAGCGTCGCAGCCAGCCGCGTGCCTTCAACCTCGATACCGAGCTCCATCCCGGCAGTCAAGCACGGTGCCACCGGCGGCGTGCGCCCGAGGACTGTCAGTAGCGGCCCAGGACGGCAGTTGCGGATTGGAGCTTCCGTCCACCTACTCGCCGGGTATCCGTGGCATTACCGACGGCACGGCATCGTCGGGAAGGTGGCCCGATTTAGCTCGTTCGATGCACTCGATCTCTTCGACGACCATCCGCGCCCACCGGCGCGGCCGCGGGCACTAATCTTGGCATGCTTGGACGTCACCCAAGTGACTACCGGAACCGCCAGTGCTGACAGCTTCGGGCTCGCCGAAGAGGTCGATCAGGGAGCACGGTCACGAACGCCGCGCTTGTAAGCGGCAGATCTGTGCTGTGATTCCGACGGAGCTGGGCTTCCGGCTGGACACCGTCTCGCCCGCCGACGAACCCGCGTCCGACACGCCTCCGCGCGCCGTTGGATGCCGTCCACTAACGTGCCTTGAGTCGGTCGCACCCGGTCCGTCCAGCCCACTAGGGAGAATTCGTGCGTTTGCGTACCACAGTCACAGCTGGTTCGCTCGCGCTGGTGATGGCTCTGGCTGTCTCCGGCTGCGACAGTCTCAGGGGCACCGACGACTCCGACGGCACCCCGAAGGGGACCACCGGTTTCGCGCCCGGTCAGCCCGAGGAGATGGGCACGGTGATCGCGAGCCGGGACATCCAGATCAGCGAGAGCGGCAGCCAGTACCAGGTGAAGGTGGAGCTGTACCAGCTGCGACGGGACAAGGGGTTCGTCAACCTCAACGTCCGGATGACCCGTACGGATCCCGCCGGCAGCCCGGGACGCTGGCAGATCGGCAGCGCCTTTCAGGGTGAGACCGTCTCGTTGGCCTTCTCCGGTGTGACCTTGGTCGACCGGAAGAACCGCAAGCGGCACCTGGTGGCCCGGGCCGGCGACCCGGACGCGAAACCCGGCCAGGTGACGTACCTTGCGTCGTCGGGCCTCGCCTCGATCTTCGTCGCTCCCGGTCAGTCCGTGGACCTGTACGCCACGTTCGGCGCGCCGCCGGACGACGTCACCGCCGTGGATGTCGTCATCCCTCGTGTGCCGGTGTTCGAGAATGTCCCGCTCGGTTAGCGGGCGTACGGCGCTGGCCGCGACCGCGCTGACCCTCCTGCTGGTCAGCGAGCCGGTCGCGGCCTGGGCGGCGCCGACGCCGACACCCACCTCCGGGACCACAGTCGTACCCGGACCCACGCTGGCGGCCGGCGAGCGGGTGGACGCCCCGATCATCGACATCCAGGCGCCGGTAGAGGACATCTACCTGCGTATCCAGGATCTCGACGGCAACAGCCTGGAAGCCGAGTCCGGCGGACGCACCGAGCTGATCCTGGCAGCGGACGTGCTCTTCGCATTCGGCAAGGCCGACCTCTCGCCGGCTGCCCGCGCCCGGCTGGCCGAGATCGCGCGACGACTACGCGCCGAGGCCACTGGCACGGTACAGATCTTCGGGCACACCGACGCGGTGGGCGACGACGCGCAGAACCTGGCGTTGTCCCTCCGGCGGGCCGAGGCGGTCCGAGCCGTGCTGGCCGCGGAAGGCGGCGGCCAGGTCACCTATGAGATCAAGGGCTTCGGAGAGACCCGGCCCGTCGCGCCGAACACCCTCGACGGCAAGGACAACCCCAAGGGCAGGGCCAGCAACCGGCGCGTCGAGATCCGGTTCGACAGGTGAGCTGACAGCCTCTCCTACCGGCGGGACCGGGCGTTCGACCATTCCGGCTGGAACCCCGAGCAGGAGTTGCTCGCGGTCAACACTGCCTTCCAGGGCCGCCCGCTGGAGAGCGTCAAGATCGTAGAGAGTGTCGCCGACTTCTGCGCGAGGCACTACTCCCGTCTGCCACACCAGTACTGGCCGGACCCGATCCCCCGTGCTCGCGACTACCTGAGCCGTTTCCGAACTCCAACCTCACTTCACCCCTCTTGACCGCCGGCGGTGGCCGCCCGGTCGATCAGGGTGCGCAGGTGCGCTTCGCCGAGGCCGTCGGGGCGGAACAGGATGCGGTACATGATCGGCGCGACCAGTTGGTCCATCACCGCTTCCAGGGGAGGTGTTGATTCCTGCCGTTCGGTGGCGCGGGCGAGGATGATGTTGATCTGCTCGGCGGCGTAGGCGGAGCACTGCCCGGCGTTGGTGCCGTCGGGATCGCCGAGCAGTGCGTACACCGGCATCGGCAACGGCAAGAGCCGCGCCAACCCAGCCTGGCACAACCTCGACACCACCTACCTGGACAACCTGCGTACCCTCGGGCTCACTCCGGACTCCGTCGACCTGGTCGTGCTGACCCACCTGCACACCGACCATGTCGGTTGGAACACCCACGAGGTCAACGGAAGTTGGGTTCCCACCTTCCGCAACGCCCGCCACATCACCTCCCGGGTGGAGCGGGACTTCTGGGCCGGGTACGCGATGGACGCGCCGCGCCGGCAGATGTTCGAGGACTCAGTGATCCCGGTGGAACAGGCCGGTCTGCTCGATCCCGTCGAGGTCCCCGGCGACGGCATCGAGATCGCCCCGGGGATGCGGCTGCTGCCCACCCCCGGCCACACCCCCGGCCACATCTCCATCCACCTCAGCAGTGCGGGCCAGACGGCACTGATCTCGGGCGACGCCGTCCACCACCCTGTCCAACTGGCCCATCCCTCGCTGAACTCCTGCGTCGACATCGACGCCACCCAGGCCGAGACCACCCGCCGACGACTGCTCGCCTCGCTCGCCGGCACCGGCACCCTCCTGCTGGGCAGCCACTTCCCTGCTCCGACCGGCGGACACGTGCTGTCTGAGAGTGACGCCTACCGCCTCGGGCACCAGGCGAGCGGGGCGGGCGCGGCATCGAGTTGATCCACCGGCTGAGCGGGCTCGGTTGGGCGTGCAGGACATTCGCGGCTACCGACGCGGGCGACGCCGAGGGTGAGTGTGGCGCGCACCGCAGCCGTCGCAGGTGGGTGGCGGTGACCTCCTCGGCGTGAGCTTTCGGCAAGCCGGCCGGCGCCCAGGCCATGTCCTCGGCGGCCTGGACGAGATAGGAACCGAGGTAGAGGGCCAGCGACACCGGAGCGTCGGCATACTCCGCGCGGAGCTCCCGCCGCCGGGTGGGGCAGGGCCAGGGCAGGTCGCAGCCACCGCAGCTCCAGATCGGCATGATCGCCCTCCCCCGGTTCGCCGTCGGCATGATCATGGCCCGCAAGCTCGTCGCCGCCGACAACCCCCACGACGCGATCTTCGCCTCCCGATGCGGCACCTGGCTCTCGCCCAACAACGTCCGCCGTCAGTGGCGTGAGGCCGGCGCCGACACCGACCTCGCTTGGGTCACCCCCCACACCTTCCGCAAAACAGTGGCCACCCTCATCAAGGAAGAGACAGACACGAAAAGCGCCGCAGCGCAGCTCGGACACTCCAGCGAGGAAGTCACCGCCACGTACTACATCGGTTGCCACATCCGCATCTTCGGCCGGAGGTTCACAATCGTTAGCCAGCGGATAGGGGACCGCGTCACGCATCAACCGGAGTACGACATGTCGCTAGACCTGTGTCTAGTCCCACCTGATGCTTGACGAATCCGTCCCAGCAGATGCTTGACGGATTGGCCTAGAGGCGGCTCCGCGGCCGGTCCCAGCCCGAAGCGGGGAGTTCGGGAAGGGGCCAGGCCGGATCGGGCCGGAAGTCCGTCCACATGCCGTCGAACGGAAAGCGGCCTGCCTCGATGTCTGCCACGACCCGCTCGCCTTCGGCTCGAATCTCCTTCGCGCCGTCCTCGCTCCAGTACGCGGGATGGCCGATCCGCTCCTGGTACTCATCCTCATCCTTCCAGCGCCAGGTGCGATCGGGCGGCACGACAATGTCCAGCGCATGGTCGAAGGTGTCGATGCCGGCGAGGTCGCCGTCACGCCATGGAGCCGGGGGCGCTTCGAGGTTGACGTACCACCGGTTCAGGCTGAAGTCGGGGTTGAACATCCACCACACGGAGTGGGCATGGTCGGGCCGGAACAGGTGCAGGACGTGCAGTCCGGTCCAGGTCATCGGCGCAAGCTGCCACTGGGCCGTGTGGCGCTCTCGGAACGGGATCTCACGGCGGTCGCGGCCGTCAAGGGTTCGGCGAAAGAGGTACGGCGTGCCGACCGGCCGCCAGGCGAGGATCCCTCGCTTGTCATGGGACACCAGCCGTTGCGGGACCACCATCACAAGTGATCCGTCGCCACGGAAGTCCCGGTAGAGGACCTGATCAATCACGAGCTGACGCTATCGATCATGTCAACCGTCTGGTGGGACGCAGGGGGCCGTGCAAGCCTCACAGCACGCGTAGTTGCCGAATCTGTGGCAGCCCTTCCGCGGTCAGCGCGACCGTCACCGGAACCTCACGCGACAACGCGCTCTCGATGCTGTCCCGCAACGACCGGTGCACAGGGCACTCGTACGACGACTGCAGAGGATCCGAACACTGGGCAAGAGCCGCTCATACATGAAGTGCAGATCGTAGTGGCTGCCGAAGTTCTTCTGCAGGTTCTTGTAGCCCTCCTTGCCCACCCGGGCGGCGCGTCCCCAGCCCAGCAGATGGAGAAGAGATCGTGTTTGGGCATCCGCTGCTCCTTACCGTGGTGGTCCCGTCTCAACGGGGGTACACCAGAGCAGGTTCACCAAAGTGGGCTGCGTCCCATGGTGCGTCACGTGTTTGGCGTGCGATCAACGACGAGGACTCGTGGCTTCGCCGTCCACACCGGACCCACTCGTAGCCGCGCTGCCCGTAACCCACGGCCGCAGACCGGCTCGGCTTCGGCCTCGGCGGACTCAGCCGCCGCGCAGCACACTCCTCCGCTCGACTTCGCCGTCTCGAAGGATCGCGCGGCGACTGCCTCCCATCTGCGCAATTAGCCCATCACGGGCAAGTCGCACACCACCTCCACGGAGTCAGCCCGTGACCCGATGCAGGGCAGTTATTCATACCGATATAGATCGTCGCTTAACTGTTCCCGGCGGGCCGATGTTGACCCCTTGACGAGGGGCTTTTGCCGCAGTCTAATTTGGTGTCCATATAGGGGAGGCCGACTTGCGGGAGAGTTCCAGTTCGCCGTTCAGACGTCCATGCGTCGGCTCGCGCGGCAGTCGGGATCCCGAACAAAGCCAACGGAATTCGCTGCCCGATAAAGGCGGCAGGACTGCACCCCCGCCCACTGGAGATCGACCCTTCGGAAGGAATCGGAGATGAGTATGAGTTTCTTGAGTCGGCGGGATTTACTGCGTCGAGTGGGAGGCACCTTCATTGCCGGCGCAGGCATCGCCTTGTTTCCGGCCGGGTTCGCCTCGGCATCGCCCAAGACCGGCCTGACATCAACCCCCGGCAGCACAGCCGGCGGCCCGGCGTATCCGGGAGACCCCGGCTTTGTCGCCAGGACGCCGGGGGAACTGGGTGCCGCTAAAGCCAGTTGGGAAACGCCGGAGTACGGCTACTACACCGGCCACAATCCTGCCAACCCTGGCACAGCGATCGACTCCCCCTGGCAGCTCGTCGCGGTAAACGCGTCCACCGCCTACGCCCTTGGGTACCGCGGGCAGGACGTCGCGCTGGGCATGATGGACTCGGGCTACCGGCCTACCCACGAAGGATTCCAGACCGGGCTGATCGTTCCGGTGAGAGCGGAGGGGTTCTACGGCACGTCCGGCTTCGGGTACCGGAACGCAGTAACCCCGTCGAACCCGTTTACTGCGGGCCAGCGGTTCACTGTGGCCGGCGACCAGGCGCGAACGAGTGACTACAGTCACGGGACCGGCATGCTTGGCGTCACCTCTGGCATTCGCGATGGCAAAGAGCAGCACGGCATCGCCTTTGGCTCGACGATGTATGTCGCCATGACCGGCGGTTCCGATACCCAGTCCCACGGCCCCTTCCACGATTACGTGTACTGGCGTACGGCCAATAAGGCCCTGGTTGACGCAGGCGCCCAGGTCATCAACAGCAGTTGGGGCTCTTATGTCCAGACTCTTGACAGGAGCCGCTTCGACGGCCTGGGTAACGACCTCGGGGTCAATGGCAACCTCGCCAACGCTTACCAACTGCGCGGCAAGGACAGCGCCAGCGCCACGGCGATGGCGATCATCATCCCCAACGAGCATCTGAAGGACCTGGAGTACCAGTACTTCCTCTTCAAGAAGAGCTATTCGGAAGACGGTATTCAATACAACCCGAACCACCCCGGACGCTCCTTCATGGATGCCATCTGGGACGCTATCAAGGACAGCGGTACCGTCAACGTGAGGTCGGCCGGCAACAACGACTGGAGCAACCCGTACTTCCGCCCGGCGTACCCCTTCTTCAATCCCGCGGCGGAGGCGCAGTGGGTATGCGTCGGCGGGGTGCAGCCTCCCACTGCGGCCAACCCCGAATACACGAAGCAATTCGGGTACAACGAGGCAGGGCTCGCCAAATGGTGGACCGTGTCCACTCCGTCGAACAGTGTTCGGACCACGAACAGCGGTGGCGACACCAACTATTCGAACTCGAGCGGAACGTCTCCGGCGACGCCCGTTGCGACAGCGGTGATGGGGGTTCTGCTCTCCCGCTATCCGAACATGGACGCCAAGCAGGTCCGTGATCTGATGTTCACCACGGCGAACAACAAGATGTCCGACGGTGTGAGGTTCCTCGGCACGGGTCAGACCTCCCCCTCCGGGGCATCCATCGCCTGGACCGCTCCCGACGGGGTTCCGGACGCGCGCTGGGGCTGGGGCATCCCCGATCTGGACAAGGGCATGTACGGCCCCGGCCAGTTCCTGGGCCCCATGACCTACAACATGGACAAGGCGCCCCTGGACGTCTGGTCGAACGACATCAGCCAGATCGCGATCAAGGAAAGGGAGCGGGAGGATCGGGAGTGGCTGGCAGCCTACAAGAAACAGGGCATCGCCTTCGCCGGTGAATTCAGCCCCAACGTACTGAGCCCGGACGGCAAGCTCAGCGAAAACGCCTTCATGCTTCAGGGCATTCTGGCTGATCCTTACGTCCAAGCCATCACCAACGGCCACCCGGAACTGTACGACAAGATCAGCTATGAGGACGCCACCAAGTGGCGTAAGGAATGGATGGACGCGCGCGCGGCCTTCATTCAGAACAACATCGACAACAGCCTCTACACGGCGTCTTTGACCAAGCAGGGCTCCGGGATGCTGATCATGTCGGGCCACGCCACCTACGAGGGCGGCACGACGGTGGAAGGCGGCAAACTTTCGATCGCCGGCTCGCACGCAAGCTCGGTCGCCGTCAAGGGCGGCACGCTCGGCGGCAGCGGTTTCGTGGGAGGCAGCATCCGCGTCAACAGCGGCGTGTTGCAGCCCGGCCTGTCGGCCGCGGAAGCGGCGTCCGCATTGTCCGTCAGTCTCACCGACGTTCCGCAGGGCAACGTCCTGAAGGTCGGCGGCGACGTGACCATCAGCCGAGCGGGTCGCCTCGCCATCACCATTTCCGGCGACCGCGACTACACGAGCGTGCGGGCCACGGCTGCCCTGGTGCTGGACGGCGAACTCACCCTGGACGTCCGCGCGCCCATCACCCCGGGCACGGTACTGACGATCGTGAGCGGGGCCTCGATCAAGGGCAACTTCCACTCCATGCCGGAACGGCGGGTCCTGAACGTGGGCGGCCACATGTTCCGGGTGTCCTACAAGGGCGGCGCCATGACGCTGACCGCCGAGCGGACGCTGCCGGGGGCACGGTCCGGCAACGCCTAGCCACATGTGGCCTGGTCAGCCAGGCTCAGGCGAACCTGAGCCTGGCTGACCAGGCCCTTGCCCGAGCAGAAATCACGACCCTGGTGGACGCGCTCGCCGACATCCTCGCCTGGTTGATCCACCGACGCCGGCACCACGAACACGCCAAGTTCCGCCTCTACGCCCGGCAAGCGGATGGGTTGCCACGTACTACATCGCCAAACCCGCCCAAGCCCCGACGTCTCAGGACATCCTCGAGCGACTCGGCGCCGACCGCAGGCGACGCCCCACACCCGCATTGCCCCCAACGATGCGCAGGCATGACGAACCTGGTTACCGACCCCGGTAAATGGGGGGATTTTCGGAGGACGGTTCAAAACCCATAGACAAACTTAAAGCCCTGACCAGCGTTTCCGCTGGCCAGGGCTTCTTGTCTGTCGTGACGGCCGAATTCGAACCGACGACCCCTTGACCCCCAGGACGCTTCGCCACACGTCCACGCACGTCACACACGCTATCCCCAAGATCAGGCCGTGCGGTCAACGTCGTGCCGCGCACCATCGCGCAGGTCGTGTGGTCCCTACTTGGTCCCCGGGACGCTGACACGCTCGATTACCCGCAGCGCACGGTTTAGGAAGTGTCGATCAGATGTCGGCGGCGATCCAATTACCTGCTCTACTTGCTGGTCACGGCGTGGTCGTCGCTCTCATCGTTGACCCTGGTTGCCCGCCGCGGGCCGCCACATCGGGCATGCAACGGGCACGCCGCGGGCGGTCACTAGCCTGGCGATATGAATCATGATCCGCACTCGCTGGTCGGCTTCTTTGTCACTGAGGTTGGCATCCGTCAGGCTTGGCCCTTCGTCACCTTCACCAGTAACAGCGGAACCATGACGGCGACCGAGTTGCGGCTGTACATCGACACCACATGCGAGGTAATCCCGCCCCCGCCGTTCGTCGTCGGCCTGGCGGCGGAGGAGCCGGCATCTGCGTTGTCGTCGCTACTCGAAGTGCTGAATCTGACCGTCAATGCCGTCACCGTGGCGGACAACGGCGACCTGGTCCTTGGCTTTGTTGGCGGCGTCACTCTGCGGGTATCGGGTACTTCGAGCGCCTGGACGACCCATGACGCGTGGTGGCTTGGCGACCAGCGCGCATAGCGCGGCGCTCCGCGCGTTCCCCCCTTCCTGCTTCCACACCGTCAGTTTGGAAGAGCGTGTTCAGGTGGGCGTGATGCCCGAAACGCCTACGGCCGGTGGTTTGCCGGGCTGCGTTTCGTGCCCCCTCGTGACCGCTGGGTGCCACGGTTACTGGCCCACAGATGGCCCGTGCTGACCTTCAGACTCGGTCGTCGTGACCGGCGGCGGGGCGGAGATGCTCCCACTGTGGGTCGTAGCAAACGAGCCCATGATCGGTGGCCATCTGTGCTGCTCCGGCCGATACCTCGTCGGAACGGTTGAACGGGATCGTGAGGTAGACGATCGGGCCTGACGCCTCGTCTATGAGCCCTTCAGACAGGGGATAGAGCTGGGCGTCATGGCCATAGAGGTCGGGCCACCGAGCTGCCACAGCACGGCATGTCAGCCACCATCGCGCACCACGTTGGGTCCCCACCTGGTCCCCGGGAGAGTCACGCTGCGCGACCACAGCGCGTTCAGGAATTGTCGGTAGCATCCGGCTGAGACCGCCGACCTGCGCTTACTCGCTGGTCACGCCCTGGTCGGCGTTGTCATCGTTCACGGCGGTGGTCCGGCGTCGGCCCCCGTGTCGGGCATGCAGCACCATGATGGGTCCGGCGGTGGGATGGACGTCGGAGATCGACAGCTCGGGCGCGATCCCCAACCAACGGGCACGCCGCAGCCTCTGCATTGCAGAGATCACGCGCCCTGTTGGCTGGCGTGTTAGGTGCCTCACGAAAGGGTGGAAACAGCGGGGGTGCGGCCGGCCCGGACTACCGCTCGACGGCGGCGACCACGACGGCGTAGATTCGCGCTTCAGCGTCGAAGCCACGAACGTCGGGCGGGAGGAACACGATGCGGATCGGCGAGCTTGCGGCCCGGACCGGGGTGAGTGCCCGGTCGATCCGATACTACGAACAGCAGGAACTGCTCGTGCCGATGCGCACGGCGAGCGGCCAGCGGATTTTCCCTGAGGCGGCGGTCGCGCGGGTCCGGCTGATTCAGCGGCTGTTCGACGCGGGCCTGAGCAGCAGACGCATGTATGAACTGCTGCCCTGCATGACGAACCCGGGCATCCGCACGTCCTGGCTGACCGACCGACTCCGCGAAGAGCGCGAGCGCGTCGTCGCGGAGATGGCTCAGCTCGCCCGTACGGTCTCGGCGCTGGACCGCATCGTTGAGGACATGACAATCGACGAGCCCACCGGCGGACCCGCGGCGCGCACTGTGGCCTGAGACCGGCGCCACTACGGGCTTGTCCTTGACACTGGTGTCAACTTCTACGGTGAGGACATGACAGCGATCTTCACCTCGCGCCCGGACGTCAACCTGCCGGTGGCGCCGCTGCTGAAGCCGGTCACGTTCGCCGGTCTGCCGCTGGCCTCCCGATTCGTCATGGCACCGATGACCCGGTTCCACTCACCAGGCGGGGTGCCGGCACCCGAGGTGGCCGGGTACTACCGCCGCCGGGCAGAGCATGGTATTGGGCTCATCGTCACCGAGGGAGTCTGGGTCGGCCATCCCACCGCAGGTCACGAGGACACCGTTCCGCGGATGACCGCGGGTGCCGCCGAGACGAGCTGGCGGCGTGTTGTCGACGAAGTGCACGCCGCCGGTGGCCGGATCGCCGCGCAGCTGTGGCACCTGGGCAGCCTGCGCGAGCCGGTCGATGGGCTGGAGGCATGGACGCCGTCCGGTGTTCGTGAGCCGGGCCGGCCCGCAAGCCACGCCATGACGTTGGCCGATATCGACGAGTTGTTGGAGTCGTACGCCGAGGCAGCTAGGGTGGCGGCCAGGGCTGGATTCGACGCGGTCGAGATCCATGCTGCGCACGGCTACCTGCTGGACGAGTTCCTTTGGCCGTTCACCAACCGACGCACCGACGCGTTCGGCGGCTCGCCGCAGCGGCGGGCGGCGTTGCCCGCCGCGGTCGTGCGCGCCGTCCGCGCGCAGTTCCCTGCCGACCGGCCCGTAATCGTGCGGTTCTCGCAGTTCAAAGAGCGGCGGTTCGACGCCCAAATCGCGGAGACCCCCGCCGAACTGGACGCGATCCTGACTGTATTCGCCGAGGCCGGCGCGAGCGCGCTGCACGCGTCACAGCGGCGGTTCTGGCAGCCGGCATTCCCCGGCTCGGGCCTGACCCTCGCCGGCTGGGCCAAGCGGCTCACCGGACTGCCGACGATCACGGTAGGCTCGGTCGGCCTAACCCGCGACTTCCTGCGGCCCGGCGGTCCCGAGTCGGTCTCCGGCCTGGTCGAGCGGGTGGCGGCCGGCGAGTTCGACCTCGTCGCGCTCGGCCGGATCCTACTGCGCAATCCCGCCTGGGTCACTCACGCCGCCGCGGGGCAGCTCGACGCCATCGTCGACTACCGCAAGTCCCACGAGGACACGTATCACTGAGCTGCCGGTGTCGGTTGCCAGAAACCGGGCTTCCCGCGTAACGCTTGAGACTTGACCAACGGTCAAGGAGCGCCAGCCACCGCCAACTTGACCGATCTTGGTCCCCAGAACGCCCAAGAGGGCCGACCCGGATTCCGGATCGGCCCTCTGAGCTGCGTCGGGACCGCCGGCTTCGAACCGACGACACCACTTGACCCCCAGTAGTTGAGGGTCCCAGCGGCGTGCTCAAGCACGTTCTCCCAGGTCGCGTGAAGTATAAACCAGCCGAGTAAAGGAGCCCTCGCACCGCTCCCCGCCGCTACCGCGCCAAGCTTGACCCGCGGGTGCCCGGCAAAGCGCAGCACCTAAGGACGACACAGATGCGGGACTGTGCCAAGGATCAAGCAGTGCGAGGCCTGGCACCCGCTGTCTCCCAGCCTGCTGGCGGAGGAGCGCCGGACTCCGTTGACCCCGTCAACCCGCGAAACCTCGTGCATATGCTGGTGAGCGCACAGGCGAAGAGCGGGGCCGCCACGCGCTGGCCGGCGTGGTGCACTCGGACGGCAACACGCGGCTGCGCCAGCGCTTTCCGCGAAGTCCGAGCGTCTGGGCGGCTTGCATCCACATCAGTCGGTGATCACATGTTGAACGTGGAGGAGCCGTGCAGACCCCAGCCGAGTTGATCGCGTTGTGCCCGGAGGCCGGATCGCGCGGCCGCCGACCTACGCCGCCCCTGGGAGAAAGCAGCACCACCGCAGCGCCTGTCACCCGCCCGCGTCCGGCGAGGGTTTCGACACCTCCGCGCGAAGGCCACCTGCCCCGCTGGCGCACCGAAACCCTCCCGGCCAGGACCGGGACGGCCACCCGGCCGCCGCAACACCCAGCCCACCCCGCGTCACGACGTCCACATCGCGACCACCAAGAAGACCAACAAACCAGGCACCAAGAAGACGAAGACCACGAACCCCCGCCCACGCCGAACAGGTTAAAGATCAAGCTAGGCGGCTCCGGTCATCCCGGCGTCGCCGCGACGCTGGGCCGGTTTTGGGACGCGTCACGCACTGTGGCGAAGAGGCTTGCGAAGATCCAGCGGCCTTGTCTACGAGCGGCCCCCGCGAAGCCACCAGCCAACCGGCTCAGCGTTGCCTGGACAGCACCGCCCGGGCGATAGCCTCGCGCTCGACGGCGGCTCGTTGCGCATCGGCTTGTTCTGCGGCGGACCGCCTGTCGTATGCGGCACGCGCTGCCGCGATCTGGTTCTGGTGAGTCTCGGTCCAGGTCACCAACGCCCGAATTGTCTCGTGCAGTGTCGCCCCGAGCGGGGTGAGTTCGTAGTCGACGCGGGGCGGAACGGTTGGATGGACCGTCCGGTTGACCAGCCCGTCGCGTTCGAGATGCCGGAGGGTGCGGGCAAGCATGCGCTGACTGATTCCGTCAATCATGCGTCGCAGTTCAGTGAAGCGCAGGCTGCGTCGCTCCAGCAGGGCGATGACGAGCAGGGACCACTTGTCGGCGACCCGGTCGAGGATCTGGCGGACCTCGCAGTCCTCGCGGGTGTCCCACTGCAGGACGTCGTAGTCGGCGTCGGTATCCCGGCAGTAACCGAGGGATTCGAAAGTTCCGTCTTCCATACCCACCGATCGTTCCTCACGATGCTCATGGTTACAAGAAGGAACCAGCATGCGTCAGGAGACCCGGAGGGATCCGTGTGCCCTCCGAGAGGAGTTGATATGTCTTCGTTGGGCACCCGCATGGACAGGCGCGCGTGGAGCGTCTTGTTCGTATTGTCTGGGGCGATCTTCCTAGAGGGGATCGATGTCGCAATGCTGAACGTGGCGTTGCCCGCCATCAGAGAGGACCTCGGGCTGTCGACTGGGATGCTCAGCGGCGTCGTCAGCGCGTATGTGCTGGGGTACGGCGGCTTCATGCTGCTGGGCGGGCGGGCAGCAGACCTGCTCGGCCGGCGGCGGATGTTTCTGCTGTGGCTGGTGATTTTCCTGGTCTTTTCCGGGCTGGGTGGATTCGCCAGCGAGGGCTGGATGCTACTGGTCGCGCGTTTCGTCACGGGCGTGGCGGCGGCGTTCATGGCCCCCGCCGGGCTGGCCTTGTTGACCAGCAACTTCCCCGAGGGTCCGCTGCGTAACCGAGCGTTGGGCGTGTACGCCGGCACCGCCGCCGGTGGATTCTCCCTCGGCCTTGTCGCCGGCGGCGTGCTGGCTTCCGTCGGGTGGCGGTGGGTGTTCTTTGCCCCAGTGATCCTCGCCGCGCTGATCCTGCTGGCTGCCCTTCCGCTGCTGAAGGACGACGCGCAGGAGAATCAAAGGGTCCATGGCTTCGACCTCGCCGGTGCCGTCACCGTCACGGCAGCCATGCTGCTGCTGGCGTACGGCGTGGTCCGGTTGGAGCATGGAACGGAAGGATTCGGCATCACCCTGACCGTTCTCGCCGTTGGCGCCATCCTGCTGGGCGTGTTCACCCTGATCGAGCGGCGCGCAGCGAACCCGCTCGTGCGCCTTGGCATCCTGCGGTCGTCGCCGCTGGTGCGGACCAACCTGGCTGCGCTGCTGTTTATGATGTCGTTCGCCGGGTTCCAGTTCATGGTTACGCTCTACCTGCAGGAACTGCGGGGCTGGAGCCCACTCGAGACGGGGCTGGCCATGCTGGTGGTCGGCATTGACACCATCCTCGCGCCGACGCTGACGCCGCGGCTGGTCAACCGGTTCGGAGCGGTGCGAGTGCTCTTCGGCGGCATCATCTCCGCTGCGCTGGCCTACGGGCTGTTCCTGCCGGTCGCGTCGGACTGGACCTACGCGGCGATGCTGCCGAGCATGCTCCTGCTGGGCTTGGCCTTCTCGTTGTCCTACGGACCGCTCACCATGGCAGCCACCGACGGTGTCGATGAGCAGGAGCACGGCTTGGCTGGCGGCTTGCTCTACACCTCGATGCAGTTCGGCATGGCTCTTGGCATCTCCGCGGTCACCGCTGCAAGTGTGGCAACGCTAGGCACAGAGCCTGGCGAGGGGATCAGCTTGGAGGCGATCCGCAATGGGCTGGCCCTACCCACGGCCGCGGCTATCCTCGCGGCGGTCATCACGGCGTTTGGCCTGGGCCGAAGCAAGACAACGACCGAGGCACCCGCGGTCGCGCAGGCACCGGCCTGACCATGAGGAACAGTAATGAAGAACCAGCGGGTCTGGCCGTTGGCGAGGCGGTAGTTGTAGACAGCCATGAGGCTGCACCTCTGCAGTGACGGGATCGAGGGATGCGATCCACGTTAAGCGATCTCCGTTGCCGCCAGCGTTACCGCAAGATCGCACATGATCTTCTATATCCGCTGGTGAATACCAGTCGGGACGGCCGGATTCGAACCGACGACCCCTTGACCCCCAGTAGTCCGGTGGCCCAGCGGCATGCTCACGAACGTTTGTCCAGGTCGCTGACAGCGTAAACCAGCCGAGTAAAGGAGTCGTCGCAACACTCCCCCGGCAGGGCCGCGCCGAGTTCGGCCCGCAGGCGTCGTGGAACTCGTCGGACTTCTGTCGGCTCCGCCTGAAAACTGACCACGTGGTTCCGGTTGAATCTTGACCCCCTCCGGAAGCATCGGGAGGTGCTGAGCGTGGAGGACTGGCAGAGATCCGTCGGTTGACCGGGCGGAGGGGATGGCGATCAAGGCCATCTGTCGCCGGCTGGAGGTCTCGCGGAACACGGTGCGGAAGGCCTTGGCCAGTCATGAGCCGCCTCGTTACCAGCGGGCGGTGAAGCGCTCAATCGTGGATGCGGTGGAGCCGCAGATCCGGGTGTTGTTGGCGGAGTTCCCGGACATGCCGACGACGGTGATCATGGAGCGGGTCGGGTGGACCCGGGGCAAAGACGGTGTTCGCCGATCGGGTGCAGCAGCTGCGGCCGTTGTTCCGCCGCCCGGACCCCAGCCAGCGGACGGACTATTTGCCGGGCGAGTTGGCGCAGTGTGATCTGTGGTTCCCGCTCGCGGTGGTTGTCGGCGGTGATGATCCCGTCGCGGCAGTCGCCGGATCTGCTGGTCGGGCATTGGATGCTGATCTCCGGATGGGGCCGGGTGCCTAAGGCGTTGGTGTGGGACAACGAGTCCGCGGTCGGGCAGTGGCGGGCCGGTCGGCCGCAGTTGACCGAGACGATGAACGCCTTCCGCGGGACCCTGGGCATCAAGGTGATCCAGTGCCGGCCGGCGGACCCGGAGGCCAAGGGGCTGGTCGAGAGAGCCAACGGCTGTCTGGAGACATCGTTCCTGCCGGGGCGCCGGTTCGGCTCAGCACAGGACTTCAACGCCCAGTTGACCAACTGGTTGGCGCGGGCGAACAACCGCCAACACCGGGGTGTTGGGCTGCCGACCGGTGGACCGGTGGGACGCCGACCGGGCCGCGATGTTGTCACTGCCGCCTGTCGCTCCGGTGGTCGGCTGGCGACAGGCCACCCGCTTGCCACGTGATCATTACGTCCGGTTGGATGCCAACGACTATTCGGTGCACCCGTCGGTCGTTGGCCGACGCATCGAGGTCACCGCCGACTGCGACCAGGTCCAGGTGTCCTGCGACGGCCGGTTGGTCGCCCGGCATGAGCGTTGTTGGGCCGGGCATCAGACGATCACCGACCCGGTCCACCGCCAAGCGGCGGCTGACTTGCGTGCCGCCGCCCAGCACACCCCGGTGCCAGTCGTCGATGCTCAGGTCGAGCGTCGAGCGTCGAGCGTCGAGCGTTGAGTGATTACGACCGGATGTTCGGCCTGGAGCCGGCCGGTCTCGGACAAGGGTGCATTACGGTTGGGCATGAGGGCCTCCGCTGGTTCGGGGTAGGACGTCGCAATCCACACCGAACCCGAAGGCCCTCACCTATTTCAAGATCTCCCCGTCACCAACGTCTGTGGTCAGTACAACTAGACACCCTCGCCCGTCAAGTCTGGATCGGTGGTGCGCGAGAGGCGGCCCGCGTTGACGGTCGAGTGGCTCACGACCGCATCGATTGTCGGTACCCTGACGGGACGCTGGATCAGATGCCGAGCGCTGCCCGCAGCCGGTGAACGCGGTAGACGGCCATGGGGTTGGCGCCCACGTCGTTCCAGGGCCATCGGGTCACCCGGCCCCGCATCAAGGCAAGGTGTGGCCGGGCCGATTTCCGGTCGCCGATGACGCTGAACCAGGCGGCGGCGTAGTTGTGAGCGAGTATCTCGCCGGGCCGCTCGCAGCTTGCCAGGTTCATCCGGGTCGACGCCTGCCGGGCGCGTTCGAGAGCGTCGACGTCCTTCCGCAGGGGCGTGCCGGTGTTGTCGCGACGCCAGCGTTCGAAATTCGCGACGTGGATCAACGCGTGAGTCGGGGAACCGATGGGATGGCCGTCGGTCCACTCCCGCGCGCACTGCGCCGTGAAGGCGGCGGAATACCCCCAGTGCGGAGTGACGGACATGACCGCTTGATAGTGCCCGCGAAAGTGGTAGGGACTGCGCTTGGCCAACTCCTCGCGGCGCTCACCCGTACGCTCCGGGCCGATCTCCAGCCCTCGCGCCAGCTCCAGTAGCCACACCCAGGGCGATGCGTCCGCCGGCGCCAGCGCGGCCGACGCCTGCAGCAACTCCTCGGCACAGTGCAGACCTTGGTGGAAGCTCGACATCTGCTCGCTGCGGGTGTAGTAGGCAAGAGCCCCGCCGCGTAACACCCAAGCCCGTGCGACTTCCAGCGCGCCCCGCAGCAGGTACGCGGTAGCGTCTGCTCCGAGTGAGACGATGTACTGCTCGAACTGGGCCGGGACAACGGCCTTCCATCGCCCGATCAAGGTCTGCACGGCAACTTCGACGCGGTCTGACCGATCTTCGTCACCGGATACGTCAGCGTTGATCGCATCCATCAGGCGGGGCCAGTCACCCTTCCGGGCCGCATTACGCACCGCCAGCAAATCAGGTCGGCCGTAAGTGATGTCGAGCGCCATGTCACCTTGCCCCAGATAGATCCACGCCCGGGATCGTGCCACACCGAACGTGGTCCGCCGAAGCGACTACCGGGCTGATTGGGGTCCGACGGGCAGACGCCGCTCGCGAACTCGGGCTTGCCGATTTTCCAGTCCACTCCGCCGCCAAACCATGATCAACAGCGCGTTCTCCTTCGACGCGAGACACGGACCGACCCAAGCACCCATCGGCAGCCCCCGTGATCAGCAACTCGACCGGGTGACCGTAGAGAGCCTGCGAATCCGGTGTGAAGCACCGTTACAAGTTGATTCCACAGAGCGGTCATCGGGAGTAGCAAGAGGGCCGGTCGTTCACGGTCAGCTACGGCGGCGGCCAGCGTGCGTGAGCGAATAGGGGTCAACCCGCCCGTACTGGCGGATTTCGTTGCCGAACTGCCCATCGGCCCCGACGCTGCGTCAACAGTTCCACCGGCACGGCGGCCGACACCGTCCAGCTCGACCGCACTGTTGAAACTTGTGGTCGGCTGCGACTGGGCGGAACAGAGTCCCCAGCGTTGATCTCAGTCGAGCACCTGAGCTTCGACGACCACGGATGAGCCGGTGGCTGTCTTGCGCACGTGTAGGCGGGAGGGTATGCGCCTGCGCAGTTCCGCGACGTGGCTGACCAGTCCGACGGTGCGGCCACCAACGCGCAGGGCGTCGAGCGCGTCGAGTACCTGATCGAGCGCCTCTTGATCGAGACTGCCGAAGCCCTCGTCGACGAACAGGCTACCGAGTTGCGTGCCGCCTGCCTCGGTTAGGACGACATCGCTGAGGCCGAGGGCAAGACACAGCGAGACCAGGAAGGTTTCTCCGCCGGAGAGCGTGGCCGGGCGGCGTTCCTGGCCAGTCCACGCATCGATGACGGACAGGCCAAGCCCGTTCCGCCCGGCACGGCGGCCCGTATCTGCCTCGGTGACGTGGCGCAGCAGGTAGCGGTTGTAGGTGACCTGCCCGAGGCGGGTGTTCGCGGCCGCCACGACGTGCCGGAACCGGTGGGTCAGCACATACGTGGAGAGGGTCATCCGGGTATTGCCGTCGGTGCTCTTGCCCTCGACGAGTTGGGCGAGCCGATTGGCGATCTCGTACTCCGCGCGGATGGGCTTCCATTGCGCGAGGGCGTTGACCAGGTCGGGGCCCAACTGCTTCAGTCGGTCGTGTTGCCGGACGGCAAGGCCGTGCTGGGCATGCAACTCGGTGGCACGTTGCCTCGCGGATTTGTAGGCCTGTTCGCTGCCCTCGACGTCGGGTGGTGGTTCGTGCGCGGCCGCGAGCAGGGTGGGGTCCTGCACTCGTCCTGCGATCTTGCTGTACTCGCTGTCGAAGGCGTCGATTCGTTTCTGCAGTTCGACCAGCTCGGGGTTGGCCAGGGCTGCCCTACGCGCTGCCACGGCGTCGGCGAACTCCGACAGGTGCAGGTGGTGGTGCGCCTCACGGTGGGCCTCGGAGAGTTCCTTTGCTGCCTGTCGCCACTCCCCCAGGCTGCTCGCTGCGGCCTTGACCTCAGCGAGTTCCCGGACCAGTCGAGCCACCCGTAGCCGCAGGCTCTTGTCCTCTCCCCGGATGGCGTCGATGGTTTCGGTGAGTTCGGTGATCTGCTCGGTCAGGGCGGTCTGTTGGGTCGTCGCCGCTGCCTCATCGCGGCCGATCTCGGCGGCCTCGCGGCGTTGATCGGCCAGCAGTACGTCGAGGGTTTCCAGTTGGGCGCCGAGTTCCTCGGCCAGTTTCGCTGCCTCGGTCGCGACTCGTACCGACTTCCGTGCCTCCGTCGCCTTCGATATCGCTTGTGCTGTCGTCAGGTCGCCGACCGCTTCAATGACTTCCTTGAGTTGGGCGTTGATGCGCTCGACGGTGATTTCGGCACTCCGGCGTTCATTGAGCCGCTCGCCCGCCTCAACCTCGGCGAGTTCCTCGTCAGCGGCGGAGACGGCGTCGGCCGCGGCCCGGGCGGCATTTGGGTGTTCCAGGGAGCCACAGACCCCGCAGGGCTGTCCAGGCCGCAGCTCACCGGCGAGTTCCGCGGCCATGCCGGCCAGTCGGCGCTGCCGCACGTCAAGGTGCCGGGCCTCTGCGTCCTGGTGGCGGTCGATTGCAGCACGCCGTTCCTCCTCGGCGGTCGTGAGCTGCCCGGCGAGGTCGTCCCGACGCTTGCACGCCTTGGTCTGCTTCTGCGCTTCGGCCAGCAATAGTTCGGTGGCTGCCTGGCCGGCGGCCGCAGCGAGAGCCTGCTCCTGCCGAGCGGCAACCTCGTCACGCTGGGTGGGCAGCTCAGCAAGGAGGGCGTTGACCTTCTCGCTCCTTCCGGCCAGATCCTCAAGCTTCTTGCTGACCGTCGTCTTCTGACGCAGCAGCTTGGTCCGTCGCGCCTCGCTGTCGATCGCGCCTTCGGCCGCATGACGTTGTGCGGTACGGGTCTGCTCCGCGCTTGTGAACGCGTCGAGGTGGAGGTCGGCTACGTCGACGGCGTCCCAACCGTCCGGACCAGGCGACGAGGTATGGCCCGGCAGCACCGCTACATCAGCGGGCAGGGATTCGAGGCGTTCCGACACCGTCCGGCGGAGCCGGTCAAGATGCCCCTGTCGGCGGTCGACCTGGTCGAGGTACGGCTTCAGCGCCGCCGCAGCGCGGGCCAGGTCGAGCTGGCGTTTCCACTGTTCACGCTCCGGCTTGCGCATTGTCAACTCGTCGCGCTGCTGGACCGCCGCACGGTACTCGCGTTGCTGCCCGGCGAGTGTTACGGCTGCCTGCCGAACCTGGTCGAGGCACTGTTCCTCTGCCGCACCGACAGCAATGCTGTGGGACAGGGCTTCCACCAGAACACCGACCCGGTCTCGGTGCGAGGCAGCCCACACCTCTAGCTCGACCAGGGCATCGGGCTTGTCGAGGTCCGCGGGCACCTCTACCTTGACCACCTCGGCGAAGCGCTGCGTCAGGTCGCGGATCGCGCCAAGGGCCGCACGTTCATGCTGGCCGAGTTGCGTACGGTGATCGGCCAACCAACGCTCGGCGCGAGTGAAGATATCGATGTCGAAGAGGTGCCGCAGAAGCCCTTGCCGGTCGTCGGGAGATGCCTGCAGGAATCTGGCGAACCCGCCTTGGGGCAGCAGGACCACCTGACAGAACTGGTGGACGTCGAGGCCGATCTCGGCTGTAATCAGGTCAGCGGCTTCCCGATGGTCACGGGTGACGAACGACTGAGTCTGATCCGACAGCTGCTCGATGATCTCGACATGTGCGCCTTCGCGTGTGGTTCCAGTACCGCGCTTACGGGGGCGTAGCCATTCCGGGGTACGAGTGATCAACAGTCGCCTGTTGGTCAGGGTTACGTCCAGTTCGACGCGGGGGCCGCGAACAGGGCTGGCGTGGTGGGAATGCAGCGATTTAGCGTCGTCCCGTGAGCCGGGTACGGCTCCGTACAAGCCGAAGCAGATCCCGTCCAGAATCGTGGTCTTTCCCGCACCCGTGTCACCGTGAATCAGGAACAGGCCGTCAGCCGTGAGCGCCTCGAAGTCGACGCTGACCGTTTGGGGAAACGGTCCGAACGCGGTCATGGTCAGCCGGTGAAGTCGCATCAGCGGGTCGCCTCCAAGCGGCGCAGCTCGTCGAAGGTGCGATGCAGCAGCGCGACCTCGTCGCCGTCGGCGGGTCGCCCGCGTACCTCTGTCACGAAGTCGAGCGCAACCTCGACCGGAGCCAATCGATCGAGGTCGGCGAGATCCCGGCTTCCCACGTCGGCGGTCAGGCTCGGCACGACGAGCTTCAGCAGATGCGGGAACCGGCGTTTGAGCCGCTCATACGGCGACAACGGTCGCACCCGGTCGGTCAGGGTCGCCTCGACCCAGCACTGCTCGTACGCGCTGTAGGCGGGGTTGTTCAACAGTTCCTCAACGCTGCCGGTGAGCCGGGCCATCCGCCTCGGTATCGGAGCAGGAACCTCCTCGACGCGACGCAGCCCGTCAGCGTCGAGGTCCACAAGGTAGGACGACTTGACGTGAGCCGCCTCGGAGAAACTGAAAGCCAACGGTGACCCGCTGTATCGCAGCCCGTCGGCTAGACGCTGACGGCCGTGCAGGTGGCCGAGCGCCACGTAGTCGACGCCTTCGAAGACCGCGCTGGGTACATGCTGCGCGCCACCCACGCTGATGTCCCGCTCAGTGTCGCAACCCTGTCCGCCGAAGACGAAGGCGTGCGCCATGACGACAGACCGATGTCCAGGGCGGCCGGCGAGATCCGATCGAACCCGGCCCATCGCGGCACGCAGGGCCGCAGCATGGCTCCGCTCCTCGAGCCCCCAGGCGGCTACCGCCGACGCTGGTTCTATAAACGGTGCCGGGTAGCACGCGACCGCCGTGTGCTCGTCCTCAAGGAGCACTGGCGTGCCCACAGCACCTGTGCCCACTCGCACGTGGACGCCGGCTCTCTCCAGCAACCGGGAGCTGACTCCCAAGCGGGCCGGCGAGTCATGGTTGCCGGCGATGACGACCACCTGCGTCCGGGCCTCCAACACGAGCCGGGTCTGTGCCTGGTCCCACAGACCGACTGCATCAGGCGGCGGCACCGCCCGGTCGTAGAGGTCACCGGCGATGAGCACGGCATCGACACGTTCATTGCGAGCAACCTCGACCAAATGATCGATGAATGCCTGGTGCGCGTCGTGCAGGTTGAGACCGTGCAGCTGGCGACCCAGATGCCAATCCGAGGTGTGAAGGAATCGCACGAGCGGTGACGCTAAGACATACATCGACCGCAGCACATCAACTCAGCCGACCACAGTCCCAGCCGAAAATCGGGTGTGTCCCGGCAGCCCAAACGTGAAGCTTCTGGTATTAGGCGGCAAGAGAGCCGAAACCGCCAAAGGAGAGCCGCAGGGTGCCTGCGGTCCGGAGTTGCTCACGCGAGCGGGTCCTACGTTTTGGCTCGGCGTCGGCGTGCCGCCGCCGAGCGCTCAAGAAAGCTGGCCTCAGCCCAGCGTGAATACTGTCGGCGTCGCACCCGACCCAGAGGCTTCGGCTACTCACGGGATAGCACTGGCAGCATCAGGCTGACGGCTGCCAGGCGCGGCCTTCAGCGCGGTGAGCATTGTCGTCTACCACGCGACCCCGGTTGGATTGCCATGATTCTGCGGATACGGCTGTCGCTGCGGCGTGTTGATAGGCCGCACCGCTCAGCCAGGCCACCGCGAGGGCGGTGGAGTCCTGCTGGTTCAAGCGGCCGAACGCGTCGCGGCTACGTCGGTGACCCGCGCGCCGTAGTTCGCGCAGCACGGATGCGGCTGTCGGCAGCTGGGCGTCCACGAGCGCCCGCGCGTCCCGGTCGACGTCCGGCACCAGGGCAGCGCGGCCGGCGGCGACCACTCGTTGCAGATGGTGGGTGAGGAGGTGCAGCGGCGGTTGAGGTTGATTGCTGCCGGAAGGCTCCGTGGTTTCGGCGTCGGGTAGGTCGGCGCGCTGTAGCTGGTCGACGCCAAGGTCGACGTGTCCGGCGAAGCGGTCCGGCAGCCAGGGCGCGGCAACGGCGAGACCGTGCACTTGGCGGGGTCCGTGGAAGCGCCCGATCATCCGTACCGGCATGCCGGTGGCGTGGGCGGCGAGCAGGCGCAGATTCGCGACGTACGGAAGCACCGGATCATCGTGTGGAGCGAGGACGAGGACTGGCCCCGGCAGTTGCGCCGTCTGCAGGAGTAGACCTCGCTGGTCGGCGGCGAGGACGCCGTCGAGGAAGGCGAGGTCGTGTCCGGTGGGCCGCTCGTGTTGGGCGACTTCGAAGGCGTTCAGCCAGCGGGCGGCCTGTTCGGGGATCGGTTGCCGCCAGAGGGCGTCGGCTGGTTCCTCGTGCCAGGTGCGGCCTGTGGTTCGTACGGCCTGCACTGTCCTGCCGTGACTGAGGCGCCGGTCGACGGACGCATGGGCGTTGATGACGATGATCCCGGCGCGGTCCAACTCGCGGTGGCTGATCGTCACGTCGCCGAGGTTCACGCTTGCCTGAGCGGCGCTGCGGGCTGTGTCGCCATCGCCGGGGCGTGCCTGTGCCAGGCTCCAGATGGTCGAATCGCCATCGGTGAGGTAGCTGATCGCACCGACGTGGCCGGTGGTGGTGCGCAGCGGCTCGGTGCATAGCCCGCGCAGGTGCAGATCGCCGACCGGGCCGTAGCCGCGCCGGCTCGTACCCCGGGCGGCTCGCTGGTCGCCGATGCCTTCGCTCAGGAGGTGACAGACGATGAGTGCCTCGCGCAGATCTTCGGTGAGGTCGGCCAGCCGGAACCCGGCCGTGCTCCGGCGGGCTGCGCGCAGTTGTTCAACCACTCTGGTCGCGGCTGTCGCCAGCCGGGGCAGTCCGATGGCGCGTGCCTGGTGGATGGCGCGGAGCAGGTCCGCCTGGGTGACCGCGCCGGCGCCTGCCACCCCGTGTTCGAGGATCTGCGCAACGACGTCGCGTACCTGGGTGGCGGCGGCCTTCTCGTCGGCGGTGGCGGATGGGGCGGCGGGATCGGGCGGGTCGGCTTCGGTGGTCACGACGGTCTCGGCGGTGGCCACGTCCGATCCGGCTGCGACCGGGTGGTGTGGGTGCGTGGTCAGGACGGGTGCGGCGCTGAGCACCGCGGCTCGGTGCAGGCAGCGTGGTGCGAGCAGGCAATTGCAGGCGGCTCCGTCCGCGGTTTCGACCGGGGCGGTGAGGGTGACGGTTACGTGGTCGTCGATGACGATCGTCGCGCCAGAGTCGGACGTGGTGATGGTCCAGGTCGGCTGCTTCTCGAGAGCCTGGTCGAGCTTGGACCGCAGCCGGGTGGGGAGGGCGGCGACGGCGTCGGCGACGACGTGTGGTGCGACGGCGGGCAGGCTCATCGGACCTGGTCTCCGATCCATCGGGCCAGTTCGGTGGGGCTCAGCGCGGCGACGGGCATCCCGGCGGCCACAAGTTGCCCGGCGACGGCGGTGCTGTAGCGGGGTTGACCCCGGTCGTCGAGGCTGGCGCAGCCGAGCAGGGTCACCCCGTCGTCGGCGAGTGCCCGGACAGCGGCCAGTAGTCCGCCGATGGGATGTCCCTCTTCGAAGTCGCTGACGAGCACGACGAGGCTGCGGCTGGGGGTGGTGACGAGCTGCCGGGCGTAGCGCAGGGCGGCGGCGATGTGGGTGCCGCCGCCGACGCTGATTTCCAACAGCAGGCTGAGCGGGTCGGCGACCCGGTCGGTGAGGTCGACAACCTCGGTGGAGAAGGTGACGAAGTGGGTTCGTAGGGTCGTCACGCCGGCGAGGACGGACGCGGTCAGCGCCGCCCAGATCGTGGACGGTTCCATCGACCCGGATACGTCGACGAGGAGGATGATCTGCCAGTCGACGCTGCGTCGACCGCGGCTGCGGAAGACGAACCTTTCGGGGCGGATCTGCGCTGCGCCGTCTGAGTCGAGGTGTGCGGTGTGCAGGTTGGCGTGCACGGTGGCGCCGAGGTCGAGACGCCCGGTGGGTCGGCGGGTACGTCGTGGTGTGGCGAGCCCGGTCAGTGCCGGTCGGATCTGTCGGGCCAACTGCGCGGTCAGCTCGGTGACGAGCCTGGCGACGAGTGGGCGCAGTCGGTTGAGCCGCGCCTCGGGAAGCCCGCCGGCCAGCGCCAACACGGTGTGCAGCAGTTCCACAGAGGGTCGGACGTCTTCGGGTGCGATGGTGAGCAGGGCGTCGGCGCGTCCGCGTTCGGCGGCGCGGGCGAGCACCTCGTCGCGTACCGCGGCGCCGAACAGCGCTTCGAGGTCGTCGGCCCAGTCCCGCACCTGCGGGTATGCGGGTTGTCGCCCACCGCCACGTCCGGCGGCGGTGTGGGAGCCTTCTCCCCTGCCGCTGCCGTACAACTCGTCGAGTGCGGTGGCGAGTCGGCGGGCGTGCGGTGGCAGGTCGTCGGGGCGGCGGCCGAGCAGCAGCCGCCAGCGCTGCGCGGCGGGCAGCGTGTGCGCTCGGTGAGCCGGGCGGGGTTCTGCCGGGGGTGGTGGTGGAGCCGACTTCTCGGCGGTGTGGTTGTCTTTGCACGCCGGCAGTCCGAGGGTGGTCAGGGCCTGCCGTCCCGACTGGTCGACGGCGAGCCAGTCGGCGAGCAGGCCGGGTGCGACGCTCACCGTCGCGTCGAGATCACCGATGCGGTGACGGACGGTGTCCAGAACGCGGTCCCGGTCGGCGGGGCTCAACGCGTCGAAGCCGCCGCGCAGCGCTGGCAGCCGGCGGATGAAGTGGTCGTCGTCCCAGCCGTCGATGGTTTTCAGCAGCGGGGTCAGTGTGTCCCCACCGGCTTCGAGCAGGGCGCCGGCGAGGCTGAGCGCTCCGCGGAGTCGGTCAGTGCATTCCACGGCCGGCATCTCGGTCCAGGACGCCAGGACCACGCCGAACTCGTGGGGAGCGGCGATGCCGAGCAGTACCTGGACGGCGTGGGCCGCTCCCCTCATCAGCGGTGATCCGTCGCGGGCGAGGCGGCTGACGGCGTGGCCGAGGCGCAGCAGGTGGCCGCTTTCGTCGGCGTGCCGGACAAGGTCGAGCAGCGCGCGGGCGTCCCCGGGTTTGGTGGATCCGGCGAGCCCGTCAATGGCGCGGACCGCCGCAGCGTGCAGGTGTGTCAGGTGCTCGTCGAGGCCGGCTGGTGGTGACGGGGTGGCGGGGATGTGCCCCCGGTGCAGCCGCTGGAGCAGTTGGCTGGCGGCGGCGAGATCGGCGAGGGTGGCGGTGCCGGTCACGGCGGTGTGCAGGTCGGTGAGGCGGACGTCGACGGCGTCGGGTAGTCCGCAGGCGGCGGCGCGGGCGAGCCCGGCGACAGCTTGTGCGGCGGTGGGGCCTCCGTCGGTCACCTCTCGGCGGCGCCGGGTGTTCAGCATGCCGGCGGCGGCTTGGGCGAGGGTGACACCGTGTGGGCTGGCGGCGGCGAGCCCGGCGTCGGTGCCGGGCTGCCAGTGCAGCCGCCAGCGGGTGGTGAGGGTTTCGGCCGTGGTGGTCTCTGCGGGCTCGGCGTAGGGCACCTGGCAGGCGAGCAGTCGCTGCAGGGTGGCCTCTCGTCGCTGGTCGAGTGGGATACGCAGTGGATCAAGCCGAACGGTGCGGGGCGGGTCACCGGGGCCAGGCAGGCGCAGCTGCTGTAGCAGAGCCGTGGTCGCGGGAGTCAGCCCGCAGACGGGTGTGTCCGGGCAGGGGTGACCGCGGCGCTGTCCGATCAGGGTGTGCTGCATCGCGGCGGCGACCGCTCGGCCCCGGCCGGCCGGTTCGCCCTGAGCGAGGACGGACTGCAGTGCTTCGACGAGTTCACCGCGTCCGGCGGCGGGCAGGTTCCGCAGTCGGGCCAGGTCGTGGGCGAGCCGGGTGATTTCGGCGGCCTCCGCCGGGCCCGTGGGGTGTCCCTGGTCCCGCAGGTGCCGAGTGATCTCGACGGCGAAACCGCGCAGGTGGGCGGCCAGCGCGCTGGGATCGGCGTGCGCATCGTGGACAGCCTGCTGCCAGCGAGGGTCGCGGATCCCTGCGGGATAGCCGGACCGCGCGTCGAGCAGGTCGAACGAGTACGGCACCAGAGAGATGACCGGGGTACGTCCCGGCGCCTCGGCATCGGGTGTCGGTGGTGTGGTGGGTGCTGGGTGTCCCGGTGTGGTCAGGGCGGGGGCGTGGAAGGCGCCGACGACGACGGCGAGCCGGCCGGAGGTCTCCGCGATCTGCTGCCGCATCCACGCCTCGCGCCGCTGATCGAGGGCGCCGATGCCGTCGGCGGCATCGTTACGAAGCGCCCAGCCGACTGCCAGCGCCGACCGGCGTACCGCCTCGGGCGGCGAGCCGGGGGCCGCCGCCTCGACCCAGCGGTCCCACAGGTCGTCTCCGATCCGACCGGTCAGGGTGGCTCGCACGCTGTCGGCGTACCCCCTCACCTGCGGTCCGACGGCTGCCGGGCGTTCCTGCCAAACCGGGTCGCTCAGCGGAAGATCGCAGCAGTGGGCCGGCACGCCTCGCCGTTGCGCCCACCGCAGCGCGGCGAGTTCCGGGGAGAAGTCGGCGAACGGGTAGAAGGCGAGCGGCCCGCCCTCGTCACCGCTGGCGGCGGCCAGGGCGACCGGCGCCTGGGTGTCGAGGTGCGCCAACCAGGTCAGCCACGGCTGCATGTCGGCGGGCAACTCGACCAGCACCGCGTCCGGGGCGGCCGCGTCCAGCAGGGCGGGGATCGCCGCGGCGAGCACCGGCGAGTGATGCCGCACTCCGATCAGGGTGACGCGGCCGGTGTCGCTCAGACGTGCGACGGCGGCGCGCGGGTCGTCAGCTGCGCTGTCGTCAGTCACGCAGGACATCGCGCTGTTCCCACAGCTGCCGCCACATCCGGCTGCCGCCGGCCTCGGCGCGGCGGCGCAGGGCGCCGTCCCAGTACGCCAACAGCCGCGCATGGTCGGCCGGGTCGTCCTTGCGTACGACACCCACCAGGTGCCCGGGCAGCAGCGACAACGGGTCCGGGCCGGGCAGGTACGCGGTGGACAGGCCGATCGAAGCGGCGACGGCGACCGCCTCGGCGGTGCTCATAACCGAGGACGGACGTTCCACCTCCCAGCCCTCGACGGTGCTGCCGGTGCGCAGGTCGCGGAAGGCGGTCACCAGGGTCTCCAGCACCGCCTCGTCCACCGTGTACGCGGCGCCGACCCGTTCCACGGTAGTGCGGGCCTGCCGGGTGACGAGGGCGACCTCGGCGTCGAAGTCGGCGATCGGAGGCACCACCTCGAAGTTGAACCGCCGTTTCAACGCCGCGGACATCTCGGACACGCCCCGGTCTCGCAGGTTGGCCGTGGCGATGACGCAGAAGCCAGGAGCCGCGTAGGCGACGGAGTCGTCGGCGAGTTCCGGCAGGACCAACCGCCGGTCGGACAGGATCGACACCAGAGCGTCCTGCACCTCGGGCAGGCAACGGGTGATCTCCTCGACCCGGGCGACGGCACCGGTGGTCATCGCGGTGAGCACCGGCGAGGGCACCAGTGCCTCCCGGGACGGCCCCTTGGCCAGCAGGAGCGCGTAGTTCCAGCCGTAGCGCAGCTGTTCCTCGGTCGTGCCGGCCGTACCCTGCACGGCCAGGGCACTCGTGCCGCACACGGCAGCGGCGAGCAGCTCGGACAGCATCGACTTGGCGGTGCCCGGTTCGCCGACGAGCAGCAGCCCCCGCTCACCGGCCAGGGTCACGACACACCGCTCGATGAGGGCCCGCTCCCCCACGAACTTCGCCGCGATGGTGACCTGACGGCCGTCGGGCCCGTGCACGGGGCGGCCGGCGGAGCCGGCGATGAACGTCACCACCGCCTGCGGGGTCAGCTGCCAGCCTGGCGGGCGGGGACCGCGGTCGGCGGCAGCCAGGAACGCCAGCTCGTCGGCGTACAGGTGCTCCGGCGGGTCGATCTGTCGGGCGTTCACGCCTTCTCCTGCAGGTCGAGGTAGCGGGGTGTGTCACCGGCGGTCACGCGATCCCAGGCGGTGCGGAACAGCTCCGGCGTCGTGCGGGTGACCAGGGTCAACCCATTGAGGAACAGGTACAGCGGCTGCTTCCAGCTCTCCATGGGCGGGTTGGGGTTCTTCGCCGCAAGCCAGCCACCGGGGAGGAAGACGCCGCGGCCGGCGCGTTCCCGCTTGCCTGCCACCACCAGTCCGGAGTCGAGCAGCGCCGCCTGGGCGTGCTTGAGGGTGGCGGGCTTCCACGCGTTCCAGGTTCGCACGTTGACATCGGTGGGGTTCGGTAGGGCGAGCAGCTGCAGGTAGTAGCCGGCCGAATCCCGGTCGAGGCCAGTGTGAGCTGCGACGGAGTCGACCAGGTCCGGTGCGCTGACCCGGGCGTCGCGATGTTCGCCGCTGGCGCCGTCCGGGGTGGACAGCGCCGCTGCGATGTCCGGTGAGAGCACCAGCCGCAGCGCGTCCGCGACCGGGCCGGAGATGAAGCTGACCGCCGGGTCCTGCGGTCCGCTGAGGCGGGCCGGGGCGAGGTGGTGCACGACCTCGTCCCGGAAGGTGTGCCCGGCCACCAGCGCCGGTCCCACCTGGGGTGGCTCGTCCACCTCATGTCGCCCGGCGCCGATCAGCAGCCGCGGGTTGCGCAACCGCTGCCGCAACAGCTCCAACGCCCGAGGCAGAGCATCGCGCATCGGATCGCCCCACGGCAGCTGGTAGGCCAGCCACAGCAATGCCACCGTGCACCCGTACAGGTGGTTGCCGTCGAACGGGGTTCCGCTCGTGGCGGTGGTCTCCAGTCGGCCCCAGTCGCCAGGCTGACTCTCCCCGTCGGTGGTCAGCCAGCTTCCGGGTGCCGGGTTGGCGATCGTCTGCAGGATGTCGGCCGCTCGGTTTGTGGGCAGGATGCGGGTGGCGTCGGCGAGCAGTTGCTCGCCGATGACGACGCGGGTGCCGCGCAGTGCCAGCCATGCCGTGGCGAGACGGTCGACGTCCGGGCCCTTGCGCCACAGATCGGCCGGGTCCTGCGGCATCGCCGCGTCCACCAGCGCGATCCGGTGCCCGTACGACAGGGACTTCAACGCGTCGCGGGCGGTGCGCGCCTGGGTGCTGTTCACCCCGAGGATGCGCCGCTGGTCGGCGGTGAGGAAGTTCGCCTGCCAGTCGTCGATGCCGGGAAGACCAGCCAGCAGCAGGGCGGCCTCGGCTCGCGTCATGCCGGTGCGCTGCACCAGATCGTCGACGCATTCCGCGCGCCACGGGGCCGGGCCCTGCTCGGCGAGCAACCGGCAGAACGCCCTGATGCGATCAGCGCCCCGCCAGCCGGCCGCGACGGTCTCCGCATCGACGGTGGCACCGGGCGGCGGGGTGAACCGCCCGTTCGGGGACCACTGCACGGCCGTGCGCCGCCACTGCTTGCCTCCCCCGGCGTACCAGATGGGGCCGCGTTCTGGCAGGAGCACCGTGACCTGGGCTCCGTCGCGCTGAATGACCCGCTGGTTTTCCTCGGGCGCCTCGTCCCATGTCGCGGTGAGCACCCGCACCGCCTGTGCCGGGTCGGCCAGAACGGTACCGGCCAGGGTGGACAGCAACTGGGCCAGCGCTGGGCGCTCCTGCTCACTGGTGACCGGCGCGGCGGCTCGGACGGCCAGGGCGCCGAGCCCGCCGAGCGCCTCCACCCACGTCGGACTGGCCTGCGGTACGTCCTCGACCGTCCCGGCCGCGAGGAGGTCGGCGACCGCGGTGACCTGGCGAAGGATCTCCCGCTGCGTCTGGGCCCTGCCGCTGTAGTAGGTGAACCGTTGCGCCGGCAACAGCCCGGACCAGGCGGTGCGCAGCAGATCGTCGGCGACGGCGTCGACAGTGGTCTCGTCGACCGGTTCGGTCGCCAACAGCTGCGGCACCCCTTCCAACCGCCGACGCAGCCGTACCGCGCGCACCACCTTCTCCGCCACGACGGTACGCAGCACCGGGTCGGTCACCTCCGTCAGCACCTCGGTGACGATGGCCAGCGCCACCGCGTTGATCTCGGTGGACTTCGTGACGGTGTCGTCGATTGACATCAACCGGGCCGCGTCGGCGGCGTCGAGCCGCCGCAGCCGGGCCGAGCCCGACGCATCCCGCGGGGCCAGTGCGTGCCACCAGGCCAGCGGCGGAAGATGTCGGGATGCCCGGCACCGGTCCACCGGTTCCCGGCCGTCGGAATTCCAGACGGTCAGCTCCAACTCGCCCCGGTGATGGGGCCGCCCGGTCACCGGTAACACGACGTCGCTGCCCGGTAGTCGCAGGCCGGCAACCAGCGCGTCGCCGTGGAACGGGTTGCGGCTGGCCCGGACCGCACTCGAATGCCAGGACACCCGCCGCCCGTCGACCCCCTCCCCCACCTGCGTGCCATCCGGCAGGCGGGTCACCCGCCAACCGACCAGCCCGTCGCGCCAGCCCAGCGGCGACGAGGCGAACCCGGCCGGCGCCGGCCGCAACTCGCACAGGTCAGCGAGGAGGGTCGCACCCGGGGGCAGGTCGGCGGCGAAGAACGCGGGCAGGCTGTACCGGCCGCTCTCGCCCGTCGCCGGGTCGTACTCCCGCCAGCGCCGCTCCTCGGGCGTCGGATCGGTGGGCCGTTCACACCGCCAGAACGAGACCCCGTCACCAGCGACCGGATACGTCGAGGCCGGACTGCGGGTGTCCCCGGCGTGCCAGGGCCGACTGCCCGTGGTCGTCGCACCATCGGGCAATGGCAACGGCATCGACCGGCGGCCCCACAGGGCGTGGTCGGTCGGTTGGCCGGGCTCGATCAGCTCGTCCGGGTCGGCCGACCAGTAGCCGACGAGCCGGCCGTCGGTGCTGTACCAGGTGACCAGGAGTTGTCCGTTGACCAGCCGGCAGGTGGTGTCGGCGTGGGAGTTGCGCGCGTGCGGGCTGCCCGAGGGCGGATACCGAAAAATGTGTTCGCTGGTCGGGGCGTCGACGTCGACGACATGGGCGGTCCGGTTGTCGTGCACCACCAGCTGCGGCCAAGCGTCGCCGAAGCGTCGGCCGAGCTTGTCCTCGGCCACCTGCTCGTAGGCCGGCCAGGACAGCTCCGCGACCAGGCCGGCTCGCAATGACCGGGCGAGTACCGCAGGCACGTCGACCACCGCCAGGGCAGTGAACGCGTCCGGTGCCAACGCCACACCGGCGGGCGACCACACGGCCGCGAGCTGGGACAGCGCCTCGTCCAAGCCGATCACGGTGCCCTTCGACACCCGGGCAGCCCGTTCGACGAGCAGCTCGGCCATCACCTCCCGCAGGCCGGCCGTTCCCAGCGTCTCGGTGACCAACCGCGCCGGCAGCGGCCCCGACCCCTGCCTGTCGTGCAACTGCGACAGGGTGTCGGCGGCCCCCCGCGCCAGCAGAACCCGACACCTGGGGTCGGCGGCCACGGCGCGCAGGTCCCGCCGGCCGGGGCCGACGTCGTGCACCCAGGGAGACACGTTGAACGCACCGCTGTCGGTGTCGATCACCACCGGCACGCCACCCGTGAGGCACACGTCGAGGACGTCCAGGTCGGCCCGGTGAGCGAAGCCGCTCCACAACGTCACCGGCCGGCCCTCTGCCCGCAGCCGCGGCGCCAGGTCCGCCACGACGCGGATGAGCCGCTCACAACGACGCCGGCTGCGCCGTTCCCGCAGCGCCATCAACCGCTCCAGCCACCGCGCCGCGGAGACCGTCGCGGCCTCGTCACGCAGCAGATCGAGCGTGCCCGCCGCGTCCAGCAGCTCCAGCCAGAAGTCGGTGACGTCGGTGGACCAGCCGGGCGGCTCGGGGAAGATATCCGCCAACCGCGCGCGCACCGCCGGGTCATGCTTGGTTAGCCGCAGCAGGGGTGTGCGGTACGCCTTCCACACCGCCTCGCTTGAGCGGGTCATCGCGGGGAACGTCAGCAACTGCCGGATCACCGCCTCGGCCTGCTCCTCGGCGTCCACGCCGGCCGCCTTCGCCAGCCGCCGCAGATCCTCCGCCATCCCGGCGTACGGCGGCAGCCCGCCGGCGACGCGACGAATGGCCAGGGTCCGCACCAGCTCGTACGCCTCAGGTGCCGGTCGCCGCGTCGCGACCGCGCGGGAGTACTCGGTCAGCATCTTCGCCGTCAGGGCACCGGCGAAGGCGAACTCCAGATGCACCTCCCGCAGCCGCTCCTCGTCCACTGGCAACCCGTGCACCTGCTCGGCCCGCCGGGCTTCGGCGAAGCAGCCGCCGGCCATCCGGGGGTTGTCGGCGGCGCGGAACGCCCGCCCGGCCTCCTCCCAGAACGTCGGCAGGAAGTGCGGCGCCGCCGCACCCAGCCGGGCGGCAAGCTGCTGGTAACCATCTCGGGCGTTACCCGGCTTGGAAGCGGCGCTTCGCGCGAGCCGGGCCATGTCTTTGACCATTGCCAACGCGTGCCGACCATTCGCCGGGTCATTGATCAACGCCCAGGCCGGAAACCCGAGCGACTGCCGCCGGGCCGTGCCCACCGGCGTCGGTTCGGCGGTACGGCTGAAGCCGAGGAACTCCATCGACAGGTCCTCAGCCTCGCCCAGGGTCGCCCCGGCCAGACGGACGACGGTCCGACCGGTGAGCGCCGGATGGGTGTAGCGACGCGCGGCCATCACGTCACGTCCGGTTTGGGCCTCGCCGCCAGGCAGGATCGCCCCCGCCTCCAACAGCGCCTCACTCACGCCCGCTCACCGTCCTCGTCGACAAACCGTCCGGCGTGAAGATTCGCCGCCATTCGCATTCCTTCCGACCACGCCACTGGCCCCACCGCCGCCAACGCCACCGCCTCCCCCTCCGGATCGGTGAAATAGAGCGGGCCCGTCTCGGTTTCGTACAGCGGATCGCCCTCGCCGATCCACACCGACGCGACCATAGGGACGCCGTCCTCCCACACCCGCACCGACGCCGCGCCACCCTGCACCCGGTAGCCTGCCGACGTCGTCCGCGCCTGCACATGGCGCAACTCCTTGTAGCGGCCCCCGGCGTATCGGAGCAGGTCGCGCCGCCGCTCGTCGAGTGACTCTGGCAGCGCCCAGACTTCCCGGAACAACTGCAGCGTCTCCTGCCGCACCCCCAGGTCCGCAGCGAACTCCCGCAGATCTGCCAGATCAGGCAGACGAACCGGGTGCGGCAGAACAACCTGCACGGCGGTGATCCGGCCGCTCTCGCCGTCCAGGTCCACCACACCCAGCCCCTTCCCGGGGTCCGCGTCACGCAGCAGCCCCGCACGGTCGGTTTCCCATCGCCCCGCGCCGTCGATCGGCACCACGACCAGATCACGCAGCGACGTACGCCACGCCTCGTCTGCCCACACCTCACAAATCACAGTGGTCGGCACGGGCAGCGACCGCACCATCCACTGCTCGACCTCCCGCCGGCACGAGACCTCGTGCCGCTTCAACCACTCCGAGAGCTGCCGCAAGCCGACGACCACATCGGTGTCACGCAACGCCTTCGGTAGGCCTTTGAGCAGCCTGCCCTGGCGGTTACGCGCGATCACCTTCCCGCGTTCCAGGCTCACCTCGTAGTCGGCACCGGCCGCCAGCCAGCCCATGTTGATCTCCTCCCGCCGGGCAGTGAGCGGGATTCTGCCATCCGCGACCGACACTCGAGATCACCGTGCCCCGATGGGTGCAGCAGGAGTTCGCGTGCGCAGGTCACCGTCTTCGATGGCGGTGACGCCGCCTTCTACGGATACACGCCGGCAGAACATCTCCACAGACTGATGGTCAGCTGCTTCTCCCTGGACGGACGCTTGACTGGATGCTCGAAGAAGCCGAACGCACCGACGCGGTCGCGATCTATCGGACTGCCCCAACTTCATGACCAACCAGAACAATGCAGGGCAGGGCGACGGGTCACGGAACTGGCGGGCGGAGCCCCGAAAAGCTCTTGAAGCTCGACGAGCTGCGGCGGGACCTCGCAACCAAGTTCATCCGGTCAGTGAGCGGCTCGCCGTCGGCGGTCGGCACTACGAAGTGCGGCCAAAAGAGCCGACCGCGGCACAGCGGGGAACATGTCCTGTCTGTCCGAAATCGCCTGCCGTTAAGAGGTCCAGCAGCGACCACAACGACGCGATGCAGAACGCCTACCAGGCGATTCACCGCGGGGGCAACCAAGATCGGCTCGCAAAACCACCCGAGTTAAGGGTTCCAGCAGCGCCTTACGCGCCATTTCATCGAGCGATAACAATAAACTGAGGGTTTCCGCAAGTCACTGACCTGCGGAAACCCTCTCACTGTCGGGACGGCCGGATTCGAACCGACGACCCCTTGACCCCCAGTAGTCCGGTGGTCCAGCGGCATGCTCAGGCACGTTTGCCCAGGTCGGTGAAAGCATATACCGGCCGAGTAAAGGAGTCCTCGCACCACTCCCTGGACCGGATGCAACGGCTGTTGAATGCGGCCAACTGGCTCACCGAGGCTGTCCACGACGCCCTGCGTGGCTATCCGACAATGCACACAGGTCAACCCGCCACCTCGGCCGTCGTCGTGTCGAAGTCAACCCGCCAGTAGATCTCGGCAGCCGAAACCGGGTTCTCGTCCGTCCCGGGCACCGCGCGAATCGCGAGTCGAGTCGATCAGCGCGCGTCCATCACCGAGCTTAGAACCAATCCGTGGCCGTCCCGCCATCCGGCTCCA
Organism: Micromonospora arida; assembly: GCF_042873195.1. Classification (NCBI taxonomy): domain Bacteria; kingdom Bacillati; phylum Actinomycetota; class Actinomycetes; order Micromonosporales; family Micromonosporaceae; genus Micromonospora; species Micromonospora arida. The sequence goes on along the minus strand of NZ_JBIALC010000004.1, from coordinate 150,870 downwards.
GCCCAAACCGGCGAATTCGCTGCCAGCCGGGGTCGTCGGAGTACGCATCGGCCAAGATCGTCAGGCAATTACTGTCGCCGGCGTCCGTCGCGCGCCGCGCCAATCTTTCCGCCTCTTGAGCCTGGCCGCTGTTGCCACGAACCACGACGAGGCTCCCGAAAGCGGACACGTCTCCGGCGCACGCTGCACGCTCAGCAAAAGCCTCCGCCTCGTCGCGGTTGCCCTTGTCTTCGCACGCTTCGGCCAACAGCACGAGGTCACGCGGGTCCGCCCCGCGCCCGGCAGATTCTGCTTCGGACACACGCCGCCGAAGACTCCGCTCCAGCTTGTCCGCACCACCACTCCGCTGTTGGATGTCCCCCAACGGCCGACGAGCGAAGACCTGGACGCAATTCATAGCCTGCGCGCGGAGCTCTGCTGCCTCACGCGCGTCACCGGCTTCGGAGCGAAGGCGTGCTAGCTGCCTGAGCGGTCGCGCCCCCTCGAAACCGGCCGTTTCGACCGCTTCTCGTAGCCACTGTTCCGCGCGGCCATTGTCTCCTTGCGATTCAGCAAGCTGAGCCAGCAATTGCTGAGCCTTAGCGTCGTGCTTACCTGCCGCCAGTATCAGCCACCGTTCAGCTTCATCGATCTCTCCCCGAGCGACGAGAAGGCGGGCAAGCTCAATCTGCGCGTCCGTACCGCCACCGGCCGCCGCTCGCCGGTAGTGCAGTTCGGCTTGATCGAGGTTTCGGGATCGAGCGTGCATGTCACCAAGCAGAACGAGTGCCTGGACGTTGCCGAGCTCCGCAGCCCGCTCGAACAACATGGCTGCGTGCCGGAGGCGCCACCTGGTCGCCGCCGCGGACCCAAGCGACACGAGGACTCCGGCGTCGGCGAAGTGATCAGAGGCCGCCTGCCAGAACTCCACCGGCGGGACCTGGAAACACCTGCTAATTCTGCCCCACTGCGCCAGGTAGTCACTCACGGTGAAACCCGCTTCGCCCTGCTCACTCTGCCCCGGCTTCTGCCTCCGCCGCGTTACTAGTCCGGATGCACCACGGCACCTGGCGCCTGCGAAAGCCAGTGCCTGGTCCAACCAGTCGTCGCTGGTCGACTGCCATTCGGAGTCCGACAGATACCCGACAGCAGCGTGCTCCAAAAAGGATCGGGGCGGGTCCAGGTCAGCGACGAGCCGACGAAGGTCGATCGTGGCATCGATAACCGCTCGAGCCGCGGAGGGAGCAGCTTCATACCGCTCGACTATGGCCGGCCCAGCCGCTAGGTATTGCGTGATCTCGCCAGACCTGGAGAAGGCAAGGGCTTGCCGCAAGCGCGGGTCGTCGCCTCCCGCGGCGCCGACGGCGGCCAACTCCTCTGGGCTGAACCGCCCAGGGATCGGCAACTCGTTGCCGGCAACGAGGATACGAGCCTGCGCGTACAGATCCGCCTGGTCCGGAGGAGGGGCCATTGTGATCCTGTTGAGGTAGTCCGGCCAGATCGTTCCCACGATGAGCACCGGCGCACGCTCGTGATCACGAAGGAGTTCGCGCAAGTTCGCGGCCACCACCTCGCTCACACTGGGATCGGGTGAAACCAGGTAATGCTGGAGTTCGTTCAACCAGACAACCGTGAACGGGGGTATCCGCGCCAACCCATCAAGCACGGCCTGCGACGGCGATGGCGAGATGGGGTGCCACACCGTCCACCGCGCGGGCAATTGCTGGATCGCCTCCCAGCACGCCCGTGTCTTGCCCGACGAAGACCCACCCACGAGAACGATGAACTCGCTCGTACCATCGCAAGCATGCTGCACGCTCTGACGGAGAATTTCGTCGTGCGGTCGTAAGAAGTATCGAGGGAGCTCGGGAAGCGCTGCTCCGGCTCCGCCTGGAGCGGTGATGGCTCGGTGAACCTCGAGATCGAACGGGTCGAGTTCGGTGACCGGCACCAACCGCAGCTCAAGCGTCTCTAATGCAGGCGGAAAGGGATCAACGACAACGGTGTGGTGATAGCTCACCGGACCGGAGTGTCCAATGCTGAGTCCGCCCGTCCCAGTGGCCACTCCGCCATTAATGACGGTCGTGGGCTCTTCAGCTGGGGCGTCGCCTCTCTCCGGCAAGGACTGTCCCACGTCATCGCCGGGCCGGCGCGGGTACTGTGTGGCTTCTCCCGTCGCGACCTGCCCGCCTGTCGCAACACCGACAGTCTGCCCCGACCCATGACCGTGAACACCATTGTTGATGGTGATCCTTGGCTGCGGTGACGCGCTGGTGGACGTCGATTCACGCCGCCCGGCCCGCACCTGGAGCACGAGCGCAGCGACCACGAGGGGGAACGAGAGGATCGCCACCACCCAGCTCAAGCCTTCAATAACAGTCCGTAATGGATCACTCTCACTCGGCAGCCACAACAGAAGGCCGTATCGGAGCAGCGCCCACATCCCCGCTGCCGCAACAACTATCACCAGAGCCGCGACGAGACCTCGACGCCACTGCCTCAAAGTCAACTCCTTCCGCCCTCCCCCGGGCTGGCGGGTTTTAGAGCGCAGCCTAACGCAACCTGCGAGTTGAACTCCGTTCGAGGCAAAGCCGACCTACCCGTCGGCTATTCACTGTCTGCGCCGGCTGCTCTGCCCGCCGCAATAGCTCGCCCGCACGTTGGGTTGAGCCTCAAGGTTTCCGGACCGCTCGGCTGGCGATGCCCGGCCGTTCGAATGACCAGGAGTCGCCTGATCGGCATCCCTGGCTGTGGAACAGTTTCCGCCGCGGTGTTCGAGTTCAAGTCGGTCCGCCCAAGCCGTAGAATGCGCCGATGCAGATTCGGCGGGTCATCGCTCGCAACTTCCGCGGCATTCGGCACGCCGACTGGTCACTGCCTCGCCAGCGATTTGTGTGCCTGGTCGGTCCCGGCGACAGCACTAAGACGACCTTGCTCGACGCCATTGCGCTCGTCCTGAGCCCACGATGGACGGTCCAGTTCACCGACGCTGACTTCCACCGGTGTGACGTCTCCCAGCCCATCGTGCTCCAACTCCTGATCGGCGATCTGGACGACACGATGCTGGCCGACAGTGCTTTCGGCCTCGACCTGTGCGGACTTGCCGAGAGTGGGCAGCTGCTGCACGACCCGGTTGACGGCGCCGAAGAGTGCGTCCTGCTGCAGCTGCGCGTGGATGAAGACCTTGAGGCTGAGTGGACTGTCATGCGGCCTGGTTCCACCGAGACCACCCAGCCTCTCACCGCTTCCAAGCGCAAGGCGCTTGGCCTGTTCCGCATCGACGAGCGAGTCGACACCCACCTGCGGTGGGGCCGTGGCTCCGCGCTCACTCGGCTCACGGAGACCTCTGGTGCGAGCCAAGCCGTCACCCTGGCGGGGCGGGCTGCGCGCAACGCCGTCTTCGACGCGTCTCATACCGCCCTGCAGGCAGCGGCCGACACGGTCGCTTTGGCCGCCAGCAGTATCGGCGGTGCTGCTTACACGGGCTTGCGGCCGGGGTGGGACCCGTTGGCGGTCGCTTCGACGGGCGCCCTGCTGCTGCATGAAGGAGCCGTGCCACTCACGCACGCAGGCCTGGGCACTCGTCGACTGACCAGCATCGCCGTTCAGGAAGGCGCTGCGCTCAATGGGCACGTCATGCTGGTCGACGAGATTGAGCAGGGCCTTGAGCCGCATCGGCTGCTGCACGTGTTGCACCGGGTGAAGCAGCGTGCGATTGGCAGCCGTGGACAGGTCATCGTCACCACCCACTCACCCTCCGCTGTACAGGCTCTCGAAACGGCGGATATCTGCGTGGTGCGGAGCACCGCCGGCGAGACCACCGTGCGCCAGGTCCCCGACGTCGTCCATGACGCCCAGTCGTCCCTGCGAGCCTGCCCCAGCGCGGTACTGGCCCGCAAAGTCATCGTGGGCGAAGGTAAGACCGAGGTCGGTATGGTCCGCCACCTCATGCGGGCCTGGGATACCGAACAGATCGACGCCGACCAGCCGACACATGCTGCGCTCGGCGTCGCCCTGGCCGACGGAGGCGGCAAGACCGCACCCGTGCGGGCCAAGGTCTTCCAGGACCTCGGCTTCAGCACGCTGCTGCTCGTGGACAACGACGACCCGAACTTCGACGCAGACATCGCCACCGCCACTCACGCAGGCGTCGCCGTGATCCGCTGGCAGGCCGGGCACTCTACGGAGGCCGAGATCACCTCGGCACTCGACATCGACGGACTTTCGGACTTGTTGCAGCTGGCCGCCGAGCTCAGCGGTGAGGACCCGGTCCGCGACGCGGTCGTCGCCAAGCTAGATCGGGTCCCCGCACCGGGCCAGCTGAGCCCTGCCTCATGGCTGGAGGCCGGCCATGCCCTACCTGAGCTGCAGCGAGCCGTTGCCGCAGCGGCCGGGAAGAAGGCATGGTTCAAGCGCGAAGACCCCGGTGAACGGCTGGGTGCGTTCGTCCTCGATCACTGGGACCAGTTCAAGGGCGTCGCGCTGGGACACCGCCTCGCGGACCTGCACAGTTTCATTTACGGAGACAGCCATTACTCCCAATGACGAACTGCTCGCCGTCGCCCGCAAGGTCCGCCAGACGATGCCGTGCTCTGTGCAGCTGCCTGCAGGTACTGGCAAAACCCATGTCATCGCCGCCGTCGGCTCTCTAGCTGCCAACGCCGGCGAGAGAACCCTGGTCCTTACTCACACCAACGCCGGAGTTGACGCGCTTCGACGAAGAATGACCGCCTTCGGGGTCACGCAGAGGCATGTACGCGTGGAGACAATCGCGAGCTGGTCTCACTCCCTGGTGAACCGCTACCCGCAGCTCGCGCAGTTCTCGGCGCCGCAACTGCCGAACTGGTCTGACTCGCTGCGCTACTACACCGGCGCCGAGCTTGTCGTATCCAGCCGCGCCATTCGCCGCGTACTGGCAGCCAGCTACGACTTGGCGGTCGTTGACGAGTACCAGGACTGCGGAGCCGACCAGCACGCCCTCATCCGTGCCCTGGGCGAGATCCTGCCGGTGGCTGTCTTCGGCGACCCACTGCAGAGCATTTTCAACTTCGGCGGCAACGTGCCAATCACCTGGGAAACGGACGTCGCGGCACGATGGCCGAACACGGAACTCCCGGCGCGGCCGTGGCGCTGGCTTAGCCACAACGAGGTCCTTGGGGAGTGGCTAATCAAGGTACGTACCGACATCATCACCGGTGCCCCCATCGTCCTCGACGAATCCGCACCGGTGACCTGGATCGCCGCCGACCCCGCCAACCGGGCACGTGCCTGCTTCGGCCACCGGACCGCAGTCGGGTCTGTGGTGGCCATCGGCGACTTGCCCCACGATGTCGCATCCCAGGCCCGAAACCTTGGTGGTCTCTATACCGTAATGGAGGAAATCGAGGGCAAGGAGATGATGAAGTTCGCCGCCTTCGTCGACAAAGGAGATCCTGCGACCGTCGCCTCCGAGACCGCCAAGTTCGCCAAGACCTGCGCCGCCAAGCTTGCGGACGTCCTCGACACCGCTGTGCTGAAGAAGCTTGCAGCCGGCCAAAGCGTTGCCCACCTGAAACGCCAAGGTGCCCAAGACGCGCTCGTCCGATTGTCTGTGCTGCTCGATGATCCGTCACCCGCACGAGTGCACGAAGCCCTCAACGCCCTCGATTCCGTGCCGACCACGAAGATCTTTCGTCACGACGCCTGGTACACGATCCTGAACGCCCTGCGAATCGCCACTTCGGGCACCACCGACGTGGCGGCAGCCGTGACGCAACTCCGCAACCGCGCACGCGTCACAGGCCGCCGGACGACACAACATGTCATCTCACGCCCTGTCCTGATCAAGGGTCTCGAGTACGACCATGCGATCATCCTTGATGCCGATGCCCATCACCCGACCAGCCTCTACGTGGCAATGACAAGGGCCCGCCGGAGCCTCACCATCGTCAGCCGCGAGCCCGTCCTCCGGCCAGACGCCAAGTAGTAAACGTGGTGTTTGGACTGCAACCGTCGAGGTGTCGGCGCGCTTGCTGCGGTAGGCCGGCTACCACGCCGGGCAGCCTCCCGCGACACCACCAACGGATCCGGTCGATCAGCACACCGATCTGCTTGAACTCCAGGCCTTCGGCCAAGCCACGGGATATCTCCTCGCGATCAGCCAGGGTCAACGTTGCACGCACGGCGAAACAACCTGTCCCACCCAATCAGCAAGATCAAAAGCTCCGACCGACTGAACCTGCCCCGCGCTGCCTCCGAGCGGATTTGGGTCAGCACGCTGGAGGGCCAGAGCGCGTGTCGGAGGCCCCTACCAAGCGTGAGACTGGAGAGCGCGTCACGCAGCCTGGCTGACACGCTGCCCGGCTATGTCTGAACGAACCGCGTCGGCTCCTGCAGGACAGCGGTTGCGCCACCGAGGTCGGCGAGGCGAGACGCCAGCGTCGCCAGCGCGAGCCGCTCCGGCAGCGCTTCACTGAACTTGAGGCCGTCGAGAGCCTTCTTGTTGACCTCGGGCAAGCACAGACGCTGATCTGCGTCGGCGATGAGTTTCCGCCATTCTTCCCGAATGAGATTCGTCCGCAGGCGGATCTGGCAGTCATCGAAGCGTTGGACAGGGTCGACCACCTCGGTCAACGTGGCCGCCAACGTTGCGTTCGCGCGGAAACCGGCCCAGGTCCACCAGCGCAGGTCATCGCCGTGCCGATCGCGAACGATGACGTTGCCACCCGGATGCACCAGCGCGGATCGCTCTTCCCGCTCTTGGGCGAGGCGCTTGGCTGCTCGCTGTGTGAGCTTTACCGGGGGGTCAGCGCCGAGAAGCACCTCGCGCATGGCGCGGCTCAGCTCGAATCCGAGGCCTGCCCAGCCCCCGGTCGTCCAACGAGCTTTCCCGCCGCTCTCGGCGGGTTCGACGAAGCAGCGGCGGCGCCGCCAGTCGATGTAGGTGACCCGCCAACTTCGCCCGTTGAGTAGCAGGCGACGGTCGCCCTGCACCTCCTCCGTGAGCAGCGCGGGGTCGACGCGGCCCAGCTCATCGCGGCCTACCAGGACGGTGAACTCGGGTGCTCCGACGAATACTGCTGTCATGCCCATGAAGTGTCGGTGTCCGAAGCGCCGTTCAGCTTCGGGGCCGATGTAAAGCATGTCGCTGTCGCTGTCGAGGTAGCCCTGATCGATCAGATGGCGAATGATCGGGGTGGCGCCGCGGCCGAAGGGGTCGAGACCGTTCCACCACTGCGGCCAGTTCTGATCCCCCACTCGGTGTTCTTGCAGGCAGAGCGCGAGCATCTGCTGGGCGACGATGTGCCGTGGCTCGGGCGGGGCGACGACTGGCTCGACCCATCCGCGGCCCCAGAGCACCAGCAGAGCCGCAGCCTCCAGCAGGGCGTCGCCGCTGCGGGTGAGGAAGAGGCAGTTGCGGATGCCGCCGGGCCGCCGACCTGTACGCCCGAGTCGTTGCAGGAAGGAAGCCACAGTCGAGGGGGCGTCGATCTGAATGACGCGGTCGAGGTCACCGACGTCGATTCCCAGTTCGAGTGTGCTGGTCGAAACGATGACGCAGTCACGGGCCTCGGCGAACGCCTCTTCCGAGCGTCTTCTTTCGTCTGCGGACAGCGAGGCGTGTGACAGGAAGGTGGTGATGCCGCGCTCCCGCAGGAGACTCCCGAGCTGTTCTACGGCCTGGCGGGATTCGCAGAAGACCAGCCGCTTTTCACCGGAGTGCAGCCCGGCGAGCACGGTGGCAGCATTTTGCAGGGAGCCGACGAAGTCGAGTTCGATCTCGCCCGGCGGAGGTGTTGCCGCAGTCGCTTTCGCGGCGACCGACAGGTCAGGAGCGATGACGCGTCCGGCCCGAACACCCGCGCCGGAGCCCTGCAGCCAGGCCAGCAGGCGATCCGGATTGCCCACGGTTGCCGAGAGCCCGATCCGCTGAACGGGCCGGCCGATCAGGTGGGTCAGACGTTCCAGGACAGCGAGGAGATGCCAGCCACGGTCGTCGCCGGCAAAGGCGTGCACCTCGTCGACGACCACGGTCCGCAGGCCAGCGAAGAACGCCCGATGGTCGACGTTTCGGCTGACCAGCATCGATTCCAGGGATTCCGGCGTGGTCAGAAGCACGTCCGGGCGGGCAGCCAGAATGGCCCGCCGTCGCGACGTGGTGACGTCGCCATGCCAGAGCGCGGCTCGCCGTCCCAACCAGTCGGCGTAGCGTTCCCAGCGCGGCAGCAGATTGTTGAGTAGGGCTTTGAGCGGGCAGAGGTAAAGCACTGAGGTTCCGGACCAGCCCTCGGCTGCCATCCGAGACAACAGCGGAAACGCTGCCGCTTCGGTTTTGCCGCCAGCGGTCGGCGCGAGGAGGAGCGTGTCCTCGCCAGCCAGAAGGGGCCCCACAGCAGCGTCCTGCAGGGGTCGCAGACCCTGCCATTGCAGGGAGTTGACGATGTGGTGCAGCAGGACGGGATGTAGCAGGTCGGCGGCAGTCACACGTCTAGTGTGATGTCGTCGGCGCTTGCGGCGTTGCGTTCCACGTCGGTCATCTCCGCTGCCGACATGGTCGGCGCGTAGTGCTGTCTGGGGTCGAAGTCCGGGAACTGGTCGACGCGGTCGAGGACATCGCCCACCAGCTTCTTCAGGTACAGGCGCGGCACGATGCCGACCTTTCCACCCAGGCCGCCGGCAACGGCACGAGCCAGCTGGTCAAGGTACGCGTCGTCGACCAGAGTCCGAATCCGGTCGGGAGCGGTTGATGCGTCGGCGTAGAGGTCCCGAACGCGGGCGCCCAGCTCGACCAGGGACTCGATAGTGAAGCCCGGCAGGCGGATCTGCACGGCCCTGGGGTTGTCGAATCTCGGGTCCGTGGCGAAGTCGACGGCAAGCCGTTGCGCCAGCGGGGCGAGCCGCTGCACTCCCTGCTGCCCGTCGTAGAACGCCGGCGTGCCGGTGATGACGAGATGCAGCCCTGGGAAGCGGCCGGAGTGAACCTCGTCGATCAGCTGCCGCAGTGCGTTGAGTGCCTTGTCCCGGACGTCGCCACGGACCCGTTGCAGCGTCTCGACCTCATCGAGGACAAGGACCAATCCCGGATGACCAGCGTCCCTCAGGACGGTGAGTAGCCCCTGAAGGAAGGCCATGGCGCCGAAATGGTCGAGCTCGCCGCGGATCCCGGCGGCTCGTTTCGCCGACGCCGAGACCTGCGGTTGTCCGGCCATCCATGCGGCCAAGCCGTCGGCGACGACGGTGTCGCCCGAGCTCAACGCCGCCCGGTAGCCGCGCAACGCCAGCGCGAAGAGCGGGGAGTGCTTGCTGACCTGGGCGAGCCGCTGTTCGAGGAGCCGATCCACCGCCGCGCCCACGTCTGCCTCCGCGGCGGGATCAGCTTCGAGCGCATCGGCTTCCAGCGTGAACAGCCAGGAGTCAAGAACAGCGCGGAACGCGCTGGGTGGTATCGACGCCGTCCGCATGGACTCAGTGATGCGCCGGTACACGGTCTCCAGCCGGTGCAACGGCGTCTGGGTCTCGGAGATCTGCACCTCGGCCGCGGCGAAGCCGCGGCGAAGAGCCCGCTCCGCCAGGTGTCGCGTGAAGAATGTCTTGCCGGCGCCGTATTCGCCCCGCACCGCCTTGAACACGGCGCCACCGGACCTGACCGTGTCGAGCTCACCGTCAAGAGCGGCGGAAAATCGGTCGAGGCCGACTGCGAGCAGGTCGAGTCCACTTTCCGGGACGGTCCCACGGCGAAGCGCGTCGATCACCTCGCGTCGGCGGCGCTGGGAAACGTCCGGCGTCACGCGGGCACCTCGAACTGCTCGGTGAGGAGTGTGACGTCGAGCGTGACCGTGCCGGTGGCTGGTTCGGCGGCCAAGACGGCGTATCCCTCGATGTTGAGCAGTTGCTGAACCTGCGTCAGCGCACCCCGAAGCCGGGTCTGTGCCACTCCTAGGGCTTGGGCTGCGAGGGTGGGTGCCAGCCGGTTGGCAGCTGCCCCCACCAGGGCGTCGATGATGCTCGCGATCTGATCGTCGGTGACGATGAGCCGGCCGGTGATCCTCCGCTGTGCCTTGTAGACGGAACTAGTCACGATGGCGCGGCCGAGTGTCACCGCCGGCTGCTCGGTGGCCTGTGGGCCCATGTCGAACAGGGTCGGGCTGTCCTGTCGGACTCCGCGACTCTTGGTGGTCGCGGCCTTCTGGGCAGGCGGCTCGGCAGGCAGCCGCGGAGCGGGGGCGGAGGTTAGCCACCAGGCAGGTTCCTGCGGCAGCAGCAACTCCAGGCCGGCCCGGTTGCGGGTCTCATCAGGTACGAGGACAGCGACCGGGACGACGACCTCCGCTGCGCTCGCTCCCCCGTGGTAGCCGGCTTTCAGGGGTCCATACCTGAGAGTCTCGTCGACGGCCAGGACGGCTCGGTGGCCGTCGGTGAGGACGCGAGGGCCGCTGACCTCGATCTCGTCGTCCTGGACGGGAGCGGTCGCCGGGCGAGAACGGGCACTGGAAATATTCGGGTACGAACGTTGCGCGCCTTGGCGGCGCTCGACGATGTGACCGTGGTCGGAGGTCACGACGACCGTCCGCCCTGCGGCGGCGGCCCGCGCTAGCAACGGTTCAAGATGTTTGACAGCGTCAGCGGTCCAAACCGTTCCTGCAGGGTCGCTGCGGTCGAGTGCGTCGTCGATCGTGTTCAAGACGACGGTCACCAGCGACAGCTCAATGTCGTCGATGGCGCCGCCGACGTCCGGGCTGACCGACCAGCCCGCTGCCGTCGTATCCACTGCCTTTTTGTGAAAGAGCCGTGCAGTGATCTTTCCGCCTTTGGCGGTGAGTTCGGCGTACCCGTGCAGTTCTTCGGACTGCTGCCCGCGGGTGAGGCGGCCGGTGAGCAAAGCGGCTCGACTCACCTCGGTGACCGACGGCAGCGCCGCAAGCGCTGCGGACCTTCGGCGGTTGCCGGCTCCTGGCAGGGCAGCCTCGAGCCAGCCGAGGCGTGTAGTCGCGTCGGACAGGATCTCCGTCGCGACGGCGGCGCTCATGCCGTCGAGGACGAGCAGCAGCGTGGGTGCCTTGCGGGCGAGCGGGATGACGGTGCCTGGCAGTAACTGCTCCAGGTACCAGATGGTTCCCGAGTCAGCGGGCACGCCGCGGCCGGTAGGGAGCGGCGCTGAGGCGAGCGCCCGGGCGAAGCGACGTTCCTGTGCGCGGCGTCGCTTCTGCGCGACCGTGACGACGGCGTGGAGTGCGCTTGACAAGCTCGGATCGTCAACGCCGCCGAACGCGTCGTTGATCGCCGCGTCAGCCCATGCTTCGCTGTCGAGGTACTGGCGCACGAGAGCGCCGAGTGCAGCGGCATCCGAGGCGGCGCCGGCCGGTGGATCAACCTCCGCGAGCCACCGGACAAGTCGTACCGCGGCCTCGAAGGGAACGCGCAGTGGCGTTGTCGCTTTGAGCCGGTGCGTCTGAACTGCAGCCCAGGCGGTTTCGACGGTGTTGGTGTTGTCGACATGGCCGGGTGAAGCGATTGCCCGGCGCAGGGCGTCGGCAAGCGCGACATATCGCGCTCGTAATCCGCCGGCGAGAAGTCCTGAGTAGCGGGCCAGCGGCTCGGCTTGGAGCTGCTTAAGGATTACGTCGGCCCGGTCGAGGGAGCGCGCGACATCGTCATCGGCACGCCGATCGTGGATCAGGTCGGACAGCAGTGTGTCCGCTGCTTGTCCGAGTGCGGCCAACGCGACCAGCGACGGGCGGGGATCGCCCCACCGCGGTTCGAGCCGGACCAGAGCAAGTTGTGCCTGATGAGCTGTCGGCGGGTCATATCGGTCGGCGGTCAGCAACCGAAGAACCAAACCGAGCGGTACGACGTCGGCGAGTTCGCCGCGAGACAGCAGCGCACGTATCGGGCCTGCCGCCGAGCCCGCCCGCTGGGCGATCCAGTCAAGCGTGGTGTCGGCGAGCAGGTCTCCGACGCTTCGTCGCAAGGCGCCGAGGGAGGCGACGCTCTGCGCAGCGATCGACCAGCGGAGGACGCCAAGGACGTCGGCGGTGTCCGTATCGAAGCCGAGGTGGGTTGCGGCCACGGCACCGAGCGCGTGGGTGCGGGTGAGCACCCCGGCCGGGGCTGCAGGCCAGCCCGCCTGCGGGGTTGCAGCGACCAACGCGGTGGCCAGCTCCCGGTTGTCCGGTCGGCTGGTCAGGGCAGGGTCGATACCGGTGGCAGCGAATCGAGTCCGCACTGCCTCCCACGGGTCAGGGCTGCGTAAGCGCTGCCAGATGAAGTGGGCCAGGATACCGGCGCCGAGGTCGCCATCGTCACGGTCGGTGACGACGACGAGCCAGTCGCCGCCTCGGTGGTCACCGAGCAGCTCGCGGGCGGCCAGCGCCGACTCGGCCGCTCGAACCCGTACGGTTTGGCCCTGATGTTGAAGGTCGGCGGTGATGGCTCGGTCTGGGACGCCACGGATGCCGATGACGCCGCTGCCGTAGTTCTTGGCGCGGGCCTCGTCAACGATGGCAAGCACCATCGATGCGCTTACCCGCGTTGCGACCACGGCGACGGTCACGGCAGCACTCGCCACGTCACCTCGACGGTGACGTCGGGGTTGTCGTTCAAGAAGGTTTGCAGCCGGTCCAAGATGTCTGTGTTCCCCGCTCCGCCTGCCCGACTGGAACTCCCGGCCTTGAGGCCCGGCACCACCGGCGGCTTCGGCTTGGGCCCAGGACCCGGCGGGGGCGCGGTGCTCCCCGCCAACCACCTGAAGATCCCGTCCTCGCAAGAGGCAAGAGCCCGTCCGATCGGGACTGGCAACTCGTCCTGCTCCAGAGCGGTACGCAGGCCGTTGACGACGTCAGCGGCATCCGCGGCGCGGCTTCCCTCGCCGTCCATAGCTGCGCGAAGCGGGTCGAGCCGGTGCCAAGAAAACGCAATGAGCGCCTTTTCAACAGCATCCGCCGAAGCCAGCGATTTACCCGCGGCGACTGGAGTCGCACCGCCGAGATCCGCCTTCGCCAACACCTGGACGAGCTTGACGCCGTCCAGATGACGCAGTTGCTGCATCAGCGCGGAACAGGCTTTGGCGGTCCTCAGCCGGCTACCGTCTGCAATCTCCGCACGTCGATACGCCGTCTCGATCGCTCCCACCAACCCGGGCGCTGTCTTCGACAGTTCCGCTGCCTTGGTGACGACCTGCCCGACGAAATCGGCCACAGCGGGCGCGGTGAGATACGCCCCGGCCGTGATGCCGAGCATCGCGCCGGCCACGGTTCGCGCCGCCTCCCAATCACCGGCGGCCGGCAGTTCCTGGGTACGCAGCTCCATCACCGGGTTGAGCGAGCCAGGCTCCGGTGCAACCGGTAGCGCCATCTCTTGTTGAAACCAAGCCCGCTGCCGCAGCGCCGCCCAAGCGATGACAACCAGGTCGGCGACCTCGTCCCGCAGGCCATGGGCAGGCGAGACGTCCCGGATCCAGCGCCGCAGCTCCGCCACGGTCACCGGACCGTCGGCGGGCTTGCCCTGTTCCTGCGACCGTCGGCCGAGTGCTCGCTCGATCTCCTGACCCCACGGAGTAAACCGATCGTCGCCGAAGAGGTAGTGCATCTCCGTGGCCTTGCCGACGCCGAGCGGCTCCGCGATCCGTCGTACCACGGCGGCGTCGGCCTGAAGCTCGACGCGCTTCTCGCTGTCCGCCGCAGTCTGTGCGACGTACCGAGCAACGGTTTTCAGGTCGCGGACTTTGACCTCCACATCGCCTGGCTCGAACAGCGGATGCGCGGGGTAGAGAGCCTTGAACGCCTGGTCGAGCAGGTTGTTGAAGGCCTGACCGAGCGTGGCACCGACCGGATTTGCCGGGGCGAAGCGCCGTTCGAAGGAGAACAGCGTCCGCTCGTGCGACGCGTCTTCGAGGAGGACGCCCGGGCGCGGTGACGCGGCGCCGTATGCCTGCTGCACCGCGTCCTCAAGGCTGCGCCGCAGCGTGTTGCGCTGGGACTCCAGGATCGACCGGGCCAAGGCACGGTCAGCCTCGTTGAGGTGGTCGGCATGGCCTTGCCAGCGTTCGATGCTGCCGTCGAGCAGCCAGTTGAGGATGACCAGACGCCGCAGCTCGCGAATTTTGTCATTCGACAGGAATCGCGGCAGCCACACAACGGTGCGCTCCTGCACGCCCCGCGCCACCATCTCGTCCAGCCGCTGCAGGTCTTCGACGGTGGAGTGGCCCGGGTCGTCGAACGGATGGTCGATGACGATCCGCCAGGTGTCCGGCGCAGCGCGGAAGTGGTCGTCGGACAGCCAGCTACGGTCGCGGACGTTGCCGAAGAGCACATCGACCTTTCGCTTCGAGCCACGCCAGACGAAGTCGTACGGGTATGCGCCCTGCAGGTCTTGTGACGCCAGAGTGACGCCGAGACTGTCGCTGACAAGGTCCTTCAACAACTCACGGCGTCGGCCCTCGTTGTCCTCAGCCTTGGCCCGCTCCACGATCGATTCGTAGTCGACGTCGGACAGCTGTACCCGAATCGTCGGGTTGCGGTCGTCGCCGTCGAGGTGAATCTCCGGGATGTCCCGGGCCCAGGTGCGCACCTTGGACAGCACCACGGCCGCCTCGCCGCCCGGCAGCGGTGACACGATCGACCCGTGGTTGAGCGACGCGAGCCGGGCCGCGGTAAGCGCCATCAGGGCCGGCACCCTTGGGGCGACGGCCGACAGCAGGAGAGTCTTGGCCAGACGGTCATCCGTACGGAAGCCTGGCGGAACCTTCTCCGCCTCCTCCCGCAGCGTCCGCTCGTCGATGCCGTGGATACCAAGCAGCAGCGGTCGCAGCTTGTCCGTGTATAGCTTGTTGGCTGACCGGAACAGCGCGGCCGCCTCAGCGTCCAACGCCTGCCCGGTCTGGCCCTGAACGACAAGGTCGAAGGAGTCTCCGACCGGAATGATCTGGTCGATGGTCAGGGTCTCGCGCCGGTCGACGAGCATCTGCTGCATCACCTTGAGCGCGGTCCGCTCGCGCTGCATGACGCTGGCGAGGCTACGCAGCGTGGACACCAGGGCCGGCGAGAACGGGTAGGTGAGGCGGAATGCTTTCTCGTCGGACCCGCGATGCCGCTCGTCGGTATTCACGCCATCGAGAAGCACATCCCAGACGGCAGGGCGGCGGTCAATTGTCCCGAAAGCGCCTTCGAGGACCGCGGAAGCCTCAGCGTTCCGGGGCTGCAGGAGACGCCGATTCGCGACGTACGGAAGGTTGTCGTCGCCCAGCGGGATGACCCCGAACCGGCCCTCCTGATGGCGGAAGGCGCGGTCCAGCGCGTCCTGCTCTGCACCGCTGGCGCCGGAGTCGGCGAACCAGCGCCGCAGGTCCATCTGCCGGGCCACAAACGAGATGAGCGGGATGGGCCGCCCGCCGATGGACGACTCGACCAGCTTGGTGAGCTTCTGTGACTCCCGGCGGAAGAACTCGCGGTCCTGCACCGAGAACGCCAGCCACAGGACAAGTTCGTCGAGGAACAACACCACGGCGTCGTAATTGAGGCTCTTGGCGTGCACCGAGATTGCCGCGAGCCCGGTGTCCAGGTCGACGTACTCCGCTTGCTGCGTATACGAGCGGAAGTACGTGTCGACCAGGGCCGACACCAGCTTCTGTCGGCTGGGACTCGCGGCCGAGGCCGCACGCGCCTCGGCGTAACGAACCGCATCCCACTGCCCCTTACCCAGCACGGCGGCCCAGGGGTCGGCAGCGCCGCCGCCCTCGCCGCTTGCCTCGCCGTTGAGACCGGCGAAGAACTGCTGGTCGCCGAGCTGGGCCCGGTAGCGCTCGGCGTCTTCGAGAAGAGCGTCGGACTTGTGTACCGCGGGCAGCGGCGCACCGGGATGGCGTTCGGCGATCTGGCGGATGTACCCCTGGAAGAGGGCTTCCTCCATCGTCCGCGCGCCGAGCAGGTGGAAGGCGAGCGGCAGGATCTTCCGGTCTGCCAGGACAGGATCGTGGCGCGCGACTACGGGCTGAAGCTCGGCCTTGGCGCGGGCAGCGGGCTCATGCTGCAACAGGGCATGCAGCACGGCCATGAAGTGCGACTTACCCGAACCGAACGAGCCGGTGAGGAACGAACCACGGCTCGTACCTGAGGTGATGCCCTCGGCCACCAGCCCCATCGCCGAATCGAACGCCTCGACCAGCGCATCGGTGACGACGTATTCGTCGAGCGTGCGCTGGACGGCGCTTTGCCCTACCGAGTCGGTCAGGCGCAGGACGTAGTCCTCCGCGCCGGCGCGCTCAGGAATGTTGATGACGTCGCGCAGCGGGGTATTCAAGCCTTCTCCTCAAACTGCATCGTCATGGCTCCGATGTCTCCCTCAAGCCCTCGCCCTACGACCACGCACGGCGGCCGGCGGCTTCCAAGCACCAAGCTGCTCGACGGTCATGCCGACCTGGTGAGCGCGACCTCGCAGCTGCTCTTCCAGGTAGTCCGCCAGATTAAGCTGGTAGATGGGGTCGGTCTCGTCGTGCCATTGCCGCACCCAGGGCTGAAGCTCCGCGAGGCCCGCGACCAGGGGGACGAGCTTTTCGTCGGCCCAGCCTTCGGCCTCCCGCTCGGCGATGACCGCGTTCAGGGCCAGCGCTTGCTGAGCGTGGTCCCAGCCGGCCCAGCCGAGCAACTGGGTTGGGTCGGTCTCGCGACCGGCGTCCGGGTAGAGGATGAACCGTTCCTTGGGCACGTCGAGCTTGCCCCGGTGCTGCCACCACGACTGCTTCCGGAAGTCCGCGGTCGCGTATTTTGGCGGCACCGGAATCTCGCCGACCTTATCGCCACTGTCCTCGCGGCGTTGCAGATCCCAGGTCTGCTCCCATGCTTCACGCTTGCGAAGTCCAGAATCCTTGAGCCGGTACGCGGCCAAGAAGGGCACGCTTTCAGTATCCAGCAGCGTAGAGAGCTGCTGGGTGACCGACCGGTCCTTCCGACCGTCCCAAAGCTGCAGGACCGAGACGAGATCGAAGTCGCGGGTCACTACGTCCGCGAGCTGAGCGACCGATCGGGCGGTTGGTCGCCCCTGCACGTCGAACCAGTACGAGCGTGCCTCCAGGCGGTCGAGCAGCCACCGCCGTAACGCCCTCTCGACCCGCTTCTCCCACGGTTCGGTGGCCCACCGCCGCTTGTACTCGGGACGCTCAAGCAGGTTGATGAACTTGTTCGACTCGATCAGTTCAAGCCGCCGCTGCACCAACGCCCGATACTCTTGCGGCCAATGTAGAGGTAGCTCAGTTATGGGTTCAGACGCATGCCGTGTGAACCATTCTGCAGACTCGCCATCTCGTATCACCTTTCGGGCGAGCGCAATCTCAAATGCTCGTTCTCCGAGGCGGATTCCTGGGGCAACGCCCTCCGAATACGTCAAATCGTCTTCGGTGAGCCCGTAGGAGAGATAGAATTGCCAGTCCAATTCCTCCTGATCAGAAATCATTCGCTTACGCAGCTCGCCGAACTCAGCTCGGGCATTGGAAATTGCACCGAGTGTTGGAGTGCAATTTCCGGCCGCCATGGAGCCAAAAAGGGCTGCCGCCCTCTGAGCAGCATCGTCGAGTGAACGAGCCAGAGCCAACGGTAGATTCGGAGGAAGTGGGAAGTCTTTCAGGGTCGTCCCGGTAAACTCGTAAAATCGCTCCCAGTCCGACGAGGTAAATCCTCCACCCTCACCCCGGATACCCTTGTCGTGGCTGTTCTGTTTGAGCCAGAAGCAGGCCGTCGATGAGTTCAGCACTCCCAGCAGCGCAAGGTAATCGTCCTCTGCCGCCCCCTCCGGCAACTTAATCACCGGCGCCGACTGCTTGAACACCTTCCCGCCCCGATCCAGCACAAAATGGTTGTGCGTCGCGACGAAGGCAAAAGCAATTGATAACGGACGACGGAAGCGCTGTGGAAAGAACATCGAATGGTCGAACCAGCGAAGGCCTCGCTCTGTCTTGGTCTGGCCGAAATCGAGTTGAGTCTCGAGCGAACGCCTCGTGCGCCAGAGATGCTTCATCGCCGCAGAGCTCAAATCCTTGGGATTTCCGAGCCTACCGTTCGGCAGGATGGTTACGTTCGCAGGTTCCAAGCCGTAATCGCGGACTTCCTCGCCGAGCACTACTGGCACTACGTCGGACTCCAGCCCCAGGACGCTTGACGAAGCGGCAGGAACGAAAAATGCCTCATCGTTTCCAGTATGCGTCGTGCGCCCGACTACTTCCATCCTTGCAGCAAGGCTACTCGTTGAGACCTTCTCAATTTTAGCCGACAGCCCTGCAGCGCTACCGCCACTCAAACTCCATGGATGTTTCGCCAAAACTTTGCGCTGCAGGTCTGCGACGGAGATAAAGTCGCCGTCCTCGAATTCAGCTTTGCTGATATTAGTTACGATTTCTTGCCAGACAAGACCATCCGACGGGACGTCGGGTTGCCCCGGCTCGCCACGAATTCCAAGTGCCGCCTTGACCGTATCGGTGGTTGGTGACTGATGCCTACCAACCAAGATGACCGTCGGTGTTCCGTGACCGGGGATGTAAGCACCCGAAGTGTCAACAACGAGTCGGAGGTCCTGGCGGCTAAGGAACTCTTCAATCAGTCTAGAACCGAACTCACGCTTCATGAACGAGTTAGATGTAATCTGGCCAGTCCAGCCGGCCGGCCGGTCGCCGGCCACGGACTTTGCTAGCTGGAAGAACCGCTCCATGAACGGGACCGTCAGCGCATACGTTCCTTTGCATGTCGGGTAGAGCTCGCGATAGGCGGCGTTCAGCTTTCGATCCTTGACGGTGATGTACGGCGGATTGCCCACCACGACGTCGTACTTGCCCGGCTCCAGGATCGAACGCAGCGCCGCGAGGTCCTCCGACGCGTAGGCGAAACCGCTGAGCCCGACGTCGTAGTCCTCCACGCCCGGTAGTTCGAGTGCAAGCTGCGGTCGTCGATGCAGCAAGGAATCGCCTGCCGCAAGATGGAATTGGAACGCAGGCGCCTGCTCCAGAGTGTTCAGATCTGCCGCCCGGAGTGCTGCGAGCATGAGGCGGAAGCGGGCGATAGCGACGGCGAAGGGGTTGAGGTCGACGCCGTGGATGGCGTTGAGTGCTTCCTGTACCCGTGTCTGCACCTCCATGCCTGGGGCGTGCGCGGCCCAACGATCGTAGAGCCGGGCGAAGGCACCGAGCAGGAAGTGACCAGACCCACATGTAGGGTCGATGAGCTTGAAACCTTCGAGCGGTCGCTCGGCGAGCGCTGGCTCCATCGTCTGGTCGAGGATGAACTCCTCGACGAACTCCGGCGTCTGGAGCAGCGCGAACGTCTTCTTGGCGTAGTCGGAGAGGTCTTGGTAGAGGTCGCCGAGGAATCGAGTCGACAGATCGGGGTCGGCGAGGTCCCAGACGAGGTCACCGTCGGCGGTGCGTTCGCGCCAGAAAGCGATGAGCCGCTTGGCGGCCTGACCCGACGGAGAGACCGTCCACAGCGGAGAATGCGACTCGACCAGATCCCGGGTCGCCTCCGTGTTCCTCAGGTATTCGATCGCCTGGAGCACCCACTCCCGGTCGGTGTCTTCAGGGTGAGCGCGGAAGTAGGAGAGTTCCGCGTCCAAGGCCTCCTGCCGGCGGTCGGCGGGTCCGGCGATCCAGACCGGCATGAGTAGGCGATTGTCCTCGCAGAAACGCACGAAGACCGTGGTCAGCACCCAGGCAACGGCCGCCTGTGTCACCCGGTCGTCGCGCCATTCCTGCCACGACATGGCAGTCCGCTCGCGGCTTTCCGCAGCCTTGTGCTCCTGTTCCCATCTCGCCAGGACGTCGGGCTGCGAGGCGACACGATCGCGGAGGTCGTCCTCCAGATCGAGGACAACCTTCTTGAGCGCTGCCGTCAACCCCGTTGAGACCGCCATTGCTACTGCTCCTTCTGGGCGGCTGCGCTCAGGGCAGCCGTGCTGTCGATCCACTCGTTGTCGAGGTTGACGAACTGGTTGGGTGCGGCGAGCGGGACCGGCCGGCCGTCAATCACAGGGCCGTGGTTGCCGTTGAGTTGCGGCACGAGCAGCCAGACTGCACGGTGGCGCGGGGCTGCCAGGTCGGTCCACCGGGTGAGCAGCGCCATGTTGTCGTAGCGGGCGAGCGGCGAGGCATCCGTGAGCAGCACGGGCGAGTCCTCACGTCCCGCCGTGAGCGCCCGCTCGACGGCGGCCTCGACCTCGGGCCAGGATCTGCGAACCAGCTCTTCCAAACCGCGTCGGGGACGACTCGACTCCCGTTCGGCGTCGGCGGCACGCACCAGGTCCCAAGGCATGTTGGCGGCCTCGGACACCGAGCGCAGCGCGCCCAGCAACGCTCCGGTCAGGTCGACCGTCGTCGCCCCGTACCGGGATTGGGCCGCATCGATCAGCCGATCGAGACGATCGGCGCGGGCGCCGAGCGCGAGGAACGATCGGCTGCCGATCGAGGTTTCCAGCCTGGCACCCAGCGCGCCCGTGGTGCCTACCGGGGATGTGGTCGTCGCGAGACTGGTCGCGGGCCGGGAATCCAGCCCGGTTGTCGCAGCGCCGGTGTGGAGGGCCCGGTAGACCCGCAGCCGGTCGTCGAAGGTCAAGCCGAGGCCAGCATCCGCGATCAGGCTGTCGAGCGCCGGCCTCCGCGGCAGTTCCGGCGCTGCGGGGAACCGGACCCGTACTCGTTCGCGAATCTCATCCGGGGTGAGCTGCTGCCCGCCGAAGTCCGCAAACGTCTGGGCCAGAGCCGCGACCGCGGTGAACGCGCGGTGGTGTAGATCGCCGGCGCCTGAAGCAGCCGCGTGGGTCGATGCGGCGGCGGCCAGAGTCACCCGACGCAACGGGTCGGCAAGGGCGGTCGGCCATCCGCTCTCGGTGGGGACGGCCGCTTCGAGGCGTGCTTGCGCGCGCTGGGCCGGAATGACCGCGTTCGCGGTGACGCCGGTTGCGTTGACCAGGCGGTCCGCCTCCGCGGCGAGTGACTCGGCGACATCGCACAGCGCCTGATCCTCGGCCAGCAGCGTGACCACTCCCCCGCGCCGGCGGACCCAGACGGGCGGCTGCGAGCCGTCGGCCTTGTTCATCGCCTTACGACGTTCCAACGCGAAGCGGAGCAGGCCACGAGCCAGCCGCTCGTCCGGATGCGTTCCGGGCCGGAGCTTTTCGATCACCGTACGAGTCAACTCGGCGACCGTTGCGACCGAGCCGAGTTCCGTGAGGCGGACCGAGACGGCGTCAGCCAAGCGGTCGAGGAGCGCCCGCGCATCACGGTCCCCGGCCCACCGCTCTTGCAGGGTTCCGAGCAGCGTCGTGATGCGCGACTGTTGCACCGGCTCGTCGAGGTTCGCTCCGAGCTGAGCGTGCGTCGCAAAGGCATCGAGTGCCGTGTCGAATCCCAAGATCAGGCGGACGACTCCGCCGCGTGACGGTGAGCGAGGTGTGGCGACAACGCGGAGCAACAGATCGGCGGCGTCGGTGGGAGTCAGCTCCGGGCCACCACGTTCGGTCGTGCGGATCTCAGCCCCGAGCCGGGCGCGCCACTCCTTGATACGCGAGGTGATCTGCAAACGAGTTGCGTTCGCTACGCCCTGTAGGCGGGACAGCTGCACCGGGTCGACGGTCAGCAGTTCGCCGACCGTCTGGACGCCATAGGGTTCCAGCGCCGACAAGGCGCGAGCAGTCAGCCCGGAGTCACGCAGCGGGGTGGTCAGTGTGGCTTGAGCTGCCAGCTCGTCGTAGGACTCGTCCGGCTCGGTCGTGGCGTCCTGCGCGAAGATCGTCAGCCATGCGGCCCGCATTCCTTCCGCGGTGTGGTGCCGGGCGCTGGCATCGCTGGCCAGTGCCTTGCGGAAGAAGTCGACCAGGTCGCCAGCCAGCGTGGTGTCGAACATCTCCGGCCGGATGGTCGCCTCCTCCTGGATGCTCCCCGGATCACCTTCGCCGTCCCCGTACACGGGCGTGCTGCCGGTCGCCATCTCGAAGAGAACCACGGCGGCGGCATATCGTTCCGCGGCCGAGTCGTACCGGTCCCGTGTGCCGGTGAGGAACGGGTCGAGGTACGGCGGGGTACCGGCCTGGAGAGCGGAGGCCGCGGCCCTGGTCAGCGAGAAGTCAAAGAGGATCAGATGCTTTGTGCGGTCGCTGCGGCTTTCCCGTACACCCAGGTTGGAAGGCTTGATGTCTCGGTGGTCGATCCCGGCCTTGTCCAGCGTGACGAGGCTGTCGAGCAGGTCGGTTCCGTATCGTTCAAGTAGGTCGATTGACAGGCGGGTACGCGCCCGCAGCGCGGTCGTGAGAGTCTCCGGACCGGCACTTTCGAGTAGAAGGGCACGCCGGCCACCGACGACGATCGGTCCTTCGAGAACTTTCACGATGCGTGGGGCGTCGAGGCGACGCAGCACCTCCGCCTCATCGTCGAG
Source organism: Micromonospora arida (assembly GCF_042873195.1). Classification (NCBI taxonomy): domain Bacteria; kingdom Bacillati; phylum Actinomycetota; class Actinomycetes; order Micromonosporales; family Micromonosporaceae; genus Micromonospora; species Micromonospora arida. The sequence goes on along the minus strand of NZ_JBIALC010000004.1, from coordinate 128,512 downwards.
CCTGGTCGCAGCGGTGTCGTCGAGGGCCACCTTCAGGACACACTCGCCGTTTCCGTCGATGTGCAGATCCTGCACGAGCAGACCCACAGCAGTCGATCCCTGCCCGAGGCGCCGGATCAGCCGGAAGCGTCCATCGAGGACCGTACCGGGTGTCGCCTCGAGCGGATCGGTCTCCTCGCTTGAGGTCGCGGAGTCGCGCTCGGCCGCGGCGAGCTGCGACAGGAAAGTCGCGACGTCGGCCGTCCGCCGGCTGGGCGCCGGATCAGTTGCTTTGAGCACGAGCGATCGCAACGTCGACGGGACCTGAGGCAGCTCGATCGCCAGGTCAAGGCCGTGCTGGTCACGCAGTCGTTGCTTGAGAGCGCTCCGGGTGGGTGCCGGCGCTCTCCCGGTGATCAGGTAGAAGGCGAGTGTCCCCAGGCCGAAAACATCGAGCCGGATACGGTCGGCGTCTGCGCTCCACGCCCCTTCAGGGGCGCTGAACACCTCGGCCGCTCCCGGTCCGTGATTCGCGAGGGCGGCGTCGACCAGCGAGGTCACCCCATGGAGGGAAGAGTTGGCGGCCGAGCCGTTCTGGACGCTGCCAGCGCCCTGCCAATCACCGACCCGCACCTTGACGTCGCTCTGGGTGCCGGGAACCTGGCGCACCCAGACCGCAGGCGGCATCAGCCCGCGGTGTACGACCCTGTTGTTGTGGGCGTACTGCAGCGCCTCGCCGATCTGGCGAATCATCGACAACTGCGTTGCCAGCGGCACACCCTGATCCTGGCCGGCCAGCCATAGGTCGAGACGCTGCCACTGCTGGTCATAGGGGTAGACGAGCCCGATGCCGAGTTCGGATTCGACCAGGTCACGAGGGCGCAGCAGCCCGTCGTGCTGCAACCGGGACATGATGCGAAACTCATGCTCCGCGATCTGCCGGGCCGACGCCCGCTCCTGCTGGCCGGCGGCCGGTGGTAGGACTCGGAACCGGATCCGGGCACGGTCCTGCTGGACCACCCGGTGGTAGGCGAGCCAGTCCTGCCAGCCCTCGTCAGAGTCGATGGCCTGGTCCTCAATGACCCAGGACCCCGCCTCACGCTCCCGGCGTTGTACGAGGCCGATGCGTTCAAGCAGCTTAACCAGGATGTGTTCCTGGTTCGGGCCGATCGCCCGCCGCCCCGCGGGTTCGAGCACCAGTTCAGATATTTCGGCCAGGTTGCTTCGGGAGCTGTGGTCATCCAGGCCGTAGAGGTTGATAGTGCTTGATGAACTGAGGACGCAGCGCAGATCGGGATGGTGCAGGAACACCGCCTCCTGCACGAACGGGATGACGTCTCGCTCGTCGGGAATCTGAACGTTCTGCTCCTGCGCCCACAGACGCAGCTCGTCCTTCAGCTTGCTCGCGAAAAACTGCGCTTTGCGCCGGGTCAGCTTGAGCGGCGAATCTTCGGGGCGCCGACCGTCGCGAGCCCAACGCTGATCATCGCCGCGGAGGGTGCCAGAGTAGTACTTGAGCTCGATGAGGTGGAGCTGTTTGCGACCGAGTAAAAGTAGGTCGACCTCGTGCCATCGACCCCGCGAATCGCGGAACTCGAAGTTCGACCAGGCGCGAAACGGCGTCTCATCGGGCATGATCGCGCGGACCAGTGCCAACCCTTCGGCTTCGTGCGGAAATTGCGAGGGCGAGACCTCGATCCAGCGGTCCTGCCCAGCCTCTGCCACCGTTCACCCTCCGCACCGCACCTGGTTCGTCCCCGAACCTACTGCCCCGGGCCGCAGGAGCATACCCGGTCAGTAGCGGGTGGCCATCGTCTCCGCTCCGCAAGTTGCCGCCCTACGAGGGAGATGTACATCCGCGGGAATCGTGTTGGCTGATTGGTCAGAGGCATTCAGACGGATGGCTGAACAACGGTGTGACGGCCGTGCTGCTGGCCGGCTCAAGCTGCTCTCGAAGACGTAGAGCCTGTTCGGGCGGCGGAGCCGGGTATTCGAATTCGGATGGTGTTGGCGGGTATGGGCGATTTACGGACGTCGACTGCGGAGCGGGCGTGTCCGAATCCAATGCCGAGCGCCCCAGCACATCCACAAAGGGCCTACCGCGCGAGCGCGGCTGGACCGGCATGGTCCAGCGGCTCGCGGGCGGCTCAGGCGGTGGATCCGAACCTCAGGGCCGGTCGGGCGTAGCAGTGAGGAATGCCGCTATCGCCAGCAGGAGGAGCACGGTGCCGGTGAAGCCGGCGGCCCCGGTGAAGATCCCGGCGACCGGATCTCGCGAGCTCATCCCCGTCAGCAGTCCGGCGGCCGCGCCCACCATGAGGCTGAAGACGATGATCACCGCGAGCCAGAGGGGGCGCGTCGGAGGAGTCATTGCCGATCCGTCCTTTCGTGGCCTCCGGCTGTTCCCGGATGCTTGTCGGGCACCGGTGCACGTCCGTGCCTGTCGAAGGCGAGTGGCGTGCGACGGAGGGGAAGCTGTGGGGGTAGAGTAGCAGTGTTCTAACACGATGCGAATATTCAGGAGGCGGGTCTCAGCGTGTCGACCGCGGAGCTATCCACCCAACTGCGCCGGCTCGTGCGGCTTGTCCAAGAGGACCTACGCACGTCCGGGGCCAGCGACGTCTCGGACGAGCAGGTCGACCAAGCAGCGGTCGGGTGGGTGCTCGGCACTCTGTTCGTGCGGTTCGCGGAGGACAACCGCCTGATCGATCGACAGTCGGCACCTGCGGCTCCGGACCAGCAGCTGCCGTGGCTCCTCTCCCGGTTCGAGTCCTTCGCGGCCGTCGATCCGGGGACCGGGCTGTTTGACCGCAGTCAGAACCCGATCTTCGACCTGCCGGTCTCGGACCAGATGGCCGGCGACCTGGTCGCCTTCTGGAACCGCCCCGACGCGAACGGCGGAATGGCCCACGACCTCGCCACCACGGACTTGAACACCCGCTTCCTAGGCGATCTCTACCAGGTCATCGACGAGAGCGCCAGCAAGCAGTACGCCCTACTGCAGACGCCTGCCTTCGTCACCGAGTTCATCTTGGACCTCACGCTTGAACCTGCCCTTCAGGAGCGTGGGCATGAGGCCCTCCGCCTGATGGATCCGGTCTGCGGGTCGGGGCACTTTGTCCTGGCGGCATTCTCGCGGCTGTTTTCCGTCTGGCAGCGGGCCGCTCCCACGGTTGCTGTCGAGGATCTGGTCGGTCGTGCGCTGCGCTGCGTGCACGGGGTGGATCTCAACCCTCTCGCCGTGGCTATCACCCGGTTCCGCCTGCTCATGGCTGCGGTGCGCGCGTGTGGCGCCACGAAGCTCAGCGAGGTTGCCCGATTCGACTGGCGATTCTCGGTAGCCGTCGCCGATTCGCTGGTCGAGGACCCCTTCGGTGGCGACTTCGACGTGGTGGTAGGCAACCCGCCCTACACCACCGTGCGGGACAAAATCCTTGATGAGGTCTACCGCGCCCGGTACGACGCCTGCGTCGGCAGGTACGCCCTCACGATCCCCTTCTCGCAGAGGCTTTTCCAGTTGGCTCGGCCCGGTGGCCGGGTTGGTCAACTGACATCCAACTCGTTCATGAAGCGCGAGTTCGGTCGAAGGCTCGTCGAGGAGTTCTTCGGGCACCGGGTCGCCCTCACGCACATCATCGACACTTCGGGCGCGTTCATCCCAGGCCACGGCACGCCCACCGTGATATTGATCGGCCGCAACGAGCCGCCTCTTGACGCGGCGCCGGTGCTCACCGTGGCCGGACTGCGCGGCGAGCCGGCCGTCCCGTCCGATCCCGCTCGGGCGCCGGTCTGGCGATCGTTGCTGCGACAGACGGCGCATCCTGGTCGCGCCGACACGTGGTCGGAATCTCGCTACGTCAGCCGAGAGCAACTCCGCTCGTTTCCGCTGACGATTGCGACAAGCGAGGCGGCCGAGGTCCTCGCGGGGATTGCCGCTGCGCCACGTCGGCTGAACGACTATGTGGTGCGAATTGGATACTTCGCCAACACGGGATCGGATGACATCTTCACCGCGCCACGTCACACGTTCGCGACGCTCGGAATTCCTGCTGACGACGCCCTCGTGGGCGTTATCTCCGGCTCCGAGGTCCGGGACTGGAACGCCCAGGCCGACCGCTACGCTTTCTGCCCGTACGATTCATCGGGCGACATCGTCTCGATCGAACAGCATCCCGCGCATCTACGACGGCTGTGGCCATACGGTCTGGTGCTGCGGAACCGCCCATCCGGTTTCGAGGGATCTGCCAATAAGAGCGGAAGGCCTTGGTACGACTGGCATCAGTTCGTCGGTCGGAGGGGCACCCACGACCGGCTGATCACATACTCCTGGGTTGCCACCCACAACCACTTCGCCGCCCTGCACAGGGATGAGGTGCCACTGCACTCCGCGCCGATCATCGAGCTCCCCCCCGACGCGGCACAGCGCCGCACCGACCTGACCGCATGGCTCAACAGTTCCTCGGTCTGCTTCTGGCTAAAGCAGGGCAGCAACAGCAAGGGCAGGCCGGGCCTCGACCAGACTGGCACCGGCGAACACTGGGACACCTTCTACGAGATCGCCGCCACCCGGCTGCGCGAGCTCCCATTGCCCGAGAAGCTGCGCACCACGTACGCCGATGAGTTGGACCGGCTCGCTCGGGAGCTGTCTGAGACCACTCCCGCAGCGGTAGTGCGCCACCAGTCCCCAAGCCGCGAAGGGTTCTCCACGGCTCGTTCCCGTTGGGAAGCTGTCCGCGCCCGCATGGTGGCCCTGCAGGAGGAGTTGGACTGGGAGGTCTATCTCCGGTATGGCGTGACCGAGGACGAGGGCCTGTTGGCCGCTGCCTCCGCCGTTCCACCATTGGCCTTCGGCGAGCGAGCATTCGAGATCGTCATGGCCCGACAGATGGTCGCCGGCGAGCTGGACACTGCTTGGTTTGTGCGGCACGGCGCTCTTCCGACCACCGATCTCCCCGCCCACTGGCCAGCGTCCTACCGTGAGGTGGTCGAGCGGCGCATCGACGCGATGCAGCGGGACAGTCGGCTGCGGACTCTGGAACGGCCGGAGTTCAAACGACGATGGGCCTCCCCCGGCTGGGACGCCATGGCGGCCGGAGCGGTGCGCACCTGGTTGCTCGACAGGTGTGAGACGGCCGAGCTCTGGTACGACAACGCAGACGGCGCAAGGCGTGCCCGACCGCGAACAATCGTGGAGCTAGCCGAGCTGCTGGGCGAGGATCCAGCGTTCGTCCAGGCGGCTGAGCTGTACGCACCAGGCCAACCGCTAGTCGACGTCGTAAGGGACCTGTTCGCGGACGAAGTCGTCCCCCACCTCGCCGCCCTACGTTATCGAGACTCGGGCATCGCAAAGCGCGCTCAGTGGGAGGAGACGTGGCGGCTACAACGGGAACAGGACTTGGGTCTTACTGGGCCGGCCCCGATGCCACCGAAATACAGCAGCGCCGACTTCCTGAAGGTGAGCTACTGGCGGCACCGTGGCAAGTACGACGTGCCTGGCGAACGGTTCGTGTCCTATGCGCGCTCGGGAGGCGCCATCAAGGACGCCATGGTGGGGTGGGCCGGCTGGCCCGTCGAGGACCGGGCAATGGTGCTATCCGACCTCGCGTCAGCCGCACCGACTCGCGAGGACGGCGTTCCGCTGCTCGCCGGCCTGCTGGAGTTGCTGCCGTGGGTGAAGCAATGGTGTAGCGACCAGCAGTACGGGAGCCACCGCACCCTGCTAGACGACTTGATGGTCCGGTGGGATGTCACCGAGGAGGATCTACGCGCTTGGCGTCCCCTGAAATCGAAGCGCGGGCGTCCCCGCAAGCAGAGCTGATCGATGTAGCTCAGTCAGGCCATCTGACCACCAGAACTATCCACATGATGATCCTTCGGGCTCCACCCTACCGGGGCTCTTCACTGACGTACCGGCCCTCGGTACCGATCTGCCCGATCCTGCGGGCGCAGTCGAGCGGGCCAGGTAGATCGTCGTTTCAACGGTCAGCCTGCCTGAGGGCGTCTACCGGTTCGGGGACGGCCCTGCGCCAGTTCCGGCAGGTGCTGACACACGTACGCGCCACCTCCGGCGACGTCTCCCCCACGGCTCTCGACCTACGTTTCAACATCGGCATACTGCTGATCTCCGATGACAAGGCCGCCGAGGCCGCGGACGAGCTGCAACCGCTGCACGACGACCTCTGCGTGGTCTACGGCCCAGACCATGAGCTGACCCGGGAAGTCGCCGACCTGCTTGCCCGGCTCCGACTCGCCGCCGACGGATAGATCCGCCACCGCCGTCTGCTCAGGTCTCCCCCGCGTGTTGTCCGGGGTTGCTCCCGGCTTCGATGATCTCTATGCTTCCTGGGCGTCAAGAGTGGTCAGCGTCAAGCCCCTCGGCTTGCTGACCCGGCAACCGCGCCACCCGCGCACGGTGCCTCCGGGGGAAGACCAGGCCGACCGCAAGCCGCGGCACGGCAAGAGCGGGTGCCTCATGGCACCGGAAAGCGAGTTCATCGTGCCGTTCGACGAACTGGACCTGGCCGCCTTCGCGGTCTGCCTGACCTGCGGGCACCTCCGCGACGGCGCCCCGCGCGAACAGCGGTGCCGCTGCCAGCCACGTACACCGGAGTGGGAGCAGCAGTGGCAGGGCCAGGACATCCCTAGTGACCTCGACCTGTGCCTGTTGTGTGTCCGGGACACGGTGACCACCCGAACCCGGTGGTCGTGGCTGGCCTGCGAAACCTGCCGACACGTCTCGCAGGTCGTCGGCGAGCGGTACGGCCACCGCGCCGCACTGCCGCTGGGCCGGCACTCGCTCATGAACGGCGACGTGGCCCAGCGGCAGACGGCCACGACCACCGAGGTCGCTGCCTCGCTGGTGGCCTCCGCACGGCGTTGTAACGAGCTGCGCGAGTGGCAGCAGGTGGAGTTCGCCCGGCTCGCCGAGCCACTACGCGTGATTGCTTCGAGCCTGCCGCTGGCCGAGTGGCAGCGGCAGTCGCCGCCCTCGCTTGGAGCGAGCGTCGACGCTTTCGACCGCTACGGCGTCATGCCCGTGCCCAACGACCTCAGCAGCCTCCGGCAGGCCCAGACCGAATTCCTGTCCACCGCGCGTTGACCGCCAGTCCAGCCGGCTGCTGTTGGGTATCCGAATCGCCAACAGCGGTCGCGCTGGTCATCGTCCATCGAAGGTCCGGTGATAACCGGCAGCTCGGATGCCGCGCCGTTCGATAGCATCCGGCCATGATGGACGGTGGCGGGCAGTGACGTCGGTGCCCGGTGGCCGAAGCATGACCATCACCAGTGGTTGGCCGGCGCTGACCGTGGCATTGAGCAACAGAGCCTCGCCAGCGAGATTGTTCATTCAGGAGCGGTTCGGCCGCTGGCAGGACCTGCAGGCACGGTATCGGGAATCCGTGGGCTCCCTTGTCGTGCCTGGGAGCCAGGCGAACCCTGGCACCATCGGCTCGGCCTTCGACTGGATGGTGCGCTTCATGGTGCATCCCAGTCCGGATCTGCGCTTGGCACTGCTCGGCGCGCGCACTCCCCCACTCCGGCACGCGGTCCACGAACTGGCACGCACGCTGAATTACTCCCAAAGCGGCGACAGCGTGGGGACCTACCGGTTCACCGGGCCGGGCGCAGGCAGCGAAGCCGACCATCAACTCGTTGCCCGGGCGTGCTGGGCGCTGGCGCTCCTCACCGACCTGTACCGGGTCGATTCCACACCCGGATCCCCGTTGATGGCCCTGGCCCCAAGGTCCATCACCGCCGAGAAGCTCCTTGAGCTCGCCCCACCCGCGGCCCTCGACGAGCTCCAGGCTCTGCGCGCCTTCGCCGAGCGAAGCCTCGTGCCGCCCCTGTCGGCACGGCATGGAGCGTGGGCCCTCGGGCCGACCTTCGCCGGATCATCGCTGATGAACGCCGACGCCGACCTGATCGCCGCAGGTCTGCTGCTCGAACTCAAGACGGGCCTCGGCAGCAAACGCCGCGACGGGACACGGCGGTCATCACTGGAAGCGCCGACCATCATGCAGCTGCTCGGCTACGTACTGCTGGACTTCGCTGACGAGTTCGCCATCGAAGCCGTCGGCGTTTACAACGCCCGCTACGCACACCTGACGACCTGGCGCCTAACCGAACTCCTGGCTGAGTTGGCGGGCCGGCCCGTCGACCTGAAGGAAGAACGTGTCGCCTTCCATCAGCTGCTCCACGGGCGATCGCGTTAGTCCTCGCGTCGGAGACCATCTAGGTAGCCCTGAATGAGGGCGGACGCGTCGCGGAAGTCGAGGTCGAAGAACTCACGGTCCTTGCGCACCCGGTAGGGCGCCAATCGATCGTGCAGCTCGGCCTCCACCGACGGAGCATCCGCGACCACCCACAAAGCGCGCACGCCATACGGGATAACGACGCCTGTCGCCCGATTGATCTCCCTCACCCGCTCCTCGACGGTTCGCTCGGTGTAGCCGATCTTCAGCATCCGAGGCTGCTCGCGAGTCGACAGCACGTAGATGTAGCCAGCTCCTCGTATTTCACGCGGCTGTTCCCCGACGAGTCCGGCCAGATGGACCTGCACGTCCGCGTCAGTCAGGAGCGTGAGCTGCTTCGCAGCTGTGGCATCGTCGCCATCCCTGATCGCGGTGCGTAGGCGACTGAGCGCGTCACCAACTTGTAGGCAGCGCTTACGTCCGGGGCGGCCCAGCTGTTGCCACACGGTGAACCAGTCCCACTGGTCCTGCTTGTGACAGCGCGAGTAGAGCCCCTTGACTTCCGACAGGGCCTCCAGCAGTGACGGGCTGGACTCAATCGGGTCGTTCTGCAGGTAGCTCAGCACGGCCGCTACCGACTGACGTCGTTTCTGCTGAACCTCGGGCTTGACGGGGGCCATCCCGAAGCCCCACTTCTGCACGACCTGCACGCGGTGGTCTTGAACTGGAGATGCCACGACCGCCTCCCCCTCCCGTAGCTGCATGCGCCGTCGGATGCGGCGATCCCGGCCACCTCAGCAGCGGCCGGAATGAGCGGGAAGAGTATCCAACACGACTCGCTGGCCGCCGAGCCGGAGCCCGGACGGAAGGCCGCCCGCCTGCGAAGGAACACACGCGACTACAGGCCGAGAGACCGGAGCGGGCAAGATGACCTCTGCGTGGTCTCCGGCCCTACCCGCGAGGAGGGTCTGGCGATCGCCCACGTGCTGGCCCGCGTCCGGCTCGCCGGGCCGGGGGTGGGTGACAATGGCATCCCTGTTTCACCGCCATGGATCAGCACGACGGATCGCTGGCGGCGGTCGCCCGAGGAGGAGTCCGTGGAGTTGGCACCAGAATCTGATGCCGTCTCTGCGGCCAGCGCCGTTCGCGCGTCAATCGGCTTCGACCAACTGCGCAGGGTCGGGGATGCGCTGTACTGGCTGGAGTCCCGTCCGAGCTCCGGGAGCGGCCCGACCCTCGTGCGGTGGTCGGCAGACGACGGCGCGGCCGACGTAACTCCGTCGAGGTTCGACGTGAGCAGCAGCGTGCACGCCTACGGCGGTGGCACGTACGCCCCAAGCAGCGACGAGGTGTGGTGCGCCGGCGCGAACGGCCTCTACCGGGTAGCCGAAGGCAACGTCAGCCTGATGGCGGAGGACTCGTCGTCGTTCGGTGACCTGACGATCGGCAACGGCGAGCTACTCGCTGTACGGGAGACCGACGACGGTGACGCCCTGGTGGCGGTTCCGCTCGTCGGCGCCCCGGTGATGCGGGTGCTTGCGGAGACGTCGGGATTCTTCGGGGCTCCGCGACCCGGGCCGGGAATGCTGGCCTGGTTGCGGTGGAGTGAGCGGGACATGCCGTGGGACTCGAGCGAGCTGTGGGTGGCGCCCTATGGTGCCGACGGGTTGCTCGGCGATCCGGTGAAGCTCGCAGGCGGGCCGACGGAGTCCGTGGTGGAGCCGCGGTGGGGGCCGGACGCCGCCCTGTACTTCGCGTCGGATCGCAGCGGCTGGTGGAACCTCTATCGCTGGGATGGAGAATCGGTGGAGCCGGTGGCTCCGGTGGCGGCCGAGTGCGCGGCCGAGCCGTGGGAGCTGGGCTACGTCTCTTACGACTTCCTGGCTGATGGCCGGATTGTGATGGTGGTGCAGGAGGGACCGCGCCACCGCCTGGCCGTCGTTGATCGTGCGGGAGCGGTCGTCCCGGTGAAGCTGCCCTACACGTCGATCAAGCCGTACCTCGCGGTGGGCGGCGCGTCGGTGGCCTTGGTGGGATCGTCACCGGAAGTGGCCCCGCAGGTGGCGCTGGTGCACCTGGGCGACGAGCCGCGTGTGGAGGTGTTGGCTCGGGCCGAGCATCCGGGGCTTGACGGGCTGGCGGTGTCGACGCCGGTGGAGCTGCGCATCCTGGTTGAGGGCAGCCGGGAGGTGGTGGCGCTGGTATATCCGCCAACCGGGGCAGCGCCGGACTGGTGTGCGCCCGTCATCGTACGGGCGCACCCGGGTCCGACGGCTTCCAGCCTGGTGCGGCTGGACTGGCAGGCGCAGTTCTTCACCAGCCGCGGGTTCGCTGTCGTCGACGTCGACTACACCGGAAGTACCGGGTACGGGCGGGTATTTCGGCAGGCCCTCTACGGCCGTTGGGGCATCGACGACGTGGTGGACTGCCGTGCTGCCGCCGAATTTCTGCTGACCGAGGGCCGGGCGGTCCCGGAGGCGGTGTTCATCCGTGGAGCCAGCGCAGGCGGGTATACCGCGTTACACGCGGTTGCACAGGACGGTCCGTTCATCGCGGCAACCGCCGTGTCAGCGATCGTCGATCCCGAGCGTTGGGCGGAAACCGTGCCTCGATTCCAGCGCGCACACGCGACCCAGCTGCGCGGTGGCGCCGGGCGAGTTCGTGCAGAGGACATCCGCCGACCCGTCCTGATGATCCACGGCACCGCCGACGACGTAGCGACCGCCGACGACGTGCGGGAACTCGCCGACGAGTTGCAGAATCGGGGCGCGCCGCATGAGCTGATGCTGCTCGACGGTGTTGGGCATTACGTCGCCACCTCGGCTCATGCTGCCCGGGCGTTAGAAGCAGAGCTTGCCCACTACCGCTCGGCGATGGCCGAAATGGCGTCCGGCTGACGGCTACACCACTGCGGACGGTAGCCGGTGCCGCACGTACTCGCCGAGTTCCTGCACTTCCGGCTCGCCCCGGTAGGGATCGAGGTCGACCTGGACGTCGACGATGCGTTGCACGCAGCGGTGGGACAGGGTCGCGGCGGCGTGGTCAACCGCAGTGCGCGCTGTGGCACAGGCTTCGTCGATCCGCCCGGCCGTTGCCAATGACGAGGCGAGGAGCGCGGTGTCGATCGCGAGCCGGCGCACGTGCGACGGACGAAGCCCGGCGAGGGCTGCGCCGAGGTGCCGTTGCGCCTGCCGGGGCTGGCCGAGGTCGTGGAAGCAGTGGGCGAGTTCGTCGGCCAGGTAGGCGGCGGTGAAGTAGCGAATCCACGGCGGCTCCTCGCCCGCCCGGCTACGGGCAAGCTGCCGTTCCGCGACGCCGAGGTGGGCGGCGCAGGCCGCCTCGCGCCCGAGGCGGGCCTGGGCGCGGGCGGCCACGGCGTGCAGCGCCGCCCGCACGGCCGGGGTGGCGTGGGTCTCGCTGCCCGTCAATGCCGCGAGCGCCATCCGTAGCGCGGGCTCGGGGTGGTTGCAATGCAGGGACAAATGAGCGATGTTGACCGCGAGCAGGTATCCGCCGTACACGCGGTCACCGGCGGACTGGGCCAGCCGGAGGGCGCGTAGATAACGGCGTTGGGCCAGACCGTAGGCGCCGGTGTCGACCGCCTGGTACCCGCACAGCTCAAAGAATCCCGCCGCGAGCCCTTGCAGGTGGACACGGACGGCCTCGTTCGCGGGCGAGGCCGCCAGCAGCTGGTTGAGTTCGCCCTCGATGTAGTGCTGCACCTGGGCGTGGACTCGGCCGGCCCCGAAGGTGTGGTCCAGCTCGCGAAACATCGCCAGCGAGGTCTCCGCAGCCTGGATATCTTCTTCCGACACCCACCCCGAACGGGCCGGAGCGTCGACCCTCTGCGTCAGCGAGCCGACTTCAGCGGTCAGCCATTCCAATGCGGCGCGATCGAGGACGCCGGGCTGAAAAGGTACCCGCCTGACCAGCTCGGCGCGTTCGCCAACCTTCGGGTGGTCTGCGGTGCCGCCCGCAGAAGGGCTGGCCGTTCCTGGAATCGTTCGGGTCCTGCGACGCTCTTCCTCGATTAGCGGCCACATCCGCGTGAGAGCGCCGCCAGCCGAGAGTGCCGCGTCGCACGCCTCAGCGAACTTGCGGGATGGGAACCGGTCCGCTGTTTCCACCCGGCGCACCAGGTCCGCGCTGAAGCAGATCATCGCCCCGAGCTTCGCCTGCGACCACTGGGCCGCTTCGCGCAGGCGACGGAGCTCGGCGCCGAAGAAGTGGCGCTGCGACGCGAACGCCTCCAATGCCCGCGGCGTCTGCCCCATGGCGCATCCCTTCGAGTGCGTCGCAGCTACTGCATCCAGGTGCAGAGGCGGCAGAGGTCGACGAACGCTGATGTTACTACGATTTGTCACCGGCAAGAGACGCGGCCATTGCCTAAAGAGGCTGGTCGTGGGCGTTGAGCGGAGAATCGCGCAGGAGCCCGGTGCGGGGATGTACGACAACACCCACCGGTCCTCGTGGCGGGGCAGGACCGGCCGGTAGTGCTAAGGGCCGCCAGCGGGACAAGCTCGCCAGCGTGCCTTGGCTGACCGTGCTCGCGCCGCTGATGCCGCAGGTCACCGCGGCTAACGCTGCACGGGCGACGGAGCCGAGCTTGCTCACTGCCGCTCAGCGGTGGCCGGCGAGGACTCCGCCGCGTCTGTGCCTTTGGTGATCGCTCGGTCCAGGCTCTGAGCCACGCAGTCAAAGCCCGGTGGCCGCTGGCAATTGGCCGAGTATTGGCACTGCGCGGAACGCCTCCGCGTACGTGGCGTTGATCCGCCGGCCGTGCAGCTTCCCGAGCGCCTCGGCCATCGGGCCGAAGTGATCGAGGATCGGTTGGGATGTGTGGGATCGGAGGGCGTCGAGCTTGGTGGGCCATTGGTCACCGACGTCGACGATGATCGGCAGGTCCATTGGGCGACCGTGCTGGTCGAGGTTGTTGTAGCCGTCGCATTGGTAGACCCGCTTTGGGCGCCCGGTGCTGATGACGACGTCGGGCAGGGCGCTGAGGACCGCCTCGGCGCATCGGCGGTGTTCGGGGTGGATGTCGTTCGTCGGGTGGGTGATCAGTACGTCGGGGCGGACTTCCCTCAGCACGGTGGCGACGGTCGAGACAGAGAGCTGGTCCATGAGGTAGAGGTCAGCCCCGAGCAGGCGTGCGCCGACTGTGGCCTCGGCGTCGCGGACTGCATCGTGGTGGGGAACGGCGATGACGGCCGTGCCTCCATCGCGGACCTGGCGGGCGATGGTGCCGCCTGCCCAGAGTTCGGCGTCGTCCGGGTGCGCCATGAGGGTGAGCAGGACGGAGCCGGGCGTCACCACAGGCCCAGTCCCTCAACGATCTCCGCCGGTGCGGGCAGGAGTTGACTCTGCTGGCCGGCGGGAATGACGGGAACGTCCAGCTCGTGGTTGAGGCGGATCATGTCCCGCCATTTGCGGGCCAGGCCGAGCTGTACCCGGACGAGGCGTCCCCGTCCGGTGTCCAGACGGTCGGAGGAAGCCAGGTCGTCAAGGGTGAAGCCGTCGGCGAGGAGGGTGGCGGCGGTCTTGGCACCGATGCCGTGGATGCCCGGGATGTTGTCGGCGGGGTCGCCGGTGAGAGCGCGGAAGTCCGCCCACTGGGCGGGTGTGACCTGGTGGCGGGCGATGACGTCGGCGGGACCGATGTAGCGCTTGCCAGGGTGCATCTTGGTGTTGAGGACGCGGACGCGGTCGGTGACGAGCTGGTAGTAGTCGCGGTCGCGAGACATGATCACAATCTCGCGGGGCTGCAGTGTGATGCGGACGAGTGTGGCGATGACATCGTCGGCTTCGGCGTGGTCGAGTTCGGTCCAGACGATGCCGTGCTGGTCGAGGCCGCGCTTCACGTCGGGCAGGAACTGGATCGGGGCCAGGGCGGCCGGATCGGTGGGCCGTTGGGCCTTGTAGGTGGGGTCGACTTCTTTGCGGTCGCTGCCGCCGTACTGGCCGTCGAACACGACGATGACCTCGGGTTGATCGGTGAGGTCTTCGCGGATGGCGACGCGGAGCAGGGCGAAGAACGCGAATACGCCGGTGAGTAGACGTGTCTTGTCACGAGAGCGGATTTCGGCGGGGAAGCCGAACGTGGCGCCCCAGAGCAGGTTGTGTCCGTCGACGAGCAGGAGCGGACAGGGTTCGGGTGCGGATGGCAGGACAGAGCCGCCCATCAGCTCACCACCTTCAAGAGTTGGTTAGCGACAAGGGCGGGCCAATAGTCCCGCGAGCGGTAGTACGCGGCCCGTGATGCTGCGGCGTAGTTTATCGGGTCGGCCAGCAGGTGCTGGGCGGCGCGCCACAGGCTGTCGGGACGGGACCGGTGCGACACGATGACGCCACCGTCGCCGATCAGGTGGGGCAGGTTCCCGACGTCGTAGGCAACGACCGGAGTGCTGACGGCCATGGCTTCCAGCGCGACGAGGCCGAACGTTTCGGCCCGGGACGGGACGATGACGACGCTGGCGTCGGCGAGCCAGGGCGGGACCTCGTGCCAGGCGAGACCGGGCAGCAGGGTCACGCCGGGTGTCTCTGCGACCAGGGCGCGGCACCTGCGGCGTACCTGTTCCTGGCTGCCAACGGCCAGCTCGAATGGTGCGTCGGCGAGCGCAACCTCGATGGGCCGGTCGAGGACGCTGATCGGTTCGAGCAGTTCAGCGACGCCCTTCTCCGGTCCGAGCCGGGCAAGGACGCGAACGGGACCGCTGGCCCGGAGATCCTCGCGGTAACTGCCAGGTCGGGGCTCGGGCACGGTGAGCAGGGCGTTCGGCACCACGCTCCAACTGCTGCTGTCGTAGCCGCGGACTGCCGCCTCGGTCAGCACCGTGGCCGAGGGCGCGATGATGGCATCAGGGCGACGGGCCAGTGCTGCTTGAAGGTCCACGTCGTGGCCGATGACGTGTGCGGCGAGGACGGTGCGGATGCGGGGGCGGGTCGGCATGATCCGGCCGAGTCCCCACAGGGCGTCGACGTAGACGACGGCGCGTACCTGACGTCGCCGGAACAGCCGCTCGAGCTCCTCGCCGATGGCGGTGGCGGATGCGTCGATCGCCGCGCGCAGGGTGGTGTCATCGCAGGGGAACTGTACGTCGAGGCTGCGCATCCGCTCGATGGGTACGTTGCGGTAGGTCGGTGGCGCCGCCGGGTCGGCGGTCACGATGACGGCTTCAGCGTTGATCTGCTGGAGGCCGACGGCGTGCGCGATGACCGCACGTTCCATCCCGGCCGGGACATCGGGCCGCCAGGAGGCGAGGACGAACGCGATGGTCATGCGGTCCGTACCCGGCTCGGGATAGGCAGGTCCGCGACCGTTGTTTCGGCGGCGAGTGTGGGTTCCCAGGGGAACCAGACCCAGTCGTCGACAGTCCAGATCCACAGATCCGGGTCGAAGACACCCCCAGCGTTGCGGCACAACGCCACGGTGCGCAGGGCTACGTCCGGGCCGAGGTGCACGCCGAGTTCGGGCAGCAGCGTGGCGAAGGTGGCACCCGTGCCGCAGATGTCATCGACGATCAGGACGGTGCCGCCAAGGCTGCGCCTAGCCGGTCGGGTGGTGAGGGGGCTGAGGTCGTAGGTGACGGTGCCCGTCGCTTCGGTGTAGGTGGCGTCGGTGGGGTTGTGCTTGGCGTTGACGTGGTAGCTCGGGATGTGCAGGAGTTCGCTGATGCCCCGTGCTGGGGCGAGGCCGCCGTTGGCGATGCCGATGGTCGCGGTGATCGGCCAGTTCCGCTGCCGGACGGCGTCGGCCAGCACCTCGATCGCCCGCTCGTATGCGTCAAGCTGCATGCGGAGGATCCGTTGGTGGCGGAACGTGCGCGGGCGGGCAGGTGGCTGGTGCGCCGGCGAGATGTTCATGGGGTGCCTTCCCGAGCGCTGAGGGCGAGGTCGGTGGCGCTGCGAAGGGGGTGCAGGCCGCCGATGTTGAGGGCGGTGCTGTCGTTGCGCCAGACTCGGCCGTCGGCGCGGATGACGGTGAAGTTGCCGGCGACGTCGCGGGTACGCAGCCGCATGTTGAGCCGCTCGGGAACGTCCAGTGCGGTGAACAGCGTCAGGGCTTCGTCGTCGCTGAGCAGTTCGTCGGGCAGAGCGGTGCCGGCGCCGATGGGCAGCATCTGCAGGGCGCTGAACCCGCAGGCCCCGAGTCCGGCCGCGAGGTCCACCATCTCTTGCAGGTAGCCAGCGGTACGGCGCATGAGCACGGTCTGGATTTGCACGGGAATGCGCAGAGCGACCGCGGTCTGGATGCCTTCGATGGCTCTGGCGAAGCTCAGCGATCCTCGAATGGCGTCGTGGCGGGCCACGTCGGGGCCGTCGAGGCTGACCCGGATGGCGTCGATGTGCCCGGCCAGCTCGGCGGCACGTCGGGCCAGGTGCCAGCCGTTGGTGGTGATGGAGACGGCACTGCGGCGCCCGCCCCGGACGATGTCCAGCAGCTCGGGCAGGTCTCGCAGTAGCAGCGGCTCGCCGCCGGAGATATCGACTCCGAGGACGTCGGCATCGGCGAGGACGTGGGCAACCCGGTGCCGATCAGCGGTGTCCGCCTCTCGCACGGTGGTGTCGTCGAGGCACTGCGGGCAGTGCAGGTTGCATCGAACGATCGGCGACCAGCAGATGCTGTCCGGGGTAGACCGCCCGAGGTCACCGGGCGCAACGGCTGGCCAGCCGGTCACCGTGGCCTGGGCGAGGGTGACTCGGCCGCTCCCGATGGGGGTGGGAGCGCGGTGTGTCATTCCTGATGCGGGATCGTGGATGTGGTCGCCGTGGGCGGCGAAAGTTCGCATCATCGCAGGGTCTCTGCCTTCCGCAGCAGAATCCCGGCGCGCTCGGCCAGGTCCGCAGCGCGGCCGGTGGGCTTCGGCTGCGCGCAGAGCTGCCGGTAGAGGGCGATTCGAGGTGCGACACCGGCAAGCTTGGCTTCCCACACAGCAGCGGGATCGGGTGGATCGATGTGCCAGCCTCGGGCTTGCCGCAGCGGGATGACGAAGCAGCCGCGGCTGATGAGGGCCGCACCGAAGTGGGTGTCTTCGGCGCCCCAGCCCTCGGCACCGAACGCGGGGTGAAACCCGCCGACGTCCAGCACCACCCGGCGAGGCACCGCGACGAGGGCGGTCACAGCCATGCGGGGCAGGTCCCAGTCGTAGTAGGTGCGACCGTTACCGAGGTCGAGGAAGTCTCGGGTGTCCTGTAGTGGCCTGCCGACGAACGGCGTCGGGTAGACCTGGCCGGTGTAGAACATCGGCACACCAGCCGGTGGGGTCCATCGCACTCGATGGTCCGCGTCGAGGTCAGGCTCACCGGGCGGCACGACCGGGTAGCCGTTGGCGTCGGGCAGGTAGGGGATGTTGTTCCGGAAGCCGACGAGGACGGTGTGATGCCGGGCGCGGGCGGCGACGTCGGCCAGAACGTGGTCCCGCAGGACCATGTCGGCGTCGAGGAACACGATCGTGTCGCCGGTGGCGAGGTGGACTCCGACGTTGCGGGCCGCTCCCGCGCCCGAGCGGGCGTGAAGGCGGACGGCCCGGTCGACGCGCGGGTGCGCGGCGAGCAGCTCGGTGGTGGCATCGGTGGACGCGTCGTCGACCGCGATCACCTCGACGGTCGCCGTTGTGTGCTGCTCAGCGAGCGCGTCGAGAACCGGTGCCAGACTATGGGCGGTGTCGCAGGCGGGAATGACGACGCTGAGTCGGGCGCCGGCTCCGAGCTGCGGCGGAGTCGGGGCATGCCAGTCCAGGCCGGTGCGGCGGGTGAACGTCGCGGTGATGTGGCGGTAATCGTTGGCGGTGACGGCTAGCACCTCGCTGAGGGTGGTGGGCACGCTCACCACCCCCACTCGTCGAGGACCTTGGCGGCATCGGGCCAGCCGGTGGCGTGGTCAGGGATCCAGTGGATACGCGGCCGGTGGGGATCGGCGAGGAGTTCGGCGAGGAGCACCAGGTAGAGCGGTTCGGCTATGACGAGGATGTCGTCGGGGATGTGGTCTGTGAGCAGGTCGGCTTGCAGCTGAGCCCTGACGCGCGGGCGCAGCGCGACGGCGCGGGCCGGGTCGAGGGGCCGGTCGTAGGTGTGCAGGTGGGTGTCGGCGGTGACGAGGCCGTGCTCGGCAGACAGGAATCGGACCCGGCTGCGCTGGTGCGGCAGGTGACCGAGCCGGGCACGCAGGTGCGGCACACAACCACCGGCGTAGAGGTCGAGGGCAGGCAGCGGCGCGGTCGCGGGCGTCTTCTCCGCCGAGCAGCCGACGATGACCAGCTCTGCCCGCTCGGCATGGGCGCTATGGACGAGTCGCAGGCGTGGGAGGTTCATGGGGTGCGCACCGGCCTGACGGAGATGCCGGGGCTGCGGCGTTCGACGGGGGCAGCGTTGAGGAAGGTGGTGTGTGCATACAGCGGTGGGGAGGCGTACGAGCCGCCTCGGATGATCTTTCCCAGGCCCATGGCGGTGCTGGCGGTCCATTCCCAGACGTTGCCTGCCAGATCCAGCACGCCCTGCGGCGTGGCGCCTGATGGGTACCGGCCGACCGGCTGGGCGGCACGTGGGGACTGTCCGGTCCCCGTGAGTAGGGCGCGGTCGGGGGTCCACGGTTCGTCGCCCCACGGGTAGAGGCGGCGACTCGGTCCGGCGGCGATCCATTCCCACTCCACCGATGTGGGCAGCCGCCCGCCTGCTTCGGCGGCGAGGCCGACGGCGTCGTCGTGGCTGATGCCGGTGATCGGCAGGTCGGTGTCGCCGACGCCGCATTGGGCGGCGGTCAGTGGCGTCTCCGCGACGAGGAGGTCAGGCACGGGACGGGGTTTGCGGGCGTCGCCGTAGAGGCAGGTACCAGCAGGGACATGTATCCAGCGGACGCTACGGGGGCGTACGAGCGGTCCGGTGTGCGTGATGGTCATCGGTCGGCTCCTATCCGTCGATGAGGAAGAGGTCTTCGGTGTTGGCCTGGTGCGGTGCCCGGACGCGGCTCTTGCGCGGGTGCGGCTGCATCTGCCAGTTGGCGAGGGCGGCGGTGAGGGCGTCGATCGCGGCGACGGCGCGGGCCTCGTCCGTCGCGAAGATCAGGTAGTTGTCCGCGAACCGCACTACCGGCCAGCCGGTGAGCATGGCGTCGACCTGGGACAGGCGCAGGTGAAACAGCACCGGCCACAGGCCGCTGCCCGGGACCAGTGGCGTCGGCAGCGCCCCGACGATGCGGCGGAACAGCCGCAGGAACGAGCCGTCGGCCACGTGGACGGCGAGCCAGTCCACGAACTGATCGGTGCTGCCGCCTGCCGAGGCACCGGCCACGTCGACATCGGCGACCCACTGCCGGCCCGCCGCCAGATGTTGCTCGGCCTGGCGCAGGGCGGTGATCCGGTTGCGGCGCGGCCGGTACGCCGATACCCAGTCCGCCAGGACGTGGTGCTCGATGATCGGCTCGACTGCGCGACGCATCGCCCGGTGCACGATGCGGTCCTCCACCGTTGGGATCACCGCCGGGAAGACCTTGCCCGTGTAGGAGGTGATCTCCACGTGCCGTAGCGGGCCCGGCTCCCACGTCCCTGTCCGCAGCCGGTCGGACAGCTCAGCGAGGCGCGGTCGTAGCCCGCTGCGGTAACCGGCCCAGGTAACGCCGTCAGCACCCGGTGCGCCGGCACGGCGCATGCACAGCCGAGCCGCCGCCACCAGGTGCGGCAGGTCCACCAGGTACGGCATGAGGGAGTGCGCCGGGGACTGCACAGGTGGGGCGGGTTGGGCTATCGTGGGGTTCGCTTGGACGGCAGGAACGATCCCGCCGCCGACGATCGCAGGGCCGCTCCCCCACACGCGCGGCCCGTCACGGCGGGAACGACGGCCCCGTCCAAGCCCATCTGACCTGCGTGAGTCCGGTGATTCAGCGGCCACGGGTGTCCTCCCACAGCAACACGTGCAGGCGGCTGCTCAGGTGCCAACCTCTGGCTAGGACCGCGTCCGCGAGGTCCCGCATTCCGGCTAGGACCGCATCACTGGTGGTGCCTTCGGGCATCACCCAGACCGGGTCCAGCCCGAACTGCTCCTGAAGCCGGGCGATCTCGTCCAACTCCGCTGTGTCGGCGGCCACGAACTTGAACACGGCCCGGCCCGAGCCGGCCAGTGCCGACAGCGCGTCCGGGTTGATCCGCCGCCGACCGTCCCTCGGTCCGGCGAAGCCAGACAGCTTCGGAGACACGTTGAACGCGCCTATCGATGCGACAAGTGCCGGCAGGGGAACGACCGTGCCGTTGGTTTCGATCTCTACCCGTCGCCCCGCAGCGGTGACCGCGTCCACCACGGGCAGCAGCCGGTCCTGCTGCAACAGCGGCTCGCCGCCGGTGATGACCAGCAGCCGTGTCGGCTGTGTCAACACCCACCGAATGATCTCCTCGGCCGGGCGGGAGGCCGTGTGCGCGCGGAGATCGAAGCGGGAGGTATCCCACGTGTATGGGGTGTCGCAGCGTGGGCAGGAGAGGTTGCACCGCGACAGCCGTAGGAACAATGCCTGCTGGCCGGTGCTCGGTCCTTCGCCCTGCAGGGTCGGGCCGAATGTCTCCGCGACCAGCAACGGCCGCGCCGGCACCGCAGGCGAGCCGGCTGGAAATGGCGGTACGGCGGGCCTGGACGGGGCTGTCACGGCAGGTCTAGCCCGTACTCGGCGAACGTGGACGCTGTTTCCGACACCCGGACCTTCTCCACCCGAACCGGTTCCGGTAGTCGCAGATGGTCGTGGCACCACTGGTAGAAGTAGGCGGCGAGGTGCTCGCTCGTCGGTGGTGCGTCCAGCACGGTGTTGAGGTCGCGGTGGTCGAAGTGGTCGCGGATGTGCGCGCTGAACGGTCCGAGTTCGGCGAAGTCCACGACGAACCCGGGTCGGGTCAGCTCGCCGTCAGAGACGAGGTGCACCTCGACGGTGTAGCTGTGGCCATGGACGCGCGCGCACTGGTGGCCTTCGGGCAGGTCGGGCAGCGAGTGCGCGGCCTCGAACCGGAATTGCTTGCCGATGCGGAACACCTAGCTCACCCCCGAGGCGGTGGCGTACTCGGTCGGGTCCGTCACGCCCGCCATCGCGAACGCCTCGCGCCGCTCGACGCACGTGCTGCAGGTCCCGCAATGCCGCTCGCCGCCCTTGTAGCAGGACCAGGTGTCGGCGAACCGCACGCCGATGGTGTCCCCGAGCCGGGCGATGTCGGCCTTCGAGCAGTCGATGAACGGCGCGACGACCCGAAAGCCAGCGGGCAGGAAGCCCTCGTTCGCCAGCCGGGCAGTCGACTCGTACGCGGCAAGGAAGGCTGGTCGGCAGTCCGGGTAGATCGGGTGGTCACCGGCGTGGGCACCGAATGCCACCGCGTCCGCACCAGCGGAGACCGCGCGGGCCACGGCCACATCGAGCATGATCGCGTTGCGGTTCGGTACGACCGTGGCGCGCATCGAAGCATCGGTGTAGTGCCCGTCCGGCACATCGACCTGGGCGTCGGTGAGAGCCGAGCCCGTCAGCACACCGACGATGCCGGTCAGGTCGACCACCACGTGAGGCACGTGCAAGGCCTCGGCGGTCCGTGCCGCATAGTCCAACTCACGGCGGTGCCGCTGCCCGTAGTCGCAGGACAGCAGCGTCACCGTCGACCCGCCCTGGTGCAGGGCGTACGCCAACACGGTGCTGTCCATGCCACCGGAGGCGATGACGACGACGTGCGCGGGCACCGGAGTGACCAGCGGCAACACGGCAGCGGTCACGGCCGCCACCCCCGCCCCGCCAGGCTGAGGAACTCCGACCGCACCGAGACATCGCGTTCCAGCGCGCCGCGCCACGCGGAGGTCACCGTCGAGGCGCCGCGTGCCTTCGCTCCCCGCAGCGTCATGCACAGGTGCTCCGCCTCGACGATCACCCCCATGCCGCCGTTGTCCGGGACAACCTGTTGCAGTCCGTCGGCGATCTGTTGCGTGACGTTCTCCTGGACCTGCAACCCGCGCGTGGCGTGCTCAACCAGCCGCGTCAGCTTCGACAGCCCCAACAACCGCGCACCCGGGAGATATCCCACAGTCGCCGAGCCGACGAACGGCAACAGGTGATGGGCGCAGATCGCGGCGAACGCCACGTCCCGCACGATCACGAAGCCCTGATGCTTCGCGTCGTTGACGAAGTCCGTCGCCTCGAACGGCGCCGGCGTCAGGACCTCGCCGTACGACAGCACCATCCGTTCCGCGGTGCGCCGAAGGTGCTCAACCTGTGTGTCGACGCCGAGCGCGGCCAGCATCCGCTCAGCGGCAGCTACCGCCGCGGCGACGTCTGCCCTCGCCATCTGAACGGGCGCAGAGGGTCGTGTTTCGATCACCGTCATGCCAACTCCTTTGTGAAGGTCCGAGCGCCCCAGCGCTGCGGAGTCCAGACGGGTTCACATTCGAGGCGTGCTGCGCCGGCTCGAAGCTGACGCTCTTTGAATCGAGGCAGGGATCACGGCGTCCTGCTCGGAGGTCGGCAGGCACTCCGAGCGCCGAGGCAGGTCCGTCAATCGAAGATCCGGCCCAGGAGCGCGCCCTGGCCGGATTGCAGGATGCGCCCCGCCGTCAACGGCACCCAGAAGCACTCGAACTGGGCCGGCAGCTGGGTGCCGTCGTGGTCTTCCTGGCTCGACCAGCGCCTGGGCGTGGGCTCGAAGAGCTCCAGGAGGAAGATGTGTCGATGCTGGATCTCGAACCGCAGCGGGCTGATGTCGTACTCGGACTCACCCAGCTTGCGGACGACCTTGAGGTCCGTGAGCCCGGTCTCCTCACGGGCTTCGCGCAGCGCGGCATCCTCCGGAGCCTCACCGGGGCGGATGGTGCCACCCGGCACCTGGATGACCACCTCTTCGTAGCTGAAATTCGTGTGCCGGAAGACGAGCAGCTGCCTATTCCGCACGATGTAGCAGAGCGCCTTGTGTGTGACGACCTTTTCGGGCATGACGACCTTTCGCTCGACGCCGAACCTCGATATCGGTCCGCGCCCTACAGCGCTGATGCGAGGCACCATCTGCCCGCTCGAACGACGATGGATCTGTCGTCAGCGCCTCCCGTCGACCATTAGACAGCCATCGACGTCACCATTGATGTGACCCGGATGCGGACAACAGCACTTGTCCGCATGACGGCCTCGATCGGAGTGACGATGCCAGCCGTCGTCCGGTCAGTGATCCGGAAACGCAGCGCCCGGACCGCCAGCGTCAATTCCTGGTCATGCCTTGGGGCCCCGGCAGGAGGCCGTAGTGATCGGCGAAGGAGCGGACAAGGTCCTCGAGTACGGCTTTGCCCTTGGCGGCGGTGGCGTGAGACGGCAGACCGATGACGCCGCTGGTGGTGTAGCCACCCATGCCCCGCGTGAGGAGGTGACGTCGGTCGTCCGCGACGTGGTCGGCATGCTGGAAGCCATCACGCACGACCTCCGGCGCGACGTGCAGGAGGAGTGAAACCTCAATCTCGCCAGCGTGCATGTCCTGGTGGGCGGTGCTGTGCAGGCCGGCGGCCAGTCGAGCCTCGTCCCAGTCGGCCCGAGCGGGGAACAGAGTCATCCGCGGTCCGGCGACGTTGGCTTCCTGAACGACGTTGGCAAGCGCATAGTTCCCGCCGTGTCCGTTGATCACGGCGAGCTGATCGATGCCCGATTCACGCAGGGAGGTGGCGATGTCGACGACTACGGCGGCGAGGGTGGTGGCGCTGATACTGACCGTTCCACGCCACGCCGCGTGCTCGTGGGAGCAGGAGATCGTCACGGGCGGTAGCAGAAAGAGGTCGTAGCGCTCAGCGACCGCCTTCGCAATCGCGCATGCCACGATGGTGTCCGTCAGCAACGGCAGGTGGGCGCCGTGCTGTTCGAAACTCCCGACTGGGAGGACCGCGACGGACGCCGCCCGCTCGGACTCGTCGGTGCTCGTTGCCGTGGTGATCAGGTCCACGGGCTAATGGTTACACGCTTCGAGAGTCGCCTGCCGATAGGCGAGCACGAAGGCCACCGCCTCAGGAACGCCTGGCTGCTGTCGAAGGGCAACCGCCGTGGGGTTCAACCAGCGCAGGGCCCGCCCGGAGGAGGTACCAGCGGCCAAGGTCAGGGCGTTGGTGGCCTCGGTCGCGGCGCGTTCGACGTTGCCACTGTTGACGTAGGCGGTGGACAGGGCCGATCGCCAGAGGGCCTCGTCGACACGCCACTGACTTGGCCAGTCCTGAAGAAGCTGCTCGTAGAGATCGGCTGCCGCCGCCGGCTGGCCGAGCAGTAGACGGCACTGCGCTTCATGGGCAGTCACGTACACCGGGTTGCAGTGGACGCCAACATCGATCGGCAGTTCCGAGTCCCAGTCGGCGCTGCCGGCAACCCTGTGCGCCTCGTCGATGCTGGCAACGCAGGAGATCTGGTCGCCGCCCATCGCGAAAGCCTGAGCCTGACGAACCAGCAGCAGAGCGCGAATGCGGCCCGGTAACCGAACCTCGTCCAGAGCCTGCTGCGCCAAGGCAGCGGCCTGACGCGGGTCGAATCGCTCGAGAGCGCGTTGGCTCTGCCTCATCAGGACGTAGCTTGCCAGCGCCGGCGCGTTGGCCTCGACGGCGTGCTGCTGGGCGCGTCGCAGCCATGCGTCCGCCTCGGCGGCATCGCTCTGCTCGTCGATCCAACTGAGGAACTCGGCCCACATGGCCTGGGCGATGAGCACGTTTCGACGGTCGGTTGAGCTGCTCCGTCGCCCGATGGTGGCTGCGGCACTGATCTGCGCATGGGCGGTGGACGCCATCCCCGCATATCCGGTGCGGTTTCCGGCTGTGGCGAGACTGGCGAGCTGCTCGTGCCACGAACGGAGCAGGTCAGTCTCCTCGGAATGATTCATGACCACCCCGAGCTGGCCGTCCGCACCGCCGGCGAGGCGGTAGCCGACGCCGGTCAATCGACGCTCACGTTCAAGGTCCGACAGGAAGGCGACCAGCTCACCACCCGTCTGCAGCGCGGCCTCGCACGACTCGACCAGGCGGGCGGACGGCCAACGTTCGGCCTTTTCCACCTTGCCGATGAGGTCCCCGCTGACGTGCACCAGCCTGCCTAGAGCGCGCTGGGACAGCCCGCGGCACTCGCGCCACTGTCGCAGCGCGGCGCCATACCCGTGCAGCACTGATCGATGCGGGGTCAGTCGTCGCGGAACCTGCGCCACCGATACTCCTGAATGCCGTTTGCCCGCCGCTGCCGCAGTCAGACGGACCTCACCGTACGTGCTCGAACGCTACGCGGACAGTCGCATGCGGACAACACCGCCTGTCCGCATCATCGCTATCGACTCATCTGGCTCAGTACGCAATTCTCGTCGTTGAAATACCTCCGGCATGCCAGGCAAATCATCAGCAGCCGTTTTCGGGCCAACGAGTAGCTGCCGTGGCCGACGGACCAACTGCGAACCAGGACTCAAATACCTGAGGAGTCTAATGAGTCTCCAGAATGACCTGTCGCGATATGGATATCGGCAGGAGCTGAGCCGCCAACTGCGGTTCAGGGATCTACTTGCCTACGGGCTGGTATACATGGTGCCGATCGCGCCGATGGCGATCTTCGGCAGCGTCTACGCTGGCTCCGGCGGGATGGTCGCCCTGGCGTACGCCGTCGGTGTGGTGGCGTTGGTGTTCACGGCGTTTTCGTACGCGCAGATGGTGAAGGCGTTCCCGATGTCGGGCAGCGTCTACAACTACGCCGGCCGGGGCATCAGCCCGCCGGTCGGGTTCCTGGCCGGCTGGGTGATCCTCCTCGACTACGTCCTCGTGCCGGGGCTGCTGTATCTGGTTGCGTCGGTGGCGATGCACGCCACGGTTCCGTCGGTGCCGGTGTGGTTGTGGCTGCTCGGTTTCGTCGCGGTCAACACGATCGTCAACTCGGTGGGGATCCGCATGACCGCAGTCGTCACGCGGGTGATGTTGATCGGCGAGCTGATCGTCTTGGCGGTGTTCCTGGCCGTCGCAGTCTGGGCCCTCGCGACCGGCAAGGGTCGGTTCAGCTGGGCGGCGTTCTACAACTCCGACACCTTCACCTGGTCGCTGGTGGCGGGTGCGGTGTCGATCGCCGTGTTGTCCTTCCTGGGCTTCGACGGCATCTCGATGTTGGCGGAGGAGACCAAGGGCGGCTCTCGGCAGATCGGCCGGGCGATGGCCGCGGTCCTGGTCTTGGCGGGGGTGCTGTTCGTCGCGCAGACGTGGCTGGCCGCGATGCTCGTCCCCGACCCCGGCACCCTTCTCGCGGAGGGTGATCCCAACGGGACCGCTTTCTACGACGCCGCCGCCGTGGCCGGTGGGGGTTGGCTGGCGACGGTGTGCGCGGTGGCGACGGCGATTGCGTGGGGGTTGCCGAACTCGATGGTTGCGCAGGTCGCGACGTCTCGGTTGCTGTACGCGATGGCCCGGGACCGGCAGTTGCCGGCGTTTCTGGCGAAGGTGTCGATCCGACGCAACGTGCCGATCAACGCGACGCTGCTCACCGGGGCGGTGTCCCTGGCGTTGGGCCTGTACATGGCGACTCGTTCGGATGGGATCACGCTGTTGTCGTCGCTGATCAATTTCGGGGCGATGGTCGCGTTCCTGGTCCTGCACGTCTCGGTCGTGGTGCATCACCTCATCCGGGAGCGCAGTGGTAACTGGTGGGCGCACCTGGTCATGCCCGGCATTGGCTTCGCCATTTTGGTGTGGGTGGTGGTCAACGCCAACATTGCCGCTCAGCGTCTCGGCCTGGCGTGGCTCGCCCTCGGGATGGTTGTTCTGGGTGGCCTGTACCTGTCGGGCCGCCGGCCTGCGCTGTCGGGGTTGGCGCCGGCGCAGCCGCAGGCGCGTCACGTGGAGCGGGTGTGACCGGCATGGACAGGTTCACCTACCGGCCCGCTCGGGACGAGCTGGCGTACACCTTCGGCGGTCGGATGCCGGTGGCGCACGTGCGCGGCGGGGACGTGTTCACCGTCGTGACGGAGGACTGCTTCGGTGGTCTCGTGAGAGGGCCGGCGGACCTGCCGTCGCAGGTGTGCCGCATGCCCTACCTCAACCCGGTGTCCGGGCCGTTCTTCGTCGAGGACGCCGAGCCCGGCGACACCCTCGCCGTCCACCTCGCCGCCATCACCCCGGCCCGGGACTGGGGTGTGTCCTCGACGTTCCCGCACTTCGGGGCGCTGACCTCCACCTCCCACACCGCCACCCTGCAGCCGCCGCTTCAGGAGCGGGTGTGGGTATACGGCATCGACCGGCACGCCGGGACCGTACGGTTTCAGGCCACGCGCAGCGACCACAGCGTGGACCTGCCGCTGGACCCGATGATCGGAACGATCGGAGTCGCCCCCGGCGGGTTCGAGGCCCGATCCACACTCGTGCCCGACACCCACGGCGGGAACCTCGACACCCCGCACCTGCGCGCCGGCACCACCCTCTACCTCGGGGTGAATGTCCACGGGGCGATGCTCGCGCTCGGCGACGGGCACGCCCGCCAGGGCGAGGGTGAGGCCTGTGGCATCGGCGTGGAGATCGCCACGACCACCACCCTCGCCATCGACGTCATCAAAGGCGTCACCACCCGGTGGCCTCGGTTGGAGACCGACCGGGACATCCTGACTATCGGCTGCGCCCGCCCGCTGGAGGATGCCTACCGCATCGCCCAGCACGACCTCGTCGGCTGGGCCAGCGCCCTGACCGGCCTGGAAACCCTGGACGCCTACCAACTCGTGTCGCAAGCGGGACGCGCGCCGATCGGCAACGTGTGCGACCCCAACTACACCGTCCTCGCCGCCATCAACAAAACCCTGCTCCCGGCCCCCGGGCCCGCCTACGGCGGGGCACACGAGCGGCTACGGCGGCTCACCGCCGGGCTGCGGTAGGACCCCGCCGATGCCCACGTCGATCCCGCGTCTGCCGCTGCGCGATGAGCTGTTCCTCCTCGGCCACGACGATGACACCGGGCACCCCCACGTGCACCGGCAGACCCTCGCCCTCGGGCTCGCGGGCGCGGTCCTGATCGACCTGTACCTGGCCGGGCGGGTGACCCTCGACCCGAACGACGACACCCGCCCGGCCAACCACCAACGGATACACCCGCACATCGACCGCCCGGTCGGGGACCTGATCGCCGACGCCGCGACCGCCACCATCCGCCACACCCACCCACCCCTGCGGGGGTGGTTGCGCGGGTTCTCCGACGACCTCTACGACCGCACCCGCGCCGGCCTCGTCGCCGGCGGAATCCTGCGACACCACACCCGACGGCGCCTCGGCGGCCTCATACGCGCCGACACCTACCTGCCCACCGACAGCAAATGGGCCGTCATCGCCCGCTCCCGCCTGCGCTACCTCGCCGCCGGCCGCGAACAACCCGACAACCACACCGCCGCCCTCGCCGGCCTCGTCGCCGACCTTGGCCTAACCAGCCACCTCTACCTCGACGACGACACCGCCACCCTGACCACTCGCTTGAAGGCCATCGCCGGGCAGCACTACCAACCGGTACGCGACATCACCGCCGCCGTCGACGCCGCGATCGGCGACCTCGCCACCGCCGCCTACCGCTAACTCTGCCTCTGTCACCTTCGGAAATCACCGTGAGCAACCGCCTCAGGTAAGACCCATAGCGACCTGCGCATCACAGGAGTAATGATGACGAGCATCAGCACCAACGTGACCGTACGTCAGGCCACGCCCGACGACGCGGGCAGACTTATCGGCGTCCTCGCCGAGTCGTTCTTCCACGACCCGGTCGCCCACTGGCTGATCTCCGACCACGACGATCGCCGCTTCGTCTCCTACCGCTACTTCACCCACGTGGTGGGTCACAGCCTGCAATACGGCCACGTGGACACAACTTCCGACGGATCCGCCGCCGCAATCTGGTACGCCCGCCCGGCACCGTCCCCCAGCATCGCCGCCGAGCGCCACGTGGGCGTGCAGGAAGCGACCGGCGCGTACGCGCCGAAGTTCCTCCTACTCGAGACCATGTTCGAATCGCACCACCCACCCGAGGCGCACCGCTACCTCGCCTACGCCGCCGTCAGCCCCGAACATCAAGGCCGGGGAACTGGCACAGCGCTGCTGAGTAACCACCACCAACAAATCGACACGCTCGGCTTGCCCGCCTACGTGGAGGCCACCAGCCCACGCAACCGCGACCTCTATCTGCGCCTCGGATACCTACCCGGCCCTTCGATGGTCCTACCCAACGGAGGACCGAAGATCTGGCGGATGTGGCGCGCGCCGCTCGGCAGCACGGTCCCAGCCGGGTTCTTCACGCCGCATCCACCTCTGACCGGCGAGCACAACGAACGCGGAGAGGATCACGCCGGTACAACCGGCGTCCAGGCTGGCGCTTGCCAGCGAGGTGCCTAGAGGACGGTGTGTTGAACGGACTGGCGAGGTTCTCCAGCAGGGGCATGAGGAGAGCCATCGTTACCAAGACGACGTTCAGCCTCCGGGGTTCGCCTGTCAGCTGCCGTTGACCTTCGGGCTGACCATCTTGGGCCCGAGGGTCCGGCGAGCGCACGGGTCTGCTGATGAGAGCATCGTCGCGTACCGCCATCGATCGTTTACACGCCCACGCCAAGTTCCGTTCTTGCGACAGTTAGAAACGCACGACGCGCGTCGGCCACTCTTTGCTGAGCCTGATTTCTTTCAGTTCGTTCATCTTGCGCAACAGATGCCAAAACTTCAATTTCCACCAATAACTCGCGCGCGATGTTGTACAGATCGACAGAACACACTAACTGGATCTCGATCCGCGCATCACTTAGCGCACTCACTAGCTCCGCCACCACCTCTTTTTGCTCCTTGGCAGAATTACGATCAGTGATCGTCTCAGCAAGGATGCAGCGCACAGCAGCATCGGCAGCACTCAGATACCGCACGTAGGCGGCACGGCGATCATCATGCCATCGGCGTTCGTCTTCGCGATGGAGCCGGGCTCGGTCCATTACAATTGCGTTGATTTGGGCGAGAAGTACACCGGCAAGCGTGAAGAAGCCGGTGACTGTAGACAAAGCCCACCAAGGCGCACCAGTCATGACCGCATTCTCCACCAGTGGGCCCGACTCTTCGACCCGGAGGCACCCTCAGCCTACCGATCTTTCCGACCGCGTCGCTAAGGGAGGTCTCGTAACCCTGGTGTCTGTCTGCTGAGGTCGGTCGGGCAGGATGCCGGCGTGCAGGTGATCACCGCAGCCCATCAGGAGTGGATTTTCCGTTCACCGGGTTGCGCCCGCCCAGTTCCGCAAGCTGCTCCGCTTGGTCGCTGAGCGTGGTGGGACGGCATAGCTGACGGCCAGCCGGGCCGGCAGTGGGCTTTGGACCATCGGCTCAGACTTCCCCTACGGCCGAGACCACGGCCGTGCATTGCACACCGCATCTATAGTCGTGCGCTACCCCGCCAAAACGACGACGACCCAGAACTGTCCGTCGCGCCGCTCGGCCGGTCGCTCCTCACGGTCCCTCACACGAAATTCAGCGACCGAAACGGCCTGGACCAATGGGGAGCTCCGGCAACGGTCGAACCCCGGGGGCGGATCCATCGAGCGCGAAGAGGTAGTGGGTCCGGCCAGATCGCAGTAGAGGTCGAGGCGCTTCAGCGCCGCCTGCGACCAACCCAGCCAACTGGACTTCCCGGCAGACACGACCCGACCGACCACCCACGCGCCTGGGGCGGGAACCTCCCTGCCGGAATCGATCTGTGAGTTGGGCGGTTGACAGGCTCGAACGGCGTTTCCGAGGCTTCTAAGCGCGCTGCCGGCCGGCCTAACACCGCGCCCCGATTCAGTGGTTGACCGCCGTCCATTCGCGTACCGGGCCAGCTCAGGCTGTCCTGGTGGGACCAACTCAAGCGTCAAATTTTTTTAGCTCCTGTCGATATTTACGTTGCCTTCTTCGAGAGCTCTCTCGATCATTGCCAGCATCTCGGCCCTCTCATGCGCCTCAGCCGTCAACGTCCAGGTCAGATATCCACGTCCGTCGTCGACCTGGTTGACAAGCCCAGCCTGGCGCATCTGCTTGAGCGCCTTCGACAGGTGGCCGTCGCCGGGCCTCGCCCCCCAGCGCTCGACGAGGGCGGCAGCGAGTTCGGTGTATCGAAGCTGCCGATCAGCGAGCGTCAGCAAGATCGAAGCCCACCAGCTGTGCCCGAATACCTGCTCCAAGATCCGAAAGTGGATCAATGCCACAGTTCATCGTCTCCCCCCGCACAGGTGCCCAACGCCTGACCCGAGGCGTTAGCTGTCGTGCATCTGACACTGCGCGAAGGAATCACTTCACCGAGTAGTCGCAGCGGTGTCAAGGCCTCTCGTTTATCGACCTGACAGAGAGCTGCCGGTTAGGGCGGCTTTGGGTGAAAACGAAACCCAGCCGTAACGAGCAGTGGTTGTCGATGCCCCGCTCTGATCAGCGCCCCCACGGGGCTGAGCAATCCGTCGCGTTGGCGCGATGTGGCCCTACCAGCGGTGCGCACGATCTGGACGCACGATTGGCGCGCGCGGTTGTAGCGCACTTACGTGCCGTAGCGGCAGGCTCTGGTCCTGGGATAGGACAGAACATGTTGACCGTGATGGAGGCAACTGGTGGCACACCGTAGGGGGAGGGTGGTGGCCGTGCTCGCGCTCATCGGCCTGGTGGGAATCGGGGCAGGTTGCACACGTGGTGACGGTGACGGGAAAGGCTCACCAACGCCGACGCCCGGCAACCAATCCAACTCTCCCGCCGAACCGGTTACGCCCGAGGATCTCGCGCTTGCTGCGTACCGCGGCATGTGGGCCGCCTACGACGAAGCCGGGCTGACGTCCAACCCGGACCATCCGGAGTTGGTCAGATTCGCGGCCGGCGATGCGCTGAAGGTCTTGAGAAGCGGCCTGCAGTCCGACCGTCGCGAAGGTCTGGTCGGGCGGGGCGAAGTCGTTGTGAATCCGTCGATCCAGTCCCTCACGCCCGCGTCCGCGCCGACCCAGGCGAAAGTCCGAGACTGCGCGGATACCTCCGGCGCGACCAGGGTGAGAGCGACTCCGAATGGCACTCCGTTCACCGACTCACCCGGCGGGCGCCGGCTGGTCAACGCCACCGTGAGCATGGTCGGCGAGAGCTGGAAGGTGACGTCCTTCGGGGTGCAGGGAGTCGGCTCGTGCTGAGGCTCCGGCCCCTGGCAGCTGTCGGTGTCATGCCCGCAGCCTGCTTCCTGGTTCTGCTGGTGGTTGCGTCTCCCGCACGGGCCGACAAATGGAAACCGGTGGACTGCGGCATAACCCCTGACGTGCCTGAATGTTCCGTCGAGGTGGGGACACCGCCCTCGGCCGGAAATGGGAACTCCGGGGACGACCTCAACGGCGGGTCGAACACCGGTGGCGGCTCCGGTGGTGGGCACGAGGGTGCGGACGGTTGTCGCTACGTCTTGATTGGTCGGGACGATCCGCCAGCGGGTGCCCCTGAGCCCGGAGCGTGGTATTCGCGCCACTGCGTCAGCGATGACGGGGCTTCGGCGACGCAGCCAGTGTGGATCGCGGACGCGCAGTCGCCGGATCCCGCGGTCTTGGCACGGTCTGCGATATCACGGCTGAATCTGCCTCTGCCGTCGATCCGAGCCAATCCCGCACCGCCGGCGGCTCAGCTGCTGAACGTGCCGACGTGGCTGTGGCTGGACGGCCCTTCGTATCGGGCACGGTCAGCGACTGCTTCGGTCCCCGGCCTGAGCGTGACGGCGACCGCCTCACCGGCCCAGGTGCGGTGGTCGACTGGTGACGGTGCGTCCTTCACCTGCTCGGGCGCGGGAATTCCGTGGAGCGCGGGCATGGATCCGGCAGCAGCGTCGAGTTGCAGCCACACCTACAAGGCCCCGTCGAGTGGCCAACCGGGCGGCGTGTACGAGGTGCGGGCGACGGTGACCTGGGAGATCGGCTGGGTCGGCGGCGGCACGTCGGGGTCGGTCGAACCAGTAACGACAACCGCCACGGTGCCGCTTCGGGTGCAGCGCTCGTCCGCGCTCAACGGGGCGGGCTGACCGATGGCAGTGTCGTTGACGAGAGCACCGGCCACGGCGGCGAACGGGCGATCGTCGTCCACACCTCCGCCCGTTGGGGTGCGCCGACGTTCACCGCGCAACGTGGTGCTGGGGCTGGTTCTCGCAATCGCGTGCTCACTGCTGTTCGCCGGCACCGCGTTGCGGACCGATCCGGCAACCCCGGTCCTGGCGCTGTCCCGCGACGTGGGGGCAGGCCAGACGATCCGGGACCCAGACTTGAAGGTCGTACGGATCGTGCCGGGCGACGCCGTGCAGGTGGTGGACGAATCGCAGCGCGAGACGGTCGTCGGTCGGACGGCCGCGGTGCCCCTGGTGGCCGGGAGCCTGTTGTCACCCGGCCAGATGGGTGGTTCGGCGTTCCCGCCGGTGGGCCAGTCGGTCATCGCTGTCGGCGTCAAGGCGGGCAAGGCGCCCGCCGGCATGACCGTGGGTTCGCGGGTGACCGTCCTGGTAGTGCCCCCGACAAGCAACGGATCTCCAGCTGTACAGCCGGTCCGGGCGTCGGCGTCGGTTTCCGCGATAGAAGTTCCCGACGCTGCTGGGCTGACGGCCGTGTCGCTCCTGCTGTCGTCGGACGCAGCACTGCAGGTCAGCGTCGCTTCGGGAGACGTATCGCTGATTCTGCAGGGCTCGGGCGGCTGAGCACCATGCTCATCGGGGTGACGAGCGCGAAGGGTTCGCCGGGAGCGACGACGCTCGCCCTGGGGCTGGCACTGCGGTGGCCCGAGCCAGGCGCCATTGTCGTGGAGGCGGACCCTGCGGGCGGCGACCTGATGGCGCGGTTCGGTCGGACCTACCACGATGGCGGGCGGGAGCCAGGGCTGGCGTCGATGGCCGCCGATGCCCGATCCGGGGCCGGCGTTCGGATGGATCCGTCTCGGTGGGTGCAACCATTGCCGTCCGGGGTGGACGTGGTCTTGGCGGAGCCTGGGGCCGCGGCGGCGAGCCTGCGGGCGTTAGCTGTGCGGGGACCTCGCATGCTGCGAGTGCTGGCCGCTAGCCGGCCAGTGGTAGTGCTCGACGTGGGCCGGTGGGAGCCGGCTTCGCCAGCGTCCGCGCTGCTATCGGCAGTGGACATCCTGCTGGTGGTGCTGAGGCCCGTACAGGATGAGGTACGGGTTGCGGATGTACGACTGAACGGCCCGACGGGCCGAACAATCCCATCAGTAAAAGGTAGAGACCTCAGCCAGGGACGCGAGCACGTCGAGCAGCTGACCGGGTTGGTCCGGGACGTACAGCTGGTGACCGTAGGCGGCGACGGGTGGCCGGCAGTGGAGGTGGCCGGAAGCCTTGGGCTGCCGCTGGCCGCGACCGTCCCGAACGACCGTCGCGGCGCCGGGATTCTGGCCGGACGCATGGTGCCCCGGCGCGGTTGGCAGTCGACGGGCTGGACTCGGTTGCCACTGCTACGGGCCTGTCGTGGCCTTGCACTGGACCTCGATCGGCACGCCAGTACCGAGACGCCCGTCGCGCCGGTGACGGAGCACGCCGGGGTGAGCGGCCGATGAACGCTCGGCATTCCGCTCCGGGGAACAGCATGGGCGTGGGGGGCGCCCACGCCCTGACCAGTGGCGAGCGAGACGTTCTCGATGCGTTACGAGCCACGGTCGCCGTCCGGCTACAGGTGTCGGTCGTCGGCGGAGCAGACAACGCGGGCGACGTCGACCTGTTGATATCCAACGCCCTGGACGAGTACGCGCGCGAAGCGTTGCACCGCGGGCAACCCCCGCTGAGTGAGATGGCCGAGCATCGGATTCGACAAGCGTTGCGCAACTCCTTCATTGGCGCCGGCGGGCTGCAACCGCTCCTCGACGACGAGGCGATCGAGACCGTCAACATCAACGGCTGCGACAACGTGCAGGTGCAATACCGCGACGGCCGACGTGCGCGGGTGGCCGCAGTCGCAAACTCCGATGCCGAGCTGATCGAGCAGTTGCGCGACATGGGCGCCCGGCTCGGAGCCCATGAGCGCCGATTCGACCCAGACGCCCCCGAACTCGCCATGCAGCTGCCTGACGGAGCGCGTTTGCACGCGATGCAGGTCATCAGCGACCGCGTCGCGGTGTCGATCCGTCGGCACCCGATGGTGAAGGTGAGCCTGGATGACCTGGTGGGGATGGGCGAGCTGACGCCGACGATGGCGGATCTGTTCACCGGCCTGGTGTTGGCCCGTCGGAACATCGTCATCAGCGGCGGCCCCGCCGCAGGAAAGACCACCTTCCTGCGAGCCCTCGCCTCGGCGATTCCCGCGCAGGAACGCCTCATCGTGATCGAGGACTCCCGCGAGCTGTCGCTGGACCCGCAGGTCCACCCGGACATGGTCTCGATGCAAGCACGGCAGGCAAACATCGAGGGCGTGGGCGAGTTCAGCCTGGATCAGTGCGTCCGCGCCGCGCTGCGGTTGACGCCGGATCGGGTCATCCTCGGCGAGGTTCGCGGGGCTGAGGTCGTGCAGATGGCCAAGGCGATGTCGATCGGGGTGGACGGGTCGATGGCTACGGTGCATGCCTCGTCGAGTTCGCAGGCGCTGCTGCGGATGACCACCTATGCGATGGAGCCCCCGGCGTCCTATCCGCGAAGTGCCGCCACGTCGCTGCTGGGCGAAGCCGTGCACATCGTCGTGCACTTGGACCGCACTCCCAATGGCCTTCGAGTGGTCTCCTCCGTTCGCGAGATCGTCGGCACTGACGGGGACCAGATCCTGTCCAACGAGGTATACCGGCCCGGTCCTGGCCGCCAGGCGGTACCGGCGACGAGGCTGCGGGACGAGACCATGGACCGGCTCGTCGATGTTGGCCTGGATCCTGCTGTCCTCGACCGTGACGGGTGGTGACACGGATGGCCATGCCGGTCGTGCTGCTTGTCGGACTACTCAGCGGCCTTGGCCTGTGGCTGATCGTTGACGGAGCCCGGCGGCGCGACCGTGACAGCCCTGCACCGATGGAGGGTTTGCTACGCCGAGCTGGTGCGGCCGTAACTCCCCTGCGGACCGTAACGGCGATCATCGCGGCGGTGGTCTCGGGGCTGGTAACCGGCTGGCTGGTCGGCGCGATCTTGGCTGGCCTGGCAGCGTGGAGCCTGCCCACGGTGCTGGTCGGGAACCGGGTTCATCAGCGTGAGCAGGAACAGCTGGAGGCGATCGCGGGCTGGACGGAAAGCTTGCGCGACACGCTGGCCGCGGCCGCTGGGCTGGAAGAGGCGATCGCCGCGACGGCCAGCACCGCGCCAGCGGCGATCCGACCGCAGGTCATCGCGCTGGCGGAGGCGATCGACGCTGGGGTCCGCCTGCCGGTCGCGCTGCGCGCGTTCGCCGCTGATCTCGATCATCCGACCGGGGACATGGTCGTGGCGTCGTTGCTGCTGGCGGCCACCAGGCAGGCTCGCAACCTCGCCGAGCAACTCGGCGCGCTCGCGGCAACCGCACGGGAGCAGGCCGCAGCACGGATGCGCATCCAGACCGAGTGGGCGACCACCCGCACGTCGGTGCGGATCATCATCGCGATCACCCTTGTCATGGCCGTCGGACAGGTGCTGCTCAACCGCACGTTCCTCGCTCCCTACGGCACTCTGGCCGGGCAGGTCGTACTCGCCATCGTGGGTGCGATGTTCGCCGTCGGGTTCATCTGGCTCAGCCGGATGTCCCGGGTCGACCGTGACGAGCGGGTGCTGGCCGGCGCCACTCCCCACCCCCAGGTGGTGACGAGGTGATCCGGGACGCGCTGCTGCTGGGGGCCGGTACCGGCACCGGGCTTACGCTGGTCCTGCTGGGTTTGCGTCCCAACCGACCTGCCCTGGTCGATGTGCTCGACGGCCTACGTCGTCCGGCGCCGCCGCCGATGACCGCCCGACAACGCCGTTATCAGGTGCTGGGGGCGCCCCTCGTACGCCTGGGCCTTCCTACCGCTCGCACCCGCAGCGACCTGGCAGTGCTGCAGAAGGACGTACCCACGTTCCTTGCCGAGCAGGCCGCGGCCATCGGGCTGGGGGTACTGGCGTTGCCCGTCCTGGCCGCACTGTGGGGTGTCGGTGGGCTGGTGCCGCTGTGGCTCGCCGGTTTGGGCGGACTGATCGGCTACCGATGGGCGGTCACCCGGGCCCGAGCCCAGGCCGAGAGGCGGCGTGCCCAGCTGCGCCACACCCTGTCGGTGATGCTCGACCTGGTCACCATCAGCCTGGCCGGTGGCGCCGGCGTGGAACAGGCCCTCGACGATGCGGCAAGCGTCTGCACCGGCTGGGCCGCCGAACAGCTGCGCGCCGCGCTACGCACCGCCCGGCTGACCCGGCAGCCCCCGTGGCGGCCCCTTGGCCAACTGGGCCTCGATACCGGAGTGAACGAGTTGGCCGAGTTGGCCGCCACGATGCAGTTGGCCGGGGCCGAAGGTGCCCGGGTCCGTGCTTCCCTCGCTGCCCGAGCCTCAGGGATGCGCGCTCGCACCACCGCCGCAATGGAATCCGCCGCTCGCTCGGCCGGCGTCCGGATGTCGCTACCCGTCATGCTCATCGCCGTCGGCTAC
The DNA here is from genome assembly GCF_042873195.1 of Micromonospora arida. NCBI lineage: Bacteria > Bacillati > Actinomycetota > Actinomycetes > Micromonosporales > Micromonosporaceae > Micromonospora > Micromonospora arida. The sequence continues at coordinate 90,827 of NZ_JBIALC010000004.1, read as the reverse complement.
GGCCTGTTTCTGCTGTACCCGGCCATCGCGGCCATCCGCACCGGCCTCTGAAACCGCATCCGTACGGAGCTCGAAGGAGTTGATCACCATGATCCGCCGCCTACGCGCCAACGTTGCCTACGGGCTCAGGGCCATCCGTGAGAATCCCGAACACGGAGCCGAGACCGTCGACACAATCATGTGGATCGCCATCTTCATCGTCGTCGTCGGCGGAATCGGCATGCTCTTCCGGGACACCGTTACGCAGTACTGGAACTCCCTGGTCATCACCATCGGCTTCTGAGAGTCACGACCATGGGGAGTCCGAGCAGGACCAGGCAGCACCTCCGCAGCAGACTCCGCGGCGACCGCGGCTCAGTCACGACCGAGACCGTCGGCTACACCGTCATCTTCCTGCTCGCGCTGACCGTGATCGTGCAAGCCGCCGTCTGGTCACTGGCCGATCAATCGGCCCGGCACGCCGCCAAGGAGGCACTTCAGGCGGCGCGGGTCTACGGGGCGACGGCCGAATCCGGCCGCAGCGAAGCCGCTGAAGTCCTGGCCGAGACCAACCCGGCCGGCATCGACGACATCCAGATCACCGTGGAGCGTGGGCCGGTCACCACAACCGTCACGATCACCGGCACGGCGAACCGTGTCGTTCCCGTGCCAGGGCTCACCGTGCCCATCGAGGTTCGGGCCCAGGCACCCACCGAAGATGTCCCACCCGTCAGCTGAGGCCGGACGGAAGGAGCGAGGCGTCGATGACGAAGCGCAGTAGAGCAGCACTGCGTCGGCGCTGTCTGTCCGGCGATTGCGGCTCGGTGTCGGTCGAGGTAGTCGGGCTCGTCCTGCCGGTCATGGTGATCGTGGCGATGCTGATCGTCGGCGCATGGCGGTTGTCGGCCACTCGCCTCGACGTACACGCCGCCGCCGCGTCCGCCGCCCGCGCCGCGTCCCAGCAGCGCACCGCCACTGCTGCGCAGTCCGCCGCCGAGGAAGCCGCCCGCGCCGACCTCGCCGGCCGGGCCCGCGGATGCACCCCGTTGACCGTTGTCACGGGCCTCGACGACTTCGACCGCGGCGGGTCGGTCACCGTCACCGTCACGTGCCACGTCTCCACCGATGACCTGATCGGCGTCAGCGCCCCGGGCGGCGCCGACACGACCGCGACCGCCAGGGCCCCACTGGACACATATTCGGAGATCGTTCCGTGAGCCGCCCCTGGTTGGAGACGGTCCGCCGCCAACTACGCGAAGACCGCGGCTCGGGCACCGGCTGGGCAGCCGGCATGTTCCTCGTCGGCATGCTCGCAGCCGCACTGATCATCGACGGCGGTGCCGCCATGACGATGCGCGTCGACGCCCGCCACGTCGCCCAAGAGGCCGCACGGGCCGGAGCAGACCGTATCGATCTACTCCTGCTCCGCACCGCCGGCACCGTACAACTCGACCCGGTTCTGGCCGAAGCCGCGGCGACCGAATACCTCGCCCAGGTCGGAGCCACCGGCACCGTCTCCGCCACCACGACGTTGGTCACGGTCACCGTCACCAAGACCGGACCCACGCCGCTACTCGCCGCCATCGGGATCACCACCGTCACCGTCTCGACCACCGAGCGCGCCGAACCCGTGACCAGCTAGACCACCGTGAAGGGGGTGCCATGAACGTCACCGCGGCGCTCGGCCGGCTCCTCACCCGCCTCGCCAGCGCAACCGCGCTGCTGTCCATCACCGTCGGCATCCCCTACGGTCTCGCCGCCCACATCGGTTGGCCCCTCCCCCGCGCCGTCCCGCGTGACACCGCCGGCTGGCAGGCATGGCTGACCGCCGGCTTCACCGACACGATGGCGGTCAACCTGCTGGCCATCGCCCTGTGGCTGCTCTGGGCCGTGTTCACCGCCAGCCTCCTCGCCGAGGCGATCGCCGGAATTCGCGGCCTGCCCATGCCGAGACTGCGCGGCTTTACGTCCGTACAGACTCTGGCAGGTTGGCTGCTCTCCGGACTCACTGCCGGGGTCGTCGCCACCGCCACCGTCGCGCCGGCTACGGCGACTCCTCCGCCATTGCCCGCGGTCGTGCCGGCCGCGGCGCACGCCACCCCGGTGGTGCTTGTCGGCAACGCTGCGACGGGCCCAGCCAAGGTCGGTATCGAGCAGCAACCGCCGATCCTCTGCGCTGGCGAACACAACGTTCTCATCGAAGGCAACAGCTACGTGTACGTCGTCCAACGCAACGAGAGCCTCTGGGTCATCGCCGAGAAGTGCCTCGACGACGGCAACCGTTGGCCCGAGATCTGGCAGCTCAACCGCGGCCGACATTTCGAGGTCGGGGGCACTTTGCGAGCTCCCCGCCTGATCCAACCCGGCTGGGACCTACGGATGCCAGCCGACGCCGTCCCGCCGCCAGCCACCGATCCGGCACCCTCCAAACCCGCCCGGCCGCCGAGTGCCGGCCCGGTGCCAGCATCACCGGGCCCTGCCACGTCGACAGCCCCACCCATGTCGACACCGTCAACCTCGACTGCTGAGGATCCGGACGGTGTGGTCGAGCCGGCACCGGGCATGCCGGCGTCATCGGGTCCGGCGTCGACCCCAAGCAGCGCAAGCCCGACGACGCCCAACCAGAGCGACGCCGTTCGGCCCCCGGGCGAGCATCGCGGCGTGGGCGTACCGGGTGGATGGGTGAGCATCGGACTGGCCGCTGCACTGGCCGCCGCCTCGTCGATCGTGTGGCTACGCCGACGCACCCGCTACAACCCCATCGCCGACATCGACCCAGCCACCGATCCCACCCTGCAGCCCCTGCCGGCCGTGATCAGCCGGCTACGCCGGGCCGTCCGTGAGCAGGCACCCGAACTATTGGCACCCCCGCCGCCACAACCCACAGTCCGTGACCTCGCGGGCGCCGAGCGGCCGCCGCTGGCACCGATCGGACCGTCCGGACCGCAACTGGCCGGACTACCCGACCACCCACGCGGAGGCCTCGGCCTCACCGGACCAGGTGGAGCCGACGCCGTCCGCGCGATGCTCGTGGCGACGCTCTCCTCCGGCGGTGTCCACGACCCGGACGCCCGCGGGCAGGTGGTGATCCCCGCGACGGTCCTCGCCGACCTGCTCGGCGGCACCGCAATCACCGATCTGGTCGGTGCCTTACCTCGGCTGCGAGTCACCGCCGGACTCGACCACGCCCTGACCTACGTCGAAGAACAGATCATCCACCGCACACGTGCCGTCACCGACGCCGACGTCATCGATGTCGCCGCGCTCCACAACGCCGACCCGCACCACGATCCCCTTCCGCCGATCACACTGATAGCCGACATCCCCGACACCGCAATCCGGGCCCGGCTATCCACCGCGCTACATCTGGGCCACCCCCTGGCCATCAGCGCAGTCATCGCCGGCCAGTGGCCGCGCGGCACCACCCTGACTGTTGCGAGCGACGGCACCACCACCAGCAACGAGCCGGGACAGACCCCCAAGCTGTCGGTCCTAGACCCCGACACCACTCTGCAGCTGCTCACCGTCATTCGCGAGGCACACACCGGAGAGCCGCCCCCTCCCCCGCCCAGCGACCCGACGCCCGAAGGGCCGGGCTCCACGAGCAATGGCGACAACACATCCACGGTAGAGACCACCGCGAGCCCAGCACCGCCAGTCAGGCCAACCGCACCCACTGAACCTGACCGAGCGAGCGGGAAGCGGCAGTCACGGGTACGCGTCCAGGTCCTCGGCCGGCCGATCATCTTCGGCGCCGACGGAAATCCCGTCCCAGGCGTCCGCCGAGCCAGCTACGAACTCCTCACCTACCTCGCCGTTCACCGTCAAGGTGCGGAGATCGCCGACATCGAGGTAGCGATGACGCCGGATGCCACCCCGCGCCGCGCCCGCGACCGCCTGTCCACCAACGTCGCCAACCTCCGCAATCGGCTGACCCACGCCACCGGACTCGACCCCAGCGCGGTAAGCGATACCTTCAAACCGGTCGTCAACCCTGGTGGGCGCTACTACCTCGACCCGGCCCTGCTCGACGTCGACTGGTGGCGCGTCCTCGACGCCGTCAGCTGCGCCGGCGCGACAACCGACCGGGACGCCCAGCGCGCGGCGCTCGACGACGCAGTCAGCAACTGGAACGGCCTGCTCTACGACGACAGCTTCGAATGGATGGACGGGCCACAGCACAGATGCAGGCAGGCCGGCGTCAACATCCACGCCCGACTCGCGGTTCTGCTCGCCGACACAAACCCCGGGCGAGCCCGAACCCTTCTCGACACTGCCTGCGACATCGACCCAATCAACGAGGAGGTCGCCCGCCTCGCCATGAACGCTCAGGCCACCGTCGGCGACACCGCAGCCATCAAGGCGCGGCTGGCAGCACTTACCTCGGCGCTTCAGGAAATCGACGAGGACGTCTCCGACGAAACCCATCGACTCGCACGTCGGCTACTCGACACATCCCTACCGCACATCGACGGACAGTCGGACTGAGAGTCCACCAGGTCGAGACCGACCATATGTCAAGTCAGGACACTGGCAGGTCGAACCTACGTCCCATTCCGAACTCCGGTGCCCGTCGGCGACCAAGGTGAGCTTCCCCGCCAGTCATACGGCCGGTTGCGACCTGCGGTAGGTGAACAGCGGTGGAACCACTCGCGGCGTGCCGCCGAGCGCGTCGAAGGCATCCTGGCCCGCGTCTCGCAGTCGCGATCCGCGGCGGACCAGGCCCCCAACGGCCTGCCGCGGATCGCGATGCTGGTCGATCGTTGAGTGCTGCCGAGGGCTGCACCCTCGCGCATCGATGTGGCTTTCGATAACGTGTCGATCACAACGGGTGGGGTGGGGGTTTGGATGGCCGAAGGCAACCACGACGAGCCGGACCCGGCGCGGATCGTCGACCGTGCTCAGTTCGCCGGCGCGCTCACCGCGCAGCGCGAGCAGGCAGGGCTGACCGGAAGTAGATCAGCGTGTGTCCGGTGGCAACTTGTCTAGCCAACGGGTAAGCAAGGCCGCAGTGTCCCGATCGCCGCTGTCGGTAAACGCTTCGATAGCCCGTTTCCAATTGCTACGGACCTCGTCGAAACGCCCAACCCTTCCCAGAGTCGCGCCGAGGTTGCCCAGCGCCCAACCTTCGCCGTGTCGGTCGCCGATCTCGCGAAAGATGGTCTCAGCCTGCCGCTGAGCACTGATCGCCTCGTCAAAGCGCCCGACCCCTTGCAGGGCCTCGCCGAGGTTGCCCAGTGCGCGCCCTTCGCCGTGTCGGTCGCCGATCTCGCGAAAGATCTCGGGGGCCTGTTGGTGGGCGGTGATCGCCTCGTCAAAACGCCCGACCCCTTGCAGGGACGCGCCGAGAGTATCCAGCGCCCAGCCTTCGCCGTGTCGGTCGCCGATCTCGCGAAAGATGGTCACAGCCTGCCGCTGAGCACTGATCGCCTCGTCAAAACGCCCGACCCCTTGCAGGGACGCGCCGAGGTTGCCCAGCGCCCGGCCTTCGCCGTGTCGGTCTTTAGCCACCTTGCAGATCGCAAGATCCTGCTGATGGGCGATGATCGCCTCGTCAAAGCGTCGGACTTCCATCAGAGCCAAGCCGAGGTTGCCCAGCGTCCGCCCCTCGCCGTGTCGGTCGCCGGTTTCCCGGAAGATCGTGGCAGCCTGCTGCTGAGCACTGATCGCCTCGTCGAAACGCCGAGTCTCCCGCAGGGCTTCGCCGAGGTGGCACAGCGTCCGCCCTTCGCTGTGCCGGTCGCCGGTTTCCCGGAAGATCGTGGCAGCCTGCTGCTGAGCACTGATCGCCTCGTCGAAACGCCGGACTTCCTTCAGGGCCAAGCCTAGGTTGCCCAGCACAATCCCTTCACCGTTCCGGTCACCTACCTCGCGGACGACGGCGATGGCTCCCAGGTGGATGGTGATCGCTTCGTCGAACCGCCGTACCTGTAGCAGCGCCACACCGAGGTTGTTCAGCGCGCTGCCTTCACTGTGCCGGTCACCGGTCTCGCGATAGATCTGGATGGCAGTGCCGGTGATCTTGATCCAGTCATCGAAGAAGCGGCGGAAGTTGAGAAACTGGCTGAGTTCGGACGCAAGGTCGGTGCTGATGTCGGGATGTCCCGTCGCGGCCGCCCTGGCGCAGGCGGCGAGCAGGTTGGGGCGTTCGTCGTCGAGCCAGGCCAGCGCGACGGTGCGGTCGCCAAATCGGGGAGACACTGGGGCGGGTCCTGGCTGTATGTGAGTGTTGGCGTCCCGGGTGGTGGTGCGGTAGTGCTCCAGCAGGCGGACGCCGGCACGTTCCCTTTGGTCGGGAGCAGTGTCAGGGTGCTCGCCGGCGTACAGGCGGACCAGGTCGTGGAGTCGCCACCGTCCCCAAGTGTGGCCGGCCTCGATGAGGTGGGCGCGGGCCAGGTCTTGCAGGATCTGTTCGGTGGCTTGCGGGTCGAGGCCGGCGAGGTGGGCGGCGGCCTCGGTGCCGAGGTCGGGGCCGGGGTTGATCGGCAGCAGCCGGAACAGGGTGGCTTGCTGGTCGCTGAGGTTCTGGTAGGACAGATCGAACGCGGCCCGTACGGCCCGGTTCTCGCGGCTGAGCTGGTCCAGGCGGGTGTGCTCGGCTTCCAGGGCCTGGGCCAGGGAGGCTACTGGCCGGGTGGGGTGGTCTGCCAGCAGCGCCGCGGCGATGCGTAACGCCAAGGGCAGTCCCGCACACAGGTCGGCGACCCGTGTGGCGGCGTCGGCCTGATCGTGGATCCGGGTGTCTTCCGGACCCCGCGCCTGATGCAGCGCTTCGGCCAGCATATGCACAGACGCCGCCCGGTCCAGCACGTCCAGATCGTGCAGGCGGGCGCCGACGTCCAAGGTATGCCGCGATGTGATCAACACCGCGGTGTCCCCGTCGCTGGGCAGCAGCGGAACGACCTGGTCGGCGGTAGCAACGTTGTCGATCACGAGCAGGATCCGCCGACCCTGCCTGGCGAACGCGGCGAGCAAGCTGCGGAACAGCCGGCTCCGGTCAGCCTCTGTGGCGGGGATGTTCTCGCCTGGCAGCCCAAGTGCCTGCAATAGCCTGAGCAGGGCTGCTTCGGCGGCCATGCGCCGTTGTGGGTCGTAGCCGAACATATCGACGAACAGGACACCGCCAGGGAACCAGCCGGTCTCCTTCGCCGCCCGGCTGGCGGTCTGGACGACCAGTTCGGTCTTACCGATCCCGGCCAGCCCCGCCACCGCGGATACCAGCACTGGTCCGCTCTCGCCGTGAGGGGCTAGAGCCAGCATCAGCAGGCGGACCTGCTCGTCCCGGCCGGTGAACGTCACCGATGCCGGCGGTAATCCGGACAGCGCCGGCTCCACTGTGGGCGGCAGCACCACGGTGATGGTGTGGCCTTGCACCACATGGTTGAAGAACACACCACCGGTGATGGTGTTCGACACCGCCGACTCGTCCTTGATGTTCATGTCGTCGGTCCGGCACCTGGTACCGGGCCGGTACCGGTACCAGGCTGTGCCGAAGACAAGCCGGTGATGTCGCGGGCCTGTACGGCCGGCTGGTGGAAGGTGCCCCCGCTAATCGTGTTTCGCACGTCGCCGGCACCGGCTTGCTGGGTCGGGGGCGGGCCGGCTGGTGGTGCCGGCGAACCGATCGACAGACCGATGATGTCGCGGGCCTGTACCGCCGGCTGATGGAAGGTGCCCCCGCTGATCGTATTGCCCACGGTCCTGCCGCCGCTCGGCGGCGGCGCGGTCGGAGGGGTCAGGGACCGGCGGGTCAGCGCGGCGCTGTAGATCGCCACCGCCAGGCCGAGCACACCGACGAAGAACCCGAGCACACCCGACCATCGGTTGGCGTCCTCGACGCCGGTGACGCCGAAGAACACTCCGACGCCAGTCACGCCGAGCCCTGCGACGATCCCAGCCACCCACCCGACGATCTTCCAACCACGTCCTGTCACCCCACCATCATCAACCGTCACACCGGCGTGGGGATCCCCGCATTGGGTCGCCTCCGCGACACCGACTGGCTCGCCGCACACGGCCATCCATTCACCTGCCTGCGTTGCGGCCTGTCAGCCAGGAAGACCTTCGGTCCGCAGCGACGTAAGCTGGCGTGCCAAGATCATGTGCACGCTCATCGACAGATCCGCGCAGGCACTACCAGCAGTGCAGTTGACGCTTCCATCGTTACGCAACGCTACTTTTGGTGGCCGACAGGTCAGCCCGGCGCTCCAAGGCCGGCACTCAGACCATCTGGATCGCCGAAAACTGCCATCCTCGTCGGGGGCACGGGTCCCTCATGGAATTGGCGCAAGCGCCAACCCGGGGCGCCACGTCTATGAGACGGCCGGCCACTTATGGGGACCGGCAAAGAGGCCGGCTACCCCAACGGCGCACCTAATTTGATCATGAATGGAACCGGATCTATGGCCCCTCCCACACTGGCATCACCGTTGGCGTGGACCTCGAAGTGGAGGTGCGGCCCGGACGAATGGCCGGTCGAGCCGACGACACCGATGGGCTGGCCGACCACGACATGGTCGCCGACCTCGATCCGCGGTGGTTCGTCCATATGGCAGTACCGGGTGATGATCCCGCCGTCGTGATCGATGTCTACGTACCAGCCGCAACCGCTGGTGAGGCCCGGGTCTCCGTCCCGGTCGCAGCCCCAGTTGCTGCCGTCACGGTTGTCGATAGCGTTGCAGCGCACCCGGCTGACGATGCCGGCGGATGCGGCTCGGATCACGGTGCCGCGTGACGCACTGAGGTCGACACCGTCGTGACCCGGCCGGCCTGCGGTGCGGAAGCCCGAGCCGACAGGCGCGAGGACTGGCTGGGTCCAGGGCCCGCTGGCGCCGCCACAGCTGGCCAGCCGCCCAGTTGGCAGTGAACTCTCGCCTCTGGTGATCGTGCCGAGAAGTTGAGTGGCTTCCGGCTCCCACTTGGCGTACGCGTCGGGATAGGCACTGACTTGCACACGTTGGGCCGCCTCGGTAAGCGGCATGGTCTGCCAGCCGGGGATCGTCATCAACTTGGCGTAGAACCGACCGGCGGCGTAGGTGGGGTCGAGGAGTTGCGCGACGGTTCCCCATCCTTGGCTGGGTCGTTGCTGGAACAGTCCGACGGAATCCCGGTCGCCGCGGGGAAGGTTGCGTAGCGTCGATTCCTGCATCGCGGTGGCGACGGCGATCACCCACCCTCGAGTGGGCACGCCCTTGCTGGCTCCGGCGGCGGCGATGACGGCAGCGTTGGCTACCTGATTGCGATCCCACCGGCCGATAGCGGGCCACCCACCGGGCGGCGCTGGGGCGAGCGATCGGCCGGGTGTCGCACCAGGGCCGCAGCCGGCAGCAGAGCCTCTCAGCAGGAGGCCGGTGCCCGCGAGGCAGACGAATACCACCGTGACGACGGCAGCGAGCAGGGTGGCGAGCATTCGACGACTCACCACCGGCTCCAGCACTCAGGTCGCCTGGTGGTGCGGAGACGTGTCTTGATGGTCATGTTTCCTCCACTGGTGAGCAGTCGCCGCGCGCCAAGGAGCTAATCCCGGCGCGTCCGGCGAGTCGAAGGGGTCTGGCGCTGTGACGAGCAGGTCTGCAAACGCAAAAAGGGCCGCATATGCGGCACCAGGAGGTGCAGATCGGGTTCGAGCGGGCGGGCATCGACAGCCGGAAGACAGGCCGGACGCGGATCCCGGGCAGGCTGAGCAGAATTGGTTCGGCGGATCCGGCTCCGGCGGGAGTCCATGGGCTCGAGGACCCGGCGGGTCGCTCTTCGACCTCGAGAACTGGGTCCGCCCAGGTATGGCCCGGGCCGGCCCCTCTGCCCCTCTACTCAAGTAGGGATGACCCCACCACCGGGACAGAGGGGTACCGACCGGGGTGGTCAGGCGGAGCCGACCCTCATTGGCACTCAGGGCCCAGAAATCGAGGGTGCCGCCGGTACTTCGGGCGGGTTGTCGTGGCTCCCGTTGCGGGAGCCCAGTTCGGCCAGCCGGCGGGCGATTGGGACGGGGTGGTCGAGCATGCCGACCTGGCCGGCGCGCCGGATCGCCTGGACTGAGCGCACATCGAAGTTGTGTCGCTGCGCGAGGGCACGAAGGTCGGTCTCGCCGTCCTTCATGTCCGCCCAGACGGCCTGCCAGCGACGGTAGCGGTCGGCATTCACGGGGATGCGGCGGATCAGGTCGACCGGCCACGGCTGTTCGAGGTCTTCGCCGGACTCGTGGTCATCGCCGTCGGGCCGCGACACGTCAGGGTCATCCCGCGACACGTCAGGGTCATCCCGCGACACGTCGGGATCGTGTCGCGAAACGTCGTCCGGCCGGTTGTCGTCGTCCGGCGCTCGCCCGGCGATCTCCGGCTCGCTGAGGTGTCGCTCGCCGCTCGCCTGCGGCTCAGGTTCCTCATCACGCTGCACCGGACTGGCGGTGGGGTGTTCGAGCATCCGCGACAGCATTTTGATCGCGGCGATGAGTGCAACCGCGGGCCAGCCGGCGATGATCCGGGCGATGACGTCGTCCTCAGCGATGAGGATGTTCGCACCGAGGCTGACGACACCGCCGGCGGCGAGGGCGATCCACGGGAACGCGCCGGAGGGGCGGCCGGCCCGTCGATCGGCGAGGATCGCCAAGGTGGCGACGACCTCGATGCCGTCGACCGTCAGCGGGAAAGCGTGTGCCTTCCAGCCGTGCTCACCGCGCGATTCGGCGAGTTCGCGGAGGTGGTCGTAGCTGACCGCGCCGGCGACACCGGCCAGTCCGAGGGTGGTCAGGGTGGCTGCAGTGGTGATGACGAGGTCGGTCAGGGACCGTCGCGGTCCGACCGGGCGGGCGGTTCGCCGAAGTACGACGTCAATTGCCGTGACGGCAACGGCGACGGCGATGCCCACGAGGACGAGTCGGATGTCCATCAGCGACCCTCCCGTCGTAGCGACGGTGGGAACCTGGTCTCACGGGTAGTTCGGACGACACAGCGTGGAGTGTCGGGTGTCGAGACACACCCTTGCCAGGGCATCGTCCAGCCCCCGGTGCCGACTGCGGGGCCGCTGTCCTCCGGGCGGTCCGGGGTCGGACCGACCCCGTGTCGACACGGGGTCGCGGCGCTAGGCAGGCGGGGCGCGGTGGCGACGAGCTGGCCACGCGTTCGGGTGATCGATCGCATCAGGTTTGCGCCTTCCAGAAGGGCGGTGCCGGCGCCCGAGAGGCGCCGGCACCGCACATCGGTGTGATCCGGCGCCCAGGGGCGCACCTGGTGGTGCGTCACCCGGGGTGCGGGCGTGGAGTACGCGGGCGTTAGTCGGCGCCGAAGTCGTACTCGCGGTGGTCGACGGGCACCACGTCGACCGCGCGGATCTTGTCGGTGTGCGCGCGTGCGACCTCGAGGCGGTCCAGGTCGTTCGCTACGACGTCGACCGCGAGAGAGATGGCACCTCGTGGGTCGAGGGCCTTGACTTCGACGACGAGTGGCACCACGAAGATGATCCGATAACGGGAACCTCGCTCGCCGCTGACGTTGCTGGTCAGTGGCGTCTCGTCGAGCGCGCGCAGCCGCAGCTGCCACTGTTTGGTCGGGTGGACGGATGCATCCCGTAGGCAGCGAAGTTCGACGCGCAGGAGGCGCTCTGCGGCGGCTACGGACTCGTCGCTGCTGGCCGCGTCGGTCTCGACGGCGAGCGGGGTGTGAACAGTGGCTTCGAAGTGGGTCCGCAATGGCGGGGGCATGGTCAGGTAGCGCATGGCGTCGTTCGCGTCTGGAACGGTCAAAGCTCCGGTGTTGACCGCGAAGATGATCCAGCGCCGAACCAGGTCGACGAACTGCCGGTAGCGTTCCTCAATGGCCGCGCTGCTGTCGCGGATCTCGTGATCAGCCAGGGTGAGTGCGCCACGAAGCGCGGCGATCAGATCGGTGTCGGCTTGCCGGACGAGGACCATCTGTTGGGCGACGAGGTCGGCGGCGGCGCGGACAGCGTCCACGTCGGGGGCGACGGTGCGGGAGTGCTGGAAGCCGGCATACAGCAGGTCGAGGATCTCCTCGGCGCGCCAACGGGCCTGCTGCACCACGGTGGCGGCGGCCGAGTCAGTGGGTGGGTTGATCACGGTGCTGCTCCCCTCCTGATCGCGGCAGATCATCGGCGGTCGGTGTGCTGGGCAGCCCAGCTCTGCCAGTCCTCGAGGACTGACGGGGGGATGCCCGCGCGGAGCCCATCGAGGACGAGCAGTGCCATCCCGTAGCTCGGATCGGCGGTCAGCGCGCGATGCGCCGCGATGTCGGCCAGCGCACCATTCCCCTGCAGCCAGGCAGTGAAGGCCAGCAGGCTGGCTGGCGCCGCGACCAGGTCCGGGTCGACGCGCCGGGTGAGGTCCCGCCACAGTTCGAGGTGCCACCCCTCGCGGCTGGTGGTCAGCCAGGCATGGTCCCGAACGGTGATGGTGCTGAGCAGCGTGGTGAGCCAGGCGACCTCGTCATCCGTGCACCGCTGGCCGCTCCGGTACCGGTTGGCCGCCTCCGTCAACGCTGCCTTTCCTTCGGCCTCGACGGCGCTCAGACTGGCCGGTAGGTCCGCCAGCCGTCGGCGGGCGCGGGCGGTCGCTTCGGTCATGGCAGCACGGAGGGCAGCGCCTGCGGGTGCGATGGAGGCCGCCAGGCTTGCGCGGTCCGCGAACGGGCTGGATCCGGATACCACAGCCCGCACCGACACTGGGCTGGCGACCGCGTCGAACGGCGTGCCCTCGGGTGAGCAGCACGTCGGGTTGTCGCACAGGTAGGACCAGTACCTGCCATCGGTGACGCGTAGCGCGTCGTACACCTGCAGGCCGGCGACGGTGAGTACCGCACGGGCAGCATCGACCGCCGGCGTAGCGAGATCTTCTGGCCCGTAGGCGGCGATCACGACATGGGTCGCGTGGACCTGGTCGAGGGCCGGCAACGCCTGTGCGATGTCGTCCAGTCCAGCGGGCAGATCTCCCCGGGTGACAAGGGCGACCTTCGCCCCGGCGATCGCGATCAGGACGATGCTGTTTGTCGGGTGGAATCCGACCAGGTGCGGCACGGCGGCGAGCATCTCTGCGGCCGAACGCACCGGCAGGATGGAGTTGTCGGGGCTGGTCATTGTGTTTCCTTCCGATTCGGATTCACCACGCGAGAGCGGGTGGATTGGAGTGGGACTGCGCGGCCTGATCGAGTTCGGTCAGGTGTTGGCGGACGCGTATGGCTCCGCCGGGAGCGCGCCCGAGCGCGAGCGTGTGTTCCCGGTCCGGGTACGCATGGAGGTGCGCGTCGACGGCTGCGCGCAGAGGGATGCCTTGTCGCCGGATGAAGCCAGGCGAGCATGCCCCCGACGCACTGCCGTCGGCGCGAGCGGAATCACGGCCGGGGCGGGGTGATCTCCACGTGCAGGTCCCCGGTGAACCCGGTGGCGAAGGTCATCCGCAGTCGGTTCATGTCCAGGCGCTGAATTTCTCGAAGTCCGTTGCGGTCGGTCATCCAGCGTGAGCAGCGCATGGCATTGCCGATTTCCGCGACGACCAGATCGAGGTCTGGCGCGATCGGCGGAATCGGATCCAGACCCAGGTGACGGCGGCTGTCGGCGGCCCAGATTTCGTCGGTAGTGATCCAGTGACCGTCGCGGTGTCGGAACTCCACAGCGTCGGCGGGCGCGTTCTGTGCCCGGGCCAGGTCGAGCAGATAGGCCAGGTAGTCGGGGGCAGAGCCGCGCATGCGGCCCCAGGCACGGATGTACGGGTAGTCCTCGTTACGGCCAGAGGCGTCGTCAGTCATCGAGGTTGGTCCCTTCAGAGCGAGCAGCCCGGGACCGCGAGCGGCGATCCCGGGCTGCAAGGTCGGCTTTTGTGTGCTGGCCGGCACCGCCCGCAGCCACGGCCGGGACGCAGCGCCTGGTCGTGCGATTGCACAGCGGGGCGGCATTCGCTTGGGCCAGTGGAGGGGGTGCGAGGTACCCCGTAGGTCTGGGCGTTCGGCTCACGGCACCTGCTACTGTGTGTTGCAGGCCGTCAGCGACGCCATGCTTCCTTGGCGCCCTCTACGCGGAGCGCTTCAACCGCGGCGACGACTGCAGCCTCGATCGTGTCGAACGATGCTGCGCGCGCCCCGCCGTCGATGTAGAGCGGGAAGTCGACCCCGGTGGCGCGGTTGTGGACGCGTACGTACCAGCCGAATTTGCCGTCGGGTGGGGACAGGTAGCTGGTGGCGTTGACAGCCGGTGCATCGATGGCGACGACGCACCGGGCACCGTCGGTCTGGTGGCGGCGGGCGGCCCACCCCTCCGGGACCAGCCGTTGCGCCTCAGGCAGATGCTCGTCAACGAGGTCGACGGAGTGGGCAATGTCCCGCTCGTTCTCCGCCGCGCACCGACGATGTTCGTGATCGGCGAAGCTGACCCACGTGCCGGACCCGGCATCGATGACGAGGTACGTTTCGCAGGCTTCACACCACGGCAGGCCGTGGCGCCGCAGTCTGCTGAGGGTCTGGCACCGCGAGCAGACGATGTCAGTCATGAACCTGACCCCGCGCTGGCTCCTCCTCCGCAGCATCCGGCTGATCGTGGCCATGGACGTGGACTGGTAGGGGTGGGAAATCGCTGAGGCGTCCGTGCCCTTCGGCGACCTGCTCGATGGCCGCGATGATCAGGGCAGCGACCTCCGTCGGGCTGGTGTGGTCCGGCACCGCAATGGTCCAGACCCCGTCGTCGGGGCCAATATGGAACTCGCTCGTGTCGGCGACCGGCTCCCGATGATCGGGTCTTGCGAACCAGCCGGGGCCGGCGGTGACCGCCCAGCGGGCGTCCCCGTTCTGTTCGGTGTGTTGGCTTCCGGCGTAGATGGTGGCGGTATTCCCACCCGAGTTGTCGATGTGTGCGTGATGGCCATGTCTGACGATCTCGACGACCACGGCCTGCATGTCGAAGCGGGTGGGCTGCTGCCCGTCGTTGAAGGCGTCGCGCAGTTCGGCAAGCAGGCCGTCGTCGATCTGCTCCGGCAGCACGCCACACTGGCTACGTCGGGCGGCCGCCCAGAGTTCGTCGTCGGTGGGCAGCGGGGTGCCGTTTCTAGCATTGATTTCACCCGCTGCCCTGACGAGCTCGAGCAGGTCGAGCCAGTTCGGGAAGGCGTTCATGTCGTCGTTCGCTCGGGTGAGCGTCGCTCGGCCAGGTGTCCGACGACGTCGGTGACGTCACGGACCAGACGCACCCGCGGCGTCTCGCGCAGCGCCTCGTGACAGCCGACGGAAAGGGCGGAGGTCACCGGACCGGGCACCGCCATCACAGGTCGGCCGAGGGCATCGGCCTGCGCCAGGACGGCCCGGGCTCCGCTGCGGAGGGCGGCCTCCACGAGCACACATCCGCCGGTCATCGCCGCCAGGTAGGCCCCGTTGACGGCGATGCGGCTTCGGTACGGTGCGCTGCCGGGCGGCCAGGCGCTGATGAGAGAGAGCCGCTCGAACAGCGCTGAATTGCCCTGCGGATGGGGACGGTCGAGTCCAGCGGGATTGATCGCGACGGCCAGGTGTCCAGCCGTCAGTGCGCCGCGAAGCGCTGCGGCGTCGACGCCGTACCCGCCGGTGTTGAAGATGGTCCACCCGTTCTCGGCGAGACCGTGGCCAAGTTCCGCGGCGACATGCTGCCCGTAACTGGTGGCCGCGCGGGCTCCGACTACCGCAACAGACCCGTGCAGCGTTTCTACGAGGGGCTGTGCGCCGCGAACCCACAGGCACGGCGGTGGGGCGGGCAGCCGGACATCGTCGTCGGTGGCGTCGCGGTGCTGGTTCAGGTCCTCCAGCGCCGTGGGCCACTCCGCGTCCTGCGGGATGACGATCCGCGCGCCGATCCGTTCGGTGTCGACAACGATCCTGGTGGCGGTCTGGCGCAGACCGGCTGCGCCCAACTGTTCGGCAGCTGCGGAACGTGCCTCAGCCTGCGGCAGGTGGCCGGCGATCAACCGGTGGAGGACCGGCTCCGGGCCCTCGTCGTGGATCATCGTGTGGACGAGTCGGTCGCCGACAATGGTCAGCCGGGCCAGGACAGCGCGGGCGATTCTTGGGTCGTCGATGGTGCTCATGTCAGCTTCTGTCTCCTTCCGTGTCAGGGGGTGCGTGGGCTGGCGACGCCAGGCCATGCATCCCTTGGGAAAGTTGTTGGGCCTGGGCGCGGCACTTCGCCGCGCCCAGGCGCAGTCATCTCGGGATCGCCGGGGTACGGCCGGCGGAGGTCTGGGTCGAGGTGCGCAGCATCGTCAGAGGCGGCAGGTGGAATCAGCGCGAGCTCAACCTGCGGAAGTGGCTGCCCTTCGAGGGCGTTCGGTCGGGGGAGTGTGGCGGCGAGGCCTCTGTACGGCTATCGGAGGAGTGGCACGGTCGCCGTGCGCAAGCTGGTCGGCGTCAGTGGCCCCCGAGCGAGCCGAGACCGGTCGCGGAGATGACGACCAGGGCAACGACGTGGAGGCTGACCAGGGCAAGGACGTGGACCGCGGGATGCAATCCACGGCGCAGACAACGCCGCAGGAAGCCGCTCTTGGTCTCGGGGGCGACGTGCTTGGGCATCAACAGATTCCTCTCGGCTGGCCGCGCCTGCGGACGAAGCGCGACTGGGAAGGTCGGGGTCACGGACCCCTGCGTCCGAAGCGGGACGGTCCGTAGTTCGGTTCGTTGACGGGCGGGCGGCGATCCAGCGCCGGAGCTGGCCCCGTAGCACTCGGAGACACGGGAGTGTCGGACTCTCCTGTCCGTTCACGACTGCTCGCTGGCGGCGCCGATGGCCGCTGATATGCGCCGAGCCAGTCCCGCGTACTTGGCCATCTCGGCTTCCGCGAAAGCGGCCGTGCGGTCGAGTCCTTCGGCGGTAGGTGTGACGTCGATCGTCTCGGCCGGTGCAGCGGATGCCGCGGAATCGCTCGGCTCGGCCTGGAGCACGGCCGCCCACCGGTCGTAGGCGAGCCAAAGGGCGTTCGCGATGGTGGCCGCCTCGTCCAGCGAGCAGACCAGCCTCGTCGTCGGGGTAGTGCCGTCGGTCGCCCGGGCCGCCGTGTCACGGCCGGGTTCGACATCCCGGCGGCGCACCCGAGGTCGGGTGCCGTCGAGCTCCGGCACGCCGTCACGGTTGGCGTTGTAGATGAGCGTCTGGTTGCCCGCACGCTTGGCGGTGAACATGGCAGCGTCGGCCTGGGCTAAGGCGTACCGGGCGTTACCACCGCTGCTAAGGGCGATGCCGACGCTGACCCGAAGTTGCATCCGCCGTCCTGCGACGATCACTGGTCTAACAAGGGCCACGCGGATCGCGTCGCGCAGGGCCGTGGCGTCCGCGCGAGGCACGAGGATCATGAATTCATCGCCTCCGGTACGAGAAACCTGCGCCCCAGCGCTGACGGAGGCGGCGGCGTGGAGCAGTCGGACGGCGATGGCCTTCAGGTATTGGTCGCCTGCGGCGTGTCCGCCATTGGCGTTGACCGTGTGAAGGCCGTCGGCGTCGGCGAAGGCGATGGTCAGCGGTGCAGCCACCGCACTGGCGGCGGCGATGGCCCGCTCAGCGAGGGTCCGGTTGGGTAGTCCAGTGAGCGGATCGGTTTGGGCCGCTAGGAGTTCTCGCCGCAGCTGCTCCTCAAGGGCGGCACCGGCGGCAACTCGACCTTCCAGTTCTTCCTCGCGGGTATGGGCCGCAGCGAGTCTCCGTTGTTGCCGGATGTGCCGAGTCGTCGCGATGATGCCAACCGGGATCCAGCTCTGCATGGCGATGACGGCGATGAGTACCGCCACCGGGAGATGGCCGTACGACGCCACGAATACAACCGGCGCGGTCGCGAGGATGGCGACGACGACGATGGTCGCGGCTGCACGAAGCAGATCACCTCTGCCAGGGGGTCGCGTATCGGGTTCAGACATGAAGGGCTCCTTCATGGAGGAGCTCCGAGGGCAGGCCGCTGTCGCAGGTGAGGCCCGCCCCCGGGCCTTGGGGTAGGTACCGGCCCTTGGTGGGCCTATCGCCTGACGGGAGCCAGCTCGGAAGAGCTGGCGCTCACGGTGCCGCGCGCGGCGTGCCCGCACCTACGGCCCGCTGCTGCAGGTGCGACAGCATTGGGCAGTCCCGTGACCGGATGTCGGCCGCCGCTGTCAGTCGAGGTCGTCGAGGTCGATGTCCTCGTCGCTGACCTGGGCACCTTCGCGGCGCAGGTCGTACTCGTCGAAGTCCAGGTCTCCGCCGCACAGGTTGGCGCGCAGCTCGTCCTCAGCGCGGTCGTAGGCGTCCTCCTCGTCGGTCGCGCGTACCCGGACGGTGACCGGGACGAGTAGCTCGACGCTGTATTCCACGGGAAGGGTGGTGATCCCCAGCCGTTCCAGGGCGTAGTTCGTGCCCGACAGGCAGATCTCACGGTTGTTGACGGCACGGGCCGCCCTACGACGTACGTCATTGCTGAACTCGTCGTGAGCGAGTTGCCTGGCGTTGGCCTCGACCATGGCGGCCTCGGCAGTCGCCTTGGCGGAGGCGACCGCCGCAGTGAGTAGGCGGTGGGCCGTCTCGTCGGTGGGCGTGACGGGCATCGGCCCGTAGCCGGCGGCGAGCAGGGTCGCGACCCTGCTCAGCCACGCCGGTATGTCACCAGATCCATTCGTGGCTTGCCAGGCCGCAACGAGCATCTCCTCGGTGACGGCGGTGTGGATCGTCAGGTCGCTGGCTGCCGGCCCGTTCTCCGGATCTGCAGCATCCGGGGTTGCGTGGTTCTGGGCGTCGAGCAGCTCGACGGTGTCGGTCATGATCGTGTTACCTCCTCTGGCTGAGACGAAGAACGCCGCCCCCTCCGGGACGGCAGCGAATCGTTCGGTTGGCCGGGGACGGCGAATCGCGGTCACTCGTTGGTGACGGAGACGACCTCCACCTCCTCAGCGCGGAAGAGCGGCCGGCGGGGCAGCCGGGGCAACTCCTCGCTGAGTTCGCTGACGGCCAGGCGGACTGCCTCGTCGTCGTCGACCGCGGAGATACAGATGGTTATCGGCACGCGAAGGGTGACCACGTGGTCCGAGGGGATCGGCGGCAGACCCCAGTCGGCCAGCGCCTCGCTGAGACTCTCCTCGAAGTCGGGGTTCTCGTCGAGCGTGCCGAGCCCAGCTGTGCGTACGCCGAGTTGCAGCCGGCGCAGGCCGGTGCGGTGCTCGGCTGCCTCGTGGCGTGCGCGGTTGGCCCGTGCTCGGGCCTGAAGCAGATCCTCGATCAACCGGGCGTGACAGACGATGCGGTCATCGCCGTTGGTGTGGTCGTGCTCGCAAGCGGCGGCGGGTAGTTCACTGGCGGGGCTGCTGGCGGCGGCGAGGAAAGCGGTCAGCAGGTCATCTGGCATCGACTCGCCGGTAACCTCCCGCCAGGCCTGGGCGGCCGTGCAGCTGAGCCGCCCGATGTCCCCGGAGAACGCTTCGGTCATGGGTGCCTTCCCTTCGTCGACGCCCGCGCTGGGGTACGGGCGGGAGTGGAGGTCGGTGTCTCAGGCCAGGCCAGGACCGGACGACGGAACACGGCGACAGCTTGGTCACCGGTCGCAACGGTGGTGGCGACGGCATGGACGTCGTTGTCGAACAGGTCCCGCTCCAGGGCTTCGAGGTCGATGTAGCGCCGGGGCATTCCGAGACGTTCCAGCGCCGTGGCCCAGCCGCGATCGACCAGGTGCTTCTCGGCGTAGTCCGAGCGGTGCGGGAAGAGGCCGACGAAGTCGGCAGCGAAAATCGCCGGCAGGTCATCGGCGGGTACGTCCGCGTCGACGCCGCCGCTCGCCCCGAGCCAGTCGCCAACCACGGCCAACGGCAGCTGATGGGTTGAGGCGATCCGACGCATCGCGCACAGCACCGGCAGCGGCAGTCGGTGTGAGTCGCGGCAGTAACGGCCAAACCCGTGCGCGTCGATGACCACCACCTCCGCTGCGGCTTTGGCCGGAAGCAGTTTCGCGATGCTTGCCCGGTCGGCGGTGAGGTCACCGCCGAGGAGGACGGCCACGGACCAGGTCAGGTCGTCGGCAGGCGCGATACGTACGGCCCCCTCCTGGCTCATCACCGACTGGACGACCGCGGCCTCGACCTCGGCCCTGGCATCGGCGAGCGCGACCAGCACCCATCGGGCAAGGTTGGACAACGCCTGCACCGCCATCCGCTGGTGCCGGGCCGGCGTTCCGTCGAGTACGAGATCAGGGGTGACGACGGTGGCCCGGACAGTGCACCAGGCCACCGGAAGGCCGCCGGAGTAGACCAGGTAAGCGGGGGTTCTCTCGTCGATGACCCCAGCGGTCCGAGCCTCTATCGAGGCGCCTAGCACCGCAGCCTGCGCCGGTGGCAGTGTGTCGACCTTCAGTGGTGGTGAGGTGCGGTACCGGTCCGCCAGGGCGACCCCGACCAGACTTCCGGCGTTGACGCTACGCAGTCGTTGAAATGCTCGGACCGCGTCCGCAACGGTGCTTCGCCTCATGCTCTCCCCCGTCCGACCGGGGTGCCGAGGCGGCTGTCGGCAGCCAGACTGACGCCAGGTCGTGGTGAGAGATCGCCGGACCGACGCGCAGTGAACTCGTCGAAGAACGCCGTCGTCGGCCTCATCACCACAGCTCCGTTGCGGCGTGGGCGTCCACGAGCAGCGAGAACTGCCGGTCAGTGAGCCCGATCGGTTCCGCGCCACGACCGGCGCCAGTGAAGATGACCGGCCCGCACAGGTAGGGCGCGTCCCACGGGCCAAGGTATGAACGGCCGCTGGTCTCGAGGGCCATCTGAGTGGCCGCCCAGTTGGGGACTCCCCTGCCCTGCTGGTCGTCCTCGAACCACATGACGGTGCATTCATCGAGCTGGACTCGGTAGGCGGCACCGGTGGTGATGCGTCGGCCGAGCCGAAGCCCGCCGCCATCGGCAGGGGCCTCCAGGACGGTCAGCCGTCCGGACGGACCGACCATCAGGTAGGTGGCCTGTTGTGCCGGAGCAGGCGTCGACTTACGGATGTCGAGTGGCGGCCGCATCGCGGTGATGGTCATCTTCTTTCTCCTCTGCTGTCGTGGGGTCGGGGACCCCTGGGCACGCAAAACGGCCGGTCAGGCGAGTGCCTGATCCGGCCGGGAGGTACGGCGGTTGGCAAGTCAGCCGGGCCAATTGGCTGGGCGGGGGTATCCCGTCGCTGCACTGGTCCGAGTCGATTGCGGCTTGTCGTGGGCGTTGCTGGTACGCCCGGACCGGGAGGTTGCGCCGCAGGCTGGACGGTTTCTAGGCGAGGGGCCAAGCGGCCATGGCGACCAGTTGCTCGTTCGGGCGCAGCCGGTCGATGTGGTCGTTGGCGGCGTACAGATAGTCCAGCTGGTCGGCCAGCCGGCCCGATCTAGGCGTGAGCCAGTTGGCGGGGGCGGCCAAGGCATCACCGGGCACGGCCGCGAGTGCCGCGAGGGTGCGGTAGCTATTGAGGCCGGCTTGAAGGGCTTCGATGTCCGCGATGGGAATAGGTTGCTGCCGGTAGGCGGCGTTGTAGGTGGTCATCGCGAGCACCCGAGGTTGGGCGAGGTAGGCCTGTTGGGCGCGGCTGAGCGGCCAGCGTGCCGGGTCGTCGCGGTGGCGGTCGACGAAGGCCGAGAGCGGTTGGGCGTCGCGCGTCCCGTCAACGACGTCTCGCCATCGGTGCCACAGCCAGACAGCGCTGGTGGCGGCGCGGGCACGCATGCCGGCCAGGTCAAGGTGACGGACCGGGCCGCCGGCGGCGTAGCCCTGGTAGCGGTGCAGCAGTTGTCGGGTGAGTCGGTGATGGGCGGCGAAGTGGCCAACAGGGCCGGCGGGACGGAGCTGTTGTGCAACGAGGCGGGTCGCCGCGAGAGCGGGCATGGACTGGGGTGTCGCGTCGGTGGACAGGCAGACCACGATGGTGTGCACGGCAGGACGTGCGGGCATGGGCTCCTCCAGGCAGGGTGCGGAGACACGACCGAGGTGCGATCGCGCGAGAGCGCGCGGGCAGGCGACAGCGTCGACGGACAGGGAGGTGGGGTGCGGGGATCGCGGGGCTGGCGCCGGTGGAAGCTGCGGCGGGCGGGGATCCCGAGCGTGATGACGCGAGCGCGTCGAGGCGATGCTGCCTATGTGGCAGGTCTGGCGCGGTGGCGCCGGGGTGGTGCGGGTGGGCGTGGGTGCCGGGGAGGTTGCGTCGCGGCCAACCGGCCTAAATGGCGGGTGGGCGGGTGCGGCTCCTGCCGTGGCGAGCCAAGGCCCGAGGTGGTGCAGTGATGGGGGTTCTATAGAAGAGAGTTCACGATATCCGGCCGACCCAACAGGAAACGATCATTGATGGGCCGCCTCGATGCCCGGACGTTGAGCAGGGGTGTTGGGCGGATCGACGACCGACATCCAGGGAGTGGCCAAAGGCGTTGGGTGCTACGACGCAGGTGTTGGGTTTCGCAGCCACCTGGCGTTGGCGGACGACCGTGACCCCGCCCGGACGGCTGTCGGCTCCGCCGCGATCGAGGCGCCGTTGACAACGGCCTCGCTGAGCTCGTGAGGCGTTGATCTACCTCCCTCACGGCAGCCCTCCGCCGGGCGGCGTCGGACGCTGGTCGTGTCGGCCCGATGCGGAATCCAGCTGCGGCGAACGCACTCTCATCGCCGAGATCAGTGCGCGTCACCGCCGTAGCCTGTCTGCGGAGGCGGCGGTTGGTGGTGGTGGTCAACCCTGGACTCGACAGGTAGCAGCTATCCGGCCGAACAGTCCAAGATCCGCCCGTCGCTGGTGCCGATGAGTAGACGTCCCGGTCCGGCTACGGTCAGCGCGGTCGGTATGCCGGGCACACCTGCAACGGTGAGTTGCCGGCGCCAGCGCACGGTGCCGTCATGAAGGTCGAGTGCGACGATCTCACCATCGTCGTAGGCGACATACGCGGTTTCCGCGTCCGCGTCGAGGTCGGTGGCCTTCCGGTCGGTCCGGAAAACCCAGCGCGGCTCTCCAGTGGTCACAATGCGCCGTACTACAAACGAGCCGCCGGGCTGCAACCCGTGGCCGTGATACACGGTGCCGGCGTGGACGAGGCTGCCGTCCGTGGTCTCCACGCCAGGGCCGGCGAAATGTGTCTCACCCGGCGTCCACGAGCATGGGAGCAGGCGACGGAACTCCCGCTCCGTCGGTTCACGCGGACGCCCGGCAATCGGCGGATCCTTCAGGTCGGCTGCGGCGAGCCAGGCGTCACTCGGTTCGGGCGTCCACTCGCGCTCGCGGTCGATCTCCCGAAAATAGACCCGGCTGCCGCGCCGGATACGAAGCCTGCTGCGCTCCCCGACATGCCCGGCGGGTGCGACGGCCGGTAGACCATCGGCACAGCGCACCAGAGACGCCGGGGCGGGCAGGGTGAGTTGCTCGAGCTGCGCCCCGTCCTCGAGCGAGAGCCGGACCAGGGACTGAGGACGTTCCTCCCACTCGGGCCGCATCAAACTGACCCAGACCGATCGCTCATCGGTCGCGACGACGATGCCACGGCCGCCCTTGTCGTCCGGAACAGTCCACTGCCGATCCCCCGAGAGCAGCCAGGACTCCGCCTGAGCACCGTCGAGCGTCGCCAAGATCCTGCCGTCGGACAGTTCCTCGACCGCACGGACGTCACGCCGCGGATCCCAATCCGCGCTCAGGCTGGAGACCGCACAGCGGGCGTCCTCCCGGCTGTCAAAGCGAGGCGCGGCGACCCGCGGTCCGGCCAACTCGTCCCCGGTGATCGACCTGGGTGGTACGACTCGCCAATCGCGTCGGCGCACCACCGCAACGTGTCCCTCAGCCCATGCATCTTTGTCCTGCCAGTCGTCAGGCGGCGCCATCAGCACGCGTAGTTCCTGGCCGGTGAGCCACTCCAGGGCGAGCACTTGACGGCCGAGCGGGTGCTCGATGAGTGACACCCCGGTACTTGTCTCCAGGTCCATCAGGAGCAACTCGCCTTCGAAGAAGTAGCCGCCGTCGTAGCGGCCCGTGCCTACCACCAGCAGGGGAAACGTGGGGTGGAAGGCCATCGCGTGCACGGGGTAGCCCGAACGGAGAAGAGCGCGGCAACCCAGATCACCGACGTCGTAGACACCTACCGGCGCAGTACCGAACTCGTAGGTGCCCGCCACTGCCAACAGGCCACGACTCTCGTCGGCGACGACAAGGGCAGGCTCACCGATCTCGGCGAAGGGCCGATCACCGAGAACCCGGTCGATACGCAACGGACTGGTCACGCCAACGATCTTCTCACCAGCAGAGGACGCAACACTCTCAGGCACGTTCCGCTGATGGAGTCAGCTTCGGTCGCGCTTGGCCGAGCCGCGGCGTCCGGTGTACGTCACGCTGCGGCACTGCGGCTTCGCCGCGAACTGCGCGTCGGCCAAGGTCAGGTGCACGGATCTGCCGCGAGTCGCGCTCAACGCGATGTCACGCCGCCCGGGCGGGTAGGCGTCCGGTCGTGCCGAGATCCGGCCATTCGATATCACCTCGACTGCGGCAACGCGAGATTGCGGTGGAGCAACAGCAGTCGGGTGGGGCCCCCAACGCGCCTTCGTCGGCGGCGGCGGCCCGCAACAGCAGGAGGAAACGAACGCAACGACCGCAGGGCACCCCAACGACCAGACAGAACCGCGCCGTCCCCGGCCTGAGTATCCGATGGGCTCAGGCTTCGGGGGCCACCCGGACGACGCTCGCTCCGCTCACGACTCCGCCACCCTCATCTACGGCAAAGATCAGGTTGTAAGAACCGGGCGGTGCGTCCTCTGGGATTGGAATGACGCTGACCGGTCGTTCGCCCGCCGCACCGGATGGCCGCACCGGCTGGGACTCGAACGTCACCTCTCCCGAAGCGGGCCGAGCCGTACCCCCTGCAGCGCTCTTCAATTCGCTGGCATCCCCGTACGGGCCAGTCAGACGCGCAGTCAGCTCGACCTGTGTCGGCTTCGCGGCGGGGTCAGTCCCCGGCCTGACGATCCAGTTAACCGTCATGTCCTGGCCAGGTTGGTAGACCGTATCGACGTCCTCGCCATCGCAACACGTGTAGGTCGTCGGGGTGCCTCCTGCGGGTGTGGAACGCCCGGAGCCACAACCCGATGCGACCAGCAAGGCCAGGCAGGCAACGACCACAAGCCGGCACGCTTTCATGAGCATGAGCGTAACGAGCACTGTCCTCGAACGTCTTCGGACAGTCCTGACCCCGCCAGCATCCAGTTGACGGGCCGGCTCCGAGGTGACGCTCACGAATCTGGACGACGCGCCGTCGAGTAGCCGCCGGCCCGATAGCCGATCTGACGCCGCCAGGCGTCCCTGTCCATGACAGACGTACGCTGTCGCCGGACGGACGGCTACCTCTACCTGCTGCTACACCGGGGCCATCGGGTAGCCAATCGTGGCGAGGTCTTTCCGCAGTTCGGCAACGGTGAGTTGAGGGTTCAGCGTCTGAAGCACGCTGTCGGTGAGCGGCCGGTTGGCGACCACGTGCTCGACCGCCGCCCGATCCACCTCGATCTCGTAGTAGTCGCTGGCGAACTCGACAAAATGGTCAACGATGTCGTCGAGCAGGATCTCGAGCATGCCGGAGCCGTCCGGTCCGGTGTCGTCGTAAGGTCCACGAAGTGGCGGGAAGATGATGCCGTCGCCAGCATGCCAGCGGTCGTCACCGGCCAGCCGCCATAGCACCGCAGTGGCGATGAACTGCCCGGTCTCGTCGCAGAAGGCAGGTTCCTCGATCTGCGGACGCAGCTCTATGGGCAGGCCGTCGAGCAGTCCCGGCCACAGCTCGTAGTCTGGATCGCCGTAGGGCGACATCGCCGACTCGTGATCGAAGACCCGGACGAATACGCCGTCGGGGGTGAACACGACGGCGCACTCGTCGCCGCTGCCGTTGCTCATCAGCGCCGCCTCGTCCGTGCCCCAGGCACGGGTGTAGGCGTAGTACGCGGCCCCGCCGTCGATGATGCATTCCAGCAGGGCTAATGCCTTACACCGCTGCCGCAGCCGGTCGATGGACGGCAGTCTGGCGGCGATGTCGTACGCGATCATCGGGTGACCCTACTGGGGCGGCCAGACAGCGCCTCGGCAGGTCCCGAGCTGCCAGGTTCGACGCCCACGAAGGGTTCACGCCGCTTCGTCACGCAGCTCGTGGAGCGGATCCTCGGCCGGGCGCGGTGGCCCGGGGTTGAGTGGGCCAGGTTCGTCGTCGGTGGTGGGTAGGTCAGCCAGGCTCAGCCGGTGTCCCCCGTTGCCGACGAGCCGCCATACCGGTCCGGCCGGGCTATGTCCGTTGATCCGGTCCCGGGCGCAGGTGGCGACGGTGAGCGCGGCCAGGGCGTCGGCGACGCGGTGATCGTGGCGGGCGGCGTCAGCGAGCTTGGCGTGGAAGTTGCGTTCGCGTTCCCGGCTCGGCAGGGAGAACAGCAGGATGTGACTGGGCCCGCCGTCCACACGGAGGCGCCGGTAGGGCTCCAGCTTGTCGCGTAGCCGCGGGTGGTCTTCGGTGGCTCGGTCGTACTCCAGCCAGAAGCCGACGCTGTTGCGACTGTTGGTCCAGACACCGTGTGCGTCGGGGCGTACCCGTTGTCCGAAGGCGGCGGCTGTCTGCTGCTCGGACCACCAGCGGGTCAGCCTCACCTCGGGATGACGGCGCCCGTGGGCAATGAGGTCGATGAAGAACTGGTTGGTCTCGATGGTGTGTTGCCGGATCCGGTTGGACAGCACCGAGTCCGCGGCGAGTGCGACGGCTTTCGGGGTGGGCGGGGTGTCACCGCGGGCGAGGGCCACGAAGCGGGCGGAGAGCCGGCCGGGTACCCAGTACACCTGTGCGGGTTGGCCGGGGTGGGAGCGCAGGACCCGGTCGATGAAGTCGAGCCGTCGCAGGGTGTAGAGGCGATGGGCGCAGGTGACCGGCGAGTCGAACAAGACTGTGGTGATCTGGTCGGTGGTGAGGGAGGTGTGGTCCGAGAGCAGGAAGGCGATCACCCGATCGCGAGGGCGAAGGCGGGCCGATACGTCGGACAGCGTGGTCGTGGAGCGACGTTGGATGGATCGGGATCGGGGGGTCACGGGGCACCCCCCGATCGGAGGATGTCCCCCCGGTGGGACTGTCGGGACGGCTGATCATGACTCATGTACGTCTCCTAGCTGCGCTGTTGGGCGAGCAGCGACCGATTCCCTGGCTGCTAGCAACGACCATGGCCGGGCCGGACCGGCGACCAGGGTGCGAACCCACCCCGGTGTATGGAGTGGGAAGTTCCGATGTCAGTCGCTGCGACGGGATGTCTTGCCTCGATCGCTGCCGGCGAGACGCTTGGCGAGCTGCTCGATGGCGGTCGGGTCTGTCGTGTTGCCGCTGGCAGCGGCACAGGCGGCCCGGATGTGTGTGGCGGCGCCGACCACGGGGCGGGGCGGCCGGGTGTGCAGGGTGAACGCCGCGGTCTCCCGATTGCCGATGACCAGCCGCGCGGCTGCCTGGTAGGCGTCCAGATGGCTCAGATCGTGTTCGGACAGTTCGGGGAACATGTGCCGGGCCATCTGGTGCGCATCCTCGGGCGCCACGTTAAAGGTGATCTTGTTACGGGCGTTCGCGCTCAGGGCGAGCTGGGTGGGTCGTGGCAGTTGAGCGAGGTCCTGGTGGGCCAGCACCAGGCTCATGCGGTAGCCGCGGGCTTCGGCGAGCATGTCGTCCACCGAGCCGGGCAGGTTCAGAAAGTTGTGGCACTCGTCGACGAATACGGTGCAGTCGCGTCGCTTGTCCTCCGGCAGTCTCGCGCGGGCGGTAGCGGCCTGCCAGGCGCGGGCCAACACGAAAGAGCCCATCAGCCGGGAGGTGTCCTCGCCGAGTTGCCCCTTGGGGAGGCGGGCGAGCAGGATGCCGCCGTTGTCGAGCAGTTTCCCCATGTCGAATGACGAGCGGGGTGTGCCGAGGGTGCGGCGTGGGAAGTCCCGCAGCAGGAATGCCCTCAGCCGGGCCATGACGGGTCCGATGACCTGCGCCCGCACCGGCGGCGGCATGGACTCGTACCAACTCCAGTAGCCGAGCAGGCCTTCTGGGTCGTCGAGGCCGTCGGTGAAGGCCATCCGGAACTGACGGTCGTTGAGCAGCGGTGGCACCAGCGCGAGCGTGGCGTGCGCCTTGCGCATCAGGGTGAGGCAGGCGACCCGCAGGGTGTCGTCGATGCGCGGGCCCCAATGCCGTTGGAAGATCTTGCTGAAGATGGAGACGACATTGTCGACGGCGAGGTCGTGGTCGTCTCCGGAGAGCGGGTTGAAGTAGCCGCCCTGGTCCTGGTCGGGATCGATGAGGACGACCCGGTCGGCGACGGCCTCCGGCAGCCGATCCAGGACGTCGGCGACGAGGTCTCCCTTGGGGTCGATGACCACGACACCGCGGCGGGCGGCCACGTCGTCGAGGATCATGTTGACCAGGAAGGTCGACTTGCCGACGCCGGTGGAGCCGAGGACGTGCAGGTGCTGGCGGGCGTCGACGACGGGCAGCCCGACGGCGTGACCGCCGATCTCGGCGTGTCCGAGCTGTTTGACGCCGCGTCCACCGGCGGGAACCTCGACCGGCGCTGGCATGGGCTTCGCGCGAGCGCGTCGGAGGCCGGGTACGGCCAGGTCGGTCGGTAGGGCGGCGACGGCGGCGAGTTCACCGGCTCCCAGCAGGTACCCGGAGCGCAGTGGTCGTGCGGACAACACCGCGGCGGGCTGCTTGAGCCGGACGCGGCGCAGTCGTTGGCGGGCGGTGTAGACGCCGTAGGCGGAGGCGACGCCGTGGGCGAGCGTCTTCAGTCGTGCCCGCAGATTGTCTTCTGCCACCTTGCGGGGGTTGGTGTGGGCGACGCCGTAGCGGATCGAGGTCTCCCACAGCTGCCCGGCTGCGAGTTTGTCGACCGCAGCGCGGGCGTCTCGATCACGTTCCGGATCTGTCGGTACCGACCGGGTGGCGGCGGCCCGAGTGCCCGCGGGGGCCCGGCCGGGCCCGGGCACGATCAGTTCGAGCAGACCGCGTAGCCAGGCTGTGGGGTCGAGTAGCCCTCGTGCGGGCTGGCCACTGCGGAGGGCCCCGGTCCCGGCGCGGAGCCGACGGATCTGCCGGGGTGTGGCTGGGCGGGTGAGTACCTGCACGCAGGCGTACTCGGGATCCTGCAGCCCGGACAGCGCGGAGATCAGTGGTCGCAGGGGGTCGCTGTCGTGGTCGGTGACGATCGGGTACCAGGCGGCGAGGATGGGAACCAGGGCACCGCCCTCGTCGAGAGTCGCCAGGGGTATGGGTGCGGTGGCGTCAGTGACGGCGGCGGTGGCGCCCGGCCAAGCGCCGGCGACGGCGGCGAGGACCGGTCCGGTGGGCACCGTACCGGGCAACCAGATGGTGATGGTCAACTGCCGGCCCACCCATCGGTATTCGAACCCGATGTGTGGAGTGCCGTGGATCAGGCGTCGCCATCCGGCGGGGCGGAGGATCTCTGCGCAGGTCGCCCACCAGCGTGCGGCGCTGTCTGGGTCGACTTCCGGTGGCGGGGTGATGACGACCTGGTGGGCGTAACGGTGAAGCCGCCGGTGCCGCCAACTGTGCAGTTGCCCTCGCGCGACCAGTACGACGAGCCCGAGGGCGGCGATGACGATGGCGAGCCACGGACGGTCGGTCACCCACCGGAGTGCGTTCACGATGACGTCCGCGATCGGGTTGGACGGGACCGGCGGAGGCACGAAGGGCGACGGCGGCGGGCCGGGCACCGTCGGCGGCGGTGTCGTTGAGGCGAGCGCTGTCACGGTGTCTGCCCGTCGAGGTCGCCCGTGACGCAGAGTTCGTGTTCCCGGTGGGAGGACACGGCGTGGGCGCCTACCCGGTTGGCGCCCGCGAGGAGGAGGCTCTCCCCGCGTTGTGCCGACAGCAACATCCGCGCCTCTCCCCCGGTCAGGTTGAAGCTGTCGGCGACGGCGGCGATCGCCTGCGGAGCTTGGCGCATGAGGAGCTGGGTCGCCGAGTTCGCGACGACGGCCTGCCCGAGTTCGGAGCCCAGCAGGTCAGCGGCGTCCTGTGTCACCACGGACACCCCGGCCCGCCGCTTGCGGGCGGCCTTCGCCAGCCGGTTGAGGAATCGGACGCCTTCGCCGTCACGCAGCAGGGTCCAGGCCTCGTCGACGATGACGAGGCGGCGTGGGTCGGCGGTCGGGCCATCGGCGGGTGGGCCGTCGACGGTGCGCCAGATCGCGTCGAGGGCGAGAAGCATCCCGGGGGCGCGAAGTTCGTCGGCGAGCTGTCGGGTGGACCAGACCACCAGGTGCCCGAAGGGGCCGGTGGTGGTGGGTCCATCGAAGAGGTGGTTGAAGCTGCCGGTGGTCCACGGGGAGAGGCGGGCGGCGAGGGTGAGCGCCGGCGGTGTGGCGTCGACCTCCAGGGCCGCGGCGACGTCGCGTAGCAGCGGAGCGGGGCGGGCCCAGGTGGTCGGGTCGTTGGTGATGCCGGCAGCAAGGTAAGCGGCGTTGACCGCCCGGTCGAGGGCCGCGCGCTCGGTGGGTGCCATCGCACCGTCGTGGCCGCCGGCGCCGAGCAGGACGTTGACCAGTGTGTGCACGAACAGGGCTCGCCGGTTGCGGGCGTCGGGTCGCTTGTCGTCGACGGCGATGTCCAACGGGTTGAGCCGTACGTCGGGGGCGCCGAGTTGGATGACGGTGCCGCCGACCGCTTCGGCGAGCCGCAGGTATTCGTCTTCGGGGTCGATGACGTTGACCTGCACTCCGTCATAGAGAGAGCGCAGGGTTTCGAGCTTGATGAAGTACGACTTACCGGCACCGGATCGGGCGAGTACGACGCTGTTGTGGTTGTCGGCGGCCCAGCGGTCGTGCCAGATGATCCCGTTCGTGGCGGTGTTGACCCCGTAGAGCACCCCGGAGGCGCTGGGCGGGTCGCCGGGCAACGGGGCGGGCAGATCCGCGGAGGCCAGGGGCATCGCTGCGGCGAGGGCATCGGTGTCGAAGACCCGCCGCATTCCGATGCTGTCTACGCCCATCGGCAGGGTCGATGTCCAGGCCGGCAGTTGCCGCCAGGTGGCTGGGACGGTGTCGAGCATGACCGAGGCGGCGGTGGCCCGTACGTGGGCGACGGACTCGGTCAACTCGTCCAGGTTGGGCGCGTGCACGGTGACGTAGTGGCCGACCCGAAACAGGCGGCTCGCGCCGCGGGCGACCCGGTCGGCGAGTTCGGCGGCGTCCGCAGCGGCAGCCTCGGTGCTGGGGTCGTCGAGGCGTCCGTGTTGGGCATCGGCGCGCCGGGAGGATTCCAGTCGGGCGCGTTGGCGGCGCAACCGGGACGCGGCGACCTGCGGGGCGAGCGGTTCAATGTGGATGACGACGTCGGCACGACCGGGCCAGCCGGTCAGCGGGAGCAGCCAGCCGGCCCCGACCTCCGCCGGGTAACCGTTGACGATCAACGTCGAGGCGTAGCCCTCACCGATCTTGAGGTAGCGGGGGGTGACTTCCACGCTGGCCGGACCGATAAGCGCGGCGAGGGTGTCGGCTTCCGCCGGCGAGGACGTGGCCGGGCTCGCGGGCCGCCGACGACGGACCAGTCGCAGCAGGTTCACGGCAGCTCCCCGGAGGTGATGGGCTCGTCGGGTAGGGCCCGTTCGCCGGGCACGGGCAGGGTGTAGGGATCGACGGCAGCCGCCAGCACTGCGGCGACGGCAGGGCCGTCGAGTACGCGGGTGCTGGCGCCCAGGCTCTGCAAGGCACCAGCGGTGTGCTCGGCGGCGCGCAATACGTCCTGGTCGCGGCGGGTGCCGGTTGCGGTATGGACGATGGTGCCGGTGCGCCACAGCGGCTGCCGTTCGTCTTCCAGATCGAGGAGGAACTCGGCGTAGTCCGCTGCGGCGTCCGCGAGCGCGGCGCTGGGCAGCAGTTCAGCCGCGTCGGCGATGCGCTGCGCGTGCCCGGCCAGGTCGACGCGTTGGGTGGAGACCACGATCTGCACCGGGGCCGTCAGGCTGTTGAGCCACCGCGCGTAGGCACCGACCAACGCGGCCTGCTCCGCTGGGGTGCGGAGTCCGAGGTTGACGGTGCTCACGGCGACCAGTGCTGCGCTGGTACCACCGAGGTCAACCACTCCGTTGGTGGCGATCGACCGCGCCGGCAGGCGCAGTGGCGTCGGCGGGGTCAGCTCACCCTCGGCGCTGCTGGGGGCCGGCGCCCACCGCGGTGTCTTGAGCACCCCGCCGGGTGCGGGAACCTGACGTTGTGGGGTGCGGGAGCCGCGAACCGCGGCGAGCAGCCAGGCGTCCAGGCTCAATCCGTCGCGGCGGCCCAACGCGAGGACGGTTGCGGCGCCGAGCAGCGGGACCAGACCGCCGAGCAAGACCGGCATGGGCAGAACATCGAGCAGCGTCCGAAACAGCATGTAGGCGGAGGCCACGGCGGTGGCCAGGATGGCGACCTGCCGCGTGGTCAGGTTGAACAGCAGGCGATCGGGCGTTTCGACGTCGGCGGGGATCCGAGCACGAAGATCGACATCAGACATGGGGTCTCCTCAGGCAGTGGGTTGGGTCTGGGGCGTGGGGTGTCAGCCGGGCAAGCCGTTACCGGTGCTGTTGCGTCGGGCCGACGGTCGGGAGGATGGAGTCGGTGGCAGAGGGTTGGTGGCCTGGGATCGCGCTGCCGCTGACGCGCGGGTGGTCCGCGGGCCGTACGCCGTCGTCGACGGCCAGCCCGTACCGCTCGGGGTTTTTGCCGCAGCCGGACCTGGCCCGATCGATGACGGCGCCGCTCCGGGCCCACGCGGTGGCCGATTCGTGCCGCGCAGGCCCTCCGGGGAGCCCGCCGGCCAGCCGGTGCCGGATTCGGTGTAGGCCCACCACCGACGCCAGCGAGGCATCCGCTGCGGTATCGCGGTGGCCGGGGTCCGCCCAGACGGCACCCTCGGTAGAGCACGCTCCGCGGCAGTCGGTGCCGCCGTCGGCGCGGTCCTGCGCGGAACCGGCCCGGGCCCTGGTCCACCGCCGGTCGGTCTCGGCAACGATGGGCCGGTCCCTGGTCCCCCGGGGCCGGCCTGGCCGGCGACCACTCGCGCCGCCGCCCGACTGGTCTGTCGGCCACCACGCCACAGGCCCCCGGTCAGGGCCCGGCTGACCTGCTGCACGATCGCGACGCGGATGAACGCGCCGACGACGTTGTTGGACTGACCCCCGGTGACGTAGCGGCGCATCAGGGTGGGGATCTTCACCACGGCCAGCAGCAGGCAACAGATGATGAACAGGTTGAACGTGCCGGTTGGGTCGTTGGGCAGGCCGAGGGCGGGCAGGTTCGCCGTCGGACTGAGGAAGACGGTCAGCGCGGTGTGCAGGGCGAGGGCTTGGGCGATGACGGTGGCCAGGGCACCGATGATGGCCCGCCACCACAGCTTCGCCGCGGGTTCGGTCCACGGTGTGGCGTGACAGGCCAACGCCACAGGTGCGATGCCGACGAGGATCACCAGCAGGCCGAGGCGCAGGATCCAACCAACCATGATCATCGCGACGAGAGCGGCGATGGCGATCCCGATGATCAGTGTGAGGAGCGCGTTGGCGGGGTTGGTGAGGGCGTCGACGACGGTGCGTTTCATCTGGGCGAGGGAGCCGTCGGTGGCGATGGGGTCACTGGTGAGGGCCTGGGTGAGCGCGTTGCCCAGTGCGATGAGCCCCTTCGACAGCGGCGTCGCGAAGTTGGCTGCGATGAAGCCGATGACCAGGCGCGGCGCCAGTTCACCGACGCCGTAGCGTGCCTGCACGCTGTCTCGACCCATGATCACGATGCCGCAGGCGATGATCGCCAGCACGAAGCAGGTGTTCACGATCATCAGGGCTCGGGCGCTGATCGTCTGGACCTGCGGCAGCCCAGTGACGTCGGGTACGACGAGGAACGCCGAAGACAGCAACGACCACAGGGCGTCGATGATGTCCGCGACCCGCTGTGCCAGCCAGGTGAGGATCTCGTCCAGCAGGGTTCCGACTCCGACGATGTCCCAGAACATCGGGGTCAGGTTCCCAGGATGCCGCGCAGGATGGTCACCAGCACCGGGGCCAGCACGGCGAGCGCGTAGCCCGTCGCTGCGCCCTTGAGTGCGCCCTTGGCCTTCTCCACCTGCCCGGGGTCGCCGCCGGCCATCAGGTACAGCGCCCCACCGTAGGTGAGGAACAACGTGGCGACGCCGACGAGGATGCCGACGATCCAGACAACCAGGTTGTTGATGACGGTCGGGAGGTTGTTGACGGCGAGCAGGTCCGGCGCTCCGGCGATGGCCTGCGCGGTCAGGCCGAGCAGGACACTGGCGTTGGTCGTAGTGGATAGGGACAGTCGGTTCAGGATGCGGCGCATCGGTGGTCACCTCCCGCCCCACCTCGCGGTGGGGCGTGCTCGAAAGCGGTTGGGAGGCGCCGCCCGTACGAGCGGGGACCGTGGAAGCACTGCTCCTTCCACACCGGGTTCGGTTTCGTGGTGAGCACGGACCTGGAGCCGGACCAAGTCACCACCCGTACCGGGCGGCGCCCGAGACCGCTCGCGCACCCCGGCTGGCGTGTCGGAGGGGTGATCGGTCTCGTGACCGCCAAGAGCCCGTGTTGGGCCCGATTTCCCGGGGCTGACCGGCCAACACATGGCCAACCGTCACCCAACCGCTCGCCCCGGTCACTGGCCGGGCCACGCCCTCAGGGACGTGCGGCGAACCGGCTTGGCCGGACGGGTACGCAGCCTGACGTGGGCCAGTTCCCCGTCACGGATCGCGTCGACCAGCCTCGACTCAGCCCGGTCGCGCCAGTGCGAGGCCAACTGTCCCGCGATGCCCCACCGGGCCGCCGCCGCCTGCACCGATGCGCCTTCCAGCCGCGTCTCGGCGATGATGTTGGCGTCGTCGGCGTCGATCACCCCGATCGCCACCGCACGGGCCAGAACGAACTCCGGGTGATCCCACGGCTGCAGTGGAGTACGCGGCCCGGGTGGCTCACTATCGAAGGGTTCGGTGGTGACGTCGGCGTAACGCACCTTCAGGCCCGCCCGCCCGGCAGCATCGAGCATGCGCGGGAGAATCCGCGGTTGGTCGACGTCCACCCGGCGCATCAGACGGTCCCAGAAGGTCCCCAGAATCTCCGCGTCGATATCGTCGCTGTCGCCCCGGTAACCCCGCGCCAGCCCGCCGGCCAAGGCCCGCAGGCCGGGCATCGCAAGGCCGACCGCCCCCAACCCCCAGCCAGGGCCGTCTTGGCGCGAGCGGACGACGAGTTCCCGCCAAATCAGGTCGCGTACCTCTCGCGGGGTGTCCCGGTCGAGGAGGAACCGCTTCAGCTCGTACAGGGACATCAGGCGGTCCGGGCAGCCGTCGAACCGGCAGCCGTCGAACTGGAGAGTGGTGGGCGGGTGGACGAGCAGGTCGAAAGCGCGCTGGGCGGAGTCCAATGGAGACTCAGGCCACTCGGAGAAGGAAGGCATCGTGATACTCCCGGTGTGCGGCGGGCTGCCGCCGGCGGCGGTAGCTCTCGAGGCTCATCCACACACGCGCACCCAACGCGACCTGGGGTTCACCGATGCGCGACGGCTTCAGAAATCGGTGCACGCACGCTTGTTGTCCGCAGGCCAGAACGCTGGGACCGCTTGTTGGCCAACAGGACGCCGTACTTCGCGGGACCCCCTTCGGAGATCACCAACAGGGCCTGTTTGGGCAGCTCAAGAGTGCTGTTGGCTGGCGTTGGGTCGAAACTTTGCCAACGGCGTGCGTCCGGCCTTTCGCTGCGGAGATCGACGCGGTCCTCCGGGGCCTCTCTGCCGCGACAGTGTCCTCGCCGTGGCGAGACGTCCAGCCCAGCGCCCGGGGTCCCCCGGATCTTGGTCATTCACGTACCGTGGTCCTACCTCGCCGTGGCGGGCGCATCACGGAAAGCGTTGACCGAGCAGGAAGCCGGGGGGCGAATGCAGCAGGGCAGCAGGCGTGAACGCCTCAAACTGGCGAGTCTGGACTTCCTGGGCGACGATTCCGCCTTGCGTGAGCAGGCCGATCGTGCGCTGCGCGAGGCGGGACGTGAACTGCGTCCCGGGGAGTGCTCCGGGGCGGACCACACCGGCTCCGTCCGCGTAGTGGTCGACACCCAGCGAGAGGTTTCCGCTGTCGCGATCGCTCGCGACTGGCGCGGCCGGATCGGCCCCAGCGGGCTCGCCGATGCGCTCGTCGAGGCGTACGTCGCCGCCGTGCAGTCTGCCCTCGAAGTTGCGGCTCTCCTTCATCTGCAGGTGGAGGAGAGTGGTCTTGCATCGCCGGAACGGGAACCGCTGGACAGGAGCCCCGAGCGGGACGTCGACGAGCACACCTGGCTGCGCGACACGTGGCGGACGCTGTCCGGCCTCGACGCAGAGCTCGAGGCTGCGACTCGCTTGCCCAGGCGGACGGATGAGTCGAGCATGTCGAGCCCGAACGGCTGTCTGACGTTGCACATCCGCGGAGGCGGCATCACCGGCATCACCGGTGACGTCCGGCGGATCGCACGGGCAGACGCGGGTCAGCTGCAGTTCGAGGCTCGTTCCCTCTTCCGCGCGTTCGAGCTGGCCACCGCCAGACGGACTGGATTGTGAGGTAGTGAGATGGCTGAACTGAACGTCATCACCGATTCGCTGCGCGATGAGGGAGGTAAGTGGCTGACGCTGTCGGACCGGGTCGCTGCCATCAAGGTCGCTGCGGAGCAGCTGCACCTCGACCCATCGGCCTTCTTCATCGGTGACGCGAACGTCCTCATTCACTCGCTGGCATACAACGACTTCCACAACTTCATGGTCGCCGTTCTGAATGGGGCGGTGACCGAATTCGAACAGGTGGGCAAGGCCCTGCGGCACATCGCCGATGAGTACGACCGGGCCGACGAGATCGTCTCACTCGACCTCAACAAGATCTACAGGGCCTAGCGGCCCACCGCGCGACGTCGGAGAGGGCACGGAGCACCCCATGCAGCCAGGTACCACTGATCTCGAGTACGGGGAACCGTTCAACAAGGCGTTCGACCACATCCGCGCCGGCATCGACACGGCCATCGCCACGTTCAACGAGATCGTCGAGCAGGTACAGCAGTGGAAGTGGCTCCTCGGACCCGCAGCACTCTTGTGGATCAAGCACAGCCTGGATAGCACCAAAACGGCACTGAATGCCGTCCTCGACCGCGTCGAGCAGGCCCTGGAGCATCAACTGCCGGTGCTCTCGCTGATCGAGGCCAGCTTCCGCTGGGTCAACGACGTGAAGACTCCGGTCTCCGAGCTTTCTTCCGTCACCACCGACCCGGCGAACGAGAACCTGCCCAAGTGGACCGGCGACGCCGCGAGTGCCTACAACGCCAAGGCTCTCAAGCAGAAAGCCGCGGTCGACGAATCCGTCGTCAAGTCGGAGTTCATCAGCCAGTGGCTGTTCACGATCGCCAAGTCAAACGTCGACTACGCCGTCGAACTCGCGAAGATCGTCACGGGGCTGGTCGGCAAACTGGCGCAGGCGGCGTCCGAAGGGGCAACCGTCATCGACCTACCGTGGGCCATCTCCACCCTCGCCGAGTCGGTCGGAGACCTGGTCACCGCCGGCCTGGACGTTCTGCTCACCATCGGCCAACGCTTCATCGACGCGCTGGGCAACATCCGCGACATCGCCACGCAGGTCGGGGACCACTCGAAGCTACCCGGTGGGCGGTGGCCCGAGGCCGTCCGCGGATGACCAACGGGCACATCACACCGTGGGTACGGCCGCCTGGGTCGCCTTGAGCAACGTCAGCGCCTTCGACGCGAGCGTTTCGGTGGCGGCATACGAAGCACCGCCGACGGCCAACCAGACCTTCACCACCAGGTTGCCCGTACGCGCCCGGACCATGTACTCGGCGTACTTGAAGCCGGGCTCGGAGCGCCTGGTGTAGGCCTCGGCCTCGTCGCCCACACCGGTGATGACGCCGGCGGGAGTCATCACCGTCACCTGCGCCGTGGCCCGGTAGAGCAGCCGAGCCTCCTGCTCGCTGACTGGCGTGGACGCCTCCACCCGCAGGTTCGCCTCATGCCCGTCCTTCGTCCGCATCTCGAACAGACACGACGCACCCGGCTGCCCCAGCGGTGGCTTCGGATCAGTGCGGGCCACCGTCAAAGACAGCTCCGCCAACGGCCGAAGATCAGTACGCTTACACAGGTCCAGGTCTTGAGCGCGGTAGACAGGGCCGACCGAGGCGGCAGGTGCGGTGGCGGCAACGCTGCTCGTGGCCGGACCGGCGGTCGGCGCAGCCTCCGGAGCCGAGGCATCGTCGCAGGCGGCAGTGGCGAGCACCGCAACGAGCGCCACGACAAGACGAGAGACACCGGCCGACGCAGACACGTCTCGAACATACCGGCTGCGGAGCTGGCAGACTGCCCGAGCGACGAGCCACTATGGTGCCGGGTATGACTGCCGCAGAGACTCCGGAGCAGATCGCCCGGACCCGGATGGTCACCGCCCAGGCGGTCCTGCAGGGCAAAGCCGACCTGCGGACGTACCCCTATCGCCTGCTAGCCGTGGTCTCCCATCACGGCCTCGGCGGCGGCAAGGTCAGCGAGGCCGTTGCTGCCGCCGAGGTCCTGGGCCAGTTCGGCTGGGACCTCGTAAACATCTCGGAATTCGCCTCCAACAAGATCGTCTATGCCTTCCTCCGGCGACGGTGACGATGACTCCCGGACCCTGCTGACCTGACGCGGCTGAGCAGGTAACCGCCATCGGACCGTAGCGTTCCGTGGATCTGCTGATCGCACTACTGGCGTGTCGCGCCGCCCAGCGATCTACAGGAGGTTTAACGCTCACCCGGGAGCGAGGCCTGGAGGGGTGGATGCGGTGGAACGGGCCTTCGACAGGCCAGAACTGATGGCTGTCCTTGCCCGCAGGTCGCGTTGGACGCCTGCGATCGCCCGACGGGCCCCCTCTAGTACGAGCACGTCCCGTTGACCGAGCAGTCGCGAGCCTCGACAGTTGGCGCGCGCTCAGTTGAACGCCGGAAGGGCTACGACGGCGGCATGGGTCGAGGTTGCTCCGGCGTGCCGGACGGATCAGAGGAAGTCCCGCCAGAACGCCACCGTCGCCCTCGGGTTCCAGCGCTGATCTGTCCTGTCCATACCCGGCCCGCCGAACTCCTGATGGATGTAGTCGACCAGGTCCATGCCGTAGTAGATGATGTCGGTCTCCACGATCGAGAGGACTGGGTGCCCGACGGTTCCACGCCCGGCGGGCAGGAACCGATGCCCGTAGACGGGTACCAGCCGTGGCGCCTGCGCAAGCTTGCGCCGCGCGGTCTCCAACGCCTCATCGCGGTCTGCCGGCCGATCGCCCCAGGTGTCGTGCCATACCGCGTTGTGTTCCACGTCGAAGAGCACCCCTTCCACGGGCCACTCCAGGCACTCCCGAATGGCACCGGAGGTGGCATCCCGCCAGTCCGGCCAGGGCCTCTCCCACGCATAGGACACGCCCTCCTCCGGCTCGAACGGCACGTTCAGCGGCAGCCCTTCCGCAAGGAACGCCCGATGGTCATCGGCGAACTCAAAGCCGTACGTCCTCTCAATGCGATCGAACTCCTCATCCGTCAGGCCCGGCGCGATCTCACAACACCCCGTCTGCGCGAGTCGACGCGCCGCCTCCATGCCCAGTCGAGCACCATCACCCTTGATCACGCCGGCACGATAGTGCTTCGGGCCGGCCAGGATGAACCGATATCGTGCTGCCGTGACCGGCTCTGCAGAGCGTCCGCTGCTCTTCCTCGATGTTGACGGACCCCTCATTCCGTTCGGTGGGACACCGCAGCAATACCCAACTTGCGAGACAGGCACTGAACCACGAGAGATCAGCTCGAATCCGCTGCTGGGCAGAATCGATCCCGAACACGGACCCCGGTTGACGGCGTTACGGTGCGATCTGGTGTGGGCCACGACCTGGATGGACGACGCAAACGAGACCATCGCGCCACGGATCGGTCTGCCGCAGCTGCCGGTGGTGATCTGGCCGGAGCCGACCGACACCGACGAGCAGGACGAGCGGAACGGGCTGCACTGGAAAACCCGCGCCCTCGTTGATTGGGCCGCAGGCCGCCCCTTCGCCTGGGTCGACGACGAAATCACGAACACCGACCGAGCCTGGGTGTCAGCACATCACGCAGGACACGCCCTGCTTCATCGCGTCGATCCCCGTCAGGGTCTCGCTGATGCTGACTACGCCGCACTCATGGACTGGCTACACAGGATTCACGACACACCGCCGCGTGGCGCGGCCTGAATCCCCAACCAGAGTTGGGTGCCGCGACACGCCGACGACTCAAAGCCGAGAGCCTCACTAGGCTCACCCAGATACCGGGCCGGCCACCGCTGGTCTGACATGAGCCCAAGACCGTGCGGTTAATCCTGCGTCCGGCTGCTGCGCCGTCCGTCCATCTGAAGGCTGAGGCTTACCTCTGCGGACGGGCGTTGATCTGCTCGACCGGTGGAAGCCGCCGAACGGGTTCGTCACCGATGGAGTAGACCTCCAGGCAGCACAGATAGCCCTCACCATCGACGAGCAGCACGATGCCGGCGTAGAACTCGTCGTCGCTGATGTCAGCCGACACTGGTGCACCGGACAACACCGTGGCCGGCGCTGCGGCGCGGTCCACAGCAAGGTTAACGGTCACGCAGCCGCAGTCGCACCGACCCTCGACAGTGGCGAACGGCAACTGCGCACGCAACTCGTCGCGCCCGGGGAACGGCACGGACAGCAGCCGCGCGATGACGTCCCGCTCGATGTCGCTGAGCGGGCGAGGTATGTCGCCGCCGGTCATATCGCCGCCTGATGGGGCAGGCCGGCATGGAACCGCAGCAGCCGGACCTTGTCCTCGTCGAGGATCGGGCGGGCACGTTCGATCAGCTTGTCGAGTTCGGCGGCACGATCGCGGGATGGACCGTGATAAGTCGTGGCCGCCTGCCGATTGAGCCACGAGCTGATATCCGCCCGCGCACCGACGCGCAACCGGTCGTCGGGATCATCGATCAGCCGTAGGTTGGTGGCCAGCCGCTGCCATGCGTTGGCCAAGGTCAGTAGCCGGTAGCCCGCGAACCGGACATGCGGCGCGTTGCCCGGCCTCAGTAGGGCCTCGAGCATTTCCGGGTCCAGGGCGCCGAGGTCGTGTCGCAGGGCCGCCACCACTTGGCGGGTCACCGCGCCAGACTCGTCGCGCAGCAGTGGCACGAGTTCGGCCGGCCGGGTCACACCGAGGCGACGCAATGCGCGGACCGCTTCGACCCGACCACGCGCACCTGGATGCGCCAGCCACCGTCGAACCAGGCCGGCATCCTCGACGCCGCCGGTCTCGCCCAGCCCGGCGATCGCCCCCGGCGCCGGCGGCTCCCGCCGAGCAAGCAGGCGATAGAACTCTGCCGGATCCGCTCCGCCGCGGCGGAGCCCGGCCTGAGCGATCGCCCGCACCAGCGGATGCCGATCAGGCAACGCAGCCTCAGCAGCGCCCAGATCACCGACTGCAGTCACGGCCTGCAGCGCCTCAGCCCGAACCAGCGCAGTACGGCTGACCAGTAACCCTCGCAATTGAGCCGGGTCCGTCGCGGCCTGAACGGCACTTCGGGCGCACAGGGACCGGATCGGCAGGTCATCGTCTTTCATCGCGGCCGTGATCAATCGGCTCACACTCAACAGGCCACCAGTCGTCGCGGCCTGGTACGCCGCCCGCCGGGTCCGACGATCCCGCGCCGCCAGCAACGGCTCCAAGCCGTCCAATGGCAGGTCCCGCAGGACACCTTCGACGCGCTCGGCCAACCAGGCGCCCTGACCTCGACCGCGCAGCGCGAACACCATCTCCGTGAGCTGGGTCAACGACCCCCGCGATGACGACAGCCAATCATTCACCGCCGCCCTTGCCGGCTGGCGCACCTCGGCCACCCAGTCGGCGGTCCGAAGCGTTAGCACCGCCAGCGCAGCCGGGTGCGCGTGATCAGCAAGGTGAACAACCGCCGCTTCACGGATCCGCCCGTCACGGTGGCAGCCGGCTACGACCAGGCGCAGTACCTCCACCTCACCCTCAGCCAGCTCCGCCGCAAGGCTCCGCGACCAGCGCGGCGCCGACCACCACCGCTCCCGCAGCGCTTCATCCACCGCCAACCACCACCGCGCCTCAGCGGAACCAAGCGCATCCGCAGCCGCGGCCCGCAGGCCCGGCTCACCGTCGCGGGCCACCGTCAGCAACACGACAGAGAACTCTGCGGGGCTGACGCTTCGATCGGCACCGCCTGCTCCAGCCCGCACCCACTCGATGGCCGGCAGCTCAGGCAGATAGTCAGGTTCAG
Source organism: Micromonospora arida (assembly GCF_042873195.1). NCBI lineage: Bacteria > Bacillati > Actinomycetota > Actinomycetes > Micromonosporales > Micromonosporaceae > Micromonospora > Micromonospora arida. The sequence goes on along the minus strand of NZ_JBIALC010000004.1, from coordinate 48,590 downwards.
GCGACTCGCTCGAGCTTGCGGACATAGCTCGCAGCCAGCGCCGCAGCACCGTGCCCAGCGACATCGCGCCCACCGACGCCCCCGTTCCCACCGCAGGTCACCATGATCGCAGCCATTCTGTCGCCCATGAGCCCACCGAGCGAACGCATTCACCCGTAGCCCCACGGCGACTCCGCAGCGGGTGGCAACCAACCGCCAGACATGGCCCAAACCAGATAAATGATCCTCGCGGTACGGAGAAGGCAGCCCACCGCCGTTGGGCCGAGACTCGCCGTCGTTGGGTGACGGCGCCCCGCCGTTGGGCTGACCGGGAGGGCGATCGGTATCCCTGTTCTCCGGATGGGTCTGCCGCGATCATTGACGGGCACGACCCCAGGGACGACCGTTGCCGTCAACGTGCGGAGCACTGGTCGATGGCGAGCCTCAGCGCAACACGCCGTCCGTGCCGTTGTCGTCCGCGCCCCATACGTCGTCGTCTTCTCTGAGCCATGTGCCGTGTTGGGACTCTTCGTTGCCGTCGTCGGCTCCACTGTTCGTCCCCGTCAAACCGCCCCGGACGCCACCGCCGGCAGCACGGGCGCCCGTACTGCCGGACCCACCCCGGCCGCCCGCGCCGACCATGCCAGGCGTCATCGCCGCACCGCCCCTGCTGGACGGACCATTGGCACCGCGCCCGGCACCACCGGTACCAGCCGCGCCACCCATCATCGGCGACATGCCGAGGCTGACCGGGCGGCCCAGGGAACCACCGCCCGGAATGGGGGCACCGGCCCCGCCCAGGCCTGCCGTGCCACCAAGACCACCGCCCCCGGCTCCCAGGCCGGTCGCGCTGGGCACGCCCCCGCCGGCACCAAACCCGGAGTTCACGCCAGTGAGGTTTCCCGTACCTGCGCCTGCGCCGGCTAAGCCGCTGCTGTACTCGCCGGCCAGAGCGCCGCCACCGAGGTCGCTGCCGACGCCCGAGGGCTTGCCGCTGCTGCTTGGGGCGTTGCCGTCGTAGCCGCCAGAGCCGGAGGAGAGGTCCGGGTGGGTACCCGAGCCGAAGCCTGCCCCGCCGGAGCCGGTGTATCCGGTTACCAGAGAAGGCTCACCACCGAGACCGCCGGTTGAAGGCCCTCCACCGAGGCTGGTCGCCTGGCCGGCACCGCCGGTGCCCGTTGGACCTTCCAGGTCCACCCCGCTCGGGCCGCTGCCTGTGCGCTTCTCCGACAGGGCGCCTCCGGGGGTCTCCCGCTCCCGGGCTGCGTAGTCGTCGCTGACCTTGTCGTAGGCTTTGCGCGCGTCCTCGGTGTTGTTGTTGAAGAATTCGCCGATCCGGTCGTTGAGCTGGCCGAGCTTCTCCATCGGCCAACTACCCGCGAAGTCGGCCCGGATGCTCGCCTCGAACAGCCCCGTCTCGATGACTATGGCACCGTTGCGGGCCGCCGCCAGGTCGCCCACGCACCCCTGTGGGACCGGCATCGCGTTCTGCGCACGCTCCAGATCCTGCGCGGCGGTTTGCAGGACGGTCACGATGCTGTGCTGACCGCTGCCCGACTCCCGGGCACCATCCACAATCGTCTCGGCCTGCTTGGTCAGCGCTTCCATGTGCATGCGGAACGCGTCGTACGCCGGGCCCTTCCAGCTCTCGCCGAGGTCGTGGATGTCGGCGCCCACCAGCCGTTTGACCTCCTCGACGTTGCCCAGCAGCGCCTGCCAGCCCAACGCGGCGCTGGTGATGTCGGCCGGCCGGCCTGCGACCAGCACCTGCCGCGCCATGTCCTCCCAGCTCGGAGCGCTCACGTCAAACTCCTTCCGCGCTACTGCCCGGAGCGGGGCCGCCGGCCCTCAGGGCTCGCTGCATCTCCTGCGCTGACATCTTGTTCGCGTCCTCGGCGGTGTCGTACTTACGCTTGACCTCGCGCAGCGCATCGGCCGCCCGGTACAGGTCGTTGGAGAGATTCGTCAGCGACTCCGAGGTCGTCCTGTGTAAACCATGGTGAGCGGCGGCCAGGCTCAGCCCTTTGGGAAAACCGCCCAGCGCGCCGCCCGGGTCAGCCAGGGCCGCTTCGCCGCCGAGTAGGTCCTTGATCTCCTCCATGTCGACGGCGAGCCGGCGCAGGTAGCTTGCGTGCCGCTCGATGTTGTCGGCGGCCGCCTCTAGGCGGTCCGCCTCCCACTCGGTGACGTCGCGCTGACCGGGCCCGCCCACGAGCTGCGACGGCGCCGATCCTGCGCCGGCGCGGACGTCATCCTGACGGAACCCCACGGCCGGCCCGTGCGCAGCCACCGTGGCAATGGGCCGCAACGGGCTGCCCGCTGGCATCGCGTCGGCGACGCCGGGCGGCACCCGCGTCCAGCCCTCCACCTGTGGTGGGCTGTTGCCCTCGTCGCTCATCTCCGTCCTCCCCGTTGATCGGTCGGTGGTGTGTCAGCGCTGGTGCGGGCCGCCCAAGCCCTGGGGCGGTGCGGTCCCGGGCTGCGCCGATCCGCCGGGCTGCCCCGGTAGCGAAGTGGGCGGAGGGAATGGGGGTACGGGCTGCGGCCTGGTCTGACGTGGATGAGGATGCTGCGCAGCATCTGACCGCGGGGGCGGCGTACCTCCCGGCGGGCCGTAGCCGGGCGGCGGGACGGCCGGGTGCCCGTACCCGGGCGGCGGGAACCCCGGACCACCCACCAGCGCTCTGCCCGGTTCGGGTCCGACCGGCGGCGCGGTACGGCGGCGCCGGCGGCGGGCGACGACTACGGCCAGCACCACCGCGGCGATGACGACGGCCAGGCACAGCACGCCCGCGACCATGAGGCCGGTCTTGTTCTTGACCTTGATGGCGACAGCCGGCCGTTCGGTCTGCCCGGCGCTGGGGGAGGTCGTCGCTCCATCAGGCTGCGCGCCGGCCGCCAGCAGCGGGTTGCCGTCTACGGCTGGCACCGGCCGCTGCAGCGCGGCAAGCGCGTCCACGGCGCCGAAGCCGAACTCCGGATCCCGACCCGGCACCCCCGCGTCCCGGGCCGTCCGGATCAGGCGATTGATCACGTTCGCCGCGTCCAGGTCCGGGTAGCGTGACCGCACCAGCGCGACCACCCCGGCCATGATGGCGGTCGCCTGACTAGTGCCCGATGCAACCGCGTAGCCGTTGTCCTGCACCGCCGTCGGCACGGGAGCGATGATGTCGTCGCCCGGGGCCGCGAGGACCACCTCAGGGCCGGCGACCGAGGCGCGGGCGAGGCCTCCCGATCGGGTTGTCGCGTTCACCGCGATCACACCAGGCGCGTTCGCCGGGGAGTCGACCGTCCGACCGCCCGCGCCGGTCGCCGCGACGAGCACGACGTTCTTGCTCAGGGCGTACTGGACCGCCTCGACGATCCGGATGCTGGCGGGCTGCGCGAAGCCGATGGACAGGCTGATCACGTCAGCTCCGGCGTCGGTGGCCCAACGGATGCCCCGCGCCACCTCACCGTCGTAGCCGTTGCCCTCGCTACCGCTCAGCGCGATCGGCAGGACCTTCGCCTCCGGCGCGACCCCCAGCTGCCGGTTCCGGTCGCCGCCCCGCCCGACGATCAGGCCGGCCATCGACGTGCCATGGCCCGCCTCCTTGTCCCGGTCGACCCAGCCTTGCGGCGACCCCGCCGGGGCAGCACCGGGGCGGCCGGCCAGTTGGCCGGCGAGCGCCGGGTGCGTGGCGTCGACGCCGCTGTCGATGACGGCGATCGTCACCCCACGCCCCTTGGTGATCTCGTGGGCCTGCGGGATCTGCAGCGCGTCGAGATACCACTGCAGGCCGCGTACCGTGTCGGCCGCCGACGCTGGAGCTGGCACGCCCACCACCCCGGACCCGACCAACGCGCCGATCATCGACACGGCGACGGCGATCTTCAGCACCGATCGGCGACCCTTACCCGTACGCACGGCACTCCCCGAACCTCGACGACTCGCTACGCGTGCGGCTTCGGTCCGGCTCGAGCCGGACCGAAGCCGCACGTCTGATTTTCTCAGCCCCGCACCTTGGTTGGCGTTGCTCATCTCGGTGGAGACGTTCTTTGCATGGGCAGCGCCGACGGCGCCGCCGATCTCGTTCAGGATCTTGCCGACGTCCCGGACGGCGGTGTAGTCGCTGCTCCGACCTCGAACACCACGTTCACGCCCTTCCGTCTCTTGTGGCGGCGGATCCGCGACGCGAACCTCCACCGCATGGCCGCAACCAACCCGGCCGCAGCGCAGGTGAGACGCTAGCGCAACGCGTCAAGATCCCGCCACCCTGTGTGACCAGCTGAGCCGGCGCCGCACCTCGTGCAGGTAATCCGACGGTTGCCATCCACGCCAGACTCGTCGGCAACCCGCCGCGGCAGTCCGCCATCACCGCCGGACCGGAGGTTGGCCAACCGTTGGCCAACGGTTGGGTCGCCGTTGGGTGGCCAACGTAGTGCTTCCCCAGCAAACCCGCCGGCACGACCGCTCTTGGTGGTCGTGAGCACGGGCCAGCCGGTGTGGAAGCCACCCACCGATGACCAGATCCTCCGCGACACCCGAGAACCCCAGCGGGCCGAAACCACCGTCCCGAGACGGCAGACCCGACCCATACGCCGACAGCTCCACCTTCGGCCACCACCGCGACTTCCTTCACGTCGACGTCATCGTCGGTGGCTCGCCGATCTGGATCTCGGTATGGCGCAGCGGCGCCCTTGGCGAGATCAGCGAGTCCACCTTTCGTCGCCTGCTGGCGCGTCGAATCATCGCCATTTACAGCCGGCGCGGCGCGACCGTGGTCGACTTCGACGGCGACCCGACCGTTCGCGACGAGAGCATTGCCGCGGCCCGCACCTACCGCTCGGTCACCCATGCTGCGGACCTGGCCGGTCTCGACACCGTGGAGCAGGTCGACCTGGTCGTACTGCGCTGGCCGCGACCCCAGCCGCTCGCGCGACCCAGGCCGGTCGACGGTGCGGTGGCCGATCTCTTCCGTGCCCTCCGGCTGGTTATCACCCCGGACGGCTTCGCGGTCCTCATCGTCGAGCAGCGTTCAGCCCAACCGGCGCCCACCGAGGTCGTTCACCTGGCCGGCCTTGTCCCCGAGGCGCACGTCGGTGGGATGAACTACCTCCAGCACGTCCTCGCGATCACCGCACCGGTAGGTCTCACTGCGGACAGCGCGGACGCCGCACGGTCGGCGGCCAGTCGGCACGGCTCGCCGACTGCCCTGCACCTGTTGGTCTTCGTCGTGCGAGCAGGCCACCGTGACTGACCAGCCGGAGACTGCCGCCCACTATCGTCCGTCGCGTCGCCGCCCAGCCCGTCCGCGGGTACGGCCGATCAGCTACCGGCAGGCGTGCGCCTACATCAGCGCCCACCACCAGCAACTCGAACGACCGCAGGGACACACGTTTTCCCTCGGACTGACCAACCACGCCGGCAACCTGATCGGTGTCGCGATGGTCGGCCGTCCCGACGCCCGCCACCACGACGACGGCCTGACCGCCGAGGTCACCCGCCTGGCGACCGGCGGGCCACGCAACGCGTGCTCGGTCCTGCTTGCCGCCGCGTGGCGAGTCGCCCGGCGCATGGGCTACCAGCGCATGATCACCTACACCCGCACCGACAGGCCCACCGCTGGCCTTCGGGCCGCGGGTTGGAAGGTCATCACCGAAACCCCTCCCACACGCGGGCGGAATCGGCTCAGCCGGCACCGCGCGCCGCGCGGCACCGGCGACGCGACCCGCACTCACTGGCAGGTCGCCACTGAGGACTGGCGCACCCGAACCGAAGCCCCTAACCGCGTCCCCCGGCGGGCCAGAGATGGACAGGGCCCACGGTGACCGGCCACACCGCAGCCGTGCACGCACCGGCGGATCGGTTGCTCCGCCACCGCGACGGGCCCATCGGCACCCTGCGGCCGGTCCTCGACGAATGCTCGACCTGGAGCGTCACCCCATGCCAATAGATGCAGGAAAGATGCTTGCTGGTCTGCCCGCTCCGTGGCGCGGTTTCCTGGAGGACTGGCATCGGTCATTGCGGTCCGGGAACTATCCGGAGACGACCCGCTACAACTATCTGCTCGCCGCGGCACAACTGGCCCGCTACCTGCAGGATCGCGCGAAATCGGCACCTGACACGTCGGAGGCAGCACACGATCCCACTGCCGTGGCCCGGGCACACGTGGAGGAGTTCCAGGCGTGGATGGTGGAGACACGCTCACCCGCAACCGCCCTGAACAAGCACAAAGCTCTGCAGCAGTTCTTCAAATGGCTCGCGCTCGACGAGGAGGAGATCGATCGGTCGCCGATGGAGCGGGTTCGGCAGCCCAAGACGCCGCAGAAGTTGATCCCGATCATGCGTGACGACGACACGCGACGCATCCTGGAGACGTGTCGCGGCAGGGCGTTCGTCGACCGTCGAGACGAGGCGATCATCCGCCTGCTGTACAACACGGGAGCGCGGCTGTCCGAAGTCGCCAACCTTCATGTTGACGACATCAGCCTCGCCGACACGGACACTGTCCGCTACCACGGCAAGGGCGCCAAGGACCGCCGGGTACGGCTGGGACCCAAGACCGCTCGCGCCATGAGCCGCTACCTCCGAATACGGGCCCAGCACAAAGGATCACTCCTTGCCGAACTTTGGCTGGCAGATCGAGGCATACGGGCACTTGCCGCCAACGGCATCAAGCTCATGCTCAAACGTCGCGGCCGCCGCGCCGGCGTCGTGAACGTCCACGCCCACCGCTGGCGGCACAACTTCGCCCACGAGTGGAAGCGCGCTGGCGGCGACACGGGCGATCTGATGCTGCTGCTCGGTTGGACCTCAGACGACATGCCCCGGCACTACGGCGCCAGCGCTGCCGCCGAGCGTGCCCAGGAGAGTCAGTCCCGTGTCGGGATCGGTGAACGTGTCTGAACCCGAAGAACGGAGAGCTAGGTCGACCGGGCTGACACCGGAGCAGCGTCGACGCCGGGCACGCATAGCCGCCCACACATCCTGGGCCAGAACAACCGACCGCCGCGCTCGCACGGCAGCGGGGACGCAGGGCTTCCTCGATCGCTTCGAACGACAGGTCGACCCCGACGGCCTACTCGATGCAGATGTACGCGCGGAAATGGCACGACACGCCAGGAAGGCGTACATGTTGCAGCTGGCGGAACTGTCCCGAAAGTGCCGCCGTCGGCGTACCGGAGGTTCACAGCCCTGACTCGAATCCGGCTCCGCCGCTCAACGACGTCGAGAACACGGTCCGCTGGGTCCGGGAGGTCACCTACGAGAGAAGACGGTCCTCAGATCCGCACCGCCCAGGTCGTAGCCACTCTGCGCAAGCCTTCATCGGCGCACTCCGCCACCGCCGGCAGCACCGACATGGCCGGCGCAACCTGTCGACGGCAGGTACCAGATTCAGTCGCCGAGCAGCACCAAGTCTGCCCGTTTTGTCCTGGCTGCGACGCTAGAGGGCCCCGGTTACGTTGACGTGACGGACACGCGCCACGCACAGCAGGGGTGATGGGGTGCCACGGCTATTTCGCGGATCCGGTTCAGTGGTAGCGGGCAGCTCTCGTCTAAACGCTCTTGTCTTTGCCCGTTGGTGTTGTCGACGGCTCGGCGTAACCCACGTTCAGCCAAGCTTCCGCAGTGATCGGTGAGCCGTAGCCCGAGCAGGGTTCTGGTGGCGTGAACATCGCTAGCCGCCGTTCGGTGCGGACGTCTGCCACGGTGGCACCGGGAGGCAGGCTGTCGAACGGTGGAACATCACGGATCTGCTCCTTGACGTCAGTGGAGGCGAAAAAAGCCGTCACGACCGCGTCGAGGACCCGCTCTGCCAACTCGTCGGATGTAACGTCTCCCGCATCTCGGGCAGCAGCCACGGCGGCCGCTCGCATGGGCGCCAGTACTGCGTCAGGAAGCACGGGCTCTCGTACCCTCATGGTTTCCCCAATCATCAGAGACGGTGGTCAGAGTATCGCCGGCCGCCTCGTACATGGGTGTTCAACACCTGCGGTGCTGCGCCACGCTCTCATGCGGATGCCAGGACGCGCCCGCGTGCTCCGTGCGCGCTGCTGCCCGGGACGGTTCCGGCGATCCAGTCCGCAGTGCAGCGGGGGGCTTGAGTTGCGCAATCCTGCTGAGGTGGCGAGTGGACGTTGTTCCGGTAGCCGTTGAAAACGGCGGCTTGATAAGCGAGAGCGGTTGCTCCGTTGTGCGCCATGCGCTCCTAGTGCTGTGTGTCTGAAGTGATTTGACGGTAGTGGTGGGTGACAATGAGGCATGGCTGTCGCTGCTCCGTTGGTACTTCGCCCCGGTGATGGCGTCCGTCTGCGGGAGTTGACGCGTTCGTCTGCTGCGCCGGCCGGGCATGTGCAGCGGGCTCGGATGATGTTGCTGGCTGCCGAGGGCCTGCCGAACGCGGAGATCGGCCGGCGGGTGGGAATGACGCGGCAGACGGTGATCGCCTGGCGAACTCGGTATGAGGCCGGTGGGATCGCCGCGCTGGCTGACCTACCACGCTCGGGTCGGCCGGGGCGGATCGATGAGGCGGCGGTGGTCGTTTCGACGCTGAACCCGCCGCCGTCGGACTTGGCGGTGACGCACTGGTCGGCGCGGCTGCTCGCGGAGCAGCTGAGCAGGGCTGGGATGCCGGTCAGCTTCGCCGAGGTAGCCCGGATCTGGCGGGCCTGGGGTCTGCCAGCGCATCGCGTGTAGACGTTCAAGTTCTCCACGGACCCGCAGCTGGAAGCCAAGATTCGTGACGTGGTGGGCCTGTATCTGGATCCGCCGGCGAACGCGGTTGTGGTGTGTGTGGACGAGAAGTCGCAGATTCAAGCGCTGGATCGGACCGCGCCGCTGCTGCCGATGCGCTTCGACGCCGCCGAGCGCCGCACCCATGACTACCGACGGCACGGCACCATCACGCTGTTCGCCGCCCTGGAGGTTGCCACCGGGAAGATCACCGCGGACGCCTGCTACGACCGTCATTCCAACGCTGAGTTCCTGGCCTTCCTCAAGCAGGTCGCCAGGGCCCACCCCGGCGTGAAGCTGCACGTGGTGGCGGACAACTCCGCCACCCACAACCACCCGAACGTCAGGGCCTGGCTGGCCAAGCATCCGCGGATCACCATGCACTTCACCCCGACCAGCGCGTCCTGGATGAACATGGTCGAGGTTTTCTTCGGGATCACCAGTCGGCAGGAGATCCGGCGCGGCAGCTTCACCAGCGTCAGCGACCTGATCGGGGCGATCCGCGCGTTCATCGACGGCTACAACGAGCGCTGCCAGCCGTTCCGCTGGACCAAGACCGCCGACCAGGTCCTCGCCAAGGCCATACGCGAGTAGTCAGAACGCTTGACCAGCGACACCGCTGTAGCCGCTCAACCCGTACCGCCCGGCCAGATCGAAGATACCGTCAAACCGGTCAAGCATGCCTACCGGCAAGGTGAGCAGGACGTACTTTGCGCCATCTTCGGGCACCTCAAGCAAGTCGTCTTCCGTTGGCTCGAGCACGTCCACCAGGTCGGGCCACCGCGACAACAACTCGCCGCGGAACCAGGAGACGTCGGAGTGCGGCTCAAGCGCCTCGGTGCCCCCGTCAGCCAAGCCGTCGAAGATCCCGCTGGGGTCGCCCCGGCCAACCTTCCAGAACGCGAAGTCACTACTCACGACGACGATGCTAACCGGCAAAGGAAATCAGACACGCGACACTAGATCCGGACGTCGCGCCTGGCGGGTTCGAGTCTTCCACATTGGGCCTGTCATCCTGCCGGGGTGGAGGAGTGGGCGTACGACGGCATGACCTACCAGATCAACTCGATGTACCTCCTGACGGAGGACGCGTGGACCTACGAGCTGATCGGGCCACGCGCAACGTCCGACGTGGTCGGCGCGGTCGCTGTGGTAATACCAGATGTGACGCCCGACGGCGAGCAGTTCACGCCGGCGGACGCCACCCACGCCTACGTGGCCGCCACTGAGAGGCCACTGCCCTGGCCGGTGTTGCTGCACTTCGTTCGCTTCGTTGAGTCATCCGGCGACATCGTGTCCGGCGCGCCGAACGCGGCCGTGGCCGGTGATCTCTCTTTGTCCTTGAACTTGTGGCGCTTCGCGAGTCGAGTTTTCGAGGTCACGTCCCACCATGACGGCGAGCACGACGGTTGGTGCTACGAGCTCTACGAGGTCAACCCGACGAACACCTCAAACGACTACATCTATATACGCATCCCCGATCTCCAACCGTCTGGCGGACCGTTTGTACCCGCCCTCGCACGACAGGTCACCGTCGCCGGGCACGGCAACTCGAAGCTTCCCTGGCCGGTTTTCCGCCACTTCCTCGATGCCGTCTTCGCCAGTGGCCACGTGGTCGACGATCAGGAAGGTTGACGGCCCGACCAGTCGGCGGTACGCGCGGACAGCGGCAGATCCGCGCGTTCCTCACCGTCACCTTGCCGACCCCTTCGGGCCGTTGGTGGTCTCCGAGTGCTCGGCGAGGCTGCGTTGCACTGTTCTGCTCTGCTGGAGCTGACGGCAATCTTTCGCCGGAAGTGTCGCAGGCGCCGTTTAGCGTCGTGCGCGTTGACGGGCGCCGGAAGGGCGGGGCATGGCGGGCTGGGATGGAATGCCGTTGTGGGGCGGAGGCGAGGATGAGGTACGGGCTCGTCTGGCGGCGGGAGCCGACCCCTGCATGCCACTCGGGCATGACTCGGCCCTGCACGTCGCGGCGGAGCACTGGCCGCCCGCAGTCGTGGCGGCGATGGCCGCGGCAGCAACCGATATTGATGTCCTGTCCGACGGCCGGTCCCCGTTGTGGTTGGCCGTACACTCGCGGCGGCACGACAACGCCCGGGTGCTAGCAGCCGCTGGCGCGGATCCATGGCAGCCGATGATGGCCGGTTGGTCACCCGGTCGGCTAAGCCTCGCAGGCCCCGAACCCGACCTATTCGGCGCCGCCCCTGCCGGTGTCGAGCTGAGCCCAGCCGAGCGAGAAGCCGTCGCGTTGGCCGGCGAGCTGGGCGAACGTCTGCAGGTCGACCACTACGACGGGACCGGGCTTCTCTGCGTCGCCGGGATCGACGCAATCGAGGCGATCCGCCGGCTCGACGGCACCCCGATGAGCGACGACGAACTTCTCGCCCACTACGACATCGACATCGACGAGGAGCCCGAAGCAGGCGACGAGAACGACTGGGGCTGGCTTTCGGAGATGGACGATCTGCTACTCGTCGGCGTGACCGATGTGCCTGGCGGCTGCGTGATCACCCAGCCGTGGGGATACCAGCCTCAGACACCCCTGATCGGTCGGCTGCTATCCGCCGGCACCGTCGCCTACGGCCTCTATGCGAACCCGAAAAGCGGCAACCAGGGCAGCATCCACCGTGATGGCGAGACGATCGGCTGGGACCTGCACCCTGGCGGTGCCGCGTGGAGCACAGACACCAGCCAGATGATCCTGCTCAGCTACCTCTACCGGCTGCAGGCCCCGGCATACGCGTGCGCGTTCGTAGGCCTGCGTCCTGTCGGCGCCCGATGCATCACCGGCCCCGCCAACCAATGGGTCCTACTGCCCGACCGGGACTACTGGGCCCGCGAAACAGTGTGACGACGTCCGGAATGATGAGGCACTGCCTTGCCAGGTCCCTCGGCGAAAACGCCCAGATAAGAGAGGTGATGGAAGCCGTCGTCAACTACGCCGCTGACGGTAGCGCCGGCGAAAATTGCAAGGCCACGGTGCCCCGATCAGCCGTCCGCATGTCGCAAGATCGAGTGCACTCACATCGGCTATGACAGCGCGCGGCGCCAGGCGCTACCAACGCGCGACAGCGGCAGATGAGGACAGTGCAGAGCGAGCGCTCCGCCAGCTAGAGGGCGGAGATGGAGGTGGGAGCTCGTTCTTGCCGAGCTAGCGCGCGTATCACGTTCAGGGAACCGTGTCGCCAGGCCGCGAGGCTGCTCAGCAGCTGGATTGTCGCTTCAGTCGCTGTCTGCGGCATCGGTGGCGTCGGCAAGCCGAGGCTGACTGCCAGGTCGTCGGTGTGCACGACCAGCTCCATGACCCGGGTCAGCAGGAAGTCGTCGACCTTTAGGCCCCAGTCGCCGAGGTCCACGATGCGGTCGGGCGGTTGCGCTGTCACCGTGGCACCCAGGTCGGTCAATGCCGCATCGACCGCGTCCGCCAGCTCCCTGGGGGTCGTCGCTGCAGCTGTCTGCTCGCTGCGCCGCCGGATGTCGATGTTGTCGGCACTGTCTACACCTGAAGTCACCCAGGCGTTGCCGGTGAAGTGCTCCAGCACCGGGATCGCCAATTTTCCTGGTGGCGCGGCGAGGTACGTCACGGTCTGGGTGACCTGGTTGGCCAGGTGGCGGGCGAGGCCGCCGGTGGAGAAGTCCGGCAGTGCGCTGGGCGAGGACCATTGCTCGGCCAGTATCGGACTGCGCAACAGGGCCGTGGCGGTCTCGGCAGAGTCCAGGAACGCGGGTCGGATCATCGAGTGCACGATATGCGCGCACAGGAACCCATGTCATCCCCCGCACGCGCCAGCGAGGAGCGGCTCCCCGTTGCGAGTGGGTGATCATCGGCAGATCCGAACGCCGAGCCGCGCGTCGCTGGCAGGCCTTCCGTTACACGACGTCACCAATCGGAACGTCCGCCGGTCCTACACGCGTCACGATGCCGATCAGGCGATCAGCGGGAGGCCAGCTACCCCGCTGCAGCTCTGCACGACAAGACGTACCGAAGTCTGCACCGAAGCCAGTAAGCCGAATCCAGCGCCACCTCGACTCAGGCCCGCCGATCGCCGACGAGAGCAACGCGGTCTGCCCAAGGTACTCGGGTCGACCGACCGTGTTGCCCGCGTCTACACCCCTTCCCCGATGCCCAGTTGCACCTGGATCTCCTGGGCGCGTTCGGCCGCCGCGCTGGCGCCGTAGTGCCGGGGCATGTCCTCGGAGGTCCAGCCCAGCAGCAGCATCAGGTCACCGGTGTTCCCGCCGGCACGCTTCCACTCGTGGGCGAAGTTGTGCCGCCAGCGGTGGGCGTGCACGTTCGCAACGCCCGCGGCGAGACCCAACCGCTTCAGACGAATCTTGATGCCGTTGGCCGCCAACCTCCGCCCACCACGGTCGGCGAGCCACAGATCCGGCAGGTCCGAACCCTTGTGCTTGCCGCGCGCCCGTAGGTAGCGGCTGATGGCCCGCGCCGTCTTCGGCCCGAATCGCACCCGGCGGTCCTTGGCGCCCTTTCCGTGGTAGTGGACCGACTCCGTGTTGAGGTCGACGTCATCGAGCAGCAGGTTGCCGACCTCCGACAGACGCGCTCCCGTGTTGTAGTACAGGCGGATGATCGCCTCGTCACGGAGGTGCGGGAAGGTCTTGCCCTTGCATGCGTCGAGAAGCTTCTTCGTGTCTTCGTCGCGGATGATCGGGATCAGCTTCTGTGGTGTCTTGGGCTGTCGGACCCGATCCATTGGAGAACGGTCGATGTCCTCCTCAGTCAGCAGCCATTTGAAGAACTGCTGCAGACCTTTGTGCTTGTTCAGCGCGGTCGACGCCGACCGGGTCTCGATCATCCACGCCTGAAACGCCTCCGCATGTCCCCGGGTCACCTCGGTGGGGTCCTCCGCGGCGTCGGCGGCATCGGGGTCGGGCGAGTGCTCGGCCAGGTAGCGGGCCAGTTGCGCGGCGGCGAGGAGGTAGTTGTACCGGGTCGTCTCCGGGTAGTTGCCCGCCCGCAGCGTCCGGTCCCAGTCGCGTAGGTATCCCGCCCAGGTCGAGGACAGGTCGGTCGTGAGCTTGGTGAGGTCCAGTAGAGCCATGTCGGTCACCCGTCGAGTCAAGGGGTCGATAAGCGGCGTGCTCGACCTCGACGAACCACCATGAACACGAAAAAGAGGGTTCCCACAGGCTCTGACCTGTGGAAACCCTCTTGCTGTCGGGACGGCCGGATTCGAACCGACGACCCCTTGACCCCCAGTCAAGTGCGCTACCAAGCTGCGCCACGTCCCGCCCCCGCGTGGTTTCCCCCGCGGCAGCCGGTACAGCTTAGCGCAGCAGCTCCGACTCGTCCGCACAGGCCCCACCGACGTAGCGAGGCAGCAGAACTACCGCACATCCCCTAGAGCGTCCTAGGAGGGTGGGGTTGGATAGGGAAATGCCGGATGGGCAGGGGCGCCCATCCGGCATTTGGCAGAACTGGACCGCGTCAGCCGTGCGCCTTGCCTCGGCCGCCGGGGCCGAGCTTCTTGCGCGGGCGGACCGAGATCTCGATCGGGCTGCCCTCGTACCCGAATTCCTCGCGGAGCTTGCGCTCGACGAAGCGCTGGTAACCGGCGTCGAGCGGGCCGGTGGTGAAGAGCACGAACCGTGGCGGTGCCACACCGGCCTGCGTCGCGAACAGGATCCGAGGCGCGCGCCCACCACGTACCGGGTGGGGGGTGGCCTGCACCAGCGCGGTGAGCCACTGGTTGAGGTGCGCGGTCGGCACGCGGGTTTCCCAGCTGGCCAGCGCCTTGTTCAGGGCCGGGGCCAGCTTGTCCACGGCACGGCCGGTCATCGCCGACAGGTTCAGCCGGATCGCCCAGGGGATGCGGCGCAGCTCCCGGTCGATCTCCTTGTCCAGGTAGTACCGACGGTCGGCGTCGACCAGGTCCCACTTGTTGAACGCGATGACCAGCGCCCGGCCCGACTCGGTCACCATCGACAGGATTCGCTGGTCCTGCTCGCTGATCGGTTCGCTGGAGTCCAGCAGCACCACGGCAACCTCGGCGGCCTCGATCGCGCCGGCGGTACGCAGACTGGCGTAGTACTCGGTGCCACTGGCCTTGCCGACCCGCTTGCGCAGCCCGGCCGTGTCGACCAGTTGCCAGGTCTGACCGCCGATCTCGACCAGGCTGTCCACGGGGTCCACAGTGGTGCCCGCCACCGAGTCGACGACCGCCCGCTCCTCGCCGGAGAACCGGTTGAGCAGGCTGGACTTGCCGACGTTCGGCCGCCCGACCAACGCCACCCGGCGCGGCCCGCGAGGACGGTTCTCCACGATCGCCGGTGCCTCCGGCAGCGCGGCGAGGATGGCGTCCAGCAGGTCGCCGGAGCCGCGTCCGTGCAGCGCGGACACCGGGAACGGCTCACCGAGACCGAGTGACCACAGCGAGGTGGCCTCCATCTCGATGGAGTTGTTGTCGGCCTTGTTGGCCACCAGGATCACCGGCTTGGCGCTGCGCCGCAGCATCTTCACCGCGGCCTCGTCCACGTCGGTGGAACCCACCATCGCGTCGACCACGAAGAGCACCACGTCGGCGGTGACGACCGCCGTCTCGGCCTGCGCCGCGATGGCCGCGGCCCGGTCCTTCGCGTCCGGTTCCCAACCGCCGGTGTCCACCACGGTGAACGCCCGACCGTTCCACTGCGCGTCGTACGGGACCCGGTCGCGGGTCACGCCCGGGACGTCCTCGACGACCGCCTGCCGGCGGCCGATGATCCGGTTGACCAGCGTCGACTTGCCCACGTTGGGGCGGCCGACCACGGCCACCACCGGCTGCGGGCCGGTCGGTTCCTCGACGGCGACGTCGGGCTCCCGCAGCTCCACCCAGCCACCACCATCGCTACTCATGCCACGCCCCGCTCGGTGAGGAGCTCGCGCAGCCGCGCCACGACCTCGTCGATGCCCAGCTCGGTGGTGTCCAGCACCACCGCGTCGGGCGCCTGCGCCAACGGGTTGACCTTGCGGGTCGAGTCGAGACGGTCCCGCCGGGCCAAATCGGCGGCCGTGGCCGCCACGTCGGTGGCGTCCTCGGCGCTGCGCCGGGCGGCACGGGCCGCCTCGGAAGCGGTCAGGAAGACCTTCAGGTCGGCGTCCGGTGCCACGACCGAGCCGATGTCGCGACCCTCGACCACCATCCGACCAGCGTCGGCGATCATCTCACGCTGCCGGGTGACGAGCAGCTCACGGACGGCCGGCACGGCGGCGACGGCGGAAACCGCGCCGGTCACCTCGGCGCCACGGATGTCGGCGTCCACGCCCACCCCGTCGATGGTCACGGCATACCCCTGCGGGTGGGTGCCGATACGCAGGTTGACCTCGCCGGCGACCTTCGCCACCGACGCGGCGTCGGCGAGATCCACGCCGGAGCGCAGCACGGCCCACGTGATCGCCCGGTACATCGCCCCGGTGTCCAGGTAGCGCGCACCGATGCTCACGGCGAGCCGCCGCGACACGGTGGACTTACCCGAACCGGACGGCCCGTCCACAGCGACCACACATCGCCCGGTCCGTACGTTTTCCTCCACCGTGTCCTCCTCAGCCCGTACCTCACGGATCGCCCGGTGATCTGGCGCCGCAAGCGGTTGTCAATCGTCATCAATCATGCCCGGGTCCATTGGCGGACCCGCGCGCGACGCCGCCGGAGGCGACCCACGCCACCCGGGCGGCCGCGTCCCGGCCAACGGTGGAGCCTACCGGCTGCCGTACCCCGAACTCGGGGGTCAGTCACCCACCGCGTTGAACAGGGCGGCGACCTCGGCGTTGGTCAACCGCCGAATCCGTCCGGTCCGCAGTTCACCCAGCCGGATAGGACCGATCGAGGTACGCACCAGCCGGGTGACCGGGTGTCCGACCTCCTCCATCAGCCGTCGGACGATGTGCTTGCGGCCCTCGTGCAGGCTCAGCTCCACCTGGGCGGATTTACCCAGAGTGTCCACCACCTTGAACGAGTCGACCTTGACCGGCCCGTCCTCCAGCTCGACGCCGGCCAACAGCCGCTTGCTCAGGTTGCGCGGGATCGGCCCGACCACCTCGGCGAGATAGGTCTTCAGCACCTCGTACGAGGGATGCATGAGCTTGTGCGCGAGGGTGCCGTCGTTGGTGAGCAGCAGCAGGCCCTCACTGTCCGCGTCAAGCCGCCCCACGTGGTAGACCCGCTGCTCCACCCGGTTGCCGATGAACTCGGCCAGCTCGTTGCGCCCCTTGTCGTCCGCCATGGAGGTAACCACCCCGCGCGGCTTGTTCATCGCCACGTAGACCAGGCGAATGTCGACCTGGAGGCGCTCCCCGTCCACGTGGATCACGGAGGTGGCCGGGTCGACCTTGTCGCCGAGCTTGGCGACCCGCCCGTCCACGGTGACCCGGCGGCGGAAGATCAGGTCCTCACAGGCGCGCCGGGAACCCACGCCGGCGGCGGCGAGCACCTTCTGTAGGCGCTCAGCCCCCTCGTAGACGGGCGCGTCGGCTTTGGGGGAACGGTTATCGGGTCGCATCAGCAAGCTCTTCTACGTCGTCGGGCAGGAAGGGTGCGAGGGGCGGCAGCTCGTCGACGGTGTTCAGCCCGAGCTTCTCCAGGAACAACGTGGTGGTCCGGTAGAGGAACGCCCCACTGTCCGTTTCGGTGCCGCACTCCTCGATGAGGCCACGGGTGACCAGCGTACGGATGACCCCGTCGCAGTTCACACCCCGGATGGCTGAGATTCGCGAACGGGTCACCGGCTGCTTGTACGCAACCACGGCGAGCGTCTCCAGCGCCGCCTGGGTCAGCCGCACGGACTGCCCGTCCAACACGAACCGCTCAACGTACGTAGCGTATTCCGGGCGGGTGTACAGCCGCCACCCGCCGGCCGCCCGCCGCAGCTCGAACCCGTGCCCGGCCGCCGTGTACCCGGCGGCGATCTCGTCGAGCATCGGCCCGACCCGCTCGGCGGGCTGCTCCAGCACCTGGGCCAGCACCAGCTCGCTGACCGGCTCGTCGACGACCAGCAGGATCGCCTCCAACGCGCCGCGCAGCTCGGCCTCGGACAGCTCGGGTGCGGGCTCCGGCGCCACCGTCGCCCGCCGCCGCCCCGCCAGCTGCCGCCGGGGTACGTCCCCAGCCCCACCCGACTCCCCCGCCGTGGCCTGCGTCACCGCACCGAGGTCCGGTCCCGCCGAGCCCACCTCGTCCGGGGCCGTCACAACGGGATCTGGCTCACCCGGACTCGCCTCGTCCGAGGCCACCTCAAGGGGATCGGGCCCACCCGGGCCGACCTCGACAGGGCCTGGCCCACCCGAGGCCGCCTCGACAGAGGCTGGCCCACCCGGGTCCACGTCGTCTGGGCTCGGCCCATCCGGGCCCGCGTCGTCTGGGCTCGGCCCATCCGGGTCAACCTGCGCCGAGCCCGACGCGACTACGTCCGGCTCGGCGGAATCGGCGGCGGCGTGGGGTTCCGGTCGGCGCGCCGCCGTTTCGGGCAGCGCCTCGGCCAACGCGGCCCGATCGGTGGTCGGCTCGGCCAGCTCGTCGGTGTCCGGTGGTGCGGCTGAGTCGTCCGGCGGCGTGGGGGTGTCGGCGGCGGGCGGGCGGGGGCGGTCCCACGGGGGGACCCAGGCGGCGGCCTGGTCGGCCAGCGAGTCCCGACGTTGCTCGTCACTCATCCCGCGCACCCTCCGTCGTTCCCGTCCCGTCCGGCCCGCCGGCCTCCCCCGCCGGCACAGGGTCAGCCCCCGCCAGCGCGGGCTCAGTCACCGCCAGCGCGGGCTCAGTCACCGCAGGCCCACCCCCCCGCCAGCTCAGACTCAGCCCTCGCCAGCTCAGACTCAGCCCTCGCCGGCTCAGACTCAGCCCTCGCCGGCTCAGACTCAGTCCCCGCGGGCCCAGGACCAGCCCCCGCCAGTTCAAGCTCAGGCGACTCCGGGTCGGTCGGGGTGCCGGCGTACTCGTCGACGTGCAGCTCGGTGTCGCCGTCGGTCGGGCCGGTCCAGCGCACGGTCAGCTCCTCCAGGGCCTGCTCCTGCACGAAGGACACCAGGCCCTCCCGGTACAGCTCCAGCAGCGCGAGGAACCGGGCCACCACCTCCAGGGTGGCCTCGCAGCCGGCGCAGAGCAGCGAGAACGTGGCGGTGCCGGCCCGGCGCAGCCGGGCCGCGAGGATCGCCGCGTGCTCTCGGACACTGACCCGGACCATGTGCACGTGGGCGATGGAGACCTCCGGCACCGGCTTCGGGGTCATCGCCTTCACGGCCAGCTTCAGCAGCCGCTGGGGGCCGATGCCGAGCACCAGGTCGGGCAGCGCCTCGGCGTAGCGGGGCTCCAGGCTGACGGCACGCGGATAGCGTCGGCCGCCGACGGCCTCCAGCTCGGCGATGTGCGCCGCCGCCTCCTTGTACGCCTTGTACTGCAACAGCCGGGCGAAGAGCAGGTCCCGGGCCTCCAGCAGGGCGAGGTCGGCCTCGTCCTCGACGTCGGCGGCGGGCAGCAGCCGGGCCGCCTTCAGGTCGAGCAGGGTCGCGGCGATGAGCAGGAACTCGCTTGCCTCGTCCAGGTCCCAGTTGTCGCCCATCGCCCTGATGTAGGCGATGAACTCGTCGGTGACCGTGTGCAGGGCCACCTCGGTGACGTCGAGTTTGTGCTTGCCGATCAGTTGCAGCAGCAGGTCGAACGGGCCGGTGAAGTTGGCCAGCCGGACCGTGAACCCGGTGGGTTGCACACCGTCGACCACGGCCGCGTCGGCGGTCTCGGGTGGGTCGAGGGGTGGCGCGGTCACCGGACGACCGTAGTCCACGAGGCGGGCACCGGGCGTTCCGGCTACCGCTCCGACTGGGCGGCGATCACCTCGCGGGCCAGCTGACGGTAGTTACGTGCCCCGGAGGAGGCCGGGTCCATCGTCGTGATGGGGGCACCGGCCACGGTGGACTCGGGGAACTTCACCGTCTTGGTGATGACCGTCTGGTAGACCTTGTCGCCGAACGCCTCCACGACCCGCTGGAGGACCTGGCGGCAGTGCGTGGTGCGGCTGTCGTACATGGTGGCGAGGATGCCTTCGAGCTCCAGGTCGAAGTTGAGTCGCTCGCGCACCTTGTCAATGGTGTCCAGCAGCAGTGCCACACCCCGCAGGCTGAAGAACTCACATTCGAGCGGGATGAGCACGCCGTGCGCGACGGTCAGCGCGTTGATCGCCAGCAGGCCGAGCGACGGCTGGCAGTCGATCAGGATGTAGTCGTACTCCTTGCGGACCGTGCGCAGGACCCGGGCCAGAGCCATCTCCCGGGCGACCTCGTTGACGAGCTGGATCTCGGCAGCGGAGAGGTCGATGTTGGCCGGCAGCAGGTGCAGGCCCGCCACGTCGGTCTTGATGAGGACGTCCTCGGCGATCACGTCGTCCTGCATGAGCAGGTTGTAGACGGACAGGTCGAGGTTGTGCGGGTTGACGCCCAGGCCCACCGAGAGGGCGCCCTGCGGGTCGAAGTCGACGAGCAGCACCTTGCGGCCGTATTCGGCGAGGGCGGCGCCCAGGTTGATGGTGGTCGTGGTCTTGCCGACGCCACCCTTCTGGTTGGCCATCGCGATGATGCGCGCCGGGCCGTGCCGGTCGGTGGGCATCGGCTCGGGAATGGGCTTACGCATCGTGTAGGCAGCCGGGTCCGCAGGACCCAGGTCCGCGCCGAGCGTCGCCTGCTGCTCGCGGAGCTCCGACGTCCAGGTCTCGGCACGGTCACCGTTGCCAGCCATGTGCTCGTTGCCCCCTCCCGACGACCCACCCGGCGTCGGAGCCGTCCGACGTCCTTCGCGGCGCCGCTGCGCACCCCGGTCGTGTCGCTCCAGGAGGTCCGCGCCGATGCCGACTGTACGCCACCGACCAGCAGGGGGTTCGGCACCGGCCCGGCGTGTCGGCGTCGACCGCGACCGGTTCAGCCCTGGGCGCGCGGGTGGGCGGTGGCGTACACCTCGCGCAGCCGCTCCACGGTGACCAACGTGTAGACCTGGGTGGTGGTCACCGAGGCGTGGCCGAGCAGCTCCTGGACCACCCGGACGTCGGCGCCGCCGTCGAGCAGATGGGTGGCGTAGGAGTGACGCAGGGTGTGCGGGGAGACCGCGGCCGGCCCGTCGACGGGCAGCCCGGCCCGGTCGGCGGCGCGGCGCAGGATGCCCCAGGCGCCCTGGCGGGACAGCGCGCCGCCCCGGGCATTCAGGAACACCGCCGGGGTGCCCCGGCCGGCGGCGGCCAGCCCGGGGCGGGCCCGGACCAGGTAGGCGCGGACGGCGTCGACGGCGTACCCGCCGATGGGCACCAGCCGCACCCGGCCGCCCTTGCCGCGCAGCAGCACCGTGCCGTCGTCGGTGTCGAGGTCGTCCACGGCGGCGCCGACCGCTTCGGAGATGCGCGCGCCGGTGCCGTACAGAAACTCCAGCAGCGCCCGGTCGCGCAGCGCGAGGGGCGCGTCGTCGCCGGTCGCGGTGATCGGGCCGGCGGTCTCCAGCAGCCGGACCACGTCGTCGACCGGTAGCGCCCGGGGCAGCCGTCGGGGCGGCGTGGGCGGTCGGACGTCGCGGCTCGGATCGGCGCCGGCCAGGCCCTCGCGCAGCGCGAAGCGGTGCAGGCCCCGTACCGCGCTGGCCGCGCGGGCGGCGGAGGAGACCGCCAGCGGCGGGTGCGCGTCGTCGCCGGCGCGCAGCCGCGCCAGGTGCGTCTCGACGAGGCCGGCGCCGACCGACGCGAGGTCGGTGACGCCGGCATCGGTCAGGGTGGCGAGATAGCGGTCCAGATCCCGGCGGTACGAGGCGAGCGTGTTCGCGGAGAGGCCACGTTCGACGGTCAGGTGGTCGAGGTAGCCGCGAACGGCACGGCGCAGCGCCGGCGTGGGTGGTGTGCCCACGCCGGCGGAGTCCGTGCCGCCGGTCAGCCCGCCACCGTTCAGGCCAGCACGTCGGCCAGCGGGAGCACGTCCATGCCGTGCGCCTCGGCGACCGGGCCGTAGGTGACCTGACCGGCGTGGGTGTTGAGGCCCAGCGCCAGCGCCGGGTCGTTGCGCAGCGCCTCGCGCCAGCCCTGGTTGGCCAGCTCCAGGGCGTACGGCAGGGTGACGTTGGTCAGCGCGTAGGTGCTGGTGTTCGGCACCGCGCCGGGCATGTTCGCGACGCAGTAGAAGATCGACTCGTGCACCTTGTAGACCGGGTCGGCGTGCGTGGTGGGGCGCGAGTCCTCGAAGCAGCCGCCCTGGTCGATGGCGATGTCGACCAGCACACTGCCCGGCTTCATCCGGGAGACCAGCTCGTTGGAGATCAGCGTCGGGGCCTTCGCGCCGGGCACCAGCACCGCGCCGATGACCAGGTCGGCGTCGAGCACGGCGCGCTCGACCTCGTAGGCGTTGGAGGCGACGGTCTGCAGGTGGCCCCGGTAGATCGCGTCGGCCTGCCGCAGCCGGGCCACGTTCTTGTCCAGCAGCAGCACCTCGGACTGCAGGCCCAGCGCGATCGCTGCGGCGTTCATGCCGGAGACACCGGCGCCGATGACCACGGTCTTGGCCGCATACACCCCGGAGACACCTCCGGGCAGCACACCGCGCCCACCACCGGTACGCATCATGTAGAAGGCGCCCACCTGCGGGGCGAGCCGGCCGGCGACCTCGGACATCGGGGCGAGCAGCGGCAGCGACCGGTCGGGCAGCTCGACGGTCTCGTATGCGATGCCGGTGACCCGGCGGTCGATCAGCGCGTCGGTGCACTCCTTGGAGGCGGCCAGGTGCAGGTAGGTGAAGAGCACCTGCCCCTCGCGCATCCGGTGGTGCTCCTCGGCGATCGGCTCCTTGACCTTGAGCACCAGCTCGGCGGTCTCCCACACCTCGTCGGCGGTGGCGAGGATCTTCGCGCCGGCGGCGGCGAACTCCTCGTCGGTGATGCTGGAGCCAACCCCGGCGCCGGACTCGACGAAGACCTGGTGGCCGCTGCGGGTGAACTCGTTGACACCCGCTGGCGTGATCGCCACGCGGTACTCGTGGTTCTTGACCTCGCGTGGGATTCCGACCTTCACGATGCAGACACCTCTCTTCGGGGCTGCTCTCCCCCGACTGCTCGGTGCCACGACGGCCCCTTTGCCATCGCGGTACACCGGTCCTGCGGCGGCAGTCTAGGCGCGCCCGGTGCCGCCGCGAGCCAGCACAGTGCCACCCGGTGCCCGGGTGTCCTGACGAAGTGTCAGGACACCGCCGGGATGCGGCGGTCCACCGTCACCTCAGCCAACAGGACAGTGTTTCACCATTATCGTCCCATCTGCCGGACGGCGGTGCGGACAGCTGGCGAGTGGATCACTAATGTGTCCGCCCATGACCACTCCTCCTTACCAGCCCGGTTACCCCCAGCCGGGGTACCCCCAGGGCGTCTCCGACAAGAGCAAGATCATCGCGGGCATCCTCGGTATCCTGCTCGGCACCTTCGGTGCCGGTCGGTTCTACACCGGACACACCAAGATCGCCGTTCTCCAGCTCGTCGTGAGCCTGGTGACCTGCGGCGTCGGCGCTCTCTGGGGCGTCATCGACGGCATCCTCATCCTGGTCAACGGCGGCACGGACGCGCAGGGCCGTCCGCTGCGCGACTCCTAGACCAGCAAGCGAAAGGGGCCCCGCGGCTGACCGCGGGGCCCCTTTGGCGCGTACTCCCTCACCGGCTGGACCGGCGGCGACGCTCAGCGCGGCAGCGGCGCGTCCGCCCGACGCAGAGACGCGAAGCCGGTGTCCCGGGCGCGGGCCACGGCCAGCAGCCCCGCCACCGCGGACGCGTTGGTGATCTCACCGGCCAGGACCATGGCGACCGCCTCGTCCAGGTCGATCCGGACGACCTGGAGGTCGGCCTCCTCGTCGTGGCGCTCGTGCCGCTCGTCGGCCGGCACGTCGGCGAGGTCGCGGGCCAGGAACACCCGGACGATCTCGTTGGTGAACCCCGGTGAGCTGTGCAGGTCGACCAGCACGTCGACCCGGCCGGCGGTGAGGTCGGCCTCCTCGGCCAACTCCCGCAGCGCGGCCACCGGCAACTCCTCGCCGGAGACGTCCATCAGACCGGCCGGCAGCTCCCACAGGTGCCGCCCGACCGGGTGCCGGTACTGCCGGATCAGCACCACCTGGCCGGCGTCGTCGAGCGCCACCACGGCCACCGCCCCGACGTGCCGGACGAGGTCCCGCAGCCCGGTCCCACCGCCCGGCATGGTCACCTCCTCGGTGACCACGTCGAAGATCCGTCCCCGGTACCGCTCCTCCCGGGAACGCACCTCGTAGCGGTGCTCGAGGTTGCTCACGACGCCGACGACGCCTTCGTCGCGGCGCCGTTGCGGGCGGCCTTGCGCGTCGTCGGGGCCTCCGCCGCCGCGTCCAGGTCGACCGGCAGCTGATCGGCCTGCGAGTACGCCACCGCGGCCTTGACGAACGAGGCGAACAGCGGGTGCGGGCGGGTCGGGCGGCTCTTCAACTCGGGGTGCGCCTGGGTGGCCACGAAGAACGGGTGCAGGCTCCGGTCCAGTTCGATGAACTCGACCAGCCGGCCGTCCGGCGAGGTGCCGGAGATGTGCAGGCCCGCCTTGGTCAGCGCGTCCCGGTAGGCGTTGTTCACCTCGTACCGGTGCCGGTGCCGCTCGCTGATCTCGGTGCTGCCGTACGCCTCGGCGACGATCGAGCCCTCGGTCAACGTCGCCGGGTACGCGCCCAGCCGCATGGTGCCGCCCAGGTCGCCCCGACCGGCGACGATGTCCTCCTGGTCGGCCATCGTGGCGATGACCGGGTGGGCCGCCTGCTCGTCGAACTCCAACGAGTTGGCGCCGTCCAGGTCGGCCAGGTGCCGGGCCACCTCGATGGTCATGCACTGCAGGCCGAGGCAGAGGCCGAGCAGCGGGATGCCGGCCTCGCGGGCGTACCGGGCGGTACCGACCTTGCCCTCGATGCCACGGACGCCGAAGCCGCCGGGGATGAGGATGCCGTCCACGCCGGCCAACGCCGCGGCGGCGCCGGCCGGGGTGACGCACTCGTCGCTGGGCACCCACTTGAGCTGCACCCGAGCCCGGTGACCGAAGCCCGCCGCCCGGATCGCCTCACTCACCGACAGGTACGCGTCGGGCAGGTCGACGTACTTGCCGACCACCGCGACGGTGACCGTGTGCCGGGGGCGGTGCACCCGCTCCAGCAAATCGTCCCAGCTGGCCCAGTCCACGTCCCGGAAGGAGAGGCCGAGCCGGCGCACCACGTACGCGTCGAGCCCCTCCCGGTGCAGCACCTTCGGGATGTCGTAGATGCTCGGGGCGTCCGGGCAGGCGACGACCGCCTCGGCGTCCACGTCGCAGTAGAGCGACAGCTTCTCCTTGAGCTTCACCGGGATCTCCCGGTCGCAGCGGAGCACGATCGCGTCCGGCTGGATACCGATGTTGCGCAGCTGCGCCACCGAGTGCTGCGTCGGCTTGGTCTTCAGCTCACCCGAGGGCGCCAGGTACGGCACCAGCGACACGTGCAGGTAGAAGCAGTTGTCGCGGCCCAGGTCGTGGCGGACCTGGCGGATCGCCTCCAAGAACGGCAGCGACTCGATGTCGCCGACCGTGCCACCGACCTCGGTGATCACCACGTCGGGGACCTGGCCGTCCTCGTCCGGGTCGGCCATCGCCAGGATCCGCGACTTGATCTCGTTGGTGATGTGCGGGATCACCTGGACGGTGTCGCCCAGGTACTCGCCGCGCCGCTCCTTGGCGATCACGTCGGAGTAGATCTGGCCGGTGGTGACGTTCGCCTTGCCGGAGAGCGCCCGGTCGAGGAACCGCTCGTAGTGCCCGACGTCGAGGTCGGTCTCGGCGCCGTCCTCGGTGACGAAGACCTCACCGTGCTGGAACGGGTTCATCGTCCCCGGGTCGACGTTCAGGTAGGGGTCGAGCTTCTGCATCACCACACGCAACCCGCGCGCGGTCAGCAGATTGCCGAGGCTGGAGGCGGTGAGGCCCTTACCCAGCGAGGAGGCGACGCCCCCGGTGACGAAAATGTGCCTGGTCGTCCGTGCTGATGGGGCCAAGGCCTGCTCCCGTGTCGTCTGTCGCGGTCATGCAGACCGCCGTGCTTGATCAGCAAAGTGATCACGCGATCCACGGGATTCGACGGTAACACCTCCAGGGCAGGTACCCGCAGGCCGCACCCCGGCTGCGACACCTCCGGGCCATCCGGACGAGGCCCGGCGCTCAGGACGCGGCAACCTCCGTCGATGACCGGGAGACCTGCCGGGGCGGTACGGGCACCGTCGGATCGGCGTCCGGCGTCGACCCGCTCGCGGTCGGCTCGGCCGGTTCGTCGGCGTCCCCACGGCGCTCGCCCGCAGTGTCCGACGCCGGTTGGGCGACCTTCGCCGGTGCGCTCGGAGGCGGGCCGGCGATCGGACGGGGATGCACGGCACCCAGTGGCCCACCGCCGCCGGTCGGACCGTCGCCTCCACCGAGCGGGCCGACCCCGCCGGACCCCGAGTCGTCGTCGGCGCCGTTGGCGCGGGATCGGCCCGCTGCCGGGCGGGTCCGGTCCGCGGCGTGCCCGAGCACCCGGAGCGACGCCAGGGCGGCCATCGGCACCACCAGTGCGGCGGCAGCGCCCATCACGTCCAGGGCCGCGCCGTCGAGCACACCACCGAGCACCGCGGCGACCACAGTGCCGGCCAGCGCGGCCCGGACCGCCGGGTAGATGCCGAACAGCCGCATCAGCCCACCCCACGGCTGCAACAGGGCGAACCACACGAGCAACCCGCCGGCCAGCGCCAGCACCGTCAGCGGGCTGTTGACCAACGTCTCGAAGTTCTCCGTGCTGGACCGGTGCACGGCGAACCCGCCGGTGCCGTCGCCGAGCGCGGAGAGGAACCGGCCCAGGCTGCCCCGCTCCCCCGGCGGACGCCGCAGGTCCACCACGGCGAACCCGATACCGACCGCCAGCGCGGCCATGGTGGCCCAGGCCAGCCGGCTGATCGTCAACCAGCCGCCGGCGCTGATCACGGCGGCGACGCTCACCCCGGCGGTGAGCGCGATCGCGCCGACCGGGTCGGCGCCCAGGTACGGGCTGCCGACCACCACCACGGCGAGGCCACCCACCGCCACCATCACCGCCGGCCGCCAGCCCCGGTGCACCCGTTGGGCGAACCAGCCGCCGGTGACCAACGCACCGGCGAGGAACACTCCCAACCCCACAGTGCTCAGCCCGGCGTACCGGCCGCCCTGCAACGCGGAGTAGCCGACCACGCTGTTGAGCTGGAGGCGGGCCCCGGTGAGCACGTCCAGCCCGACCACGAGCGTGGCGAGGCCGGCCACCGCTCCGAGCGGCCCGAGGGTGTTCGCGTACCCGGGGACGAACCGCACCGCCGCAGTGCCGGCGGCCACCAGCAGCGCGGTCACCCCGGCGAAGATCCACCCGGGGTGCTCGCCGCGCCACCAGGGCACCGCGTCGGCCAGCAGCGCCGCCGGCACGGTCAACGCCACGGCGACCAGCAGCAGCTCCACCACCGCCACGATCCGCCCGGAGACGGGCGTCGGGCCGGCCGGGCCGGCGTGCGGACGGGCCCGGCGCAGCAGCGGCAGCATCGCGATCGCCAGCAGCACCTGCGCCCCGGCGAGCAACGCGAAGAACACCCCGGAGACGGAGCGCTGGGCGGCCGCCTCCCGGTCGGCGTTCGCCGGCGCGTTGATGGCCTCGGTCAGGTCGGCGGGGCCGTCGCCGGTGCTGATCGCCGGACGGCCGAGGAAGAGCCGCTCCGGCATGGGCCGACCCAACGCGGCGAGGGCGGTCGGCGCAAGGTCGACAAGTTGCAGGTACCCGTCCCGGCCGGTGCTCGCGGAGGTGAGCCACCCCCGTTCCCAGCCCGGCCCGTCGGCGACCGCCACGTGCAGCCGGGCCGGCTGGGTGGTGTCGGAGATCCCCGCGACCAGCACCAACGACCGTGGGGGTCGCGCCGCCAGCACCCGCGCCAGCTCGGCGTCCGCCGCGCGGGCCTCCTCGGCGCGGGTGGCCGGATCGGCCCCCTCGACCGTGCCGAGGTCGACGATGCTCAGCACACACGAGCCGAGCAGCGGCCGCGGGTCGGCCGGCAGCCCCGAGGCGTACCGGTCGACGCGGCCGAACGGCCGGGCGGCGGCCACGGCCGCGCCCGGGCCGACGGCGACGGAGCATCGCACCGACTCGGACAACGAGCCGGGCAGGGCGCCCCAGGGCAGCTGCTGCTGGTTGTACTGGACCACGCTCTCCTGGTCGGGCAGGTTCGCGCCGATGCCGTCCGGTTGTTCCACCGTCACCGCCGCCGACGGGCAACCGTCGACCGACCGGCTGCCGTTCCACGCGGCGAAGCTGCCCGCGCCGAGGGTCAGCCAGCCGTCCACCGGGCAGGTGGGC
The DNA here is from genome assembly GCF_042873195.1 of Micromonospora arida. Lineage (NCBI taxonomy): Bacteria > Bacillati > Actinomycetota > Actinomycetes > Micromonosporales > Micromonosporaceae > Micromonospora > Micromonospora arida. The sequence goes on along the minus strand of NZ_JBIALC010000004.1, from coordinate 20,526 downwards.
CGGTGCGCGGAACGCACCGACAGGGAGCCGATCGAGCCGTCCTGGGCCATCCGCCACAGCGTCGGGGTGCTCTGCGGATCCACGTCCTCCCAGCGCAGCCCGGCGATCCCGGCGAGCACCACGAAGTCGGCGGTGCGTTGCGGGGTGCCCTGGGGTGGGCGGGCGGCGAGCGCGGTGACGCCCAGCGCCACCACGAGCACTGTCAACAGGGCGGGAGCGATTCGGCGCAGCATCACCGGTGTCCCGTTCTCCGGGCGTCGGAGCCCGGGGCGGCCGCCGGCCCGCCGGGGTTCCCGGCCAGCTCGGCGTAGAGGGCGGCAAGCGTGGCGACGGTGTCCGCCTCGGTCGGCCACGTCGCCGCCCGTTCGGCGCCACGCCGGCCCAACTCCGCCCGCGCCGCCGGGTCGTCCAGCAACGCGCGTACGGCCGCGTCGACCGCGTCCACGTCACCGGCGGGAACCAGCGTGGCCGCGTCACCCACCAGGTCCGGGAGCCCGCCGACAGCGGTGGCCACCAGCGGCACGCCGGCGCGCAGCGCCTCCTGGGCGAAGAGCTGTCGCGCCTCCCAGTCGCTGGTCACCACGGCCAGGTCGGCGCCGGCGAGCAGGTCGGCCACGTCGGTGCGGTGCCCCAGCAGGGTCACCGGGGCGCGGGCGGCGGAGGTCCGCGCGGCGAGCGGCAGATACGCCGGCCCGCTGCCCGCGATCACCACGACCGGCGGCGGGGTACGCGCACGCCAACGGGCCGCCGCGTCGATCAGCACGTCGTAGCGCTTCTGCGGGTGCAACCGACCGACCGAGACGATCAACGGCTGGTCCGGGCGGACGCCGAACTCGGCGCGTACCGCCGCCGGGCGTCGACGCGGCGCGGGCAGCGTCGGCGCGGCGACCGGAGCGAGCCGGGCGTCGGCGGCACCCACCTCGGCGGCCCGTCGCACCAGGTCCTCGGAGGCGCCGAGCGCCACCCGCACGCCCCGGGCCACCACCCGTTCGACGAGCCGGGACACTCCGCCCCGCAGCCCTCCCGCGAGCACCGCGTTGTGCCAGGTGACGATCAGCGGGGCGGCCGGACGGGCCAGCACGGCGACCAACCCGGCCCGCAGGCCGTGCGCGTGCACCACGTCGACGTGAACGGCGGCGAGCGCCCGGCGCAGGGAGAGCACCGCCCGCGCGTCGGCCGGAGTCGGGCTGGCCGGGATCTCCACCGGCGCGAACCGCGCACCGACACCGGTGAAGTCGAACTGCTCCTCAGTGGCGGCGGGCCCGCAGACCAGGACGGTGGTGCCGCCCGCGACGAGGCCCCGGGCCACCGAACGGACGTGCTGGCCGACCCCGCCGGTGCTGGACGCGAGCACCAACGCGACGGTGCCCGACCAGTTGGCAGGCTGAGCTGGCTCAGTCATCGCGTCGCCGTCTCCTTCCCGTCGCCCCGCTCCGCGGAGCCCGCGCCCGGTGTCGGCGCACCGCCGGACGGCCCCCGCCGGCCCAGACGCCGCAGCACCCCGGCGATCAGTGGCTGTACGTCCCGCCGGTCGACGAACCAGACCACGGCGAGGAACACAACCCCAATCAGAACCCCGGACAGCATGCCCTGACCGAACGCTGCCGCCGTCGTCGGGGTGCCGCCGTCCGACTGGTCGAGCCAACGGCTCAGGCCCAGCCCGGCGAGCCCGGCGAGCACACCGGCGAGCACACCGGCCGCTCCGGCCCGTGCCGCTCCCGCGAGGGCGGGACGGCCGGCGCCGCGCAGCACCGCCACGAGCAGCAGGGCGCCGAGCACCAGCATCCCCACCGAGTTCGCGGACGTCACCGCGAGCACCCGGTCGGCGGTGGGCAGCAGCGCCGTCAACGGCAGCGCCACGGCCGGCACGACCAGCCAGCCGAGGGTGATCGCCACCGTCGCCGACCGGGTGTCGCCGCGCGCGTACAGCGCCCGGGACAGCACCGCGAACAGGCCGTAGCCGAGCAGTCCCGGCGCGAACCCCCTGATGGCAGCCGCAGTGGACGCCGGATTGTCCGGGTAGAAGAGGGCGGCGACCGGCTGCGCGGTACCGATCAACGCCGCGACGCCCAGGCAACTGAAGAGCAGCACGCCCCGCGTCGCGCCGGAGAGGGTTCGTCGGTAACCGTCCTCGTCACCGGCGGCGCTGGCGGTGGCCAGGGTGGGATAGGACGCCACCGCCAACGGCACGGCGAGGACCGCCCACGGCAACAGGTAGATCGCCTGAGCCAGGTTGAACACCTGTGGGGAGCCGGTGGGGCCCCCGGAGACCCGGTTCAGGACCACCAGGAGCGCGATCTGCTGTGCGGCCACCGTCACCGCGCCGGCCGTGGCGAGCCCGCCGATCCGCGCCCGCGCGTCGGCGGTGAAGGCGTACCCGAACCGGGGCCGTAGCCGCAGCCGGCGCAGCGGGATCAGCAGTGAGAGCGACAGCACCACCACGCCCAGCGTGGTGCCGCCGGAGAGGAGCAGTTCGCCGCTGCGGCCAACCTGGGCCACTGACACGCCCCGCCCCTGGGCGGCGCCGAAGGCCACGTAGACGACGACAACCGTGAGGCTGGACAGCAGCGGCGCGATGACCGGCCAGGCGAAGCGTCGGTGTGCCTGCAGGACGCCGGTGAGCACGATGCCGATCCCGTAGAGCGGCAACTGCGGGGCGAACACGCGCAGCATCCGGGCGCCGGCGGCGAGTTCCGCCGCCGATCGTCCCTCGCTGATCAGCGAGATGATCGGGTCGGCGAACAGGACGACGAGCACGGCGAGGGGGACCAGCAGGCTCACCGTCCAGGTGAGCAGGGCGCCGGTGGTGGCCGCCACCGCCCGCCGGTCCTCGGCCGCGACCGCCCCGGCCAGCAGTGGCACGACCAGGCTGGCCAACGCCCCGCCCGCGACGATCTCGAAGACGATGTTCGGCACCGTGTTGGCGATGACGTACATGCCGCCGAGGTCGCTCTGCTCGACCACCCAGGTGAACACGGCGGTACGGCCGAAGCCGGCGAGTCGGCTGGCCACGGTGAGGACGGCGATGAGCGCGGCTGCCCCGGCCAGCCGGCCGGCGCCGGCGAGGGGTGCCGGTCTTGTCACGTCAGTCGGCGCGTCGGCCCAGTGCGTCGAGTTCGCGCAGCCCCGGGGTCCGCTGGATCACCGCGGTGAAGCTGACCTTCTCGCTGGCGGCGGTGAGCCCGGCCAGGACGGCGAGCAGACCGGCCCGGCCGAGCGGGCCGGTACGGGCGGCGAGCGCGACGCCGAGCACCGCCCCGAGCGCGTTCGCGCCACTGTCGCCGAGCATCACGTCCTCGGCCAGGTCGTCGCGGAGCAGACCGGCGGCGGCACCGGCCGCACCCGCGGCGATCCCGCCCTGCGGGCCGCCGGTCAGCGGCGCGGCGAGCAGCAGCCCGGACTTGAGGGCGCGGCCCGGCCGCAGGTCGAGCAGGTTGAGCAGGTTGGCCGTGCCGGCGATCACACCGGCGCCGAGCAGCACGTCGACACCCCGGCCGAACGCACCGTGCCGCTGCCGGCGCGGGTGCGCGGCGACCCGGGCGTCGGCGGCGAGCAGCGCGGCGGCTCCCAGCCCGGCGGCTCCCACCCCGACAACCTTGACCAGACCGGCGGTGACCCGCCCCTCACGCAACGCGGCGAGGTGCCCGGCGAAACCCTTGGCCGTCTTCTGCTCCGGCCGCGCGCCGACCACGTCGTCGTACAGCCCGACGCCGCCCGCGCCGAGACCGGCGACCAGCGCCGCCCCACCGGCGGCGCCGCCGGTGGCCCCGAACGCGCCGGCGGCGGCCGCGCCGGCGGCGAGCGCCGGCCCGGCGGCCAGGCTCACCGTGCGGCCACGGAAGTTGGTGCGTTCCAACGCGGGCCCGGCCGGCGAGGTGCGCGCCTCACGCAGCGCGTAGCGGGCCGCCGCGGCGCCCGCGCCGGCGATCAACAGCCGACCCAGCGCGCTCACGCCGCCACCTCGCCGGCTCGGTCACGCGTCACCTGGTCGGATCCGGACACGGGGGTACGTCGTTCGCTCACTGGGGCAGTCTAGGCAACAGGCCGGAGGCGGCGTTGTCGCCGACGCCGTACTGCCCGGCTTTCTTCTCGGTGAGCTGCTGCACCAGGGCGAGGGTGGTGACCACCTGGCCCTGCACGGTGTTGGCGTTGTCGACCGTGGAGATGGTCTGGGCGAGCACCGGGTCGCCGCGCACCACGCCGACCAGGTTGCCGCCGACGGAACCGTTGCCGGCCACCACGATCGCCCCGGTGCGGTCGAACTGCTCGGCGATCTTGACCACCGACTCGTCCCGCTTGTCGGAGTCCTTGTCGACGTACGGCTGACCGCTGACCACGACGACCGCCTCCGCCGAGGCGGTGACCTTGTTGCTGTCGGTGGTCAGGTAGCCGGCGTTGTTGTAGGCGGCGAGCACCGCCCGCCGGTCGGCGTCACTGACCGGCGCGACGCCCTGGGGCCGGTCCAGCAGGACGCTGGCCAGCAGCGCGCTGGAGGTCTCCACGCCGTGTCCGTTGCCCGGCAGGCCGGTGGTCTGCGCGGTCGGACGGGCGGCGGTGACGGCCAACTCCAGCAGGTTGGAGTTGTTGTCCGGGTTGATGAACTTGTCCTGCAGGTCGACCTGGCCGGTGATGGTGGCCCCGGCCTGCTGGAGCTTCTTGAGCACGTTTCCGGTGTGGTCGCGCCCGTTGGGCAGGCTGAGAACCGCGACCCGGCGCGCGGTGAGGGTGCCGGGCAGGAGGAGCTGGGAGGTCTCCTCGGCGAATTCCTCTTCCAGCGCGAGTTGCTTCTCCATGTTGCTGACCGTCTGACGCCACTGCTGGTTGTCCTTGCGTAGCCCGGTGACCTGCTCCTTGAGCGAGTCGGCGACCGGGCCGTTGAGGGCGGCTGTGCCGACCACCAGGCCGATCGCCAGAGCCAGGAAGACCGCGGTGAGGGACACCACGTGGTAGCGGAAGTTGATCACGCTTGCAGCCTCTTGATCGGTCGGGAACTAGAAGAGCCGGTACAGCTGGAACACAAAATTGTCCCACCACTCGGCGACCACGCCCAGGTACGCCTTCCCGACTGTTGACACGGCCACCGCGGACGCCATCGCCGCGATCGCCGACAGCACCAGCAGCAGCAGCGACGAGCCGGAGATGCTCTGCCGGTAGAGCCGGCTCACCCCCTTGGCGTCGACCAGCTTGCCGCCGACCTTCAGCCGGGTCAGGAAGGTCGAGGCCATCCCGCCGCGGCCCTTGTCGAGGAACTCGACGAGGGTGGCATGGGTGCCGACCGCGACCAGCAGCGAGGCGCCCTTCTCGTCGGCGAGAAGCATGGCCAGGTCCTCGCTGGTCGCCGCGGCCGGGAAGGTGATCGCCGGCACACCGAGGCCGTTGACCCGGGGTAGGCCGGGCGCGCGCCCGTCCGGGTACGCGTGCACGATCACCTCGGCGCCGCAGCGCAGCACGTCGTCGGTGACCGAATCCATGTCCCCGATGATCATGTCGGGGGTGTAGCCGGCCTCGACCAGGGCGTCCGCACCGCCGTCGACGCCGATGAGCACCGGCTTGAACTCCCGGATGTACGGGCGCAGCACGTCCAGGTCGGCCTTGTAGTCGTAGCCGCGCACCACGATCAGGCAGTGCCGACCCTGCATCTGGGTCTCGATGTCCGGCACTCCGACACCGTCGAGCAGCAGGTCGCGTTCCTGGCGCAGGTAGTCCATCGTGTTGGCGGCGAACGCCTCCAACTGCACCGACAGACCCTCCCGGGCGTCGGCCATCGCCTTGCCGACCGACTCGGCGTCCTGAAGGCTGCCGTGGGCCACCGGCTCGTCACCGGCGAAGACCGTGTTGCCCTCGATGCGCACCTGGTCGCCCTCGCGGATGCGCTCGAAGACGCCCTCCCCCAGGTCGTCGAGGAGCGGAATGCCGGCGGCGATCAACACCTCCGGGCCGAGGTTCGGGTAACGGCCGGAGACCGAGGGCTTGGCGTTGAGCACCGCCGCGACCCCGACGGCGACGAGCGAGTCGGCCGCCACCCGGTCCAGGTCGACGTGGTCGATGACCGCGATGTCACCGGGGCGCAGCCGACCGACCAGGCGTTTCGTCCGGCGATCAAGGCGCGCGGTGCCGAGGACTCTGCCCGGTTCGGAGTTCCGGTTCCGGCGCAACGTGGGTAGACGCATCGTGACCATCCTGGCATGTGAGGCAGGCTTTTCTGTCGCGACATGCCTGAGCAGGGCCGCCTACCCAGGGAAGCACACACCGGCACAAGCCGGTGTGCTTGCGCTCACAATACGCGGCGTCACAACCGCCTTTCCTTGGCGGCCACTGCCAAAAGCTCCTCGGCGTGGGCGATACCCAGATCTGAATCGGGCAAACCCGCCAGCATGCGCGCCAACTCCCGAGCCCGCTCGGTGTCCTCCACCACCCGCACCCCGCTGGTCGTCACCGCACCGCCGGTGTCCTTCGCCACCACCAGGTGCCGGTCGGCGAACGCGGCCACCTGCGGCAGGTGCGTGACCACCAGCACCTGGTGACTGCGGGCCAGTCGGGCCAGCCGCCGGCCGATCTCCACCGCCGCCTGCCCGCCGACCCCCGCGTCGACCTCGTCGAAGACCAACGTGGGCGGGCCACCGGAGCCGGCGAACACGACCTCGATGGCGAGCATCACCCGGGACAACTCACCGCCGGAGGCGCCGCGCTGCAACGGCAACGACGGCGCGCCCGGGTGGGCCAGCAACCGCAACTCCACCTCGTCACCGCCGTCCGGCGTGACACCCACCTCGACGCCGTTGACCGCAAGCGTCGGCTCGGCCCGCCCGGCCGGACGGGGCAGCACCGCCACCTCGATCCGCGCGTGCGGCATCGCCAGCCCGGCCAGCTCGACGGTGACCTGGTCGGCGAAGCGGACCGCCGCCTCCTGCCGGGAGGTGGACACCCGCCCGGCCAGGTCGGCCACCTCGACGGCGAGCCGCTGGCCCTCCCGCTCCAACTCGTCGAGCACGTCGTCGGACATGTCCAGATCGGACAGTCGGGTGCGCGCCCGATCGGCCCAGGCGATCACCCCGTCGACGTCGTCGGCGTACTTACGGGTCAGCGCGCGCAGCGCCGCTCGCCGCTCGTAGACGTGCTGCAACCGGGCCGGGTCCGCGTCCAGCGTCGCCAGGTACGCCGACAGCTCCGCGGACACGTCGGTGACCAGGGTGGCCGCCTCCTCCAGGCGGGCCGCCAGCTCACCGAGCGCCGGATCGGTGCCGGACTGCGCCTCCAGGGTCCGCCGGGCGGTGCCGAGCAGCGCCGCCGCGTCCGGGGTCTCCTCCGCCGCCTCCGCGCCACCGGCCACGCACTGCTGGGCGATCTGCGCGGCCGTCCGCAGGCCCTCGGCGTGCTCCAGCCGCTGCGCCTCGGTCTTCAGCTCGCCGTCCTCACCGGGCTGCGGATCGACCCGGGTGATCTCGTCGAGGCCCAACCGCAGCAGGTCGGCCTCCTGGTTGCGCTCGCGGGCGTTGCGCCGACGGTCGGCCAGGTCGTCGACGACCCGACGCCACCCCGTGTACGCCTCGCGCAGCGCGTCGAGCAGCTTCTCGTGCGCGGGGCCGGCGAACCGGTCCAGTGCGGCCCGCTGCTCGGCCGGGCGCAGCAGCCGCAGCTGGTCGGACTGACCGTGCACGGCAACCGCCTGCTCGCCGATCTCACCGAGCATCGACACCGGCATGCTCCGACCGCCGACGTGGGCGCGCGAGCGCCCCTCCACCGTCACCGTGCGGCTCAGCAGCACCGACCCGTCCTCGTCGGGTTCGCCGCCGGCCTCGATGATCCGCGCGTGCACGGCGTCGGCGACCCGCCCGTGCAGCCGCAGCCGCCCCTCCACCACCGCACGGCCGGGTTGGGCGCGGACCCGCCCGGCGTCGGCCCGGCCGCCGAAGAGCAGGCCGAGGCCGGTGACCACCATCGTCTTGCCCGCACCGGTCTCGCCGGTGATGACGTTCATGCCGCCGGTCAACGGCAGCGTGGTGTCTTCGATGACGCCCAGTCCGGTGATGCGCAGCTCTTCCAGCACAGCCACCGACAGTAGACGCGAGGCCCGACACTTGACCAGCCGACGGGCCCGGGTACGGCCCGCACCCGGCCGACGTACAGTTCTGCCCCGTGTTGGACGTGATCGGCCTGACCTCGGCTGAGGAGGAGCTCTACCGCTGCCTGCTCCAGCTCACCACAGCCCGCATCGACGAGTTGGCCGATCGCCTGCACCGGCCCCGTGAGCAGGTCGTCGCCCAGGTCGAGGCACTGCGCGGCAAGGGCCTCGTACAGCGCAGCGACAACGACCCGGACGCCCCGCTGCGCCCGACCGCCCCGGACGTCGCCCTCGGCGGGACGCTGCTGCGACGTCAGGAGGACCTGGAGTCCGCCCGCCGACTGGTCACCCAACTGGCCGAGGAGTACCGCACCGGGCTGCGCCGACACCACGTCGACCACCTGGTCGAGGTGATCACCGGCGCCCGGGTGCTTCGCGACCGCCTGCGCGACCTGCAGAACTCGGCGCGTACCGAGGTGCTCTGGTTCTGCCGGGCCAATCCCCTCGCCATGGCCGGCCCGGAGAACGTCGAGGAATTCGACGCGCTGGCCCGTGGGGTGAGCTACCGGGCCATCTACGAGCGTGACCTGCTGCTGGAGCCGGGCGCTTTGGCCGACCTGGCCAAGGGGGTCGCCGCCGGGGAGCAGGCCCGCGTCCTGGACCGGCTGCCGGTCAGACTGGCCATCGTGGACGCCCGCACGGCCATCTGCCCGTTGGTGCCCGACCGCGACGGCGGCGAACCGAGCGCCGCCGTGATCGGCCGCAGTCAACTGCTCGACGCGCTGCTCGCCCTCTTCGAGAGCCACTGGCGGGTGGCCACCCGGCTGCGCCTCGACGACCCCCTCGCCGTCGCGGCCCCCGAGGCTCGACGCCCGGATCCCGCCGACCAACCGGGCGACGGTTACCAACCCGACGCCGACGAGGCCCGGCTGCTGTCGCTGTTCGTGGCGGGCGTACCGGACAAGTCCATCGCCTCCCAGCTCGGGGTGAGCCGGCGGACCGTGCAACGGCGGATCGCCGACCTGATGGCCGCCGCCGGCGTGGACACCCGGCCCGGGTTGGCGTTCCAGGTGGCCCGACGCGGCTGGCTCTGACGCGACAGGGTCCGCCGTCGACCGACGGCGGACCCTCGACCGGCGGGGCGGGACGGCCAGGCCGCCCCGCCCCGCCCGATCAGCGCAGCCCGTACGCCTGGAGCACCGTCTGGTCGACGGTGTTCCCGGCCCGGTCGGCGGCGTGCACCCGCAGCGACACCGTTCCGCGCCCCGCCGGCACCGTCGCGGTGTACCGGGTGCCCGAACCCTTGGTCGGCGCGTTGCGCCAGGTGACGCCCCCGTCGAAGGAGACCTGCACCCGGACACCGGCACCGGTCGGCGCCGGCAACCCGGCCGGCTGCCGCAGGGTCAGCCCCAGCTGGTGCGGCCGGTTGCCGCGTACCGTGCCGCGCAGGTCGGCCGGCACCCGGTAGTCCACCTGGAGCAGCGACAACGGCGTGGCGGCGTCGCCCGCCGGTCGGGCCGAGGTGAACTCCCAGGCCGTGTCGGTCCGCGTGCCGTAACGCCAGTCGGCCGAGGACCGCTGGGTGGTCACGTCCAGGCGGTAGCGGGCGGCCCCGGCGGTCGTGGGCACCGACGCCCAGCCGTCGGAGAGGTCGGCGATCTGCTGCCCGTCGCGGCTGACCCGCGCCGTGACGGTGTCCGACTCCTCGCTCTCGCCGGCCACGCTGTAGTGCCCCTCGGCGTCGACGAACTCGGGCACCCGCAACTCCAGGTTGTCACCGGCGCGGGTGGGCACCGGCGCCCCGCTGGCCGGGACGGCCGGGCGGAGCACCGGCGCGTGCCAGGTCTCGGTCACCCGGTCGTCGGCGGCGTAGCGCCGGGGCTGCTGGGTCAGACCACCGGTCAGCTGCCCCCACTGCATGAACATCTGCTTGTGCAGCACCCGTTGCTGCCACCAGGAGTCCCCGGCGCTGACGAACTCCTGCCGGGTGGTGCCGTTGCGGACCATGCGCTGGTCGTCGTTCCAGGCGTACTCCTGCCACGGACGCCAGCCGAACCGCTCCTCGGTGGCCCAGCCCGCACCCATGTCGCCGTAGCTCGCGGTCACCTCGGCGGTGTTCTTGGCGGTCACCGTGTGCACCACACGCTCCGGCACCCGACCCTTCGACACCTGCCACACGTCGTACAGGTAGGGGCTGTCCACGGTCAGCGTCAGGTCCAGCGTCGCCCGACCCTTGCGCGCCGCCGCGATCAGCCGCTGCCCGTCGTCGTACGCGACCACCATCGACGGGATCGGCAGCCGCTCTCCGTTGGGCCGCCAGACCGTCCACGCGCTCTGGTCCTCGGGCCGGACGATCAGCACCGCGGCGGCGCCGGCTGCCGCGACGGCGGCCGCCTGCTCCTCTTCCGAGCGGTTCGGGTCGGCGCCGAGCAGCACGGCGGCGCCCCGCACCCGGGTCAGATCGGCGGGGGTGCCGGTGCCGGCCCAGACCAGCGGCAGCTTCCGCCGACCGGTCGGCGCCGGCGACGTGCCCAGCAGGTTGATGTCCGACGGACCGGACACCCCGCTGATCTTCGCGTCCACCATGGGCGCGACGAGCTGCCACCGCGAGGCGAACTCGAACTCGCCCTGGCGCACCTGGCGGGTCGGCGTGACGTTGACCTGCTGAACGGTGCTGTAGGCCATCACGCCGTGGTCAATCTGCCGGCCATTGCCCAGCACCCGGTGCACGTAGTAGCTGAGCGTGGCCCGCTGCTCGCTGGGCTTCGGCGTCTCGATCCGCACCGGCGTGCCCTTGCGCGCGTCGAGCACCACGGTCAGGTCCCGGTCGACGGTCACCTCTGGCTCGACGATCTGGGTCATCTGCTCGTCCAGGGGGACGCCGTGCGCCATCAGCGCGGTCAGCACGTACGTGCCCTCCTCGACCTCCAGGGTGCCCTCGCCACCCCACAGGCCCCAGAAGTCCGACTCGGGCTGCTCACCGAAGACGGTCAACCCCGGCGAGAGGCCCGGCTGGCCCTGCCGGTCCAGCAGCTTGATGGTGAGTTGGTGCACGGGACCGCTGACGGTGAGCCCGACTGCGGTCCGCACCGCCACGCCCTCCGTGCCTGTCGCCACCAGCCAGCCACCGTGCGGGCCCCGACCCAGCTTCGCCGGGTCGGCGCGCAGCGGCACGGCCACGCTGCCGCCCGCCGGCACGGTCACCTCGCCGGAGGTCACGGCGACCCCGTCGGGCTCGGCCACGCCGGTGTCCAAGTTGCGCAGTTCCAGGGCCAGTCGCAGGGACTGCGTGGTCGTCGTGCCGTTGGTGTACGTCACGGTCCGCTCGACCGCCGCACCGCCGGTGGAGATCCGGCCGAAGTCTGCGGTGGCCGAGGCGTACACCTGCTGGCCGAGGGCACGCGCCACGTCGACCCGGCCGGAACCCTGCTCGAAGACGGTCAGCGCCGGGTTCGCCTTCGTCGTGCTGACCAGCGCGTCCTTGAGCTTCGCGGCGGCCCAGTCCGGGTGTTCCTGGGCGAGGATCGCCGCCGCTCCGGCCACGTGCGGAGTGGCCATCGAGGTGCCGGACGCGGTCGTGTACGCGTCGTCCACCGGCGTACCCATGGCGGTGCCGGCGGCCCGGGCGGCGACGATGCCGACGCCCGGCGCGGTGATCTCGGGCTTGAGGCCGTTGTCGCCGAGGCGCGGGCCCCGGCTGGAGAACTCCGCCAGGTTGTCGGCACGGTCCACGGCCCCGACGGTGAGCGCCGCCGCGGCCGCGCCGGGCGCACCGACGGTACGCGCGGCGCCCGAGTTGCCGGCGGCGACCACGAACAGCGCGCCGGTCTCGGCGGTCAGGTCGTTCACCGCCTGGCTCATCGGGTCGGTGCCGTCGGTGGGGTCGCCACCGAGGCTCATGCTGACCACCTTCGCGCCGGAGTGGGCGGCCCACTCCATGCCCGCGATGATGGACGAGCTGTAGCCGGAGCCACCGTCGTCGAGCACCTTGCCGACCAGCAACCGCGCACCCGGGGCGACGCCCTTGCGTAGCCCGTCGGACGCCGCACCGCTGCCGGCGATGGTGGCGGCCACGTGGGTGCCGTGGCCGTGCCCGTCGCGGGCGCTGCCGCTGCCGGAGAAGTCCTGCGCCTCGGCGATCCGACCGGCCAGGTCGGGGTGGGTGGCGTCGACGCCGGTGTCGAGCACCGCCACCTTCACGCCGGCACCGTCGCGCCCGGCCGCCCAGGCCGTCGGGGCGCCGATCTGCGGCACGGAGTGCTCCAGCGCCGGGCGGACTCGCCCGTCCAGCCAGATACGGGCGATGCCAGCACCCAGCCGGGGCGCGGCGGCAGTCGTGGTCCGGCTGGCCGGCGTACCGGCGAGCGTGGTCCACAGGTTGCCGAGGGCCCCCTTGCCGACCCGCAGCGCCGCGCCGTTGATGCTCTCCAGCGGCCGGGCGTCGGTGGCACCGGCAAGCGGCTTGACCCGCCCGGCCGCCTGCTCCTGGTAGCGCACGATCAGTGGCAACGCGCCCTGCGCCGCGTCGCCGTATCCGTCGGCGGCCAACTCCTGCACGTCGAACAGGTTGGCGTCGAGGGCCCCGCTCGAAACGTAGGGTAGGGCGTCGCTGGGCAGCACCCGCAACCGGCCGTCGACCTCCAGGGTCTGGAAGATGACGCGCTCGCGCCCGGGTCCCGGGCGGACAGTGGCGGCGACCCGGCCGGGTGCCGCGGGCGCGAGCTCGACCTGGTCGCCGGTGATCAGGGTGATGCGGACGGGTGCGTGCTGGGCGGGCGTGCCCGACGTCGGGCCGGTGGGCCGGGCGGGCGGGTCGGCGGACGCCGGTGCGGCGATGCCGACCACCAACGCGCCGACCGCGCCGACGGCGAGCCAGCGTGGGGACCAGTGCATGCGATGGGCTCCTCTACTCCTCCAGGCCCGCCATCCGTGGATGAGGGCCGATCGGAGTCTGCGTCGGAGCGTGTCACCAGGTCACTAGTCGCCGGCCGCCGCAGCGGCGACATGTCGTCAGGTGGACAACTGACATCCACCGACCGTGTGCGCCACGGTCACCGGCGGCTGCCACGCCAACCGTGCACGGGGAGGCCGAACTTGGCCACCAGCCGGTCGGTGAACGGGCGGGGACGCAGCCGCACGATGCGTACCGGCAGGGCGCCCCGACGCACCGTCACCCGCGCCCCGGGTGGCAAGTCGTAGACGCGCCGGCCGTCGCAGGAGAGCACGGCGAGGGTGGTGAACGGGTCGACGGTGATCACGAAGGTGGACGTCGGGGCCGTGACCAACGGGCGGCTGAACAACGCGTGCGCGCTGATCGGCACCAGCAGCAGCGCCTCCACCTCCGGCCAGACCACCGGGCCGCCACCGGAGAACGCGTACGCGGTGGAGCCGGTGGGGGTGGCGCAGACGACACCGTCGCAGCCGTAGCGCGACAGCGGCCGGCCGTCCACGTCGACGAGCAGCTCCAGCATCTGGGCCCGCTCGCCCTTCTCGATGCTGATCTCGTTGAGCGCCCAGGACTCGATGGTCGGCCCACCGTCGAACTCGGCCGTGACGTCCAGGGTCAGCCGCTCGTCGACCGTGTAGTTGCGGCCGACGACGTCCCGGACGGCGGTGTCCAGATCGTCGATCTCCGCCTCCGCCAGGAAGCCCACCTTGCCGAGGTTGATGCCGAGCAGCGGCGCCTTCGCGGGCCGGGCCAGCTCGGCGGCGCGCAGGAAGGTGCCGTCCCCACCGAGCGCGAAGACGATCTCGGCGCCCTCGGCGGCCTGCGGACCGGCGACCGGCACCACGCCGGGCAGGTCGAGGTCGTCGGCCTCGTCGGCGACCACCCGCACCTCGAAACCGGCGTCGATCAGGTCGGCGGCGACCGACCGGGCGTGCTCCGTGCTGCGCCGACGGCCGGTGTGGGTCACCAGCAGCGCGGTCCGGCTCATCGGGCCGCCCGCCCACGCCGGACCGGGCGGCGTCGCGCCACCGACGCCGTCGCCTCGGCACGGCCGCGTGTCACCGCGCGACCCGTTGCGGCGCCCTCACTGCGCGCGTTCACCCTGCGACCTCCTCCGCCGCCACGTCCGGCACCCCGCCGGCAGTCGTCGAGCCGTCCGGCCCGGCCGCCACCACGGCCCGCACCCGCTCCGGGTCGGCCGCTGGTGCGCCCCGGCGCAACCATACGAAGAACTCCACGTTGCCGCTCGGCCCGGGCAGCGGGCTGGCCGCCACGCCGGCGAGTCCGAGGCCGAGCCGCGCGGCCGCCGCGGCCACGTCCAGCACCGCTTCGGCGCGCAGCTCCGGATCGCGGACCACACCGCCGGCGCCGACCCGGTCCTTGCCGACCTCGAACTGCGGCTTGACCATCAGTGCCAGGTCACCGTCGTCGCGGGTGCAGCCGGCCAGCGCCGGCAGCACCAGTCGCAGCGAGATGAACGACAGGTCGGCCACCGTGAGGTCGACCGGGCCGCCGATCGCGTCGGCATCGAGGGTACGGACATTCGTGCGCTCCAGGACGCGGACCCGCTCGTTCGTACGCAGCGGCCAGGCGAGCTGCCCGTAGCCGACGTCCACGGCCACCACCTCGGCCGCGTCGGCGCGCAGCAGCACATCGGTGAACCCACCGGTCGACGCTCCCGCGTCCAGGCAACGCCGCCCGGCCACGTGCAGCCCACCGGGGGCGAACGCGGCCAGAGCGCCGGCGAGCTTGTGCCCGCCTCGGGAGACGTACTCCTCAGCCGGGTCCGCACCGGTCACCAGGAGCGGGTCGGCGGGGTCGACCATCGCGGCCGCCTTGCGGGCGACCACGCCCCGCAGTTGGACCCGGCCGGCCTCCACCAACGCGGCGGCCTGCTCACGGGAGCGGGCCAGACCGCGTCGGACGAGTTCGGCGTCCAGCCGGTTACGACGTGCCATGGGTGGTTCTCCGGTCTGCTCAGGCCTGGTCGTCCCGCTCAGGTCTGGTCGATGGTGGCGAGGGTTTCCCGCAGCGTCTCGTAGGCCGCCTCGTACTGCGCGATCTGGTCGGCGGGAGCGAGCGTCGCCGCGTTGGCGATGGCCCGCACGGCGGCGTCCACCGCCGGATGCCGTGTCTCGTCGTCCCCGAGATCCGGCGGCGGCCCGGGGCGGGCACCCACCGGCGGACCGGGCCGAGCCGGGAACGAACCACCAGCCGGCGGACCCGGCCGAGCCGGGAACGAACCGCCAGCCGGCGGACCGGGCCGGGTCATTCGGCGTCGTCCGGCCGCTGCTTGCGAACCGCCGCTTTCTTGGCGGGCATCACGGCCGGCGTCGGGACGTCCTCGTCGGCCGTCCGGCTGATCGTCGCCGGCGCCTTCTTGGCGATGGCCTTCTTGGCGACCGCCTTCTTCGCGACGGCCTTCTTCGCCACCGGCGCGGAGACCGGGGCACCGGCCGAGGCGTCGGACGGCACGAGACCGGTGCCGGGCTGCGCGGCGACGGTCGGGTCGGGTTGTGGCGTGGGGCCGGCGGTCGGCGCGTCGGCCGGCTCGGCGGACCGCGCCTCCCGCAGCTGCCGTTCCAGGTCGTGCACCCGCCGGGTCAGCTCGGCCACCTCGTCGGCGGTGGCCAGACCGACCGCGCCGAGGGCCCGGTCGACCTCGAAGCGGACCAGCTTGGTCAGCGCCTCCCGGTTGGCGGCGCCGGTGGTGACCAGTTCCTCGCCGAGGGCCTGGAGTTGGGCGGCGGTCGCGCCGCCGGTGCCGACGAGGCGACGTGCCACGTCCTGGGCCTTCTTCCGGGGCGCCTCCGCAAGGCCCATGGCCAGCTCGAGGTAGGCGCGCCACGCGTCCTGCATGCCTGAGTCCTTCCACGGGGCGGGGTGTGCAGGTGTCACGCTACCGGGCACCCCGGACCGACCCGTGCGGTACGGTGCCGAGGACGGCGTGGCGATCACAAGGGGGAGATGTGGCCAGCGTGGACGAGTGCCGGCAGGCGTTGCAGGAGCTGGCCGCCCGGTTGGATCGCAACGCCGAGACGGTGCGCGAACGGATCGACCTGGACCGGACGCTGGCCTGCCGGATCACCGACCTGGACACCGCGTTCCACGGCCGGATCACCGGCGGCCGACTGGTCGAGCTGACCGACGGCGACGACCCCAAGGCCAAGATCGCGCTGAGCACGTCCAGCGACGACCTGCTCGCCCTGGTCCGGGGCAACCTGGACGTCACCAGTGCGGTGACCTCCCGCCGGGTGTCGATCAAGGCGAACCCGTTCGACCTGCTCAAGCTGCGCAAGCTGCTCTGAGGGCCCCGCCCGGCTCACGCCGCCGCGGTCAGACCGAAACTCTCCACCGCGTGGGCCGCGTCCGGGCCCACCGCACGGATCTTCGGCAACTCCGGCACCGACGCCGACCAGGCCACCGCGCAGAGCGCCGCCAGGGCGTCCAGCGGCCGACCGGCCCCGGCCAGCTCCAGCGTGCCGTCCCGGTCGGTCACGGACCAGCCGCCGGCGTCCGCCGGGCCCGGGACCCGCACGGCGGCAGCCGGGTCGAAGAGCCCCGCCAGGTCTTTCGCGACGTACGTGGGACGTCGCCGCGGTTCGGCGGCCAGCAACTCCGGTACGCCGTGCACGCCGGTGAGCACGAGCAGGCTGTCCAGCCCGGCCCGGCGGGCACCCTCGATGTCGGTGTCCAGCCGGTCACCCACCACAAGGCTCCGCCCACCGCTACTGCGCCGGGCGGCGGTCTCGAACAGCGCTGGCTCCGGCTTGCCGACCACCACGTCGGGGTCCCGCTCCAGTGCCGTACGCAGCACGGCGACCAGCGAACCGTTGCCGGGCAGTGGTCCCCGCCCACTGGGCAGGGTCCGATCGGTGTTGGTGGCGATCCAGATCGCACCCGCCCGCACCGCTACCGACGCTTCAGCCAGTTCGGCCCAACCGACCTGCGGGCCGTACCCCTGCACCACCGCGGCTGGCTTCTCATCGGCCTGGGTGACCGGGTTCAGACCGACCGCGCGCAGCTCCGCGCGCAGCGCCTCCGCGCCGACCACCAGCACCGACGCGCCGGCGGGCAGCCGGTCGCGCAGCAACTCGGCCGAGGCGGCGGCGGAGGTGAGGACCTCCTCCGGCCGGGCCGGCACGCCCATCCCGGTCAGCAGGTCGGCGACCTCGCTGGACCGGCGGGACGCGTTGTTGGTGGCGTACGCCACCGCCCGTCCCTCGGCGTGCAGCCGGGCCACCGTCTCGACGGCGCCGGGGATCGGCCGGTCGATCAGGTAGATCACGCCGTCCAGGTCGAAGACGACCAGGGTGTACCCGTCGACCAGCCGCTCCCCCACGCCCGCGCTCACCGCTGCGTCGACCCCGACTCGTCGTCCCGGGCCGGCGAGGTCCCGTCGGCGTTCGCCGCGTCCCCGTTCGCCGCGTCCCCGTCCGTCACGCCGCTGTCGCCAGTGGTGGCCGCGTCGGCGTTGCCGCTCTCGGTGGGGTGAGGGTCCTCGTCCTCGTCGTCGAAGCCTTCGTCGTCAGCGGGGCGGCCGACAGCGTCGTCCTCCTCGTCGTCGTCGAATTCCTCGTCGTCGTCATCGTCGTCATCGTCGTCATCGTCGTCATCGTCGTCATCGTCGTCGTCGTCGTCGTCATCGTCGTCGTCGTCGTCATCATCATCATCATCGTCGTCGTCGATGTCGTCATCGTCGTCATCGTCGATGTCGTCGTCGTTCGCGTCGCCGGCCAGGTCGGCGTCGGGTCGGGCCGGCACAGCGCCGGGAGCACCCGGGCCCGCGGCGATCTCCTCGGCGGCCTCGTCCTCTTCGTCACCCTCGATGACCACGCCGTCGAGTTCGAGCAGCCGCTCGGCGGCGTCTGTCTCGCCCTCCGTGTCCACGTCGGCAGCGCGGGAGAACCATTCGCGGGCCTCCTCGCGCCGGCCCACAGCGAGCAGCGCGTCGGCGTACGCGTACCGCAGCCGGGCCGTCCACGGCACAGTGGCCTCGTTGGTGAGGTCCGGAACCTGGAGCATCGCGACCGCGGCGTCCTTCTGCCCGAGGTCACCCCGCGCGCCAGCGGCGACGATCAGCAGTTCGATCGCCACGGCCTGGTCCAGCTTCTCCCGGTCCGCGCCACGGAACAGGTCAATGGCCCGCTCCGGCCGGCCGAGAGCCCGCTCGCAGTCCGCGAGCACGGCCAGGTGGCTCTGCAATCCGCTCATCCGGTGGTACGTGCGCAGCTCGGCGATCGCCGACTGCCACTCCCCCGCGCGGTACGCGGCCAGGCCGACCGCCTCACGGACAGCGGAGATGCGCGACGCGAGCCGCCGGGCGGCCAGCGCGTGCGCCAACGCCTCGGCCGGGTCCTCGTCGATCAGCTGCCCAGTGGCGACCAGGTGCCGGGCCACCGTCTCGGCGACCGGCTTGTTCAGCGAGAGCAACTCAGCGCGGACGTCCTTGTCGAGGTCGGTCGCGACAATGTCGTCCGGTAGCGCCGGGGCCGAGCTACGCCCACCCTCGGACGACTCGGAGCCACCCGTGCGGTCATCGCGACGGAACTCCCCGTCGCGGCGCGGCCGCTCGTCGGACCGGAAGCCGCCGGTACGCTCTCCGCCCCGGTAACCGCCCTCGCGGTCACCGCCACGGAAACCACCCTCACGCGGAGCAGCGGAACGCGAGCCGTCACGGTCGCCGCCGCGGAAGCCGCCTTCGCGACGGTCGCCGCCCCGGAAGCCACCCTCACGGGGAGCACTGGAACGCGAGCCGTCACGGTCGCCGCCCCGGAAGCCACCCTCACGCGGAGCAGCGGAACGCGAACCGTCACGGTCACCGCCGCGGAAGCCGCCCTCACGGCGGTCGCCGCCCCGGAAACCACCGTCGCGGTCGCCACCGCGGAAGCCGCCCTCGCGCGGGGGGCCGGAACGAGTGCGGTCGCCGCCCTGGTAACCGCCCTCGCGACGGTCGCCACCCCGGAAACCACCCTCGCGGTCGCCACCACGGAAGCCACCCTCACGAGGAGCGCCCGAGCGCGAGCCATCGCGGTCGCCGCCCCGGAAACCACCCTCACGCGGGGCACTGGAACGCGAGCCGTCACGGTCGCCGCCACGGAAGCCGCCCTCACGGCGGTCGCCGCCCCGGAAGCCACCCTCACGCGGGGGGCCGGAACGAGTGCGGTCGCCGCCCTGGTAACCGCCCTCGCGACGGTCGCCACCCCGGAAACCACCCTCGCGGTCACCACCACGGAAGCCACCCTCACGGTCACCACCACGGAAGCCACCCTCGCGCGGAGCGCCCGAGCGCGAGCCATCACGGTCGCCGCCCCGGAAGCCGCCCTCACGGCGGTCGCCGCCACGGAAACCACCGTCCCGGTCGCCGCCACGGAAGCCGCCCTCACGGCGGTCGCCGCCACGGAAACCACCGTCGCGGTCACCACCGCGGAAGCCACCCTCACGGGGAGCGCTCGAGCGCGAGCCGTCACGGTCGCCGCCCCGGAAACCACCCTCACGCGGGGCACTGGAACGCGAGCCGTCACGGTCGCCGCCCCGGAAGCCACCCTCGCGGCGGTCGCCGCCACGGAAACCACCGTCGCGGTCACCACCCCGGAAGCCACCCTCGCGCGGAGCACTGGAACGCGAGCCATCACGGTCGCCGCCCCGGAAACCACCTTCGCGACGGTCACCGCCACGGAAGCCGCCCTCGCGGTCACCACCGCGGAAGCCACCCTCACGCGGGGGGCCGGAACGAGTGCGGTCGCCGCCCTGGTAACCGCCCTCACGACGGTCACCGCCACGGAAACCACCCTCGCGGGGAGCACTGGAACGCGAACCGTCCCGGTCGCCACCGCGGAAACCACCCTCACGGCGATCGCCGCCACGGAAACCACCGTCGCGGTCGCCGCCACGGTAGCCACCTTCACGCGGAGCGCTGGAACGCGAACTGTCGCGGTCGCCACCGCGGAAGCCACCCTCACGGGGAGCGCCGGACCGGAAACCGCCCTCACGCGGAGCACCCGAGCGTGACCCATCACGGTCGCCGCCACGGTAGCCACCTTCACGCGGAGCGCTGGAACGCGAGCCGTCGCGGTCGCCGCCCCGGAAACCACCCTCACGGCGGTCGCCGCCACGGTAGCCGCCCTCACGGGGGGCGCTGGAGCGCGAGCTGTCCCGGTCACCACCACGGGAGCCAGAGTCGCGGCCGCCGGCGTATCCGCCTCGGGCGCCGCCGCTGTCGCGGTCTCCCCGGTACGGGGGCCGGCCTTGGTCATCGCGGCGCGGGCCGCGGTCGCTTCCGCCCGCACCGTCAGTACGGTCTTCGTAACGACGGGGACGGTCTCCGCCCTGCGGTCCTGAACTCACAGGTACATCCTTCCTGATTGCGCCACCAATGGCGCTACGCAGTCGAGGGCCGACCCGGATGGGGCGGCCCTCGACTGGAAGATTGTCCGGCGGCGTCCTACTCTCCCACACCCTCACGAGTGCAGTACCATCGGCGCTGGAGGGCTTAGCTTCCGGGTTCGGAATGTAA
>NZ_JBIALC010000003.1:646523-647015 GCF_042873195.1 Micromonospora arida | reverse complement strand
TTACATTCCGAACCCGGAAGCTAAGCCCTCCAGCGCCGATGGTACTGCACTCGTGAGGGTGTGGGAGAGTAGGACGCCGCCGGACAATCTTCCAGAAAAGGCCACCCCTAACGGGGTGGCCTTTTCTGCGTCTCCCCTTTTTCTGCGTCTCCCCTTTTTCTGCGTTTCCCTGCCTGGTGGATCGGCCCGGTGATTCCTGATACCGAGGGCTCCCCGGGTGACCTGGTGAGGTCGGGAACAGGGAGCAGAGGTGCCCCGACGCCGCCAAGGTCACGCTCGATCCAGGATGTAGTGGCCTCACGACCGGCGGACACCACTACATCCAGGATGTTGCACGATCTTGCAGTCTGGGGATCGGCGGCGACGCGGGGAGGGACGGGGATACTCCGGTCCACGCGGTCTGTGGTGGCCGGTGCTAAGCGGGCATGCGGTCCGGCCCCGGCGGGCCGGGTGGTCGTTCGCCTAGAGGATCGCTGGCCCGGCGGATCGGTG
>NZ_JBIALC010000003.1:0-646427 GCF_042873195.1 Micromonospora arida | reverse complement strand
GGTGGCCCGGACGGATCGGCAGCCTGGGCGGGTTGGTGGCCCGGGCGGATCGGCAGCCTGGGCGGGTTGGCAGCCTGGGCGGGTTGGTGGCCTGGGCGAATCGGTGGCCCGGACGGATCGGCAGCCTGGGCGGGTTGGTGGCCCGGGCGGATCGGCAGCCTGGGCGGGTTGGCAGCCTGGGCGGGTTGGTGGCCTGGGCGGATCGGTGGCCTGGGCGGGTTGGTGGCCTGGGCGGGTTGGTGGCCTGGGCGGGTTGGTGGTCCAGGCGGGTCGGTGGCGGGCGGATCGGTGGTCAAGCGGGTTGGTGCTGGCGGAGCGGCCGGCGGTGCCGATCAGTCTCGGGTCTGCATGCCGTGGCGGAGGTTGCGGAGCAGGCCGCCGGCGTCGGTGACCGACCGGCCCGGGAACATCGCCATCACCACGCTGCCGTGGTCGGCCCAGCCGCACACCGCGAAGTCCCCGCCCTCGCCGCTGGTGCTGCCACACTTCAGCACCCCGCCGAGATCACCCGCGGGCAGCTCCCGCAGACCGTTCACCGAACCGGTCTCGTCGGACATCAGGCGGAAGAGGCTGTCCAGGTCCCGTTCCGGCTGCCACAGCAGGGTGGTGCCCCCGAAGATGAGCACCGAGCGCTTGTCGTCGGCCGGGTCGCGGTAGACCGTGCCGAAACTGCGGTCCAGTTCGATGTTCGCCGCCAGGCCGCTGCGCAGATAGTCGGCCGTGCTCTTCGCCCGCTCGCTGTCGTCGCGGGTCAGACCCGCCACCCGATCGGGTGACGCCAGTTGGGTGTCCTTCTGCTGCGCCACCCGCCACCCACCGACACCAAGCACGCCGGCACCGGCGAGACCAACCACCAGTGCGATGGTCCAACCGATCTTGCGGCGGCGTGACCAGCCGCTGGACCGCTCGTCGGGGTCGCCTCCGGAGTCGCGGGTGCTCAGCTGGATCGGCTCTTCGGTCAGCTCGACCGGCTCGCGGCCGCCGTCGCGCGACCGCTCGGTGAGATGTGCGTCGGACATAGCCGACACCGTACGCGAACGGCAGGTGGCGCACGTCAGGTCTGCGGAAGCCCTCCGTAGACTTGTCCGGTGACCGAGAGACTGGATGCCCGACGCCCCGACGCCCCGACCCTTGCCGGCCAGTACCAGCCCGGCGAGGTAGAGCAGCGACGGTACGAGCAGTGGGTAGCCGGCGGGCACTTCCGGGCCTCCGCCGACAGCGACAAGCCCCCCTTCACCATCGTCATCCCGCCGCCGAACGTCACCGGCTCGCTGCACATGGGCCACGCCTTCGAGCACACGCTCATGGACGCGTTGACCCGGCGTAAGCGGATGCAGGGCTTCGAAGCGCTGTGGCTGCCGGGCATGGACCACGCCGGCATCGCCACCCAGAACCTGGTCGAGCGTCAGCTCGCCGCCGAAGGGCTGTCCCGGCACGATCTCGGCCGGGAGAAGTTCGTCGAGCGGGTCTGGCAGTGGAAGGCCGAGTCCGGTGGTGCCATCCTCGGCCAGATGCGCCGCCTCGGCGACTCCGTCGACTGGGACCGCGAGCGCTTCACCATGGACGAGGGGCTGACCCGCGCCGTCCAGACGATCTTCAAGAAGCTCTTCGACGACGGCCTGATCTACCGGGCCAACCGGATCATCAACTGGTGTCCGCGCTGCCTCACGGCGCTCTCCGACATCGAGGTCGAGCACACCGAGGACGACGGTGAGCTGATCTCGATCCGCTACAGCGACGAGGTCGTGGTGGCCACCACCCGGGCCGAGACGATGCTCGGCGACACCGCCGTGGCGGTGCACCCCGACGACGAGCGCTACCAGCACCTGATCGGCACCGAGGTCGAGCTGCCGTTGACCGGCCGCCGGATCCCGATCGTCGCCGACGCGCACGTCGACCCGTCCTTCGGCACCGGCATGGTCAAGGTGACGCCGGCGCACGACCCGAACGACTTCGAGATCGGCCAGCGGCACGACCTGCCCGCGCTGACCGTGATGGACGAGCGCGGTGTGATCACCGTGCCCGGCCCGTTCGAGGGATTGGACCGGTTCGAGGCGCGGCCGGCGATCGTGGCGGCGCTGCGGGAGCAGGGCCGGATCGTCGCCGAGAAGCGCCCGTACGTGCACGCGGTCGGGCACTGCTCGCGGTGCAAGACCACCGTCGAGCCGCGGCTGTCGCTGCAGTGGTTCGTCAACACCGCCCCGCTGGCCCAGGCCGCGGGTGACGCGGTGCGCGACGGTCGGGTGCGCATCGAGCCGGCCGAGCTGGCCAAGCGCTACTTCGCCTGGGTCGACAACATGCACGACTGGTGCATCTCCCGCCAGCTGTGGTGGGGGCACCGCATCCCGGTCTGGTACGGCCCGGCGGGTGAAATCGTCTGCGTCGGCCCCGACGAGGCGCCGCCGACCGGCGAGGGCTGGCACCAGGACGAGGACGTCCTGGACACCTGGTTCTCCAGCGGTCTGTGGCCGTTCTCCACCCTGGGCTGGCCCGAGCAGACCCCGGACCTGGCGAAGTTCTACCCGACCAGCGTGCTGGTCACCGGGTACGACATCCTGTTCTTCTGGGTCGCCCGGATGATGATGTTCGGCCTCTACGCGATGGACGGCCGGCCGCCCTTCGACGTGGTCGCGCTGCACGGCATGGTCCGCGACCAGTTCGGCAAGAAGATGTCGAAGTCGTTCGGCAACGTGGTCGACCCGCTGGACTGGATCGACCGGTACGGCGCCGACGCCACCCGGTTCACCCTGGCGCGGGGCGCGAACCCCGGCCAGGACGTCCCGGTCAGCGAGGAGTGGTGCCAGGGCTCGCGCAACTTCTGCAACAAGCTCTGGAACGCCACCCGGTTCGCCCTGATGAACGGCGCGCACACCACGGGCGACCTGCCCCCCACCGAGCAGCTCTCCACCGTCGACCGGTGGATCCTGTCCCGGTTGGCGCACGTCACCGCCGAGGTCGACGAGCAGTTCGAGGCGTACGAGTTCGCCAAGGTGTGCGACCTGCTGTACCACTTCGCCTGGGACGACGTCTGTGACTGGTACGTCGAGCTGAGCAAGCCGGTGCTCGCCGAGGGCGGTGAGCGCGCGGAGGCCAGCCGCCGGGTGCTCGGGCACGTGCTCGACCAGCTGCTGCGGCTGCTGCACCCGGTCATCCCGTTCGTCACCGAGGAGCTGTGGCTCGCGCTGACCGGCGGCGAGACGGTGCAGGCCGCCGCCTGGCCGGTGGCCGACCGGTCGCTGGTCGACGACGCCGCCGAGGCCGAGCTGGTCGGCGTGCAGCGGGTGGTCACCGAGATCCGCCGGTTCCGTTCCGACCAGGGGCTGCGCCCCACGCAGCGGGTGGCTGCCCGCCTGGACGGGCTGTCCGGCGCGGGTATCGCTGCCCACGAGCCGCTGATCCGTTCGCTGGTCCGGTTGGATCCGGCCGGTGACGACTTCCAGGCCAGCGCCACGTTGGCCATGCCCGGCGCGGTCGGTGTCGCGTTGGACACCCGGGGGTCGATCGACGTGGCCGCCGAGCGGGCCCGGCTGACGAAGGACCGCGCGGCAGCCGAGAAGGAGGTCGCGCAGGCCCGGGCGAAGCTCGACAACCCTGCCTTCATCGGCAAGGCCCCCGAGCCGGTGGTCGCGAAGATCCGCGACAGGCTCGCCACCGCCGAGGCCGACCTGGTCCGGATCGACGCTGCTCTGGAGACACTGCCCTCGTGACCGACCGTACCGATTTCGCCGCCGTCGAAGCCGAGCTGAACGCCCGTGGCTTCACCCGCATGGTCTTCGAGCTGGACCGGATCGAGTCGCTGCTCGATCTGCTCGGCAGCCCGCAGCGGGCGTACCCGGCGATCCACCTGACCGGCACCAACGGCAAGACCTCCACCGCGCGGATGATCGACTCGCTGTTGCGGGCGCACGGGCTGCACACCGGGCGGTACACCAGTCCGCACCTGGAGACCGTCCGGGAGCGGATCAGCCTGGACGGGGAACCGGTCAGCGAGGAACGGTTCGCGTCGGTGTACCGGGAGATCAAGCCGCTGGCCGAGCTGGTCGACGCGCGGTCGGACGAGCCGCTGACGTACTTCGACATGACCACCGCGCTGGCTTTCGCCACCTTCGCCGACGCGCCGGTCGACATCGCGGTGGTGGAGGTGGGCCTCGGTGGGGCCGAGGACGCCACAAACGTTCTCCAGGCCGGGGTCTGTGTGATCACCCCCATCGGGTTGGACCACACCGAGTGGCTCGGTGACACGATCCAGGACATCGCGTTGGCCAAGGCCGGCATCATCCACCCGGGGGCCACCGTGATCTCGGCGGCCCAGGAGGAGGAGGCCGCTGGTCCCCTCCTCGAGCGCTGCGCCGAGGTCGGGGCCACCATCGCCCGGGAGGGCGGCGAGTTCGGCGTACTGGGTCGGGCGGTCGCCGTCGGCGGTCAGGTGCTCACCCTCCAGGGGCTGGGTGGCGTGTACGACGACGTGTTCATTCCGCTGCACGGTGCCCACCAGGCGCAGAACGCGGCCATGGCGCTCGCTGCCGTGGAGGCGTTCCTGGGTGCGGGGGCTCGACGTCAGCTGGACATCGAGGCGGTCCGGGAGGGCTTCGCCTCGACCAGTTCCCCGGGTCGGCTGGAGCGGGTTCGTAACGCCCCGACCATCCTGTTGGACGGTGCGCACAATCCGCACGGCATGAAGGCCACCGTCACCGCGCTCCAGGAGGAGTTCGCGTTCAGCAAGCTGGTGGCCGTGATCGGCGTACTGGCCGACAAGGACGCCGAAGCGCTGCTGGAGCTGCTGGAGCCGGTGGTCGACCAGGTGGTGGTCACCCGCAACAGCTCGCCACGGGCGATGCCGACGGAGGAACTCGCCGCGCTGGCCGCCGAGATCTTCGGCGATGAGCGGGTGGACTCGGCCGAGGAGATGCCGGACGCCATCGAGTTGGCGGTGGCGTTGGCCGAGGAGGACGTCCCCGGTGAGCTGAGCGGGGTCGGGGTGCTGGTCACGGGGTCCGTGGTGACGGTCGCCGACGCGCGCCGGCTGCTGAAGCGATGACCAGCCCGGAGCGGGACCCGCACCCCACCGACGACCCGACCGGCCCGCCGGTCGAGCAACCGGTGGGGGAGGAGCCCACGGCCGGGCAGCCGCGACGCTCCGGGTTGCGTAACCCGGAGCGGGCGGTACGCGGGCTCGGCGCTGGCACGCTCAGCCTGGAGGCGCTGGTGCTGTTGCTGGCGATCCAACCGATCCGGGTGGTCGGCGGTGACCTCGGCGGCGCCGCGATCGGTGCGGTGGTGGCACTGGCGGTGGCCGCCGTGGTGCTCGCCGGCATGATGCGTCGCCAGTGGGCCTGGAACGCGGGCACCGTGCTCCAGGGCCTGCTGTTGCTGGGCGGCCTGCTGCACTGGTCGCTGCTCGGGCTGGGCATCATCTTCGCCCTGGTCTGGGCGTACGCGTTGCACGTTCGCCGCGTCATTCTCGGCTGACGCCGGACCCGGCCGGCGCCGGCCGAAGGCGGGCCGGGTCAGGCGTCGGCGCGTTCGCGCCACTGGGTGAGTGCGACGCCGTGGCCGTCCGGGTCGCGGAAGGCCGCGGCCCACACCTCCAGCTTGGTGCCCCGGTTGACCACCCGGGGCGCGTACGTGAAGCGGACGCCCGACTCGCGCAACCGCTCGTACGCCGCCTCGATGTCGCTCACCTCAAGGTTGACGTGCACGAGTCGGCGGCTGATGGGCGCCGCCCCGGTCACCTCGCGCAGCACGATCCGGGTCGTCCCGGAGGCCAGGACGGCGTTGTGGGCTCCCTGGTCGACCTCGCTGAAGCCGAGCACGTCGCGGTAGAAGCCGAGCGACCGGGGCAGGTCGGTGACCAGCAGGGTGAGGCCCACTCCGCTGATCGGCGCGGCCGGGTCCGTGGCCGAGCCGGCGTCGAACCCGAAGATCGCCTGGTCCAGTTCCTCGTCGGTCACGGTCGCGCGTGCGGCCCCGGCCGGGGAGGGATCGTCCAGCGGAAGATCGAGTGGGTCCAGCGGGTCGGCCGCGCCCGGGCCGGACCGCTGCGCCGGCGGCGGGTCGAAGCGCTGCGCGCTGGGCTGCTCGACGGGGTCCTCGGCGGGCGGGGCGGTCGTGCCGCCCTCCTCCGAAGCGTCGAACCGGTCGGCGGCGGGCTCGTCGAAGCGCTCCTCGGCGGGCGGGCGCGGTGCCGGAGTGGTCGCCCGCCGGGGCAGCCCACCGGACTGCGGCTCGACGACGACGCCCTCCAACACCACCGGACCACCCGGGCTCTGGTGCATCACCACGGGCTCGCGCTCCTCCGGCATGACGCCCGGGTCGTCGCGCCGGAGGTCGTCGCGGGAGGGTTCGGTGCGCAGTGGGTCACCGAGCGGGTCGCGGAACGGATCACCGGCCGGGTCCCGGAACGGGTCACCGACCGGGTCCCGGAACGGGTCACCGGCCGGGTCGCGGAAGTCGTCGTCCGGTGCGCGGTCGGCCCACGGCGGCGCGTCCTGCTGGATCAACAGATCGTCCATCGCCTCCGCGTCGGCGAACTCCGGCGGAAGATCGGCGACGGCAGCGGCGGTCTCGGCATGGGTCGGCACCTCGTCCCAGAGGACCTTGACGTGCCGCTGGTCGTCCAACGCGACCCGGATCGGCAGGGTCTGGCCCAGCGACGGCCACTTGGAGACCGGCACCCTCGGCTCAATGATCTTCTTGGACCGCGGCGGCAGACCGGGGGCGTCAATCACCAGTTGCAGTTCGCAGCGGCCGAACGCGTACTGGGTGGGTGGTTCGGAGGCGCTGTGCACGTGCCCGACGCCGACGACCCACGTGCGACCGCCGCCGCGTACGGTCGCCAGCGCGATCGCCAGCACCAGCAGGGCGACCCCGAGAGCCACGATGGCCCAACTCGTCATGCCGAGCCCGAACAGGACGACGAACGTGGCCACGGTGCCCAGCACCGCGCCGATCAGCTTGCGTACCGGCGCGATGGGTCGGTTCCCGCCATTCGCCACAGTGGACCTCCCGGGGTCAGGACCAGGCTAGGCCGGATCGGCCACCGGGGGAAAGACCGGCCGCCGCGCCGGCGCCGGGACCGGGTCGCTAGGCTGACCGTACCGATCCCGAGCGTTCAGCGCGTACAGGAGGAACCCAGCGTGTCCAGCAACAGCCCGGATGAGCGCAGCCTCGTTCTGATCAAGCCCGACGCGGTTCGCCGCGGCCTGGTCGGCGAGGTCCTCTCCCGCTTCGAGCGCAAGGGGCTGCGGATCGACGCGATGGCGCACCGGACGATGGATGCCGCGCTCGCGGACGAGCACTACGCCGAGCACGTCGACAAGGCGTTCTACCCGCCGCTGAAGGACTTCATGACCGGCGGCCCGCTGGTCGCCCTGGTGCTCTCCGGCGACCAGGTCATCGACGTGGTCCGCGGGCTGGTCGGCGCCACCGACGGACGCAAGGCCGCCGCCGGCACCATCCGGGGTGACCTGTCGCTGTCCAACCGGGAGAACCTGGTGCACGCCTCCGACTCGACGGACAGCGCCAAGCGCGAGATCGCGCTCTGGTTCCCCGAGCTGGGCTGACGCCCACCGGCCCGGGGGTCGACCGACGACGTCCGGGTTCAGCCGACCGCCGGCACCTTCGCCGGGTTGCCGACCACGTAGATCCCGGTGATCCGTCCGTCGGCCGCGGCGATGGTCAGCGTGTACCGACTGCCGTCCGCGCGGCTGATCAGCATCGCCGGTTCCCCGTTGAGCTCGACCGGATCCATCGCCACTCGGTGACGCGGGCCGTAGACCCCGGCGTAGAACCGGGCGATCCGGTCCGCGCCGGTGACCGGGTTGAGGGCGGCCCGCGCCCGACCGCCGCCGTCGTTCCACGCGGTGGCGTCGGCGGCCACCAGGTCGGTGAGCCTCGCCAGGTCACCGTCGCGGGCGGCGGCGAGGAACGCGTCCAGCAGCCGCTCCCGCTCCGGGCGGCTGGCGGTGAACCGACGCTGCTCCTGCCGTACCCGCGCGGTCGCCCGGTGGTACAGCTGCCGGCAGTCGGGGACGGACCGGTCCAGGATCTCGGCGATCTCCGCGTACGGCAGGTCGAAGGCCGTGTGCAGGACGTACACCGCCCGCTCCGGCGGGGTGAGCCGCTCCAGGACGTGTAGCAACGCGGTGGAGAGCGAGTCGCGTAGCTCCACCCGGTCCAACGGCCCGAACGGCGAGGGCGCGGTCGGCACCGGCTCGGGCAGCCACGTCCCGACGTACGTCTCACGGGCCGCCTGCCGGGCGCGCAGCCGGTCCAGGGCCAACCGGGTGACCACCCTGGACAGGTACCGGCGCGGCTCCTCGACCTGGGCCCGGTCCACACCCAGCCAGCGCAGGTACGCCTCCTGGAGCACGTCCTCCGCGTCGTGCCGGCTGCCGAGCAGGCGGTACGCGAGCCCAAGCAGCATCGGCCGGTGCGCCTCGAGCGCACCGGCCGCCTCCGCTGCCGCCTCGGTGGTCACGCCTGGGCCGGAGGCTCCAGCCGCATCGTCACCCCGATCCGATTCCACACGTTGATTGTGGCAATCGCGATGACGAGGTCGGCCAGTTCCTTCTCCGACCAGACCTTCGCGGCGTCATTCCACACGTCGTCCGGCACCCCGTGCTCGCCGAGCCGGGTGACCGCGTCGGTGAGGGCCAGCGCGGCCCGCTCCCGCTCGTCGAAGAAGGGCGCCTCCCGCCAGGTGGAGACCGCGAACAGCCGCTGGCTCGACTCGCCGCCGGCGAGCGCGTCCCGGCTGTGCATGTCCACGCAGTACGCGCACCCGTTGATCATCGACGCCCGCAGCTTCACCAGTTCCAGCACGGTGCGGTCGACGTTCGTCTGGACGTACTTCTCCAACCCCATGACGGCCTTGTACGCCTGCGGTGCGACCTCGGCCGGGTTCATCCGTTGCATGACTACCTCCTGAATCGGTCCGACGCCGATACGACGGGTGGGCCGGGCCGGTCGTGACAACACCGGCTGTGATCCCGCTCATGCCGCCGAGGTGGCCGGGGTGGGCCCTGGTCGGGTTCGCCGTCACTCGAAGACGTGGCGGTGGGCGCGTCGAGTATCGTTTAAACCCGTAAGGCGATGACCCGGCCATCACCGGTGAGCCTCCGGAAGAACAGCCGGGCAACCGGCCCAGTAGAACCGGACGGGTGCGGCCCGTCACAGCCGACACAATGAGCGGGCGGTCGATCCTGACCGCCAAGCGGGGTGGTACCGCGGGCCACCGGGAGCGCCGTTTGAGGCGTACCCCGGAAGGTTCGTCCTCGCAGTCCCACGTTGAGTGACTGCACGAGGAGAGCGACCCCCGATGGCCTATCCGTTGCACGACCCGACCGCCGCCGGTGTGCCGGCGAGCCCGGACCTGCCCGCGGTCGAGCGCCGGGTGCTGGAGCACTGGACGGCCGACAAGACCTTCGAGGCCAGCATCGAGGCCCGGCCCGCCGGCACGGACGGCAAGAACGAGTACGTCTTCTACGACGGCCCGCCGTTCGCCAACGGCCTGCCCCACTACGGTCACCTCTTCACCGGCTACGTCAAGGACGTGGTGCCGCGCTACCAGACCATGCGCGGCCGGCACGTCGAGCGGCGCTTCGGCTGGGACTGCCACGGCCTGCCCGCCGAGGTGGTGGCCGAGAAACAGCTCGGCATCACCAGCAAGGCGGAGATCATCGACCTGGGCGTGGACCGGTTCAACGAGGCCTGCCGTACCTCGGTGCTGGAGTTCACCCAGGACTGGGAGCGGTACATCAACCGGCAGGCCCGCTGGGTCGACTTCACCAACGACTACAAGACCCTCGACCTGGACTACATGGAAAGCGTCATGTGGGCCTTCAAGACCCTGCACGACAAGGGTCTGATCTACGAGGGCTTCCGGGTGCTGGCGTACTGCTGGCGCTGTGAGACGCCGCTGTCGAACACCGAGACCCGGATGGACGACGTCTACCGGGACCGGCACGACCCCACCCTGTCGGTGTGGTTCGAGCTGACCGCCGACCAGTCCGCGCCGGAGCTGGTGCGCGGGCCGGTCAAGCTGGGCGTCTGGACCACCACGCCGTGGACCCTGCCGTCGAACCTGGCGCTCGCCGTCGGGCCCGACATCGAGTACGCGGTGCTCGAACGTGACGGCGACCGCTACCTGGTGGGGGCGGCGCGGCTGGCCGCGTACGCCAAGGAGCTGGAGGGCTACGAGCAGGTCGGCACGGTGTACGGCCGGGACCTGGCCGGACGCCGCTACACGCCGCTGTTCGACTTCCTCGTCGAGCAGGCCGGGGAGAACGCCTACCAGGTGCTCGGCGCGGAGTTCGTCACCACCGAGGACGGCACCGGGATCGTGCACCTGGCCCCGGCCTTCGGTGAGGACGACCAGAACGTCTGCAACGCCGCCGGAATCCCCACCATCGTCACGGTGGACGACCACACCCGGTTCACCGCGCTGGTCCCGCCGTACCAGGGTGAGCAGGTCTTCGACGTCAACAAGCCGGTGATCCGGGAGCTGAAGGACCGGGGGGTGGTGCTCAAGCAGGACACCTACACCCACTCGTACCCGCACTGCTGGCGTTGCGACACCCCGCTGGTCTACAAGGCGGTGTCGTCGTGGTTCGTCGCGGTGACGCAGTTCCGGGACCGGATGGTCGAGCTGAACCAGGAGATCAACTGGACGCCCGGCCACATCAAGGACGGTTCGTTCGGCAAGTGGCTGGCAAACGCCCGGGACTGGTCGATCAGCCGGAACCGGTTCTGGGGCTCGCCGATCCCGGCGTGGAAGTCCGACGACCCGAACTACCCGCGCCTGGACGTCTACGGTTCGCTGGCCGACATCGAGCGGGACTTCGGCGTACGCCTGACCGACCTGCACCGGCCGGCGGTGGACGACCTGGTCCGCCCCAACCCGGACGACCCGACCGGGCAGTCGATGATGCGCCGGGTGCCGGAGGTGCTGGACTGCTGGTTCGAGTCCGGGTCGATGCCGTTCGCCCAGGTGCACTACCCGTTCGAGAACGCCGACTGGTTCGAGCACCACTACCCGGGTGACTTCATCGTCGAGTACATCGGGCAGACCCGCGGCTGGTTCTACACGATGCACGTGCTGGCCACCGCGCTGTTTGACCGGCCGGCGTTCCGCAATTGCCTGAGCCACGGCATCCTGCTCGGCTCGGACGGGCGCAAGATGTCCAAGAGCCTACGCAACTACCCGGACGTCTACCACGTCTTCGACGCGTACGGCTCGGACGCGATGCGCTGGATGCTGATGTCCTCGCCGGTGCTGCGCGGTGGGGACATGGCGGTCACCGAGGCGGGCATCCGCGACGCCGTCCGGCAGGTGCTGTTGCCGCTGTGGAACGTGTGGTATTTCTTCACGCTCTACGCCAACGCCGACGGGTATCAGGCGCGGCGCCGTACCGACTCCACCCACCTGCTCGACCGGTACGTACTGGCGAAGACGAACGAGCTGGTGTCCACGGTCGGCGCGCAGATGGACGCGTACGACATCTCCGGTGCCTGCGCCACCGTCCGCTCCTACCTGGACGCGTTGACCAACTGGTACGTGCGCCGGTCCCGGGACCGGTTCTGGTCCGGTGACGCCAACGCCTTCGACACCCTGTCGACGGTGCTGGAGACCCTCTGCCGGGTGGTGGCGCCGCTCGCGCCGCTGACGGCTGAGGAGATCTGGCGTGGCCTGACCGGGGAGCGTTCGGTGCACCTGACCGACTGGCCGGAGGCGAGCGAGTTCCCGGCCGACCACGACCTGGTCGCCGCGATGGACAACGTGCGGGCGGTCGCCTCGGCGGCGCTGTCGCTGCGCAAGGCCAAGGGGCTGCGGGTGCGGCTGCCGCTGTCGAAGCTGACCGTGGCCTCGCCGGCCGCGGAGCAGCTGCGGCCGTTCGCCGACCTGGTCGCCGACGAGGTCAACGTGAAGGCTGTGGAGTTCAGCGCGGAGCTGTCCGAGTACTGCCAGCAGGTGCTGACCGTGGTGCCCCGCGCGCTGGGCCCGCGGGTCGGCAAGCAGGTGCAGCAGGTGATCAAGGCGGTCAAGGCGGGCGAGTGGGAGCTGGTCGACGGCGCCCCGGTCGCCGCCGGGGTCACCCTGGCCGAGGGCGAGTACGAGCTGCGGCTCATCGCCGCCGACGCGGAGCACTCCGCGCCGCTGCCCGGCGGTGAGGGCGTCGTCGTGCTGGACACCGAGGTCACCCAGGAGTTGGCCGCCGAGGGGCTGGCCCGCGATGTGGTGCGGGTGGTGCAGCAGGCCCGCCGGGACGCCGACCTGGACGTCTCGGACCGGATCGTGGTGTCGGTGTCGGCGTCCGACGAGGTACGCGCGGCGGTGTCCGCGTACGTCGACTTCGTCTCCGCGGAGGTGCTCGCCGACTCGGTGGACTTCGTCGAGGGCCCGGGCGGCTCCGCCGTCGAGGGTCGGAACGGCTCCGCCGTCGAGGGCCTGGAGGGCTTCACTGGCGAGGTCGGCGATGGTGAGCGGGTAACGGTGGTCGTCCGCCGGGTATAACGGACCATCGCCAGGGTGCGGGCGCCTCACCACCTCCGTCCGGGAGGTGTGGAGGCGTCCGCTACCGTGACACCGCCTGTTCGCACCTGATCTGCCGGAGGACCAGTGCCCCTGCTCTACACCATCGGCAAGCTCACCGTGGCGCCCACGCTGCGGTTGGCGTTCCGCCCGACCGTGGAGGGGCTGGAACACGTGCCGGAGATCGGTGGCGCGGTCTTCGCCGGCAACCACCTCTCGGTGGCCGACGAGTTGTTCCTCGGCACGGTCGTGCCCCGGCACCTGGCGTTCTGGGCCAAGTCGGAATATTTCAAGGGCACCGGCGTGAAGGGTGCGATCTCCAAGTTCGTCCTCACCGGCCTGGGTGCGATCCCGGTCGAGCGGGCGGGCGGCCGGGCGGCGCTGTCCGCGTTCGACGCGGCGATCCCGGCGCTCAAGGGCGGTGACCTGGTGGTGGTCTACCCGGAGGGCACCCGCTCGCCGGACGGCAAGCTCTACCGGGGGCGGACCGGCGCGGCCCGGCTGGCGATCTCGGCCGGCGTGCCGATCATTCCGGTCGGCATGATCGGCACGGACAAGGCGCAGCCGATCGGTGCCCGGGTGCCCCGGCCGGGCACTGCCAAGATCACGGTTCGATTCGGCAAGCCGCTGGACTTCACCGGCCGACCGGACGACCGCACCTCGCTGCGGCAGATGACCGACGAGCTGATGAGTGAGATCCAGAAGCTCACCGGCCAGGAGTACGTGCCCCGCTACGCCCCACCGCGCGCCCACCCGGACCCGACCCGCGAGGCCTGACCCCGCCGGCCTGCACCCTGCCCGGGCGGCCGGGGTGCGGATCACCGCAGCCCGGCCGCCCGGGGTGCGGCTCAGCCCCGCTCGGGTTGGACGATCTGGGCGCGCAGGGTGCCCAGCAGTTCGGCACTGTCGGCGACGGAGAGTCGGGTGAACACGCCGGTGGCGATGCTGCCGTGGTCGACCGACGTGCAGACCACCACGGCACTGCCCTCGGCGCTACCCACGGCGCACCGTTCGTGCCTGCCCCGCACACCGGTGTCCACGCTCTCCGGGGCATCCAACGCGTACCGCTCGGTGAGCCGGCTGATCTCGGCCTCCGCGTCCGACTCCGGGCTCAGCCGGAAGCCGGTGCCGCCGAAGACCGTCACCCGCTTGCCGCTCGTCGTGGCGTAGACGCCAGCGAACGTGTCCTCGGCCAGCCAGTGCTCCTTGCGTACCTCGCCCTCCAACTTCTTGGCGGTCTCCGTGCTGCGGCTGTCCTGTCGCAGGCTGAGGTCTTCCACCTGGACGGGCAGCGCCGCGCGCGCCGGGTACTGGGCCGAGATCGGGAACCCGTAGTAGGCGGGGCAGCCACAGCAGCAGGCCAGGGTGAGCAGCAGCAGCCACGGCCAGCGGCGTCGTCGGCGGACCGGTACCGGCACGTACCCCTTGGGGGCCTGCCAACCGGGCGGCGGTGATGGCGGTGGCGCGGTGGACCGTCGACCCCGGCGCTGCTTCGGCACGTTCGGCGGTGCGGGTGGTGCGGGTGGCGACATCGGCCGGGCCGGAACCATGGGTCCGATGGCCCGCGGTGCGCTCGCCGGCGGCGGCACCGGGTGCGGTCCGGCCGGGGAAGCGGGCGGCCCGGACCACTGCCGGGTGTCCCGCGATACGGCCGGAGGAGTGGGCGGCGCGGACCACTGCCGGGTGTCCGGCGGCGTCGGATACGAAATCGTGGGCGGCAGCGGGGGCAGTTCGGCGGAGGGCAGGTCCCAGCCGCCGGTGTCCACGCCGGCCCAGGGGTCGACCGGGGTCTGGTGCTCCGGCGGCCCGACGGCCACCGGCGGGGGAGGGGTCGGCTCGGCCGACTCGCCCCAGACGGGTCGGCGGGGTAGCGGCGGTGGCACCGGGGCCGAACCGCTCCACCTGGGCGCCGGGACCTCCGCGGTCGCGGCAGGCTCCGGCTGGTCCGGGGGTTCCGGCTGGTCCGAGGTGTCCGAGGGTTCCGGCTGGTCCGAGGGTTCCGGCTGGTCCGGGGGTACGGGTGGGGAGGTCGGCTCGTCGGCGACCGCCCGGTCCCGCTCCGGCTCCGCGCCCGGCGTGCTCCCGTCGGCCGGCCGTGCTCCCGGCTGGGGCTCCGGCATCGCGGCAATCTCCTCTCGCGCCGACCCGAGGTTAGTACCGCGCCGCCACCACCGCCGATCGGGCGTGCGCGCGATCGCCGCCGGACGAACGCGTACCCTTGGGCATCATGAGTGCCCCGTCCACGACGCCGCGCGCGGCCGCGACCAACTCTCGCGACGACTCCAGCTCGGCCCGTCTGACGCCGCGCCGCGACCTGGAGCCGTCGGTCTGGCCCCAGCTCGAGCCGCTGCTACCCCAGATCTCCAAGCCCATCCAGTACGTCGGGGGCGAGTTGGGTGCGGTGACGAAGGACTGGGACGCGGCGACCGTGCGTTGGGCGCTGATGTATCCCGACGCCTACGAGGTGGGCCTGCCCAACCAGGGCGTGCAGATCCTCTACGAGGTGCTCAACGAGCTGCCCGACACCCTCGCCGAGCGGACGTACGCGGTCTGGCCGGACCTGGAGACGCTGATGCGCAAGCACGGCGTGCCGCAGTTCACAGTCGACGCGCACCGGGCGGTGCGCGGGTTCGACGTGTTCGGCATCTCCTTCTCCACCGAGCTGGGTTACACCAACATGCTCACCGCGATCGACCTGGCCGGCATCCCGATGCTGGCCGCCGACCGCACCGACGCCGACCCGGTGATCGTGGCCGGCGGGCACGCCGCGTTCAACCCGGAGCCGATCGCCGACTTCATCGACGCCGCGGTGCTCGGCGACGGCGAGGAGGCGGTCCTGGAGATCACCGCGATCGTCCGGGAGTGGAAGGCCGAGGGCTCGCCGGGCGGCCGCGACGAGCTGCTGCTGCGGCTGGCCCGCACCGAGAGCGTCTACGTGCCGCGCTTCTACGACGTCGACTACCTGCCGGACGGCCGGATCCAGCGGGTCGTACCGAACCGGGCGGACGTGCCGTTCCGGGTGCACAAGCGCACGACGATGGACCTGGACGCCTGGCCGTACCCGAAGAAGCCCCTTGTTCCGCTGGCCGAGACGGTGCACGAGCGGTACGCGGTGGAGATCTTCCGGGGCTGCACCCGGGGTTGCCGGTTCTGCCAGGCCGGGATGATCACCCGCCCGGTGCGCGAACGGTCCATCACCACTGTCGCGCAGATGGTCCGCGAGGGCCTTGAGTTCTCCGGCTTCTCCGAGGTCGGCCTGCTGTCGCTCTCCTCGGCGGACCACTCCGAGATCGGCGACATGTGCTCGGGCCTCGCCCAGCAGTACGAGGGCACGAACGTCTCGCTGTCGCTGCCCTCGACCCGGGTGGACGCCTTCAACATCGACCTCGCGCAGGAGCTTTCCCGCAACGGGCGGCGTACCGGCCTGACCTTTGCCCCGGAGGGCGGGTCGGAGCGGATCCGCAAGGTCATCAACAAGATGGTGTCGAAGGAAGACCTGATCCGTACGGTCGTCACCGCGTACACCAACGGGTGGCGGCAGGTGAAGCTCTACTTCATGTGCGGCCTGCCCACCGAGACCGACGAGGACGTCCTCGAGATCGCCGAGATGGCCCACGAGGTGATCAGGGCCGGCCGGGCCGCGACCGGCTCCAAGGACATCCGCTGCACGGTCTCCATCGGCGGGTTCGTGCCGAAGCCGCACACCCCGTTCCAGTGGGCCGCGATGGACCGTCCGGAGGTCATCGACCACCGGCTCAAGATCCTCAAGCAGGCCATCAACGCGGACCGCTCGCTGGGTCGGGCCATCGGCTACCGCTACCACGACGGTGAGCCGTCCCTCATCGAAGGGCTGCTCTCCAGGGGTGACCGCCGGGTCGGTTCGGTCATCCGCAAGGTCTGGGAGAACGGCGGCCGGTTCGACGGGTGGAGCGAGCACTTCTCGTACCAGCGCTGGGTGGACGCGGCGGCCGAGACGCTGCCCGCGTTCGGGGTGGACCTCGACTGGTACACCACCCGTCAGCGCGAGGAGCTGGAGGTCCTGCCCTGGGACCACCTCGACTCGGGTCTGGACAAGGACTGGCTCTGGCAGGACTGGCAGGACTCGTTCAGCGAGTTCGAGCAGGACGACTGCCGGTGGACGCCCTGCTTCGACTGCGGCGTCTGCCCATCGATGGACACCGAGATCCAGATCGGCCCCACCGGCAAGAAGCTGCTGCCGCTCACCCCGCTGGGTGGCAACGGCATGAAGGTCCCGTCGGGCCACTCGCACTCGCACCCCTGACCGCGCTGCCTTCGGGCAGCGCCGGCTGGCGGTGACCCACCACCATCCACATCCGACATGTCGCCCAACGGGTCCGCGTCTCGCGGGCCCGTTGGCGTTTGTTCGGGGTCGGCCGCACGGTGGCCGGCACCGAACCTTCCGCGAGATCGGCCGCCATCTGTACCACGTGCTGGTGGCTGGGGCTGCCCCGACTAGGCCAGACTCGATACGCTGCGTCTGACATGGACCGACCCGGCGGGTCGGGGACGGGGGAGGAATCGCATGGGCAGCATCCCGCCGCCGAGCATCGGCGATCTGCAAGTCAGCGTCGAGGACCTGGACGCCGCCGCCACGTACGTCGAGCGGCTCAGGCAATACATCGACGACACCATCAAGTACGAGATGGAACGCATCAAGACGCGGATGAAGGGCGACAGCAACAACGCCCAGACCGTCCCGAACGGCACCCCGTTCGGCGCCTACGAGGACGCCGTCATGCAGTGGCGGGCCCTGGAGAGGTCCACGGCGAACATGGAAGCGCACCTCACGACGCTCTCCCAGAAGCTCGCCGCGCTCAAGGAGGGCACCGAGGAGATCGCCAAGGCGTTCCGCGACACCGAGGCGCGCAACGGCGCCAACGGCAAGGAGATCGAGCGTCTGCTGGAGTCGGCGGCGCCGCCGCCCACCGCCAGTGGTGCACCCACCTACCCGTACACGGCCTGAGGGGGACGTCATGGCTGGAGGAACCTGGGAGCGGTGCGTCCGCGAGGTGACGCTCTCCGCGGACCCGGAGACGGTCGGATCGGTCGGAGCGGGCTGGAGCAATCTCTCCAGCGGCCTGCAACAACTGCGGGACGCGCTCGTCGGTCGATCGTTCGTCGGCCCGATCGCGACCGGCCAGGAACGCCCGCACGTCGGCGGTCTGCCGGGAATGCTCGCCGGTTGGAAGGGCAGCGGCGGCGACGCGTACCGCGAGCACCTCGGCAAGATCGGCAAGCAGATCGAGGATCTGATCACCGACGCGACGAACGTCAGTGGCGCGTTGACGCGGATCGAGGGCGACATCCGCAAGTCGGTCTCCACGATCCCGATCCCGCTGATGGACGACTTCGGCTTCAACGAGTGGAGCCTGCCCAACGGCACCGAGCTCGACGATGCCCGCGACGGCGAGAGCTCGTCGGGGTTCCTCGCCGCGCTGCGCAAGGACTACCAGAGCAACCCCGGCTCGTACGCCGACGGCGCGTTCCGTGACAAGGCCGACGACCTGGAAGCGACGATGAAGGTCGACGGCCAGGCCGGCGACCAGAAGCGGGGCGGCTGGTGGGACACCGGAGCCCACCTGGACAACTGGTACCGGGACAACCAGAACGCGGCGAACACCGCGATGGCGCCGCTGCCCCAGGCGGTCTACACGGAGCGCCCCAAGCTCACCGTCAACGGCCCGGATGCCGGAGCCGAGGTCAACGACATCACTCGTGACACCCGGGTTCCGCCAACGGGGCGACCCGACATCGGTGGCGACATCGGCGGGAAGCCCGACATCGGTGGTGACGTCCCCACGATCGGCAGCAGGCCGCCGACCATCGGCGACACGGGCGGTCCGACGTCCACAGTGGACCCGTTTTCCCCGACCAAGCCCGGTGGGCTCGGCGAGGGCTCGCCCACCGGCGGCACCGGTCAGCTCACACCCCCGTCAACGGGCTCCAGCTACCCGGGCTACGACTCTGGCTACAGCAGCGGTCTGGCCGGTGCCAGCCCGAGCGGCGTCGGTGGCCTGGGCGGTGGCATCGGCGGTGGCGGGGTCGGCAGCGCCGGTCTCGGTGGCGCCGGCGGTGGGTTCGGAGGCGGTGCCGGCGTCGGCTCGGCCGGCGGAATCGGCGGCGGTGCCGGCGGTGGCCTGGGCGGTGGTGCCGGGATCGGCGTGGGCGGCATCCCCGGCATGGTGGGTGGCGGCAACGGAAAGCTGCCGCCGATGACGAGCGCGGCGAACGCGTTGCGCACCGCCCAGGCCGCCGGTGGCGCCGGGATGGCGGGCGGCGCGCGTGGTGCGGGCGTCGGCGGCGCCGGAATGATGGGCGGCGGCATGATGGGCGGCGCGGGTGGCGCCGGGCACGGTGGCAGCACCGGCTCCGAGCACTCGTCGTGGTTGACTGAGGATGACGATCCGTGGGGCCCTGGTGACGGGGCGTCCCCGGGTGTCCTTCGATGAGGATGGACGGATGAGGGTGAACGTCGGAAGCCTCCGGTCGGTAGTCGCCTGTCTGCTGGCGGGTTTCCTGGTGGTGGGGGCCGCTCAACCGGCGGCCGCCGCGCCCCGACGGGCCGAGCAGTGGTATCTGGACGAGCTCCGGATCGACCAGGTGCACAAGATCTCGACCGGGCGGGGCGTGGTCGTGGCCGTGATCGACAGTGGCGTCGAGGCCAGCCACCCGGATTTGCGCGGTCAGGTGCTT
The DNA here is from genome assembly GCF_042873195.1 of Micromonospora arida. Taxonomy (NCBI): domain Bacteria; kingdom Bacillati; phylum Actinomycetota; class Actinomycetes; order Micromonosporales; family Micromonosporaceae; genus Micromonospora; species Micromonospora arida. The sequence goes on along the minus strand of NZ_JBIALC010000003.1, from coordinate 627,181 downwards.
CCCGGTGGTCGCAGCTACGGCGCCTCCGGGGACGGCCGGTCCGACGACGACGGACACGGCACGCACATGGCCGGCATCATCGCGGCGAAATCCAGCGGCGACGGGGTGGTCGGCATCGCCCCCGGTGTGAAGATCCTGCCCATCAAGATGCGCAAGGACGACGGGGTCTACAGGGGCGCGGGGATCGCCCGGGGCATCCGGATGGCCGTCGACGGCGGCGCCAAGGTGATCAACATTTCCATTAGTGGCCCGGGCCTCGCCAGCCCGGTGGAGCGGGACGCGATCAAGTACGCGTTGGACCGTGACGTCGTGGTGGTCGCCTCCGCCGGTAACACCGCCAAGGGCCACGTCGCGGTCGGAACCCCGGCCAACACCCCCGGTGTGGTCGCGGTGACCGGGACGACAAAGGGCGGAGCGTTCTGGTCCGGCTCCGTCCAGGGGCCGGAGGCGGTGGTCGCTGCTCCCGGCGACAGCGTTTACAACGTCACCAATGAGGGGGGCTACGGCTGGGGTGACGGCACCTCCGACTCCGGTGCGATCGTCTCCGCTCTGGCCGCGTTGATCCGGGCCAAGTACCCCGACCTCAACGCTCCGAGCGTGATCAACCGGATCATTCGGACCGCGCGGGACGCGGGCCCGTCCGGGCGAGATCCGCAGTACGGCTTCGGGGTGATCGACCCGATGAAGGCGCTGACCGCGAACGTGCCGGCGGTCACCGCCAACCCGCTGCTCGACCCGGCCGCGGCGCCGGTCGACCCGGGCTCGACTGCCCGTGCCGCGGGTCCGGACGAGGAGTTCGACGTCACCCAGCACGGCGACCGCGGTGGCCCCACCGACCAGCAGGTCATGGTGGTCGGCATTGGCATCGCCGTGGTGCTGGTGTTGCTGCTGGGTCTGGTGGTCTTCCTCATCTGGAACCGCCGTCGGTACCGGCGGGAGGCGGCCCGGGCCGCCGACATCCCGGACGAGGTGCTCGACCGGGCGGCCCAGGTCGCGTACCCGTCGCCTGACGCGGGTTACGCCCCACCGCCGGGCTACCCGGCCCCACCCGGCCACGCCCCTCCTGCCGGGTATGGCCCGCCTTCCGGCTACGCCCCTCCCTCGGGCTACACCCCGCCCTCCGGTTACGGCCCGCCGCCGGGCGGGGTACCGCCCGCCCCGCCGAGGGAGCGGTAACCGGTCCCGACATGGTGGCCGGCCGGTGACCTCCGCGTCACCGGCCGGCCATCGGCATTCGCGGAGGGTGGTCGCGACCCTGACGGCCGATTCGTACCCGTCTGCCGGGGCGATCCGGCCGCCCCGGTTGGGTACCGTCACGAGCCCTGCGCCAGGATGGGCGAACACGCAGGTACACCCGAGGAGCCCACGATCGCCAGAAAGCCTCAACCCGAGGGCGGCCAGGCACCGGTCGTCCAGCGCGTCCGCATCCGGTACGCCAAGCGCGGGCCGCTGCGATTCACCTCGCACCGGGACTTCGCCCGGGCGTTCGAGCGCGCGCTACGCCGGGCCGCCGTGCCGGTCGCCTTCTCCCAGGGTTTCCACCCGCACCCGAAGATCTCCTACGCCAGCGCGGCCCCGACCGGGGTGGCGAGTGAGGCGGAGTACCTGGAAATCGCCCTTCAGGCGGCCGTCGACCCGGAGGCGTTGCGTGCCGCGTTGGACGCCGCGCTCTCGCCGGGGCTGGACGTCCTGGACGCCGTGATCGCCGAAGGGGGCAACCTGCCGGACCGGATCGAGGCGTCGCACTGGCACATCGAGTTGCCTGAGGTCGACACGGCGGTGCTGCGCGCCGCGGTGGACGCCTTCGTCGCAGCCGAGGAGGTGCTGGTCGAGCGGATGACCAAGCAGGGTCGACGCACTTTCGACGCCCGAGCCGCCGTGATGTCGATCGATGTCCAACTGCCTACGCCGACGCCTTCCGGGGCGCCGGCCGTACCGTGTGCGATACTCGAACTGGTCGTGCGGCAGGTCACCCCGTCCGTACGGCCCGATGACGTCCTTTCCGGCCTCCGCGTGGTGGCCGACCTGGAGCCGCCGGTTTCGCCGAGGGTGACCCGGCTGGCTCAGGGCACGTTGACCGCGCAGGGTGCGATCGTGGATCCGTTGGATGCGGACCGCGACGGGGCAGCCATCGTTGGGCACTGACCGACGGTCGGTGTTCTGGCAGGCAGACTTCGGCGGTCGCGCACCACGCGCGCCCGGCGGAAACACTTTTGCGGCGACCCTGCGTGGCAGCGCTCACCCGCGCCCGGGCTAGCCAGAACTGGAGAACGTCCATGCTCGAGAACGAGCCCGAGGGCGGCGAACGGACCGGTTCACAGCCGGCCGGTGAGACCGCCGACCAGAGCACCACGGCCGACGGCGCCGCCGTCGACACCTCCACCACGGCCGTCGGTTCGGCCTCGGTGGAACCGGCCGGCGCGGAGAGCGCTCCCGCTGAGGCCGCCGAACCGGCCGCGCCGGTGCGGCGCACCCGGGCGACCCGTCGTCGGGCCGCTCCGCTCAACCAGCCGGAGCAGACCGACGCCCCGATCGAGGCGCCCACCGGTGGTTCCGGCAACGTCGAGTCGCCGCAGGCGGAGGTCTTCGCCCCGGTCTCCGGCGACCTGGACGTCGCACCGAAGACTCCCCGGCGCCGCCGCAAGGCCACCCCCGTCGAGACGACCGCTGAGGAGCCGCTGGTCGCCGCCTCTGCGGAGGAGGCCTCGGCCGAGGTGGTACCGCCGGTCAAGGTGACCCGTACCCGGCGCAAGAAGGCCACACCGGCGGCCGTCGAGGAGCCGCCCGCCACCGAGCAGCCGGTCGCCGCCGACGAGTCGCCCGCGGTCGAGGAGCCGGTCGTCGAGGAGCCGGACCTCACCGAGGAGCCGGCGGAGTCCGACCTGCGCGAGGCCGAGGCCGAGCTGAACGACTCCCCGGCTCTGCCGGGCACGTCCGCCGCCGATCTGGCCTGGAGCAGCGGCGCGCAGGACCGCTCCGGCGAGGTGCCACCGGGTGTGGCCGTCTCCGGTGTGACAGCTGAGCCGGCCGAGATCGAGCCGGAGCAGCCGCGTACCCGTCGTCGGCGCGCCGCGCTCTCCGCGCCCACCGTGCTGTTCATGGCACCCCAGCCGGACGCCGTGCCGGTGACCCGACCGGTGGAGCCCGCCGCGGCGACCGAGGAGCCGGCCGTCGAGGAGGCCGCCGAGCCGTCCCGTCGCCGTCGGCGCGGTCGCCGCGAGGTCGAGCCGGTGGAGCCGATCGAGGCCGTCGAGGCCGAAGAGGAGCCGACCGAGGAGGCCGACGATGCCGCCGAGGCGGATGAGGACGACGAGGACAGCGCCGCCGCGCGCCGCCGCCGCCGGCGTGGTCGCCGGGGCCGGGGCCGGGGCAAGGGCGGGGCCGACGACGCCGAGGACGAGGAGTCCGAGGATGCGGCGCAGGCCGACGAGGAAGAGACCGCTGAGGCAGAGGCCGAGGCCGACGAGGACGAGGAGTCCGAGGGCGGGGACGGTCTGACCCGTCGTCGCCGTCGCCGTCGCCGTCGTGGCGCCGGTGACACCGAGGGCGCGGCGGACGACGGCGTGCCGACCGTGGTGAAGATCCGCGAGCCGCGCCGGACCGTCGACGAGGTGCAGGGTGTGTCCGGCTCGACCCGGCTGGAGGCCAAGCGCCAGCGCCGCCGGGACGGTCGGGAGCAGCGCCGTACCCGCCCGCCGATCCTCAGCGAGTCGGAGTTCCTGGCGCGCCGGGAGGCCGTCGACCGGGTGATGGCGGTCCGCCAGCGCGGTGACCGCACCCAGATCGCCGTTCTGGAGGACGGCGTGCTGGTCGAGCACTACGTCACCCGCAACTCCTCCGGAACGATGGCCGGCAACGTGTACCTCGGCAAGGTGCAGAACGTGCTGCCGAGCATGGAGGCCGCGTTCGTCGACGTCGGTCGGGGCCGCAACGCCGTGCTGTACGCCGGTGAGGTCAACTGGGACACCTCCGGGCTGGAGGGGCGGGCCCGCTCGATCGAGCAGGCGCTGCGCTCCGGCGACTCGGTGCTGGTCCAGGTCACCAAGGACCCGATCGGGCACAAGGGCGCGCGGCTGACCAGCCACATCGCGCTCTCGGGCCGGCACCTGGTCTACGTACCCAACGGCAATGCCTCCGGGATCAGCCGCAAGCTGCCGGACAACGAGCGCAAGCGGCTGCGGGACGTGCTCAAGAAGCTGGTCCCGGACGGCGCGGGCGTGATCGTCCGGACGGCCGCCGAGGGCGCCACCGAGGACGAGCTGGCCCGCGACGTCAAGCGGCTCCAGGCGCAGTGGGAGGACATCCAGGCCAAGGCCGCCGAAGGTGGCGCTCCGGTGCTGCTCTACGGGGAGCCCGACCTGGTCATCCGGGTGGTCCGGGACCTGTTCAACGAGGACTTCCGCGAGCTGGTGATCGAGGGCGAGCAGTCGTACGACATGGTCGAGTCGTACCTGTCGCACGTCTCCCCGGACCTGGTCGACCGGGTGCGCCGACACGTCGGCACGAGCGACGTCTTCGCCGAGTACCGGATCGACGAGCAGATCATCAAGGGCCTGGACCGCAAGGTCTTCCTGCCCTCCGGCGGCTCGCTGGTGATCGACCGCACCGAGGCGATGACGGTCGTCGACGTCAACACCGGCAAGTACACCGGCTCCGGGGGCAACCTGGAGGAGACCGTCACCCGCAACAACCTGGAGGCGGCGGAGGAGATCGTCCGTCAGCTCCGCCTGCGGGACATCGGCGGCATCGTGGTGATCGACTTCATCGACATGGTGCTGGAGTCGAACCGTGAGCTGGTGCTGCGCCGGCTCACCGAGTGCCTGGGCCGGGACCGCACCAAGCACCAGGTCACCGAGATCACGTCGCTCGGCCTGGTGCAGATGACCCGTAAGCGGATCGGCGCGGGCCTGCTGGAGGCGTTCAGCGAGACCTGCGAGTGCTGCAAGGGCCGGGGCGTCATCATCCACACCGAGCCGGTGCCGGAGAAGCCGCGTCCCGCCGGTGCGGGGGAGAAGGTCAAGGCGGTCGCCTCGGCGGTGGCTCCCGCTCCGGCGGCCGAGCAGCCTGCCACCTCGTCCCGCCGCCGGGCGCGCAAGAACGCCCCGGCCGCGGCCGAGCGGACCGCGGTCGAGGTCGTCGACACCGACACCAGGGCCGAGCCGGACGCCGACTACCAGGACACCATGGGCTACGACCTGTCCCGCTACGAGTCGGACACCGCCGCCGCGCCGGCGATCTCCGACGCTCAGCAGGGCGAGTCGGCTCGTCTGGCCGCGGCGGACGATCCGGACGCGCTCGCTGACGGTGAGGGCGACGAGGAGACCACCGAGGGTGGTGGCGGCCGTCGCCGGTCGCGTCGCGGTGGCGCCCGTCGACGGACCCGCCCCTGAGCGCCTGACCGGCCACGTGTTTGACGAGGTCCCTCTCCCGGCAAAGTGACGGGGAGGGACCTCGTCGTTGCGGCCATCCGGCCTTCGATCGGCCGTCCCAGGTCAGGAGAAGAAGATGCGCCGTCTGCTCGCGGTCACCGCGCTGCTCACCATGCTCTCCGGGGCGGCCGGCTGCTCGACCGGTGGGACCGGCGAGGGCGCTGGTTCGGCGGCCGCGGGCACCCCTCCCGGCCCGACCGGCATGCCGGCCAGCAGCGGTGTGGCGAGCGGCGACGCCACCCAGGTCTGCGCCACCGCGCAGGAGGCCGGCACCACTGCCGTCCGGACGTACGTGGCGGAGCTGGGCCAGATGCTCGCAGCGGTGGGTGCCGGGGACAGCCGCACGGCCGAGGCCGCCCGGGGACGGGCCGAGGCGGCGCTGGCGAACTGGCGGACCGTGCTGCGGGAGCAGTCGGAGCGGACCGACGATCCGCAGCTCAAGACGCTGCTCACCGACCTCGGCACCGAGGTTTCCGCGCTCGGTGCCGACGTCGAGTCGATCGACGAGACCGAACTCGACCGGCTCCAGCAGCGCCTCGACCAGCTCTGCACGCGCTGACCAGGGCGGGCCGGTTTGGGGTCCGGGCCAGCAATGGCGTACTCTTGCCTGCGGCCCACCTTTGGTGTGCCGAGTTCCCGTGTGCCCGCGCCGCCGTGCACTGCTACCCGGCGAGCCGCTGCGGGAACGACCGCCAGCAGCCTCAACGACAGGGAGTCCGCCTCCGATGTACGCGATCGTCAAGACCGGCGGCAAGCAGTACAAGGTCGCCGAGGGCGACGTGATCGAGGTCGAGAAGCTCACCGGTGCCCCCGGTGACGCGGTGAAGCTCACCGCGGTGCTCCTCGTCGACGGTGACGACCTGGTGACCGACGCGGCGAAGCTTGCCGAGGTCGCGGTGTCCGGCGAAATCGCCGCGCACACCAAGGGCCCGAAGATCCGGATCCACAAGTTCAAGAACAAGACTGGCTACCACAAGCGCCAGGGTCACCGCCAGCCGTTGACCCAGGTCAAGGTGACCGGCATCTCCAGCGGGAAGTAGGTCGTCCTCCAATGGCTCACAAAAAGGGTGCGTCCAGCTCGCGTAACGGTCGTGACTCCGCGGCCCAGCGACTCGGCGTGAAGCGCTTCGGTGGTCAGGTCGTCAGCGCCGGTGAGATCATCATCCGGCAGCGTGGCACCAAGTTCCACCCCGGTGACCTGGTCGGCCGTGGCGGCGACGACACGCTGTTCGCGCTGTCCGCCGGTTCGGTCCTGTTCGGCACCAAGCGCGGTCGCAAGACCGTCAGCATCGTTCCGCAGCAGTAGTTCTCTTCGCTCAAGCGGGCCGCGGACCTCCGGGTCCCGGCCCGCTTAGCCTTTTCCGAAGTGCGAGGTCGAGCCTCGCTGGAAGGATTGACGCCGTGGCAACGTTCGTTGACCGGGTCGTTCTGCATCTGCAGGCCGGCGATGGCGGGCACGGTTGTGCCTCGATCCACCGCGAGAAGTTCAAGCCCTTCGGTGGGCCCGACGGCGGCAACGGTGGGCACGGGGGCAGCGTGTCCCTGGTGGTCGACCCGCAGGTGACCACGCTGCTCGACTTCCACTTCCACCCGCACGTCAAGGCCGACAACGGCAAGGGCGGCGCCGGCTCGAACCGGGACGGGGCCAACGGCCACAACCTGGTGCTGAAGGTGCCCAACGGCACAGTGGTGCAGACCTCCGACGGCACCGTGCTGGCCGACATGGTCGGCGCCGGTACGACCTTCGAGGTCGCCCGCGGCGGGCGCGGCGGGCGGGGCAACGCCTCGCTGGCCAACGCCAAGCGCAAGGCGCCCGGCTTCGCCGAGCTGGGGGAGCCCGGCGACCAACTGGACATCGTGCTGGAGCTGAAGAGCGTCGCCGATGTGGGCCTGGTGGGCTTCCCGTCCGCTGGCAAGTCGTCGCTGATCTCGGTGATCTCCGCCGCGAAGCCGAAGATCGCCGACTACCCGTTCACCACCCTGGTGCCCAACCTCGGCGTGGTCCGGATGGACAACCACACCTTCACCGTCGCGGACGTGCCGGGCCTGATCCCCGGCGCGGCCACCGGCAAGGGCCTGGGCCTGGAGTTCCTGCGGCACATCGAGCGCTGCGCCGTGCTGGTGCACGTCATCGACTCGGCGACCCTGGAGCCCGGCCGTGACCCGGTGGCCGACATCGACGCCATCGAGGCCGAGCTGAGCCAGTACGGCGGCCTGACCGACCGCCCGCGGCTGGTCGCCATCAACAAGATCGACGTACCGGACGGGCGCGACCTCGCCGAGATCGTGCGACCCGACCTGGAGGAGCGCGGTTACCAGGTGTTCGAGGTCTCCGCGGCCACCCGGGAGGGGCTCAAGGAGCTGACCTACGCGATGGCCGAGCTGGTCGACGCAGAGCGCAAGGCCGCTCCGCCCGCCGAGCCGACCCGGATCGTGATCCGCCCGATCGCCGTGGACGACGACGGTTTCACCATCACAGGCGAGACGGACGGCTCGTTCACGGTGCGCGGTGTCCGGCCCGAACGCTGGGTCAAGCAGACCAACTTCGACAACGACGAGGCGGTCGGCTACCTGGCTGACCGGCTGGCCCGGCTCGGGGTGGAGGACAAGCTGGCCAAGGCCGGCGCGCAGCCCGGTGATCTGGTCCGGATCGGCGCGCGCGAGTTCGACTGGCAGCCGACGCTCTTCGCCGGCGTGGACTTCGTACCCGGCAACCGGGGCACCGACGTGCGCCTGGAGGAGAAGTCGAACCGGGCCTCCGCCGCGGATCGGCTCGCCGCCCGAAAGGCTCGCCGGGTGCGCTCGGCCGACGAGGTGGGCGCGGACGCGTCCGACGACAACATCGACGACGAGGACGACGCCGAGTAGTTCGTTGCGCTCCGTGGTGGGGTTGATTTCCGGAAACCTCCCCGAAATCCACGCCTCCTAGCGTGGGGTGATGCTGATCGAGTCCCGGCCTGCCACCGATCCGGAGATCGCCGCCATGGTCATCGCGCAGCAGCGTGAGCTGCGCGAGGCCGATGGTGGGTTGGACGGGCAGGTCTTCGTCCCCCATGACGACGTCCGCTACCTGGCGGTGGTGGTGAACGGCCGGGCGGTCGCCTGCGGCGGGCTACAGGCGCTCGATGCCGAGACCGGCGAGGTCAAGCGGATGTACGTCCGGCCCGCGTACCGGGGTCGGGGAATCGGTCGCCAGTTGCTCGCCGCGCTGGAGGAGTGCGCGTTCCGGCAGGGGCACTCGGTGGTCTGCCTGGAGACGGGCACCTACCTGCCGGCCGCTGTCGCCCTGTACACCGCGTGTGGCTACCAGCAGATCCCGGTCTACGGCGAGTACGTGGGCAACCCGTACAGCGTCTGTTTCGCCAAGCGGTTGCCGGTCGCGGCCTGACGGCCGCGTCACCGCTGCCGCGTCGCGGCGGGCCGCCGACGCGTACCGGCCAGGGTGACTGCGGGGTCGCCCGGCGCTCGTCGTCCTCCGATCGGTCGGTCTGGTCAATCGGCTTCGACTCGGCCGAGCCCCGCTGCACCAGGTACGCGGTGAGCAGCACGTACCCGCCCATCTGGAGCCCCGAAAGCCCAGGTCAGTGCCGTTCGGCGGGGTTGTCCAGACGTCCGCCGGTGCCGGCCTGGTTCGACAGCAGCAGCCCGAGCGCGAGCATCCCGAAGCCGAGCGCGAGGTGCAGCCAGTTGTCGGCGTCGTTGACCGGCAGGATGTTCGCCCCACCCTCCGGGTTGACCGCCTCGATGGCCAGGCCGTACAGCCAGAGAGCGAGGTAGATCGCGCCACCGGCGGCCAGGAACACGCGGGCGCCGGCGACGCTGCGGGCCAGCGCCAGGCCGACCAGCCCGAAGAGCAGGTGCACCACGTTGTGCAGGATCGACACCTGGAACAGCCCGAGCAGGTGGGCGTCCGAATGGTGCCCGGCGAACCGCAGCTCGCCGTAGTCGGTGGTGATGCCGGGGATGAAGCCGAGGACGCCGATCAGCAGGAAGACCCCGGCCACGACCAGTGCAGCCTGTTGGACCCGGGGTCGGGGGCCGGCCGCTCGGCCGCCTCGTGCGTCTCGTGCCATCGCTGCCCCCTCCGTGGATCTGCCGGCCTCGCGAACCTCACTGTCCGCAGCGGCGACGTTACGCAGCCCGACGATCCTCCATTTTGAAGACCAACCAGTGGGCCGCGCAGATAAATGCACGAAGAGGTATGGAAGCCGAAACGGAGGGTAGGTGAATGGTCAGCGGCGGCGGCAACGCGCCGCTCCCCCCAGCACAACCTCGACAACTTCCTGAGCGGAAGGGAAATCATGACTTACGATCTTTCACCTACTTCCTCCACCTACGGGCAGGAGTCGACCAACGGCGGCGGCGCCCGTGACCAGGCGCGCCAGGTTGGTTCTGAGGCTGCGCAGGCTGGCGGCGCGGTCGCTCAAACCGCCAAGGAGCAGGGCACCGAGGTTGGCCGCGAGGCGGCCCGGCAGGCCCGCAACCTGTACGGCGAGGCCCGCACCCAGCTCGCCAGCCAGACCGGTGAGCAGCAGCGCCGGGCCGCCGGTGGGCTGCGTTCGCTGGCCGACGAGATGCGCTCGATGGCCGAGAACGGTGGCCAGACCGGCCCGGTGAGTGAGCTGGCCCGCCAGGCCGCCGACCGGGTGCACGGCGTCGCCGGCTGGCTCGAGGAGCGCGAGCCCGGCGACCTGATCACCGAGGTACGCGACTACGCGCGTCGTAACCCGGGCACCTTCCTGGTCGGCGCGGCGGTCCTCGGCGTACTGGCCGGCCGGCTGACCCGGGGCATCTCCGCCGGTGGCGACGACTCCGGCAACGGATCCTCGGCCTACCGGGGCGCCGGGGCGTACGACCCGGAGCAGACCGCCGTGATCCCGACGCAGCCGCCGGCGCCCCGCACGGTGCCGGACGCCACCCCGGCGGGTGGCTACCTCGACCCGACCCCCGGTACGCACACCCCGCCGACGTCCGGTGGCTACGCCGACCAGACGTCCAGTGGCTACGCCGACCCGGCGCCCGGCGGCTACGCCGAGCCTGGCCGGGGCGACACCCCGGAATACTCCGGCACCGGTCAGCCGCTGCCGCCGGTGACCCAGACCGACCCGCTGCCGGGCGTGCCGTCCAGCGGCAGCCCGCGCCCGTGAACCACCGAGTCATCCGAAGGGAGGCGACGGCATGAGCATGCCGACGCAGGGGTCCGGACTGGACTCCGGTTACCACCCCGACGCGGGTGCCCCGCACACCGCGGCGGAGGTGAAGGGCAGCTCGCTGGGTGACCTGATGCGTCAGGTCACCACCGACCTGTCGACGCTGATGCGTCAGGAGGTCGAGCTGGCCAAGGCTGAGATCCGCCAGGAGGGCAAGAAGGCCGGCAAGGCGGCGGGCCTCTTCGGCGGTGCCGGCTTCGGCGGCTACATGGTGGCCCTCTTCGTGTCCATCGCCGTCTGGCAGTTCCTGGACAACGTCATGGACTCCGGACTGGCCGCGCTGATCGTGGCCGTGATCTGGGCCGTGGTCGCCGCGGTTCTCTACTCGAAGGCCAAGAAGAACGCCCAGCACGTACGCGGGCTCAAGCAGACCAACGACAGCGTGCAGCGGATCCCCGACGCGCTCAAGCCGCACCCGGAGGGAGTCACCCGATGAGCACCGATCCCGATCAGATCCGCCGGGAGATCGAAGCAACCCGTAACAGCCTCAGCTCCGATGTGGATGCGCTGGCGTACAAGGTGAGCCCCAGCCGCATCGTCGACGACCGTAAGCAGCGGGCCCGCTCCGCTCTGCAGAATGTGAGGGACAAGGTCATGGGAACCGCGTCTGACCTCGGCCACGGCACCGGCCAGGCCGCCCATTCGGTGGGTGACCGCGCCTCGTCGGCGGCCTCCAGCGTCAGCGACGCCGCGCACTCGGCGGCGACCACTGTCAGCGACGCCGCGCACAGCGCCCCGCGGGTGATCCGGCAGAAGTCCCAGGGCAACCCGCTCGCCGCCGGTCTGGTCGCGTTCGGGGTCGGCTGGTTGGCCTCGTCGCTGATCCCGGCCTCCCGCCGCGAGCAGCAGGCCGCCACCCAGGTGAAGGCCAAGGTCAGCGAGCACAGTGGGGCCGTGAAGGAGAAGCTGAGCGAGGTGGCCAGCGAGCTGCGCGAGCCGGCCCAGCAGGCCGCCGAGTCGGTGAAGTCCACCGCCCAGGACGCCGTGCACGCGGTCAAGGACGACACGAAGTCCGCCGCGCACCACGTCAAGGACCAGGCCACCCCCTGACCCCACCCGCAGAACCAACGCGACAGCTCGCGGCCGCCCTCGGGTGCCCGCGAGCTGTCGCGTTGAAGGGGGCCGACCTTGCTTTGCTCTGCACCCGCCCACGCGCCAGTTACGGACCGTGCGTGGTGCGCGGGCGGGTGCAGAGCGGTTTCGGCTGGCGTTCTGTGGGTCTACGGTCGGTCTCGCCACGACCGGAAGTGCAAGATCGCGCGGATCCGTGGGTTGCGCGGGGCGGGGTTGGCGGCTCGGCGGATTCGGGTGTCGCCGTAGCTGACGCCGCCCAGCACGAGGCGTTGGGCCACCGCGAGCCAGCCGCACACACCGCGTTCCAGCAGCCAGAGCGGGGCCGCCAGTGCCGTGGCCGGCGGGAACACCCGGGTGCCGCCGGCGCGGCGGCGACCCGTCTCGGCCAGGGCGACGACACCGGCCGCCGCGCCGAGCAGCAGCCTGGGGCGGCGCGACGCGACCGCCGCCGCCAGCGCCGGCAGCACCGCGAGCGCGGTCAGCAGGCGAGCCGGCTGAGCCAGATCGTCGTACGCCTGACGGACCCGTTGACCACGGAAATGCGCGGCGTCCGGAGGCAGTCGGCGGACGTACAGCCAGGCTGGGGTGGCCTCGGTGCCGCCGTACCCGCGCACCGTGCGGATCAGCTCCAGGTTCTCGAAGAGCACGTTCGGGTCGTACCCGCCCATGGCGAGGAAGGTGCTGCGCCGCACGGCAAGGGTGCCCGGGTAGTCCGCCCCGAGCGCCCGGTTGAGCAGCGTGCGGCCGGTGTCCCACCAGGCGTGCCAGGGCAGCGGGTCGAAGTAGTTCTGCGGTCGTACCAGGTCGACCCGGCCCAGTAGCCGGTGCGCCGCGGTCAGCGCGGACTCGTCGTACCGGACGTCGTCGTCGGCGATCACCACGTGCTCGTGGCCGGCCGCGCGGACGCCGGTGTGTACGCCCAGCACCTTGCCGTTGAGCCCACGCTCACCCGGATCCGGTGGGAGGTGCCGGACCAGCCCTCGCCACGCCTCGGCGTGTCGGGCGAAGAGGTCCGGAGGGGGAGCCGTCGACCACGAGTATCTCGACCCGGTGACCGAGCCAGCGCAGGTAGTCGGTCAGCTCGGCCAGGCCGGTGTCGGTGTGCCAGCGCAGCGGGAGCACGTACGTCATCGGTAGGCGGACCGGCGACCTGCCGGCGCCCTCGTGCTCGACCTCCCACCGGCGGGTGGCGCACCGGGCGTCTCCAGTAGGGCTGAACGAGGACATGGCAACTCCGGGGCGGACAGGGTCGCGGTCGGTGTTGAGCAGCATCTGCCCGCATTTCCGTCGATCAAACAGCGGGTCGTTTCGACTGCCGGACCCCGGGTAGCGCTGCCCTCAAGAGCTGTCCATGCCCGGTCGTCCGGGTGGAGGAGATAGACGTGATGACCGACAACGGAACCAGGTGGGCGCTGCATCCCTGACGGCTGGGGGTACCCGCCTCGCCGGTCGCTGCGATCGGCGGGGCGGGTCAGCCGGCGCGGCGGACGTTGGTGATTGTCAGCCCGAGGGGCGGCAGCGCGGGCATCCGGTGCAGATCCAGGGCCAGGTCCTGGACGGGTACGTCGTAGCGCATGGTGGTGACGAGGTTGGTGACCGCCCGCTTCATCAGGTCGATGGTGATCCACTCGCCGGCGCAGCGGTGCCCGGCCCAGTGGTCGCCGCCGCCCTGCGGGATCAGCTCGAACGGGTCCACCCGGCGGCCGGCGAACCTCTCCGGGCGAAACAGCTCCGGTTGCGGCCAGAGCGTCGGGTGGTGGTTGGTCCCGTAGAGGTCGAGCAGCACCCGTCGGCCTCGCGGAAAGTGGTGGCCCTGCCAGTCGAAGGACCGCCGGACCCGGGCCGCCGCGATCGGAAAGAACGGGTAGTAGCGGCGTACTTCCTGGACGAAGTGCGCGGTGGCCTCGTCGTCGTCACGGACCTGGTCCCGCCAGGCGGGATGGTCGCGCAGGGCGAGCGCGGCGAAGGTCATGTACTGGTCGACGGCGACCACCGGGCGCAGCACGTTGAGAAGCTCCACCGCCGCGATCCGCCGGGGGAGGAGGTTGCCGCGCGCGTCCCGGTGTTCGGCGATCACGGCGAGGGCGCTACCGGCCGGCGCCGGCGCGAAACCGACCCGGGTCCGTTCGATGAGGTCGGCGAGCCGGCGTTCGGCGCGGTACCGGGCCAGCCGTCCCCTCCAGTGCCGGGGTCCCAGCACGGCCGGAGCCTCGATCATGGCGTGCAGCTCGACGGCGCGGCGCTCGACCTGCGACGCGGGCAGCGGCACCCCGGCCCAGGCGTGGACCACCCGGGTGAGCATTCGGCCCAGGTCGTCGTAGAGCGACACCGGGCCGGCGCCCTCCCAGGCGGCGACCCGGGTCCGCCACTCGTCGTCGAAGAGCTGACCGAGCCGATGGATCGCCGCCGGTGTCATGATCGACATGAACATGGCCTTGCGGTCAAAGTGCTCCGGCCCGTCCAGCCCCTGCACCCCGCCCCGCCCGGTCAGGGTTCGCTGCACCCGCAGCGGCATCGCCGTGGCGCGTTCGAAGCGGTCGTTGTCGTAGAACAGCTCCGCCGCCGGCCGGCCGCGCAGGCAGATGGTCGGGGCGAGCAGGATTCGGGTCTTGAAGACATCGCTGCCGTACCGCTCGCAGCGTTCGCCGACGAACCGGTAACCGGCGCGGAGCAGCGCGAGGGTGCTGTCCGGGCTGCGGTCGGCCGGCATGGTCGCCATCGGGTCTCCTCACGCGCAGGTCCGGCTGGTCGCCGTTTGCCGGTGCGCTTACCCCCGTCCACGCCGCTGAACCCCCGCCCGGCTGGCCCCTCCCAGGGGCGGCGGAACCTGGTTTGCTGCTGGTGGGACGAGCACGGGGAGGGCGGAATGCGCGACAACAGATCACCGCACTGGCGGCAGCGGCGAGCGGCCGGGGCACTCGGCGGGGGCCGCGACGGGCGGTCACTGATCGGTCCGCCGCGGCGGCCCACCCGTCCGCACCGCTTCTTCACCGTGCACCTGGGCTTCACCGCGCCCGGCCCGGCCGAGGCCCGCGAGCTGGCCGTGGCGTACGCGGAGGCGCTGAGCCTGCTCCGCTCGGAGGTGGCACTCGGTGCGGCGGCCCTGTCACCGGCGGACGCCTGGCAGCGGGCCGAGCGGCTGTTCTGCGGCGCGGTCGGCCCGGACGGCGAACGCTGCGTCGACGTGGCCGACCATCCGGGCTTCCACCACGCCCCGGGCCCGGGTGGCCTCGGCTGGGGCGACGGCGACGGCCCCGGCGATGGTTGACCACCAGCCCCGGGTGGCCGATCCGGGAGTGCGCCGGCCGACCCGCCAGCGTGGCAGTGCCGGTGTCCCGACCACGGGCACCGGCACGGCGAGCCATCACCGACGGGTCGGCGGGCACGGTCAGTCCAGGTCGAACTCGCCGTCCTGCGCACCGGCCACGAAGGCGTCCCACTCGGCCTGGGTGAAGACCAGCACCGGCCCGTTCGGCTCGGCCGAGTTGCGCATCCCGATCAGGTCGTCGACGAAGGCGACCTCGACGGCGCTGTCGGATGTGTCCCCCTCGGCTCGCTGCCAGACCGCCCGAGAGAGGTCGAAGTCGCCCTTGGGGTGCTGCGCCATGGTTCTTTCCTCCAGTGCCGAGGGTCGTGTGGTGACCGAGTGCCGATCCCCATCGGGCAGGATAAGCGGATGCCGAGCCTGACCCGTGTAGAGGCGACCGCGCGTGGCGCGGCGATTACCGTCGAGTCCTATCAGGTGGACCTCGACCTGACCGGTGACGGCGACGTGTTCCGCTCCCGCGCCCAGATCCGGTTTCGGGCCACCGCCGGCGCCGCGACCTTCGTCGAGGTCAGGCCCACCACACTGCGCGGTGTACGCCTCAACGACCGCGACCTGGACCCCGGCCTGCTCACCGACAACCGGCTGCCGCTCGACGACCTGGCCGAGGAGAACACCCTCGTCGTCGAGGCCGAGATGGCGTACTCCAAGACGGGGGAGGGGATGCACCGCTTCGTCGACCCGGCCGACGGCGAGACCTACCTCTACGCCGAGTCCTTCCTCGACAACGCGCCGCGCATCTTCGCCGCCTTCGACCAACCCGACCTCAAGGCCCCGGTCACCCTCACGGTCACCGCGCCGCAGCAGTGGATCGTCGCCGGCAACGCCGAGCTGGCCGCCAACCCGGCCCCCGGGCGCTGGGAGTTCGCCCCGAGCGCGCCCCTGGCCACGTACTTCTTCTCGCTGATCGCCGGGCCGTACCACGTCCGGCGGGCCGAGCACGACGGCATACCGCTGGGCATCTACTGCCGCCGGTCGCTCGCCGACCACCTGGACGCCGACGCCGAGGAGATCTTCACCATCACCCGGCAGTGCCTGGACCGGTTCCACCAGCTCTTCACCGAACGCTACCCGTTCGGCAAGTACGACCAGGCGTTCGTGCCCGAGTTCAACGGCGGCGCGATGGAGAACCCGGGCCTGGTCACCTTCCGCGACGACTACGTGTTCCGTTCAGCGGTCACCGACACCCAGCGCGAGCAGCGGGCCGGCACCATCGCCCACGAGATGGCCCACATGTGGTTCGGTGACCTGGTCACCATGCGCTGGTGGGACGACCTGTGGTTGAACGAGTCCTTCGCCGAGTACCTCGGCACCCGGGTCACCGCCGAGGCGACCCGCTTCGATCAGGCCTGGACCACCTTCGCCATGCGGCGCAAGGCCTGGGGTTACGCCGCCGACCAGCGGCCCTCCACCCACCCGATCGCTCCGCAGGAGGTCGTCGACGCCGAGGCGGGCCTGCTCAACTTCGACGGCATCTCGTACGCCAAGGGCGCCAGCGTGCTGCGTCAGCTGGTCGCGTGGCTCGGCGACGAGGCGTTCCTCGCCGGCCTGAACGCGCACTTCGCAGCACACCGTTTCGGCAACGCCACCCTCGCCGACCTGCTGGCCAGCCTCTCCGCCAGCAGCGGACGGGACCTGTCCGACTGGGCCGAGCTGTGGTTGCGCCGCCCGCAGGTCAACACGCTGCGTGCCGAGGTCGCCGTCGACGCGGACGGTCGCTACACCGAGGTGGCAGTGGTGCAGACCGCGCCCGAGTCGTACCCGGTGCTGCGCCCACACCGGATCGGCGTGGGCCGCTACTCGATGGACGGCACCGGGCGGCGCGACGAGGTGGACATCGACCCGAACGCCGACGGAGGCCGCACCGTGCTCGGTGCGTTGACCGGCGAGCCGGCGGCCCGGTTGTTGCTGCTCAACGACGGTGACCTCACCTTCGCGAAGGTACGCCTCGACCCGGCGTCGGCGGACGCCGTTCCGCAGGTGCTGCCCGGTCTGACCGACCCACTGGCCCGGGCGGTGCTCTGGCGCGAGGCACTGGACGCGGTGACCGACGGCGAGCGGCCGGTCACCGGTCTGGTCGACCTGATGGCCGCCGCGCTGCCCACCGAGACCGAGGTGATCATCGCGGAGGACGTGCTGACACTCAGCCGGTCCCTGGTCGACCGCTACCTCGACCCGCTGACCCGCACCGCGGCGCTGGCCAGGGTCGCGAGGGCGTGCCAGCGGCTGCTCGACGGCGCGCCGGCCGGTGAGTCGTTGCAGCTCGCCGCCGCGCGGGGTTGGATCGCTGCGACCACCGACGCTGATCTGCTCGTCGGTTGGCTCGCCGGCCGGGACGTGCCGGCCGGCCTGAAGGTCGATGCGGAGCTGCGCTGGGCGGTGCTGCGTCGCCTGGTGGTGCTCGGCGCCGCCGGCGAGTCGGAGATCGCCATCGAGGCCGCCGCCGACAACAGCTCCACGGGCGCGGAACGGGCCGCCCACTGCCGGGCCGCCCTGCCCGACCCGGTGACAAAGCAGGCGACCTGGGAGATCATCCTGCGGGACACCGAGCTGTCCGGTCGGCTGCTCGAGGCGATCACCGAGGGGTTCTGGCAGCCCGAGCAGGCCGACCTGACCGCTGCGTACGTCGATCGGTACTTCGCGGAGATGCCGGCCGCCGCGCACCGGCGTACCCCCTGGACGGCCGACCGGGTGGCCGCCCTGGCGTTCCCCCGCTACGCCGTGGCGCAGCCCACCCGGGAGGCGGCCGCAGCGCTGCTGGCCCGCGACGACCTGACCCCCGGCCTGCGCCGGGTGGTGACCGACGCCGACGACGACCTGCGTCGCGCGCTGGTCGCCCGGACGGCGGTGGCCGCCGCCTCGGCCTGACCGCAGAGCAGCGCGGCCTGACACCGTGGGCTGGCCCGGCGCGGGCTGGCTCGGCGCGGGCTCGCCGCTGCGGGGTGGCTGGCCGGCCACCCCGCAGCCACAGCTCAGCGCAGGGCGGGCTCGGCCGTGACCGGCGCGTCCCAGTCAATGACGTAGCGCTGCTCGTCGGCGACGGTCTTCTCCGGGTCCAGCACCGTGCGCACCATGAGCGGCATCAGCAACGGCATCAGCGTCCGCGCGACCGCACCGGGGGCCTTCGCTTGGTTGATCCGGGCCGCGCGGGCCGCGACCTTCTCCACCCGGGTACGACGCAGCCGCACGTACGCGGCGAACGCCGCCTGGACGTCCGGCAGGTCACGCAGGCAGCGGGCGAGTTGCACCCCGCTCTCGATGGCCAACGACGCGCCCTGCCCCGAACTGTTCGACGGTGCGTGCGCCGCGTCGCCGACCAACACCATCCGGTCCCGATACCAGTGCGGCACGGGCGGCATGATCTGCAACGACCCGACGACCTGGAGGTCGTCGGCGTTGCTGGTCGCCGCCAACTCCCGGCCCGGGTCGTCGTCGCCGTAGGTGGCGCGCAGCGTGTCCAGCCACTGCTCCGCCGGCACCGCCCGGGCCTCGACGAGGCTCATCGGCCGCTCCTGCGGCAGGTTGGCCCCCCACCGGGTGCCGCCGCCGGGCTCCGGCCAGTACAGGTAGTAGCCGCGCCGACCGAACGCGAACGTCATCGTGCCCGGCTCGGCGTCCACCTCGTGCCGGGCGACCGCCTCGACGCCGAGCAGCCCGGTGAACCGGGGCCCGGGCGCGGCCGGGTCGATGAGACCCCGGACCGTGGAGCGGATCCCGTCCGCGCCGACGAGGATGTCGGCGGTCGCCGTGCTGCCGTCCTCGAAGCGTGCGGTCACGCCGTCGCCGGTCTGCTCGGCGTGGACCAGCCGCTTGCCGTACGCGAACGGCACGCCCTCGGCGAATGCCTGGTCGTGCAGCACCTGGTACAGCTCGGCCCGGTGCACCACGTGCAGCGGTGGCACCCCGGTCAGCGTGGGCATGTCGATGCGGCGGCGGCCGACGGTCAGAGCGCTGCGGTCGATCGGTGTGGCGATCGCCGTCACCGCCTCGTGCGCGCCGACCGTACGCAGAGCCGCCACTCCGTTGGGCGCGAGGGCGAGGGTGCCGCCGATGCCGCTGGCCGTGGTCGGGTACGCCTCGTAGACGGTTGCGGTGATGCCGGCGCGGCGCAGCGCGAGCGCTGTCACCGGCCCGGCGATGCCACCGCCGATGACGATCGCGGTTCGTACCGTGGTCATGCTCTCTCCCTGGGTGTGGTCGTCGGTGCGCGTGCGCGCGGACCTGGTGCGGTCGGTGCGCGGGCGCGCGGACCTTGTGTGGTCGGTGCGCGTGCGCGCGGACCTGGGAGGGAGCCCGGTTATCCTCATGGTTGCCGCTTCGGGCCGGGTGCCTTCCCAGGCGTCGGTTCGGGGTCAGGGCCCCGGTGAGGTGTTGGCGCACCTCGCCGGGGCCGCTCTTCAGCCGGTGGTGTCGGCTCTCCGGCTGCTGCTGTCGGGGCGTTCGGCGCTGTCGGGTCTGGCCTCCGGAGTGTGGGTGGTTGGGGTGTCGGAGTTGGCCTTCGGGGTGCTGCTTCTCTGGGCCAACTCGGTCAGCTCGGCCGGCATCTCGCCGGTCTCGTGGAAGGTCCGCCAGGTGTCCAACCCGGGGTAACTGCCCGAGGTCAGCTCGGCGAGCAGCGCCCGCAGCCAGGCCGCCTCCGCGTCCCGCATGGCGAGGTCGTACTCCGACTCGACCAGGAACAGTCGCGGGATCTCCCGCAGGTACGCGTCGAGCGCTTCGCGGTCCTGGCGGATCGCGGCCTCCAGCAGATCAAGCCGTTGCCGCAGCAGGTCGGTGGCCTCGTCCGGGTGCAACGCGGCGAGCACGGACAACCCGGCCCGGAAACGGGGATGCTCCGCCATCGGGGTGGAGACCAGCTCGCGGGCCCAGTCGACCAGCTCCGCCCGCCCAGCGTTGGTGATCCGGTAGACGGTGCGTTCCGGGCGTCGGCCCTCGCGCACGCTTTCCACCGCCTCGATCAGGTGGTGTTTGTCCAGGTTGCCGATCACCGTGTAGAAGGACCCCCACTTGAACTCCATGTCCTGGTCCTTGCCCCAGGCGCGCAGTGCGGTGGCGATCTCGTACGGGTGCATCGGCCGCTGGACCAGGGCGGACAGCACGGCCAGCGCCAGCAGATTGCCGACCTTGCGCCGCTTCGGCACGATGACCCCCTCGCTCGTGGCCGGTTACTCGTCGACGAATATACGCCGACGGGCGGATTGCTGCGACCCCTGTGGGCGGCGCGCCCTGCGTGCGGCGCCCCTCCCTTGATCGACTCGGCTTTCTTGAACTCGCGGTGTCCGGGTCTCCGGGAAGGGCCGACTTTCAGGAAGTCGAGTCGATCACGGCCCGCCAGCCGAGTCGATCACCGCGCGGGGCCGAGTCGATTGCCGCGCCGATCCGAGTCGATCACCGCGGGGCGTCGGGTGGTCGCGGCGCGCTGGGTCACGGCCGGAGCGGAGTGACGTACGGCGGTGCTGGGCCGGGGCGGTCGGCCACGACGCTCGGCCTACGATCATTGGGTGGAGGAAGATATCCGGCGGATCGGGATCATGGGTGGCACCTTCGACCCGATCCACCACGGGCACCTCGTCGCGGCCAGCGAGGTGGCGGACCGGTTCGGCCTGGACGAGGTGGTCTTCGTGCCCACTGGACAGCCCTGGCAGAAGGCCGACGAGCCGGTCAGCCCGGCCGAGGACCGGTACCTGATGACAGTGATCGCCACCGCTTCCAACCCGCGCTTCCAGGTGAGCCGGGTCGACATCGACCGCAGTGGGCCGACCTACACCGTCGACACGCTGCGTGACCTGCACGCCGAGTACGGCCCGAAGGTGCAGCTGTTCTTCATCACCGGCGCGGACGCCCTGCAACGCATCCTGTCCTGGAAGGACCTGGACGAGATCTTCGAGCTGGCCCATTTCATCGGCGTGACCCGGCCCGGTTTCCCGCTGAGTGACAAGCACCTTCCGGCGGATACCGTCAGTCTGATCCAGGTGCCCGCGATGTCCATTTCGTCGACAGATTGTCGTGCTCGGGTCGCCAGAGGTGAGCCGGTCTGGTATTTGGTGCCCGACGGTGTGGTGCAGTACATCGCCAAGCGGAGCCTCTATCAACGCTGAGCGCACCCGTTATGCCCAGGTTCGTGGCGCTAACCGACCAGAACTGGCCGATCGGGGTGCCGCCGGGTATGAGACGCTTGGAGGATCGCACGCTTGATCGAAGGAGAACGGTGACAGTTTCCGAACGCGCTCACGAGCTGGCTATCGCGGCCGCCCAGGCCGCCGCTGACAAGAAGGCGCAGGACATCACGATCATCGACGTCGGCGACCAGCTCGCCATCACCGACGCGTTCGTGCTCGCCGCTGCCCCCAACGAGCGTCAGGTGCTGGCCATCGTCGACGCCATCGAGGAGAGCCTGCTGGAGCTGCCGGAGAAGGCGAAGCCGGTGCGGCGCGAGGGCGAGCGTGGTGGCCGCTGGGTGCTGCTCGACTACGTCGACATCGTGGTGCACGTCCAGCACACCGAGGAGCGCGAGTTCTACGGGCTCGACCGCCTCTGGAAGGACTGCCCCACCATCCCGTTCGTCGATCGCGACCTGGTCGAGGCCGACGCCAGCGGGTCCGCCACCGCCGAATGACCCGACTGATCGTCTGGCGGCACGGCAACACCGACTGGAACGCCGCCAACCGCGTCCAGGGGCAGACCGACGTACCCCTCAACGAGCTTGGCCGCGACCAGGCCCGCGCCGCCGCCCCGCTGCTTGCGGGGCTGCGGCCCGACGCCATCGTGGCCAGCGACCTCAGCCGCGCCGCCGACACCGCCGCCGCGCTCGCCGCGCTGACGGGCCTACCGGTACGCACCGACGCCCGGCTGCGCGAGCGGCACTTCGGCCAGTGGCAGGGTCTGCACCTCACCGAGGTCGCCGAGCGTTTCCCCGAGGAGTACGCGCGCTGGCGGGCCGGCGACCCCGACCCGGGCACGGATCTGGAGCCCCTGCACGTCCTCGGTGAGCGGGTCGGTGCCGCGCTACGGGAGGCAGCCGACGCGGCCCCGGGCGGCACCGTGGTGATCGCCACTCACGGTGGCGGCTCCCGGCAGGGCATCGGTCACCTGCTCGGTTGGGACACTGCCGTGCTGCGCACCGTCGGTTCGCTGGCCAACTGCCACTGGACCGAGCTGCGCCACGACGATGTCCGCGGATGGCAGTTGCGGGCGCACAACGTCGGTTTGATCACCGCCCCGGTCGCCGTCGACGCGGTCTGAGCACTCGCGCCTCGGCGTTCCCGGCCTCGATCGGCTAGCGTGCCGGGCATGCCCGTCGCGGTTGTCATCGACTCCACCGCCTACCTTCCGTCCGAGCTGGTGCAGGCGCACCGGCTGACCGTCGTGCCGTTGACCGTCGTGCTCAACGGCGCGGAAGGGCTGGAGGGGGTGGAGACCCAGCCGGCCGACGCCACCCTGGCGCTGAGCGCCCGCCGGGTCACCGCGACCACCTCCCGCCCAGCGCCCGAGCAGTTCGCCCGGACGTACCGCCGACTGCTCGACGACGGCGCCGACGGGATCGTCTCGGTGCACATCTCCGCCGCGCTGTCCGGCACGGTGGAGGCCGCCCGGCTCGCCGCCGCCGACCTGGACGGCCGGGTCGAGGTCGTGGACAGCCGCTCGGCGGGCATGGGGCTGGGCTTTCCGGCCATCGCCGCCGCCACCGCCGCCGAGGCTGGCGCCGACCTTGCCGCTGTACGCGACGCGGCGCTCGCCGCCATCGCCCGCACCACCGTCTGGTTCTACGTCGACACGCTGGAGTTCCTGCGCCGGGGCGGCCGGATCAACGCGGCCGAGGCGTTGGTCGGCACCGCGCTGTCCGTCAAGCCGATCATGCACATGCCGGACGGGGCGATCGTGCTGCGGGAGAAGGTCCGCACCGCCAGCCGGGGAGTGGCCCGTCTCGTGGACCTGGCCGTCGAGGCGGCCGACGGCGACGACGTGGATCTCGGGGTGCACCACCTGGCTGCACCGCAACGAGCCGAGGCGTTGCGCGCCGCGCTGACCGAGCGGTTCGGTGACCGGCTGCACGACACGTACGTCTCCGAGGCGGGTGCGGTCGTCGCCGCGCACGCCGGGCCCGGCCTGGCCTGTGTGGTCGTCCACCGCCGACCGGAGGGCTGAGCCGTGCCCACGTCGTGCGTGGTGACCGGAGGCGGTCGCGGTGTCGGCCGGGCCGTGGTGGAACGGCTGCTGGCGACCGGCGCCACCATCGTCGTACTGGAACGCGACGCCGACGCGGTCGACTGGTTGGCCGACCATCCGGCCTCCGATCGGCTCGTCGCGGTGGTCGGCGACGCCGCCGACGAGCAGGTGGCCGAGCGCGCCGCCGAGCTGGCGGACCGGGCCGCGCCGCTGACCGGCTGGGTGAACAACGCAGCGGTGTTCCGCGACGCCACGCTGCACTCCGCGTCGGCCGACACGGTGCTGGAGCTGATCGGGTTGAATCTGCGCCCGGCCGTGGTGGGCGCCGCGGTCGCCGTCCGCCGCTTCCTGGCCCGCGCCGCCGGCGGCGCGATCGTCAACGTCTCGTCGCACCAGGCCCGCCGACCGGTGTCTGGTGCCCTGCCGTACGCGACGGCGAAGGCCGCCGTGGAAGGGCTCACCCGGGCGCTGGCCGTCGAGTACGGGCGGCACGGCATCCGCGCCAACGCGGTCGCGCTCGGCTCGATCGCCACCGACCGGCACGCCGAATTCCTCGCCGCGCAGGAGCCCAGCCAGGCCCAGTGGATCGACGCCGAGCTGACCCGGCTGCACCCGGTGGGTCGCATCGGGCGGGCCGAGGAGGTTGCCGAGGCGGTCGCGTACCTGTTGTCGCCCGCGGCGAGTTTCGTCAACGGGGTGACGCTGCCGGTGGACGGCGGACGGGCCGTACTCGGCCTCGACCCAGAGGCCCGCTGACCACCTAGATCACTCGGTTTCTAGCTGTCGGCGACGAAGACGCCCTGGCCCTGCTGACCGTAAATCAGGTTCCGCTCGTGCAGCTCCTTGACGGCTCGATAGGCCGTTGAGCGTGCCACGTTGTACAGCTCGCCGATCTCGGACACCGACGGCAGTTGTTGGCCAGGCAAGTATTCGCCCGCGCGGATCTTCTGCTCGATGTCATCCGCAACGCGGCGGTAGTGCGGTGGTCTCGTCGGCATGAGCGGCTCTCCCGGACTTCAGCGGAGATCATGTTTCCAGCCCGGGCGTGATCGGGACAAGGCGGCAACGCGGCAAAGTGGAGATAGTGAGAACTTGACTACACTGAGACAGTGGATACAGTGAGACAGTGGCCGGGTGCTCCTGGACTTCAGCACTCCTGAGGTATCCGGTCTGCCCGCCCTGAGGGAGCGCATCGCAAGGCTTCGGCCCCCAGGGCGGGCTACTTCGGATCGCGCGGAGGCGCCGAACATGCCAATCGATGAACCGGTGTCCACGGCGACCGAACTGTTCATGGCCAAGCGGGTGCTGGATGCTCACTGGACCCGGGCGCTCGACCGGCCGTGGCGCGCGGGCGGGTGCCTGGAGTGCCGAGGACACAGCGACTGCCGACAACTCGACTGGGCGTTGGCGCTCATGGCAGAAGTCGCCTCGGTCATGCTCCAGAAACGGTGAATGATCCTGCCCCCGCCGCTGTGTTAGCCTCCGTGCGCGCCCCAGATGGGCCTACCCCCGGAGGTTCTGGCTACTTCAGCCACCACGCCGAGATCGATGCGATGTACGCGTCTCTCGTGCGGGATCCGGGGCGTCGGTGCCCTCGGGGCTTCGTCATCTGCGTGGCTGGGTGAACGCTGTGGGGCCTCCGGTCGGGTCTTCGGATCGACCGGGAAGAAGACGGTACGGATGACAGTCACGTTCAACCACACCATCATCGCCAGCAAGGACAAGAGCGCCTCGGCCGCGTTCTACCGGGAGCTGTTCGAGCTGCCGGAGGCGCCATCGTGGGGGCCGTTTGCCAACGTCCAGCTGGATGAGGGCGTGCTGCTCCAGTTCGCCGAGCCGCCGGTGGACATCCAGATGCAGCACTACGCGTTCCTCGTCGACGACGAGTTGTTCGTGCGGTGCCTGGCGTTCGTCGAGGGGCGGGGCATCACGTACTGGGCCGACCCGCAGCTGAAGCGGGAGGGGGAGACCAACACCGAGCACGGTGGCCGGGGCTTCTACTTCTTCGACCCGGCCGGCCACGCGATCGAGATCATCACCCGGCCGTACCTGTAGCAGGCCTGTCGGCCGGTGGGGCAGGGTTGTCCCACCGGCCGTCAGCCTCGCTGCTGAGCCTCGTGGGTCGGGGGGTCCGCGCTCTCGCCCGGGCGTAGGGGATCTCAGGGGTGCGCGGACAGGTCGAGGAGGTCGCGGGCGCCCCTGCCGGAGCAGGGCGGCGGCGACGGAGGTCCCGAGGGTGATCGGATCCGCCGCCCACTCGTGTACGTCGAGCACGGTCTTAGCGTCGACGCTGATCACCCTCGCCCGTAGGCCGAGGCGTCCGTCGGATTCGGTGCGGGCAAGCGCAGCGATGGGGGAGTGACAGTTCCCTTGCAGGATGTGCAGCATGGTCCGTTCCGCCACGGTCTCCCGCCAGGCCCGTGGGTCGCCGAGGCTGACTGCCAGGTCACGGGTGCTGGTGTCGTCTTCCCGGCATTGCAGGACCAGGGTGCCGGAGCCGACGGCGGGGACCATCGTGTCGACGTCGATCGGGTGGGTGATGCGGGCGGCCTGCCCGATCCGCTCCAGCCCGGAGAACGCGAGCAGCAGCGCGTCGTACCTGTCCCCGGCGTCGAGTTTGGCGAGCCTGCTGTTCGCGTTGCCACGGATGGCCACCGGCACCAGGTTCGGCCAGTGCAGCGCCAGTTGCGCCACCCGCCGGACGGCGGAGGTGCCGATCCGGGTGCCGGGGGGCAGCTGGTCGATCCGCAGCCCGCCCGGGTGCACGAGGCAGTCCCGGACATCGTCACGGGCCAGGTAGGCGGCCATCACGGTGCCGGCTGGCGCCGGCCGGTCTCCGGGGACGTCCTTGACGCAGTGCACCACCAGGTCCACATCCCCGGCGACCAGGGCGGCGTCCACCTCCTTGGTGAACGCCTCCTTGCCGCCCAGGGCGGCCAGGTCACCGTGCCAGCGGTCCCCGCTTGTCGACATCGACAGCACGTCCACCGTGACCTCGGGGTGCCGATCGGCGAGCATCGCGCGGACCCGCTCGACCTGGGCGAGAGCCATCGGAGAGTTGCGGGTGCCGATGCGCAGCAGGCGGGAGTCGGACATACCGGCGAGGGTAGTCCGCTCGCTGCCGGCGTCCGCGACCAGACCCGCCGCCCAGGCCAGGCGCCGTAGTTCGACCCCGCATAGCAGATCGGAGCATGATCGGGGCGTTGTCCACAGTGCCGGTGGTTGTCCACAGGACAGCGCCCGTCACCCTCCACCGTCCCGGCCGCCGCCATAGCGTCGCGCTGTGTCGCACGACGAGGAGACAGAGGTACGCCAGCGCCTGCGCCGGCTGACGGAGGCGGCTACCGCGCCGCCGCCCCGGCCGGAGGCGCCGCTCACGGGCGTACCCCCGTCGTCCCTGGTCGGGGCGCAGCCCGCGGCCGTGCTGTCCTCAAAGCCCGCCGAGCTGGTCGCGGAGTTGGCATCGGACGGCCTTGCGCTCCCGCCCGAGTCACGGTTGCCCGGGCCGGGGGCGTTCGACCCCGGGCGGCGGGGTGTGCGGGCGTTGGCGGTGGTCGCCGTGGTGGTGGTCGTGGGTGCGGCAGGTTGGGCCTGGCAGGCCCGGCCGCAGGCGGAGCCGGTCGCCCCGCTGGCCGGCAACACGGTGTCGGCCGCGCCGGCTGTGGGTGACCCCAGCGTGTCCAGCTCCGGCGAGGTGGTGGTGGCGGTCGCGGGCAAGGTCCGAAAACCCGGTCTGGTACGCCTGCCGGCCGGATCCAGGCTCGCCGACGCGGTGCAGGCGGCCGGTGGCGCGCTCCCGGGGGTCGACGTGGCGCTGCTCAACCCCGCCCGCAAGGTCACCGACGGCGAGCTGATCGTGGTCGGGGTGACGCCACCGCCGGTGCCGGGTGGTGTGGCCGGGCCTGCGGCGGGCGGTGCGGCTCCCGCCGCCGGGCCGCTGAACCTCAACACCGCGACACTGGCGCAGCTCGACGCGCTGCCCGGGGTGGGGCCGGTGCTCGCCCAACGGATCCTCACCCATCGGGATCAGCACGGCGGGTTCAAGTCCGTTGGCGACCTACGCCAGGTCGACGGGATCGGCGATGCCCGTTACGAGCAGCTCAAGGATCTGGTGACGGTATGAGCGACTCCGCCGTCGCCGCAGACCCACCACCGGTCGGCCGGCCCCAGCCCCGGTTGCCGGCCGGGCCGGCGCAGCCCGCGCCGTCGGCCGGCCGGGCCCGGCCGGAGCCGCCGGATCTGCGACTGGCTGGGCTCGCCGTGGCGGCCTGGCTCACGGCGCTCGCCGGCCTGCACCTCGGCAGCCGCACCACGCTGCTGGTGGCCGGCACGGTGGCCGGTCTGACGGCAATTGGTGCCGCGCACCTGCTCGGCCGCCTCGGCAGTCCCCGAGCCGTGGTGCGGCGCTACGGGTGGGTGGCCGTGGCGGTCGGCCTCGGAGTGGTCTGCGCTGGTGCGGCCACCGCCGCCCGACTCGCCGTTCGCGACGCGCCGGCGATCCGCGCCCTCGCCGAGCAACGCGCTCCGATCACCGCCGACCTGGTCGTCCGGGACGATCCGCGCCCGATCCGGAGCGCCGGGCGGCCGGGGATGCTGCTGGTGTCGTCCGAGCTGGTCCGGCTCACCGGCCCGGATGGTCGACGGATCCACGCGTCGGTGCGGCTGCTCGTCCTGGCCACCGACCCGGCGTGGCGGGGCCTCCTTCCCGGGCAGCGCCTCACCGTTGACGGCCGGCTCGGCGTTTCGCGCGGCGGCGACCTCACCTCGGCGGTGCTCAGCACCAACGGCCCACCGGAACGGCACGGCGCGCCGTCTTGGGCGCAGCGCGCCGCCGGGACGCTGCGTACCGGCCTGCAACGGGCCTGCGCGCCGCTGCCCGACGATCCCGGTGGGCTGCTGCCCGGTCTGGTGGTGGGTGACACCAGCCGACTGCCACCCGCCGTCGAGGCCGACTTCCAGGCCACCGGGATGACCCACCTCAACGCGGTCTCCGGCTCCAACGTCGCGATCGTGGTGGGTGCGGTGCTGTTGCTGGCCCGGTGGTCGCGCGCTGGTCCGTGGCTCGCCGCCGCGCTGTGTGGGGTGGCGCTGGTGGGGTTCGTCATCCTGGTCCGCCCATCGCCGAGCGTCGTACGGGCAGCCACGATGGGAGCGATCGGGCTCGCCGCGCTCGCCGCCGGTCGACCTCGGGCGGCGCTTCCCGCGTTGGCCGCCGCCGTGACCGTGCTGGTGCTCGTCGATCCCGAGCTGGCCGGAGATCCCGGGTTCGCTCTCTCCGTGCTGGCCACCGGCGGCCTGCTGCTGCTCGCGCCACGGTGGCGGGACGGATTGCGTCGGCGAGGCGTCCCGCCTGGGCTGGCCGAGGCGCTGGCCGTGCCGGCGGCTGCCCAACTTGCCTGCGGCCCGGTCGTCGCCGGGATCTCCGGCACGGTGAGTCTGGTGGCGGTGCCGGCGAACCTGCTGGCGGTGCCGGCCATCGCGCCAGCGACCGTGCTGGGCGTGCTGGCGGCCATGGTGTCGCCGATCTGGCCGGCCGGTGCCGAGTTCGTCGCGTGGCTGGCGAGTTGGCCGGCCTGGTGGCTGGTGGTCATCGCCCGCCAGGGTGCTCGGCTGCCAGGTGGAACCCTGCCCTGGCCGGGCGGGGTGCCCGGTGCCCTGCTGCTGACCGGGCTGACTGTCGCGCTGCTGATTGCGGCGCGCCGGCCACTCGTACGCCGGCTGGTGGCGGTGGTTGGGGTCGCCGCCGTGCTGGGTGCCCTGCCGGTTCGGCTGCTGGCCGCCGGCTGGCCGCCCGCCGGGTGGGTGGTGGTGGCCTGCGCGGTGGGGCAGGGCGACGCCCTGGTGCTCCCGGTCGACCCCGGCCGGGCCGTGGTGGTGGACGCCGGGCCGGAACCGGGTGCGGTGGACGGTTGCCTGCGTCGGCTCGGCGTACGGGAGGTGCCCCTGCTGGTGATAAGTCACTTCCACGCGGACCACGTGGGCGGGGTGGCCGGGGTGTTCCGGGGGCGGCGGGTGGGTGCCGTGCTGACGCCTTCGTCCACCGACCCGGAGAGCGGTCGGGACCTGGTTCGGGCTGCGGCCAACGGCGGGCGGGCCGCACTGCTGACCACCGTGGCCGGCGCTCGCCACCCCGTGGGCGGGGTCGACCTGCTGGTGCTCGGCCCGCCGTACCCGCTGGCCGGGACCAGGTCCGACCCGAACAACAACTCGCTGGTGCTGCGCGCCACCGTGGCCGGGGTACGGATCGTGTTGGCCGGCGACGCCGAGACCGAGGAACAGCACGCGATGCTGGCGCGGGCGGCCCCCGGCCAGTTACGGGCGGACGTGTTGAAGGTCGCGCACCACGGGTCGGCGTATCAGGACCAGGGCTTCCTCGACGCGGTGCGGCCGACAGTGGCGCTCGTGCCGGTGGGCACCGGCAACACCTACGGGCACCCGAGTCCGGGGCTGCTCGCCCAACTGGGCAGGGGCGGCGTACGGGTGCTGCGTACCGACACGGACGGCGACGTGGCGGTGGTCCGAACGGGCGACGGTCTGGCGGTAGCCCGTCGAGGTGTGCCCGCGGGCCGCCAGCCCTGAACCCCGTGGGCCGACGGGCCTCTGATTAATCGGGCGACTTGCAGATTAAATGGGGAATTGAGTTGGATGTCTGGATTTGCGCTGTGTGCGGGCTGCGCCGATCAAGCAGCGAATGAGCAGGCACGATCCCGCCGCAGGCCGTGCGAATATGGGCGGCGTGACCCCCGCCAGCCTCGCACCCATTCTGCTCGTCCTCGGTGACGAGGAACTGCTCGCCACGCGCGCGGTCACCGAAGCTGTCGCGAAGGTTCGCAGTGTCGACCCCGAGGTGGACGTCCGCGAGTACCAGGCCAGTGCGCTGACCGTCGGCGAGATCGCCGAGATGCTCAGCCCCTCGCTGTTCGGCGGGCAGCGGCTGCTGATCCTGCGTTCCGGCCAGGACGCCCGCAAGGACCTGGTCGCCGCGCTGTTGGCGTACGCGAAGAATCCTGACCCGGAGGTCCAGCTGCTGGTGGTGCACCTGGGCGGTGCCAAGGGCAAGGCGTTCGCCGACGGTCTACGGGCGGCCGGCGCGACGGTGGTCCCGGCCGTCAAGCTCAAGGGGCACCGTGACCGGGTGGCCTTCGTTCGCGACGAGATCCGCCGGGCCGGCGGAAAGTGCACCGACGACGCCGCCGAGGCGCTCATCGCCGCGGTCGGCAACGACATGCGTGAGCTGGCCGCCGCCTGCTCCCAACTGGTCGCGGACACCGATGGGCGGATCAGCGCCGAGACGGTCTCCCGTTACTACCGGGGCCGGGTCGAGGTGACCGGCTTCACGGTGGCGGACGCCACCATGGTCGGCGACGTGCCGGCGGCGCTTGAGGCACTGCGCTGGGCCCTGCACGTCGGGGTCGACCCGGTGCCCATCGCCGACGCCCTGGCCGACGGAGTGCGCACTGTGGCCCGGGTGGCGTCGGCCGGGCGAGGTAGTCCGTACCAGCTCGCCAGCAACCTCGGAATGCCCGCCTGGAAGATCGAGCGGGCACAGCGGCAGGGGCGGGGCTGGACACCGGAGGGCCTGGTCCGGGCCATGCAGGTCGCCGCCGAGTGCAACGCGGCCGTCAAGGGCGGCTCCGACGACCGGGCGTACGCCCTGGAGCGCGCGGTCTTCTCGGTCGCGGCGGCCCGGCAGGGCAGCACCAGGTGACGGGGGCGAACCGCCCGGCGTGGGCCACCATTCCCGTGGACGAGGAGCGTTACCGGCCGCTCTACGCACGGCTCCTCGGCCTGCGGTTCGTCAACCCCGGCGGCGTGCTGTGCTTCCTCTTCTTCGAGGGTGCCATCGCCCTGGCGGTGCTGCTCGCCCTCGCCGAGTTGGTCAGCTGGTGGGCGGTGCTGGTGTTGCCGGTCGTGGTGGCCGCCATGGTGAAGCTCAACGACATGGTGGCCGCGATCGTGGTCCGCTCCGCCGCGCTCGTGCCCGAGCAGGAACGGGACCGGTTTCGCCGGCAGATGGAGCCGGTGGTCGGCCGAGCCCGGGTGGAGTGGATCTCACACAGCGTGCCCGGCGTGGTGATCACCGCCGACACGGTGCCACCGCCCCGGCGGGCCAACCCGTCAGACTGAGCGCCGACCCGTCGGGGCCGGCGCAGAACGGCCGGCCCGGACAGAAACGGCCGACCTCTGGACACACGGAAACCCCGGGCCTGGGGCCCGGGGTTTTCCGAATCAGTCTGACGGTGAAGTCGTCAGGCGGAGAGCGACACCACGCGCTTCGCGATCGCGGACTTGCGGTTCGCGGCCTGGTTGGAGTGGATCACGCCCTTGCTGACGGCCTTGTCCAGCTTGCGCGAGGCGTCCAGCATGAGCGCGGTCGCCTTCTCGACGTCACCGGCCTCGGCAGCCTCGTGGAACTTCCGGACGGCGGTCTTCAGCGACGACTTGACCGACTTGTTGCGCAGCCGGGCCTTCTCGTTCTGCCGGTTGCGCTTGATCTGGGACTTGATGTTCGCCACGCGACAGCCTCGTCTTGATAGCTCGGGTTGGTCAGCTTATTGCGCGTGATGACGAACGTGCGTCATCGCTGCGCGAAGAGCCAGGTTACCAGGTCGCCGGGGACGAGCCAAAACGGCTCGGCCTTCGCGCGGACGGACCCGGCCCGTCGGAGACCAGTTTACGCCAGCGGACACGGCGGCGGCTCACCGCCAGCCCGGCGGCAGGCCGGTCCGCCGCAGCGCCAGGCCGGTCCGCGTCACCGCCAGCCCTGGCGGCGGGCCAGCCAGTCGAGCGACTGCTCGCCGCTCCACCGCTGGTGGGCGGGCAGGTGCGGCGAGGCCGTCGGCGGTGCCGCCGCAGCGCCGGTGAGGTAGTAGCCGGCCAACGCGGCCAGGGTCGCGTCCAGCGCGTCCGAGGGCGCGCCGGCGGTGGCCGGGTGCGTGGCGAAGAGCCGGTCCGCGTCCAGCCCGCTGGCGTACGCGGTGAGCAGCAGGCCGGCCAGGTCGAACCAGGCCGGCCCGGAGCAGACCCAGGTCCAGTCGCAGAACCAGGCTCGGCCGTCCGAGTCGATCAGCACGTTGTCGACCCGCAGGTCGCCGTGGATCAGGCCGGTCGCGCCGGCTGCATACCGCGGGAGGAGGGACTCCAACTCCACCAGCTCGGGCAGCCGGCCCAGCAGCGGCGCGGGCAGTGGTGGGGTCGGCTCCCGACCGGCGGCGACCTCCTCCCACCAGAGGATGTCCGACCGGGCCAGGTCGGCCAGGTGCGGCAGGCCGAGCGAGGTCAGCTCGGCCGGCGGGTCGGCCAGGGCGGCGACGACCTGCGCGTACCCGGCGAGGGTGGCGTCCAACTCGGCGGGTACCCAGGGCAGGTGCGGGGTGTGCCCGTCGACGGCGTCGGTGCAGAGCACGAACCAGCCGGCGGCGGAGAGGGTCCACCGGGGGCGGGGCGCCGGCAGGTCGACCGGCAGCCGGTCGAGGATCGCGGCCTCTCGGGCGTACCAGTCGACCAGATGCGGTTGCTCGGCGGCGGGTGCGGCCTTGACGAAGGCCCGACCACCGTCGGCGGTGTCGAGCACGGCGGCGAACCCGCGGGTGAAGCCCGCGCCCGCGACCCGGGCGGTGACCACCGGCGCGCCGAGCCGTTCGGCGACCGCGGCCCGCAGCGCCGCCGGTAACGCCGGCCACGACGGGCGCAGGGCACTCGCGTGGTACGGCACCGGCGGCAGCAGGGGAGGGGACATCCCACCATGCTGCCCCGGGGTACGTGCGCGACGCACGGCGACACTGCCAGACTGCCAAGCCATGAGGCGCGACGCACGGCGACACTGCCAGACTGCCAAGCCATGAGGACCGAGGACTTCTGGCAGCTGATCGACGAGGCGCGGGCCGGCGGCGGGGGTGAGCCCGGCCCGGTCGCCGCGCGGGCCGTGGCGCTGCTCGCCCAGCGCGACCCGGAGGACATCATCGGGTACGCGCGGCACCAGACGCGGGTGCTGGCCGCCTCGCACAAGGCGGATCTGTGGGGTGCGGCGTACCTGATCAACGGTGGCGCCTCGGCCGACGGCTTCGAACACTTCCGGGGCTGGCTGATGACCCAGGGTCGGGCCGTCTTCGCCCGCGCGGTCACCGAACCGGACTCGCTGGCCGAACTGCCCCAGGTGCGGGCGGCCTCGCTCAGCGGCGAGGAGTTCTCCGCCGAGCAGATGCTCTCGGTGCCGTGGGACGCGTACCGCAAGGCCACCGCGACCGAGTTGCCGGCGGACCGCGACCCGGTGCGGACGCCGGATCTCAACGACTTCTGGGACTTCGACGACGAGGACGAGGCGCGTCGCCGGCTGCCCCGACTGGCCGCGCTCTTCGTCGAGCCGCCGATGGAGTGAGGGGTCTCCGGGCCGTTCCATCGCCCGCGCAGTGGGCGCACCCCGGCGGCGTGGGAACATAGAGGGGGTCGGCGGCGCGCCGGCCTGTTCACGTCAGCCGACCAGAACGGACCGCTGTGCCACCGAAGCTCGATCCCGGCGCGAACGCCCCTGGTGCCACCGACCCCGGTCGCATCCGGAACTTCGGCATCATCGCCCACATCGACCACGGGAAGTCGACCCTGGCCGACCGGATGTTGCAGCTCACCGGCGTGGTCGACCCGCGGCAGATGCGCGCGCAGTACCTGGACCGGATGGACATCGAGCGCGAGCGCGGCATCACCATCAAGAGCCAGGCCGTCCGCATGCCGTGGACCATCCGCGAGGGTGAGCGGGCTGGTGAGCACGCGGTGCTCAACATGATCGACACCCCGGGGCACGTGGACTTCACCTACGAGGTGTCCCGGTCGCTGGCCGCCTGCGAGGGTGCCGTGCTGCTGGTCGACGCCGCGCAGGGCATCGAGGCGCAGACCCTGGCCAACCTCTACCTGGCCCTCGAGAACGACCTGCGCATCATCCCGGTGCTCAACAAGATCGACCTGCCGGCCGCGCAGCCGGAGAAGTACGCCGAGGAGCTGGCCCACCTGATCGGCGGTGACCCCGCGGACTGCATCCGGGTCTCCGGCAAGACCGGCGAGGGCGTTCCGTACCTGCTCGACGAGATCGTCCGGCAGTTCATCCCACCGGTCGGTGACGCCGTGGCGCCCGCCCGGGCGATGATCTTCGACTCGGTGTACGACGTCTACCGTGGCGTCGTCACGTACGTCCGGGTCATCGACGGCCGGATCAGCGCCCGCGACCGGATCAAGATGATGTCCACCGGTGCGGTGCACGAGCTGCTGGAGATCGGCGTCATCTCACCCGAGATGGTCAAGGCCGAGGCGCTCGGCGTCGGCGAGGTCGGCTACCTGATCACCGGTGTGAAGGACGTCCGGCAGTCCCGGGTCGGTGACACGGTCACCATCAACAGCCGGCCGGCGGCCGAGGCGTTGGGTGGCTACAAGGACCCGAAGCCGATGGTCTACTCCGGCCTCTACCCGATCGACGGGTCCGACTACCCGAACCTGCGCGAGGCGTTGGACAAGCTCAAGCTCAACGACGCCGCCCTGGACTACGAGCCGGAGACCTCCGGCGCGCTCGGTTTCGGCTTCCGCTGCGGCTTCCTCGGCCTGCTCCACCTGGAGATCATCCGGGAGCGGCTGGAGCGCGAGTACAACCTCGACCTGATCTCCACCGCGCCCAACGTCGTCTACCGGGCGATCACGGACGACGGCGAGGAGATCGTCGTCACCAACCCGAGCGAATACCCCACCGGCAAGATCGCCGAGGTGTACGAGCCGGTGGTCCGGGCCACCGTGTTGACGCCCAACGACTACGTGGGCGCGGTCATGGAGCTCTGCCAGGGTCGACGGGGCAATCTGCTCGGCATGGACTACCTCTCCGCCGACCGGGTGGAGCTGCGCTACACGCTGCCGCTCGCGGAGATCATCTACGACTTCTTCGACCAGTTGAAGAGCCGTACCAAGGGCTACGCCTCGCTCGACTACGAGCCCACCACCGAGCAGGCGTCCGACCTGGTGAAGGTGGACATCCTGCTGCACGGCGAGCCGGTGGACGCGTTCAGCGCCATCGTGCACAAGGACAAGGCGTACAACTACGGCGTCACCATCGCCGCCAAGCTGCGCACCCTGATCCCACGCCAGCAGTTCGAGGTGCCGATCCAGGCGGCCATCGGCAGCCGGGTCATCGCCCGGGAGACCATCCGGGCGATCCGCAAGGACGTGCTCGCCAAGTGCTACGGCGGCGACATCAGCCGTAAGCGCAAGCTGCTGGAGAAGCAGAAGGAAGGCAAGAAGCGGATGAAGATGGTCGGCCGGGTCGAGGTGCCGCAGGAGGCCTTCATCGCCGCCCTCTCCTCCGACTCCGGCGACGGCAAGGCCGCCGGCAAGAAGTAGTTCGCGCCACCGTACGCGCCCGGGTGCCATCCGCACCCGGGCGCGTCGCGTTTCCGGGCGCCTCCCGTGCGCCGATGTGGGGAGTGTGGCCACCGGGTGCCGAAAATTTTCTGGTCGCTGTCGTGGGGCCGATGGATCGACGAAGTGGGCCTCTACCTGTGTGGACGTACTCCCGCGTCAACCGACGCACCTCCGAAGCATCGACTGCTGACGTTGTCGATTGAGGTGAGTCGGTTTGGGCTTTCGGTGGGTCGGGCACTTAGCCGTCACGACAGGAAGCACACACCTCGTGTGTCAGACATTCTTTTGAAGGAGGGCGACCGTGGAGTTCACCGTGTGGGGCATCATCACTGCGATCGTTGTCGGTCTCATCGTCGGCGCGCTCGGCCGGCTGGTCGTCCCGGGCCGGCAGAACATGCCGATCTGGCTGCACATGCTGATCGGTATCGGCGCCGCGCTGCTGGGCACCGTCCTGGCGCGGGCCATCGGCATCGCGACCGAGACGAGCGGTGTCGACTGGGGCGAGCTGCTGGTGCAGGTCGTGGTGGCCGCGATCGCTGTCGCGCTGGTGGCCGGCGTGGGTGGCCGCCGCCGCGTGACCCGATAACACCACAGCACCAACTCGTACCACTGCGACACCTGGATGGGCGCCCGGCCGAAAGGTCGGGCGCCCATCGGCGTTCCGCCCGCCGCTGCGGACCGCGTCGGTTCGTCGCGCCGGCCTTACGCCCGATCGTCCCCAGCGTGCGGGCCGAGACCTGTCCATGCCCCGAGAGATCTTGGACAGTTTCCGTTCGCGCATGACGGAAACTGTCCAAGATCTCCCAGCTCCGGTTGAAGACGCCATCCGCCTTCGGCGGATGCGGTGGCCTCGATGACCTCGCGTTGAACGTGGCCCGATGGCCGGGGCGCCCGGACGTTCGGAGTGGCTGAGGTGGTCGGGGCGGCGAGGTGGCCCGGTGGCCGGGTAGCCAGGTGGTCGGTGGCCCGCGGTGGAACGTGTCCCTGTCGGCCAAGTCGTGATCGTTTGGTGATCGAAGTCGGTTTGGATTTTCGATGGGTAGGGCAATTAACGGTCACGACAGGAAGCACACGCACCGTGTGTCAGACATTCTTTGAAGGAGGGTGGCCGTGGAGCTCACCGTGTGGGGCATCATCACTGCGATCGTTGTCGGTCTCATCGTCGGCGCGCTCGGCCGCCTGGTCGTCCCGGGCCGGCAGAACATGCCGATCTGGCTGCACCTGCTGATCGGTATCGGCGCGGCCCTGCTGGGCACCGTCCTGGCGCGGGCCATCGGCATCGCGACCGAGACGAGCGGTGTCGACTGGGCCGAGCTGCTGGTGCAGGTCGTGGTGGCCGCGATCGCTGTCGCGCTGGTGGCCGGCGTGGGTCGCCGCCGCAGCGTCACCCGATAACGACCCGGCATCATCTGGCGACACAGCACCACTGGTAGGACAGCACGACTGAAAAGAGCGCCCGGCCGAGAGCCGGGCGCTCTTTCGTGCTGAAAGGCCCAACTTTGGCCGGATGTTGGAGTGCCGGTCGTCGGGCCGCTGCGGTACGGTCGCCACGCTTCGGCCAGTCCTGCCCACTGTCGTAAAGGAATTCTCCGTACTAGGGTGCGGCGGAGAAGGTTAGTTCCAGGCGGCGCGAGGGGAGAAGTGGCGTGAACAGGTGGAAGCGGCTGGCCCCGGTCACCGCCATGGTGGCCTCGGCCGCGATGGTGCTGACCGGCTGTGGAGGCTCCGGCGACGATGCGGCTGACGACAGCAAGCTCACGGTCTGGATGATGGGCGAGGGCGGGGACGCGCAGAACTCCTTCCTCGACGGGGTCGAGGCCGAGTTCCGCCAGAAGCACCCCGACACCGACGTGGTCGTGCAGTACATCCCCTGGCTGGAGGCGCCCAAGAAGTTCCAGGCGGCGCTCGCCGGCGGTGAGGGGCCGGACATCACCGAGCTGGGCAACACCGAGACTCAGGGTTGGGCCGCCCAGGAGGCGCTCGCCGACGTGAGTGGTCGGATGGGCGGCTGGGCCGACGGCAAGGATCTGCTGCCCGACCTGGTGCGCAACGCCCAGCTCGACGGCAAGCAGTACGGCGTGCCCTGGTACGCCGGTGTGCGCGCGATCTACTACCGCACCGACTGGTTCGCCGAGGCCGGCGTGCAGCCCCCGAAGAGCTGGGACGAGCTGGTCACGGTGGCCAAGGCCGTGCAGGCGAAGAAGAAGGGCACCTACGGCATCGCCCTTCCCGGCAACTCCGAGCTGCCCTTCTACTCCTTCCTCTGGGGCGCGGGCGGGGAGATCGCCAGCAACCAGGGCGGCACCTGGAAGTCCGGCTACACCACGCCCGAGGCGCAGCGGGCCGTCAAGTTCTGGACCGACCTGGTGACCGTGCACAAGGTCGCCCCGCCGGCGGCGGCGGGTTGGAACGAGATCGACGCGCGTACCCAGTTCGCCACCGGCAAGGCCGCGATGGCCTTCGCCGGCAGCTGGCAGCAGGGTGCCATCAAGAAGGACAACCCCGAGATCGAGAAGGTCTGGGGTACGTTCCCGATCCCCGGCCCGGACGGCAAGGCGGCGCCCGGTTTCGCGGGCGGCTCGGACGTGGCGATCTGGAAGGACAGCGAGCGGCAGGACCTGGCCTGGGACTACCTGACCGTGCTGCTCAACAAGAAGAACGCGCAGAGCTTCGCGAGCAGCCTCGGCTTCTTCCCGGTCTACAAGGACCTGGTCTCGGGTGACGCGTACGCGAACGACAAGGTGATGGCCGCGTTCGCCACCACCATGCAGAACACCAAGCTCACGCCGCTCACCCCGAAGTGGGTGGAGGTCAGCCGGACGAAGACGGTGACCCAGGCGATGAACAGCTCGGTCATGAAGGGTCAGAAGACGGTCGAGAAGGCTACCGCCGATGCGGCCGGTGAGATGGAAAGCATTTTGAACAGCAAGTGAGCCTACAGACAAAAAGCCCGGAGACGGCCGCCGCGCGGGAGAACCCCGCGCGGCGGCGTCGCCGGGTGGACCGCCTGCCCTACCTGCTGCTCCTGCCCGCCCTGCTGATCATCGGGGTGCTGCTGCTCTGGCCGCTCGGCCAGGTGGTGGTGATGTCCTTCTACCGGCTGAACAGCGTCCGGCAGCTGCGCGGCGATCGGGAGTGGCCGTGGGTGGGGTTCGGCAACTACGTCGACATCCTGTCCGACCCGTTCTTCCTGACCGTGCTGCGCAACACGGTTCTGTTCGCCGCGGCCAACGTGCTGCTCACCATGGTGCT
This sequence comes from Micromonospora arida, assembly GCF_042873195.1. NCBI lineage: Bacteria > Bacillati > Actinomycetota > Actinomycetes > Micromonosporales > Micromonosporaceae > Micromonospora > Micromonospora arida. The sequence continues at coordinate 588,332 of NZ_JBIALC010000003.1, read as the reverse complement.
CGGCACCCTGGTGGGGCTGCTGCTCAACCGGCTCGGTCGCAAGATGGCGACGTTCGTGGCCAGCTGCGTGATGCTCGCCTGGGCCACGCCGGCGCTGACCGGCACCATCGTCTGGAAGTGGATCTTCGACGATACGAGTGGCCTGGTCACGTGGCTGTTCAACGCGTTGCCGGACGGGCTCTCGAACAGCCTGTTCGGGCGCAGCGACTGGACCGGCTACGGCTGGTTCAACTCTCCGCTGCTCTTCTTCGCCATCCTCACCCTGGTGGTGGTCTGGCACTCGTTCCCGTTCATCGCGGTGAGCGTGCTGGCCGGTCTCAAGAGCGTGCCGAGTGAGCTGCACGAGGCGGCCCGGGTGGACGGCGCCAGCCCGTGGCGGGTCTTCTGGAAGATCACCTTCCCGTTGCTGCGCCCGGTCTTCGGGATCCTGATCGTGCTCTCCACGATCTGGGACTTCAAGGTCTTCACCCAGCAGTTCGTGCTGGCCGGCGGCACCCAGGACCGGCCGACGTTCATGCTCGCCATCTACTCGTACGCCGAAGCCTTCTCTCCGCCGCCCAAGTACGGGCTCGGCGCGGCCATCGCGGTGATCCTCACGCTGATCCTGCTCGTGGTCACCGGCTTCTACGTACGGATGGTGCTCAGGCAGGAGGACGAGTCGTGAAGAAAATCGCCCTCAACGGCGCCGGGCTGCTGGTCGCGCTCTTCGCGGCGTTTCCGGTCTACTGGATGATCTCCACCTCGCTGAAGCCGAGCAGCGAGATCTTCTCGGCCACCCCGCAGCCGGTGCCGACCCATCCGACGTTGGCGCACTATCGGGAGATCCTGACCGGCAACCTGATCCCCGGCGTCAGTTTCCTCGACTTCTTCCTCAACAGCGCGCTGGTAGCCGTCTCCACTGTGGTGCTCAGCGGTCTGGTGGCGTTGCTCGCCGCGACCGCGGTGGCCCGGTTCCGCTTCAAGCTGCGGACCAGCTTCCTGATCATGCTGCTGGTGGTGCAGATGATCCCGCTGGAGGCGTTGGTCATCCCGCTGTTCCTGATGATCCAGCGGCTCGGGCTCTACAACACCCTGCCCAGCCTGATCCTCACGTACCTCGGTTTCTCGCTGCCGTTCGCGGTCTGGATGCTGCGCGGCTTCGTCGCCGCGGTGCCGAAGGAGTTGGAGGAGGCGGCGGCGATCGACGGGGCCAGCCGGGCCCAGATCTTCCGCCGGGTGCTCTTCCCGCTGGTAGCGCCCGGCCTGGTGGCCACCAGCATCTTCTCCTTCATCACGGCGTGGAACGAGCTGATCTTCGCGTTGACGTTCATCAACGACCAGGGCAGCTACACGCTGCCGGTGGCGATGACCTTCTTCTTCGGTCGGGACGACACCAACTGGGGGCCGGTGATGGCCGCGTCCACCCTGTTCACCCTGCCGGTCATCATCTTCTTCCTGCTGGTGCAGCGTCGGATGGTCTCCGGCCTGGTGGCCGGCGCCGTCAAGGGCTGACCCCCGCGCCGCGAGGGCTGGCGCCGACGCTGAACCGCGCCGCTAGGGCCGGCGCCGATGCTGGCCCCGCGCCGCGAGGGCGGTCGGCGCTGTGGACCGCCACTAGGCTGGCGGTCATGACGGGCAGGGTGGCAGCGGTGAACCTCGGCATCGTGACCGAGGCTGGGTGGGCCGGCGACGCGAGCGGTCGCAGTGGCATCGACAAGCGGCCGGTCGACGGCCCGGTTTCGCTGCTCACCAGCGGCCTGGCAGGCGACTTCATCGGCGAGCGGGCCCATCACGGTGGCCCGGACCAGGCGGTCTACACCTACGCGGAGGAGGACGCTGCCTGGTGGGTGGCCGAACTGGGCCGCGCCATACCGCCCGGCGGCTTCGGCGAGAACCTGACCACCTACGCGGTCGACGTGACGGGCGCGGTGATCGGCGAGCAGTGGCAGGTCGGCTCCGCCCTGCTTCAGGTCACCAAGCCGCGCACCCCCTGCACCACCTTCGCCGGGTTCTGGGGCGTACCGGATCTGATCAAGCGGTTCACCGTCCGGGCATCGCCCGGGGCCTACCTGCGGGTGCTGCGCGAGGGGGAGGTCGGCGCGGGCGACCCGGTCGAGGTGGTGGACCGGCCGGCGCACGGTGTCACCATCGGCGAGGTGTTCCGGGCGACCAGCCTGGAGCCGGAGTTGTTGCCGCGGTTGCTCGACGCCGAGGACCTGCCGGAGCCGATCCGGGAGAAGGCCCGCCGACGCCTCGCCGCCCGAGGCTGACCGGCCGCGACGGCATCCGCCGCGACGCCGCGACGAGCACCGGCAGGCTCGGCGGATCCGACCCGGAAGAACCCCGATGACGGGCCCAGGGACGGACTTGCCCGTATTGTCCCCACGGGGGGCGTGCAGCGGGGACCGGGTGGAGCGCGATGTCGATGACGACGGACGGCGGTGCCGCGGCGGCGTCACCACCCACTCCGGGGCTGGAGCGTCCGGCGTTCCTGGAGCTCTTCTTCGACCTCGTCTACGTCTTCGCGCTGGTCACCTTGGCGACGGTCCTGGCCGACGACCTGACCTGGACGGGCGTCGTCGAGACGCTGGTGCTGCTGCTCGGGTTCACGATGATCTGGGCGCTGACCGTGTGGACGGCGGACAGCGTCGACCTGACCCGCCCGGCCGGGCAGGGGCAGTTCATCTGGGTGGCGGCGGCCAGCCTGCTGTTGGCCGCGCTCGCGGCCGACGCGTACGGCGATCGCCGGCTGCCCTTCGCCACGACGTACGTGGTCATCCACCTCAGTACCGCGGCCTACTACATGCTGGTCGTCTCGCACAGGAGGCCGCCGCGTCGCAGCATCCGGATCCTGATCTGGGAGGCCGTCGCGGGCATCGGCTGGATCGGTGGGGCGCTCGTCGGCGGTTCGGGGCAGCTGGCGATCTGGGTGCTCGCTGTCGTCGTCGAGTATGGAGCGGCGGCGTTGGGCTGGCCGGTGCCCGGGATCGGCCGCTCACGACCGCGTGACTGGCGGCTGGTCGGCGGGCGGGTTGCCGAGCGTTACCGGCAGTTCGTCATCATCGCGCTCGGTGTCTCGATCTTCGTGACCGGAACGACCTTCAGCATGAGCGAGTACACCCTGGAGCGAGCCTGGGCGCTTCTCGTGGTGTTCACCACCATCGTGTTGATGTGGCGGATCTACATCTACCGCGCCGGTGAGCTGCTGACCGACGCGATCGCCCGGTCGTCCAACCCGGCGCTGCTCACCCAGTCCGCCGCGGTCACCCATCTGATCATGGTGGCCGGAATCGTCGGCGCGGCGGTCACCAGCCGGCTCGTGGTGAGCCGCCCGTTGGGCGAGACCCCGCCCTCGTGGGCCGCGGTGATCCTCGGCGGACCCGCGTTGTACCTGGTCGGCCGGGGCGTCCTCGACTTCACCGTGTTCGGGCGGATCTCGCGGTCCCGGTTGGCCGGGCTGGTGCTGCTGGCGGGCCTGGCACCGGCCACGCCCTTGCTACCGCCGATGCTGGTCGCCCTGCTCGCCATGGCGGTGCTGCTCCTGATCGCCGTGGCGAACCTGGTGAGCACCCGGCGACACACGCGTACGCCGGCACCACCGATGCTGCGGTGACTCTCCACGACGGCCGCCGACGGCCCTTCATGGCGATGGCACGGCGGCCCCGACCAGGCGTCTGCGCGCGGCCAGCCCTTCCCCGACCAGGGTGACCAGCAGGACCAGGTTCGCCAGTATCAGGGCGGCCAGGGGCGGGAACAGGAGGGTGGCGGGTGCCACCAGGGCACACAACACCACGATCGCCAGCACCCGGGACCAGAGGGTCCGGCCGGTCACCACGGCATCGAACAGGACGCTGCCGAGCAGGAACAGGACCGGTCCGCCGAGGGTGGCGACCGTCAGCTCGACCGGTGCGCGACCGAACGGCCGGTCGATGACCAGCGAGGTGCTGGTCGAGACCAGCACCACCCCGGCCACCATGACCAGATGGCTGTACGAGGTGGAGGTGCCGGAGCGGACCCGTTCCACAGTTGCGACGCTCGGTGGCGCCAGGATCCGTTGGACCCGCTGGAAGTAGAGCTGGAACAGCAGTACCGCGCTGACGAACGCGACCGCGCTGGTGGCCACCGCGCCGGCCGTGAATCCGCTCCCGGCCAGCCCCGTGCCGGTGCTCAGGATCAACTCGCCGAGCGCGACGATGAAGATCGCCCGGTGCCGCTCGGAGAGGTGCACTCCGGTGAAGATCTGGCTGGCAAGCTCGGTACGCCCCAGCCTCGGCGTCGGCCATCCGACCCGGGCCGAGCCGAGGTCGACCGCCACCGCGAGAGACCAGAGCGCCAGTCGGGCGGTCTCGTCCGCGAACACCCCGGCCACCCAGGGCGTCACGGTGACGCCGAACCAGAAGAACACCCGGATGCTCCTGGCCTGAATCGGCCGGTTCACGCGGGTGCCGGGGATCAGGACGGCGTCGCGGACCAGGTGAATGGCGAAGTAGGCCGCGACGAAGAGCCACCCGTACCGACCGAAGGCGTACGGAGTCGCGATCGCCATCAGCAGGGTGCCGAGCATGACCAGCAGGGTGGTCGCCTGGATGATCGGCAGCCGAGGGTTGAACAGGTCGGTGAGCCACGCGGTCAGCACCCAGACCCACCAGGCGGCCAGCAGCAGGACGGCGGTCTGCGCCGCGCCCCGGACGGTGAGGTCCTCGGCCAGGCTGGCTGCGAGCCGGGAGAACATGAAGATGTAGACGAGATCGAAGAAGAGTTCCAGGAAGGTCGGGTATTCCGGCTCGCCGCGGCGGCGGAGGATCCGGGGGAGCGGAGCGGATGTCACTGCGCTGCCTCCTGTGCCACCGCACGCCCTGGGCGCCGCGCCCCGACCTGCGCACCCGCCACGCTACCGACAGTGCGGTCTCCGGTGTCGGGAACGGGCTGGGCCCGAGCGGTCGGTCCGCGGACGTGAGACGGCCCCCTGCCAACGCTGAGCGTCGGCAGAGGGCCGTCCTACGAGCAGTGGATCAGCGGAGCCAGGGGATGTTGCGGTCGAGCAGGCCGCGCTCCTTGAGCTCCTTGCGGAGCGGGATCTCGTCGTCGACGTACCCGTCCCAGTTGATGCCCCAGTAGTTGGCGGTGTGGGTGCCCTCACCGATCAGCTGGCGCTGCACGGGGGTGCGGTTGCGGTACCACTCGCCGTTCACGTCGGGGTGCAGCTCGTCCAGCGGACGGATCCACCGGTAGGTGTAGCCGACGAAGAGCATCTTGCGGGTGATGGTCGACAGGTTCGTCGACCGCGAGTGCCACTGCCGGCGGTCGAAGATGAAGGCGTCGCCCGGGTTGGCGGTGATCTCCACCGTGCCCTCCGGGTCGGGGTTCTGCACGGTGAGGTCCGCAGGCCGGGGCAGCGAGTTCTTCAGGTGGCTGCCCGGGATGACCTTGGTGGCGCCGCGGCCGGTCTCGGAGAGATCCGACAGCACGTACGCGACCTTCAGCGAGAACATCGGCCGAGGCAGGTTCGGGTCCATCGTCTCCGGGTCGGAGTTCTGCCGGTACCCGTCCTGGTGCCAACCCCAGTACGGCTTCTCCGGCTCGGCGGCCGGCGGGGTGACGTCCAGGTGGTTGTGGTGGGTGTAGATGTTCCAGCCGGCCAGCCCCCACATGTACGGGAAGGCGATCGGGTGGGTCAGCAGCTCACCGAAGAGCTCGTCGCGCTCCAGGAAGCCCAGCAGGTGCAGGGTGCCGTCCTTCTTGGTGGTGCCCTTGGCCTGCTCCTCCGCGTAGACGCGGTCGACCGCCGCCTCCAGCGCCGCCCGGTGGTCCTCCGTCAGGACGTTGCGCAGCAGGAGGAAACCCTGCTCGTGGAACTCCTTGCGGTCAGTGTCGCTGATCGGTTCGTAACCGGTCCGGTCGCCGTAATCGAACACCGCGTCGTACCCCTCCCCATGAGGTGAAACCTTTTCTGGCACAGGCCGCCGATCGTAACGCGGTGGCCCAGGCACCGGGGAGGGCGTGGCGCGGTATTGGGCCATGGCGGGACCCCACGCAGCGGAAGAAACGCACAGAGTGAGATCTCAGCGATCAATAATGCGATTCCGTGCCTATTGCCCGATTGTGCGGTGACTGCCGGTTAAGAGATCCGGGTCGGTCAACCCTCGTTGAACACTTCGGCGACCACCTGGCCGGCGGGGTTCTGCCCGCCGTCCACCCGGCCCCACGAGCCGTCGCGGGCGGTCCACTCCAGGTCGCCGAAGCGGACCCGCTTCACGCCGTGGTCCTGGGCGTGCGAGACCAGCCAGTGCGCGTACCGCCAGCCGTCGCGCTGGTCGCCCGGAGTCACCGCCAACCCGGTCTGGTCGGTCGGGTCGGTGCCCTTGAGCCCCCAGTCCAGCACCAGGTTGCGGGTCAGTTGTGCGGCCGCCGCCGCGCCGTGCATCACCGGGGTGCGCCCCACCGAGCAGGCGACAGCGCCGCTCGCGTCGCCGAGCAGGGCCCGGCTGAGCACCTCGGAGTCGTCGGCCCACTTCTGGTACGCCTCGGGGAACGCCGAGCGCTGCACCCGCTGGGCGGCATCGGTGACCCGCATCTCCTCCCAGCCGCGCACCTTCTTGAGGGCCGCGTAGAACCGGTTGGCCGCGTAGCGCGGGTCGCGGATCTGCGTCGGAGTGCCCCAGCCCTGGCTTGGCCGCTGCTGGAACAGGCCGACCGAGTCGCGGTCGCCGTCGGCGAGATTGCGCAGCCCGGACTCCTGGTACGCGGTGGCGAGCGCGACCACAACGGCCCGCTCGGGCATTCCACGCTTCGCGCCGATCGCGGCGATGGTCGCCGCGTTGGCCATCTGGTCCGCGTCCAGGGCGACCCGTCCGTCGGCCTGCACTGTGCACTTCCGTGCCACCAGCGGCAACGTGAGGTTGTCGCCCACCTGCCGTACGACGAGCCAGATTGCGATCACGGCGACGAGGATGAGCACCACTCCACCCGCCACGGTTGCCCGAGTTCGCACCCACACCCCCAGATCGACAGTCTGACAAGCGTACGTCCCCGCAGGCCCTCCGCGGGTCGTCCGAGTGGTTCGGGCCCAGCCTGGCCGACTCCGACCGGTTCGGGGTCCGCTCCGCTGTCGCGTACCGGTTGGCGACGTTCCCGCTCCGGTCGCGATCTCACCTGCCACGTCGTTTTCGTCGCCCGCCCCGGTGCAGGGCTGTCGTGAGCGTCACAGGGTAACCGATAACGGGAAGCGATTGATCGGTCAAGGACTTACCCGGTTGACATGTCAATCCGACCTACCTCCCGTACCCGGGCGCGTGGTCGACGAACGAGGAGGAGTTCCATGGGAACGCTCGATGGCAAGGTCGTGCTGATCACCGGCACCGGCGGTGGTCTGGGCCGCGTCGCGGCGCTGACCTTCGCCCGCGAAGGCGCGAAGGTCGTCGGGGCCGACCTCCAGGTCGCCGGTAACGACGAGACTGTCGAACTCGTCCGTCGTGCCGGCGGCGAGATGACCGGCATCGCGCCGGTCGACCTCACCGACCCCGAGCAGGTACGCAAGCTCGTCGACGACGCCGCGGCCGCCTACGGCGGGCTCGACGTCGTCTACAACAACGCAGCCGCGCTCCGCTTCGGCCCGATGCCCGACTTCTCCGTGCAGGACTGGCGCTACACCATCACCGGAGAACTCGACATTCCGTACTTCGTGTCGAAGTACGCCTGGCCGCACCTGGTCCGGCGCGGTGGCGGTGTCATCATCAGCGCCGCCTCCATGGCCGGGATGATCGGTGGCCACGTCCCGCCGATGGTCGGTCACACCGCCGCGAACGCCGGCATCATCGGCATGACGCGACAGCTCGCCCTCGAAGGAGCGCCCCACGGCATCCGCGCGGTGGCGGTCAGCCCCGGGCCCACCCTCACCCCGGCCAGCGAACGCGACCTCGGTGACAACCAGGAGGCCCGGGACGCCATCACCGCCAAGACGCTCCTCAAGCGCTTCGCGCGCCCCGAGGAGGTCGTCGAGCTGGTGGTCTTCCTCGCGTCCGACCGGGCGTCGTACATCACCGGGGCGAACTACCCGGTCGACGGCGGCGCGACCGCCTGGTGACCCGACCGAACCGAGGGCGCCACCGACCAAAGGCGGCGCCCTCGGTCCTACCCGGCATGATCAGCGGAACCGCCGTCCAGAGCGGGCACCCATGGAGCCGATCGCTTCTCCCGGAAGGCCATGACCCCCTCGCGCCCCTCGTCGGAGAGGAAGTAGCCGGTCGAGACGGCGGAGAGGCGAGCCAGTTCGGCGCGCAACTCGGCGGTACCCGGTCGGCGCAGCAACTCCTTCGCGCCGGCCAGCGCCCCGGGCGCGCCGCGCACCAGCGAGTCGCAGTAGCCCCGTACCGCGTCGTCCAACCCGTCCGCCGGGACCGAGGCCGTCACCAGGCCGATCTCGGCGGCCCGGCGACCGTCGAAGGTGTCCCCGGTCAGGTACAGCTCGGCGGCGGCGCGGGGGTGCAGCCGGGGCAGCACGGTCGCCGAGATCACCGCCGGGATCACTCCGATGCGTACCTCGGTGAACGCGAAGGTCGCCTCGTCGGCGCAGACCGCCAGGTCGGCGGCCGCGATCAGGCCCAGCCCACCGGCCCGCGCCGGCCCGCCGACCCGGGCCAGCACCGGCTTCGGGCACTCCCAGAGCGCCGCGAGCACGTCACCCAGCATTCCGGCTGGCACCGTCCCGCTGGCGTACGCCGCCGCGGTCTCCTTCAGGTCCGCGCCGGAGCAGAAGACCGGGCCGGTGTGGTCGAGCACGATCATCCGAACCGCCTCGTCGGCGACGGCGTCGGCCAGCCCCGTCAGCAGTTGGGTCATCAGCGCCGTGGAGAGCGCGTTGCGGTTGTGCGGGCTGTCCAGGGTGAGGGTGGTCACCCCGCGGGCCGTGGCGACCCGCACGAGGACGTCGGGAGAGGTCATGCCGGGCACACTAGTGGCCATGCCCGGCGTCCTTCCAGATGGTGAGACCGTCCCCGTCGACGGATCGTTGCCCGCCACCGCCACCGCGGCGGTCGGCGCGCGCGGCTTCGGCGTGTACGTGCACGTGCCGTTCTGCGCCAGCCGCTGCGGATACTGCGACTTCAACACCTACACCGCCGCCGAACTGGGCGGCGGTGCCAGCCGCGAGGGGTACGCCGACACCGTGCTGGCCGAGCTGACGCTCGCCGCCCGGGTGCTCGGCGACACCCCGCCGCCCCGGGTCGACACCGTCTTCGTCGGCGGCGGCACCCCGACCCTGCTCCCCGCCGACGACCTGGCCCGCATCCTCGACGGCATCGACCGCACCTGGGGGCTGGCCGCCGACGCCGAGGTGACCACCGAGGCCAACCCCGAGTCGGTCACCCCGGAATCGTTGAAGCTGCTGCGGGCCGCCGGCTACACCCGGATCTCGCTGGGCATGCAGTCCGCCTCCCCGGGGGTGCTAGCGATCCTGGACCGCAAACACAGCGCCGGCCGGGCCACCGCCGCCGCCCTGGAGGCGCGCGACGCCGGGTTCGAGCACGTCAACCTGGACCTGATCTACGGCACCCCGGGGGAGCGGGCCGAGGACTTCGCCGCCTCACTGGAGCAGGTCGTCGCCGCCGGGGTGGACCACGTCAGCGCGTACGCCCTGATCGTCGAGGACGGCACCAGGCTCGCCGCCCGGATGCGGCGTGGCGAGCTGGCGTACCCCAGTGACGACGTGGCCGCGGACCGCTACCTGGCCGCGGAGGCCGCGCTCGACGCGGCCGGGCTCTCCTGGTACGAGGTCTCCAACTGGGCCCGCACCGAGGAGGCTCGCTGCCGGCACAACCTGCTCTACTGGACCGGCGCGGACTGGTGGGGGCTGGGGCCGGGGGCGCACAGCCACGTCGGTGGGGTGCGCTGGTGGAACGTGAAGCACCCCTCGGCGTACGCCAAGCGGTTGGCCGCCGGGGAGTCTCCCGGCCTGGCCCGGGAGGTGCTCACTGTCGACGAGGCGCACATGGAGGACGTGATGCTCCGGCTGCGGCTGGCCAGCGGCCTCCCGCTGGGGGTGCTCGACGCCACCGGCCGGGCCGGCGCCGAGCGGGCGCTGGCCGGCGGCCTGCTGGCCGCCGACGAGTACGCCGCCGGCCGGGCGGTGCTCACAGTGCGCGGGCGGCTGCTCGCCGACGCGGTCGTCCGCGACCTGCTGCCCTGAGGACACCGCCGCCCCGGAACCGGGGCAGCGGTGTTCCGGACCGGCCGGGGGAGCGGCCGGCCCGGTTCACTTGATGAAGTTGGCCGTCATCGGGTAGCGGTACGGGGTGCCCTCGTTGGCCTTGATGCCGGCGATGATCCCGAACAGGATCTGGATCACCACGACGGCGATGCTGGGCAGGAAGAGCAGGCACCAGCTCACGAAGAGCAGCACGAACGCGATGATCGACCAGAGGATCTGGAAGTTCAGGGCGGCCAGGGCGTGCGCCCGGACGGTCGGCGACTGCTGGCCGCGGGCCAGGTAGGCGATCAGCGGGGCGACGAAGCCCAGCGGACCGAAGCTGACCAGCGCGCCGAGGGCCCCGCCGAAGTGCGCGACCAGGGCCCAGGTCTTGTCCTCGTTGTTGGCGTAGCCGCCGCCGGGGCCGCCGTAGGCACCGCCGGCCGGGTAGCCGCCGGGCGGGGGATAGCCCCCGGGTGGGGGGTAACCGCCTGCCGGAGGGTAGCCGCCTGACGGCGGTTGGTCACCGGTGGGCGGCGGATAGCCACCGGGCGGGGGATAGCCGGCCGGCCCGGGCGCCCCGGACAGTGGTGCGGTGGGCGGCTCGGCCGACGGGGACGGGCCTGGGGAGGTGGGCTCCGGCGGGTAGTTGCCGGGGTCGCCCGACCCGGGAGGGCGAGGAGGTTCAGTCATGGATGTCACGGTAGGGGCCCGTGGCAACGCCGCACCAGAGCGACACCGCCTGGCAGTGTGGGCCGATCGGCCCAACGCAGGTGGCGTGGACCGCACCGACGGGTGGCCGTTGATCATCGCGTCGGCGGGCCCGCCGACGTAGACTGGCACTCGTTACAGTCGAGTGCCAGGACGGCCCGGCCGGCCCAGAGCGCCGGCGGCCGACGTGCGACAGGAGGTGCGGAGGATGGGTCTCGACGACCGTAAACTCGCCGTGCTCCGCGCCATCGTCGAAGACTACGTCTCCACCCAGGAGCCGGTCGGCAGCAAGGCGCTGGTCGAGCGACACCAGCTCGGGGTCTCCCCGGCCACGGTCCGCAACGACATGGCCGTGCTGGAGGAGGAGGGCTACATCCGGCAGCCGCACACCAGTGCCGGCCGGGTGCCCACCGACCGCGGCTACCGCCTCTTCGTCGACCGGTTGTCCCGGGTCAAGCCGCTCAGCCCGGCCGAGCGCCGGGCCATCGAGCGCTTCCTGGTCGGCGCGGTCGACCTCGACGACGTGGTGCACCGCACGGTGCGGTTGCTCGCCCAGCTGACCCGGCAGGTCGCCGTCGTGCAGTACCCGAGCCTGGCCCGCTCCTCGGTGCGTCACCTGGAGCTGGTGCCGATCTCCACCACCCGACTGATGCTCGTCATGATCGCCGACACCGGGCGGGTGGAGCAGCGACTCGTGGAGCTGCCCGGGCCGGTGCCCGCCGACGACGTCACCGACCTGCGCCGACTGATCAACGAGAAGCTCGCCAACGCCCGGCTGTCCGAGACGCCGCCGCTGGTGCAGGCGCTGGTCGAGGAAGCGCCGACCGGCCTGCGTCCGACCATGACCACGCTCGCCACCGTCCTGCTGGAGACGCTTGTCGAACGGCACGAGGAGCGGATCGCGCTCGCCGGCACCGCGAACCTCACCCGGGGCGGCCTGCTCGACTTCCAGGGCTCCCTGCGGCCGATCCTCGAAGCCCTGGAGGAGGAGGTCGTGCTGCTCAAGCTCATCGGTGAGACCGAGCCGAGCACGACCCGGGTGCTGATCGGCGACGAGAACGAGTTCGACAACCTGCGCGCCGCCTCGGTGGTCAGCACCGGGTACGGCCCGGGCACCACCATCGTGGGCGGCCTGGGGGTGCTGGGGCCCACCCGGATGGACTACCCCGGCAACATCGCCACGGTGCGCGCCGTGGCACGCTACGTGGGCGAGTTGCTGGCCCAGAACTGATTGGTCAGGGCCGATGCGGCCGGCTGCGGCCGCCGACCGGCGCAACGCGAGACGAACATGAGGACACGGAACGCAGTGGCCAGGGACTACTACGGCATTCTCGGTGTGAGCCGGGAAGCCTCCGATGACGAGATCAAGCGCGCCTACCGCAAGCTGGCACGCCAGTTCCACCCGGACGTCAATCCGGACCCGGAGGCTCAGGAGAAGTTCAAGGACATCAACGCCGCGTACGAGGTCCTCTCGGACGACCGGAAGCGGCAGATCGTCGACCTGGGTGGCGACCCGCTCGCCCCGGGTGGCGGCGGTGCCGGCGGCCCGGGTGGCCCCGGAGGCGCCGGCCCGTTCGTCGGTTTCCAGGACATCATGGACGCGTTCTTCGGCGGTGCCGGAGGTGGCGCCCGTGGCCCACGGCCGCGTACCCGGCCGGGCGCCGACGCGATCCTGCGGCTCGAACTCGACCTGCACGAGACGGCCTTCGGTGTGGAGGCCCCGATCACCGTCGACACCGCGGTGCTCTGCACCACCTGCTCCGGGGCCGGCACGGCCGCCGGCACGCACCTGGCGACCTGCGAGGCGTGCGGCGGTCGGGGCGAGGTGCAGTCGGTGCAGCGCACCTTCCTCGGCCAGGTGGTCTCCGCCCGGCCGTGCACCGTGTGCCAGGGCTACGGCACCACCATCCCGCACCCCTGCCCCACCTGCGCCGGCGACGGCCGGGTGCGGACCCGCCGTTCGCTGACCGTCAAGATCCCGGCCGGCGTCGAGGACGGCATGCGGATCCGGCTGGCCCAGCAGGGCGAGGTGGGCCCCGGCGGTGGCACCGCCGGTGACCTCTACGTGGAGATCCACGAACGCCCGCACGACGTGTACTCCCGCAAGGGCGACGACCTGCACTGCCGGGTCACCGTGCCGATGACGGCGGCGGCGCTGGGCACCCGGCTGACCATCAAGACGCTGGACAGCGAGGAGACCGTCGACGTCAAGGCCGGCACCCAGCCGGCCAGCACGCTGCGACTGCGCGCCCGGGGCGTGCCGCACCTGCGCGGCACCGGCCGAGGCGACCTCTACGTCCACCTGGACGTGCGGACGCCCACCAAGCTCGACCCGGACCAGGAGAAGATGCTGCGCGACTTCGCCAAGACCCGTGGTGAGGAGGTCGCCGAGCTGTCCAAGCAGGGCGGCTTCTTCTCCCGGATGCGCGACGCGTTCAACGGGCACGCCTGAGGTGTCCGCACCGCTTTTCCTGGTCGATGCGCTGCCCACCGGCGACGCGCTGACCCTGGACGGCCCGGAGGGGCACCACGCCGCCACCGTGCAGCGGTTGCGCGTCGGCGAGGAGCTGCTGCTCGCCGACGGTCGGGGCGGCACGGCCGCCGCCGTGGTCACCGCCGTCGGCCGGGGCAGCCTGGAGGTCACCATCACCTCCCGGGGGTACGCGGACGCGCCCGTACCCCGGCTGGTGACCGTGCAGGGCATCGCCAAGGGCGACCGGGGTGAGCTGGCCGTGCAGGCGATGACCGAGGTCGGGGTGGACGAGATCGTGCCCTGGGCGGCCTCGCGTTCGGTGACCCAGTGGCGCGGCGACCGGGGCGTACGCGCCCGGGAGAAGTGGGTGGCCACCGCCCGGGAGGCGGCCAAGCAGGCCCGCCGGCCGTGGCTGCCGGTGGTGGCCGGTGCGCCGGACGAGTCCACCGCCACCGTTGCCCGCCGGATCGCCGGTGCCGCCGTCGGGTTCGTGCTGCACGAGGAGGCCGACGACCGGCTCACCACCGCCGAGCTGCCCTCCACCGGCGAGATCGTGCTGGTGATCGGCCCGGAAGGTGGCATCGCCCCGGCCGAGTTGACCGCCTTCGCCGAGGCCGGCGGGCGACCCGTACGCCTCGGGCCGGCCGTCCTGCGCACCTCCACTGCCGGGGTGGCGGCCCTCAGCGTGCTCGCCACCCGCCTCGGCCGCTGGTGATCGTTCAGGGCCTCGGGAACACCGGTACGACCTCCTCCTCCGGCCCCAGGTCCAGCCCAGCGTTTCCGATGATCTGCGGGTCCGGTGTGCCGACCACCTCGGGGTCCTTGCCGGTGTAGTCGAAGCGGTGCAGCACGTGTCGTATCGCCTCGAGCCGGGCCCGCTTCTTGTCGTTGCTCTTCACCACCGTCCACGGCGCGTCGGCCGTGTCGGTCCAGAAGAACATCGCCTCCTTGGCCTCGGTGTATTCGTCCCACCGGTCGAGTGAGGCGATGTCCATCGGGGACAGCTTCCACTGCCGGACCGGGTCGACCTGACGGATCGCGAACCGGGTGCGCTGCTCGTTCTGGGAGACGGAGAACCAGAACTTGACCAGCCGGATGCCCGAGCGCACCAGCATCCGTTCCAGCTCCGGGGCCTGCCGCAGGAACTCCAGGTACTCCTTACGGCTGCAGAATCCCATCACCCGCTCCACGCCGGCCCGGTTGTACCAGGAACGGTCGAACAGCACGATCTCGCCGGCCGCCGGCAGGTGTGCCAGCCACCGCTGGAAGTACCACTGGGCGGCTTCCCGCTCGTCCGGCTTGGCGAGCGCCACCACCGACGCGCCACGCGGGTTGAGGTGCTCCATGAAGCGCTTGATGGTGCCGCCCTTGCCGGCGGCGTCCCGGCCCTCGAAGAGGATCACCAAACGCTCGCCGGACTCCTTGATCCAGTCTTGGAGCTTCAGCAGCTCGATCTGGAGCAGCCGCTTGTCACGGTCGTACTCCTCGCGGTCCAGTCGCTCGTCGTACGGGTAGTCCTCACGCCAGGTGTCGACGGGGGTGCCGTCGGGGCGGAGCAGGACAGGGTCGTCGTCGTGGCCATCGGCCACCCGGTAGTCGGCGGTGAGGTCCAGCAGCGCGGAGTCGGCCATGTCGGTGAGACTTACCCGCCCACGAACCGCCAACCACCTCCCTGGCCAGGTGATCTGCCGCCGGCGTCGACCTCAACTGCGCAGGTAGGAGGCGCCGTTGAGGTCGATGATCGTGCCGGAGGCCCACTCGGCCTGCGGCGAGGCCAGCCAGTGCACGGCGGCGGCGATCTCCTCCGGTTTGCCCACCCGGTCGAACGGGCTCTGCGCCCGGATGGCCACGCCCTCCTCACCGCGCAGGTACTCGGTGACCATGTCGGTCGCCACGAAGCCCGGCGCGACGGTGGCGACCGCGATGCCGTACGGCGCGAGCGCCACGGCGAGGGACTGGCCCAGCGCGTTCAGCCCCGCCTTGCTGGCGCCGTACGCCGGCTGGTGCGGCTCGCCACGGAACGCGCCACGGGACGAGACGTTCACGATCCGCCCACCGCGTTCGCGCATGTGCTGGGCGGCACACCAGATGACGTTGCCGGCGCCGGTCAGGTTGGTCTCCAGCACCTGCCGCCACCGCTGCTGCCACTCCTCGTACGAGGCGCCGAAGATCGGGTGCGGGTCGTCCCGGTCGCCGTACGTCCCGGCGTTGTTGACCAGCACGTCCAGCCCGCCGAGCAGTTCGGCGGCCCGGTCGACCATGACCCGGACCGCGTCCGGATCGGTGAGGTCGGCGCGGACCACCACGTGCCCGGTGCCCGGTAGCTGCGCGCGTAGTTCCTCGGCCGCGTCGGCGGAGTCGCGGTGGTGGATGGCCACCCGGTCGCCGCCGGCTGCGAACGCCTTCGCCACCGCGCGGCCGATCCCACGCGAGGCCCCGGTCACGAGTACCGCCCGATCCGTCATGCCGGCCATCCTGCCTCAGCCGTACCTTCCCTGCGAACGGGCCTGCGGCGCACCCGGCGCCGGAGCGCCCCAGGCCCGTGAGTCCTTACACTGCCCCGATGGGATCCGACTGCCTGTTCTGCCGCATCGTCGCCGGGGAGATCCCGGCCACCGTGGTCCGGGAGACCGACACCACGCTCGCCTTCCGCGACATCGACCCGAAGGCGCCGGTGCACGTCCTGGTCATTCCGAAGGAGCACTACGCCGACGTCGCCACGCTCGCCCAGGGTGACCCGGCGCTGGCCGCCGACGTGCTGGCGACGTCCGCCGCCGTGGCCGAGGACGAGGGGCTGCTCGGCGATGGTTTCCGGCTGATGTTCAACACCGGCGCGTACGGCGGCCAGGAGGTCTTCCACGCGCACGCGCACCTGCTCGGCGGTGCGCCTCTCGGCCCGATGCTCGCCCGGGACCTGGCGTGAGCGAGCGCGCTCCCGCGCCGGACGGTCGTGGCAACGAGCACCTGGACCGGTTGGTCCGGCGGGTGCAGGCCGAGGCCCGGGTGCCCGCTGTGTCGGCGGCGCTGCACCGGGCCGACCGACCGCTCTGGAGCCGCACCGTCGGCGAGACCGGCACCGACAGCCCTCTGGGCGCGGGCACCCAGTTCCGGATCGGCTCGATCACCAAGACGTTCACCGCGGTGCTGGTCCTGCAGTGCCGCGACGACGGGCTGCTGGACCTGGACGACCCGGTGGGCCGGCACCTGGACCTTCCGGCGCACGGCGAGCTGACCGTACGCCGGTTGCTGTCGCATACCGGTGGCCTGCAACGCGAGCCGTTCGGCGATGTGTGGGACAGCCTGCGCGCACCGGACGACGACCAACTGGTCGCCGAGTTGGACCGGGCCGAGCGGGTGCTGCCGACCGGCCGGCGGTTCCACTACTCCAACCTGGGCGTGGCCGTACTCGGCCAACTCGTCGCCCGACTCCGGGGCGGCAGCTGGGCGCAGGCGCTCACCGAGCGGATCCTGACGCCGCTGGAGCTGACCGACACCACGGTGACCCCACGGCCGGCGGCGGCCACCGGGTTCCTGGTCGACGCGTACTCCGACGAGGCGCACCCGGAACCGCCGACCGACTTCGGCGCCGTCGGCCCGGCCGCGCAGCTCTGGAGCACCGCGACCGACATGGCCCGCTGGGCGGCGTTCCTGGCCGACCCGGCGGCGCTGGACCCGGCCGGCGCGGTCCTCGCCCCGGCCACCCTGGACGAGATGCGCTGGCCGCTGACCACCACCGACGAGACGCTCTGGGGCGCGGGCTTCGGGCTCGGGCTGATCCTCATCCCGCAGGGGGAGCGGGTGATGCACGTGGGGCACGACGGGGCGATGCCCGGGTTCCTCGCCGGGGCGTACGGCCGCCGTGGCGGTGACGGTACGCCCGGCGCGATGGGCGCCGCTGTGCTCGGCTCGTCCGGCACAGCGACCGAACTGTTCGACCTGTCGCACCGGCTGCTCGCCGCGGCGGTCGAGCACGACCCGGCCGAGATCGAGCCCTGGCGACCCGGCGCACCCGCGCCGGCGGCCCTGCGGGGTGCGCTCGGCCGCTGGTGGGGCGAGGGCTCCGAGTACGTCTTCTCCTGGCACGACGGCACCCTGCGGGCGCGCGGGGTCGGTGACCCGACCGGACGCCCACCGGCGATCTTCACCCCGCTGCCGGACCAGCCGGACGTGTTCCGGGTGGTCTCCGGTCGGGAGGTCGGTGAGCTGCTGCGGCTGACCCGGGACGAGGCCGGCGCGGTGGTCCGGATGCACTGGGCGACGTACCGGTTCACCCGCCACCAGGAGACCTTCGACCGGTACGACTTCCGGGCCGGGAGTTGATCGCGGCCAGCGGAAATGGGCGCGATGCGCCCCGCGTTGAACCGATACGATGGGTGTAACGTCCGCACGCCAGCCAGCAGGCCGGCGCCGAGATCGAGAGCAGGTGCGCAGGGCCCTTCGGCCCAACCTATGACCGGCACCCCACCTCCCGGCCCGCCCCGGGTGCAGACCAGGATCACCGTGCCCGACCCGAAGATCATGGTCAATCTGCTCGGCGCAGGCGACGAGATCCTCAGGCTCGTCGAACGCTCGGTCAACAGTGACGTGCACGTTCGCGGCAACGAGATCACCATCACCGGTGACCCCGCGGACAACGCCCTCGCCGAGCGGGTCTTCAGCGAGCTCCTCGAACTCATCGAGAAAGGCGAGACCCTGACCAGTGACGCCGTCCGGCGTACCGTCGGCATGCTCGAGCAGGGCAGCGCCGAGCGGCCCGCCGAGGTCCTGACACTCAACATCCTCTCCCGGCGCGGGCGCACCATCCGCCCCAAGACGCTCGGGCAGAAGAAGTACGTCGACGCGATCGACACCCACACCATCGTCTTCGGCATCGGTCCGGCCGGCACCGGAAAGACCTACCTGGCGATGGCGAAGGCCGTCCAGGCGTTGCAGGCCAAGCAGGTCAACCGGATCATCCTCACCCGGCCGGCGGTCGAGGCGGGCGAGCGACTGGGCTTCCTGCCCGGCACGCTCAACGAGAAGATCGACCCGTACCTGCGTCCGCTCTACGACGCGCTGCACGACATGCTCGACCCGGAGACCATCCCGAAGCTGATGGCCGCCGGCACGATCGAGGTCGCCCCCCTCGCCTACATGCGGGGTCGGACGCTCAACGACGCGTTCATCATCCTGGACGAGGCGCAGAACACGACGCCCGAGCAGATGAAGATGTTCCTCACCCGACTCGGCTTCAACTCCAAGATCGTCGTGACCGGTGACATCACCCAGGTGGACCTTCCCGGCGGGACGAGCAGCGGCCTGCGGGTGGTTCGGGAGATCCTGGAAAACGTCGATGACGTGCACTTCTCCCAGTTGTCCAGCTCTGACGTGGTCCGCCACCAGCTGGTCGGGGAGATCGTCGACGCGTACGCCCGCTGGGACGCCGAGCGGGAGAACCAGCAGGCGCAGGGCGTTCACGCCGTGCCCGGGCGACCCGCCCAGGGCGGCCGGGCCGGCCGCCGCCGCTAAAGCAGAGGAAAGCAGTTGTCCATCGAGATCGCCAACGAGTCCGGTGTCGACGTCGACACCGACGCCGTGCTCGCCGTCGCCCGGCACGCCCTCGACGAGATGGGGGTCAACCCCCTCGCCGAGCTGTCCGTGCTGCTGGTCGACATCGACTACATGACCGAGCTGAACCACCGCTGGATGGGTGGCGACGGCCCGACCGACGTGCTCGCCTTCCCCATGGACGAGGGCAGCGTCGACCACGGCCCGGGTGAGTCCGCACCTGCCGGCGGCGAGCCCGCCCTGCTCGGCGACATCGTGCTCTGCCCGGAGGTGGCGGCCAAGCAGGCGGCGACCGCCGGGCACGCACCGGCCGACGAGTTGCACCTGCTCACCGTGCACGGGGTGCTGCACCTGCTCGGCTACGACCACGCCGAGCCGGAGGAGGAGCGGGAGATGTTCGCACTCCAGGCTCGGCTGTTGGCGAGCTGGCGGTCGACCCGCACCCAGTGATGTCCACTCCTCCGTTACTCGCGGCCGGCGCTACCGCCGGCCTTCCCGACTTTCAGCTGATCGTCTTCGCGGCCGGTCTGGTGGTGCTGGCCGGCCTGATCGCGATGACCGAGGCGGCCCTCGCCGCGGTCTCACCGGCCCGCGCCGCCGAGCTGGCCCGCGACGGCGTACGCGGCGCCCGTACCCTCCAGGTCGTGGCCGGCGACGTCGTCCGGCACCTCAACCTGCTCCTGCTGTTGCGGCTGCTCGCCGAGCTGACCGCCACCACACTGGTGGCGCTCGTGGCGGTGGACAGCTTCGGCGCCGGGTGGCGGGCCGCGCTGGTGACCGCCGGCGCGATGACAGTGGTCAGCTTCGTGGTGGTGGGCGTCGCCCCGCGCACCATCGGCCGGCAGCACGCCTACGCCGTGGGTCGTGCGGTGGCGCCGCTGGTCCGCTGGCTGGGTCGGGCGCTCAACCCGCTCGCGTCGCTGCTGATCCTGATCGGCAACGCGGTCACCCCGGGGCGCGGCTTCCGGGAAGGTCCGTTCGCCACCCAGGTGGAGCTGCGGGAGCTGGTCGACCTGGCCGAGCAGCGCGGCGTTGTCGAGCACGGCGAACGCCAGATGATCCACTCCGTCTTCGCCCTCGGCGACACCATCGCCCGTGAGGTGATGGTGCCGCGTACCGAGATGGTGTGGATCGAGGAGGGCAAGACGCTCGCGCAGGCGCTGGCGCTCTTCCTGCGCTCCGGTTTCTCCCGCATCCCGGTGATCGGCGAGAGCGTCGACGACGTGTTGGGCGTGCTCTATCTCAAGGACCTGATCCGGCGCTCCCGTGGCGGGGACCCGGGGGCCGAGCAGTTGCCGGTGGCCGAGCTGATGCGCCCGGCGACCTTCGTACCGGAGTCCAAGCCGGTCGACGACCTGCTGTCCGAGATGCAGGCGGCCCGCAACCACCTGGTCATCGTGGTCGACGAGTACGGCGGCACCGGCGGTCTGGTCACCATCGAGGACATCCTCGAGGAGATCGTCGGTGAGATCACCGACGAGTACGATGTCGAGCGCCCGCCCGTCGAACGTCTGGCGGACTCCTCGGTGCGGGTGACCGCTCGCCTGCCGGTGGAGAATCTCGGCGAGATGTTCGACACCAACCTGCCCACCGACGAGGTGGAGACGGTCGGCGGCCTGCTCGCCCAGTCGCTGGGGCGGGTGCCGATCCCGGGTGCCGAGGCCGAGGTCGCCGGTCTCCGCCTGGTCGCCGAGGGCACCACCGGCCGGCGCAACCGGATCGACACCGTCCTGGTCAGCCGGGTGGAGCCGGGCGATGAGCAGGACACCGCGGGGCGCGGCGAGCACGCCGGCCCCGGGGACGACACGGACAACTATCGAGACGACGAGAGGCAACCCGCCGATGCCTGACACACCCGCCGCGCCTGTCGCCCGGCCCACCCCCACCGCGTCGGGCGCGCTGAGCGCCGAGGACGGCAAGCTCGTCGTCCTCGCCCGGGGAGCCCGCGCGCGGGTCGGCGCCGTGGAGGGCGCCGCGGTCCGCGACCAGGACGGCCGGACGTACGCGGCGGCCAGTGTCGCGCTGCCGTCGCTGACGCTCACCGCGTTGCAGTTGGCGGTCGCTTCGGCCGTGGCGGCCGGGGCGAGTCGGCTGGAGGCGGCGGTGGTGGTGACCGAGGCGTCGACGCTGGATGGTGCCGGGCACGCGGCGGTACGGGACCTCGCGGCGGACGCACCGGTCCACGTGGCCGCTCCGGACGGCACGGTCCTCGGCACGGTGACCCAGTGAGCCCGGTGCAGGATCCGGAGGCGCGTCCGTACCGGGCCGGGTTCGGCTGCTTCGTCGGTCGCCCCAACGCCGGCAAGTCGACGCTGACCAACGCCATCGTCGGCACCAAGATCGCCATCACCTCGAACAAGCCGCAGACCACCCGGCACGTCATCCGGGCGGTGCTGCACCGACCGGAGTCGCAGCTGGTCCTCGTCGACACGCCAGGCCTGCACCGCCCCCGTACGCTGCTCGGCGAACGTCTCAACGACCTGGTCCGGTCCACCTGGACCGAGGTCGACGTGATCGGCCTGTGCATCCCGGCCGACGAGCCGGTCGGGCGCGGTGACCGGTTCATCACCGGCGAGTTGGCCGAGTTGAAGGCGACAGTGCTGGCGGTGGTCACCAAGACCGACCTGGTGGACAAGCGTCGCCTGGCCGAGCAGCTGCTGGCGGTCAGCAAGATGGGGGAGTTCGCCGAGATCGTGCCGGTGAGCGCGGTGTCCGGGCACCAGGTGGACACCCTCGTCGACGTGATGACCAAGTACCTGCCGCCGTCGCCGCAGCTCTATCCGGACGACATGCTCACCGACGACCCCGAGCAGGTGCTGGTCGCCGAGCTGATCCGCGAGGCCGCCCTGGAGGGGGTCCGCGACGAGCTGCCGCACTCCATCGCCGTGGTGGTGGAGGAGATGATCCCCGAGGGTCAGGTCATGAAGATCTACGCCGACCTGTACGTGGAGCGGCCCAGCCAGAAGGCCATCGTGCTCGGGCACAAGGCGAGTCGGCTCAAGGAGGTCGGCACCAACGCCCGCAAGCAGATCGAGGAGCTGCTCGGCGGTCGGGTCTACCTCGACCTGCACGTGCGGGTCGCGAAGGATTGGCAGCGCGACCCGAGGCAACTGCGCAAGCTGGGCTTCTGACCCACCTCGTCGGCGGTGCCCGACCGGCGGCACGATCGCCTTCGGTCGGGCAGCCGGGGATGTTCACGCCCCGTTTGAGGTGGCTGTCGTTTGGTGCGGGCGCCACGCAGGGTAGGAAAGTTGTGCCCCGCGTCCCCGACCGAGTGCAGGCTGATGCGCAACAGGTACCTCGACATCCTCCGTGCCCTGGCCATCGTTCGGGTGGTGGTTTACCACGTCACCGGATGGGCGACCCTCACCCTCGTCTTCCCCGCCATGTCGGTGATGTTCGCGCTGGCAGGCTCGCTGATGGCCGCGTCGCTGACCCGGGTCGGGCCGGCGGCGGTCGGGCGTCGGCTGCGTCGACTGCTGCCGTCGCTGTGGGTGCTCGCGGTGGTCTTCGTGCCGGCCATGATGTTCAGCGGGTTGTCGGTGAGCCCTCGGGTGCTGCTGTGGCTGTTCCCGATCGCCGACCCGCCGGCCAACAACTGGGGCGCGCTGGCGCTGAGCATCATCTGGTACCTGCGTGACTATCTGTGGTTCGTGCTCGCTTCGCCGGTCGCGTTCTGGCTGTTCCGGCGTGCCCCGCTGATGACCCTGCTCGCCCCGTACCTCCTGCTGGTGACGATCGAGGTGGGGATCTACCCGGCGCCGCCGGTGCTGCGGGAGTTCGGGCTCTACTTCGGCGCGTGGCTGCTCGGCTTCGCCCACCACGCCGGGATGCTGCGCCGGCTCTCCGGCCGGCTGCTGTACCCGGTGGCGCTCGCCCTCGCCGTGGGCGGCGGCGCCTGGATCGTCGAGCATCCCGGTCCGCGCGGGTACGACCTGAACGACAACCCCCTGGGCAACGCCCTCTGGTCGGCCGCGTTCATCCTGATCGTGCTGGGCCGGGCGCCGGCCGGGGTGGCCTGGCTGAGCCGGAGCCGACTGGTCGACCGGGCGGTGACAGTGCTCAACCGGCGGGCGCTCACCGTCTACCTCTGGCACATGCCGTTCGTGGTGGCGCTCACTCCGCTGGTCGACGTGGTGGGCTGGTCCCACCAGGACCCGGTGGGCCTGGCCATCCGGGTACTGCTGGTCTTCGCTCTGGTCGGGCTGGTCACCCTGGCCGTCGGTTGGGTCGAGGACGTCGCCGCCCGCCGCCGCCCGGAGCTGATCCCCGGTGGCACGGCGCAGCCCGCCGACGCTGGGGGCCGGCCGGGTGCCGACGCGGCGGTCCGGCCGGGTGCCGAGGGTGCGGCCCGGCCGGGTGCCGACGCGGCGGGCGGTGCCGGGGCGACCGTCGGACGAGCGGTGGTGCCGTCGCAGCGGACGGCAGGGGAGGCGGCCAGCGTCGAGATCAACGCTCGCTGATCGTGAGGTTGCCGCTGTTGGCCGAACCGTCGAGCACCAGGGACGCCGCCGGGTTGTCGGCGACGGTGACGGTCTCGTCGCCGGAGTCGGCGTTGGACCGGACCCGGTAGCTGCCCTGCGGCACCACCAGCGTGACGTCACCACTGGAGGCGTGGACCCGGGCCGAGGCGGGCTTGTCCAGCTCCACGTTGACATTGCCCGAGCTGGCCTCGGCGTCGACAGTGCCGCCCAGCCGGCGTGCGGTGATGTCTCCGGAAGAGGCGCGCAGCCGTACCGCCGCGGCGGCCTCGCTCACCTCGATGTTGCCGGAACGGGCCTCCACCCCGACCGCGCCCGACGCGCCGGAGATCCGCACGTCGCCCGAGCTCACCTGTAGGTCCACGGTGCCGACCCGGCTCAACTCGACGTTGCCGGAGCTGGTCTCGCCCTGCACCGCCACACCCTCGGGCACCGTCACCTCGTAGGAGATGCTGCACCGCGAGCCACAGTCGGTGTTCAGCACCAGCTCGCTGCCCTTGATCTCGTAGCGGGTGTTGTCCGGTTCACCGCCCTGGTAACGAACCACTCGCTTGATCCGCACCTCGGACGCCGCGCCGGTGCCGCGGACCACCACGTCGCCCGACCCCCCGGAGACCCGGATCGTGGTGATCCGGACCGCCTCGGTGTTGTCGTAGTCGAGCCGACGGAACGACAGGTTGTCGCACCCGGCGAGCACGATGAGGCTGGTGGCGAGCCCTAGCGCGACGGGAGCGGCGACGCGACGACGGCGGGGGGTGGTGGTCAGGTGCAGTGCCATGACCAGCACGCTACGGCCGAGCACGAGGCGGCCGCATCGGGGTTCATCCGCGCTTGCACCCCGAACCAACCCTGATTTCACACCCCGAGGGAGAATGGCCCGATGGCCGGGTATCGCCGACAGCTCTACCGCGACGACGCGGTGGTGCTGCGTGTGCAGAAGCTCGGCGAGTCCGACCGGATCATCACCCTGCTCACCCGCCGGCACGGCCGGCTGCGCGCGGTGGCTCGAGGGATCCGCCGCACCACCAGCAAGTTCGGTGCCCGGCTGGAGCCGTTCGGCCACGTCGACCTCCAGCTCGCCGGTGACCCGAAGGGCAACCACGGCAGTTCTCTGCACACCGTGAGTCAGGTCGAGGGCATCGACCTGTACGGCAAACGGTTCCTGGGCGACTATCCGCGCTATACGGCGGCCAGCGCGATCGCCGAGACCGCCGAGCGCCTGACCCCGGTGGAACGGGAGCCGTCGCTGCGGCTGTTCCAGCTCACCATCGGCGCGTTGAAGGCGCTGTCCCGGGGCGAACACGCCACCACCCTGGTGCTCGACGCGTACCTGCTGCGCGGGATGTCCCTGGCCGGCTGGGCGCCGGCGCTGGTCGCCTGCGCGGTCTGCGGCACGCCCGGGCGGCACCGGGCGTTCTCGGTTCCGGCCGGCGGCGCGGTCTGTCCCGATTGCCGGCCACCCGGGGCGGCTCATCCCGCCCCGGCCACCATCGATCTGATGTCCGCGCTGACCTCCGGCGACTGGGTGATCGCCGACGCCACCGACGCCGCCGTACGTCGGGAGTGCAGTGGGCTGGTCGCGGCTCACCTGCAGTGGCACCTGGAGCGCGCGCTACGCTCGCTGCCGCTGGTCGACCGGGGTTCCTCGGCGGCCGGCACGGCCCCGCCGCCGGAGGGCACCGGGGCCGTGGTGCTCCGGCCACGTGGCGACGTCGAGGCCGGGGCGGACGGCGCGAACAGGGAGTGACCGAGTGATCCGATCGAAGAAGGCCGGCCGGCGCGAGCCGACCCCGCCGGTGCCACACCCGTCCGGGGCCCGCCCCCCGGCGCTGCCCACCGAGGCGGTGCCGAAGCACGTGGCGGTGGTGATGGACGGCAACGGCCGCTGGGCCAAGGACCGCGGGCTGCCCCGCACCAAGGGGCACGAGGCGGGGGAGCACAGCCTCTTCGACACCATCGAGGGCGCCATCGAGATGGGCATCCCGTACCTGTCGGCGTACGCGTTCTCCACGGAGAACTGGCGGCGCTCGCCCGACGAGGTCCGGTTCCTGATGGGGTTCAACCGGGACGTGATCCGTCGCCGCCGTGACCAGCTGGTCGACCTGGGCGTACGGGTGGTGTGGTCGGGCCGGCCCGGTCGGCTGTGGAAGAGCGTCATCTCCGAGTTGCAGACCGCCGAGGAGATGTCCCGCGACAACTCGACGCTGACCCTGCAGTTCTGCGTCAACTACGGCGGGCAGGCCGAGATCGGTGACGCCGCCGCCGCGATCGCCCGGGACGTGGCGGCCGGCCGGCTGGATCCGGCGAAGGTCACCGAGAAGACCGTGGCGAAGTACCTCTACCACCCGGAGATCCCGGAGGTGGACCTGTTCCTGCGCCCTTCCGGGGAGGAGCGGATCTCCAACTTCCTGCTCTGGCAGACCGCGTACGCCGAGTTGGTCTTCCTGGACACGCTCTGGCCCGACTTCGACCGCCGCCACCTCTGGTACGCGTGCGAGTTGTACGCCCAGCGGGACCGACGCTTCGGCGGCGCGCTGCCCAACCCGGTCGCCCCGGTTATCTGAGCCGACGCGCTTACCCGCACGTCGCTATGGGTATCAGAGACGTCAGAAGCCACTGACGGAGGTGAACCCACATGATCCAGAAGCGCATTGCCCAGTGGGCGGTGGTGGCCATCGCGGTGCCGGTGGCCGCAGCCGGTGCCCGCCGGCTCAGCCACACCCTGGAGGCCCGGCGTGGTCCCTCCGGGGCGACCCGGTTGCTGACCAAGGGTGCGGACCTGATGCGTCCGCAGAAGGCCAAGCGCCGCCGCTTCTTCTGACCGACCCCCAGCTGTCCCAACGCCGCCCGCACTCCCGTGCGGGCGGCGTTGTCGCGTCCCCCTTGGTGCCGAGGGGCCTGGGCAAGCGCCACGGCGACCATCAAGGCTTGGCACCGAGCGGGGGTGGTGTGCTCGTTTCGGGGTCCTGCGCAAGGGCGGCGGGTAGGGTCCGGAGGTGGTGGGACGACGGCGGTTGGGGGGCAGATGCGTGATCTCCGCTTCAAGATGATCATGGCGTTGAACGCCGCCGACCTGGGCGACCCGATCTGCGAGCAGGTGGCCGAGATCTGTGCCGAGATCGCCGAGCAGCACTGCGCCGAGTTCGGCCACACACCGCAGCTGCGCACCGGTGAGATCGCCGAACTGGCCACCGGCGAGCCGGCCCTGACCTGGGCGCCGTCGACCCCCGACGCCGGGCAGCGTGCCTGGTGACCGCGCCCGCACCCGCGGTCGACATCCGTCGTGCCGACGATCGCTTCGCCACCCGGATCTCCTGGCTGGACTCCAAGCACTCCTTCTCGTTCTCCCGGCACTACGACCCGGCCAACACCCACCACGGCCTGCTGCTGGTCAACAACGACGACGTGGTCCGACCGGGGGCCGGCTTCGAAACCCACCCCCACCAGGACATGGAGATCGTGACCTGGGTGCTGCGCGGTTCCCTGGTGCACCAGGACTCCACCGGGCACTCCGGGGTGATCTACCCGGGTCTGGCCCAGCGGATGAGCGCCGGCACCGGCATCCTGCACTCGGAGAAGAACGACGCCTGGCGGCTCAACAACCAGGAGCCGCACACCGACCCGGTGCACTTCGTGCAGATGTGGGTGCTCCCCGACGAGCAGGGCGTCGACCCCGGCTACGAGCAACTGGAGATCGAGGACGAGCTGCTCCGCGGGGGTCTGGTGCCGATCGCCTCCGGGATGGACCGCTACGACGGCGCGTCCGCGATCCGGATCCGCAACCGGTACGCGACCCTGCACGCCGCCCGTCTCGCCCCCGGCGACGAGGTCACCATCCCGGACGCGCCCTACGTGCACCTCTACGTGCCCAACGGCACGGTGACCCTGGAGGGCAGCGGTCCGCTCGGCAGTGGCGACGCCGCCCGGCTCACCATGACCGGTGGCCGGCGGGTGACCGCCGACGAACCGGCCGAGATCCTCGTCTGGGAGATGCACGCCACGGTCGCCTGACCGCTACCGGTTCGCACCTGCCGTCTCCCTAGATCACGCTGGAACATGGATGTAGTGGCCTCCACGGAGAGGGAGGCCACTACATCCTGGATCAAGCACGATCTTGCAGGGCGTCGCGCGCGGGGCGTCGCGCGCGGGGCGTCGCGCGCAGGGCGTCGCGCGCAGGGCGTCGCGCGCAGGGCGCCGCCCCGGCTACGCCGGCGACTCGGTGCGGTCGGCGGCCCAGGTTGTGTGGAACGAGCCGTCGCGGTCCACCCGCTGGTAGGTGTGCGCGCCGAAGTTGTCCCGCAGACCCTGGATCAGCGCGGCGGGCAGCCGCTCCGCGCGCAACGCGTCGAAGTACGCCAGCGACGACGAGAACGCCGGCGTCGGCACACCCGCCCGGGTCGCGTCGGCCACCACCCGCCGCCAGCTCGGCACGCCAGCGCTGACCGCCTCGGCGAAGTACGGCGCCACCAGCAGCGTCGGCAGGTCGGGCTGCTCGTCGTACGCCTCACGGATCCGGTTGAGGAAGCGGGCCCGGATGATGCAGCCGCCTCGCCAGATCGTCGCGGTGCCGCCGAGGTCGATGTCCCAGTTGTATTCCTGGCTGCCCGCGCGGATGTGGTCGAAGCCCTGCGCGTACGCGACGATCTTGGAAGCGAGCAGCGCCCGGCGGACGTCCTCGACGAAGGTGTCCCGGTCGGTCACCTGCCACTTCTCACCCGCGTCGGGGAACGCCCGGCGGGCCGCCTCGCGCTGGTCGACGTGCCCGGAGAGCGAGCGGGCGAAGGTCGCCTCGGCGATCCCGGTGATCGGGATGCCCAGGTCCAGGGCGCTCTGCACGGTCCACCGACCGGTGCCCTTCTGCTCGGCCCGGTCCTGCACGATGTCCACGAACGCCCGGCCGGTCGCCGCGTCGGTGTGCGCGAGCACGTCGGCAGTGATCTCGATGAGGAACGACTCCAGCTCGCCGTTGTTCCACTCCCGGAAGATCTCCGCGATCTCGGCCGGCGTCGCGTCCAGGCCGGCCCGGAGCAGGTCGTACGCCTCGGCGATGAGCTGCATGTCGGCGTACTCGATGCCGTTGTGCACCATCTTGACGAAGTGCCCGGCGCCGTCCGGCCCGACGTGCGTGCAGCACGGCACGCCGTCCACCTGGGCGGCGATCTTCTCGAACATCGGCCCGAGCTTCGCGTACGACTCGGCGGAGCCGCCCGGCATGATGCTCGGCCCGCGCAGCGCGCCCTCCTCGCCGCCGGAGACGCCGGTGCCGCTGAAGTGCAGCCCCTGCGCCCGCAGTGCCTCCTCGCGGCGGCGGGTGTCGGCGAAGTGGGCGTTGCCGCAGTCGACGACGATGTCGCCCTCGTCGAGAAGAGGCACCAACTCGTCGATCACCGCGTCGGTGGGCGCGCCGGCCTTCACCATGACGATGACCGCGCGGGGTCGTTCCAGTGACGCCACGAAATCGGCCATCGTCTCGCCCGGCAGGAACGTGCCCTCGTCGCCGTGCTCGGCGACCAGGCTGCGGGTGCGCTCCGGTGAGCGGTTGTGCACTGCCACCGTGAAGCCGTTGCGGGCCAGGTTGCGGGCCACGTTGCGACCCATCACCGCCAGCCCGGTCACACCGATTTGTGCCCTCGCCTGATCAGCCATTCGTGCCGCCACCTCTCGTCACACCACTATCAGCGTTTGGAAACTTACCGTGATGTGAGCCGATACGGACCAGTGACGGACGTCCCGTTACTGGACGTGATGTGGACGTTGCCGGTGGCGGCTCGGGCCCTCGGCGGTGGTCGGTATGCCCCGCGCAGGGAAAGTTGTCGTCGTCCCGCGCCGCGCGTGTCAGCCTTCGACGAGACGGGCTTCGATTCGGGCGATCTTCCCGGTCAGCGCGTCGGTGACCCCGGGCCGGACGTCGGCCTTGAGCACCACACTCACCCGGGGCGCCTGCGCGGCGACCACGTCGACCGCCCGCTTCACCACCGCCATCACCTCGTCCCACTCGCCCTCGATGGTGGTGAACATGGCATCGGTCCGGTTGGGCAGGCCGGACGCACGGACCACCCGCACCGCCTCGGCGACCAGGTCACCCACGGAGTCGTCACCGCCGAGCGGGGTGATCGAGAACGCGATCAGCATCTGCCGATCGTGCCAGTAAAAACGGATGCGCGTCGGTCCGGCGGTGGCTACGGTACGAACATGCGTAACTGACGCCCCACTTCCGAGCCGTCCCGCCGTCCCGCGTCGCGGTCCGTGCGCTCCCGGGCGTCCCGCATTCCCTCCCCGCCGTTCGGCGGCGATGGCCCTGCCTGACCCCGGTGAGCAGTCCCTTCCCCATTCGACCGTCGCGCAACGGCGGTCACCAGCCGATCCGACCGACCGCCGCAGCGCGGGACCGGCCGTGCCGGACGGCATTGAAGGAGGCCCGGATGCCTGCCAGGCGTAACCCGAAGAAGACCCGTACCCCGAGAGCGACGCCGCTCGGCGTCGACCCGGCGGCCGGCCACGGCCCGCTCCCAACCACCCTCCCCGCCCTCGACCTCGCGGTCGAACCGGCCCTGCCGGCGGTGCTGGTGGAACCGGCCGCACTGGCCGAGCCGGCGCTGCTGGCGGCACTGGCCGAGCCGGCGCTGCCGGCGGCACTGGCCGAGCCGGCGCTGCCGGCGGCCGTCCTGGACGAGGTGGCGCTGCCGGTCGTCGTGCCGACAGCGGTCGATGTGACGACAGTCGTCGAGGTGCCGACAGCGGTCGATGTGCCGGCGGTCGTCGAGGTGCCGGCGGTCGTCGACGCGCCGACGATGCGAGATCTGCCGAAGCCGACCGGGCGACCGAAGGCACCGACGGCCGGCCCGCCGCAGGGTGGCGGCAACCGCTCCGGCGGCGGCCGCAGCCAGCAGGCCGGCCAGGCCCGCCGCTACGCCTTCCGCCGCAGCTGACCGAGCCACCTCCCGGCCCGCTGTGCGTGGCGGGCGCTGGGTGGTGACGGCAACATCAGGGATGTAGTGGCCTCCGCCGCCAACGAGGCCACTACATCAATGATGTTGTGCGGATCTTGCCGGCAAGCAGCGGGCGGGCAGCAGCGGACGGCAGCAGCGGGCGGCGGGCAGCAGCGGGCGGCGGGCGGCAGCGGGCTGCGGGCAGCAGGCAGGTAGCCGGCGGGGCGGACTCAGCTGATCAGCGGGCGGAAGGTGCCCAGGAGGACGCTCGTGGTCAGGGCGGCCGCGGCGAGGACGACCGCGCCGGCGATGAGGAGGACATCGGCGCGGGTGAAGTGCTGCCGGCGGGCGACGGTACGGGGTGTGCCGGCGTCGAAGCCCCGCGCGTCCATCGCCACCGCCAGCCGGGTGCCTCGGCGGATCGCCCCCACCAGCAGCGCGAACGCCGTGGAGGCGAAGAGCCGCAGCTTCGCCACCGGGTTGCGTCCCGCGTCTACGCCCCGCGCGCGTCGAGCCATGCTGATCATCTGCCACTCCTGACCGAGCAGCGGCACCAGCCGGAACGCGGCCAGCGCCCCGATGGCGAACCGGGCCGGCGCCTTCGCGTTCTGGATCAGTGCGTCGGCCAGGTCGGTGGGGTCGGTGGTCGCGAAGACGATCACACCGGGCAGGGCCACCGCGAACACCCGCAGCACCAGGCCGAGCGCGGTGAGCAGGACGCCGGTGCTCACCAGCACCGGTCCCGCGTCCAGCAGGACCCGGCCGGACCGGTCGGCCGCGAACAGCACCAGGGTGACCAGGATGCCGGCGGCACTGAGCAGCAGCGGCAAGGCCCGCCGGGCCAGCACCCGGTAGCGGATGCCGAACAGCGGCAGGACGGCCAGTTCGAGGGCGATGGCGATCGCCGGGGCCACCGGGTCCAGGGTCGCCAGCAGGGTGAACGAGAAGACGAGTGCGGCGGCGACCTTCGCCACCGGGTTGCGGCGGGCCAACGGCGCGTCCGGCGCGGCGACCGGCTCGATGCTGATCATTGGTGGTGGTCCGGGGCGCGGTGCAGGGTGACGGTGCGGTCGGCGAGCGCGGCGACGAAGTCCGCGTCGTGGGTGACAGTGACCACGCCGTGCCCGGCGTCGCGCAGGTCGGCGAAGAGGTCGACCAGCTCCCGCCAGGTCCGCCGGTCCTGGCCGAAGGTGGGTTCGTCGCAGATCAGCAGGCGTGGCGCGGTGGCCAGGGCCGTCGCCACGCTCAGCCGCCGCGCCTCACCACCCGAGAGGGTGTACGGGTTGGCGGCGGCGAGGCGGGCCAGCCGCAGCCGGTCCAGCAGCCCGGCCACGGTCTCCTTGACGGTCGCCTCGGGTTGACCGGTGCGGCGCGGGCCCAGCGCCAGCTCGTCGAAGACCGTGCTGGTCACGAACTGGTGCTCCGGATCCTGGAAGACCGACCCGATCCGTCGGGCCAACGCGGGTGCCCGCCACCGGTGCGGGGGAGTGCGGTGGTCCGCGCCGGCCAACTCGGCGGACGCGGTGACCCGCCCGTTGCCCGGTCGGAGCAGACCGCCGAGCAGCAACGCCAGGGTGGACTTGCCGGCGCCATTCGGTCCGCGTACGGCGAGTGCTTCACCGGCGCGTACCGCCAGGTCGGTGGAGCCCAGCCGCGGCGGCAGGCCGAGCCGGTCGGCGGTGAGCAACACCTCCCCGGGGCCGGCGGTGGCCGGCCGGGGCGCGACGGGGTGACCGGGCACCCAGACCCCCTCGGCGGCCAGGGCGGCGCCGTGGGCGGCGAAGACCGCCTCGGGTGTGCCGTCCGCGCGGACGCCGCCGCCCGGTTCCAGGACTACCACCCGGTCAACCAGCGGCAGTGCCTCGGCGACCCGGTGCTCGACCAGGATCAGTGTGGTGTCGGCGTCCAGCGCGCCGGCCACCGCGTGCCGGACCAGCTCGGCCCCGGCCGGGTCGAGGTTGGCGGTCGGCTCGTCGAGCAGCAGCAGCAGGGCGGGGCGCAGGGCCAGCGCGCCGGCCAGGGCGAGGCGTTGCTGCTCGCCGCCGGAGAGCGCCGCGGTGTGGCGGTCCCGGGAGTACGGGAAGCCGACCCGGTGCAGCGCCTCGTCCACCCGGGGCCAGATCTCGTCGGCCGGCACGCCCCGGTTCTCCAGCCCGAACGCGACGTCGTCGCCGCAGCGCGCCATCACCAGTTGGGTCTCCGGGTCCTGGAAGACGATGCCGACCCGTTCCCGCCCCTTGCGCGGGTCGAGCCCGTCGATCTCGACGGTGCCCTCCTGCTCGCCGGAGTCCTCAGGAAGCAGCCCGGCCAGGGCGCTGAGCAGGGTGCTCTTGCCGGCCCCGGAGGGCCCGAGAAGCAAAACCCGCTCCCCAGCCTCAACCCGCAGATCAACGCCCCGAACGGCCCAGGCGCGCCGCCCAGCGTGCCGCCACCCGAACCCCCGCAGCAGTACCCCGCCCACCAACCCACCCCTCCAACCACCCAACCGCCCCCCACCCCACCCCACCCTGCACGGTCGATCATGAGGTTGACGGTGGTTATGAAGATCCATCCGCCCGTCAACCTCATGATCGACGCGAGTGGGTGTGGGTTAGATCAGGGCTCGGTTTCGGCCTGCGGGGAAGCGGTCCAGGACGCCGGTGTTGGCCAGGGCCTTCGTGAGCAGCCAGCCGCCCAGGCCGGCGATCACGGTGGCGCTGACGATGGTGAGCAGCGCGTACGGGATGCGGTAGTCGGTCAGCGCGTAGTCGACGTTCCAGACGAAGAAGTCGAACAGCGCGGCGCTGAGGCCGGTCAGCGCGCCCGCGAACACCGCGGTCGGCAGCCGGAACGACCGGTACCGGAAGGCGGCGAAGGCCAGCTCGGCGCCGATGCCCTGCACGATGCCCTGCGGGATCACCGTGCCGGCCCACTGGCTGCCCAGCAGCGCGGACAGGACCGCGGCCACGGTCTCGCAGTAGAGCGCGGCGCCGGGCTTGCGGATGACCAGCCCACCGATCACCGCCGGCATCAGCCAGACGCCGTAGAGCAGCGTCTGCGCCGGCGGGAAGAAGGCGAACGCGCCCTCGGTGGCGCTCCAGACCAGGCCCCAGGCCCAGAAGATGACGCCGAAGGCGACCGCGATCACCGAGGCGACCACGATGTCGATGGTGCGCCAACGGTGTGTGTCGGGGGTGGATTTCATGTGTTGCTCCCAGTTCGTGAGTGCGAACCAGGAGAAGACGCACGCCGCGTCCGGTGGCACCGGACTGCGGCGCGGCTGGAGGTCGACCGAACTCCCTGCGCTGGCATTACCCAGATCAGGTTCGAGGGTCTGCGGGCGTGCCCGCACTCTCAGCGCTGTGCGCTCCCCTGTCGGATATGAAGTTGTCTCGCTGACGCTAACACCGACCACGGTCGCGGGCCCAGCAGGGCATCCGCCTGACCTGCGGGAGCGACCGGCCGACCGCCGGCTGGGTACGCTTCCGATCATGCGGGTTGACGCGCGAGGCTTCACATTCGAGGTGACTGTCGGCGGTCCGACGGACGGCGTACCCGTCCTGTTGCTGCACGGTTTCCCTCAGCACAGTGGCGAGTGGGACGACGTGGTGCCGGCGCTGCACGCGGGTGGGCTGCGCACGTACGCGCTGGACCAGCGCGGTTACTCACCCGGCGCCCGACCCACGGCGGTGGCCGACTACCGGATCCCCGAACTGGTCGCCGATGTGGTGGCGGTGCTCGACGCCCTCGGGTTGGATGCCGTGCACCTGGTCGGCCACGACTGGGGCGCGATCGTGGCCTGGGCGGTCGCCGCCGGGCACCCCGAGCGGGTGCACACGCTGACCGCGGTGTCCGTACCGCATCCGGCGGCCATGGCGCACGCCCTGGCCAACGACAGCCAACAGAAGGCCCGGTCGTCGTACATCGCGCTGTTCCGTAAGCCGGACAAGGCGGAGAAGGTGCTGCTGGCGTTCAACGCGACGGCGCTGCGCAAGATGCTCGGCGGGGTGGGCGACGCGAACCGGTACGCCGACCCGATGCGCGAGCCGGGTGCGCTCACGGCCGCGCTGAACTGGTACCGGGCGATGTCCCGCGCCGACCTGGCCGCCGTCGGCCCGGTCGCGGTGCCCACCACGTACGTCTGGAGTGACCGGGACATCGCCATCGGCCGGACCGCCGCCGAGGCGTGCGCGCAGAACGTCACCGGGGACTACCGCTTCGTTCAGCTGCCCGGGGTGAGTCACTGGATCCCGGACGCGGCGCCGGCCCCGCTCGCCGAGGCGATCCTGGCCCGAGCCGGCGGAACGGCCTGAGTCGTGCGGGTCACCGGGGGAGAGCCATCGTGACGACGGACGCCAGAGGGCCGGGCAGCCGTCGCTCGATCGCCGCGCAGCTGCGCGTGCTGGGCGTACGGCCCGGCGCGACGATGCTGGTGCACGCCTCGCTGCGTCCGCTGGGCTTCGTCAGCGGCGGCCCGCACGCGGTGGTGCTCGCCCTGCGCGACGCGCTCGGCCCGGACGGCACGATCGTCGTGCCCACCCACACACCGGAGAACAGCGATCCCGCCCAGTGGCGCAACCCGCCGGTGCCGGCGGACTGGTGGCCGCTGATCCGCTCGGAGATGCCCGGGTTCGACCCGGCGATCACCCCGAGCCGGTTCATGGGGGCGCTCGCCGAGACGGTCCGCGGCTGGCCCGGTGCACTGCGCAGCTCCCATCCGCAGGTGTCGTTCGCCGCGCTCGGTCCGGCCGCCGAGCAGGTGGCCGCCGGGCACACCCTGGCCGACATGCTCGGTGAGGGCTCCCCACTGGCTCGCCTCTACGACCTGGACGCCGACGTGTTGCTGCTCGGCGTGGACCACTCGGTGAGCACCTCGCTGCACCTGGCCGAATACCGCCGCCCCGGCTCGCCCCGGGAGCGGATCGGTGCCGCCGTGCGTACCGCCGACGGTGGTCGGGAGTGGGTGTGGTGGCAGGACGTACGACTCGACGCGGACGACTTCGCCGCGTTGGGCGAGGACCTGGAGGCCACCGGAGCGGTACGCACCGCACCGGTCGGCACCGGGACCGGCAGGTTGATGCGCCAGCGGGCGGCGGTCGACTTCGCGGTTCGCTGGCTGGCTCGTAATCGAACGACGGAGGACGCATGACGGTGAGTGCCGAGGACTACCTGGCCGTGGTGACCGAGACGATCGGCCGGGTGGCCGCCAGTCAGCGGGAGGCGGTGGGGCGGGCCGCCGACCTGATCGCCGAGGCCGTCCGAGCCGACGGCGTGGTGCACGCGTTCGGCACCGGGCACTCGGAGGCCCTCGCCATGGAGATCGCCGGCCGAGCCGGCGGTCTGGTGCCGACCAATCGGATCGCGCTACGCGACCTGGTGCTGCTCGGCGGCGAACCGGCCGACCGGCTGGGCCCGCTGCTGGAACGGGACCCGGCCGTCGCGCACCGCCTCTACGAGCTGGCCCCGGTGCGCCCCACCGACGTCTTCGTGCTCGCCTCGAACTCCGGGGTCAACGGCGCGATGGTGGAGTTCGCCACGCTGGTGAAGGAACACGGCCACGGGTTGGTCGCGATCACCTCGGCGCGGCACTCCGGCCGGATGGCCTCCCGGCACCCGTCCGGGCGCAAGCTGAGCGACCTCGCCGACGTGGTGCTCGACAACGGCGCGCCGTACGGCGACGCGACGCTGCCCCTGCCTGGCGGCGGCGCGGTCGGCGCGGTCTCCTCGATCACTGCGGCGCTGCTGGCGCAGCAGGTGACCGTGGAGGTGGTGGCGCGGTTGCTGGCGGCGGGGGAGCGGCCCCCGGTCTACCTGTCGGCGAACATCCCGGACGGCGACGCGCACAACAACGAGCTGGAAGCGCGGTACGCGGGCCGGATCCGACGCGGGTCCTGACACGGTGCTGGCGGCCGATCTGCGTCGCCGAGATGAACGGCCGGTGTCGTGAAGCTGTTTCGCGCTCGGCCGGGTGGGGCATTGGCGTTGCTGCCGGCGGCCGGGACCGCCGGCAGTAGCGTCTCACCGGAGGTAGCGCGTGTCCAAGGAGACCGAGAAGCAGCGCTGGCAGCGCAACTTCGCCGACCTGCTGCAGGAGTTGCGGGTCGCCCAGACCGGCGTGCAGATCCTCTTCGCCTTCCTGCTCACCCTGCCGTTCAGTAACGGGTTCACCGAGACCACCGAGTTCCAACGCGACGTCTACATCGTGGCGTTGCTCGCGGCAGCCGCCGCCACGGCAATGATCATCTCGCCGGTGGCGTTCCACCGGGCGCTGTTCCGGCAGGGGCGCAAACCGGAGCTGGTCCGCTTCGCGCACCGGATGGCCACCGGCGGCCTCGCCTTCATGCTGATCGCGATGGTCAGCGCGGTGCTGCTGATCACCGACTTCGTGTTGGACCGGCCGATCGCCTTCGTGCTCAGCGCCCTGACCGGAATCTGGTTCCTCACGTTCTGGGTGGCCCTGCCGTTCGCCCGACGCAGCTGGGGTGAGGACGACATCGACGACGATGACGACGACCCGGACACCATCGAGGGTCGCTGACCGCGTCGATCTTCACGCAGCGCTACCCCTGGGTAACAACCGGGGGTAGCGTGGCGGTAGCCGCATCGAGCTTCGAGGGGGCAGCCGTGACCACGACGCAGGATGGCCGACCGGCACCGGACGGCCCCGACTCCGAAACCACCGCCGGCGCCGCCGCGCCGCTGCCCGCGGAAGCCGGGCAGGTCACCGAGAAGGAGGCCCGGCAGGTCGCCGAGGCCGCCCGAGAGTCCACCTGGGACCGACCCAGCTTCGGCAAGGAGCTGTTCCTCGGCCGGTTCCGGCTCGACCTGATCGACCCGTGGCCCCGATCCGATCCGGACGACGTGGCTCGCGCGGAGGAGTTCCTTGGTCGGTTCCGCGCCTTCCTGACCTCCGAGGTTGATGGTGAGGCCATCGAGCGGGACGCGTCGATACCCGACTCGGTGTTCCACGGCCTGGCCGACCTCGGCGCGTTCGGCATGAAGATCGACCGCAAGTACGGCGGGCTCGGTCTGAGCAACCTGCACTACTGCCGGGCGCTCATGCTGGCCGGCTCGGTCAGCCCGGCCATCGGCGCGCTGCTCTCGGCGCACCAGTCGATCGGGGTGCCGCAGCCACTGAAGATGTTCGGCACCGCCGAGCAGAAGCAACGCTTCCTGCCCCGGCTCGCCGCCGGCGAGGTGTCCGCGTTTCTGCTCACCGAGCCGGACGTCGGCTCCGACCCGGCCCGGCTGGCCACCATCGCGGAGCCGACCGAGGACGGCACCGGTTACCGGCTCAACGGTGTGAAGCTGTGGGCCACCAACGGCATCGTGGCCACCCTGCTGGTGGTGATGGCCCGGGTGCCGGCCACCGAGGGACGTCGGGGCGGCATCACCGCGTTCGTGGTGGACGGCGACAGCCCCGGCATCACTGTCGAGCGGCGCAACGAGTTCATCGGCCTGCGCGGGCTGGAGAACAGCCTGACCCGGTTCCACGACGTGATCGTCCCCGCCGAGAACGTCATCGGTGGCGAGGGCAAGGGGCTGAAGATCGCCCTGACCACTCTGAACACCGGTCGGCTCTCGCTGCCGGCCATGTGCGTGGGCGCCGGCAAGTGGGCGTTGAACGTGGCCCGGGGGTGGGCCGCCGACCGGGTCCAGTGGGGACGGCCGGTGGGTGAGCACGAGGCGGTCGCGCAGAAGCTCTCCTTCATCGCCGCCACCACGTACGGCATGGAGACGATGCTCGACCTCTGCTGCCTGCTCGCCGACGACGACCGCAACGACATCCGGATCGAGGCGGCACTGGTCAAGCTGTACGCCAGCGAGATGGCCTGGAAGATCGCCGACGAGCTCATCCAGATCCGGGGCGGGCGCGGCTACGAGACGGCCGACTCACTGGCCGCCCGCGGCGAACGCCCGGCCGCCGTCGAGCAGATGCTGCGCGACCTGCGGATCAACCGGATCTTCGAGGGGTCCACCGAGATCATGCACCTGCTGATCGCGCGGGAGGCGGTCGACGCCCACCTGTCGGTGGCCGGCGACATCATCGACCCGGACGCGGGGCTGGGCCGCAAGGCCCGAGCCGGCGCGCGAGCGGGCGCCTTCTACGCGAAGTGGCTGCCCACCCTCGCCGTCGGTCGGGGGCAGAGCCCTTCGGCGTACGCCGAGTTCGGCCCGCTCGCCGCGCACCTGCGCCAGGTGGAGCGTTCGTCGCGCAAGCTGGCCCGTTCGACGTTCTACGCGATGTCCCGCTGGCAGGGAAAGATGGAGCGTAAGCAGGCGTTCCTCGGCCGGGTGGTGGACATCGGTGCCGAGTTGTTCGCGATGTCCGCGGTCTGCGTCCGGGCCTTCGCCGAACGGGACAGCCGCCCGGAGAACGTCGAGCTGGCCGACCTGTTCTGCCGGCAGGCGCGGGTGCGGGTGGACGCCCTGTTCGCCGCGCTCTGGGACAACACCGACTCGGTCGACACCGCCGCCGCGAAGCGCATCCTCGCCGGCCGCTACGCGAGCCTGGAGGAAGGCGTGCTCACGCCGTCCGACGAGCTGCCCTGGGTGGCCCGCTGGTCGCCCGGCCCGTCCACCGCCGAGGACGTCCGCCGCCGCATCCCGCCAAAGCCCTGAGCCCTGTCGTGCGGCCTCGCCGCCGGGTGGGTCTGCCGCTGTCTGGGCGGTGCCGTGTGGGCTCGCCGCCGTGCCGGCGCTGGTGCCGTGGGCTACCCACGTCGGTCAGCGGGAGACCGCCCAGGCCAGCACCCCCGCCAGGATCAGACCGTTGAGCCCGGCCAGGGCCAGGTACGCCGCGGGTGGGATCTTCTTGCCCCGGCGGAGGAAGGAGACCAGGACGGCGGCGTAGCCGAGCAGCAGGACGGCGATGACGACGAGGAAGTAGAACACCCGACGACTTTAGCGGCCCTGGCCGCGCAGGCCGAGTTGGCGCAGCGCGCGTCAGGGTGTCCACGGGCGCGTCGACGACGCCACAGTTCTCATGATCAAGTGATGAAAAGTAGGTTGGAGGCGGCGTGGAGACCTACTTCTCATCACTTGATCATGGCGGGGCGCGGGATCACGGCGAGGAGCGGGGCGACCTGTACTCGCGAGACCTCAGCTGCTCCGGCTGCGCAGGCCGAGTTGGCGAAGCTCCAGGGCGGCCAGCGCGTCGACTGTCGCGTCGTCGCCGCGCCGCCACGCCTCGGCGACGTCGGGGCCGATCCGGGTCAGCTGGCCCAGTGGTTGGGTGGCCAGGGCGCGCAGGGCGAGCAGGTCGCGCCCGGCCGGCCCGGTGGCCAGCTTCGCCGCCGATCCGGCCCGGCGCATCCAGCGGACCCGCAACGGCAGCCAACCGAACAGCACGATGCCGAGCGGGAAGATCAGCACCGCGACGGCGAGAGCCAGGGCGAGCTGGTCGACGAGGTGCTGCTGGTCGCGGCCGGCGTCGGCGAGCCCTCGGGCGGCGTCGGCGGCCTGCCGGAACGGCGCGGTGAGTTCGTCACCGACAAGCGGCACCCGGCGGACCTTGCTGCCGGCCTCGGCGAGGTTGTCGGCGAGCCCGCTGCCGGCGCCCTCCAACTTCTGCCCCGGTACGGCGAGCTTCTGCACCAGGTCGTGCAGCCACAGGGCGCCGCGGATCGCCACGTACACCCAGGCGACGACGAGCAGGTCGGTGAGCAACTGACGGGCGGCGGTCGGAAACCGATCGGCATAGATTTTCACGCCGGCCAGCGTGCCACGAACGGGCTGAGGGCGGCACCCGCCGGCCAGCGTGCCAGGCACCGGCCGAGGCCGGTGTCCGCCGGGAGCCGGGTCGGGTCTGCCCGCACCGCTCGCGGCGTCCGTGATCAGGCGAGCTGGAGGTCCACGAACGCGACAGTGTCGCCGGGTAGGACGTACCGCTCGATCTCGACGAAGCCGTGCCGGCGGGCGAACCGCAGGCCGTCGTCGTTGGACGCCAGAATGACGGTCTGGACGACGTCCGCGCCGAGTTCACGGACCGCGGCCAACCCGCGCTCGTAGATCTGCTCGCCGTACCCGTGCCGTCGGTGTTCGGGCAGAACCCGGGCGATCACCGTCCCGGGTGCGCTGTCGAACTCCGGGGGTCGCACTGTCGAGCAGCCCACCGGCACTGTGCCGGCGTACGCGACCTCGAGAATGTTCCGCTGCGCGCGGACGGCGATCTCGTCGACCGACAGCGGATCGGTCGGGATGATCAGGTTGTGGATGCGCTGCCAGTCGAGCAGGGCTGTCTCGCTGCCGACCGGCCGCACCGGCCGGAACTCAAGGATTGACACGGCTACACGCTGGTCAGCGCGGGCAGGTCGGGCAGGTGCCGAAGATTTCCAGGGTGTGGCTGACGTCGGCGTAGCCGTGCTGCGCGGCGACCCGATCGGCCCAGCTCTCCACGGCCGGGCCGGCCACCTCGACCGTACGCCCGCACACCCGGCAGACCAGGTGGTGGTGGTGCCCCTCGCTGCACCGGCGGTAGAGGTGCTCGCCGCCCGGCGGACGCATCACGTCGATCTCACCGGCGTCGGCGAGCCCCTGGAGGGTGCGGTAGACGGTGGTCAGGCCGACCCGCTCGCCTCGCTGCCGCAGCATCGCGTGCAGGTCCTGGGCGC
Source organism: Micromonospora arida (assembly GCF_042873195.1). Lineage (NCBI taxonomy): Bacteria > Bacillati > Actinomycetota > Actinomycetes > Micromonosporales > Micromonosporaceae > Micromonospora > Micromonospora arida. The sequence continues at coordinate 547,437 of NZ_JBIALC010000003.1, read as the reverse complement.
TGTGGAAGCCCTCCATCTCGCCCAGCAGCGCACTCACCGCCGAACGCTGCCGGGTGTTGCGCACCGCGGCGCTGCTCTCGCTCATGATCCCTCCCCGGCGTGGCTGACCGCGTCCGCCACGATGTGCGCGACGTGCTCGTCGACCAGGCTGTAGGCGATTTCCCGACCTCGGCGGGAGCCGCGCACCACGCCCGCTCCGCGCAACACCCGCAGGTGTTGGGAGACCAGTGGTTGCGCCGCGCCGAGCTTCTCCACCAACTCGTGCACGCACCGCTCGCCGCCGGCCAGCTCACTGACGATGGCCAGCCGAATGGGAGCGGACAGGGCGCGGAGCAGCTCGCTGGCCCCGTCGAACCCGTCGTAGCCCGTCACGCTGGTCATCCTGCAACGGTAACCAATACCACCGATGTCGCGCTGACCAGGCTCAGCTCAGCACGACCTCGTGCGGTTCCGGTGTCGGCGCGGCGGTTGGCGTCGTCCGACGGCGCACGGCCCGCCAGACAGCGCCGGCCACCGCCACCACCAGGAACGAGGCGATCGCCACCAGCACCACCGAGGCGCCCGGCGCGGTGTCCGCTGTGGCCGCCACCCAGACACCCGAGCCGGCGGCGAAGAGCCCGAGCGCCATCGCGGCGGCCATCGTGCTGCGGAAGCCCCGGGTGACCTGCTGGGCGGTGGCGACCGGCACCACCATCAACGCGCTGATCAGCAGCACTCCGACGGCCCGCATGGCGATGGTCACGGTGACCGCGGTGGCGACCGCGATCAGCAGGTTCAGCGTGCGGACCGGCAGGCCGGAGACCCGGGCGTACTCCTCGTCGTGACTGACCGCGAAGAGCGCCGGCCGCAACGCGATCATCGTGACCAGGATCGCCGCGCCGAGCAGCGCAATGGTGATCAGGTCGGCGGGCGAAATGGTGGTCAGCGACCCGAACAGGTAGGCGTTGAGGTTCGCGCTGGTCGCGTCGGAGAGGCCGACCAGGAGTACGCCGCCCGCGATGCCGCCGTAGAAGAGCAGGGCCAGAGCCAGGTCACCGGAGGTACGCCCACGGGCCCGGACGATCTCGATGGCGATCGCGCCGATGGTGGCGGCGATCACCGCGACCAGCACCGGTGAGCGGTTGAGCAGCAGTCCCGCCCCGACGCCGGTCAGCGCCACGTGCCCCACACCATCGCCGATCAGCGCCAGCCGGCGCTGCACCAGGTAGATGCCGAGCGCCGGCGCGGCCAAGCCGATCACCAGCGCGCCGATCAGGGCGCGCTGCATGTAGGGGTACTGGAAGAGTTCCATCGGTCAGTTGCTCCACAGCCCGGCGGGCTCGTCGTAGCAGTGCGGGTGCACGTGGTCGTGGTCGGGCTCCGCGTGATGGCCGGCCGGGTCCGGCACCGCGCCGTCGTGGGCGATGCGACCCTCGTGAACGACGACGGCCCGGCTGATCACCGGTCGCAGCGGGCCCAGCTCGTGGGCGACGAGAAGCACCGTTCCGCCGTCGCCGACGAAGTCGCGCAACGCGCCGGCGAACGCCTCCTGGCTGGCCGCGTCCACTCCGGCGGTGGGCTCGTCGAGAACCAGCAGCTCCGGCTGGCCGGCCAGGGCGCGGGCGATCAGGGTGCGCTGCTGCTGGCCGCCGGAGAGCGTGGACACCGGATCACCGGCCCGGTCGGCGAGCCCGACCGCGCCCAGCGCGGCGTCGACGGCGGACCGGTCGGCTCGACCCGGCGGACGCAGCACCCCCCGCCGGGCCAGCCGGCCGGAGGCCACCACCTCCCGGACGGTCGCCGGTACGCCGCCGCCGGCGCCCAGGCGCTGCGGGACGTACCCGATGCGTGCCCACTGCCGGAACCGGCGCAACGGCCGGTCGAAGAGGGTGACCGAGCCGGCGCTGATCGGCACCAGCCCGAGCACGGCGCGGATCAGCGTGGACTTGCCCGAGCCGTTGGCGCCGAGGATCGCGACCACCTCGCCAGCGGTCACGGTGAGCGAGATGTCCCGGAGCACGGGGCGGCCGTCGTAGCCGACCACCCCGTGCTCGACGGTGATGACAGGTGAGGTCACGAGCAGCTCAAGGCAGTCTGCAGGGTCCGCAGGTTGGTGCGCATCACCGAAAGGTAGTCCCCGTTGCTGCCGGCGGCGAGCCCTTCGATCGGGTCGAGTACGGCGGTCTTCGCGCCGACCTGACCGGCGATGGTCTCGGCCACCTTTGGGCTGACCAGGGTCTCGAAGAAGATCGTGGTGGCCTGGTGCTCCTTCGCCTCCTCGATCACGTGCGCGAGGCGCTGCGGCGAGGGCTCGACGTCCGGGCTCAGCCCGGTGATGCCGACCTGGTCGAGCTGGTAGCGGTCGGCGAGGTAGCCGAACGCGGCGTGGCTGGTCACGATCTCCCGCCGCTGGCAGGTCGCCAGACCGTGCTTGAACTCGCCGTCCAGGGTCGTCAGGTCGGTGCGCAGGGCAGCCGCCCGGGCGGTGTAGTCGGCGGCGTGGTCCGGGTCGGCCTTGCCGAGGCGCTGGGCGAGCTCGTCGCCGATGCCGGCCAGCCGGGTCGGGTCGAGCCAGACGTGCGGGTCCTTGCCGCCGCTCTCCTCGGCGTGCCCCTCCTCGCCCTCGTGGTCGTGCCCGCCGGCGGACGCGTCCAACAGTGGCTGCACGCTGGTCACGTCGAAAGCCCGGTCGCCGCCGTTCTGGGCCACGGCGTCGTCCACCGCCGGTTGGAACCCCTTGAGGTAGACGATCAGCTCCGCGTCGCTGACCTCACCGACCTGGCTCGGGTTGAGTTCCAGGTCGTGCGGCTCGGCGCCGGGCTTGGCCAGGTTGGTGACCCGGACCGCGTCGCCGCCGATCCGTTCGGCCAGGAACTGGAGGGGGTAGAACGCGGCCACCACGTCGACTCGCTTGGGGTCGGCGCCGGCGGCACCGCCGGTGGAGCAGCCGGCCCCGGCGCCCAGGGCGAGGAGGGCGGTCGCGGCGGCCAGGACACGGTACGTGGCGCGGTTGGTCATGTCGTCAACTGTCCGTGGCAACGATAATGATTGTCAAAAACGCATGATTGCATGTCAGAGGAGCTTCGCGAGGCCCACCGTCACCAGCAGGGTGAGCATCACCAGTCGGATCAGCCGGGTCTGCGGTGCCTGAACCGCCCAGGTCGTCGCCAACAGGGCGATCAGGGCCCCGGCGAGCGCGAGCGTGAGCAGCCCGCCGATCACCCCGGGCGTGAAGAACGCCACCAGCACCACCACCAGGGTGAGCAGGAACACCGACGTCGGGTTCGCCCCGGCCAACCGGGCGAGCAGAGGGCGCTGCGTACGCTGCATCCCACAGACTCTACGAGGAGGAACCCCCGGTGCTGGTGACCAACCGGTTCGTGGTCGACGTCGATGCCGCCGACGGCTTCACCGAACGGGCGTACGCCGCCCTCACCGCGCTGGCCGCACGGCCCGGCTACCTGCGCGGCCAACTGGTCCGGGCGCTGGACGACCCCCGGCACTGGTCACTGGTCACCGAATGGGAGTCGGTCGGCACGTACCGGCGGGCGCTCGGCGCCTTCGAGGTCAAGGTCAGCGCCGTGCCGCTGCTCGCCGAGTCCGTCGACGAACCCTCCGCCTACGAGGCGCTGGCCACCGCCGCCCCGGGCGGGGCCGTGGTCGTCGCCGAGAGTGATCGGGCTACGGGTCCTTACCGCTGAGCCGCCGGACACTACGCTGCTCCTATGACCGCACCCGCCCCGCCACCCGGTCCCGGGGTGGCTCCGCCGTTCGCCGCGCCGCCCACCGAGGGCCGCCGGACTCGGCTCTGGATCGGCCTTGGCGTCGGCGCGCTCGCCGTGGTGCTCTGTTGCGGCGGGGGTGGCACCGCTGTCGTCGGCCTGGCCGTCAGCGGAGTCCAGGCCATCCGGGAACAGGCCCGCACCGTGACCGGCGACTACTACCAGGCGCTGGTCGAGCGGAACTACGGGCGGGCGTACGACCAACTCTGCGACGACGCGCAGCGGCGTGAGTCCCGGCCGGAGTTCGAGCGGCGCGCTGCCGCCGAACCGCAGGTGACCGCGTTCCGGGTGGGCGAGGTGGACACCACCTACCTGACCGTGCCGGTCGACGTGACCCTCGACGGCGGCGACCGGGAGAGGCAACAGGTCAGCCTCGGCCAGGACGGGCAGACCGGCGGCGTGGAGGTCTGCGAGGTCAGCTGACCCGTCCCCGGTATTCTGCTGGGCTCGGGGCGACGGTGGTCGTACCGTTGTCCCGAACCGACCGTTCCATCCATTCTCGCCCCCGCCGACCGCCAGCCGGCGTAGGAGGAAACATGCCAGCCGACCGTATCGATGCCGTCGTCAGCCTCGCCAAGCGCCGAGGCTTCGTCTTCCCCTCCAGTGAGATCTACGGAGGCACCCGATCGGCGTGGGACTACGGTCCGCTCGGCGTGGAGCTCAAGGAGAACGTCCGCCGGCAGTGGTGGAAGACCATGGTCCAGCAGCGCGACGACGTCGTCGGCCTGGACTCCGCGGTGATCCTGTCCCGCAAGGTGTGGGAGGCGTCCGGCCACATCGCCGAGTTCGTCGACCCGCTCACCGAGTGCCAGTCCTGTCACAAGCGGTTCCGGGCTGACCACCTGGAAGAGGCGTACGCCGAGAAGCACGGCAAGCCGCTGACCTCACTGGCCGAGCTGAACTGCCCCAACTGCGGCAACAAGGGCACCTTCACCGAGCCGAAGATGTTCAACGGCCTGATGAAGACCTACCTGGGCCCGGTGGAGAGCGACGAAGGGCTGCACTACCTGCGCCCGGAGACCGCGCAGGGCATCTTCGTCAACTACAAGAACGTCGAGACGGTCGCCCGCAAGAAGCCCCCGTTCGGCATCGCGCAGACCGGCAAGTCGTTCCGCAACGAGATCACCCCGGGCAACTTCATCTTCCGGACCCGCGAGTTCGAGCAGATGGAGATGGAGTTCTTCGTCGAGCCGGGCACCGACGAGCAGTGGCACGAGTACTGGCTCCAGGAGCGCTGGAACTGGTACCTCGACCTCGGCCTCTCGGCGGACAATCTGCGCCTGTTCGAGCACCCCAAGGAGAAGCTGTCGCACTACTCGAAGCGGACGGTGGACATCGAGTACCGCTTCCAGTTCGGTGGCACCGAGTTCGCCGAGCTGGAGGGTGTCGCCAACCGCACCGACTTCGACCTCTCCACGCACAGCAAGCACTCCGGCGTCGACCTGTCGTACTTCGACCAGAGCAAGAGTGAGCGCTGGATGCCGTACGTCATCGAGCCGGCCGCGGGTCTGACCCGCGCGGTGCTCGCCTTCCTGCTGGAGGCGTACGACGAGGACGAGGCGCCGAACACCAAGGGCGGCGTGGACAAGCGCACCGTGATGCGGTTCGACCCGAGGCTCGCCCCGGTCAAGGTGGCGGTGCTGCCGCTGTCCCGCAACGAGGCGCTGTCGCCCAAGGCCAAGGACCTCGCGACCCTGCTGCGCAAGCGCTGGGTGGTGGAGTTCGACGACTCGCAGGCGATCGGGCGTCGCTACCGCCGGCAGGACGAGATCGGCACCCCGTTCTGTGTGACGGTCGACTTCGACACCCTGGACGACAACGCGGTGACGGTGCGCAACCGGGACACCATGGCCCAGGAGCGCGTCTCCCTGGACCAGGTCGAGCGCTACCTGATCGAGCGTCTCCCCGGCTGCTGAGACTCTGCGCACGGGGCCTCGGCCGACGCGATAAGCGCCGGTCGGGGCCCCGTACACTTGTCCGGTGACTGCCTCGACCGTGCCCGCGCTGCGCCCGCTGACTCTCGGCCAGCACCAGGTGTGGCCGCCGGTCGTGCTCGCGCCGATGGCGGGGATCACCAACATCGGGTTCCGTCGGCTCTGTCGCGAGCAGGGCGGCGGCATCTACGTCTGCGAGATGATCACCACTCGGGCGCTGGTCGAGCGCAACCCGAAGACGCTGCGCATGATCGCGTTCGGCGACGACGAGAAGCCCCGCAGTCTCCAGCTCTACGGCACCGATCCGGAGATCACCGCCGCTGCCGTGCGGATCGTCGTCGAGCGCAACCTGGCCGATCACATCGACCTCAACTTCGGCTGCCCGGTCCCCAAGGTCACCCGGCGTGGCGGCGGCGCGGCGCTACCGTGGCGGCGCCGGCTCTTCGCGCGACTCGTGCGGGCCGCTGTGGCTGCCGCCTCACCGGCCGGCGTGCCGGTCACGGTCAAGATGCGCAAGGGCATCGACGACGACCACCTGACGTACGTCGAAGCCGGGCTGGCCGCCCAGGAGGCCGGCGTGGCCGCGGTGGCCCTGCACGGGCGTACGGCGGCGCAGCGCTACTCGGGCACCGCCGACTGGGACGCGATCGCCACCCTGAAGCAGGCCCTCGACGTGCCGGTGCTCGGCAACGGCGACATCTGGGAGGCCGACGACGCGCTGCGCATGGTGGCCCACACCGGCGTGGACGGTGTGGTCATCGGGCGCGGCTGCCTGGGCCGACCGTGGCTCTTCGCCGACCTGGAGGCCGCCTTCAACGGTCGGACGGAGCGGCGGCTACCCACCCTCGGCGAGGTGGCGGTGACCATGCGCCGGCACGCCGAGTTGCTGGTCGACCAGTTCACGGCTGGCGCCCGCAATCCGGCCCGAGGTGAACGGGACGGCTGCACCGACTTCCGCAAGCACGTCGCCTGGTATCTCAAGGGCTTCCCGGTCGGCGGCGAGCTGCGGCGCTCGCTGGCGATGATCGAAAGCCTGGCTCAGCTCGACGACCTGCTGGGCAAGCTCGACCCGGCGGAGCCGTTCCCGGTGACCGCCCTCGGGCAGCCGCGCGGGCGTACCAACTCGCCCGGCAAGGTCTTCCTGCCGGAGGGCTGGCTGGCCAGCCGGGACGACGACACGGTCCCCGAGGGCGCTGAGATGGACGACTCCGGCGGCTGAGTCCCTGGTCGGCTGAGAGTTCCCTGGCCGGTCGGGCGTCCGCGAGCGTCCCTCCGGAACGCGGCTCGAACCACAGTCCGTGCCGGCGCGCCGGTCGCCCCCGCGCCCTCGGTAGTGGCGCTCAGGCGTTCCTCGACACTCCGCGGCGGAGGCTGGGCAGATGAGTGTGGCGCCCTTTGGAGCTGATGTCGTGAACGAATCACCAGCTTGGCTCGGTCGAGCCATGCCTCTGATTCGTCTACGACATCAGCTCCAAAGGACCCGTGACGCGGCCCTTGACGCGGCTGGTGCGGTGGCCCGCTGGTGGTCGGGTGGTCTGGTCCGATGGGTGGCTTGCCGGGGGTGGGTGGCCTGGTCAGCTCGGTTGCCCCTCGACTTCGTGCGAGTCTGCCGAGGGCGCATGGACAGTGACCCGGTCATGCCGAAGGGCCGGGCCCCGTGGTGGGGTCCGGCCCTTCGGTGTGTGCGTGGTGTGCTCGTGTGCGTTGGCTGGGTCAGCTGGGTCAGCTGGTGGCGTAGCCGCGGGTGGCGATCCAGTCGGCGAGGTGCTCGACGCTGATCCAGTAGGCGGCGGTGTTCGGGTTGGCGGAGTCGGCGATCTTCACCGTGTTGCCGTTGTCGCGGTAGCCGACGACGCTGATGTAGTGCCCGCCCTCGTAGGAGTGGGTGACGCCGTCGGTGTCGGTGCTGGTGCCGGCGATGTTGGCGACGACGGCCCGGCCGTCGTCGACGGTGCGGATGATGTCGGCGCGCAGCTGGTCGGTCTGCTTGGCGTTGGCGTCGGGGGTGCTGATTTCGACGGAGCGGTAGGCGTCGTTCTTACCGGTTTCCTTGTTCAGTACGGGGGTGATGTCGTTGATGGAGTTGGTGCCGGCCTCGGTGGTGCCCATTTCCTTGGCCATGTCATCGACGTTGATGTTCTTGCCCTGCACGGACAGGGCGTTTCGGGTGGCGGCGGGGCCGCAGTAGTAGAAGTTCGGCTGGGCTTCGTAGCGCACGCCGAGTTCCCGCTCGCCGTGGCCCTTGCGGTCGTTCTGCGTCTGGGTGGTCGGCTTGCCGGTGGGTGCGGCGAAGGCGGTGGTGACGGGGCCGGCGATGGCGCCGCCGGTGAAGGCGAGCCCGGCGGCGGTCAGGGCGGTCTTACGGATCAGATCGGTACGCATGATGGCGTGCTCCTCTGCATCGGGGGTACCCGCATCACCTCAGGGGGGTGGGGGTGCGGGGAAAAGTTCGAGGAGTCCTGCCCGGTGACCCACGACGAGGGGGTCGGCGTCGGGGCAGGGTGTAACGGGTGCCGGTGGCGGATCATTCCGCCTACCCATCGGCCGGTTGTGGTGCTCGGCCGTGCGGGGGTCGGCCGTTGTGGTGCTCGGCCGTGCGGGGGGTGTAACCGGGGCGGCCTGGCGGGTGTTCCCGGCGGCTGCCGTGTCCGGCCGTTGTGGTGCTCGGCCGTGCGGGGGATGTAACCGTGCGGGCCTGGCGTGTGTTCCCGGCGGGGCCGGCGCGCCGATGACCGGGCTGTTGCGGTGGGTCTGCCAGGTATAACGACCTGGCCTGGCCGCCGATTCCGCCGCCGGGGTGGCCCCGACCACGCGACAGCCGACACCAAACCCGACAAACCACCCACCCTGTGGGCCTGGCGAACGCGACACATCGGCCGCAGCGGCGTGATCCACTCGGGTTCCTGAAAGTCGCGGTGTCCGGGCGCGAGGGATGCCCCGACTTCATGAAAGCCGAGTGGATCATGCCGGTCTGCGCCGTTCGCGCGCCCCGGACCGGTCCGAGGCGGGCAGGACGTGACGCGAATCGGCCGGCCTCGGGTAGAGCTGCTCACCGAGAACGCCGACGGGCTGCTGCCGGAGTGGGCGGTAGGACGTCGAACGGGTCCACGCCGAGCGTCTCCCGGGCGCCATACGGACCGGGCCTGCCCTGGAGCTGAGCGCTGGGCAGGCCGGGCTGAGCCGGGGATCAGGGCGTGGCGGTGTCGGTTTGGGGCATGGTGCGCTGTGCCGGGATGGTCGGTGCGGTGCGCCAGGGGATCTCGGGCGCGCGGTGGAAGTTGATCCCGGCCGTCGTCCAGCGCGGGCCCTGGCCGGCCAGGCGGTCGCGGAAGCCGGCCCAGTCGTGGCTTGCCCGGGTGGACCAGCCCAACTCGGCGATGGCCGGGAGGCGGGGCAGGAGCAGGAGTTCGATGTCGGCCAGCGAGGTGACCGATTCGGTCCAGAGCGGGGCCTCCACACCGAGAACCGCCTCGGCGGGTACGTCGGCGACGTGCGTACCCGGATCCCAGTCGTACGCCTTTCGTACGTCGATGAGGCCGGCCCAGTCGTGCCCGATCGGGGTGTCCGGGGCGTACTTCATGTCCAGGTAGGCATGGTTGCCGGGGGAGACGATCAGCCGGGCGCCCCGGCGTACGGCGTCGACGGTGGTGGGGTCTTCGCCGTTCGTGCCCCACCACTGCAGGACCCGCCCGTCAAGGTGGGCGGCGGGTGCGAGCTGGTGCCAGCCGACGACGGTCTTGCCGAGGTCGGCCACGATGCGCTGGACCCGCTCGACGAAACCGGTGTAGACCTCGCCGTTCACCTTGAACGCCTCGTCGCCGCCGATGTGCAGCCAGGGGCCGGGGGTGAGCGCGGCCACCTCGCCCAGCACGTCGGCGACGAAGTCGTACGTCCGCTCGTCGGCCGGGTCGACATAGCTGAAGCCGACCTCGATGCCGGTGTACGGCGGCGGTGCGATCTTGTCCGGTGCCAGCTCCGGGTACGCGACCAGCGCCGAGTTGGTGTGCCCCGGGAGGTCGATCTCCGGGACGACGGTGATGTGGCGGGCGGCCGCGTAGGAGACGATCCGCTGGTAGTCGGCCTTCGTGTAGTGCCCGCCGGGGCCGCCGCCGACCTCGGTCGTCCCGCCGACGGTGGTCAGCTTCGGCCAGGAGTCGACGGTGATCCGCCAGCCCTGGTCGTCGGTGAGGTGCAGGTGCAGGTGGTTGAGCTTGTAGCGGGCCAGGTGGTCGACCACCCGCAGCACGTCCTCGACGGCGAAGAAGTGCCGCGCGACGTCGAGCATCGCGCCCCGGTAGGGGAACCGGGGTGCGTCGGTGATGGCCCCGCCGGGCAACGCCCAACGTTCGGTGACCGGGCTCGGGCTCTCGATCGCCACCGGCAACAGTTGGCGCAGGGTCTGTACCCCGTAGAAGAGGCCGGCGGCGGTGGCGGCCGTGATGCGTACCCCGTCGGTGGCGACGTCGACGCGGTAGCCCTCCGCGCCGAGGTCGGCGCTGTCGTCGAGCACCAGCGCGATGCCACCGGCGGGCTCCGGCGTGGTGGCGTCGGTGACCGGCAGCGGGTAGCCGGTGGCTGGACGCAGGAGCTGCGCGAGCTGCTCGGCGACCGCCAGCGCGGCGGGGTCGGCGCTGGACACGATGACCGCTTCGGCCGGGAGCGCCCAGTCGGCGGTCGGGTCCGGCTGGACCTGCTGTGGGGCGGGCACGACGTCAGCCAGCCGGTGCGGGGCCGCCGGCGCGAGCAATGTGCCCGCGGCCTGCTCGGCCGCGCGGGCCAGCGTGGCCGCGTCGGGTTCCCCCGCGGAGAGCGCCGTGCGGGCCAGCGTGGCCGCGTCGGGTTCCCCCGTCGACAGCGGCACGGGGACGGCGGTGGGGCCGGGGGAGGAGGTGGTCGACACGGCGGCGACTCCGGGGGGTGTATTCGCGCCGGTTATGGCAAAAGGGGGGTTCACCGGCTGGCGTGGCGTCAAGCGTACGACGCACGGCCGGGATGCGTGATGGTGCGCATGGAAGCGTTCCCAAAAACCGGTACGAACACGGATAGTCGTGATGGCTGTGCCAATTGTCACCGAACGGTCCCAGGTCACTCGATGTTCGCTTAACCTTCGCCCACCGATCGATGTTGACCCCGGGATTACCGGCGGTCCGTCCCGGGGAAGAAGAAAACTGAACCTTCGTTAAGTGTCAATCCGGCGCGTGTGTTGTGGAGGCTCTGGTGGCAGCGCAAGAGACCGTCGATCACAAGTACGTCTACGACTTCTCCGAAGGCAACAAGGAACTCAAGGACCTGCTCGGCGGCAAGGGGGCAAACCTCGCCGAGATGACCAACCTGGGCCTGCCCGTCCCGCCCGGCTTCACCATCACCACTGAGGCGTGCCAGGCGTACCTCGCGACGGGACGGGAGCCGGACGGGCTCGCCGGCCAGATCGAGGCGCACCTGGAAGCGCTGGAGCGCGAGATGGGCAAGCGCCTCGGCGACCCGCAGGACCCGCTGCTGGTCTCCGTCCGCTCCGGTGCGAAGTTCTCCATGCCCGGCATGATGGAGACCGTCCTCAACGTCGGTCTCAACGACCAGAGCGTGGTCGGGCTCTCCGCGCAGGCGGGGGGCAACGACAGGTTCGCCTGGGACTCCTACCGGCGGCTCATCCAGATGTTCGGCAAGACCGTCTGCGAGGTGCCGGGCGAGGAGTTCGAGCACGCGCTCGACGAGGCCAAGCACGCCAAGGGCACCCACAACGACCTGGATCTGGATGCCGGCGACCTGCGTGGGCTGGTCGACGCGTACAAGAAGATCTTCTTGAAGCACACCGGTCGGGAGTTCCCGCAGCAGCCACGCGAACAGCTCGACCTGGCGATCCGGGCGGTCTTCGAGTCGTGGAACGCCGAGCGCGCGGTGCTCTACCGCCGCCAGGAGCGCATCCCGGCCGACCTGGGCACCGCGGTCAACGTGGTGACCATGGTCTTCGGCAACCTCGGGCCCGACTCGGGCACCGGGGTCGCGTTCACCCGTGACCCGGCAAGCGGCGCGCAGGGCATTTACGGCGACTACCTGGCCAACGCCCAGGGTGAGGACGTGGTCGCCGGCATCCGCAACACAGTGCCGTTGCAGGAGTTGGAGCAGCTCGACAAGGCGTCCTACGACGAGTTGCTCGGCATCATGGCTCGGCTGGAGGAGCACTACAAGGACCTCTGCGACATCGAGTTCACCATCGAACGCGGCAAGCTGTGGATGCTGCAGACGCGGGTCGGCAAGCGCACCGCCGCCGCCGCGTTCGTCATCGCCGGGCAACTCGTCGACGAGGGCCTGATCGACCTGGACGAGGCGCTGCACCGGGTCAACGGCGCGCAACTGGCCCAGCTGATGTTCCCGCGCTTCCAGCTCGACCACGAGTTCCAACCGGTCGCCAAGGGCATCGGCGCATCGCCCGGCGCGGCGTCCGGCACAGTGGTCTTCACCTCCGCCCGGGCCGTCGAGCTGGCCGCCGAGGGGAAGTCGGTGATCCTGGTGCGCCGGGAGACCAACCCGGACGACCTGAACGGCATGATCGCCGCGAAGGGCATCCTCACCTCGCGCGGCGGCAAGACCAGCCACGCCGCGGTGGTGGCCCGGGGCATGGGCAAGACCTGCGTCTCCGGTGCCGACGAGATCGAGGTGAACGTGCCGGCGAAGCGGTTCACCGTGGCCGGGCAGACCGTCACCGAGGGCGACGTGGTGTCCATCGACGGCACCACCGGCAAGGTCTACCTCGGCGAGGTGCCGGTCATGCCCTCCGAGGTCGTGCAGTACTTCGAGGGCAGCCTCGACCCCGAGCACATCGACAACGCGCTGGTCCGGGCCGTACACCGGATCATGACGCACGCCGACGGGAAGCGGCGGCTGGCGGTCCGCACGAACGCCGACACCGGCGCGGACGCCGCCCGGGCCCGGCGCTTCGGCGCCGAGGGCATCGGGCTGTGCCGCACCGAGCACATGTTCCTCGGTGACCGGCGGGAGTTGGTCGAGCGGCTGATCCTGGCCCGGGCCCCGGGCGAGCGGGAGGCGGCGCTGGCGGCGCTGCTGCCGTTGCAGCGGGCCGACTTCGAGGAGATCTTCCGCGAGATGGACGGCCTGCCGGTCACCGTCCGGCTCATCGACCCGCCGTTGCACGAGTTCCTGCCGCCGCTGGAGCAGCTCGCCGTCAACGTGGCGGTCGCCCAGGAACGCGGCGAGGACGTGGCCAAGGAGGAGGCGCTGCTCGCCGCCGTCCGGCGGATGCACGAGGAGAACCCGATGCTCGGGCTGCGGGGTGTACGCCTCGGCCTGGTCATCCCCGGCCTGTTCGCGATGCAGGTCCGGGCCATCGCCGAGGCGGCGGTCAGCTGTGCCCGCGGCGGCGGGGTGGCGAAACCGGAGATCATGGTGCCGCTGGTCGGGGCGGTGCAGGAGCTGGAGACCGTCCGCGCCGAGGCCGAGAAGATCATCGCCGAGGTGGTCGGGGACAGCGGCGTCGAGGTGCTGATCGGCACCATGATCGAGGTGCCCCGGGCGGCGCTGACCGCCGGGCAGATCGCCGAGGCGGCCGAGTTCTTCTCCTTCGGCACCAACGACCTGACCCAGATGGGCTGGGGCTTCTCCCGCGACGACGTCGAGGGCGCGTTCTTCTGGCGCTACCTGGAGTTGGGCATCTTCGGCATCTCGCCGTTCGAGTCGATCGACCGCGACGGCGTCGGTCGGCTGGTGCGGATCGCCGCCGAGGAGGGTCGGGCCGCCCGGCCCGGGCTGAAGCTCGGTGTCTGCGGTGAGCACGGTGGCGACCCGGACTCGGTGCACTTCTTCCACGAGGTCGGCCTGGACTACGTGTCCTGCTCGCCGTTCCGGGTGCCGGTGGCCCGGTTGGAGGCCGGCCGGGCCGTGGTGGAGACCGGCGGGTCGGACAGCCGCTGACGCACGCCGGCGGCGGCCTGGTCACCCGGCCGCCGCCGGCGCTCAGATCGGCGGGCGACGCCAGGTGGGTCGGGACGAGCGGCGCAACTGCGTGGGCAGGGTCGCCATCGGGGTACGCGTGGCCAGCGGGGCGTGCGCGTCCGGTACGGACGTCGCGCCGATGCCTCCGCCGCGAACGTCCAGGAACGACCCCGCCCGGCGGGCCACCGCCCGTGCCTCCTCGTGCAGTGCCTCCAGATCCCCCGCCGCGGACGCGGTGACGAGGGTCAGCAGGGCGCTGCGCCCGGCCGGGTGGGTGACCACGCAGCCGGCGGTGGTGCACACGACCGACTCCCGGAACTCACCCTGCCGGACGGTGTCGGCCACCCGGTGCCCGAGCCCGAAACTCGCGGCGGCGAGCGCGGCGAGATGGGTGGCGTCGGTGCTGGGTAGGTCGCTGGAGATGAGCAGGCCGTCGGTGCCCGCGAGCACGGTGCCGGTGATGTCGGGTCGTCGCTGGCGCAGCCCGCGTAGCTCCGTTCCCATCACCGTGTCTGCGTCCACGAGCGTTACCCCTCACCGGTCGGCTCTGCGTGTCAGTCGGCTGGTTACGTTCCGCGCTGGGAACGCTACCGGTGGCGACTTCCGGCCGCGAGCCCGTAACCCTCGGCGATCGGTCGGCAACTGCGGGCCAATCGGTGGTTGTGTGCCCTTCGTCGATGCGTCGTGAGCGGGTCGAGCAGTGGTGGCGGGCGTAATCTTGGCTCGCTCGCACACGGCCGATTGGGCGCCGCGTCGAACGGGAAGAGGTGACTGCATGACGAGTGTCTGGGAGAGCCTGACTGTCGACGCCCGCGATCCGGCCCGACTGGCCCGTTGGTGGGCTGAGGCGCTCGGCTATCAGGTCGTCACCGAGAAGCCCGACGAGGTGGAGATCCGCCAGTCCGCCGACCGCCTGCCCGGCCTGGTCTTCGTGCCGGTGACCGAGGGCAAGGAGCGCAAGAACCGGCTGCACCTCGACCTGCGTCCCGCCGATCTGGAGGCTGAGGTCGAGCGCCTGGTCGACATGGGCGCCCGGCACGTCGACATCGGTCAGGGCGACGTCGAGTGGACGGTGCTGGCCGACCCCGAGGGCAACGAGTTCTGCGTCCTCCGTGAGCGCGAGGAGTGAGCCGGTTTTGCGAGCCCCGCAGTCGCGAACTGTGCCGGCTGCGTGAGAAGTGAGCCGGGGGCGGCGGACGCCCGGTTGGTCGAGGAGCCGCCCAAGGACACCGGGCATCGCCGGTCGCCGTACGAGCGCGACCGGGCACGGGTGCTGCACTCGGCGGCGTTTCGCCGGCTGGCCACCAAGACCCAGGTGCACACCGCCGGCACTGACGACTTCCTGCGTACGCGGCTGACGCACTCGTTGGAGGTGGCCCAGATCGCCCGGGAGATGGGTGCCCGGTTGGGTTGCGACCCGGACGTGGTGGACGTCGCGGGGCTCGCCCACGACCTCGGGCACCCGCCGTTCGGGCACAACGGCGAGGCTGCGCTGGATCTGCTCGCCACGCCGTGCGGTGGCTTCGAGGGCAACGCGCAGACCCTGCGGGTGTTGACCCGTCTGGAGGCGAAGGTGCTGGCCCCGGACGGCTCGTCCGCCGGGCTGAACCTGACCCGGGCGTCGCTGGACGCGATCGGCAAGTACCCCTGGCCGCGCCGGCCGGGGGAGCGCAAGTTCGGGGTGTACGCCGACGACGCGGCCGTCTTCGACTGGATCCGCGCCGGCGCGCCCGGCGACCGGCGTTGCCTGGAGGCCCAGGTGATGGACTGGGCCGACGACGTCGCGTACTCGGTGCACGACGTGGAGGACGGCATCCACGGTGGTTATGTCACGTTGCACCCGCTGCTCACCGACGCCGACGAGCGGGCCGCGCTCTGTGCCGACGTGGCCGCCGCCTACTCCGGGGAGTCCGCGACGGATCTGGCCGAGGTGCTGGTCGATCTGCTGGCCGGCCCGTTGCTCGCCCCGCTCGCCGGGTACGACGGCAGTCATCGCGCGCAGGTCGCGTTGAAGGCCACCACCAGCGGGGTGACCGGGCTGTTCGTGTCTGCGGCGGTGGCGGCGACGGAGGAGCGCTTCGGTCCGGGTCCGCACCGCCGCTACGCCGCTGATCTGGTGGTGCCCCGCCTGGTGCGGGCGCAGTGCGCGCTGCTCAAGGGCATCGCGCTGCGGTACGTGATGCGTCGCAGCGGCTTCCGGGGCCGCTACGAGCGGCAGCGGACCATGCTGGCGGAGTTGGTCGGCGCGCTGGTCCGGCGCGCCCCGGACGGGCTCGATCCGATCTTCGCCCCGCTGTGGCGGGCCGCCCCGGACGACCGGGCCAGACTGCGGGTGGTGATCGACCAGGTCGCCTCGCTCACCGACCCGGCGGCGGTGACCTGGCACACCCGCCTGGTCGGCAACGGGACACCCCCGATTGATCACACGTCAACTTAGGCTAGCCTAACCGGTATGACGGAACGCCCCAGGAACGTCACCTCGGCCCGGGTGCTGCGCACCGAGCGGCCCACCCCGCACCTGATCCGGCTCGTCCTCGGCGGGGACGAACTGGTCGGCCTGCCGGTGGGCGAGTTCACCGACCACTACATCAAGGTGGTGTTCCCGCAGCCGGGTGTCGCGTACCCGCAGCCGTTGGACCTCGCCGCGATCCGCCGAGACCTGCCCCGGGAGCAGTGGCCCCGGCTGCGCGCGTACACGGTGCGGCGCTGGGACCCGCTGGCCGGGGAGCTGACCGTCGACGTGGTGCACCACGGTGACGAGGGGTTGGCCGGCCCGTGGGCCGCCGCGCTGCGTCCCGGCGATCCGGTGCACTTCGTCGGCCCCGGCGGCGCGTACGCCCCGGACCCGGACGCCGACTGGCATCTGCTGGTCGGTGACGAGAGCGCCCTGCCGGCGATCGCCGCCGCCCTGGAGCGCCTGCCGCTGGGTGCCCCCGCCCACGTCTTCGTGGAGATCGCCGACCCGGCGGAGGAGCAGAAGCTGCTCAGCCCCGGGGCGGTCGAGCTGACCTGGCTGCATCGCGGTGAACGCCCGGTGGGCGAGGCGCTGGTCGCGGCGGTGCGTTCGTTGGAGTTCCCGGTCGGCCAGGTGCACGCGTTCGTGCACGGCGAGGCCGCCTTCGTCCGGGAGTTGCGCCGGTTGCTGCGCGGCGAGCGGGGCGTACCCCTCGACCGGCTCTCCATCTCCGGTTACTGGCGGCGCGGCATGGACGACGAGGGCTGGCGCTCCACCAAGGCCGACTGGAACCAGCAGGTGGCGGCCGAGGAGACGGCCATTCCGGCGCCCGCCGCGGCGGCCTGAGCGGCGGTCATCCCTCGGGCGTGTTCGTCTCCTGACCGGCCCGGGCGAGGCGACGGCTGAGCAGTACGGCGTACCCGACCACCGCCAGCGAGAGCAGCGAGAGCATCAGCCTCGGCTGGTGCACCGTCGCGGTGATCAGGCTGACCGAGACCACCCCGTAGGCGGCGATCGCCAACCGGGCGACGCTCGGTCGGGTCCACAACCAGTACAGGGCGAGCCCGCAGACCGTCCAGACCACCATCGAGGCGCCCAGCAGCAGCCGCAACTCCAGCGGCAGTCGATTGGCGTTGTCGTCGACCAGCCGGACCACCTGCCCGAGCGCCCAGCCGAGCAGCAGCAGCGCGCCGCCGAGCGGAATGTGCAGGTAGCTGTACGCCTGCCCGCCGCGCAGGCGACTCTGGAGGAGTCGCGTGGTGACGAAGGTGGTGTACACCCACCAGACCGCTGCCGGGATGAGGAAGGCCAACGCGGCGGTGAGGATCATGTGTGGCGGGGGATGGTCCGGCACGGCGAAGAGCAGGCTGGCCAGCGCGCTACCCAGCACGATGATGGTGAACTGCCCGATCCGTTCCGGCAGGTGCCGGTTGTCCACCGGCCAGCGGTTGAGCCAGCGCACCCCGACCCAGGGCGTGGCCAGCTCGATGACCATCGCGATCACCCACAGCACCGGACGCAGCTCGGTGGGCACGGCCAACGACACCAGCCAGATAAACCAGCCCGACCCGAAGCCGATCAGATAGACCGTCGTCACCATCCGGGCGCTCGGGCTGGTCGGCCAGGCACGCAGGTACAGCAGGAGCAGCACACCTCGCACGATCAGGTACCCGACCGGCAGCAGCACGCTCTCCGGCACCTCGTCGACCCCGAGCGTCATCGCGCCCGCGCCGACCAACGCGACCAGCACCAGAACCCGGTGCAGCGCGTCGTCCGGATCGAACCGGGTGTCGTAGTACACCTGCCCCATCCAGGCCCACTGGATCACCACGAAGAGCCCGATCACGGCCAGCACGGCCCTCGGCGACGGACTCGGCTCGTTGCCCAGCCGGGCCACCACCGCCGCCAGCGCGTACACGAAGATGAGGTCGAGGAAGAGTTCCAGCCAGGTGGCATGGCGATGTCCGGCCTCGTCCGCACCCGGGGTCTGATCGGGTAGCCCGACCAGGTCGGCCAACCATCTCGGCAGGCGGGGGGCTTCGGTCCGTACCCGGCGCATCTGGTCATGGTCCCCGCGCGGACCCGGCTCGTGGGCCCGAACCGCCCAGCCGGCAGCGGTGGTCGCCACACCGGCGTCCCCCGGCCGGCGTGTCGTCGGTCCGGCAGGGCAGGATGTACGGCGAGGGGGTGGCGCATGGCTGGGCGGATCCGGGACGAGGACATCGCACTGGTCCGGGAACGCACCTCGATCGGGGATGTGATCTCCGAGACGGTCACCCTGAAGTCCGCCGGCGGCGGCAACCTCAAGGGTCTGTGCCCGTTCCACGACGAGAAGAGCCCGTCGTTCAACGTCTCTCCGGCCCGCAACGTCTGGTACTGCTTCGGCTGCGGGGCCGGCGGGGACGCGATCAAGTTCCTGATGGACGCCGACCACCTCAGCTTCGTCGAGTCCGTCGAGCGGCTGGCCGGCCGCGCCGGCATCCAACTGCGTTACATCGAGGACGACAAGGGCACCCCGCGCCCCCGCCCGCAGCAGGGTCAGCGGCAGCGCCTGGTCGCCGCGCACGCCGCCGCAGTCGAGTTCTACCGGGGTCAGCTCGGCACCGCCGGCGCCCGCCCGGCACGGGAGTTCCTGGCCCGACGGGGCTTCGACCGGGCCGCCGCCGAGCGCTACGGCTGTGGTTTCGCGCCGGACGGGTGGGACCTGCTCACCAAGCACCTGCGCCAGCAGGGCTTCACCCACCAGGAGTTGGTCACCGCCGGGCTGTCCCGGGAGGCCCGCTCCGGCTCGCTGATCGACCGGTTCCGCCGCCGGCTGCTCTGGCCGATCCGCGACCTCGCCGGCGACGTGATCGGCTTCGGCGCGCGCAAGCTCTTCGACGACGACGACGGCCCGAAATACCTCAACACCCCCGAGACGCCGATCTACAAGAAGTCGCACGTGCTCTACGGCATCGACCAGGCCAAGCGGGAGATCGCGAAGCAGGGTCGTGCGGTGATCGTCGAGGGTTACACCGACGTGATGGCCTGTCACCTGGCCGGGGTGACCACGGCGGTGGCGACCTGCGGCACCGCCTTCGCCGCGGACCACATCTCCGTCCTGCGTCGGCTCCTGTTCGACAGCGACGAAGTGGCCGGCGAGATCATCTTCACCTTCGACGGTGACGCCGCCGGGCAGAAGGCCGCGCTGCGTGCCTTCGAAGACGACCAGCGCTTCGTCGGGCGCACGTTCATCGCGGTCAGTCCGGACAACATGGACCCGTGCGACCTGCGGCTGGCCAAGGGCGACCTGGCGGTGCGTGACCTGGTCGCCCGCCGCGAGCCGCTCGTCGACTTCGCGCTGCGACATGTGATCAGCCGCTTCGACCTGGACACCGTCGACGGCCGGGTCGAGGCGATGCGGCACGCCGCGCCGCTGGTCGCGCGCCTGAAGGACCGGGAGAAGCGCCCGGAGTACGTCCGCAAGCTCGCCATGGACCTCGGCATGGAGATCGAGCCGGTGCAGCGGGCGGTGCTCGCCGCCGGCAACACTCCGCCGTCCGGCACCCGCGAGGCCGCCCCCGCCGCCCGGCCAACCTCGGCCCGCCCGGAGCCGGCCGTGGACAGCCCGCAGTCGATGGTCGAGCGGGAGGCGCTCAAACTCGCCCTCCAGCAACCGGTTCTGGCCGGGCCGATGTTCGACGCGGTCGAGGCCACCGAATACCGCCACCCGGTGCACGTCGCGGTGCGTACGGCCATCGCGGCGGCCGGTGGTGCCGCGTCGGCGACCGGCGGCGCGGTCTGGATCGAGTCGGTCCGCGACGCCTGCGACGACCTGGCGGCCGCGGCCCTGGTCGGTGAGCTGGCCGTCGAACCACTGCGGATCGACGGCGAACCGGACCCGCGCTACGTGTCGATCACCATGGCCCGCGTGCAGTTCGGGTCGGTGACCGCCCGGGTCCGGGACCTCAAGTCACGCATCCAGCGGATCAACCCGGTCAACAACAAGGACGAGTACTTCGCCGCCTTCGGTGAGCTGCTGTCCCTGGAGCAGCACGCCCGGGCATTGCGCGAGCAGGCTGCGGGAGGCCTCTAAATGGGACTGTTCAGCCGCAAGCCGAAGCTGCCGCCGGCCGACCGGCCGCCGCTGACCGCCGACGAACGGGTGTTGGCCTGGGCCGCCGCCGGCAACGGCGAGGGCGACGGGGTGGTGGTCGCCACCAACCTCGGGTTGTGGCTGCCCGGTCGAGGGCACCGGCTCGGTTGGCACACCATCCTCAAGGCGGTCTGGTCCGGCCGGGAGCTGACCGTCACCCCCGCCGAGCCGCTCGTCGAGCGGGATGGCTACACGGTGGTCGCCGACGGTCCGGCCGAGACGTACCTGCTGCTCGACCCGGGGGAGCTGCCGCACCAGGTGCGGGCCCGGGTGACCCGTTCGGTCGCGTACACCGAGCACCAGCCGGTGCCCGGCGGCGCCGCGCGGGTCGCGGCTCGGCGCGTGGCCGGGGTCGACGGTCTGACCTGGACGGTCCGACTCGACCCCGGCACTCCGGCGGACGACGAGGCCCTGCTCGCCGACACCGACCGGCTGGTCGGTGTGGCCCGCGCCGCCACCGCGCCGGCCGACACCTGACCGGCCGGGTCAGTTCGCGCCCAGGTCCTTCAACGCCTTCTCCGCGCCGCGGTGCAGCGGCACCGGCAGGGTCCTGCGGGCCTTTTCCAGCGAGATCCCCTTGGCCGCCGGGTTGGCCTGGGCCAGCGCGTCGCGCTTGTCGAACACCGTCCGGGTGATCGCGCAGGCGACATTGGCGTCCAGGTCCTTACGGACCAACAACACGTTGGGTACGACGATCGTCGGGGTGTCGGTAGCCGTCTTGTACGCGTCCCGGCCGATCGTGCCTTCCTGGTAGCCGGGGCTCAGCGCGGCCATCTTCGGCAGCAACGGCGCGATGTCGACGAACTTCACCGAGTCGCCGGCGGTGGTGAACAGGTCGGTCAGGCCCCCGGTGGGCAGACCGCCAGACCAGAAGAAGCCGTCGATGCTGCCGTCCTTGACCCCCTCGACCGTCTTGGTCAGGTCCAGTCGCTGCGCCCGGATGTCCTTGGCCGGGTCGAGGCCGGCGGCCTCCAACAGCCGGTTGGCGATAACCTCGGTGCCGGACTTCGGTGAACCGGTGGAGATCCGCTTGCCGCGCATGTCGGCCACCGAGGTGATCCCGGAGTCGTTGCGGACCACCACCTGGGTGTAGTTGTCGTAGATGCGGGTCAGCGCCTGCACCGGCTGCGGTGCGGTGAAACTGCCCTTGCCCTCGACCGCGTTGACCGCCGTGTCGAACAGCGAGAACGCCACGTCGTACTGGCCACCGACGAGCTGCTCGATGTTCTGCACGGAGGCGCCGGTCTCGGCGGCGGTGCCGGTGAGCTTGCCGCCGGTCGTCCCGGACAACTGACCGGCCAGGGCGTTGCCGACCACGTAGTAGACGCCTGTCGCGTTGCCGGTGGCGATGCCGACGCGCGTCTCCTTGGTCACCTCGCAGGTGACGTCGCTGGCCGTGTCGTCAGTGGCCGCGCCGCCCTGCTGACCTCCGCAACCCGCGGCACCGACCGTGACGAGTGCGAGCACGCTCAGGCCCGCCGCGAGCCGTATGTCGATTCGTCTCACAGTTGTTCCTCCACAGGATTGGCTGGTGATCCGGACGATGACCGGTCGGCGGAGCCGCGTCGGATGAACACGCCCGCCGCCGCGACGGCGGCCAGCGCCGCGCCGACCGTGACCGGCACGGGTTCGAGCCAGAGCAGGGTGACACCGGCGAGGGCGCCCAGCACCCGTTCCGGGGCGCCGGCCGGGCCCACGCCGGGCAGCCAGCCACCGGCGGCGACGGCGAGCACCGCCACGCTGAGCGCGGTGACTCCGGCGGCGAACGCGATTCGCTGGACGCCGCCGATGCCGAGCAGGCCGAGGCCGGCCGGCGTGATGACGAACGCGATCGGGGTCAGGTACGCCGGCAGCGCGTACCGCAGGGTCTGCCACATGGTCGGCACCAGCCGGCCGCCGGTGACCGCGGCGGCGGCCACCGCGGCGAGCGCGGTCGGCGGGGACACCTCGGACAGCACCGCGAAGTAGAAGACGAACATCGCCGCCGCCGGCGCGGTGACGCCCAGGTCGAGCAGGGCCGGACCGACGATCACCCAACCGATCACGAACGACGCGGTGACCGGTACGGCAAGGCCCAGCAGGCTCAGCGCGACGGCGGCGAGCAGCGCGGTGAGCACCAGCACCAGCGTCGGGTCCGAGGTGGCCGCCTGCGCCCCGCCGATCAGCAGCGCCGCCGCCTGCGGCCCGAGGCCGGTCTTCGTGGTGGTCGCCGTGATGATGCCGGCGGCGGCGCAGACCGCGGTGACGGCGAGGACGCCACGTACGCCGGTGACGAGCGCGGTCACCAGCCGGTCCGGGGTGAGTCGGTGCGTGCGGTCCAGGTAGGAGAGCACGGCGGCGACGACGATGGCGAACACGACGGCGCGCGTCGCGGACACACCGACGGCGAGGAACACGATGATGGCGATCAGCGAGGCGAAGTGGTAGCCGAACCGGGCCAGCAGCCGCCAGGGCGAGTCGACGTCGATCACCACGGGGCGTACGCCGGACCGGCGAGCGTCGATCTCCACGGCGAGCAGGATGCCGAGGTAGTAGAGCACCGTCGGTACCGTTGCCCAGCCCAGCACCTGGAGGTACGAGACGCCCAGGTACTCGGCGATGATGAACGCCGCCGCACCCAGGGTGGGTGGGGAGAGGATGGCGCCCACCCCGGCCGCGGCCAACATGCCGCCGGCCCGCTCCGGCGGGTAGCCGGCGCGGCGCAGCAGCGGCCAGGTGACCGCGCCGATGCTCACCGTCGTCGCCGCGCCGGAGCCGGAGACGGTGCCGAGCAGGAAACCCGAGGCCACCGCCGTCCGGCCGGCGGCGGTACGGGAACGTCGGAACGCCGCCGCCGACAACTCGACGAAGAACCGCCCGGCCCCGGACAACTCCAGCACCGCGCCGTAGATGGTGAACAGCACGATGTACGAGGCGGCCACGTCGAGTGGCGTGCCGTAGAAGCCGCTGTCGGAGTTGTAGAACGCGTCGACCAGTTGACTGAAGTCGAGCCCGGCGTGCGCGACCGGCCAGGACTGCGGCAACAACCCGCCGTAGTAGCCGTAGCCGAGGAACAGCAGGCAGACCGCGGGCAGGATCCAACCGGTGGTACGTCGACACGCTTCGAGCAGCAGGAGCAGCAGGACGGTGCCCAGCACCAGATCCGTCGGCGCCAGCAGGCCCTGCCGATCGAGGAACGCGTTGTAGCCGCCGCCACCGCTGCCGATGTGGATCGGCAGGACGGGGTAGAGACAGGCCGCGACCGCCAGGACGACCAGAGCCCAGTCGGCCACTGTGGGCCCCGACGACGCGAGTGCCGGGGTGCGCCTGTCGCTGTCGTTCTCGGTGGCCTCGGCGCGGTTGGTGCGTCGTCGCCGGGCGCGGAGGCGGGCCGGCAGCCGCAGGTCGGCCGGGTAGGCGAGGAAGACCAGCGGGAGTACGCCGGCCAGGAAGATGATCAGGTAGTACTTGCTGCCCTGCGACAGAGGGCGGAACACCTGCCACAGGGCGAGAGCGCCGACCGCCAGCGCCGCCATGGTGAGGAGCAGGCCCGCCGGCCCGGAGAGCACCCGCCCCGGCTTCTCGTCCTCGAACTGGGCGGCCAGATCCCGAGTCGCCCGCTCGTCCACGCCCGGCCCACTCGGGTCGGTCGTGCCCGCGTCGGGCTCGCTTGGGTCGGGCTTGCTTGCGTCGGGCCTGGTCGGGTCGGGCCTGGTTGCGTCGGGCTTGCTTGCGTCGGTCGTGCTCGCGTCGGGCTCGTTTGCGCCGAACCTGGTCTGGTCGGGCTCGGTTGCGAGGGTGGTGGGGTTGGGCGGGTGGGCGCCGCCGGGTTCGCCGGGCTCCGTCGGGTCGGTTTCCGGTCGTGGTCGGGGTGGCCCGCCGCCGGGGCTCGCTGCGGACCCATCAACGGGAGAGTTGGCTGGTCGGGCAGGTGGCGGCAAGCCATCGGGCGAGCTGATGGGCGACACGAAGGGACGATACACGTCGATTGGCTGACGGTGGGGCCTTGATCGGCGTTTCGTCCACGGTGGTACGGACACCGGGGTGATCGGCCGGTCGCCGGCGGATATTTGCGTGGAGGGCTGTCGGACCCGGCGGTTAGGGTCGGGCGGTGACTTCGGGGCAACCACTGATTCAGGCTCGTGGGCTGGTGAAGCGGTTCGGCGATTTCACCGCTGTGGACGGCATCGACGTCGAGGTTCGCTCGGGTGAGGCGTTCGGTTTCCTCGGGCCCAACGGCGCGGGCAAGTCGTCGACCATGCGGATGGTCGGCTGCATCTCTCCGCCCAGCGGGGGTGAGCTGCGCATCCTCGACATGGATCCGGTGGCTGACGGGCCGGCGATCCGGGCGCGTCTCGGGGTGTGCCCCCAGCTGGACAATCTCGATCCGGAGCTGACCGTCCGGGAAAACCTGACCGTCTACGCCCGCTACTTCGGCATCTCTCGCCGGGCGGCCCGGGAGCGCGCCGCCGAGCTGCTCGACTTCGTCCAGCTCACCGAGCGCGCCGACAGCAAGGTCGAGCCGCTGTCCGGTGGCATGAAGCGTCGGCTGACCATTGCCCGCGCGCTGGTGAACGATCCGGAGATCGTGCTGCTCGACGAGCCGACCACCGGGCTGGACCCGCAGGCCCGGCACCTGGTGTGGGAGCGGCTGTTCCGGCTCAAGCAGCAGGGCGTCACGTTGGTGCTCACCACGCACTACATGGACGAGGCCGAGCAGCTCTGCGACCGCCTGGTGGTGATGGACGGCGGCCGGATCGTCGCGGAGGGCTCGCCCCGTGAGCTGATCGAGCAGCACTCGACCCGTGAGGTGGTCGAGCTGCGCTTCGCCGCCGAGTCGCAGGAGCCGTTCGCCGGCAAGCTCGACGGGCTGGGGGAGCGGGTCGAGGTGTTGCCCGACCGGGTCCTGCTCTACGTGCCCGACGGCGACGCGGCGGTCGCCGAGGTCACCGCGTTGGGGCTCCAGCCGGCGAACGTGCTGGTCCGGCGCAGCGGCCTGGAGGACGTCTTCCTGCACCTGACCGGCCGCACCCTGGTCGACTGACGGGCCGAGAGGATCGTTGACGGCTCAGCCCTGCGACATTTCCGGCGTATCACCCCGGGCCCCGCTTGATCGACTCGGCTTCCTGGAAGTCGGGGTGATACGGCGGAGCGGACAGCCCGATTTCCTGAAGCCCGAGTCGATCAGGGAGTTGGAGCTTGGGAGCGCCGGGCCTCGGCGGGGCCCTGACGACTGGGTGGAACGCGTGCGACAAGTCGACAGGGGCGTCGTAGGGTGACCGACGGCCTGTCGTAACCCGGGGGAGTTTCATGTCTGATCTTGTGATCGCCAACCGACGTCAGGCCGGGCTCACCGCCCTCTACCTGGGTGTCTTCGCGATGGTCTGGTTCAGTGTGCCGGCGGCGGAGCAGCCGCTGCGGGCCCTGCTCGTGGTGGGCAGCCTCGTCGCACTGTTCACCGCCGTGCTGGGCGGTGTGCTGTCCTCCCGACTGCGGGGGGCCGGCAGCCCTCGGGACCGGGCCGCCGACCGCCCGTACGTGCTCATCGTCCTGGCCGAGTTCGCCGCCGCCGGGCTGGGTGCCGCCGTGCTGGTCGCCGCCAACTGGTCCGAGTACGTTCCGGTGCTGGTCTGTCTGGTGGTGGGCCTGCACTTCTTCCCGCTCGCCCCGCTCCTGCGGGATCCGCTGCTCCGCCCGCTGGGTGTCGCGCTGTGCCTGGTGGCCGTGGCGGGCCTCGTCACCGGCCTCGCCTCGGCGGTCTCGGCCGGGCTGGTGGTCGGCGTCGGCGCGGGAGTGCTGCTGCTCGGTTACGCCGTGCAGGCGCTGATCCGCGCGTACCGACCGGCCTGACCGGCTGGCGACGAGCACCGCTCAACGGGCTCTGGCCCAGGTGATGAATCGGTCGGTCAACCGGTCCCGACCGGTCTGGCCGGGGAGGTCCCCGGTCGCCTCGTACAGCAACGTGGCGAGGTAGATGAGCAGGCCGATCCGGTCCCCTCGGTACTCGCCCAGCAGTGCCAGGCGGGCCGGTGAGCAGGGCCACGGGGCGCCGCAGACCCGGCAGCGCCAGGACGGGCGTGCCGCTAGGTGTGGGCGGTACCGCGGCATCAGTGCCCGCCGCCGTGATGAGCCGAGCAGGTCAGTCGCACGAGGGAACCTCCATCGGGTGGGTGGGGAGCGCCCCGGGTCGGGGGTCACGGGGCGCTCCCGGCCTGGTTCCGCCCGCCGTCTGGATCCCGTGAGCGGTTCCGCTGCGTGACAGTCTGGTGAGGAACCGACTACGGTGGGAGGTTCCGCACGCCGACGACCAGCGCGTACGGCAATCGGCCCGGCTCGGTACGGGAATGTACGGGGGTTGTCCGTGGAGAGTTCGTCCATGCTGGAGCACTTCGCCGAGGAGCTGCGACTGGCCCGGGCCGTCAGTGGGATGTCGCAGACGGCGCTGGCCGAGGCGTTGAGCTATTCCGGGGCGTTGGTCGCCAAGGTGGAGACATCGGAGCGCCGGCCGAGTCTGGACTTCGCCCGCCGATGTGACGCCGTGTTCTCAGCCGACGGTCGATTCGAACGCATCCAGCGGCGGATCAGCCGGGAGGCCGTGGTGCCGTGGTTTCGCGACTGGGCCGGCATCGAGCAGGAAACCACAGCGCTGCGCTCGTTCGAGCCGCTGTGCGTGCCAGGCCTTTTGCAGACCGAGGGGTACGCCCGCGCGCTACTGACCGGCGGCGGCTTGTTCGCGGCAGACGAGGTCGAGCAGCAGGTGGCAACCCGGCTCGACCGTCAGAGACTGCTCACCCGAGACCGGCCTCCGCTGCTCACTGCTGTGATCGACGAGCACGTGCTGCGCCGATCTGTCGGTGGGCCGGGAGTTATGCGCGAGCAAGTTCAGCACCTTGTGAAGCTCGGCACGGCGTTTCCGAGGGTCCGAATCCAGGTAGTGCCGACTCCCGCTGGTGCTTACGCTGGACTCGGAGGGCCGTTCGTGATCGCAAGCTTGTCGCAGGGGGAGGACCTTGTCTATCTCGCCGGACAGCGTCACGGGCAGGTCATCGACCGCGCCGAGTACGTCCGGCAGATGGTCGAGGTGTGGGAGTCGATCCGCGGTGAGGCACTATCGCACGGGCAGTCCCTCGATCTCATGGCGGAAGTGGCGGAGACATGGATTTAACCGGTGCCCGGTGGCGCAAGAGCATTCGTAGCGGCCCGGATGGCGGCAACTGTGTGGAGGTTGCCGGCAACCTGCCTGGGCTGGTGGCCGTGCGCGACTCCAAGGACCCGACCGGCTCCGTGCTGCTCTTCCCGCCTGACGCGTGGCGCGCGTTCGTCGGGTCCGACTCTGTCCGCCGGTAGGTAGCGCTTAGTCTCCGGCTGCTTGATCGGGCGTCCCTACCCATCGAGTCATGTGCCGATTGGCGACCGTCTCTGGTCACCGCGCTGGCGGCCGCTCGGCCTAGATCCACTCGGCTTTCAGGAAATCGGGGTATCGGGGCGGCTCTGACACCGCGACTTCCTGAAAACCGAGTCGATCAGCGAGCGGAGCCAGGGCGACGCGGCGACCCGCGCGACGGGGCGACCCGCGCGACGCGGCGAAACCCGGGCGACACGTCGGCGGGGTAGTCGTAGGGTGACCGGCGGTCTGTCGTACCCCGGGGGTAGACAGGTCGTGGTGGCCGGCGCGGTGGGCGGGGTGATCGGGTGAGTGTGACGGGATCGGCGCGGTTCCCATGGGTGCCTGCGTATGCGGTGTTCGAGCACTACCTGGTGGGTCTGCGGCGCACCTGGCGAGCCGGGGTGTTCTCCTCGTTCCTGCTGCCGGTGCTGACCGTCCTCGGGTTCGGGGTGGGCGTCGGTGCCTACATCGACCAGGGCGTCGGCGGGGTGCGTTACCTCGACTGGTTGGTCCCCGGGCTGATCGCCTCGACCGCGCTCCAGGTGACCGTCGGCGACTCGACCTGGCCGGTGTTCAGCAACTTCCAGTGGGTCAAGACCTACTTCGCGCAGGGCGCGTCGCCGCTGCGGGTGGGTGACATCGTGGCCGGGCACCTGGCCTTCGTGCTGTTCCGGGTGCTCACCACGATTGTGGCGTTCCTGCTTGTCACCGGGCTGTTCGGGGCGTTGCGGTCGCCGTGGGCGGTGGCCACCCTGCCGGTTGTGGCGTTGCTCGTGCTGGCCGTCGCCGCGCCGACCTTCGCGTACGCCGCGTCGGTGTCGAGCGACAGTTGGCTGGCGATGCTGTTCCGGTTCGCGGTCATCCCGATGACGCTCTTCGCCGGGGTGTTCTTTCCGGTCGAGTCGTTGCCCGAGGCGCTGCGCTGGCTGGCGTACGCGACACCGTTGTGGCACGCCGTGGCCCTGTGCCGCGCGGCCACGCTCGGCGTCGCCCCACAGTGGTCGATCGTCGGGCACCTGCTCTACCTGGCCGCCTGGGCGGTCGCCGGCTGGTTGCTGGCGGTGCGCGCGTTCCGTCGCAAGCTCGTCGTCTGAAGAGCAACTCGTCGTCTGAAGAGCAAGCAGAGAGGGTGTCGTGGTCACGCTGATCCTGCCCCGGCTGGTCGACGTCTCCGCCGCGTCCCGGCGGTCGGCGTCGGTGGTCGGGCGCAACGTCGCGGCGCTGAAGTCGGTCTACTGGCTGCTGCTGCTCTCCGGCTTCGTGGAGCCGCTGCTCTACCTGCTCTCCATCGGGGTGGGCGTCGGCGCGCTGGTCGGCGACCTGCCGCTGCCCGACGGGCGGCTGGTCTCGTACGCCGAGTTCGTGGCCCCGGCGATGCTGGCCTCCTCGGCGATGACCGGGGCGCTCGCGGAGACCACCTTCAACTTCTTCGGCAAGATGAAGTACATGAAGCTGTACGACGGGATGATCGCCACCCCGGTACGGCCGTTCGAGATCGCCGTGGGCGAGTTGGGTTGGGCGATGCTGCGGGGCAGCGCCTACTCGGCGGCGTTCCTCGGGGTGATGGTCGCTCTGGATCTGACCAGCGTCGGCCGCGCGTTGGCCGCCCTGCCGGCTGCGGTGCTGGTCGGGTTCGCGTTCGGGGCGCTCGGCATGGCGATCTCCACCTTCATGCGCAGCTGGCAGGACTTCGACCTGATGGGCTCCGCACAGTTCACGCTCTTCCTCTTCTCCGGCACCTTCGTGCCGGCGCAGGCCTACCCGACGCTGCTGCACTGGCTGGTCGAGGTCACCCCGCTGTACCGGTCGGTGCACCTGATCCGTGGGGTCGCGCTGGGCGGCGGTGGCTGGGTCTGGGTGCTCGACGTTCTCTACCTGCTGGCGATGGTGGCGATCGGCCTGTACGTGGCCTCTCGCCGGATGGGCAGGTTGCTCTACAGGTAGGGGTTATGCGCGCGCGTTCACGGGGCATGTCCGGAGGTGACACCACCGACGAAGAGGAGGGGCGATGGCCTCGGACGAGTCTTCCGCCCAGCGGGAGCGGGAGCATGATCCCGCGAACGCTCCGGTCGGGCCCGACGCGGGGCCGGACAGCCCCACCGATCTGCCCGGCAGCGGTTGGAAGGCGGCTCTGCGCCGGACGGTCCGCGAATTCCAGGACGACAGCCTGACCGACTGGGCCGCGGCACTGACCTACTACGGGGTGCTGTCCATCTTCCCCGGCCTGCTGGTGCTGATCTCGATCCTCGGCCTGCTCGGCGAGAGCGCTACCGAGGGCGTCAAGGACACCGTCAACCAGGCGGTGCCGAACGACAGCATCCAGGAGATCATCGAGGGTGCGATCGACACCGCGGGCCGCAACGGTGGCCTGGCCAGCATCGCGGCGATCATCGGTCTGTTGGCCGCGTTCTGGTCCGCCTCTGGTTACATCGGCGCGTTCATGCGCGCCTCGAACACCATCTACGACGTGCCGGAGGGGCGGCCGATCTGGAAGACGCTCCCGATCCGGCTCGGCGTGACCGCGGTGGTCGGGGTGTTGCTGCTGGTCAGCGCGGTGATCGTGGTCTTCACTGGGCGTCTCGCCGAATCGGTCGGTGACGTGATCGGGTTGGGCTCGACGGCGGTCGCGGTGTGGGACATCGCGAAGTGGCCGGTGCTGCTGATCCTGGTCAGCCTGATGTTCGCGATCCTCTACTGGGCCTCACCGAACGCGCGGCACGGCGGCTTCCGCTGGGTCAGCCCGGGCGGGGTGCTGGCCGTGGTGATCTGGTTGGTGATCTCCGGCCTGTTCGCCTTCTACGTGAGCAACTTCAGTTCGTACGACAAGACGTACGGGACGCTGGCCGGCGTGATCATCTTCCTGGTCTGGCTCTGGCTGAGCAACATCGCGATCCTGCTGGGGGCCGAGTTCGACGCCGAGTTGGAGCGGGGCCGCGCCATCGAGGCGGGTCACGACGTCGACGACGAGCCGTACGTCGAGCTGCGCGACGACCGCAAGCTCCGCAAGAAGCGAAATTCTGCCGGCCGTCGCTGACGGCCCCGCTCGAATCGCCCCGCCACCGAGGATCGGCTGGCGGGGCGTTTGCGTGTCCGTCGATGGAACTGCTGGCGAG
The DNA here is from genome assembly GCF_042873195.1 of Micromonospora arida. Lineage (NCBI taxonomy): Bacteria > Bacillati > Actinomycetota > Actinomycetes > Micromonosporales > Micromonosporaceae > Micromonospora > Micromonospora arida. Next base: position 516,726 of record NZ_JBIALC010000003.1, on the reverse strand, counting down.
GGGACGCGGGCGGTCCGTGATCCTTTCCTTGATCGACTAGTAGCTTTTGTTCTTTCGGACAAAAGTTGGTCTCGGAACGGCTGAAGCTCTGGACAGGCGGCGTGGAACGCTCTTACTGTGTCGGACACAACACATCGACATTGCGTCGATGTGAACGCTGCCAAAGAAGAGGGGGCACCCGGGTGCGCACCGTCGACCCCCTACACGTGCGCCTGTTGCGCCTGCTCCGCGACGAGGGCGCCGTGTCCCGGGCCGAGCTGGGCGACCGGCTCCAGATGCCGCGTCCGCGCATGCTGGCCGAGCTTGATCGCCTGGTCGCGCTGGGCTACGTCGCCGAGGCAGGGCTGGCCGCATCTCGAGGCGGACGTCGCTCGACGCTTGTCGAGCTGAACCCGAAGCTTCGCTTCGCCGCCGTCGACCTCGGCGCCAGTTCGATAGACGTCGAGGTGGTCAACGGCCGCCTCGAACCGGTGGCCCACTACGCCGAGGCAGCCGACATCCGCAACGGCCCGAAGGTGACCCTGCAACGGGTCAACGAGTTGCTGCACAAAGCCCGGGTCGACGGCGCGTACGAGCGACTGGACGCGGTCGGCGTCGGCGTACCCGGCCCGGTCAGCTTCCGCGACGGCGTTCCGGTCTCACCACCGATCATGCCCGGCTGGGACCGGTTCCCGGTGCGTGAGCTGCTCAGCCGGGAGCACGGCTGCCCGGCGGTGGTCGACAACGACGTCAACATCATGGCGATCGGCGAGCGGCACGGTGGGGTCGCCCACTCGGTGGACGACTTCCTCTTCGTGAAGATCGGCACCGGCATCGGGTGCGGCATCTACCTCACCGGCGAGGTCTACCGGGGCACCGACGGATGTGCCGGCGACATAGGGCACATCCAGGTCGACTCGCACGGTCCGATGTGTTCCTGCGGCAACGTCGGTTGCCTGGAGGCGCTGTTCAGCGGCGCCGCGCTGGCCAAGGACGCCGCAGCCGCCGCCCGCAGTGGCACGTCGCCGGCGCTGGCCGAGCGGCTGGCGCTGCGCGGTGTCGTCACCGCGCTGGACGTCGCCGAGGGCGCCGTCGAGGGCGACGTGACCTGCATCCAGTTGATCCGCGACGGCGGACGGCGGGTCGGCGGAGTGCTCGCCGGCCTGGTCAGCTTCACCAACCCGTCGATGATCGTGATCGGCGGCGGGCTGGCCCAGCTGGGCCACATCCTGCTCGCCGAGATCCGCAGTGTGGTCTACCGCCGATCACTGCCGTTGGCCACCGGCAACCTTCCCGTCGTCCTGTCCGAGCTGGGCGGCCGTGCCGGCGTCGCCGGCGCGGCGGTGCTCGCGAGCGACGTCGCCTTCGGGGAAGCCGCATGAAGCTGTTCGAGATTCCGTCGTGAGCGAGGAGGAGACTGTGGCTCTGCCCGAGGATGACCCCGCCACCGCGTCGGCCGAGGCCGTCGCCGAGGCGCCGCTGGTCGAGGCTCCCGCCGACACCGTCGCGGGCGAGGTGGTCCTGCGCCTCACCGACCTGGTGAAGACCTTCCCCGGCGTACGCGCGCTCGACGGCGTGCAGCTGGAGGTGCGTGCCGGCGAGGTGCACTGCCTGCTCGGGCAGAACGGCGCGGGCAAGTCCACCCTCATCAAGGTGCTCGCCGGGGTGCACCAACCTGATTCCGGGCAGGTCGAGTGGCGCGGTGAGCCGGCCACGTTCGCCAACCCGCAGGCCGCCATGAAGGCGGGCATCGCCACGATCTACCAGGAGCTCGACCTCGTCGAGGATCTGTCGGTGGCGGAGAACGCGTTCCTCGGGCACGAGTACCGCAGCTTCGGTTTCGTCCGGCGTGGCCGGATGGCCCGACACACCCGCCAGATCCTCAGCCGGCTCGGCCACGGTGAGATTCCGCCCGGGCGGATGGTCCGGTCCCTGCCGGCGGCCGGCAAGCAGATCGTCAGCATGGCGCGGGCGCTGTCGCACGAAGCCCGACTGATCATCATGGACGAGCCGAGCGCGGTGCTTGCCCATGACGAGGTCGGCAACCTGTTCCGGATCATCCGAGAGCTGACCGCGCAGGGCATCGCCGTCATCTACATCTCCCACCGCTTGGAGGAGATCCGCGAGATCGGCGACCGGGTCACCGTACTCAAGGACGGCCGGACCACGGCGGCGAACCTGCCGGCGCGCGACACCCCGACCCGCGACCTGGTGAGCCGGATGACCGGCCGCACCATCGAGTACGTCTTCCCGGACCGGCCGAACGACGACTCCGCCGGTGCCGACCTGCTCCAGGTGCAGGGGTTGACCCGCACGGGCGAGTTCGCCGACGTGTCGCTGAACGTGCGTGCCGGGGAGATCGTGGGCATCGCGGGGCTGGTCGGCTCCGGTCGTTCCGAACTGCTGGAGACGATCTACGGTGCCCGCCTCCCGGAGGCCGGCACGGTGCAGATGAACGGAAAGGTCCTGCGGCCCGGCGTCGGCGCTGCGGTCCGCGCCGGGATGGGAATGGCCCCGGAGGAACGCAAGAGCCAGGCGCTGCTGCTCGGCGAGCCGATCTACCGCAACGTCACGCTTGCCACCTTCGGCCGGTACGCGCGGCTCGGCTTCACCGACGCCGCCAAGGAACGCGCCGAGGCGGACCGGATCGCGGAGACCCTGGAGCTGCGGCCCCGGGACGTCGACCGGCCGGTACGCACGCTGTCCGGCGGCAACCAGCAGAAGGTGGTGGTCGGGCGTTGGCTGCTCGGCGGCACCAAGTTGCTGCTTCTCGACGAGCCGACCCGGGGCGTGGACGTGGGCGCCCGGGCCGAGCTCTACCAGGTCATCCGGGCGTTGGCCGCTCAGGGCGTGGGGGTGCTGCTGGTCTCCAGCGAGGTGCCCGAGGTGCTGGGTCTGGCCGATCGGGTGCTGGTGATGCGGGAAGGGCGGGTCGTCCGCGAAGCCGCGGCCGGCGAACTCGACGAGAACACTGTGCTTGACCTCGTGATGGCGGGGTCCTTGATGGAAGGCGCACCGGCATGAGCGACGCGACTCCCACTCCCACCGCGACACCGGAGCGCCCGCAGCTTCCGGCGCAGTCGCCTCCGGTGGATCCGGCGGAGACGGCGGTGGCCAGCGATAAAGCAGGATCCGGGGGCAAGCTCTCGTGGTGGCGGGGTGACGGTGGCGACGGCGCCAAGCGCAACCTCGGTCTGATCGGGGTGCTGGCCGCGCTCATCGTGGTCGGCGCTGTCACCAAGCCCGACCTGTACGGCGACCCGAACTGGGTCTGGAACAACGTCCTGGCCATTCTCCAGTTGGCCTCGGTCGTCGGCGTGGTCACGGTCGGGATGACCTTCGTGATCATCGGTGGTGGCATCGACCTGTCGGTCGGCGCGATCGTCGCGCTCGCCGGGGTCTGGTGCACCACTGTGGCCACCCAGAGCTACGGCGCCGGCGGCATGATCTTCACCGCCCTCGTGGTCGGCGTCTGCGTCGGCCTCGTCAACGGTGTGCTCATCTCGTACGGGCGGCTGGTCCCCTTCATCGCGACCCTCGCGATGCTGGTGGCCGCGCGTGGGCTCGCGGCGTCGATCTCCAACAAGCAGACCCAGGTGTCGAGCAGCACGTTCATCAACGACATCGCGGCGCGCAAGGTGATCGGGATCCCGATCCTGGTCTACATCCTCGGCGCGGTCGTGCTGGCCGGTTGGGTGGTGCTCAACCGCACGACCTTCGGCCGGCGGACCATCGCCGTCGGCGGTAACCCGGAGGCGGCCCGGCTGGCCGGCATCAACGTCCGGCGGCACACCATGCTGCTCTACGCGCTCTCCGGTCTGTGCTGCGGTATCGCCGCCATCATGCTCACCTCGCAGGCGACCTCGGCGCAGGCGGCGATGGCCAACCTGTACGAGTTGGACGCGATCGCCGCGGCGATCATCGGTGGGACGCTGCTCAGCGGCGGCCGGGGCACGATCGTCGGTTCGCTGCTCGGCGTCATCATCTTCGCCACGATCACGAACCTCTTCGCCATCAACGGCCTCTCCATCGAGGCGCAGAACATGGTCAAGGGCGGCATCATCGTCGCCGCCGTCCTGGTCCAGCAGTTCCAGTTCAAGTCCGTCACTCGGCTCCTCGCGCGGAACAGGGTCACCACCGCAACCTGACGCACCGCACCGTTGTCCTGGCAACGTCGAGATCTTCGACGGTGGCCGGGCCTCGCACACCCTCAATAAGTCACATCCCGCTCCCAGGAGGTCATTCATGACCCAGCACAGTCGCGACCTGTCGCGCCGCCGGTTGCTCTTCGGTGGAGCCGCAGTGGGCGCTGCCACCCTCCTCACTGCCTGCACCAGCAACGAGACCCCGGCCGCCAGCACCCAGACCAAGGCCGCCGGAAACAGTGAGGGCAACAACGCCCCGGGCAAGAAGGTCGTCATCGGCTTCTCCGCCCCGGCCGCCGACCACGGCTGGATGGGCGCGATCCACGCCAACGCCAAGGCCCAGGCCGCGGCCTACTCGGACGTGGAGTTCAAGGAGGTCGACGGCGGCTCGAACTCCGAGGCCCAGCGCTCGACGCTCGGCACCCTGATCGCCCAGAAGCCGGACATCATCGTCGTGCTGCCGCACGACGGCAAGGAGGTCAACGCCGTTGCCCTCCAGGCGATGCAGGCTGGCATCCCGATCGTGAACCTCGACCGGGCGTTCCCCGACGCGCTGGCCTCACGGCTGGTCATCAAGGGCGACAACTACGGCATGGGCGTCTCGGCCGGGCACTACATCGGCAAGATCCTCAAGGACAAGGGTGTCGCCAACCCGGTCATCGGTGAGATCGCCGGCCTGGAGATCCCGCTGACCGTCGAGCGCAGCGAAGGCTTCAAGGCCGCCCTGGCGACCTACGGGTTCACGGTGGAGAACCGCCGTTCGGCCGAGTTCACCTCGGACAGCGGCCAGCGCGAGGCGGCCCAGCTGCTCCAGGCGCTGCCGAAGATCGACGCCATCTGGAACCACGACGACGACCAGGGCATCGGTGTGCTCGCGGCCATCAAGCAGGCCAACCGGTCGGAGTTCTTCATGGTCGGCGGCGCGGGCTCCAAGCTCGCGATCGACGCGATCAAGGCCGACAACAGCGTGCTGAAGGCCACTGTCACCTACAACCCGTCGATGGCCTCCTCGGCGGTCTCGCTCGCGCGGCTCATCGCGCAGGGTCGGGGCCTGGGCGACCTGACGGAGCTGCAGGTGCCCAAGGAAGTGACCCTGGCCTCGGAGACGATCACCAAGGAGAACGCGAGCAGCTACGACAAGCTCGGGTTCTGACATACCGGGGGGAGACCCACCTTGTCCACGACAGACAAAGAACTGCGGGTCGGCATGGTCGGCTACGCGTTCATGGGCGCCGCGCACTCACAGGCGTGGCGTACCGTGAACCGCGTCTTCGACCTGCCGGCGCGGGCCCGGATGGCGTTGATCTGCGGCCGAGACACAGCGAAGGTGGCTGACGCCGCCGACACACTCGGCTGGGACGCGTACACCACCGACTGGCGTGATCTGATCAACCGGGACGACATCGACGTTGTCGACATCTGCACCCCGGGCGACAGCCACGCCGAGATCGCTCTCGCCGCGTTGGCCGCAGGCAAGCACGTTCTGTGCGAGAAGCCGTTGGCCAACTCGGTGGAGGAGGCACTGGCGATGACCGCTGCGGCGGACGTCGCCCGGGCCGCCGGAGTGCGGTCGATGTGCGGGTTCAACTACCGCCGGGTCCCCGCGGTCACGATGATGCGCCAGTTGGTCGCCGACGGACGGCTCGGGGTGATTCGACACGTCCGTGCGACGTACCTGCAGGACTGGATCGTGGACCCGCAGTTCCCGCTGGTCTGGCGGTTGCAGAAGGACAGGGCGGGCTCCGGCGCGCTCGGTGACATCGGTGCGCACATCATCGACCTGACCCAGTTCGTCACGGGTCAGCGGATCAGCGGCGTCAGCGCGGTCACCGAGACCTTCGTCAAGGAGCGGCCGTTGCCGGCCGAGTCGAGCGGTCTGGCGGCCTCGGTGGACGGCCACTCGGCGCCCACCGGGACTGTCACCGTCGACGACGCCGCGGTCTTCGTGGCCCGGCTCGACGGTGGCGCCCTGGCCACGTACGAGGCGAGCCGGTTCGCGACCGGCCGTAAGAACGCGCTGCGCGTCGAGATCAACGGCTCGCTGGGCAGTGTGGTCTTCGACCTGGAGCGCCTCAACGAGCTGGAGTTCTACGACGCGACCCGCCCGGCCGTGGAGCAGGGCTTCAGCCGCATCCTGGTGACCGAGGGCGAGCACCCGTACATGTCGGCGTGGTGGCCCCCGGGCCACATCATCGGCTACGAGCACTCGTTCACGCACGAGATGCGCGATTTCATCGAGGCGGTCGCCACCGGTGTCGACCCGACTCCCTCCTTCGCCGACGCGTTGCAGGTCCAGCTGGTGCTGGACGCGGTGGCCCGCTCGGCGGAGCTCGGCTCCTCCTGGGCCGAGGTGGAACCGACGCTGACCGCGGCGACCGTCTGACCATCGACCATCCGCGACGGCGGTGTTCGCACCGCCGTCGCCCGACCGGCTTTCCGAAGCCGACCGGCGAGGGACCAGCCACGGATTGCGCCCCGTGGCCGGGACAGAGGCCGGCTTCGGAGAGCGTGCAGCCGGGCCGCACGGCCCGGTGGCGCACGAGCAGGACGGTCGTCCGGTGCGACCGGACCGGGATTCCCCGGCCGCACCGGAGGACCGCCACCACCGGTGACCTCCGGAGGACCTGATGACACCGCCCGCCGCCGCCCCCACCCGTACCGCACCCGCTCGCCGGTTCCCGGCGGATCGTGGTTCGGTCGGTCTTCCGGTGGGCGCGGCGGCCTGAGACGCCCGGCCGGGGCATGCCAATGCCCCGACCGGCCGGATGCGGGGGAGGCAGGGTCGAGACGCCGACCCGACCCTGCCTGCCAGCCCCGTCTGCTCGCACCTGCCGGGATCCGGTCCGGCGTCGTCGCCGCCGACGCCGACGTCGGAAGCCGGTGCTGTTCCGGTGCGGGGCGAGCGGACGGGGCCCATCCACCCGGCCCGAAACTTTCCGAAACAGGGCCGTATCTTTCCGAAACATATTCTGATATTCCTATATTTAGCGGTACCGACGGTTCCTCGTGAATGGGGAAGGAGCACCATGCGAACAGGTGTCTGGCTGGTAGGAGCGCGCGGTTCCGTTGCGACCACCAGCATCGTCGGGGGGCTCGCGCTGCGGGCCGGCCTGGCCGGGCCCACCGGCTGCGTCACCGAGCTTCCCCAACTGCGCGGCCCGGCCCTGCCGGCCTTCGCCGACCTGGTCTTCGGCGGACACGACCTGGCCACCACCCCACTGTGCAAGCGCGCCGAGGCCCTCGCAGACGCCGGTGTCATCCCCTGGCGACTGGTCGCCGCGCTCCGCGACGAGCTGGGCGTGGTCGAGCAGGAGTTGCGCCCCGCACCGGTCGGCGACACCCAGGCCGACCGCGCCGAGGCCGTGGTCCGTGACCTGACCAGCTTCCGCGAGCGGCACGAGCTGGACCGGGTGGTGGTGGTCAACGTCTCCGCCACCGAGCCGGCCCCTCGACCGCACCCCGCGCACGCCGACCCGGCCGCGCTACGCGCCGCCCTCGACGGTCCGGACGAGGTGCTGCCGGTCAGCTCCCTCTACGCGTACGCCGCAGTGCTCGCCGGCTGCCCGTACGTCGACTTCACCCCGTCCACCGGGCTGCGGCTGCCGGCGCTGGCCGCGCTGGCCGAGGAGGCCCGACTGCCGTACGCCGGACACGACGGCAAGACCGGGGAGACCCTGGTCAAGTCGGTGCTCGCGCCGATGTTCGCGATGCGCAACCTGGCCGTTGGCTCCTGGTCCGGGGTCAACCTGCTCGGCGGTGGCGACGGCGCCACCCTCGCCGACCCGGCCGCGAACGCTGCGAAGGTGCAGAGCAAGCAGCGGGTGCTCGGCGAGACGCTGGGCTACGTCCCGCAGGGCGGCACCCGCATCGAGTACGTCGAGGAGCTGGGCGACTTCAAGACCGCCTGGGATCTGATCACCTTCAGCGGATTCCTCGGCACCGGCATGCGGATGGAGTTCACCTGGCACGGTTGCGACTCGGCGCTGGCCGCGCCGCTGGTGCTCGACCTGGCCCGACTCACCGCCGCCGCGCACGCTGCCGGGCAGGTGGGGCCGCTGGCCGACCTGGGCTTCTTCTTCAAGGACCCGCTGGGCGCGCCCACCCACTCGCTGGGCGAGCAGTGGGCCCGGCTGACCGCCTTCACCCGGCACCTGCACGACGGCGGGGACGGTGATCATGACAACGTTGGCTGATCTTGCCGAGCTGGTCCGTGCGCCGGCCGCGCTCTCGGTGCCCGGTGACGTGATCGCCGGGGCCGCGGCGGCGGGCGCGTTGAGCCCACGTACCCCGGCTCTGGCCGGCGCATCGGTGCTGCTCTACTGGGCCGGCATGGCCGCCAACGACTGGGCCGACCGAGGTCTGGACGCCGAGGAACGGCCCGAGCGGCCGATCCCGAGCGGACGGGTCACCCCGGCCGCCGCGGTCGGTCTCGCGGCGGGCCTCACGGCCGCCGGCGTGGGCCTGGCCGCCGCCGTGGGCGGTCGCCGCGCCGCCGCGCTCGCCGTGCCGCTGGCCGCCACCATCTGGGGGTACGACCTGCTGGCCAAGAACACCGCGGCCGGCCCGGCCGTGATGGCCGCCTGCCGAGGGCTGGACGTGCTGCTCGGCGCGTCCGGCGGCCGGATGAGCCGGGCGTTGCCGGCGGCGGCCACCGTCGCCGCGCACACCTGGACTGTCACCGCGCTGTCCCGCCGGGAGGTCACCGGCGCCGATGCCACCCTGCCGATGCGCACCCTCGCCGGCACCGCGTTGGTCGCCGCCAGTGCCGCCGTCGCCGTGCCTGGCGCCCGACGCGCAGCCCTCCGAACGACGAACCAGACCGGGGCCACCGACCGGGCCGGGACCGTCGACGGGACCGGCGTGCGCGCGGGTCGCAGCCGGTCCACCACGATCGCGGCGGTGCTGCCCGCGGTGCTGGCCGGGTGGTACGCCGCCCGGTACGGCGCGGCCCAGGCCGCTGTGGTCCGGGACCCGTCGGCCGGGCGGGTCCGCGCGGCCGTCGGCGCGGGGATCACCGGGTTGCCGGCCCTCCAGGGAGCGCTCACCGCACGGGGTGGAGCGGGCCTGCTCGGGGTGGCCGTCGCGGCTGCCGCGCCGTTGGGTCGACGGCTGGCCCGGAAGGTCTCCCCGACATGAGCGTCCCCGAGCCACGGCCCGGTGCGCCGGCCGCCGACGCCACCACGCTGCGTCTCGGGTACGGCACGAACGGCTTCGCCAACCACCGCCTCGACGACGCGCTCGCCGTCATCGCCGATCTCGGCTACGACGGGGTGGCGCTCACCCTGGACCACGACCACCTGGATCCGTTCGCGCCCGGGCTCACCCGCCGGGTCGCCGCTGTCGGTCGACGGTTGGAGTCGCTGGGCCTGGCGGTGGTCATCGAGACCGGGGCCCGCTACCTGCTGGACCCGTGGCAGAAGCACGCCCCGACGTTGCTGCACGACGACCCGACCCGGCGGATCGAGTTCCTGCGCCGGGCCGTGCGGATCGGTGCCGACCTGGGCGCGGAGGCGGTCTCGTTCTGGGCCGGTGTCCGACCCGAGTCGGTGTCACCGCAGTGCGCCTGGGACCGGCTGGTGGCCGGCTGCGCCACAGTGGTCGACGCGGCCGACGCCGCCGGCGTCACCCTCGGCTTCGAACCGGAGCCGGGCATGCTGGTGCAGGACATCGCGGACTGGCGTCGGCTGCACGCGGCTCTCGAGAACCCGGCCCGCTTCGGCATCACCGTCGACATCGGCCACTGCCGGTGCCTGGAGCCCTGGCCGGTGCCGCAGTGCGTCGCCGAGGTGGCCGACCACCTGGTCAACGTGCAGATCGACGACATGCGCCGAGGCGTGCACGAGCACCTGGAGTTCGGCGTCGGCGAGATCGACTTCCCGCCGGTGCTGGCCGCCCTGGCGGCGGCCGGCTACCAGGGGCTGGTCGCTGTGGAGTTGCCCCGCGACTCGCACGCCGCACCCGCCGTGGCGGCCCGGTCGATCGAGTTCCTGCGTGCCGCCGCGGCCACCGATAACGACCCTGCCCGCACCCTTTGCTCTGCACCCGCCGAGGCGACACCCGCCAAAGAGGCCCCGGTGCATATATAGGTGCAGAGCGAAGGGTGGCGGGGCACCGGCGAGCAGCACAAGGGAGGAGACGGGATGACACCGGATTCACTACGGGCCGCGCTGGGAGGCGTACCCGATCCCGATTGGCTGGACACGGCGCTGCGCCGGGTCACCACCGAGCCCACCGCGATCACCCGGCTCTTTCCCGCCGTCGGCCGACGCTGCGGGCGGGCGGCGCTGCCCGACGTCCCGGGCTGGACCGCCGACGACGCGGCCCGGGTGCTGCTGCTCAACAGCCTGCCCGGCGAGCACGCGGCATACGCCGAGCGTCTCTACCAGCACGGTGACGCGGCCGAGCGACGAGCCGTGCTGCGCGCCCTGCCGCTGCTGCCGATCGGCGCCGACGGGGTCCCGTTGCTGCACGACGCGATCCGGACCAACGACACCCGGCTGGTCGCCGCCGCGCTCGGCCCGTACGCCCGGCACCTCGACCAGGCTGCCTGGCGGCAGGCGGTGCTCAAGTGCGTGTTCAGCGGCGTCCCCCTGGCCAACGTGGCCGACCTGGACACCCGGGCCGACGGCGAGCTGACCGCGATGCTGGCCGCGCTGGCCGCCGAACGGCACGCCGCCGGCCGGGAGTTGCCCGCCGACGCCAACGACCTGCTCCACCGGCTCACCGCCGCACTGCCCCGGGAGGCGTGAATGCGCATCTTCGACCCCCACATCCACATGACCTCACGCACCACCGACGACTACGAACGGATGGTCGCCGCCGGAGTGCGCGCGGTGGTGGAGCCGGCGTTCTGGCTGGGTCAGCCGCGCACCAGCGCGGCCTCGTTCACCGACTACTTCGACTCGCTGATCGGCTGGGAGCCGTTCCGGGCCGGGCAGTTCGGGGTGCGCCACTTCGCCACCATCGCGCTGAACCCCAAGGAGGCCAACGACCCGCGCTGCCGGCCGGTCCTCGACCTGCTGCCCCGCTACCTGGACAAGGACGCGGTGGTGGCGGTCGGCGAGATCGGGTACGACTCGATGACGCCCGAGGAGGACGAGGCGTTCGCGGCGCAGCTCGCCCTCGCTGTGGCGTACGACCTGCCGGCCCTGGTGCACACCCCGCACCGGGACAAGGCGCGCGGCTGTGAGCGGACCCTCGCGGTGGTCGCCGAGTCCGGCATCGACGCCGGTCGGGTGGTCGTCGACCACCTCAACGAGGTGACAGTGAAGCTGGTCCGCGACAGCGGCTGCTGGCTGGGTTTCTCCATCTACCCGGACACCAAGATGACACCGCAGCGGATGGTGGAGTTGCTGCGGGAGTACGGCACGGAACGGATGCTGGTCAACTCGGCAGCCGACTGGGGGCGCTCCGATCCGCTGCTGACCCGAGCCACCGGCGAGGCGATGCTCGCGGCCGGCTTCAGCGACGACGACGTCGACAAGGTGCTGTGGCGAAACCCGGTGGAGTTCTACGGGCAGTCGGGGCGGCTCGACCTCAGCGACCTGGACGCCGCCGCCGCCGTGGACCCGCAGACCGGCAACTCGATCCTGCGCGGCGGCAGCTGATGCGGCTGCGACATGCCGGCGGCGAGACCGTCCACCTGGGCTACTGCACCAACGTGCACCCGGCCGAGGACCTCACCGGCATCCTCGGTCAACTGGACACCTACGCGGCGCCGGTCCGCGAGGCGCTCGGCAGCGACCTGCTCGGGCTCGGCCTGTGGCTGGCCGCCCCGGTCGCCGCCGAGCTGGCCGCCGACCAGACGCTACGCCGCCGGTTGCGCACCGAGCTGGACGCGCGCGGCCTGGAGGTGGTCACGCTCAACGGCTTCCCGTACGCGGCCTTCCAGGCCCCGGTGGTCAAGCAGGACGTGTACCACCCGGACTGGACCACCGAGCAGCGGCTGACCTACACCCTGGACCTCGCCCGGGTCCTCGCCGACCTGCTGCCCGACGATGCCGCCCGGGGTTCGATCTCCACGCTGCCGCTGGCCTGGCGTCAACCGTGGGACACCGATCGGGCCGACGCGGCCCGACGCCGACTGGACCAGCTCGCCGCCGGCCTGGCCGACGTGCAACGGGACACCGGCCGTGAGGTACGCGTCGCCTTCGAGCCCGAGCCCGGCTGTGTGGTGGAGAGCACCGGTCAGGCGGCCGCGCTGCTGTCCGGGATGGACACCGAACGGCTGGGTGTCTGCGTCGACCTCGCCCACCTGGCCTGCGCCTGGGAGGAGCCGGCCGAGGCGCTGCACCGACTGCGGGCGGCCGGACTGCCGGTGGTGAAGGTGCAGGTCTCCGCCGCTGTCGAGGCCGCCGACCCGGCCCGCGACGCCGAGGCGTTGCGCCGCTGGGTGGAGCCGCGCTTCCTGCACCAGACCCGGGGCGCCGGTTGCGCCGGTCTGGCCGACCCGGCCGAGCCGACGTACGCGGCCGACGACCTGGACGAGGCGTTGGAGCGGGCGCTGCCCGGCCCGTGGCGGGTGCACTACCACGTGCCGCTGCACGCCCCACCCGAGGAGCCGCTCGGCTCGACCCTGCCGGTGCTTCGCGCGGCCCTGAGAGCGCTCTTCGACGGCCCGACCGCCGGCTGCGACCACCTCGACGTCGAGACGTACACCTGGGGGGTGCTGCCGGCCGCACGACGGCCCGGCACCGACGCGGAGCTGGCCGCCGGCATCGCCGCGGAGCTGGCCTTCGCCCGGGACGAACTGGTCGGCCTCGGCCTGACCGCAGAGCGAACCGTGAGTATGGGAGTGACGCGATGAGCCGGCGACTGGTGGTCCTCGACGTGGTGGGGTTGACGCCCCGACTACTGGCGCACATGCCTCGACTGCGTGGGGTCGCCGACGGCGGCTTCCGGGCCGAGCTGGGCACCGTGCTGCCCGCCGTGACCTGCTCGGTGCAGTCCACCTTCCTCACCGGCGAGCAGCCCGGCGGGCACGGGATCGTCGGCAACGGGTGGTACTTCCGGGAGCTGGGCGAGGTGTTGCTGTGGCGGCAGCACAACGCGCTGGTCGGCGGGGACAAGCTCTGGCAGGCCGCTCGTCGGGCCGAACCCGGCTACACGGTGGCCAACGTCTGCTGGTGGTACGCCATGGGCGCCGACGTCAACTGGACGGTGACGCCCCGCCCGGTCTACTACGCCGACGGGCGCAAGGAGCCGGACTGCTACACCGACCCGCCGGAGCTGCACGACGCGCTCACCGGGAGGCTGGGCACCTTCCCGCTCTTCACCTACTGGGGGCCGACGGCCGGGTTGCCGTCGTCGCGGTGGATCTGCCAGGCGGCCGAGCAGATCCTCGCCGACGTGTCACCCGACCTGACCCTGGTCTACGTTCCGCACCTGGACTACGACCTGCAACGCTTCGGTCCCTCGTCGGCCCAGGCCGCCGCGGCGGCAGCCGAGCTGGACGCGGTGCTCGGCCCGCTCCTGGACGCCGCCCGGGCTCGGGACGCCACAGTGGTGGTGCTGTCGGAGTACGGCATCACCGACGTGTCCCGGCCGGTGGACGTCAACCGGTTGCTGCGCGCCGAGGGCCTGTTGCGGGTGCACACCCAGGCGGGCATGGAGTACCTCGACCCGTGGACGTCGAAGGCGTTCGCGGTCGCCGACCACCAGATCGCGCACGTCTACGTCCGGGACCCGGCCGACGTGCCGGCGGTGGCGAAGCTCTGCGCCGGCCTGCCCGGGGTGGCCGAGGTGCTCGACGCCGAGGGCAAGGCCGCACACGGGCTGGACCATCCGCGCGCCGGTGAGCTGGTGCTGGTGGCCGAGCCGGATGCCTGGTTCACCTACTACTACTGGCTGGACGACGCCCAGGCACCGGACTTCGCCCGGCTCGTGGAAATTCACCGGAAGCCGGGCTACGACCCGGCGGAGCTGTTCTTCGACCCGGCCAACCCCGGTGCCGCGAAGGCCCGGGCCGGGGTCGCCCTGGCCCGCAAGAAGCTCGGCATGCGGTACCTGATGAGCGCGGTCGGCCTCGATGCCGGCGCGCGGGCGGTGCGGGGCTCGCACGGGCGGCTGCCGGACGACCCGGCGGACGGCCCGGTGCTGCTCTGCTCCGACCCGACCGCGGCCCGGGACAAGATCGCGGCGACCGAGGTCAAGGCGCTGCTGCTGGAGCTGGCCGGGCTGAGCCCCGGCGATGCGGGCGGTTCGGGGGAGGGCTCATGACGGTCACCGTCGCGCCCACCGACACCAGCGGCCTGCGGGCACGCTTCGACGCGGAGCTGGCCGGGTTTCTCAGCCGGCAGGGCCCGGACTGGCCGGACGGGGCGCCGCGGGGGGTGTTCACCGCGCTGCAACGGTTCGTGCTGGCCGGCGGCAAGCGGATACGACCCCTCTTCTGCTACTGGGGTTGGCGCGGCGCGGGCGCGGCCGACGGCACCCCGATCGTGGTGGCCGCGGCGGCCCTGGAGCTGTTCCACGCGTTCGCGCTGATCCACGACGACATCCTGGACGGCAGCGACCGCCGCCGGGGTGAGCCGTCGGTGCACCGGCTCTTCGCCGACCTGCACGCCCGCTCGTCGTGGCGCGGTGACCCCGAGGCGTACGGCCGCAACACCGCGCTGCTCTGCGGTGACCTCTGCGCGGCCTGGTCGGATCAGATGTTCCACGAGTGCGGGCTGAGCACCGAGCAGGTGCACCGGGGGTACGGCGTGTTCGCGCTGATGCGTACCGAGGTGATCGCGGGGGAGTACCTGGACCTGGTCTCGGGCGTGGGTGACGGGTCGGTGGCCAGCGCGCTCACCGTGATCCGGATGAAGGCTGCCCGGTACACGGTCACCCGGCCGTTGCAGATCGGTGCGGCCCTGGCCGGCGCGGGGCCGGAGCTGATCGCCGCGTTGGGCGAGTTCGGTGACCCGCTGGGTGACGCGTTCCAGCTCCGCGACGACGTCCTGGGCGTGTTCGGTGACCCGGCGGTCACCGGGAAGTCGGTCCTGGACGACCTGCGTGAGGGCAAGCCCACTGTCATGATGGCGCTGGCCCGCAGCGCCGCCGACCGGCCGCAGACCATCAGGCTGCGGGAGCTGTTCGGCAACCCGGCGTTGGACGCCGAGGGCGCGGCGGAGCTGCGCGACATCATCGAGGCGACCGGCGCGCGGGAGCGGATCGAGCAGATGATCCGGGTCCGGACCGAGGCCGCGCTTTCGGCCCTGCAGGACGCCATGGTGGCCGATGAGGCCCGCGCGGCCCTGGTTGCGCTGGCCGGGCAGGCGATCGACCGACGCGCCTGACCGGCGACTTTCGATCAAATCGACAAAAGTTGATGCTGAACCGCCGGAAGGTATGGACACATCGACACATGCGACTTAGTGTCGTGACCAACACGACAATGTTTCGTCGAGGTGAACCGGCGGCGCGGTAACCCATCGACCCCCCACCACCGCTACGGCATCCGGCGCGACGGCGCGCGCCCGGCCTGGCAGTCACACGTCAGGAAGGGACAGCACAGATGTCCATGGAGGACGCACCCAGACAACGGTCCCGACGATGGTTCTCCGCCGGATCCGCGCTGCTGCTGGCGGTCGCCGCCGGCACGGTCACCTTCGCCGCCGGCTCGGCCCCCGCCCAGGCACACACGATCGTCGCCAGCGACTTCCAGCAGGTCGAGCTGGCCCGTGGCGTGACCGACATGGGTGAGCCGATGTCGCTGGCGGTGCTGCCGGACCGGTCGGTCCTGCACACCGCCCGCAACGGCACCCTGCGCCGCACCGACGCCAACGGCACCACCTCTGTGATCGGCACCCTGTCGGTCTACACGCACGACGAGGAGGGGTTGCAGGGCGTCGGGGTCGACCCGGGCTTCGCCAGCAACCGCTACATCTACCTCTACTACGCCCCGCCGCTCTCCACCCCCGGCGGCGACGCGCCGGCCACCGGCACCGACTTCTCGGCCTGGAACGGCGTCAACCGGCTCTCCCGGTTCACCCTCAACTCGGACTTCACGCTCAACCAGGTCAGCAAGATCGACGTGCTCGACGTTCCGGCCAGCCGGGGCGTGTGCTGCCACGTCGGTGGCGACATCGACTTCGACGCCGCCGGCAACCTCTACCTGTCCACCGGCGACGACACGAACCCGTTCGAGTCGTCCGGCTACTCACCCCTGGACGAGCGGACCAACCGCAACCCCGCGTACGACGCGCAGCGCAGCGCCGGCAACACCAACGACCTGCGCGGCAAGATCCTGCGGATCAAGGTGAACGCCAACGGCACGTACTCCATCCCGTCGGGCAACCTGTTCGCCCCCGGCACGGCCAGTACCCGGCCGGAGATCTACGCGATGGGATTCCGCAACCCGTTCCGGATCAGCGTGGACAAGGCCACCGGGGTGGTCTACGTCGGTGACTACGGGCCGGACGCCGGCTCCACCAGCTCCACCCGCGGGCCTTCCGGCCAGGTGGAGTTCAACCGGGTCGCGGCACCGGGCAACTACGGCTGGCCGTACTGCACCGGCACCAACACCGCCACCGAGACGTACAACGAGTTCGACTTCGCGACCAGCGCCAGCGGCGCGAAGTACAACTGCACCGGCGGGCCGACCAACAACTCGTTCCGCAACACCGGCCTGACCACCCTGCCGCCGGCCCAGCCGGCCTGGATCCGGTACGCCGGCGACGCCGGCACCCCGACCGAGTTCGGCGGTGGCTCCGAGTCGCCGATGGGCGGCCCGGTCTACCGGTACAACGCCTCGTCGACCTCCACCACCAAGTTCCCGCAGTCGTTCGACGGGCAGTTCTTCGCCACCGAGTTCGGCCGAGGCTGGATCAAGCCCATCCACGTCAACTCCGACGGCTCCCGGGGCACCATCGACACCTTCCCGTGGGTCGGCAAGCAGGTGATGGACTCGGCGTTCGGCCCGGACGGCGCGTACTACGTGCTCGACTACGGCACCGGTTACTTCAACGGTGACGCCAACTCGGCGCTCTACCGCTTCGACTACGTCGGCGGCGGCAACCGGGCGCCCACCGCGAAGGCCAGCGCCAACCGCACCTCTGGCGCGGCCCCGCTCGCGGTGACGTTCTCCTCGGCCGGCTCGGCCGACCCCGAGGGCGGCGCGTTGACCTACGCGTGGGCGTTCGGTGACGGGACCACCTCGACCGCCGCCAACCCGACGAAGACCTACAGCGCCAACGGCACCTACACCGCCACGCTGACGGTGCGCGACCCGCAGGGCGCCACCGGCAGCAGCAGCGTGCAGATCAGCGTCGGCAACACCGCGCCCACGGTCACGATCAACAATCCGGGCAACGGTCAGCTGTTCGGCTTCGGGGACACGGTGGCGTACAGCATCACGGTGACCGACCCGGAGGACGGCACCATCGACTGCACGAAGGTCAAGATGACCTACGTGCTCGGGCACGACCAGCACGGGCACCAGATCACCTCGAAGACCGGTTGCTCGGGCTCGATCACCATCCCGGTCGACGGTGAGCACGACGACGCGGCGAACATCTTCGCGATCTTCGACGCCGAGTACACCGACGCCGGTGGGCTGACCACGCACACCCAGCACACGTTGCCGCCGCGGCACCGCCAGGCCGAGTTCTACGGCACCTCGTCGGGGATCAACGTGTTCAGCAAGACCCCGGCCGAGGGTGGCAAGACCGTCGGCGACATCAACAACGGCGACTGGATCGCGTTCCAGCCGTACCGGCTGGGCAACGTGACCTCGTTCAACGCCCGGGTCTCCTCGGCGGGCGCCGGTGGCACCCTCCAGGTCCGGGCCGGTTCCGCCACCGGCACCGTGCTCGGCTCGGCCACGGTCCCGGTGACCGGCGGCTGGGAAACCTTCACCACGGTCACCGGGACGATCAGCAACCCGCCGACCGGCACGACCACGCTCTACCTGACCTTCGCCGGGTCGGGCACCGGGGCGCTCTACGACCTGGACGCCTTCACCTTCGTCACCGGGACGCCCCCGGCCGGTGGGGCCGGGGCGATCAAGGGCCTCGGCGGCAAGTGCCTGGACGTGCGCAACGCCGCCACGGCTGACGGCACGCAGATCCAGATCTACACCTGCAACGGCAGTGCCGCGCAGACCTGGGCGGTCACCCCCAACTCCACGATCAAGTCGTTGGGCAAGTGCCTGGACGTGTCGGGTGCTGCCACCGCCGACGGCACGAAGATCCAGCTCTGGACCTGCAACGGGACCGCCGCGCAGAACTGGGCGGCCCAGGCCGACGGCACCCTCCGCAACACGTCGTCGGGCAAGTGCCTCGATGTCTCCGGCAACAGCTCCGCTGACAGCACGGTGGTCCACCTCTGGACCTGCACCGCCGCCGCCAACCAAAAGTGGACCCTGCCCTGAGCTGGCGGGAGGGGCCCTTCGACAACGCCTAGTGTGATGCGAGGGGCCCCTCCTAACCGCAATTAGGAGAGCGATATGCGCAGACGCCTGCGACCCGTCCTCGGTGCGGCCATGGCCGCACTCGCCGTCATCGCCTGCACCACCCCGGCCACCCCGGCCAGCGCCGCCGACGCCCCGTACGACGTGCTGGTCTTCTCCAAGACCGCTGGTTTCCGGCACGACGCGATCCCGGTCGGCATCCAGACCATCCGCGACCTCGGCGCGGCGAACAACTTCACCGTCACCGCGACCGAGGACGCCGCCGCGTTCACCACGAGCAACCTCAACCAGTACGAGGCGGTCGTCTTCCTCAACACCACCGGCGACGTGCTCAACGCCAGCCAGCAGACCGCCTTCGAGTCGTACATCGGCTCCGGCCGCGGATACGTGGGTGTGCATGCCGCAGCCGACACCGAGTACGACTGGCCGTTCTACGGCAACCTCGTGGGGGCGTGGTTCGCCTCGCACCCCGCGATCCAGCAGGCCAACATGAAGGTGGAGGACCGGGGCCACGCGGCCACCGCTCACCTGCCGCAGACCTGGACCCGCACCGACGAGTGGTACAACTACCGCACCAACGCCCGGTCGAGCGCCCACGTGCTGGCCACCCTTGACGAGTCGTCGTACTCGGGCGGCGGGATGGGTGCCGACCACCCGCTGAGCTGGTGCAAGAGCTACAGCGGCGGCCGGTCCTTCTACACCGGGGCCGGGCACACCCAGGCGTCGTACGCGGAGTCGGGGTTCCGGAACCACCTGCTCGGCGGCATCCGGTACGCCTCCGGTCGGAGCAAGGCCGACTGTCGGCCCGAGACCGGCTACACCCCGCTGTTCAACGGCTCGACGGCCGGCTGGTCACAGGCCGGCCCGGGCAGCTTCACCAACACCGACGCCACCCTGACCTCGGTCGGCGGCATGGGGCTGTACTGGTACAACGCCAAGCAGTTCACCAACTACTCGCTGAAGCTGGACTGGAAGCTGGCCGGTGACGACAACTCCGGCATCTTCATCGGGTTCCCACCGTCGAGTGACCCGTGGTCGGCCGTCGACAACGGGTACGAGATCCAGATCGACGCCACCGACGCGACCGACCGCACCACCGGCGCGGTCTACACCTTCAAGTCCGCCGACATCGCCGCCCGCGACGCGGCGCTGAACGCGCCGGGGGAGTGGAACACGTACGAGCTGCTGGTCGAGGGCGAGCGGCTACAGATCTTCCTCAACGGGGTGAAGATCAACGACTTCACCAACACCAACCCGGTCCGCTCGTTGGCCGGTCACATCGGCATCCAGAACCACGGCACCGGTGACGACGCCTCCTTCCGCAACATCCGGATCAAGGAGCTGGGCACCACGCCGCCGCCCACCGGCACGATCCAGGCCGAGGCGTTCAGCTCGGCCAGCGGTGTCTCCGCGTTCACCAAGGCGGGGGCCAACGGCGGGCAGACCCTCGGCTACATCGAGCCGGGCGACTGGGCCGCGTACAACGGGGTCAACCTGGCCGGGGTCACCTCGTTCACGGCCCGGGTCGTCTCCGGCGGCGCGGGTGGCGCCATCCAGGTGCGCACCGGTTCGGCCACCGGCCCGGTGCTCGGCACGGTCGCGGTGCCCAACACCGGCAGTTGGACGACCTACGCCAACGTCTCCACGGCGCTGTCCAACGTCCCGTCCAGCACCCAGAACCTCTACCTCACCTTCACCGGTAGCGGCACGGGGCTCTTCGACCTGGACGACTTCACCCTGGTCAAGGGCAGCAGCGGCGGCACCGGTGTCGGCCCGATCAAGGGTCTCGCCGGCAAGTGCCTGGACGTGCGTAACGCCGGCACCGCCGACGGCACGCAGATCCAGATCTACACCTGCAACAGCAGCACGGCGCAGACCTGGACCGTGACGCCGAACTCGACGATCAAGGCGCTCGGCAAGTGCCTGGACGTCTCCGGCAGCGGCACCGCCGACGGCACCAAGATCCAGCTCTGGACCTGCAACGGCAGCGGCGCGCAGAACTGGGCGGCCGCGTCCGACGGCACCCTGCGCAACCCGTCGTCGGGCAAGTGCCTGGACGTCTCCGGCAACAACTCCGCCGACAGCACCATCGTGCACCTCTGGACCTGCCTCAACGCGGCCAACCAGAAGTGGACCCTGCCCTGACCAAGTAACCCCTGGAGGGGCCGACGGCTTTGCCGTCGGCCCAGCCCAGCCCCGCCCCGCCCCGCCCAGCCCCGCCCCGCCCCGCCCAGCCCCGTCCCTCCCCGCCCTCGCCGATCTTGCACTTTCTGTCGCGACAAAATGTCACAAGGCCGACCTTTCGTCAACACAAAGTGCAAGATCGGCGGGGTGAGGGGTGGGGGGCCGGGTGGGGTGAGGGGTGAGGGCGGGGTGGGGACGCCGGGAGGGTGGCGCACAGGTGGCTGCCGTACCTTGACCTGCATGGGGTTGTTCGCGCAGTGGCGTGGGACGGTGCTGGCGCGAGGCCATCAGCTGCTCGGTGCGCTGGGCCGGGCCGATGAGCCCGACGACCCGTCCGAGCCGGCGCCCAGCCTGAACCGTCTCGACGCGCTGGTGGAGGGCTTCACCGCCGGTCAACCGGTGCGCTGGACCATGGCCGGGCAACCCCGGCCGCTGCCCGGCCCGGTCGACGTGGTGGCGTACCGGATCATCGAGGAAGCGCTGACCAACGCGTGCCGGCACGCGCCGGGCGCGCCGGTCGGGGTCCGCCTGCGCTACGACGCCGCGGGCATCACCATCGAGGTCCGCGACGAGGGCGCCGGTCCCGCTGCGTCCGGCGGCGGCACCCAGGGCGCCGGTCGGGGTCTGCTCGGGGTACGCAGGCGCGCCGAGCGGCTCGGCGGCACGTTCTCGGCCGGCCCGCGCGCCGGTGGCGGCTTCACCGTACGGGCTGTCCTGCCCGCGCCCGAGGAAATGATCGGATGATCGGCCGACTGCGGGGCTTCCCCGATGGGGCACTGCGGAAATAGGGTGGGGGTCGGCGACCGTGCTGGTGGCCGGTGACCCGGTGGGAGGCGCAACCCGCCGGGCTCAGGTGTGTTCCGCACCCACCGGTGACCGCTCGGGTGCCGCGCACGTCCGGTCACCCTCGCCCCGGTCCGCACAAGGAATCCCCATCACATCAGGGGAGAAGGACAATGGCGCGACCCATCACGCTCTTCACCGGCCAGTGGGCTGATCTTCCGTTCGAGGAGGTCTGCCGGCTCGCCTCCGAGTGGGGCTACGACGGTCTGGAGATCGCCTGCTGGGGCGACCACTTCGAGGTCGACAAGGCGCTCGCCGACGACTCGTACGTCGAGCGCAAGCGGGAAACCCTCGCGAAGCACAACCTTGAGGTCTTCACGATCTCCAACCACCTGGTTGGTCAGGCGGTCTGCGACCACCCGATCGACGAGCGGCACCAGGACATTCTGCCCGGCCGCATCTGGGGCGACGGGGAGCCCGAGGGGGTTCGTCAGCGGGCCGCCGAGGAGATCAAGGACACCGCGCGGGCGGCGGCGAAGCTCGGGGTCAAGACGGTCGTCGGCTTCACCGGTTCGTCGATCTGGCACACCCTCGCGATGTTCCCGCCGGTGCCGCCGTCGATGATCGAGCGCGGCTACCAGGACTTCGCCGACCGGTGGAACCCCATCCTCGACGTGTTCGACGAGGTGGGCGTGCGGTTCGCGCACGAGGTGCACCCCAGTGAGATCGCGTACGACTACTGGACGACGAAGCGGACGCTGGAGGCGATCGGCAACCGGCCCGCGTTCGGTCTGAACTGGGACCCGTCGCACTTCGTGTGGCAGGAGCTGGACCCGGTGAACTTCATCTTCGACTTCGCCGACCGGATCTACCACGTGGACTGCAAGGACGCGAAGGTGCGTACCGGGGATGGCCGCCGTGGCCGGCTCGCCTCGCACCTGCCCTGGGCCGACCTGCGGCGCGGGTGGGACTTCGTCTCCACCGGTCACGGCGACGTGCCCTGGGAGGACTGCTTCCGCGCGTTGAACGCGATCGGCTATACCGGCCCGATCTCAGTCGAGTGGGAGGACGCCGGCATGGACCGGCTGGTCGGTGCCCCGGAGGCGTTGCAGTTCGTCCGCCGGCTCGCCTTCGACGCACCGAGCGCCGCCTTCGACGCGGCGTTCAGCAGCAAGGACTGACCGCACGTCGGACAGACCACGGGCCGGTCGCCCTGCGGCGACCGGCCCGTCGACGTGCGGTTGGTCAGAGCGTGCTGGCGTTCGTGCCCGAGCCGGACGGCTTGGTGCGGGGGTTCGTGGACGACGGCGACCCGGAGGTCGTGCCGACCGTGCTGGTGCCCGCCTTGGCGCCCATGGTGGCGGGCGTGCCGGCGAACGCGTCGTCGGCTGCGGTCAGCTCCTGCTTGCCGGTGCTGCCGTTGCCGTTGCCGTTGCCCAGCTTCTCGCCCAGTTTGGTCTGGCCGAGCTTGTCCTTGCCCTCGCTGTAGAGCTTGTTGGCCTGGGCCTGCGCGACCCCGGCCGCCTCCTGGACGGTCGGGTGGTCGAGCACCTTGCGGCCCCGAACAACGAGCTCCTCGTACTTTTCCCGGCCGGCACGGGCGCCCAGGACGAATCCCGCAGCCAGCCCGCCAAGAAACATGATCTTTCCGCGCATGGCGGCTCCTTCCGTACCTGACGCGCCGTCGCCCCGTCGAGTTGCCCCGTCGGAAGGCGACCTGTTCGCGCCTGCGTCCTCTGTCCGCAGCTAACTACCCATCCTGCTCTCCGCTCAAGCATGCTTGTGTCGGGATGGCGATTTACCCCTATTGTCAATGCGACGGCGGGGAGGCAACCCACTGGACCACCACCGGGGGATGTCCTGTACTCTTGTCCCGTCGCACGGCGTCGGGGGAGATCCGAAGTCGAGCGGAGCACGATCCCCTGTAGCTCAATTGGCAGAGCAGCCGGCTGTTAACCGGCAGGTTATTGGTTCGAGTCCAATCGGGGGAGCTTTTCCACGTACGCCCGTCAGCCACCGGCCGACGGGCGTTTTCGTGTGTGTGACCCCGTTTCACCCACCCTGGACCTGCTTGCCCGGCAGGATGGTCGATGTCGACTGAGGCTACCGCTGCGTCGATTGATGCGTCGATCCTTGGGGTGAGTGCGGATGTCCGGACGAGGCGGCAGGGCCACGCTGGTCGCCGTGGCGGTCGTGCTGGCCTGGTTGGTGATCGGCGGCGTGTCCGGCCCGTACGCGGGGCGCCTCAGCGAGGTCGCCACCAACGACAACGCCGCCTTCCTGCCCACCGACGCCGAGGCGACCCGCGCCCAGGACCTCGCCGGCGAGTTCGTCGACCGGCAGACCATCCCGGCTCTGGTCGTCTACGAGCGGCCCTCCGGGATCACCGACGCGGACCGGCAACGGGTGAGCGCCGACGCCGCCCGGTTCGCCCAGATCCCCGGCGTGGTCACCCCACTGCCCCCGCCCATCCCGAGCGACGACGGCCAGGCACTCCAGGTCGTCGTACCGGTGGACGACGCCGAGGGCGAGGAGATCGGCGCTGTCGTCGAGCAACTGCGCGACATCACCGGCGGTGACCGGGACGGCCTCACAGTGGACGTCTCCGGCCCGGCCGGTCTGCTCGCCGACCTGATCGAGGTCTTCTCCGCCATCGACGGACCACTGCTGCTGGTCACCCTGGTCGTGGTGCTGGTCATCCTGCTGATCGTCTACCGCAGCCCGGTCCTCTGGATCTTCCCGCTGCTCGCCGCCGGGATGTCGTACGCCCTCGCCTCGGTCTTCGTCTACCTGCTGGCCGACGCGGACGTGGTCAAGCTCAACGGGCAGGCCCAGGGCATCCTCACCGTGCTGGTCTTCGGCGCCGGCACTGACTACGCGTTGCTGCTGATCGCCCGCTACCGGGAGGAGCTGCACCGGCACGACCGCCCGTGGGACGCCATGAAGACCGCCTGGAAGGGCGCCGCGCCGGCCATCATCGCGTCCGGCGGCACTGTCATCGTCAGCCTGCTCTGCCTGCTGCTGTCCAGCCTCAACTCCAACCGGGCACTCGGCCCGGTCGCCGCCATCGGCATCGCCGCCACCCTGCTGGTGATGCTCACCTTCCTACCCGCGCTGCTGGTGCTCGGCGGACGGTGGGCGTTCTGGCCGCGACGGCCCCGAGCCGACCAGGCCGACCCGCGGGCCGAACACGGCATCTGGAGCCGCGTCGCCGGCTTCGTGGCCCGGCACGCCCGCCCGATCTGGCTGAGCACCGCCGTCGTGCTGGCCCTCCTGACGCTCGGCCTCACCCAGCTCGGCGCCACCACCCTCGGCCAGTCCGACCTGTTCACCCAGCGCACCGACTCGGTCGACGGCGAGGAGGTGATCGCCCGGCACTACCCGGGCGGCACCGGCAGCCCGGCCACCATCTTCACCACCGAGCAGACCGCCCGGCAGGTCGCCCAGGTGGCGAAGGACGTGCCCGGCGTGGCCGACGTCCGTCCGCTCACGGCCGGCCCGCAGACCGGCCCACCCGAGGAGAACGCCACCCCGAAGGTGGTCGACGGGCGGGTGCAACTGGACGCGACCCTGGCCGACCCACCCGACAGCGACGGCGCCGAGCGGACCATCCGCGAGCTGCGGGTGGCCGTACACCAGGTGCCCGGCGCGGACGCGGTGGTAGGCGGCTTCACCGCGATCAACGTGGACACCTCGGACGCCGCCAAGCGCGACCAGAACGTCATCATTCCGGTCGTGCTGGTGGTCATCGCGGTCATCCTGGCCCTGCTGCTGCGTGCGCTGCTCGCCCCGCTGCTGCTGATCGCCACCGTGCTGCTCAGCTTCGGGGCGACCCTCGGCCTCTGCGCGCTGCTGTTCCGCCACGTCTTCGACTTCCCCGGCGTGGACTCGTCGTTCCCGCTGTTCGCGTTCGTCTTCCTGGTCGCGCTCGGCATCGACTACAACATCTTCCTGATGAGTCGGGTCCGCGAAGAGTCGGTCAAGCGCGGCACCCGCGCCGGGGTGCTCGCCGGCCTCGCCGTCACCGGCGGGGTGATCACCTCAGCCGGCATCGTGCTCGCCGCGACGTTCTCCGCCCTCGCCGTCCTGCCCCTGGTGGTGCTCGTCGAGCTGGGTACGGCGGTCGCGATCGGGGTACTGATCGACACCATCATCGTCCGGTCGCTGCTGGTGCCCGCACTCGCGTACGACATCGGGCCGAAGATCTGGTGGCCGGGCCGGTTGTCCCGGGCGAACGGTGAGCGGGAGGCGCGCGGTGCTGGCTGAAACCGATGTGGTCATCGTCGGCGGCGGTCTGGCCGGTCTCGCCGCCGCCCGCCGGCTGCACCGCGCCGGCGTGCCGTGGCGGTTGGTGGAGGCCGAGGGTCGGCTCGGCGGCCGGGTCGCCACCGACGTGGTCGACGGTCACCTCATCGACCGGGGCTTCCAGGTGCTCAACACCGCCTACCCCCGGCTCGGCACGCTGCTCGACATCGACCAGCTCAACCTCGGCTACTTCACCTCCGGTGTGCTGGTCCGCAAGGGCGACAAGCTGCTGCGGCTGGTCAACCCGCTGCGCGAACCGACCGGCGGGCCCGGCACCGCGCTCGCCGGCGTCGGTTCCCTGCTCGACCGGCTGCGCTTCGCCGCCCTCGCCACCGGTTGCGCCACCCTCCCCGCGTCCCGGCTGCTCGCCGCGCCGGAGACCAGCGCCGAGACGGCGCTGCGCCGCGCCGGCCTCTCCGACGCGATCATCGAGGAGCTGCTGCGACCGTTCCTGTCCGGTGTGTTCATCGACCGGGAACTCTCCACCTCCAGTCACGTGCTGGCGATGGTGCTGCGCTCCTTCGCCCGCGGCAGGATCGGCCTGCCCGCCGAAGGGATGGCCGCACTGCCCCGGGCCGTCGCCGCGCCGCTGCCCGCCGACCTGCTCGACCTGGACACCCCGGTCGCGGAGGTCACCCCGGGCCGGGTCCGCACCCAGGCCGGCGACATCCGCTGCCGGGCCGTCTTGGTCGCCGTCGACCCGCCCGCCGCGGCCGCGCTGCTGCCAGCCCTGGCGACGGTACGCATGCACAGCTACACCACCTACTACCACAGCGCGCCGGAGCCGCCGCTTACCGAGCCGATCCTGCTCGTCGACGGCGACCGACGCGAACTCGTCGCCAACACTGTGGTGCTCAGCAACGCCGCCGCGACGTACGCGCCCGCCGGACGGCACCTCATCGCCACCTCGGTGGTCGGCCCGACGGCCCCACCCGAGCCGACCATCCGGGCCGAGTTGACCCGGCTGTACGGCCGCTCCACCGCCGACTGGACGCACCTCACCACCGTGGCGATCCCCGAGGCGCTGCCCGCCGCACCGCCGCCGCAGGGACGGCTGCGCAAGCCGGTGGCGCTGGGGGAGGGCCTGTTCGTGGCCGGTGACCACCGGGACAGCCCATCGATCCAGGGCGCTCTCACCAGCGGCTGGCGCGCCGCCGGCGCCGTGCTGGACGAGCTGCGCGCCGGCTGACAGGCGTACCCGAGCACGCTGTTATATTCCTGTAGCCCATCGTGCTGGTGCAGGCGTGGGCGCCGGCCGGCTCGGTGCTGGCTGCTGACCGCCGAGCGGGATAAGATCCGGCGCGGCGTTCGGGGCGGTAGCTCAGCCGGTTAGAGCAGGGGACTCATAATCCCTCGGTCGCGGGTTCGAGTCCCGCCCGCCCCACCAGCCGTTTTCCTTGTCTACGATGCTGCCGACGACCCGGACGAACCGCATCGAGGTCCGGACCGAGGCCCTCAGTCCGCACTGAGTCCGCAGCAGCAGGACCCGCCGCCCGGTCGAGGCCGTCCGCGCTACCAGGCTGGACGGTCTACGACTGCCCGACGAGGAGATCCGCTCAGCCCCCGATGCCAGCCCTGGTTGCAACGAACCGCAGCTTCTCGCCCGGAAAATCTTGATCGACCCGCAGCCCGAGGACTCCGGCCGGTTCAGCCGCCGTGGGGGTCCGGCAGGAGTTGATTGGCGAGTGATCGTGCTGTGGCGCTGAGTGTCGCCGTGTCCATGCCGGTCCGGCTCATGAACAGCAGGCCTTGTTGCGCGGCCAGGAGTGCGCGCGCCAGTGCGATCGGATCTGCCTCGGCGGGTAGGTCGCCCTCGCGTTGGGCGCGGGCGACGCAGTCGCCGATCAGCGCGGTCGACGTCTCGTACGTGCGGTGGGCGTGATCGAGGACTTCGGGGTCGGCGTTGCCGAGTTCCAAGGTGCTGTTGGCCATCAGGCAGCCACGCCGTTTGCCGGCGCCGGTCGGGTCGCCGATCGGTGGCTCAAGGATCGTGCGTAGTGCGACCACGGCTCGCGGAGCTTCGGTGAGGGCTTTGCGCAGGTGGTCGTGGTTGTCGTCGGTGTAGCTGCGCAGCGCCCGGAGGAAAAGCCGGCGTTTGTCGCCGAACGCTGCGTACAGGCTGCCTTTGCCCAGCCCGCTGACCCGCATCAGGTCCTCCAGCGAGGTCGCGGCGTAACCGGCGTTCCAGAACTGATCACGGACGGCGTTGAGTACCTGCTTCTCGTCGAACCCTCGCGGACGTGCCATGCGATCCAGGATACGGATCCTTGACCGTCCGGTCCACAATCATTATGGTGGACCGGTCAGTCAATAACTCGTCGTACGCGGGAAGTGGGCAGCAGTGGGAAAGCTGGACAACAAGGTGGCGATCGTGACCGGCGGATCGCGGGGGATCGGCACCGCGATCGCGCTGGCGCTGGCCGACGAGGGAGCCGACGTCGCAATCAGCTACGTGGCCGCGGAGGATCGGGCCAAGGCCGTGGTCTCCGACCTGGAGGCGAAGGGAGTGCGCGCGGCGGCGTTCCGGGCCGACCAGACGGACGTGACGCAGGCGACCGGCCTGATCCACCAGGTGGTCGAGCAGTTCGGAAAGCTCGACATCCTGGTCAACAACGTGGGAATCGGTGGTGGTGGCCGCATCGACGAGGTCGATCCCGATGAGGCCGCCATCGAGCGCCAGCTCACCGCCAACTACAGGAGCCCGGCGGCCGCGATCCGGGAGGCGTTGCCGCTGCTGCCGGATGACGGGCGGATCATCAGCATCAGCTCGGGTGTGGGAATGCGGGCCGGTTTCCCCGGGATGGCGTACTACACGGCGACGAAGTCGGCCCTCGAGGGTTTCAGCCGGGGCGTGGCCCGCGATCTGGCGGGCCGGGGTGTCACGGTCAACGTCATCCAGTCCGGATTCATCGACACCGACGCCAACCCGGCTGACGGCCCGGCCGCAGCCGTGTTCCTTCCGACGACGTCGATGGGGCGCTACGGCAGGGGGGAGGAGATCGCCGCGGGCGTCGTCTTCCTGGCCAGCCCGGAGGCCTCCTACGTCACCGGCGCAGTACTCCGGATCGACGGCGGATACGGCGCCTAGTTCGAACTCCAACCTGTGGCCGGGCGATAGCTTTGCTGCACCCGTCCGATGCTGGCGGGCGACGAGACCACCGGCACCTGCGCAGGCGCCGGTGGTCTCGGACCGGCACCGAACAGAGGTTGCCGGTGGAGCCGACACCTGGGAAGCCGGCATCAACGTCCCTCCGGCCCTCAGCGCACCAGCCAGCCGCCTTCCACATATGGCTCCCGGACGTTGACGCCAGACGACAAGCGGCGGGCGCTGTGTCAGGACCAGTTGAACATCCGCACTGGCAGGAGTACGAGAACGACGGTCGCAGCGACGGCCAGCAGAACGCGCACCGTGCGAAGACCTCGCCACCACGGGATGACCCAGAGCAGCACCCACATGACGCCTGAGATGACCACATGAACGCCGGCCACCCCGAGGCTGGTCTCCTCGCACATGTTTTCTGCTATGGCCTCCTTGCACAGCGCCGGTGGGCCGTTGTGGTCCCCGAGGCTTCCCAACACCCCGACGAGGCAGGCCAGCACTGGAGCGGCTATCAGGGTGAACAGCGGCGTCACCAACCACCCGGCGAGATCACGGTGCCGGTCCACTAGCCGTCCCACTAGCCGTCCCACTGGCAGAACGCTACAGCCGGACATCGAGAGATCTCAAGCCGGCGCTGCGGGCCTCCGCGCCAACGGCACGATCGGCCAGGCCACCATGAGCCCAGCTCTGGCAGCGCCGTAGGAAGTGTGGCTACGTCGTGTCCGAAGATCTACCACGTCCGCTGTCACGTGGCCGATGCCTGACGAGGTCGAGCGCGAGGATCCAATCCCCAGGCCGCCAGGACTTGTTGCTTACCAGCATGGAGCCGATGCTGTTTGCCGTGGGTACAGCCAGGAAGCGTCAGCCAATCCGCCGCGAGCGAGCTGACCGCCTCACACTTGTCAATCGATGGCATTACTTCGTCCTGGACCAACCGGTCCTCGTTGATGCCGGCGAGATCGTCTGGGTCGAGGACGGCTACCTCCTGGTGCAGAGGACCACAGGGGTAGTTGATGCTTATCCGGGCTTTGTGAACCGCTGACTGCCGGCCCACTGTTGCCAGACGTGGACGCAAGACGACCCCGGACCTCGACGCCCGCACCGTCGAGCCGACGAGGAGATCCGCCCCAAACAGCTTGTCGCACCTGAGCTTCGGAATCCTGATCTTGACGATCGCCGTCGCGGTGTCGGAGGGTGACCAGATGACGTCGAAGGTTTGGCTCCACCGTGACGAGGACTTCCGCCCGGGTGTCGAACTCTTCCGTAGCGAGCGGCTGTTCGCGCTGTGGTCGTACTCGGCGACGTACGGCCAGCTCCTGCTGCGCGCGGACCAGATGCCCGGGGGCCGCGGCCGGCTTCCGACGACGATCGAGGTGCTGTTCAACCCGGTCGACGCCGTGCAGATCCAGGCGGCGTATCGCGGGCTGGTGATTCGGTGCGCGACCAGGGACGAGGCCACGCGGATCTTCGGTGACATCAGTGACGACGGTTACCGCTCGGAGGATGCCAGGGTGCTCGTACTGGAGAGCGAAGGGGTGACCGGCTACGTCATCACCGCCAATGTCGGGTGGTGCGAGGGCGAACTGTCGGACGTGCAGCCCTCGTTCTTCAACACGTTCAGTCCGTACGACCCGGTGTGGCCAGTCAAGCCGCTCAGCGGAGTCGGCGGCGAGCTGGACATCGCCTCGCCACAGAAGGTGGCGGAGGCGTTCCTCACCGGCATACCAGAGGGCGTACGCCGGGAACGACACCGCTACCTGCACCTGCTGACTGCGTTGACCGAGCAGGACGGCCGTCGGAGGTGGCACAACCTCGGCGTCTTCCTCACCGAGAAGGATGCCGAGGAGGCCAAGCGACTGGTTGAGCCCCACGTGACGATGTGCGGCATCGAACTGATCCCGGTGGCGCTGTAGCGACCCGCCCCCCGCCACGCACACCACGAGCCCGGAGTGTCGAGGTCCGGCGCACCTGTGCGCTGAGGGTCAGCGTGTCCGGCTGACGGAGGAAACCCTCGGGTCTACGGAGTAGCGGCGGGTGACGTCGTCGGCGTCGCCAGCGGTGGCACCGGGATCGAACAGCACCTCCAGGCAGGGCGCTTGCGGCCCCTCTGACCCGAAGCCCGCAACCACGTGGTTGGGGTCGAAGCGGTGGTTCTCGCCCACCAGCTCCTCAGCGGACTGCCCCTCCCGCACGCAAACCACCGCCTCGGGCTGACCACCACCCCAGGCCAGTGCTGGAGCCGACACGCTGATTGTGAGCACCAGTGCCGTCCCCACGCCGATCACTGTCGTTCGGCCAAGCCCTGGCCGGCTGATCGGCGAGATCACCGCCGCGAGGGCGGACAGCACGTAGACCCAGAGAGCCCGCTTGTCGGCCGAGTCATGGAGAGCCAACACGATGACGCCGGCTCCGACGGTCTGTGCGATCAGGCTGATCAGCCGGAACCCTGGCCAGTCGACCAGCGCCGCTGGTATCGCGGTAAGCGCACCAAGCAACAGGAGGAGCATGACAAGCCCGTACGCACTCCATTCACGGCGCGCGTCCAGGACGAGCAACACCAGGGCAAGCAGGTGTCCGCAGACGACAAGCAACGGGCGGAGGTACGCCAGAAACCATGCGACCATCGGAAGACCCTACGTGATGTGACCGACTTCGACGAGGCCTCCAATCCGGCACGACCCGCGAACGGTGACGTGAGGAGGTAGCAGGACATGGTTCAAGGCACCCGCGACGAGCTGCTCGAACGTTTGGCTGAGGCAGTTGGCGCCGTCACGGTCGCCCACCCGACGCGGCTTGCCATCGACGGGCCGCCGGCCGCAGGCAAGACCACCCTCGCCGACGAGTTGGCCGCCGTCCTGCGCGAGCGGGGCCGCGACGTCATCCGCGCCACGATCGACGATTTCCTCTTCCCCCGCGCCCAGCGCTATCCGCGCGGCGAGTACTCGGCCAAAGGCTGCTACCACGACGCCCACGACTACGACGCGTTGAACCGGGTTCTGCTCGATCCGCTCGGCCCAGGCGGAGATCGAGGCTTCCAACACGCGGTCTACGACCGTGCTACGGATGCTGTGCTGTCCCCGCCGGTCACGACCGCCCCGGCCGACGCCGTGCTCGTCTTCGACGGCGTCTTCCTCCTGCGCCCGGAACTGATCGACCGGTGGGACCTGCGCATCTTCGTGTCGACGGCGCTGGAGAAGACCGTGGATCGTGCCGTGATCCGAGAGCGCCGGGTGTCAGCTCGGGCCGACATCGAACGGCGCTGGCGGGAGCGTTACATCCCCTCGCAGCAGCTCTACTTCGCTACGACCCGCCCGACCCGGCACGCCGACATCGTCGTGCACAACGACGAGCCCCAGCGGCCGGCCTGGGAGACTGCGCGGGGAGGAGACTCCGAAGTCCTGGCGGCTGGTGAGTGACCGCGCTTACGGGTGGTCCACATACTCGCCAAACGGTTCGATGGACCCATCCCAACCGTTCCAACCCTGTTGGGTGATCTGCCCGTTGGCGTAGGTGTACGACCAGCGAGAGCCGTCCTCGCCCTCGATCTCGACGGTTCCCGAGCGAACGAACGGCGCAATCGCGACGTAGAAGGCCGTCGTGTGGTTCGACCACTTGGGGTCGCCCTCGTCGTCGTACCCGAACTCGATCCAGTCTCCGTCGCGGACGATTGTGGCCCTGGCCGGATCCGCCAGGTCGACCAGGGTGCCATCCGACGGAAACTCATCCGGCCTGTACCAACCACCGCGTTCAGCCAGGGCGGCGTGGACAGCGGCGACCGCAGCCGCGTCCTCCGACTTCGGGAGATGCAGACGGCCTGAGGGCATCACCGAATATCCCACGGCGCGCACCCTACAACGATCGATGCCACCACGCGGGGCAGGAGTGCGCTCTACACCTGTGGGTCACCCTGACTCTGCTCGCGGGCGCGCTGAATGCTGCCGACCTCACCTTTGATCGGTGGCCTCAGCCGATGTTGAGCAGCAACACCTGGTCGTCGCGAAGGTCGGAGATGCTGTCACGCAACAGCCTCAGCGTGTCCAGACCGGCCGTGCCGCTCTCCTCGAAGTCCACCCCCATCTCCTCGAAGTGCGCGGCCAATTCCTCCTCGCGGTGCGCGCCGGGATCGAGCTGATCCGGTAACCCTGGCGATGGAGTGATGAGCGTGGTCAGGCCGTGCACGCTGTTGATGGCCTCGGACTCGGCATTCAACTCCGGCGGTTCCAGGTCGATGTCGCGTTCCTCCAGATAGGTCAGGACGTACAGCATGCAGTAGCCGGACCAGTCGTACTCCTGCCGCGCCCTGCTCCCGTGTTCGGCCAGGTACGCGCGGAACGACGACGGCGATGTGCGGGCCAGGCGGGCCAGCTCGGTGATGCTGTCCCTGGGGACGACTGTCAGTGACGCGATAGCGGACAACGCATCCTCCGTCGGTTCAGGAGAGCACGCGGTAGGTGACGTGCAGGACCGTGCTCGCCGCCCGCGCCGTCACCTGTTCGAGGTTCAGCGGCGGAACGCCCTCGAACAGCCGCACACCGGCGCCGAGGGTGAGCGGCACGATGTGCAGCCGCAGCTCGTCGACCAGGCCGGCGGCGAGGTACTGGTTGATGGTGGTCGAACCGCCGTGGATCAAGATGTCGCCGCCACCGGCCGCCGCGCGCGCCTGCGCGAGCGCCGCCTCGATCCCGTCGGTGACGAAGTGGAAGGTGGTGTCGCCAGCCATCGGCTGCGGCTCGCGTGCGTGATGGGTGAGCACGAACACCGGCTTGTGGAACGGTGGGTCGTCACCCCACCAGCCGTTCCACTGCCGATCCCATGCGCCGCGCACGGGGCCGAACATGTTGCGCCCCATGATGACGGCTGAGGCGGATGTGATCTGGTCGACCTCGGGCCGGTTCTCCTCCCCGAAGTCGAACATCCAGGCGTGCAGCCCACGACCCCAGCCGTCACCGCCGTCGTCGCCGAACGGGCGTTCCTCGGTCTGGTTGAGCCCGGCCGAGTACCCGTCGGCGGAGATGGTCTGGTCGGCGATCACCTTGCCGTTACGTGTGGTCACAGCGCTCTCCATTGGCGACTCGTGGGCGAGAGGCCAGCCTACGGCCGCCCCTTGTCCAGATCGTGGATCGAAGTTCTGGCACCTATCGGGAGGGTTGTGCTCGGAGGAACATGAGAACCAGCGCGGTGGCCATCACCACGGGGGCCAGGGCGCACGCGACACTCACCACCACCGCCGTGACCCGAGAGCTGGTCCCGGTCCCGGTCTCGCGTTTCGGGAAGGCATACACGCCGACCAGGAGGAGCACGAGCCACAGGGGCACCAGCAGGGGAGCGAGAGCGGGCCAGACGGGCCAGACCGGCTCGGTGACGATGCCCGGACCCAGGGCCGTCCAGGTGAGGGCGGCGCCCGGGAGGAGGCCAACCGTCACCAGGGTGCAGACCAGCAGGGGTACGGGTCGACGTCGCCGTGCCACCCACCCGAACAGCGCCGCGCCGGCTGCGGCACCGGCGAGGGTGCCAGCGACCGTGCTGGCGAGGAACTTGCCGGGCGCGGCCGGCGCGATGGTCAGCTCTGTCCCGCTCGCCGAGTATTCGAGCGCAACCGTCAGTCCGTCGCGCTCAGCCCGCCAGCCGTCGCACAGGTAGCCGGGTACGCGGCCGAGGCCCTGCCACCCCTGCGTCCCGGCGTTGCGTCGCAGCTGCTCCGAGAGCCCACAGTCGTCGCCATCGTCGTACCAGAAGAACGCCCGGCCCGAGCCCAGGTCATCAGCAGCGAGATGAACGCCCCACCGGTAGCCATGCACGACCCGACCCGAGTCGACCGGCACCGCGCCGGGAAGCAACTGCGCTGCCAGGCTCTGCGCCTGGTCGTCGCTGGGCGGCGTGACACCGCGACCGCCGTACCAGGTGCCGAGGCTCAGGCCGACCGTACCCAGCAACACCGCGCCGAGCAGCACCATCGCGACGCGCCGCAGCCGACGGCTCATCGGCGCACCTCCCTGCCGTAGTGCGCTAGACGGTAGCTCCCGGAATCCGTTCCTGGTGCCCCGTGGATCGTGTCCATTACGCGACGAATAGATCGAGTTTGCTGGGCTGGGGACGTTAGTTTGATTCGGTGATGTCGATGGTTGGTACGGGCGTGCGGGTCAGGCTGCTCGGGCCGGTGGAGGTGGTCGTCGCCGGCAGTCCGCAGGCGGTGAACGGCGTGCGCCGCAAGGCGGTGCTGGCCACGTTGGCGCTGCACGCGGGCCGTGTCGTCAGCATCGACCGGCTCATCGACGTGGTCTGGGGCGACCAGCTACCGGCCACCGCGGCGAACACGTTGCAACGCCACGTCTCCTACCTGCGCGGGGTGCTCGGCGAGCCCGGGTCGATCGTCGCGCGCCAGCCCGGATATCTGCTCGACACCGGACCGGATTCCACGGATGTCCAGGCCGCCGAACGCCTCATCGAGCTGGCCCGGCGCTCGACGGACAGCAACGAGCAGGTGAGGCACCTGACGGCCGCGGTGGCACTGTGGCGGGGCCCACCGCTGGCCGACGTGGCCGGGTCGGCCTGGCTTGAGGAGCAGGCGGAACACCTGGCACGCCTACGGTTGGAGGCGGAACGATCGCTCGCCGAGGCCCGGCTGTCCGTCGGTGAGCACGCCGGTCTCGTCCCCGGGTTGGAACGGCTCGTCCGACAGCACCCCTTCGACGAGCACCTGCACGCGCAGCTGATGCTCGCCCTGTACCGCGACGGCCGACAGGGTGAGGCGGTCGCCACGTACCGGCGGCTGCGCGACAACCTGCGGGAGAACCTCGGCCTCGACCCGGGTCCGCGGCTACGCGACCTGGAGTGCGCCATCCTGCGCCAGGACACCGCGATCGCCGCGCCGGCCGCGGCGGCACCAACGCGGGTCGCGGCGCAGCTGCCTCCCCCCGTACCCACGTTCACCGGACGCGACGCGGAGCTTGCCGCCCTCGACGCGCTGGTCGACCGGGGCGGCGCCGTCGTGGTGTCCGGGACCGCAGGCGTCGGCAAGACCGCGCTCGCCGTGCACTGGGCGCACCGCGCGGCCGAGCGCTTCCCCGACGGGCAGCTCTACGTCAACCTGCGCGGCTTCGACCCGGCGGCCACACCGACCGAGCCGGCACGAGCGCTGCACGGCTTCCTGGAGGCGCTCGGCGTTCCGGTGGCCCGGATGCCCCGCGACCCGGACGCGATGGCGAGCTTGTACCGCACGACGGTGGCGGGCAAGCGACTGCTGGTGGTGCTGGACAACGCCCGCGACGCGGAACAGGTCCGGCCGCTGCTGCCCGGCTCACCGGACTGCCTCGCGATCGTCACCAGCCGCGACCAGCTCATTCCGCTGGTCGTCACCGAAAGCGCCCAACCGGTGCCCCTCGACCTGCTGAGCCCCGGCGAAGCCCGCGACATGCTGGTCCGCCGGCTCGGGGAGCGCCAGGTCGCCGCCGAACCCGCCGCAGCCGACACCATCGCCGACCGGTGCGCGCGGCTGCCCATCGCCCTGGCCGTCGTGGCCGCCAGAGCCGCCACCAACCGGCACTTCTCGTTGGCCGCCGTCGCCGGCGAGTTGGGCGACCTGGACGCCTTCCGCGCAGGCGACGAGGCTACCGACGTACGGGCGGTCTTCTCCTGGTCGTGCCGGACGCT
Source organism: Micromonospora arida (assembly GCF_042873195.1). Classification (NCBI taxonomy): domain Bacteria; kingdom Bacillati; phylum Actinomycetota; class Actinomycetes; order Micromonosporales; family Micromonosporaceae; genus Micromonospora; species Micromonospora arida. The sequence continues at coordinate 480,185 of NZ_JBIALC010000003.1, read as the reverse complement.
CAGCCCACCTGCGGCGCGGCTGTTCCGGCTGCTGAGCCTGCATCCCGGCCCGGACGTCTCCGCGCCGGTCGTGGCAAGCCTGGCCGGTGTCGATGGTCAGGCGACCGGCCCTCTGCTCACCGAGCTGACCCGGGCGAATCTCTTCACCGAGCACACGTACGGGCGCTACGCGTTCCACGACCTGTTGCGCGCGTACGCCGCAAGCCTCGCCGACGAGACTGAGCCGCCGGCCGAGCATCGGGCCGCCGTGCACCGGCTGCTGGACCACTGCCTGCACACCGCCCACGCGGCCGACCTGGCACTGCACCCGCACTTCAGCACGATCAGCCTCCCGCCGCCCCGGGCGGGTGTGACGCCGGAGCGCCCCAGGAGCCGGTCGGCCGCCGCGGCGTGGTTCACCACCGAGGTCCCCGTCCTGCTCGCCGCGGTACCGCTCGCGGCGCGGTCCGGGTTCGAGGGACACGCCTGGCGTCTCGCCTGGGCCATGGCCGGCTTCCTGCACCGGCAGGGGCACTGGCAGGACTGGCTCGGCACGCAACAGATCGCTCTGGCCGCCGCGTCCCGCATCGGGGATCAGGCGGGGCAGGGCCACGCGCACCGCAGCCTCGGTCTCGCCTGCTCCCGGCTCCGACGGTACGACGAGGCCGACGACCACCTGCGGCGCGCACTCGACCTGTTCACCGACGTCGGCGACGACGCCGGACGGGCGCACACCTGCCTGAATCTTGGTCAACTGGCCGAGCGGCAGGGGCAGCACCAGCAGGCGCTGCGCCACTCCTGGCGGGCGCTGGCCCTGTTCCGGGGGACCGGAAACCGGGCCGGGCAGGGGTACACCCTGAACGCTGTCGGTTGGCAGGAAGCGCTGCTCGGCAACTACCACCACGCCCTCGAATCGTGTGGAGAGGCGCTGCGGATGTTGCAGGAGGTGGACGACGTCCAGGGGCAGGCCGACACCTGGGACAGCCTCGGCCACGCCCACCACCAGCTCGGGGACTACCGGCGCGCTGTCGCCTGCTACGAGCACGCCCTCGAACTCTTCACGCAGGTCAACGACCGGTACGCCGAAGCCGGCACGTACGTCAATCTGGGCGGCAGCCACCGGGCGCTCGGCGACCTCGGCGCCACCCGTGCCGCGTGGGGCCGAGCCCTGACGATCCTCGACGAGCTCGGTGATGCCGACGCCGACTCGATCCGCGCCGACCTGGACCGGCTCGACGCCACGCGCCTGCACTGACGTACGCCGCTTTCTGCGCCGTTTCCGGGCCGCTTCAGCGCGGCCCGGCACTCTTCGGACACCAGTTTCTTCCGCATCAGGAATGGAGCGTTCGATGAGTCGTTTGGCACACCGCCTCGCGGTGATCGGGGTGGTCAGCGGGACGGTGCTGGCCATGTCCTCCGCCGCAGTGGCCCAGACTGAGAAGCCGCCGCAGAAGGGCGCCGACTGCGTGGTCGAGCACGTCGACGAGCGCGGCGAAGTCGTCCGTACCGAGACCGCGCCCGAGGGCCGGGAGTACGGCCAGTTCCGCTGCGTCGGCGGGAAGTGGACGTTCGCCTGGGCGCCCTTCGGGGCGGACGACATGATCACGGCCGCCGAGATCCAGATCGACCCGTCCGGTGCCGTGTCGGTCCGGCGGTTCACCGGCCCCGCGCTCGGCAACGACCTCACCGTGGGCGAGATCGCCGGCATCGCCCAAGCCGTCAGCGGAAGCCGGCAGGTGCTTGTCGACCGCGCCATCGTGGCGGTCGACGACGGCAAGGAGCGGACCCCGGAGCAGATCGAGGCGCTGCTGGCCGGCAAGGACGACACCGGCGTACGGGTGCTGGACATCATCGAGAAGCCCAACGCCGCCATGTCGACGAAGGACGTCATCGACGAGGCCGGCGGGACACCCGAGACGACTGTCGTCTATTTCAGCCTCTGGGGCGCGATCAAGTCGGTGTTCGCCTGGATCGTGGACACGATCAGCGACGTCGGCGAGTGGATCGACGACCACTGCGACTGGGGGTCCCCCAACAACACTGGGGACATCGTCACGTGTCGCTGGTAGCCCGTCCCACCCCGCCGACACCGATCACGGAAATGAGGACAGCATGACAACTCTGCGGGACATCACCAGGCGCGCCACCATCGTCACGACCGCCCTGATCGTCGGGCTGACCGCTTCGTACGCTCCGTCCCAGGCCGCCGAGGGGGAGGCCCGGACGACGATCACCGACCACCCCGGTGCCCCGGGCGCGATGCTTCAACAACTCGAGGACCTGACCGGCCGACCCGTCGGCGACCTGGACAAGGTGCTGGCCGTCGACACCGGCGGGCGCAACCTCACCAGCGACCAACTCGCGGCGCTCGCCGCCGGCAAGGAGGTCGACGGTGTCAAGGTCGTCGGCACGATCCCGGGCAGCCGGGAGGTGCTCGGCACGACAATGGCCGACCTCGCCGACGGGGCGTACGACGGCACTGGCGACGGCGGGACGGCGACGTCCCTGCTCTTCGCCTCGTCCACCTCCGGCGGCCGGGAGTGGTGCCTGACCATGTGCGTCGCGTCCGGCAAGTCCGTCTGGGAATGCCTGCTGTCGCGCCGGACCGGCGAGCTGATCCTCACCCTCGACCTAGACGGCGGCACCACGGTCGGCGGGACGAAGGCGGCCTTCGAGAAGGCAAATGGTGTCGCCGTCGACGGCCCGTCCAGCGTGCAGACGCTCATCGGCGACCGCGAGCCCTCGGCGGACGAGATCAGGACGCTCCTCGACGGCAAGGACATCGAGTCGATGCGCCGCGTGGCGACAGTGGACCGACCGGACCACGGGTGGGCGCTGGCCGACATCGCCGAAAAGTCAGGCGTTGTCTACGCGAAGACCAAGGGCCACCTCTTCACCCTCAACCTCCCGATCCTCGGCAAGATCCTCGTGTTCTGCGTCTCGCAGGACAACGGGAAGACCTGGAAGTGCTCGGCCCGTCAGTGGAGCGGGTTCTAACGGGTAGACCGCCGACGGTCCCGCTCCGCCTCGACCTCCCCGGTCGAGGCGGAGCGGGACCTGCTACCGGGCGGCAGGCTGACGAGCGTCTGACAGGGACAGACGGTGACCGAGGGCGTCCCCGATACTCGGCAGGTGATCAGCAATGACCCTCGCGTCCCGTGGGTGCCTCGCGCGCCCCACCCAGCCGACAGCTCGACGCTGCCGCTCTACATGGTCTTCTTCTTCCTCCTGGGCCTCGTCGGCTTCGCGATCTACGGACTGAGCGGCGGCGAGGGTGCGCTCGTCCTCGCGAGCATCGTTTCGGGAGTGTTCTTCGCGTGCTTCCTGATCCTCTTCGCGATCTACTGGATCGGATACCTGCTCAAGGGACACGCCATCTGGCAGGCCGAGCGCCAGGCCGAGTCCGATGGGCCGTCCACGGGTCAACAACCAGAGGACTGAGCCTGTCGCTTACGACGCCCCGCGTGCGGTCCTCCACTCAACCCCGGAGACCGCCGGTGGCGTCTCACCCTGCGTCCGCACTCAGACGCGAGGTGGACGCGACCTGGAGGTGGCGTGAGTCGGCACGAGGACGACGAAGAGTTTCGGCTGTTCGTCCAACGACAGTGGGGATCGCTGCTCCGAACGGCCTACCTGCTGACCGGCGACCGGGGGACAGCCGAGGACCTGACGCAGTCGGCGTTGGAGAAGACCCATCGGCGCTGGGGGCGGGTGCTGCGCCGGGACGCGCCCGAGGTCTACGTACGCCGGGCGATGGTGAACACGGCCATCTCCTGGCGGCGTCGGCGGCGGCCGTTGGAGGTGCCGCTGCTGACCTCCGACAGCCAGCCGGCGCATGACGCGTACGTGCAGGTGGAGCAGCGGCAACTACTCCTCGCCGCGTTGCGGCGATTACCGCCCCGGACGCAGGCGGTGCTGGTGCTGCGCTACTTCGAGGATCTCAGCGAGGCGGACACCGCCAAGGTCCTCGGCTGCTCCGTCGGCGCGGTGAAGAGCCAGGCGTCGCGCGGGTTGGCCCGGCTGCGGAGCGACTTCGCCCCACCCGCCGCTCAGTCCCCGGTACGGCTCGAGGAGGAACTGGCATGACCGGAAGCTTCGCCAATTCGACGCTCAGTCCCGCACTGCGGCAGGCCGCGCACGGCGTCGACGTACCCGAGGACCCCTGGCCCGGGTTCGCCCGCCGGGAGCGACGGCACCAGCGGACGCGGCTGATCCGCACGGCGTTGGCCGCCGCGGTCGGGGTGGCGCTCGTCGGGGTCCAGACCAACGTGGTTCCGCTGCCCGGATGGGCACCGGGCATCGCGGTCGCCGCCACTCCGACGGCGCTGCTCGACGCGCCACCGCGGGGCGCGCTGGCCGGGGATCGGGCCTGGCTGGACACGCTCCGGACGCGGATCAGCGCCGATCCGCCGGTGAGAATCGACGCCCCGGTGGGTGCCTGGAAGATCGGCGATCGTGACCGGATCCGGCTGATCTACGGCAGTGACCAGCCGGGCCACCGGGTCGCGCTGGTCGCGGTGCCGCTGCGGTTCGGCCTGCTGACCAGGGAGGCACTGGTCTGGTACGTGGGTCCCGCCGGGGCCGGTGCCCAGCAGATGCGGTACGGCGGCCACAGCGAGGGTGACGACGATCCGGTGATGACGCTGATGCAGGCATACCCCGACCGGGCCGGGTTCGCGGTCGCCGTCGGTCCGCCCGAATCCACGGTGACGATCAGTGCCGAGCCTCGATACACGTCGAGGGGGACTGTGGAATACCAGGACATCGCGAGGGCGGACGGCGGCGGGGTCGGGTTCGCCGTGCTGCCTCCGCAACCCCTGCCGCACGAACCCGTCGTCCGGGTCAGCCGCGGCGACCGGGTGTTCTTCCAGGGCGGTCTGGGTGGCGGCCCGTACGCCGGGCTCGACCCGACCGGGCCGGAGATGGACGCCCTGCTCACCGGCGCTCGCCGACCCGTCCGAGGCATGCCGCTCGACGAACCCAACCTCCGCAACTTCGTCCATACGGCACTCCAGAACAGCCACCTCCCGGCCGTCGACACGACCGTACGGGTGCGGTGGTCGGGCCGTGAGTACGGCCAGGCCGCCGCGCTGCTCACCGTGCAGCCGGCCGGCGGTGGAGTGATCGCGTACGCCATGCACGGCGACGATCGAACCGGCTGGTACATCGACCTGCGGCTGCTGCTGCCGGCCGAGGGCGCCGACCAACGACCGATCGGCTGGCGGGTCCGGACCGAGGACGGTGCCCGTCCCGCCACGGGCGAGGTGCGGGTGATCGCCCCGCCGGACGCGGCCCGCGTCACGGTGACGGTCGGAGGCGCACCCCCGGCCACTGTCGTCCTCGACGCGTCGAACGCCGGCACCACCCGGGTACCAGCGGACCAGGCGGCCACTCTCACCGCGTACGGCAGGGACGGCGGCGTCCTCGGGACCACCCCGCTGCCGCCCGTGGAGACCGACAGCAGCGCGGGAGGTCTGCCCGGCGACAGCCCTGCCACCCGGGTGACACCCTGACGTGACGGCAGGCGGGCCGAGCCGTCTCCGGGCGGCTCGGCCCGCGTCGGCCTCTAGGATCGACAGCCTTGACGGCGAAGACGGTCTGCGGGAGCGCGTGGTGACGATCGAGGCAGAACGGCCAGCCGACCGGCTCGCCGACATCGCCGAGCGGGCCGAAGCCGTCCTCGTCGACTTCGACGGTCCGATCTGCCGCCTGTTCGGCAGCAGGGCCGCGCCGCGCATCGCCGCCGACCTGCGTCAACTGATCGTCGGCCGGGGCGTCGCCCTGCCCGATGAGCTGCGCGACGGAGACGACCCGCTGGAGCTGTTCCGCGCGACCGCTGTGGTCGCGCCCGAGCTGGTCGGCGTCGTCGGTGCGGCCCTGGCGGCGGCGGAGGTCGAGGCAGCGGCGTCCGCGGAGACCACGATCGGAGCCTTCGACCTGGTCGCGGCGTGCCTGGCGACCGGGCGTCCCCTCGCCATCGTCAGCAACAACTCCGCCGCCGCCATCGGCGCCTATCTCGGGCGCCGCGACCGGGCCCGCTACTTCGCCGCCGTCATCGGCCGAGGTGAGCATCCCGATCTGCTGAAGCCCAACCCGGTGCCGGTGGAGCAGGCCCTGAAGGCGCTGAAGGTCGCACCCGATGCCGCCGTTCTGGTCGGTGACTCGGTCACCGACGTCGCCGCCGCCCGCGCCGCCGGTGTCGCCTGTATCGGGTACGCCAACAAACCCGGCAAGGCCGAACGCCTCACCGCCGCCGGTGCCGACGCGATCGTGACCGACATGACCGACCTGGCCGGCGTCCTCGCTCGTACGCGCAGGCCGGTCAGCCTGCTGCAGTGGGTCGATTCGGGCGGCGGGCCGCTCGTCGTCGTGCCGACGACGGCGCTCGGCGACTGGAAGGGCGCGTCGGACGACGACGATGACTCCTGGGGTGACTACGACCGGGCCTGCGAAGTCGACGGTTACGTGGGGGTGCTCGATGTCGGTGCTGCCCAGGCGCTCGTTCTGGCCGACGAACCGGCCTCCACCACGTACCTCCCGGACCGGCGGATCTTCGTGCGGTGGCTCTACGCCGTCTCCGAGGCAGAGGTCGTCCGCCTCGTACCCCGGGCGGTCGAGATCGCCGACTGGGAGGACGCGGGCACGTGGACGACCAGCGGGCCAGCCGAGTTGTTCGACTCCGGCTATACCGGCGACGGGCTGGAGCACACCACCCACCTCACAGTGGACCTGGCCCGTGGCACGTACCTGATCCGCACCGCTTCCGTGCAACCCGACAAGAGGACGGCGCTGATGCTGGTCCACCTTGTCGAGCAGACGCAGTCAGCGTGACCGGCCGACGACGGGTCCTCGCCCCTGCTATGAGTCGAGCCGGGGCTCGCACAGGTGCAGGGCGTTCTCCTGCCAGGCACTTCCGACGAGAGCGACCGGATAGCGCACCTCTCTGAGCCGCCTGTCCTCGGTCTCGACGGAGAACCGCACCGACAACGGCTCCAGGTCGAACGCCGTCGCGCACTCCAATTGCAGATCGACGCGGATCTGGCCGGTGCCACCCGGCCGGACGTGCCGGGCCTCGCCCATGCCGCGTACCTGGACGCCCGGCCTCTCTGCCTGAACCGCGCGGATCGTGATCGGCGCGGGGCCGGTGTTGATCAGTGTCAGCTGCCCGTCCAGCACGACGGTTCCCCTGCTGTTCGAGCCTCCCGAATAGCCCGACTCGGGTAGGGCCACGAGGGAGACCGCAGTGGACCGCTCGCGCTGTGCACGAGAGTCTCGCAACTCACCGACACCGATGCCGCCGAGCACCACACCGATCACCACATGCTCCGCCGCCATTGCGACAGCCTAGGGCTGGCGCGCGTCCGTTCAGGACGCGGCCGTGCGGACCTCCGACCGGGTCGGGACGACGCGGTGGCGGCGGACCGGGTACAGGACCGGGTGCGCGATGCTCCAGGCGGCGCCCGTGCAGACGAACTCCTTGTAGCGGGCCGCCAACTTTCCGGTGAGAAGGGCCGGCCTGGCCCGGTCGTCGGCGGTCACGTACTGGATGATGCCGTCGCGGCGGCCGAGGCTGATGCACTGGTTGAAGTAGCGCAGAGGGGCCTTGGGAAACTTCGTCCGACCGGTCAGGCGTGCGGCGATGGCGTCGGCGGCCTGCCAGGCCATCGGGATGCCCGAGGCGCAGGACATCCGCAGCGGCTTGCCGCCCGGTCCTTCGGCGATCGCCGCGTCGCCCACCGCGTACACCTCGGGGTGTGAGACCGACCGCATGCTGGCGTCGACGATGATCTGCCCGGTCTCCGCGACCGCCAGGGTCGTGGCGGCGGCGATGGGGTGCACGGCGAAGCCGGTCGTCCACACCGTCACCTGCGCCGGGATCTCCCGACCGTCGCGGGTGACCGCACCGGCCGCCCCGACCCGCGCGATGTCGGTGTGCTCGTGCACGGTGATGCCGAGCCGGTCGCAGACGCCACGCAGGTGCTGCTGCGCCTTGCCGTTGAGCCAGTCGCCGAGACCGCCGCGGGCGGCGAGCGCGACATCGAGGTCCGGCCGGGTCTCGGCGATCTCGGTGACCGCTTCGAGGCCGGTGAGGCCGCCGCCGACGACGAGCACCGTCGCGCCGGCCGCGAGGTGGGCGAGGCGGTCGCGCAACCGCAGCGCCGAGGGCTTACCGGCGATGTCGTACGCGTGCTCGGCGACCCCGGGGACGCCGTGGTCGGCGGTAACGCTGCCGAGGGCGTAGACGAGCGTGTCGTAGGTGATTTCGTCGGTGCCGTTGTCGTCGGCGAGCGCGACGGTCCTGCGATCGGCGTCGACGGCGGTGACCCGGGCCAGCCGAGGCTTGACGTCGGTGCCGGCGTAGACCTCGCTCAGTGGGCGTGGCTTGAGGTCCTGCCCGGTGGCGAGTTGGTGCATGCGGACCCGCTCGACGAAATCCGCGTCGGCGTTGATGACGGTGATCTCGGTGTCGTCCGGGTGCAGCCGCTTGGCGAGTCGCCCGGCGGCCATGGCTCCGGCGTACCCCGCTCCGAGGACGACGATGCGGTGCTTCATGGTGGCACTCCTGTCTCGGTGGTGGTCGCTTCCTGAACCGGACAGCGACGCGATTCCTGACAGGGGTCGGCTATGACCTGGGTCACCAGACGTGGAGAGTGGGCTCCTCATGCTCCGAGGCGGACCACTGCCGGGTGGCACGGGCGAGCTTGTCGGGGTTGACCTGGTTGTGGATGGCCGCGACGCCCTCGGGCGTCACCTCCACCGACATCACGCCGATGACCCGGTCGTCGATCACGACCACCACCGCCGGCGCGCCGTTGGCGGTGGAGACGTACACGGCCGGGCTGCCACCGACCAGGTCACGTTTGACGTCGGCGGGCTTGAACAGGCCCCGCAGGAACTTCGCCACCGCCAGCGCGCCGACGATCGGCGCGGCCCGGGCCGGGATCTTGCCGCCACCGTCGGCGGTGCTCGTCGCGTCGTCGGTCAGCAACTCCACCAACCGCTGGATCTCACCGTTGTTGGCCGCCGTGAGGAACTCCGCGACGATCTTCCGGGCGGTGGCCCGGTCGACCTCCGCGCGGGCCCGTTCGGCGGTGACGTGCTGCTTGGCACGCCGGTAGGTCTGCTGGCAGTTCGACTCGGTGATGCCGAGGATCTCGGCGATCTCACCGTGCGAGTAGCCGAAGGCCTCCCGCAGCACGTACACCGCGCGTTCGTTGGGCGACAACCGCTCCAGCAGGGTGAGCACCGCCATCGAGACCGACTCGCGCTGCTCGGCGGTGTCGAGCGGGCCGAGCATCCGGTCCCCGGCGAGGACCGGCTCGGGCAGCCACGGGCCCACATAGGTCTCCCGCCTGGCCCGCGCCGAGGTCAGCTGGTTGAGACACACGTTGGTGAGGACCTTCGTCAGCCACGCCTCGGGCGTCTCGACGTGCTCCCGGTCGGCGCCCTGCCAGCGCAGGAAGGTGTCCTGGACGGCGTCCTCCGCGTCGCTGGCCGAGCCCAGCAGGCGATAGGCGATCGCCTCCAGGCGGGCCCTGGAGTGCTCGAACACCTCGACCTCGTCCGAACTGAGCGGCATGACCAGACACTATCCACGAGTGTCGCGGCGCCGTCCCGGTGCCCGTCACACCGGCCGCGGCTGCGACCGCCCCGGCCGCCGGGTGTGGGCTGCCGGGACACCGGGCCGGGGTCAACCCGTCCCACCGCTCGCGCCATGATCAAGTGATGAAAAGTAGCTTTGAGCGCAGTTCCTGACCTATTTTTCATCACTTGATCAACGGATCGCACGGCGGTTGGTCGTACCCTTGCCGCGGTGACGTCCGATTCGTTGCGCCGTGCCCTCACCGCACCCGCGGACCCGCCGCTACGGCCCCTGCCCAACCAGGTCGTCGCCCTGTTGGAGGTCCTGGACGGGCGTCGCCGAGTCGTCGGCTCGGTTCGCGCGCGACCACGCGTCCTGGCACCAGGACGGCATCGACGTCGACGACCTGCTGGTCAGCGTGGCCGACAAGGTGTGGAAGGGAAAGCGGGTCACCGACCTGGAAGAGCTGCTCGTGGACCGGCTGGCCGACGCCACCGGCCGCGAGCGCTGGTCGGTCTTTCTCGACCTGGACGACATCCTCGATGAGATCGCCGCCGACGCGGACCGTCGACTCGCCTTCCAGTCGACCCATCCGGTACGCGGGTAAATCCGGTCAGCGGCTCGCCGGACCCGTCCCAGCCGTTCGGCGGGGCGAGAGCGCGCTCGGCGTCTCGTCGGGTGGCGTCGACCGGCGGCGGAACGTGGCCACCACCACGGCGGTCAGGCAGATCGCCGTGGCGGCGATGAGCGGGGGGCGGGCGCCGAGGTGGACGGCCGCGGAGCCGAGCGGGATCGCGACGACGAGGGGCCCGAACATCGCGGTGTTGGCCGTTGCGGAGACCCGTCCGAGCAGCGCTGACGGCGTGTGGGTCTGCACGGCGGTCACCGCCGCGACCAGGGTCCAGGGCAGCCCGACGCCGGCCACCACCGCCCCGATGACAGTGGCCGGCCACCACGGCAGGCAGCGCGCCAGGCAGCCGATCGCGAACAGCGCCGTTCCGGCGACACCGACGGCAACGGGACCTCGTGCCGCGATGAGCCGGCCCACGATCAGGCCACCGAGAATGGAACCGACGCCCTGCGCGCTGGCCAGCACACCCAGGAACGTCGTCGGCAGGCGTAGCTCGGTCACGACGATCGCGTAGATTCCCGCCGTTGTGAAGCCGGACATGGCGATCGACACCGCGGCGAGCGCGACCGCCAGCCGTGTCGCTCGCTGTCCGAACAGGACCACCAATCCGGTACGCGGGCCGTCGCCGCGTTCGGTGGGCCGTTCGGTGGGCGCACGGTTCAGGCGAAGGAGCGCGTACAGGGTGGCGACCAGGACCGGCATGGCCGCACTGAGGACGGCGACCGCGTGGCCGCCCCGCCACGCGTAGAGGCCGGCCCCGGCCAGGGGAGCAACGAGCTTCATGCCCTCCTGTGCGCTGGAGCGCCACCCGTTGACGTCGCCGAGTTCGGTCGGAGCGAGTGCCGACGGCAGCAGCGCCGTCTCGCCGGCGTCGATCAGCACGTAGCTGACGCCGTAGGCGCAGGAGACGGCGAAGATGAGCCAGGTCTGCGCCGGCCCACGTACCGCGAGGAGCGCCAGCAGGGCGGCTGCAAGCATGAGGTTGACGGCGATGACCAGCGGCCGCCGGGGTGCCCGGTCGAGCAGACCGCCCAGCCACGGGCCGGCGAGCACCGGGGCGTAGACGCAGAGCCCGGCGAGGGCGGCGAGGCTGGTGGAGCCGGTGAGGTCCAGGATCCAGATGCCGGCGACCAGGGACATGGCGCTGCTGCCGAAGCCGGACAGCAGGGAGATCGCCACGAACAGGCCCGCGTTGCGACGCATGAGCGCTCCGAGTTGAGTCGAGGTGACTCACATCCTCAGCCTTGAGTTGAGCACTGGCAATGCTGCTGGGTCCTGTCAACGCTCCGTTGACAGAGCGGCATCGATCGCGGCTGCGGCGGTCCGCGCGGGCGCGGGCAGTCGCTCACCCGCTTCGGCGAGATCGGTGGCGAGGAGCAGGGCCAACGCGTGCAGCGAGCCCGGGGCGGCGTCCAACGCGGCGTCCACGGTGCTCCGCACCAGCGCCGCTCGACGAAATCGGCTGTCCCACCGCCGATCGGCGCCGATCCAGCGGCCAAGGTCGGCGACCGCCGCCCGCAGCGCCGCGATCTGCGGGGGTAACCCGAGGTCGAGCTGCTGCCGCCGCGACCAGCGCGCCGCCACCAGCCGCTGTCGACGCTGCTCGGCGGCCTGCCGGCTGCCGAGGCCGAGCGCCGTCGCGATCTGCGCCCACGTCGCACCGGCGTGGCGGGCCCGATCGATGATCTCCAGCTCCTGCTCGTCCAGCCGAGCGCGGGTAGCGCGGACCTCCGCCAACCGAGCCAGCTCCGGCGTCATCCGTCAACGTTACATTGACACTGTCCTAGACGGCTGCACCCAGTTCCTCGGCCTTGGGCACCTCCCAATGGATCCGGTATGTGCTCCGCACCGGCGGCTGGGAGCGCTTGAGGCTCGCAATCACAGCTGACTTCTCATCAACGAGTGAGTGATCGATGGTGAAGATCCCTTGTTGCTTGATGTGCTGCGTCTCGTCCGTCATCTCATTGTCCCCGGCTAGCACCTGGAGGCCATGTCGTCGACTCCGCAGGGAATCGGGTATGACCACCTCGAAGAGAAATTCGTCGATAGGATAGCTGATATCGATCGCGCTGAACTCAGCCTCACCAGGGGTGGGGACTTTGGGCAAGGGGCGTCGCCGTAACGCTTCCAACGTCCCCGTCGTCGCCAGTGGGATCTCAAGTCTCATGGAGATAGAGACCTCCTCACCCGGTGAGAGCATCGGATCGAACTCGATGCGGAACGCCAGGGCGGCTGCTTTTTTGTAGAGCGGCAGGAAGGTGCACCGGCCGCTACCAGTCCGTTGTGCCCGTCTGTCATGTACCGACGGAGCGACGTCGCCGAAACTGTAGGAGATGTCGTCATCCGCCCGCCTGACGTTCGACCAGGTGAAGTATCGGACGGGGCGCAGAGCGACGATCCTGCGTTCAATGATCTTCGTGACCGCCCAGAAGTCGGTCGACGGTGCGGCGCGGTATATGTGCCGAGAGCTGTAATACAGGTATCTGCGGTCGAACTGATACAGCTGCTGTACCTGCCTCCGCAACAGACGATTCTGCCGCCAAAGGTGCGTTGCAAATGCCGCTGCGGGGACACCCACGAGGAGGCCACTCGCCACCCAGTCTGGCGTCTTGGACGCCAGAGTTGAGGCAGCGGCGAGGGCTTCGACACCGGTGGCGACCCAGAAGACGGGCTTTGAGTGCCGTCGCGTCCCCGCCAGAAGCCGGTCAACTGGCGAGACCTCCCTGCTGTCGCCAGAGCCCTGTGAATACATAGATCAAGGTTAGAGTGATTAATCAACGGACGCAGGTCGGCGTTTCGGTCAGTCAGAGCGCTCCGGTCGGGTTTGGGGTGCGGACCATGAACACGTCCACCGGATCCTCGGTGTCGAGGGTGAATCCGTGCCGCTCGTACAGGCTGCGGGCCCGGCTGCCCCGCAGCACGTTCAGCCGCACCGGCGTGCCGAGGCGGTCGCACCGGTCCAGCAGGTCGCGCAGCACGGCCGTGCCGATGCCACTGCCCTGTAGCCGCGGGGCCAGGTAGAAGTGCTCCAGCCAGTGGGCGTCCGCAGCGGGCCGCAGCGCCACGCAGCCGGCGAACGCGCCGTCCACCTCGACGACCCAGGTGTACGCCGGTGCGAAACCGTCCCGCAGGCGTTGCCGCACCCGCTGTTCGTCGTACCGCCCGAGCCGCTCCAGATCGGCCCGCAGCACCACCGCCCGCAACTCGGCCACCGCCTCGACGTCCGCCGCCGAGGCCGGCCGAAGCTCCCAGTCCGCCATGATCAATAAGCTATCGCGGCCCGGTGCCCTGGTGGTGCTGGCGCAGCCCGGCGACGAGGATTTCGACCATGCGACGCGCGTCGTAACGGGGTTCGCCGGCACCGATGCAGAGATTGCCGACACCGCGCAGCAGCTCGAAGGCCGTCACGTCGGGGCGGATCTCGCCGGCCGCGGCAGCGGCGTCGAGCAGTTGGGCGCACGCCGGCACGAGGCGGTCCAGGAAGTAGGCGTGCAGGGTCTCGAAGGCCGCGTTGTCGGACTGAAGCGCCTCGGCGAGGCCGTGCTTGGTGACCAGGAAGTCGACGAAGAGGTCGATCCATTGGGCGAGGGCGGCGTGTGGTGTGCCGCTGTCGGCCAGCAGCGCCGGGCCTGCCTCGGCGCACGCCTCGACCTGGTGCCGGTAGACGGCGACGATGAGGTCGGCGCGGGTCGGGAAGTGGCGGTAGATGGTGCCCACACCGACGCCGGCCCGGGCGGCGATGTCCCGTACGGGCGCGTCCACGCCCGAGGTGACGAAGGCCGAGGCGGCGGCGTCCAGCAGTGTCGCCTCGTTGCGCCGGGCGTCGGCCCGCTTCCGCGGGGTCGACCTCCCCGATTCGCTGTCGATGTCGGCCACCGCGCCGTTACCCCCGTCACTTGGCAAACGGAACGCCGTTCCGTATCGTTCTTAGCGGAACGTGGTTCCACTTGCTCAGGATGCCAGAGCGGGTGGGCCAGTGTCACCTCACCCTTCCGTGGAGGAACAGCCATGCAGTACCGCACCCTGGGGCGCACCGGCGTCCAGGTCAGCACCCTCGTGCTCGGCGCAATGAACTTCGGCAAACTGGGGCACACCACCCAGGGCGAGGTGACGGCGATCGTCGACGCCGCGTTGGAGGCCGGGATCAACCTGATCGACACCGCCGACATGTACAGCCAGGGCGAGTCGGAGCAACTGGTCGGCAAGGCCATCGCCGGCCGTCGCGACGACATCGTGCTGGCCACGAAGGCCGGCATGCCGATGGGCGACGAGCGCAATCAGCGGGGCAGCTCGCGCCGCTGGCTGGTCACCGAGTTGGACAACAGCCTGCGCCGCCTCGGCGTCGACCACGTCGACCTCTACCAGATCCACCGGTGGGACCCGACCACCAGCGACGAGGAGACCCTGTCGGCGCTGACCGACCTGCAACGGGCGGGAAAGATCCGTTACTTCGGCTCCTCGACCTTCCCCGCGTACCGCATCGTGCAGGCCGAGTGGGCCGCGCGGGAGCACCACCTGGGCCGTTACGTCACGGAGCAGCCAAGCTACTCGATCCTGCAACGGGGGATTGAGGCCCACGTCCTGCCGGTAACCGAGCAGTACGGGCTCGGCGTGCTCGCCTGGAGCCCGCTCGCCTCGGGCTGGCTCTCCGGCGCGATCCGCGCCGGCCGGGAGATCACCACCAGCCGCTCGGCGCTCCTACCCGCCCGCTTCGACCTCAGCGTCCCGGCCAACCAGGCCCGGCTCCACGCCGTCGAGCAGTTGGCCACCGTCGCCGACGAGGCGGGGCTCACCCTGATCCAGCTCGCACTCGGGTTCGTCACCGCGCACCCGGCCGTGACCAGCGCGATCATCGGCCCCCGCACCATCGACCACCTGCACGCCCAACTCGCCGCCGCGGACACCGTGCTCCCGGCCGACGTGCTCGACGCGATCGACGCGATCGTCGCACCCGGGGTCGACCTCGCCGCAGCCGAGAAGTTCGACACCCCGCCCGCCCTGCTCGACCCGGCGCGGCGACGTCGCTGAGCCAACGAGTGCGGTGATCGGCGCCGCTGCTCACTTAGGCTGTGACTCATGAGCGCTGAGGCTGTCGGCATGCACATGCCCGCCGTTGTGACGCTCGACGACGTGGCGGCGATGAACGCCGCCGACCCGAACGGTCACCGCTACGAGACCAGCCCCGAGGGGGTCCTGTCGGTCATGCCGACGCCCGATTCGGACCATGCCATGATCGCCAGTCGTCTCTTCGCCTGGTTGATCGTGGCGGGTTGGCCCGCCGAGCAGGTGCTTCAGGCAGTCGGTGTGCGCATCTCCGGACCGGACGGCGACGGTGGCCGCATCCCCGATGTGAGTGTCTGGCGTAAGCCGCCGTCCCGCAGCGTCTGGGCCGCCGTCGCCGACGTCGTACTCGTCGTGGAAATCGTCTCGCCGGGCTCGGAGGCGATGGACTCCGTGACCAAGGTCCGGGAGTACGCGTCGGCGGGGATCCCGCAGTACTGGGTGGTCGATCGGGACGGCGCCCAGACGGTCACCCTGCACCGGCTGGGCGGGGACGGCAGCTACGAGACGCGGGCGCGGATGCCGCTGGCCTGGCTGCTCCAGACCGCCCCCGCCGACCATCTCGACTGAAGGCCAGCACCGACGGCCCTGGCGCACGAGACCACGCTGAACGCGGAGCCCGCGGCCCGGAGCAAGCAACTCGGCGAGCGGCTCGACCGGTTCATCCAGCGCGCCACCGACGAGGGGCTACTCCGCGCCGACCTGCCACCGGGCTGGGCCAGGACGCTGCTGGACCAACTCGTGAACGCCACCGCGGAAAACTTTCCCGACCTGGCCGCCGCACCCGCCGCCGACCTGGTCGTCGACGCGCTGCGGCGTCGGGCGAAGCTGACGGGCAGGCACTGTCCGAACCGCTTCGGCGGCGGGGCCGGCGACCGGTTGGGTCTAGCGGTAACCACCCCGGGCGTTGCGCTCCGCCTCGGCGTGCCACCAACGGGGCGGGGTCGGCCCGGTAACCGTCGCGGTCGGCTGGTCGGGATGCAGCCCGAGACGACGAAGCGCGGCGGCCCAAACTCCGATGGTGATCCAGCCGTGCCAGTGGCCGTCGGGTCCGACGCCGCAGGCCAGGTCGCAGCGGACCTCATCCTTCCCGAAGGGCATCCAGTCGATGCCCCGATCACGCAGTCAAGCGCGGACGGCAGCCATCGGCTGCCGACAGCCGGACTTGTTCTCGTAGACAGCGATGGTGACCCAGTCGGCGTTCGAAGCGCTCATGGCGCCCATGATGCCAAGTCCGTGCGCCCGCGAGTTGAGGATATTCACGACGGCCGGCGGAAGCCGACCGCGAAGGCGCGCTTGATGTAGTCCCACGCCTCGGCGCTGACCACGCCGAGGGTTGCGGCCTCCGGTCCTTGCCGTCCAGCTTCGCGTACATACCGGAGAGGATGCTCCGGTCGCCCCCGGTCATATCGTCTATGAGGTCGGTCCACTGTTGGGCGAGCGTCTGCACGGAGGGTCGCTGGGGTCCGTCCCCCGCACAGTGTGGGCTCTCACCTCGTCGTTCAGTTCCGCCCACTGAGCCTTCCCGCGTAACGGTCGTGGCGGTGGGTGATCAGGTTGTGCGGGGGACCTTACTTACCAGGGCCTGAGCGTTCCGGGTTCTCTGCGAAGACCTGGGCCGCGACCTGGTAGCCGTCGAACGCGCGTGCTACGCCAGCGTAGGCCGCGACCTGAAGAAAGACTTCGGCGATCTCTTCCTTGGTGGCGCCGGCGTTGAGCGCGATGCGCAGCTGACCACGAAGGGGCTCCAGGACGCCGAGCGTCGCCGCGATGGTGACGGACACCAGTGCCCGCGTCCGTGTATCCAGGTGCTCGGTGCGCGGCCAGACGTCGCCGAAGGCGTGCATCGTCGCGATCCGTTTGAAGTCTGCGCCGTTAGCTGGCTCGCCAGGGGTGGCGCCAAGAAAGCGCTCCAAGCGGAAGCCCAGCAGACGCTCAGCCGTGTCCAGCGCGGCGGCGTACCCCGGGTCTGTCGCCGCAGATGCCGGATGATTCGTCGTCACGATGCTCACTCTTCCGCATACAAGGACGAACTAGGCGATATCCGGCATTTCAAAGGTGACTGAAGGGCCGCACGTGGCACGCCGCCCGAGTAACCGTCGCGCCGAGCCCTTCCGGGCGCTTGTCACAATTCGGACAAGACGGTAAAGCCCCTGGTAGAGCACCCTTGGGGCAGGTGGAGGTAGACGGGTGGCGGGCCACATCCCGATCCTCCGGCCCGATGGGGACAGCATCGTCCGCACCGGTGCCGCCCTCACCCAGCCCGGCCTCGAAGCCGTGGCGGTCACGGCACAGCTGCCGTGCCGATCACGCGTACGACAGGCCGTGGCTGTCCCCGACACCCCTGCGGGCGCCCGCAGCGGTGCCTCCGCCCATCGGGACACGGACGTCAGCACCCCCGGCAGTCAGGCAGCGCCGTCCGCCGGTCGTGCCCACCGTCCCCGTGCCCCGCCGGCCTTTCGCACTGTGGACCCCGCCGGGTCCGACGTCGCTGAACCGCGCGCCGAGGCCCGGCGACCGAGCCAGAGAGGGCCCGACATGGCCGCTCCCACTGCAACCGCAGCCCTGAACGCATCCGTCTTCGCGCCGGGTGACCAGATGCTGCTGACCGTCACCTACTCGGACGCCGACACCAAACCGCTGACCGTCACCATCGTGGTCACCGACGCGCAGGGCAACAGCAGCGCGCCGGTCAAGGTCACGGCGGTCATCGACCCGCTCACCGTGACCGTCACCGACAACTCCGGACGTACCTGGACCCGGGTTTCCGACAACGGCTCCGTGGCCGTGTATCGGTCGGTGGCGTGATGCCCCGGGTCACCGTCCAGGTCCGCGACGCCGCCGGCAACACCGCGACGGCCAGCGCCGACTACAGCCTGAGCCAACCCGTGCTCGGCGGCTACTACCTCTCCGGGGGCGCCGACCCGACCGCCGACATGGCCGGCGGCAACTTCCGGTCGCTCACCCAGTACCGAAGCTTCGCCGACGGCTACATCTTCCCCGGCTACAACCGGCCCTGGCTGGTCAACCTGGGTAAGGCCGGTGTGCAGATGAACATGGTCCTGGAGTTGAAGAGTTACGGCGCCCCCAACTACGGGCCGCAGAGCTTCACGGTGGACGGCGTCAGCTACACGGTGCCGGCCCCGTCGATGACCATCCAGCAGCGGCCCGGCACCACCTGGCCGAGGGCGTACGGGTACAACCAGGTGATCAAGGGGCAGTGCGACGGGTTGTTCGCCCGCGCCCTGTCGCAGTACCGGGCGCTCGGTTTCGGGGTGAACATCCAACTCGCCTCGGAGTTGGACACCGATCACGAGTTCGGCACCACCGAGGACGGGAAGGCGTACACCTGGGCCGAGTCGGACGCTCGCGCGGTGCAGGCGATGAACTACATCCTGACGTGGTTCAAGGCGCGGACGCTGCCCACCGGGACGACCTTCTCGGTGGGGTTGGGTGGCTTCGACCGGGAATGCTTCCAGCGCACCCACCCGGAGTCGCTGATGTCGCGCCTCGACTACCTCCAGTGGAACGTGTACGGCACCAACGCCAGCCACACCGCGCTGGCCCGGTTTCGTCGCACCAAGGACTGGGCGGTTGCGGATCTCGGCCCGGTGGCGCTGTCCCGACCCGTGATCATCGCGGAGTGGGGCGTCAGGGTCGCCGAGATCCCGAACCAAGCCGCCTGGATCGCCACCGTCCCGCCGGCGATCGCCCAGCTCAACGCCGAGCGCGGGCCACGGATCGTGCGCACCAACTACTTCAACTCCGGGTGGGGCACCCTGGTGCCGAAGGCGGCCGGGTTGGCCGCGCTGCGCGAGGCGTACGCCAAGCGGCCGTACGTCTGACCGGGTTCCGGCGGCTCCGGGCTCCGGGGCCGCCGGAACTGCACCGGTCAGCCCTCACCGAGCCGTTCGGCGTACGCGTCGCGCAGCTCGGGCCAGCCGAAGTCCTTGGCCTCCGCGCCGCGGATCGGGCCGACCGGGTCGCCGTCGAGCAACCGGTCGGCCACGTCGAGGCAGAGGTGCCAGCCGGCCGCGACCATCGGCAGCATGCCCCGGTCGGCGACGGTGTGCCGCAGGGTGAGCCGGGTGCCGCTGCCCAGCGGGCTCAGCTCCCAGCGCAGCAGGTCGTCGCCCCAGGTGTACTCCAGCAGGTGCGGCGGCTCGGCCCGGCGTACCGTCGCCGGGTCCTCCTGGGTGGTCTCGCCGTCGACGAGGGTGAGCACGGCGGCGCCGGCGTTGCCGAGATCGCGGTCGGCGAGGAACGGCGCCCACTGCGCGAGCTGGGCCGGGTCGGTCAGTGCCGCCCAGACGGTGGCTGGCGGATGCCGCAGGTCGCGGACGAAGACGAGGGTCGCGCGAGCGTCGTTTCGCTCGGCGTGCACGTCGGCGGGTGGGCTCGGGCGGAACGCGTCGCGGTCCATTCACTGCTCCTGACTGTCGAGGTGCCGTTCCAGGGCGTCCAGGTGTCGGCCCCAGAGCTGCCGGTACGGGTCGAGCCAGCCGTCGACGACCCGCAGCGGGCCGGGGTCGAGGCGGTAGATCCGCTGTCGGGCGGCCGTCCGGCAGGTGACGAAGCCGGCGAGCATATGACGACGGTCCCCGTCCCGACGCGCCACCGCCGATCAGCTCCCTATGCTCGGATCATGGAACTTCGGATCTTCACCGAGCCCCAGCAGGGTGCCACCTACGACCAGTTGCTCGCCGTCGCCCGCTGCGCAGAGGACGCCGGCTACGGCGCGTTCTTCCGGTCCGACCACTACCTGATGATGGGTGACGTGAGCGGCGAGCCCGGCCCCACCGACGCGTGGACCACGCTCGCCGGCCTGGCCCGGGAGACCAGCCGCATCCGGCTCGGCACGCTGATGACCGCCGCCACCTTCCGGCTGCCCGGCCCGCTGGCGATCACCGTGGCGCAGGTCGACCAGATGAGCGGCGGCCGGGTGGAGCTGGGCATCGGCACCGGCTGGTTCGCCGAGGAGCACAGCGCGTACGGCATCCCGTTCCCGCCGCTGGCCGAGCGGTTCGACCGGCTGGAGGAGCAACTCGCCGTGATCACCGGGCTCTGGGCCACGCCGCCGGGGGAACGGTTCGACCACGACGGCCGGTACTACCCGGTCCGTGACTCACCCGCCCTGCCCAAGCCCGTGCAGCAGCCGCGTCCACCGATCCTGCTCGGCGGGACGGGCCCGAAGCGCACCCCTCGGCTGGCCGCCCGCTACGCCGACGAGTTCAACCTGCCGTTCGCCTCGGTGCCGGACACCGCGGCGCAGTTCGACCGGGTCCGCGCGGCCTGCGTCGAGATCGGCCGGGACCCGGCCGGGATGGTCTGGTCCAACGCCCTGGTGCTCTGCTGCGGGCGCGACGACGCCGAGGTGGCCCGCCGGGCCGCCGCCATCGGCCGCGAACCCGACGAGCTGCGGGCCAACGGTCTGGCCGGGACACCCGCCGAGGTGCTGGACACCATCGGCCGGTACGCGGAGATCGGCAGCGAGCGGCTCTACCTCCAGGTGCTGGACCTCAGCGACCTGGAGCACCTGGAGCTGGTCGCCAGCGAGGTGATGGCGAAGCTCTGAGTCGGCCGGTGGCCGTGGGACGACGCCGCCGGTCAGGCCCGGTGGGCGCCCGTCCCGACCGCGTTCGGGTCGCCCAGCACGGTGTCCAGCTGCCCGTCGCGGTCACTGTCCACGTAGGTGATGTCCGGGATCCCGTCACCGTCCACGTCGATCTGCACGACGTCGGCGACGCCGTCACCGTCGAGGTCGGTGACCACCTCCACCGAGCCGTCCAGGTGACGCGTCACGATCGACTGTGCGCCAGGGGCGCGCGGCGGCGGGCCGGGTGCCGGCACCGGCGTCGGGGCGGGCGCGGGCGCCGGTGTGGGCCGAGGACCGGGAGTGGGCGACGGGTGGCTGGCAAACCCGCCGGCCGGCGGCGCGCTGGCCTGCTCGACCTCGGTGCCGGTGGGGTCCAGCTCCTCCTCGGAGGGGAAGACGTCACCTCGTGCGGCCGGATCGCGGTAGCTGCTCATGGGCGTAGGGTTCCCCGACGACGACGAGAACAACCGTGCCCGATCGACCGGTGCCCCTGGTGCCCGGTCTGGCGGAAGATGTCGGGACCGACGCCACGGTCATGAAACGGGGGTCCGAGCGTGGAACTGCGCCGGAATCGGGGGGCCCGTGCGCTCGCCCTGGTGTGCGTACTCGGTGGAGTGCTGCTGTTGGTCTATCCCAGCGACGGCGCCCTGCTACGGACGATCATCGCGGTGGGGGCGATCGCGCTCGGCGCGGTGGCGCTGGTCAGCGCGATGCGGCCGTTCCGGTTCAGGATCCACTCGGAAGGGCTCAGCATCCGGCGTCCCGGGCTGCGCCGGGAGATTCGGTGGGACGAGGTCGACGCGCTGGTCCTCGACGAGCCGCCCCGCCGCGACGGCTACGCGAAACCGCCGCGACTGCTGATGGTGCCGGTGCAGGGTGTGCCCCGTGAGCTGGTGACCGCCCGCCATCCGCTCGACGGCCGAGCCGCAGTCGAGTTGCTCGTCCTCGACCAGGTCCGTGAGCAGCCCGAGCAGGTGTCGGCCGCGTTGACCCGCTATGCCGGCGACCGGTTCGTCGACCTGCTCGCGGTGCGCCGCGCCGCCTTCGAGGCACCGGAGCTTACGGTCGGTCTACGTGGCTACCAGATGGACCGGGTCGACCGGTTGATCCGACGTGGCCAGGACGCGCTGATGTCCGGGGACACGTCAGCCCGGCAGGCGGCCCGGGGGGAGATCGAACGCGCCACCAGGGCCGGGCTGCCGATCGCCCAGCGTGGCTACAACACGTTCCAGACGGATACCGTCCTGGGTGCCCTCGTCGCCGCGTTGGCCGACCACCAGAGCACCGATCGGGAGACCGCCACATGACCGCGCAGGGATCGCACGCCGCGTCGACCACTGACGTTCCGCGCCGCAACTGGGCCGGCAACGTGCGGTACGCCGCGAAGGCGTTCCACCGCCCCACCTCCGTCGACGAACTACGCCGGCTCGTCGCCGGCAGCAGCCGGATCCGCGCGGTGGGCAGCGGGCACTCCTTCAACCGTATCGGCGACACCGACGGTGACCTGGTCAGCCTCGCCGGGCTGCCCCCGGTCGTCGAGGTGGACCACGAGCGCGGGCAGGTCACCGTGAGCGGCGCGATGCGCTACGGCGACGTCGCCCGACAGCTGCACACCCAGGGGTACGCGCTGGCGAACCTCGCCTCGCTGCCGCACATCTCGGTGGCCGGCGCGGTGGCCACCGCCACCCACGGCTCCGGCCAGACCCACGGCAACCTGGCCAGCACGGTCGCCGGCCTGGAGTTGGTCACCGCCGACGGCGATCTGCTCCGGGTCGACCGCGACACCGACACGTTCGCCGGCATGGTGGTCGGGCTCGGCGCGCTCGGCCTGGTCACCCGCGTCACCCTGGACGTCGTGCCGACCTTCGCGCTGCGCCAGTACGTACGCCTCGACCTGGACCGGACGGCGTTGGACGAGGCGCTCGGCTCGGCGTACAGCGTGAGTGTCTTCACCGACTTCCGTGAGCCCCGGCTGCGCGAGGTGTGGCGCAAGCAGTTGGCGGACCAGCCGCCACCCCCGGCGGACTGGCTGGGCACCACCGCGGCCGACCAGCCCCGGCACCCGGTGCTCGGCATGCCGGCGGAGAACTGCACCCCGCAGCTCGGCGAGCCGGGCCCGTGGCACGAGCGGCTGCCGCACTTCAAGCTCGGCTTCACACCGAGCAGCGGCGACGAACTGCAGTCCGAGTACCACGTCGCGCGGACGGCGGCGGCGGACGCGCTCGCCGCGCTGGACGACCTGGCGGATCTGATCGCCCCGGTGCTGCTGGTGTCCGAGCTGCGGACGGTGGCGGCCGACGAGCTGTGGCTCAGCCCGAACTACCGGCGGGACAGCTTCGTGCTGCACTTCACCTGGATCGAGGACACCGCAGCGGTGCTGCCCGTGGTGGCCGCCGTCGAGGAGCGGCTGGCGCCCTTCGCGGCCCGCCCACACTGGGGCAAGGTCTTCGTCACCGACCCGGCCGAGCTGTCCGCCCGCTACCCGCGCTACGCCGACTTCGCCGCGCTCCTGGCCGACCTGGACCCGAAGGCCAAATTCCGCACCGACGCCCTGGACCGCTACTTCCCCCGCTGACCGAGCGCGTGCCATAGCGCGGTGGCATGGGGCGGCTGGGATTGGTGTGGTGGAAGACACGGGACAGACACTGATGCCTGTCGATGAGTCTCATCGTCCGGTCCCCGTCCCGGGACCGTCGGCTCCACCCCCCGGAGCGAGACATGCAGCCCGTACCCGCCATCACCCCCGAGCCAGTCGCCCCGCGCCCCCGCCGCGGTCTGCGCTGGGCGCTCGCCCTGGCCGTGCTCGGCACCGGACTGGGCGCCGCGCCGGCCGCCCACGCCGCCGCCAGCCCGTACGAGCGCGGCCCGGCCCCCACCGTGGCCAGCATCGAGGCCAGCCGGGGCGCGTTCGCCATCGCCCAGAGCACCGTCGCCGCCTCCAGCGTCAGTGGTTTCCGGGGCGGAACGATCTACTACCCGACCAGCACCGCCGAGGGCACCTTCGGTGCGGTGGCGATCTCACCCGGCTACACCGCCACCCAGTCCAGCGTGGCCTGGCTGGGGCCCCGCCTCGCCTCGCAGGGCTTCGTGGTGATCACGATCGACACGCTGTCCCGCTACGACCAGCCGGCCAGCCGGGGCACGCAACTGCTGGCAGCCCTGGACTACCTCACCAACACCAGCGGCGTGCGTACCCGGATCGACCGTAACCGGCTCGCCGTGATGGGGCACTCGATGGGCGGCGGCGGCAGCCTCTCGGCGGCGAACTCACGACCGCAGTTGCAGGCCGCGATCCCGCTGACCGGCTGGCACACCGTCAAGAACTGGTCCGGCGTCCGGGTGCCGACGCTGGTGGTCGGCGCGGAGAACGACTCGGTGGCGCCGGTCTCGTCGCACTCGGAGCCCTTCTACACCAGCCTGCCGTCCACGCTGGACAAGGCGTACCTCGAACTCAACAACGCCAGCCACTCCGCGCCCACCTCGACGAACGTGACCGTCGCCAAGTACAGCATCTCCTGGCTGAAGCGCTTCGTGGACGACGACACCCGCTACGACCAGTTCCTCTGCCCCGCACCCCCAGCCTCGGCAACCATCCAGGAGTACCGCAACACCTGCCCCCACTCCTGACCCCGCGCCCCTTCCGTTGATCATGAGGTTGGCGGTGCCGAGGCCGGCGTGTCGCGCCGCCAACTCCATGATCAACGGGAGGGGGTGGGGGTGCGGAGGGTGCTGCGTTGGACGGCGCGGCTGATGTCACTGGGGGAGACGATCCCGGCCAGGTGGCCGTCTTCGGTCACCACCAGAGCACGGCCGTCGGCGCACTCGGAAAGCCGGGGGAGCAGGTCGTTGAGCTGCTCACCGGGCTGGGCCAGCACCAGTTCGTCGGCTCGACAGGCCACCTCGGCCAGCGTGGTCGACGCCCGCCGCTCCGGCGGCACGCCCCGCACCCGGTCGACGGTGACCAGGCCGATCGGTCGGCCGTCCTCGGTCAGCGGCAGCGCCGAATGCCGGTACGCGAACAGGTAGTGGTCGACGAAGTCCGCGACCGTCATCTGCGCCGAGGCGGTCTGCGGCTGCGGGGTCATCACATCGCCCACCCGAATTCCGCGCAACGCGGTGCCGGTGCGGGCCTGCCGCTCCTCCATCCCGGCCGCGCCGATCAGGAACCAGCCGATCAGGGCCAGCCAGAGCCCGCCGAAACCGACCCCGGACAGGAACTGCCACAACCCCAGGCCGATCAGCAGCACACCCAGCACCCAGCCGGCCCGGGCGGCGACCACTGACGCTCGGGTCCGGTCCCCGGTGGCCTTCCAGACCGCGGCGCGCAGCAACCGGCCACCGTCCAGGGGCGCGGCCGGCAGCACGTTGAAGATGGCCAGCAGCACGTTGATGCCCGCCAACCAGGCCACCGCCCCGAACAGCAGCCCGCCCTGCCCGGCCAGCGCGAGCACCGCCGCGATGGCACCGAAGAACGCCCCGATCAGCAGGCTGACCAGCGGGCCGACACCCGCGATCCGCAACTCCGCGCCCGGGTCACGCGGCTCGCCCCGCAACTCGGCGACACCGCCGAACAGCCACAGCGTGATGCCGTCGACCTCCAGCCCGTTGCGCTTGGCCACCACCGCGTGCGACACCTCGTGGGCGAGCAGGCCGACGAAGAACACCACCGCCGCAGCCAGGCCGGCGAGCAGGTACGCCACTGGCGAGCGGTCCGGGTACGAACGGGGAAACTGGTTCGCGGCCAACCCCCACGCGATCAACGCGAAGATGACCAGCACGCTCCAGTTGACGCCGACCGGCACTCCCGCGACCCGGCCAAGCCGGAAACTGGCCCTCATCGCACAGAGGTACCCCGCCAGGACGCCGACATGCCGCACCGCCAGCGTGGTCTTGCGTGATCAGGCGATGAGAAACAGCTGTCAGAGGCATTCCAGAGCTGTTTCTCATCACCTGATCACGGCAACCGGGGTCAGCGGCGGGGGGCCTCGCTGGCGATTGTCGCCTCCCGGGGCAGGGCCGCCGCGCGCAGCGCCCAGTCCAGCGCGTAGTCGGCGATCGGCTCCCAGCCGCCCTGCCCGACGGTGAAGTGCGATCGGCCGGCGAACTGCTCGTACGCGGTGAGGGCCCGGGACTTCTGGTAGAGCCCGGCGTTGGCGCGGACCACCGACGCCGGCA
Source organism: Micromonospora arida (assembly GCF_042873195.1). Lineage (NCBI taxonomy): Bacteria > Bacillati > Actinomycetota > Actinomycetes > Micromonosporales > Micromonosporaceae > Micromonospora > Micromonospora arida. Next base: position 454,160 of record NZ_JBIALC010000003.1, on the reverse strand, counting down.
CCACGTGGTCGACCTCGCCGGCCATCAGCAGCAGCGGGGCCCGGTCGTTACGCCCGAAATCGACCCGGGCCGGCGAGCGCGGGTCGAGGTTGGCGAACGCGCCCTCGAAGAAGACCCGCCCGGCGCCGGGGACGGCGTAGCGCTGCCAGGCCCGGTCGGAGTCCTCGCGGCTCATCGCGTTGCCGAACGTGTAGGCGAAGTCGTCCTCCGTGAACGGGACGGCCTTGCTGCGGTTGGCGGGGCTGCGCAGGATCGGGAAGCCCGAGCGCAGCTGACTCAGCGGCACCTTGAGCACCCCCTTGATCGCTGCGGGATGCACCCCCACCACTGCCGCGCCGAGACCCCGGTCGGCGAGGACCTGGGCGAACAGGCCGCCGAACGAGTGCCCCATGATGATCGGCGGTCGGGGCAACGCCCGGATGATCTTGTCGTAGTGCGCGACGATCGTGGCCATGCTCTGCTCGGCGATGGGGCCGGGGTCGTCGCGCAACTGCTCCACGGACCGGTCCATGCCGGGCCAGGCTGGGGCGATGACGTGCATGCCGCGTTCGGTGTACCGCTGGGCCCACCCCTCCCAGCTGCGCGGCGTCATCCAGAGCCCGTGGATCAGCACGACCGTGTCGACCTGACCCTGCGGCGTGGCACCCATCGCGTCCTCCCGGTGTCGCGGCATCCGGGGCAGCGGTTACCCGCTGCCGTGCCGGGAATTCCTCCGCCGGCTGCTCGCCTCGACGGGTCGCGTGCGGGGGCGGACGTGGCAGTGAGCGTGATGACACAGGGGCATCGTGATGACTCAGGGGCATCACGCTCGTCGCGGTGTTTGCTCGCACGGAGGTCACTCTCCGTGGCGTCTGGCCCCTGACAAATGTCACGGCCGGGAGGTGACGACCGCTCCGGGCATCGGGGTACGCCGCGCCGGAGCATCAGTGGCATGACCAGTACGCATCCGGCTGTCGAGTTGGACGGCCTCACCAAGAGCTTCGGCGCGGTCACCGCTGTCGACGGGTTGAGCCTTCGGGTGCAGCCCGGCGAGGTGGTGGCGTTCCTCGGCCCGAACGGCGCGGGCAAGACCACCACCATCGACATGCTGCTCGGGCTGTCCCGCCCGGACAGGGGCACCGTCCGCGTCCTGGGCGGCACCCCGGACGACGCGGTGGCCCGAGGTCGGGTCGCCGCCGTACTCCAGACCGGCGGGCTGCTCAAGGACCTCACCGTGGGCGAGACGGTACGGATGACCGCCCACTTCTACCGGCACACCCGCCCGGCGGCGGAGGTCTTGGAGCGGGCCGGTATCACCGACATCGCCGACCGGGTGGTGGGGCGCTGCTCGGGCGGTCAGCAGCAACGACTGCGCTTCGCGCTGGCCCTGCTGCCCGACCCGGACCTGATGGTGCTCGACGAGCCGACCACCGGCATGGACGTCGAGGGTCGGCGGGACTTCTGGCAGGCGCTGCGCCGAGACGCCCGGCGCGGACGGACCGTCATCTTCGCCACCCACTACCTCGACGAGGCGGACGCGTACGCCGACCGGATCGTGCTGGTCCGGCAGGGGCGCATCGTCGCCGACGGCACCACCGCGGAGATCAAGAACCTGGCCGCCGGCCGTACCGTGCGGGCCACCCTGCCCGGCGCCGACCAGGCCGCGCTCGCCGCGCTGCCCGGCGTGGACGCCGTGGAGGTGCGCGGCGACAGCGTGCTGGTGCGGACCGGCGACTCGGACGCCATCGCCCGGCACCTGCTGACCCGGACCGCCGCGCGGGACGTCGAGATCACCTCCCGCAACCTCGAGGACGCCTTCCTCGCCCTGACCACAGCGCAGACCGGAGCCTGAGATGACCACCTCCACCCCCACCCGCGCCGCTGTCACCGAACCGGACCGTCGGCTGCCCGCGCTGGGCGGGTTCGCTCCCGGCGCCCTGGGCATCGAGCTGCGCCGTGTGCTGCGCAACCGTCGCACCCTCGCCTTCACGCTGATCATGCCGGGCGTCTTCTTCCTCATCTTCGGCCTGCCCCAGCGTGGGCAGTCACTGGACAACGGTCGGCCGGTGACGGCGTACATCATGATCAGCCTGGCCGTGTACGCGGCAATGGTGGCCACGACCAGCGTCGGTGGCGCGGTGGCCACCGAGCGGGCCCTGGGCTGGAGCCGGCAACTGCGGCTCACCCCGCTGCGCCCGGCGGCGTACGTGGCGACCAAGCTGATCACCGCGATGAGCCTCGGCCTGCTCGCGGTGGTCGTCGAGTTCGTAGTGGGTGCGGCGGCAGGCGTCCGCGTCCCGGCGTACGTCTGGCTGCTGTCCGGGCTCGCCGCCTGGCTCGGCTCGCTGGTCTTCGCCGCGTTCGGTCTGTTCATCGGCTACCTGGCGCCGGCCGAGAACGTCATGCAGATCATCGGCCCCGTGCTGGCGGTGCTGGCCATGTTCGGCGGGCTGTTCGTCCCGGTCGAGGTGCTGCCGGACGTGCTCCAGCAGGTCGCGAAGTTCACCCCGGTGTACGGCATGGGCGTGCTGGCTCGCGCTCCCCTCACCGGCGATGGGGTGAGCATGGCGGCGGTGGTCAACCTCGTCGTCTGGGCACTGGTCTTCGGCGTCGGCGCGGCCCGGCTGTTCCGCCGGGACACCGCGCGGGTCTGACCGGCCGGACCGTTAGCGTGAACCCGATGGACCTCTCCACCGGGCAGCCCTGGCCGGTGAACCGCCACTGGCGGTTCACCGGTTGGCTGCTGGCTGCGGTCTGGCTGTTCTTCCTCAACGTGCCGCTCGCCACCGCGCTGCGCCAACCGGAGCCGTGGCGGCGGATCCTCGGTGTGGCCGCCCTGGTCGTCTTCAGCATCGGCTACGTGCTGCTGTTCCAGTGGGCCCGCAGGCTGCGCCAGTCCATGCTGCCGATCCCGGTGGGCCGGGCGCGGGTCGCGTTGGCGCTGCTGTTCGCTGTGGGCTTGGCCAGTCTCCCGGGCACCGGCGGGGACTGGCTGTCCACCGTGGTCTACGTGGCCGCGGCGGCGGTGTTCCTGCTGCCGCGGTGGGAGGCGTTGGCCACCGTGCTGCTCTGCGCGGTGACCCCGGTGCTGGCGTCCTGGCTGGTGCCGGGGTGGGAGGCGGAGAAGGGCATCGTCTTCGCCGTGCTGCTCGCCTCGTTCGCCATGTTCGGGTTCTCCCAGTTGGCTCAGCGCAACAGCGAACTCCGGGCCGCCCAGCAGGAGATCGGCCGGCTCGCGGTCGCCGAGGAGCGGGCCCGCGCCGCCCGCGACCTGCACGACATCCTCGGGCACTCGCTGACCGTGGTGGCGATCAAGGCCGAGTTGGCCGGCCGTCTGATCGAGGTCGACCGGGACCGGGCCGCCGCCGAAATCGCCGAGGTGGAGGCGCTGGCCCGGGCCGCGTTGGCCGACGTGCGACAGACGGTCGGGGCGTACCGCGAGGTCAGCCTCGGCGCCGAGTTGGCGGGCGCCCGCTCCGCGCTGGCCGCGGCGGGCATCGCGGCGGACCTACCGGCCGAGGTGCCGGAGCTGCCGGAGGAGTGGGACCGGTTGTTCGGTTGGGCGATACGGGAAGGGGTGACCAACGTGGTCCGGCACAGCGGGGCGCGGTGCTGCGTGATCCGGGTGTACCCGGACCGGGTCGACATCAGTGACGACGGTCGTGGCCCGTCCACACCCGACCCGAGCGGGCACGGGCTGGTCGGCCTGCGGGAGCGGGCGCGGCGGCTGGACGCGGTGGTGACCGTCGGCCGTCGGCCTGCGGGCGACGGCTTTCTGCTGCGGGTGCACGCGCCGGGGGAGTCCCGGTGAGCGGCGGTTCCACGCCGATCCGGCTGCTGCTCGCCGACGACCAGGCGCTGGTCCGGGGCGCGCTGGCCGCCCTGCTCTCGCTGGAGGAGGACCTGACAGTGGTCGCCGAGGTCGGCCGGGGCGACGAGGTGGTGCCCGAGGCCCGACGCAACGCTCCCGACGTCGCCCTGCTGGACGTGGAGATGCCGGGCCTGGACGGGATCGCCGCCACCGCGGCGTTGCGGGCCGCGCTGCCGACCTGCCGGGTGTTGGTGGTGACGACCTTCGGTCGACCCGGCTACCTGCGCCGGGCGATGGAGGCCGGTGCGAGCGGTTTCGTGGTCAAGGACACCCCGGCCCGGCAGCTCGCCGACGCGGTCCGCAGGGTGCACGCCGGCCTGCGGGTGGTCGACCCGACGCTGGCCGCGGAGACGTTGGCCGCCGGGGTCAGCCCGCTGACGGAGCGGGAGACCGAGGTGCTGCGGACCGCTCGGGGCGGTGGCAGCGCCGCCGACCTGGCGAGGGCGTTGCACCTCTCGGAGGGGACGGTACGCAATCACCTGTCCGCGGCGATCGGCAAGACCGGTGCCCGCAACCGGGCCGACGCGATCCGGGTCGCCGAGCAGAACGGCTGGCTGCTCGGGGACTGACAGTGCGCGCCGGTGCTCAGGCGGTCGGCGGTGGGGCGGCCAGTTGGTCGACCACCACGACGCTGCTGCCGGGACGGACCTCGGCGAGCAGTTCCCGCTGACCGCTGCGGGTGAGCCGGATACAGCCGTTCGTGGTGTTCTCGCCCAGCTCGTCGTCGTTGTACCAGGTGTGCACCCCGATGTGCGCGCCGCGCAGCCCGGACGGCACCGACTCCGGGTCGTCGGGCACCGAACCGAGGGCGTAGATGTCCACCCCGCCGTAGACCTCCTCCGGCGGTGGGGTGCGGCCCAGGATGAAGGTCCGCCCCAGTGGCGTCTCCTGGCCCGACTGGCCGAGGCTGACCTTCCAGGAGCGCACCGCCTTGCCGGCCCGGTACCAGGTGAGCCGGTGGACCTTGCGTTCCACCACGATCTGGTCGCGCAGCGGCACCGTCTCGAACCCGCCGGGCGGCAGCCAGGCGAGCCGTCGGTTGGCCGAGGGCAGCAGGACCGCCGTCCAGCCGGCACGCCGCTTGGCGATCGGCATGGTCAGCTCGACACCGCTGATTGTCGGTTCGAGGAAGGCGCGCGGCCGACCGCCGGGCGCGTCGTACGCGGCGATCCGTCTGGTCGGGTGCACGCCGTCGGCCAGCGGTGTGACGTCCATGGTGTTCGGATCGGTGGGGAACCCTCCGGGTGCGGGGTCGTAGTCGACCACCGGCAGCCCGTCCGGGGCGGGCGCGGCCGGCGGGATCGACTCCTCCGGGCTCTGCTCCACACTGCTCGGAGTGGGGTCGGCTGCCACCACGTTGCGGTCATCGGGGGCCGTCGAGCTCGGCGTCAGGGCCTGGCCGACCAGCAGCGCGGTCACCAGCAGCGCGGGTAAGCCGATCGCGGCGGCCACCCAGAGGCCGCGACGACGGTACGGAGTCTTTCGGTCAAACGACACGAAACCACTCTATGGTGGCGGATGCCTCGGGGCCCCCGGTTCGGCGAGACCCGCCGTCCGGAGGCCCCGGGCGAATCAGATTCGTGCGCCGATGTGGATGGCCACGGCGTCGTGCGCCGGCACGTTCGCCGCGAACCAGCCGCTACCGTCCACCGTGATCACCGGTCCGCTGCACGTGCCGCCCGCGTACGTGCCGTGGACGACGTCGCAGTATCGACCGGCGGGCAGCCCCGTGTAGTAGGAGCGGCCGTTCACCGCGGAGTCCTCGTCGTTGACGGTGAGGAAGCCCTTGCCGCTGCGGCTGAACGCGATGTGGTTGTTGCCGTTGTCGTACCAGTTGGCCACGCCGGCGCCCTCGGTGGCGTTGCGGAAGCCGACCATGTTGGCGATCACCGGCCAGCGGTGTTCGCACTCCCAACCGGAGTAGCAGGTGGCGTTGAGCGTCTTGTTGGCGCCGTCCGACGGCGGGCCGGCGTCCCGGTTGCTGAAGGTGTAGCTGGACATGACCGTCGGGGAGCCGTACGGCCAGGCCAGCATGAAGGCGTTCGCCAGCGCGTAGATGCCCCGGTCGCGGTAGGTCAGCACCCCACCGGAGTCGCGCTGGGTGTCGTGGTTGTCCACGAACACCGAGCCCTTTCCGGTGGGCAGGTGCCCCCAGCCCTCGCCGAAGTTGCGCAGGTACGCCAACCGCTCGGAGCGGAACACCCGGGCCAGGTCCTTGCCGTAGCGGAACTCGTGCACGTCACCGTTGCCGGTGTACTCGGTCGGCTGGACCGGCTCGCCGGCGCCGTAAATGACCTCCTGCACGATGTACGCGGAGCGGGACAGCTTGCCCCTGATGGCGGCGATGTCGGCGGCCGGCATGTGCTTGCTGGCGTCCATCCGGAAGCCGTCGACGCCGAGCGAGAGCAGGTCGTTGAGGTACGAGGCGATCTTCGTGCGGACGTAGTCCGACTCGGTCTTCAGGTCCGAGAGGTTGACCAGTTCACAGTTCTGCACCTCGTACCGGTCGTTGTAGTTGGCGATGTCGTCGCCGCCGTTGCGCCCGCAGTGGTGGAAGTCCTGGGTCTGGTAGATGCCCGGGTAGTCGTAGTGCGAGTAGGACGAGCCGGCCCAGCCGGTGCCGCCGTTGTCCTGACCGGACATGTGGTTGATCACCGCGTCGACGATCACCTTGACCCCGGCCGCGTGGCAGGTGTTCACCATCGACTGGAACTGGGCCCGGGTGCCCTTGCGGGACTCGATCCGATAGCTGACCGGCTGGTACGCCAGCCACCACTGGTTGCCCCGCACGTGCTCCTGCGGGGGCGAGACCTGCACGTAGCCGTAGCCCTTCGGGCCGAGGGTGCTCTGGCACTCGCTGGCCACCGAGGGCCAGTTCCACTCGAAGAGCTGGACGATGACCTTTTTGCCGCCGGACGGGGCGGCGACGGCCGGGGGTGCCGTCACGGCGGTGGGGACGAGCAGGCTGGCGATCAGGCCGAGGGCGAGGAGCGCCGAGCCGCGTCGACGTCGGTGCATGGGGACTCCTGACGGGAGCGGGAGCGGGAGCGGGGGTGGTGGTGCGGGGTGGGGGAGTGCCGGGTTGCCGGAATTTTGCAAGCCTGGCTGAAATTTGCTGAAAGGTTACAAGCGTGTTGCGGCGACTGTCAATGCATGGACATTCGTCACTGTCCGGACCGCTGGGTTGGACGGGTACAACGCACGGCCGCGCCCCTCGGTTCGATTTCGGCCCAGAAATTTCCTTCGGCAGGTGATCCGCGCGCCCCGCCGGTCCGTACTGGATGGGGGACAGGGGTCGGCCGGTGGTGCGCCGCCGCGAGACGATCGAGGAGCAGATGGCCCGGGCACAGCAGGACAAGAAGGCGGCGAAGGTCCGGACCAGCGCCAGCAGTCGGGGGGTGCGCGCCCCGTCACGGTCGGCGAGCGCCCTGCTGATCGCATCGGTGCTCGCCGCGCTCTGGGCGGCGATCATGCTGACCGGCGTCGGTCAGACGGCGTACGCGTACGGCTTCTTCTTCACCGAGTTCTTCGCCGGTGTGGTCTCCCTGGTGGCGTTGAGCCTCACCGTGATGCTCGGCCTGCTCGCCACCGACCGACTGGTGCTGCGCATCCCGCACCGGGTGCTGATGCAGTCGGCGCACCGGGCCACCGGCGTGCTGGGCGTGGCCGGCCTCGGCTTCCACGTCCTCACCAAGGTCGCCACCGGGCGAGCGGCGGCGACCGACGCGCTGGTGCCGTTCGTCGGCGGCCGAGGGCTCTACATCGGGCTCGGCACGGTGGCGGCGCTACTGATGGTCAGCGTGATCTGGACCGGCATCATCCGCGCACGCTTCGCCGGCGTCGGTCCGAAGTGGGTGTGGCGGGCCATGCACTCCGTCGCGTACCTCGCCTGGCCCTTCGCTGTGCTGCACGGCCTCAACGCCGGTCGGGCCGCAGCGCCCTGGGTGGCGTTCAGCTACCTGGGCTGCATTCTGCTGGTGGTGCTGGCCCTGCTGGTCCGGTTCTCGGTCAGCATCGGTCGGCGCAGCCGCGAGCAGCACCAGGCAGCGGTGCGCAACGCGGTCATGGTCGGCCGGGCCGAGGAGGCCAAGACCGCCAGATCGCTGCTGGCCGGGTTGGGTCGGCGCCCGAAGGCCGCCGACAAGCGTCCCGCCTGGGCGGACACCACCACCGCCACCTGGGCCGCGCCGGCCGCGCGGCGCGACCCGGAACGGTTCACTGTCCCGGTGGTGCCCGAGCCCGGTTCCCTCGTCGAGCCGGCCCGGCCGAGCCGCCGTCGGCGGGAGGAGGAGCCGGCCGCCCGCCGCGACACCGAACGGTCCTCGCGCGGCCGACGTGCCGACGAGGAGTCGACGACCCGCCGGTCGGCCCGCCGCAGCGTGGAGGAGACCGACATCCGTCGACGGGACGAGGAGGAGGTCGAGCCGGTGACCCGGCGGCGCACCTCGCGTACCCGCGACGAGGCCGTGCCGACCGGCCGGCGACGCGCCGACGAGCAGACCGCTGAGCGGTCCCGTCGCCGGTCCCGCAGCGAGGACGACGGCAGCCGTTACTCGGCGCCGCCGCGGTCGACCCGCGACGAGGCCGAGGAGCCGTGGGACAGCCCACGCCGGTGGCAGGCCGACGAGCCCATCTCCGTCGAGCCGATCTCGGCCGGCCCGGTCTCCAGCAGCCCGATCTCGTCGGCGCCGCGCAGCGGCAGCGGCCGGCACAGCGTCGAGGACGACCTGCCCGAGGAGCCGGACTACTGGCGTCCGCCGGCCCGGTACGTGCCGGACGAGGTGGCGCCGCCCGTCGACGACACCCCGACCCTTGTCGACCTGGCATCCCGCCGCGCCAAGCGGGCAGCCGGCGAGGGCAAGTCCAAGCGCCGCAAGGCCAGCGCCGACGCGGTGGACGGGGCGTACTGGGCCGGGCTGCGGGGTGAGGCGAAGTGATGCGGACCGCCGTGCCACCTGTCGCCTGTGTGGGTGAGCCCCGGCTCACCGCCGGCTTCGCCGAGTACGGCCGACTCGACCTGCGCGCGCACGAGGAGGTGCACGGACCGATCGGCCCGATGGAACCCGCGCAGCTGCTCCAGCTCGCCGAGGGCATGCAGCTCAAGGGCAAGGGCGGGGCGGGGTTCCCGTTCGCCCGCAAGATGCGCGCGGTGCTGGAGTCCTGCGAACGGCAGGACCTGGCCGCCGTGGTGGTGGTCAACGCCACCGAGGGGGAGCCGGCCAGCTGGAAGGACAAGGTCCTGCTGACCCGCGCCCCGCACCTGATCCTGGACGGCGCGGCGTTGGCCGCGTACGCGCTGGACGCCGACGAGATCGTGATCGGCGTGGCGGACGACGGGGTCGGCCGGGACTCACTGATGGACGCGCTCGACGAGCGCCGGATGCCGGTGCAGACGACGATCGTCACAGTGCCGCACCGGTTCATCTCCGGCGAGGGCGGCGCACTCGTCAACGGGATCAACGGGCTGCCGCACATCCCGCCGGGCACCAAGAAGCGCTCCAGCGACTCCGGGGTCAGCGGCCTACCCACCCTGCTGTCCAACGCCGAGACGTTTTCCCAGCTCGCCATCGGTGCCCGACTGGGCCCGTACGAGTACGCGGCGCTCGGCACCGACGACGAGCCGGGCACCGTGCTGCTCACCGTGACCGGCGCGGCGGGCCGACCGGCGGTGGTGGAGTGCACCGCCGGCATGCCGCTGCGCGACGTCCTCGACCTGTGCGAGGTGCCGGACGTCCAGGGCATCCTGATGGGCGGCTACCACGGCAAGTGGATCACCCCGGAGGCGGCGGAGAAGGCCGAGGTCTCCCGCAAGGGCCTGGCCGCCGTCGGCGGCACCCTCGGCGCGGGCATCATCGTCCCGCTCGGCGTCGACACCTGCCCGCTCGGTGAGGCCGCCCAGGTGGTGCGCTACCTGGCCGGCGAGTCCGCCGGGCAGTGCGGGCCGTGCAAGATGGGCCTGCCGGACCTGGCCCGCGCGGTGGACCTGGCCGTCGCCGGCAGCCAACCGGCGGACGTGGTGCGCGCCGCCGCCGGCGAGGTGAAGGGCCGGGGCGCGTGCAGCCACCCCGACGGCACCGCCCGGTTCGCGCTCTCCGCGATCGAGGTCTTCGCCGAGGACCTGCGGCTGCACAGCACCGGCGACGGCTGTGGCCGACGGGTCAAGGGCTCGATGGGGCTGCCGGGCGCACCCGACGCGAATCCGCAGAAGCTCACCCTGGACTGGTCCCGCTGCGACGGGCACGGCCTCTGCGCGCACGTCGTACCGGACTTCATCCGGCTCGACGCGAACGGATATCCCGCCTTCCCGGCCACTCCCGTGCCGACCTGGCTGCGCGAGGGCGCGTTGAAGGCGGTCAAGGTCTGCCCGGAGTTGGCTCTCCGACTCGCCAAGGCCGAGTAGCGAAGCGTCAGGCCCAGCATGGGTCCCTTCCGGACCGGAACGGAGAAGCGGATGCGGATCAGCATGGCGTGGACAGGGGCCGGGCAGCTTCGCCGCTGGACAGCGGCCGGGCAGCTTCGCCGCTGGACAGGGGCCGGGCAGCTTCGCCGCTGGACAGGGGCCGGGCAGCTTCGCCGCTGGACAGGGGCCGGGCAGCTTCGCCGTGCCGCCACCGCCGGGGCGCTCGTGGTGGCCCTGTTCGGTGTTGCCGCCTGTACCGGCACCGCGCCGGGTGGGCCCGCCGCCGCTGGATCGGCCCCGGCCTCGACCGATGCGTCGTCCGCCCCGACCGGTGCCCCGCCCACCCCGACCGGCGGGCCACCCGCCGCTCCGGCGCAGGTTCCGGACGTGCTGCGCTTCACCGGGACCACGCTCGGTGGGGCCGCGTTCGACGCGGCACAGCTCGCCGGCAAACCGGTGGTGCTGTGGTTCTGGGCGCCGTGGTGCGCCACCTGCGCCAGCCAGGCCTGGACGGTGGCCGAGATCGAACCCCGGTACCGGGACACCGTGCCGATCGTCGGCGTCGCCGGGCTGGGCGAGCGGAAGGCCATGAAGGAGTTCGTCACCGAGTTCGACCTCGGCGCGACGCCCCAGATCGAGGACACCAGGGGCGCGCTCTGGAAGCGGTTCAAGGTGACCGAGCAGAGCATCTTCGTGATCATCGACCGGAACGGCGCGGTCGTCCACCACGGTTTCCTCGACGGTGAGGCGCTCACCGCCAAGGTCGCCGCACTGGCCGGGGCGTGACCGCCGCACTGCTGCTCGCGCTGACCGCCGGCATGCTCGGCGCGGTCAACCCGTGCGGCTTCGCGTTGCTGCCCGCGTACCTCTCGCTGTTGGTCGCCGGGAAGTCGGACACCCGCGGCGCGGTCGGCCGCGCGCTCACCGCGGCGGCCGGGCTGACAGTGGGGTACGTGCTGGTTTTCGGCGCGTTCGGCCTGGCGCTCGCGCCGCTGGCCGGCTGGTTGCGGCCCCGGCTGCCGTGGCTGACCGTGACGCTCGGCGTGCTGCTGGTGGTGGCCGGCTGCTGGTTGCTCGCCGGTCGGCGGCTGCCCGCCCCCGGCTGGTCCGCCCGGGCACCCCGGCTGACCCGGTCCTGGCCGTCGATGGCGCTGTTCGGAGCGGCGTACGCGCTGGCGTCACTCGGCTGCGCCATCGCGCCGTTCCTGGCCATCGTGGTGACCAGCCTCCAGGCCGGCTCGACCGGTCAGGGGTTGGCGCTGTTCGGTGCGTACGCCCTCGGGATGGGTCTGGTGGTCGCGGTCGCCGCGCTCGGGGTGGCGCTGCTGCGCGACGGCCTGGTGGCCCGGCTGCGCGTCGCCGGCGCGCTGGTGCCCCGCCTCAGTGGCCTGATGCTGCTGGTCACCGGCGGTTACGTCGCCTGGTACGGCTGGTACGAGCTACGCCTGGCCGCCGGCCGTCGCGACGCCCTGCACGACCCGGTCATCCAAGCGGCGTCGCAGCTACAACACACAGTGGCCAACGCCCTGGACGCGGCAGGCCCAGCACTGCTGCTCGCAGCCCTGGCAGCCCTCCTCCTCGCTGCAGCCCTGACCCGCCGCCCCCGCGACCCCCGCCGCCCCCGCGATCTTGCAGTTTCTGTTGCGACGAAAGACGCAGACCCCCGCATCGCGGGAACCGAAACTGCAAGATCGACAGGGTGAGGCGAGAGGCCGAGGTCAGCGGGGGGTCAGACGGTCGGTGCCGAGGCGGTCCTGGAGGACCTTGGGGACCAGGACGCTGCCGTCGGCCTGCTGGTACTGCTCCAGGATGGCCGGGAAGAGCCGGCTGGTGGCCAGCGCCGACCCGTTGAGGGTGTGCACGAAGCGCGTCTGCTTGCCGCCCGGCTCGCGGTAACGGATTGCCGCCCGACGAGCCTGGTAGTCGCCGGCCCAGGAGACCGACGACACCTCCTTGTACTTGCCGGTGCTCGGCATCCACACCTCGATGTCGAGGGTCTTCTTCATCGAGGCGCTGGCGTCACCGGCCGAGAGCAGCGTGCGCTGGTAGTGCAGACCCAGCCCCTCGACCAGGCTCTCGGCGTGGGCGAGCATCTCCTCCAGCGCAGCGTCGGCCTGCTCCGGCAGGGTGAACTGGAAGATCTCCACCTTGTTGAACTGGTGCCCCCGCACCGTGCCGCGCTCGTCCGAGTGCGAGCCGGCCGACTCCCGTCGGTAGCACGGGGTGTACGCGAACGCCTTCAGCGGCAGCTTCGGGGTCTCCAGGATCTCGTCCTGGTACGCGCCGAGGATCGCCGTCTCCGACGTGGGCAGCAGGAACTGGCCACGCGGGGCGGACGCCGAGTCCAGGTGGTAGACGTCGTCGTAGAACTTGGGGAACTGCCCGGCGGCGAAGCCGGCCGAATCCAGCAGCAGGTGCGGCGGGAGCAGGAACTCGTAACCGGCCTTGATGTGCTGGTCGACGAAGTAGTTGAGCAGCGCCCACTCCAGCCGGGCGCCGACCCCGGTGTACATCCAGAAACCGGACCCGCCGAGCTTGACCCCGCGCTCGTAGTCGACCAGGCCCAACGCGCGGCTCAGCTCCACGTGGTCGCGGACCTTCTCGATCACCGGCGGCTCGCCGAAGGTCTTCACCACCCGGTTGGCTTCCTTGCCGCCGGCCACCACGTCGTCGCTGGGCAGGTTGGGCAGCTCACTCATCGCGTCGCGCAGCCGGGCCTGCACCTCGTCCAGCTGGGACTCCAGCTCGGCGAGCTGCTTACGCTCCGCCTCCGGCGCGGCGGCCTGCGGCTCCTCGCCGGCCCGCTTCGCCTGCGCGTACGCCCGGGCCTCGGCCTTGCGGCGCTGCCGCTCAGCGTCGATCTCCGTGATCAGGGCGCGGCGTTCCTGGTCGAGCCGCTGGATCTCGTCCAGGGCCCGGGTGACCTCGGCGGGATCCAGGCGCTTCGCCAGCGCGGTCGCCACCGCCTCGCGATCCTTCCGGATCAACTCCATGTCGAGCATGCTGCTCCGTACGCCTCCGTCCGGGGTTCACAGGTGAACCACCAGATGCTACCGTCGCGAGCTTTTCCTCCCCGGATGGGGAGTGCTGCCCGCCGACTCAGAGCCGGATCGGCATGAGCACCGAGTAGGTGTCCGCGTCGTCCGGTCGGCGTACGGCCAGCGGGGCGATCGGCCCATCCAGCTCCAGGACCAGTTGCGGGCCGCCGGCCGCGTTCAGCGCGTCCAGCAGGTAACCACCGTCCACCCCGACCCGCAGCGCGTCGGTGCCCAGGTCGGCGGCGGGAAGCAGCCGCAGCTCGCCCTGGTCGTCGACGCCGAGCACTGTGACCTCCCGGGTCGTGCCGTCGTGGTCGAGGGCGACAGTGGGGGCCGCCGGGTCGGCCAGCGCGGCGCGCAGCGCGGCCACGTCCACCGGGATCCGGCGCGCGGTCGGCCGCTCACCGACGGACTTGCGCAGCAGCCGGTGGTAGTCCGGGAAGTCGTACGGCAGGGCGGCGCCGGTCAGCGTGCGGTCGGCCACCCGCACCCGCAGGTCCGTGCCCGCCACTGTCAGCCGTACCGGCCAGGGGTCGGCGGTGTCGAGCAGTGGCCGGAGCTCATCGACCAGAGCCACCGGCAGGAACACCCGCACCGGCGGCCCGTCAACGTCGGCACCGGCCCGAGCCAGCGCGAGCCGGTACCGGTCGGTGGCGACGAGCCGGACGCCGTCGGACTCCACGTCGAACAGCACTCCGGCCAGCATCGGCAGCTCCGGGTCGACGCCGACGGCGAAGCGCACCGCGTCGAGCGCTGCGGCCAGGGCGGCGGGGGTGACCAGGAGTGTGGTGGCGGTCGGCGGGGCCGGGTCGACCAGGGCGCGGAGCCGGTCGGCCTCGCGGCGGGCGTCACTGAGCCCGTCGGCCAGCCGGCGCAGGTGCGCGTCGAGCAGTTGGTGCACCACTGCCGGCTCGGCGCGTACCGCGGCGGCGATCTCCGGCACCGGCATGCCGATCCGGCGCAGCCCGGCCACCAGCCGGGCCGGAGCGATCTGCCCCTCGGTGTACCAGCGGTAGCCGGTCACCGGGTCGACCAGGGTCGGCTCCAGCACCCCCGCCGAGTCGTAGAAGCGCAGTGCGCTGACGGTCAGGCCGCTGGCCCGGGCCAGCTCGCCGATGCTGTGCAGGTCGCTCACGCTGGGCATCCTGCTCCCTCGACCCGGTTGAGGGTCAAGCCGCGGGCTCCCGCGTCTCCTGCTTGAGCACCCGGAAGGTGAGGTCGGCCCGGACGAGCCGGTCGAGCAGCGCGTCACCCATCGCGGCGACCGGGGTGAGCTGGCCGGCGGTCGGCGGCAGCTCGTCGAGCGCCAGGCAGAGCGCTGACTCGGCCAGCATCTTCGCCGTCTCGTCGTAGCCGGGGTCACCGCCGGCGACCTCGGTGACCACCCGTTGCCCGCCGCCGGTGCCGACGAACCGGACCCGGAACCAGGACGACGCTCGCTGCTGGGCGGTGGGCCCCTGCCCGGACGCGAGCCGCCCGAGCAGCCAGCGTCGGCTGGGCGGCAGCTTCACCAGCCCGATCAGCGCGCCGAGACCGGCCGCGCCGGCCAGCACTGTGGGCAGCCGCTTCACGGCGGCGAAGTGCCGGTAGCGGAAGTCCGGGCCGTACTCCGGGCGGGCCGTCGCCGAGCGGCGGACCACCTGCGGGTCGATGGTCGGCAGTGGCACGGTCCAGATCCCCAGCTCCGCCGAGCGGGCCAGCCGGCCGGGCACCGCCCGGACCCGCCGGTCGGTGGGGCGCGGCTCGACCGCCCGACGGGCCCGGGCAGCCTGGCTGGCCTGCTCGGTACGGGAGAACGCGGTGAGCGCCGAGTGGTAGGTGCCGGCGGAGAACCGGCCGCCGGCGCGCACGTACCCGTCCACGGTGATCGGGACGTCGGCGGGCAGCTGCTTGACGGTGAACCAGACGCCCAGGTCGTGCGGGACGGAGTCGAAGCCGCAGGCGTGCACCAGCCGCGCGCCGGTGCGGGTCGCCTCGGCGTGGTGGCGCACGTACATGAGGTCGACGAACTCCGGCTCGCCGGTGATGTCCAGGTAGTCGGTGCCGGCCCGGGCGCAGGCCGCGACCAGCGGCTCCCCGTGGTGGATGTACGGGCCGACCGTGCTGGCCACCACCCGGGCGCCCTCCGCCACCGTCCGCAGGGAGTCGGCGTCGGTCACGTCGGCGGTGAGCAGCGGCAGGTCGGCCAGGCTCGGGTCGATCGCGACGAGCCGTTCCCGTACGGCGGCGAGGCGCTGCGGGTTGCGCCCGGCCAGCGCCCAGCGCAGCTCGGCCGGCGCGTGTCGGGCCAGGTATTCAGCGGTCAGGCCGCCGGTGAACCCGGTCGCTCCGAACAGCACCACGTCGTACGTTCGCTCGCCAGTCATCCTCAGAGTCTGCCATTCGTGGTCACCGATCAGCGATCACGAGGAGGGCGGTCACGGTGCGAACACGGCGCGTACGCAGCCGTCGGCCCGGTCCCGGAACAGCGCGTACCCCTCGGGGCCCTGCGCCAACGGCAGCCGGTGGGTGGCCAGGTGTTCGGTCCGCAGCTCGTCACGGGCCATCCGGTCCAGCAGCATCGGCACGTTCCGCAGATCAGGTCGACCGGCGCCGCGCAGCGTGAGCCGCCGCTCGGTCAGCGCACCCAGCGGGAACGCGTCGACGAACCCGCCCGTCCCGCCGAGCACCACCACCACGCCGCTCTTGCGACACGCGTGCACGGCCTCCCGCAGCGCGTCCGGTCGGTCGGCGTGCTGGCCACCGAACCGGTCGGCCATCGAGCGGGCCGGCGGCGTGCCGACCGCCACCACGCACACGTCCGGCCCGCGCCCACCGCTACGGTCGCGCAGTTCGGCCGCGACGTCGGTGCGGCGGTAGTCGAGCGGCTCGGCGTCGGAGTGCCGCTCGGCCATCCGCAACCGCTCCTCGTGCCGGTCCACGACCAGCACCCGGGCGGCCCCGCGCAGCACCGCCGCGCGGGCGGTCAACTGACCCACCGCCCCGGCGCCCCAGATCGCCACCACGTCGCCGGGGCGCACCGCACCCAACTCGGCGGCGAGCCACCCGGTCGGCGCCACGTCCGCGGCGAACACCGCCCGGTAGTCGTCGACGGCGTCCGGCACCCGGAAGGCGCTCACGTCGGCGTACGGCACCCGCACGTACTCCGCGTGGCCGCCCGCGAAACCGCCCGCCGCCCGGGGCCGGCCGAAACAGCCGGCGTCGGAGCGGGCCCAGTCGGGGTCGGCGCTGGCCAGGTCGGCATGGGCGTTGTCGCAGCAGGAATGCAGGCCCTGGCGGCAGTACCAGCAACCGCCGCAGGCCACGCTCGCGCCGACGACCACCCGATCGCCGGCGCGGTGTCGGCGGACCCCGGGGCCGACCTCCACCACCTCGCCGAGGAACTCCGCGCCGAGTACGTCGCCGGGCCGCAGCAGCGGGTGCCGGCCGGCCAGCAGCGGCAGGTCGCCTCCGCAGGTGGCGCTACGCCGAACCCGGACGATGACGTCACGCTCGTTGCGCAGCTCCGGGTCGGGGACCTCGCGTACGGCCAACTCGCCGGCGGTCACCCAACACAGCGCTCTCACCCGTGGACCTCGGGGCGGTCCAGCGCGGACCGGTCCGCGCGGAGCACCTCACCGGCCTCCACCCGTTGCTTGATCTGGCGCAGGGTCCGGCGGACCAGCAGACCCGGGTCGTCGCCGACCAGATGCGCGGCCAGCCCGGCGGGCGGAGTGACGCCGGCCAGCGGCCGAGCGGCCAGCTCGGTGCCCCGGTCACCGGGCGCCGGGCGCACCCGCACCTCGACCGCCCCGTCCAGGCGGCGCAGCGGCTCCGGCCAGCGGCCCTCCGGAAGCACCTGCTCCGGCGGCCGGTCGACGGTCACCACCTCCCACCGGGCCGGCGCGGCAGCGTCGCCGTCCGCGCCGGGCCGGGCACCCCGATGGGGTACGCGCAGCAGCCGCGCCGCCCCGGCCAGCGCCGCGCCACCCAGGGCGGGTCCCGCCCGCGCCAGCCGTCCCATCGGCACCACCCGTCCTCCCGGTTCACGTCCTCCGATCCTCGGTCGCACCCGGGTGAAGCGCGCTCGCCCGGAAGGGGTGAACCGGCCCGTGCCGGGTAACCGCTCGCCGACCGGGGCGGAGCGCGTGGTGGGGGTGGGGCTGGGTGCCGGAACACGATCACGTACGCGTCGAACCGGCACCGGGGCCACCGCTGTTGGCATCCCGGCTGACGCCGGCCGTGCCGCCGGAGCCGGTGGTCGCCCGGCCCCGCCTGCTGCGCCGGTTGGACGAGGGCAGCGCGGGACCGGTCACCCTGGTGGCTGCCCCCGCCGGTTGGGGCAAGACCACCCTGCTCGCCTCCTGGATGCGGTTGGGCGGCGCGCCGCCCGACGTGGAGCCGGGCGCGATCGTGCCCGACTCGGGCGACCTGTCGGTCTCGTCGACTGACGACCCGGTGTCGGCGTGGATGTCGGTGGAGGCCGGCGACGACTCCGACCGGCTGTGGGCGTACCTCGCGGCGGCGCTGCGTTCGGCGACCGGGGCGACGGAGGGCGGGCCGTTGCCCGACCGGCCGCCGCGCCCCGACCAGTTGGAGGCGCTGGCCGCCACGCTCGCCGCCGCCGACCGGCCGGTGCTGCTGATCCTGGACGACCTGCACCGGGTCGCCGACCCCGCGGCGTTGACCGGCCTGGAGTTCCTCCTGCGGCATGCCGGGCGGCGTCTCCGCCTGGTGATCGGCGCGCGGGCCGGACTGCACCTGCCACTGCACCGGCTCCGCCTCGCCGGCGAGCTGACCGAGATCGGCCCGGACGAGCTGGCGTTCACCGACGACGAGGTGGCCGACCTGCTCACCGCCCACGGCGCCGCGCTGCCGGCGACCGCCGTGCACCGGCTGCGGGAGCGCACCGGCGGCTGGCCGGCCGCGCTGCGCATCGCCGCCCTGGCGGTACGCGGACAGCCTCACCCGGAACGCTGGGTGGGGCAGTTCGGCGGAGACCAGCCGGAGATCGCCGGTTACCTGCACGAGGAGGTGCTGGCGACGCTCGACCCGGCCGAGGAGGATCTGCTGCGCCGTACCGCCGTCGTCGACACCGTCTGCGCGGACCTGGCCGAGGCGCTGACCGGCCGGGCCGACGCCGGGCAGGTGCTGGCCGACCTGGCCGGGACCGGTGGTCTGCTGCACCGGCAGGACACCCGGCCGCCCTGGTACCGGTACGAGTCCCTGCTCGCCGACCTGCTCCGCGCCGACCTCGCCCGGTTGCCCGCCGACGAGCTACGCGAGCTGCACGTCCGGGCCGCCGACTGGTACGCGGGCGCTGGCCGGCCCGCCGACGCTCTGCGGCACGCCCTGGCCGCCGGCCGCTGGGACCTGGCCGGTGACCTGTTCGTCGGGCACTGGCCGGAGTTGACCCGCTACGACCGGGACCCGGTGCACACCCCGGCACCCACGCCGCCGCCAGCGGAGGTGATCCGCGCCGACCCGGAGGTGGCGTTGGCCTGCGCCGCCGAGCGCGCGTACGCCGGTGACCTGCCGGCCGCCAAGGGTCACCTGCGGGCCGCGGCGGGTCACGCCGCGGGCCTGCCGGTGCCGCGCCGGGACCGGTTCCTGCGGTTGGTCACCGCGCTGGAGCTGACCGTGGCCCGGCTCGCCGACGACCGCACCGAGGTCCGGGCCGCCGCCGCTCGCCTGCTGCGCACCCGTCCGGCGGAGGCCACGCCGACCCGGCTGCCGACCGGGACGACCGGTTCCGCCCCGACGGCCGGTGGTGGCGGCGCCGCCGACGACCTGGACCTGCGGGCGTTCACCGGCACCGCGCTCGGGCTGGTCGAGTTGGCCGACGGGGCGCTGCCCACCGCCCGGTTCGTCCGGGCCCGGTCGGCCGCTCGGGAAGCCGGGCGGCCGCGTACCGAGCTGGTCGCCGCGAGCCGCGCCGCGCTGCTGCTCGCGGTGCGCGGCGAGCTGAGGGCAGCCGAGCAGGCGGCCAGGGACGCGCTCGGCATGCCGCCCTGTCGGCTCGACTGTGGCCACGCGTACCTGGCTCTCGCCGTGGTGGCGCTGCTGCGCGACCAGCCCGAGGAGGCCACGGCGAACCTCGCCCTCGCCCTCCCGGCGCTCGACGTGACCGGCGGCCGGGCCGGCGACGCCGAAGTCGGCGACGACTGGCTGGCCACCGTCTCCGACGAACCGGTGGCGACGGCGGTGGCCGCGCTGTGCCGGGCGCAGCTACACCGCGACTCCGGCGACCCGGCGGCCGGCCAGCGGCTGCTCGTCCGGGCCCGGGAGACGCTGGCCGCCCGGCCGTCCGCCGCCGAGCTGACCGGTCTGCTGCGGGCCGCCGAGGCCGAACTGCGGGCCGCGCGGGGCGACCTGGACTCCGCCCGTGACCTGCTGGCCGACGCCGCCGACGAGGGGGCCGACCAGGTGCTCGCGGTGACGTTGGCGAAGGTGCAGCTGCTGGCCGGCGACGCCGCCACCGCCGCCCGGACCCTGCCGGACTGGCAGGCGCCGGCCGCCACTGCCTGGCCGCTACCGGTACGCCTGGACGCCGGCCTGCTCGACGCCGTGCTGGCCCAGCGCGCCGGGGACGGGCGTCGGGCGGGTCGGATCCTGGAGCAGACGCTGGACCTGGCCGGCCCGCAGGGCTGCCGTAGGGTCTTCACCCGCGCCGAACCACCCGTGCGGGACCTGCTGGCCGCGCACCTGGACGCGGGCACCGCGCACTTCACGCTGGTCAGTGACCTGGTGCGCGGCGCGGGACAGAGCGCCGCCGGGCCGGCCCCCGGGCCGAGAGGCGTGCTCGACGAGCCGCTCACCGAGCGGGAGCTGACCATTTTGCGCTACCTGCAGAGCATCCTGTCCAACGTGGAGATCGCCAGCGAGTTGTCCCTCTCGGTGAACACCGTGAAGACCCACGTCCGCAACATCTACCGCAAACTCGACGCGACCCGCCGGCGCGAAGCGGTCCGGCGGGCGCGCGAGTTGCGGCTGATCTGAGCGGGTCAGGCGTTGGCGGCGGCGTCCGCGGCCGTCAGCAGGTCGGGCAGGTCGTACCCGCCGTCGTGCCTGATGCCGTTGACGAACAGGGTCGGGGTGCCGTTCACCCCGCTGCGGATGCCCCCCACGAAGTCCCGGCGCACCCGGTCCGCGTGCGCACGGTTCTCCACCTCCGCGTTCAACTCGTCCGGCGGCAACCCGACCTGCTCGACGCCGAGCGAGAGGTGCACCGGGTCCAACTGGTCCTGATGCTCGTAGAGCCAGTCGTGCATCTCCCAGAACCGGCCGCGAACCCCGGCGGCCTCGGCCGTCTCGGCGG
This sequence comes from Micromonospora arida, assembly GCF_042873195.1. NCBI lineage: Bacteria > Bacillati > Actinomycetota > Actinomycetes > Micromonosporales > Micromonosporaceae > Micromonospora > Micromonospora arida. Next base: position 433,575 of record NZ_JBIALC010000003.1, on the reverse strand, counting down.
CCCGTTCGGCGTACGGGTGCACGTTGGCGATCGGGAAGTAGCGGTAGACCAGCCGTACGGTGTCGGCCCGCTGCCGCAGCAACTCGTGCAGATTCGGGTACGCGGCACCGCAGAACTGGCACTGGAAGTCGCCGTACTCGACGATGGTCACCGCCGCGTCGGCCGGCCCCCGGATGTGGTCGTCGGTGGTCACCGGGTCTCGAAGTCGGGCGGTGACCTGCAGTGGCGTACTCATCCGGCCATCACCTTCCGATCGGCGGCGAGTTGGTCCAGCGCGTCGAAGATGCCGTCGGCGCCGGGGTTGACGTCGGGCGGCGACAGGTAGCTCCAGGTCACCTTCCCCGCCGGGTCCAGCACCACCAGCGCGCGGGCCGCCTCACCGTTCGACATGTACGCGCCGTAGCTGCGGGCCACCTCGCCCTTGGGCTCGAAGTCGGCCAGCAGGGGAAACTCGATGCCCCGGCTCTCCGCGAACGCCCGGTGTGACCAGATGCTGTCCACCGACAGGCCGAGAACCACCGCCTGGTACTGGGCGAAGACGGGAGCCGCCGACTGGTAGAGCGACATCTGGTCACCGCAGACCGGGCTCCAGTCGGCGGGGTAGAAGGCGAGCACGACCGGCCGGCCACGGAACTGCTGAGGCCCCAGCAGATCCCCGTCCGGGGTGGCTGGCAGGGTGAAACCGGGCGCGGTGCGCCCCGGTTGGATCAGCCCGTTCGGATCACTCATGCCACCAGCCTGCTCCCGGGGTGGGTGAGGCCGGCTCACCCACCCCGGGTGGTTCCGCGCCCGTTCAGCGCCCGCTGAGCGGGCGCACGCGCCCGCTCAGCGCAGCACCGGGGCGACCGCGATGTGGTTCTGCACCTCCCGGATGCCCGGCGCGGACCAGGCCACCTGCTCGACCTCGGCCCGTTCGGGCATCGAGTGCACCAACCCGGCGAGTATCGCCGTGTCGCCGTGCACCCGGACGCTGATCCGTTCGGCCTCGGTCGCTCCGGCCCGGGCGAGGGCGTCGACGATCCGGTCGGCCAGGTCGCGGCCGTCCGGCGCGGTGGCCGGTCGGACGGTGATGCCGTTGCTCACCCCGCGTACGCCGGTCAGCCGGGCCACCGCGCGTTCGGCGGCTCGGCGTTGGTACTCCCACTCGACGTCGCCGTGCAGCGTCACCCAGCCGGCCGAGACGGTGACCTGGAGCTTCTCGATGGGTACGAACGCGTCCCACTCCAGCCCGTGGCTGGCCGCCGCGGCCAGGTCGCTGTCGGCGCGCTCGGTGCCGTTGGTGAGCTGCACGGCCACGTCGTTGGCGACCGCCCGGACCGAGGCGACCCGGTGGGCGGCCCGCTCGGCGGCCCACTTCTTGGCGTAGCTGTCCACGCGGCCGGTCAGGGTGACGACGCCCTCGGCGACGGTCACGCCGATCTCGTGCGGCTGCACCCGTGGTTCCCAGGTCAGCTCGTCGAGCACGGCGGATTGGATGTCCTGGTCGGTGCGATTGATCTCCGCGATGGCCATGTGCCCCTCCTCCGCTGTTCCGATGGCGGCCCGGGTGGTGGCTGCGGCCGGAGGTCCGCCGTGTCGCGATCCTGCCGCCGCCCCGGGTGAGCCGGCCTCGCCCGGACCGGGTGACGGCGTGGCCCGGAGCTGGGCGGCACGGGTGGGAAGTGGGGACGAACATCGATGGTGGGAGCGCTTCCAAAGCGAGCCGATTTCGGTTACGGTAATCGCGTTCCTCGATCGCGGGAGCCGTCGCGTCGGGTGGTGGAGCCAGGGCAGCTCTGCTCGTCCCCGTCGTCGTGCTCGTCCCCCGGGCCACGGCGTCACCCAGGCGATCGACCCCGTTCCCCCGGGGTTTCATCCCGAGAGGAACCGCAGATGCGGAGAAGTCTCGCCGGCGCGTTCGTGTCCGTGTTGGCCGCCGCCACAGCCGTCGTGGTGGTCCCGTTCACCGCCGCCGGATCGGCCGCCACTCCGGCCGCGGCGGAGGCGTACACCTGGCGGAACGTCCCGGTGGGCGGTGGCGGCTTCGTGCCCGGCATCGTCTTCAACCCCACCGAGAAGAACCTCATCTACGCGCGCACCGACATCGGTGGGGCGTACCGCTGGGAACAGACCAGCCAGTCCTGGACGCCGCTGCTCGACTGGGTCGGCGCCGACCGCTGGGGCTACAACGGCGTGGTCAGCATCGCCACCGACCCGGTGCAGACCAACCGGGTGTACGCCGCGGTCGGCATGTACACCAACGGCTGGGACCCGAACAACGGCGCGATCCTGCGCTCGGCCGACAAGGGCGCCACCTGGCAGGCCACCGAGCTGCCGTTCAAGAACGGCGGCAACATGCCGGGCCGGGGCATGGGGGAGCGGCTCGCCGTCGACCCCAACCGGAACAGCATCGTGTACTACGGCGCCGAGGGCGGCAACGGGCTGTGGCGTAGCACCGACCACGGCGTGACCTGGGCCCGCGTCGCCGCCTTCCCCAACGTCGGCAACTACCGGGCGGACCCCAGCGACCCGAACGGCTACAACGGGCAGAACCAGGGCCTGACCTGGGTCAGTTTCGACAAGAGCACCGGCACCGCCGGCTCCACCACGCAGACCATCTACGTGGGCGTGGCGGACAAGGAGAACCCGGTCTACCGCAGCACCGACGGCGGCGTCACCTGGGGGCGCATCCCCGGCCAGCCCACCGGCTACCTGGCCCACAAGGGGGTCGTCGACCCGGTCGGTGGTCACCTCTACATCGCCACCAGCGACACCGGCGGCCCGTACGACGGCGGCAAGGGCGACGTCTGGAAGTTCACCCGGTCGACCGGGGCCTGGACGCGGATCAGCCCGGTGCCCTCCACCAGCGCCGACGCCTACTTCGGCTACAGCGGGCTGACCATCGATCGGCTTCGCCCGAACACCCTGCTGGTGGCCACCCAGGTCTCCTGGTGGCCGGACGCCATCTTCTTCCGCAGCACCGACGGCGGGGCGAGCTGGACGCGGATCTGGGAGTTCAGCAACTACCCGGAGAGGTCCCGCCGCTACACCATGGACATCAGCTCGGTGCCCTGGTTGACCTTCGGTCTCAACCCGGCACCCCCGGAGGACGCGCCCAAGCTCGGCTGGATGAACGAGTCGGTGGAGATCGACCCGCACGACTCCAACCGCATGATGTACGGCACCGGCGCCACCATCTACGGCACCACCGACCTGACCAGGTGGGACACCGGCGGTCAGTTCACCCTCCGGCCCATGGTCCGAGGGCTGGAGGAGACCGCGGTCCTCGACCTGATCAGCCCGCCCAGCGGCGCACCCCTGATCAGCGCGCTCGGCGACGTCGGCGGCTTCCGGCACACCGACCTGGACGCGATCCCGTCGATGCTGTTCACCCAGCCGGTGTTCACGTCCACCACCAGCCTCGACTACGCCGAGAGCAAGCCCGCGGTGCTGGTGCGCGCCGGCAACTTCACCGACGCCGACCGACCCAATGACAGTCACGTCGCCTTCTCCACCGACGGCGGCGCCACCTGGTTCCAGGGCACCGAACCGTCCGGGGTCAACCTGGGCGGCACGGTGGCCGCCGCGGCCGACGGCAGCCGCTTCGTCTGGGCACCCGGTGACGCGGGCCAACGCGTCGTCCACTCGGTCGGTTTCGGCAACTCCTGGGCAGCGTCGACCGGCATCCCGGCGAACGCCACGGTCGAGTCCGACCGGGTCGACCCCACCCGGTTCTACGGCTTCAGCGGCGGGCGTTTCTACCTGAGCACCGACGGCGGGGCCAGCTTCACCCCGACCGCGGCGACCGGGCTGCCCACCACCGACGTGCGGTTCAAGGCACTGCCGGGCCGGGCCGGCGAATTGTGGCTGGCGGGGCCGGGTGGTCTGTGGCGCTCCACCGACGCCGGCGCCAGCTTCACCAGGCTGGACGGCGTCAGCGCCTCCGGCAACGTCGGTTTCGGCAAGGCGGCACCCGGGCGGACCAACCCCGCCGTGTTCCTCTACGGCACGGTGAACGGTCAACCGGGCGTGCACCGCTCCGACGACACCGGCGCGACCTGGGTACGCGTCAACGACGACCGCCACCAGTACGGCAATCCGACCGAGGCGCTGACCGGCGACCCGCGTGTCTACGGTCGGGTCTACCTCGGCACCAACGGTCGCGGCATCCTGGTCGCTGACCGTACCGGCGGCGAGCCCCCGCCGACGACGCCACCGCCCACCACGCCGCCGCCGACGACGCCGCCTCCGACCACTCCGCCGCCCACCACGCCGCCGCCGTCCGCCGGCTGCGCGGCGACGTACCGGGTGACCGGCTCCTGGTCCGGCGGTTTCCAGGCCGAGTTGGTGGTCCGTAACGCCGGAAGCGCCCCCATCGCCGGCTGGACGCTGGGCTGGACCTTCGCCGACGGCCAGCGGATCGACCAGTTCTGGGGCGGCACCCACACCCAGACCGGAGCCGCCGTGTCAGTCCGGGACACGGGCTGGAACGGAGCGCTCGCCGCCGGGGCCAGCACCACCGCCGGCTTCCTCGGCTCGTGGGCCGGTCGCAACACGTCCCCGGCCGCCATCACCTGCACGAGTCGCTGAGCGGGTGATCCGGGCCCGGACCCGGATCACCACCAGACACCGGTCCGCCGGGCCGCCTGAGGGGTCCGGCACCCGGCGGACCGGGTCCACCCAGCACCACGACGGCAGGCCCCGCTCGACCTTGGGGTCGATCGGGGCCCGTGGTGGCGCTGTCGTTCAGATGGCGGGGGAGTTGGGGCGGTCGACGTCGACGAACTCCACGTCGTCGACGGCACGGTCGTCCCGACTGCCGGCGGCCCGCGCGGCGGAGCCGACGGCCCAGCCGACCGCCGCGCCGACGAGCGCGGCGCCGATCAGGAGCGTCCAGGGCAGTGCCGGCTGGCGGCCAGCGAGCGCGTCGAAGGCCAGCGAGGCTCGGCGTCGCGCCTCCTCGGCGGCGGATCCCACCAGGTCACCCGCCCCGTCGGCGAGGTCGCTGCTGTTCTGGCGGGCCGAGCGGGCGGTGTCCCGCACACTGTCTCCGGCATAGCTGACGGCCGAGAGCATGTGCTCCCAGGCCTGATCCGCGATCCGCTCCGGCTTGCTGCGGCGGTCCAGCAGGTTGGTTCCGAACATCGTGGTTACCTCCTCGGGTGCCGAAGTCGCCGGCCACTTCGGACTTCGGCGTCTTTCCAGCGCGTCACGGTGTCGCCTACCCCGCAGTGCCCCGCGTCAGCCGGACGCAAACCCCGACCTCCGCGGAGCACCGACAGCTCGGCGCACCGGAACCCGGCGCGCCACCGAATCAGCGCACCGCTGACACGGCGACACCTCGGGCGAAGTCGTCGTCATCATCGTCGTCATCGTCGCCCCCGCCACCGAAACCGCAGGCCAGGACGAGGGCGAGCAGAACACCGACGCCGGCCAGCCCGGCAAGTCGCTTGATCATCGAGGATCCTCTCCGTCGCGGTGGTGTCCCGGCCGATGCTAGGGCGCGTCGGCAACCGGGGGCGCGGATCGTGCCGGCCGGCGGTGGGCGACACGCCGACGGCACACGGGGCAGGCGTACGTCGTGGGCCGGTTGTCGGGCGCGCCGGGTCCGGACCGCTACCCTGGTTCGGCGGCGCGTCGGTCACGACCGATCGTCGATGGTCAGATAACGAAAAGTCTTGAGTAATCAGATACTGAAAAGTGCGGATATGGGTGACTTTGTCGGCCCGGATCCGCGAATTGCTCATCCCGAGGGGTGGCGACCGAGGCCGTCGGAGGAATACTCTCGGTCGCGGCCCGCGTACTGATGAGGCGCCCGGGGGACGGGCGGGTGGAGGTGCTCGCGTGAGCCTGTCGATCGTGAAGTCGGTTCTGTCCGGTGGTGTCGTGGAGATCGCCCCACGGGGTGAGATCGACGTCGACACAGCGTACGAGGTGCGCGAAGCGATCGCAGAGGTGCTGGCCAAGGGCCGCCCCCTGCGCATCGAACTCAACATGAGGTTGGTCACCTTCATCGACTCGGTCGGCATCAGCGCCATGGTCGCCGGCTTCCAGACAGCCGAGGTCAGCGACGTCAAGCTGGTGGTCACCGAGCCGAGCCGGTTCGTGCACCGGCAGCTCTGGGTGACCGGCCTGCTCGGCCTCTTCGGCGCTCCGGAGCCCTACTTCGCCGGCGCCGCCACCCGCGAGGTGCTGCCCGGCGCCTGAGCGCGCCGGGCGTTCCCCGTCAGGGATGCTCGTCCAGGCCGGTCAGGTCGATGTCGGTCGCCTCGGTGACCGCTCGGATGGCCGTCACCGACGCGTACCCGGCGGCCAGCAACGCCACGTCCGTGCCCGGCTGTGCGGCCTGCCCCGGCTCCTCCAGCGAGGTACGGACGAACCCGTGGCCGGATTCGGCCACCGTCATCTGCACCTGACCGAAGCTGGCCAGGGTGCCGCGCCGCACCCCGCGCAGCTGCCCGTGCGGCAGGTCCGGGGCGTTCACGTTGAGCACGCTCTCCATGGGCGCGGAGGTCAAGCGGGGGAGCAGGTCCAGGGCGACCCGCGCGGCGGTGCCCCAGTGCCGCTCGGCGTCGCGTACCCGGGCGGCGGCGTCCACGGCGGCGCCACCGCTCGCGGCCGTCGCCTCGCCGGCGGAGAGCACGTCCAGGGAGACCGCCATCGCCCGGCAGCCGTTGGTGGCGGCGGTGAACGCGGCGCCCACGGTCCCGGAGTGCAGCACCGCCCGGCCGGCGTTGGCGCCCCGGTTGACGCCGGAGAGCACCACCGACGGCGGTGGGCCGAACGCCCCGTGCAGGGCGATCAGCGTGATGAAGCCCGGGGATCCGGCGACCCCGTACGCCGGCACACCCGCCAGGTCCGGCAGCGGGTGGTCGTTCACGATGACCCGCCCGTCGCGCTCCATGGCGCTCATCGCGGCGCTGGTGCCGCTCGCCTCCTCCATCGGCGCGGCCACCACGACGTCCAGGCCCCGCTGCCAGGCGGCCCAGGCCAGCGCCTGGATGCCGGGCGCGGCGATCCCGTCGTCATTGGTGATCAACACACGGAGGGTCATCGCTCGACCACCCGGCCGGCCAACTCGTCCGGGGTGGTCCGCTCCTGTTGCCGGCTGTCCGCCGGCACCAGCCGGACCCGGTCCACCAGCCCGGTGATCGAGTCCAGCCGCCCGGTGCCCAGGCCGTGCCGGGTCACGTTCAGTGCGCCGGCGGCGGCGCCGGTGCGGATGGCGGTCCGAATGTCCCCGCCCCTGGCCACGACGGCCGCCACTCCGGCCGTCATCGAATCGCCCGCGCCGCGCGGGTCGGCGGCCTCCAGCCGGGGCATCTCGACCTGGAACAGCTCCCCGTCGATGAGCGCCAACGCCGGCTGGTCGGCGCGGCTCACCACCACCGTCTCGGCGCCGCCCGCATGCAGCTCGTACATGGCCCGGGTCAGTTCCTCGGTGTCGTCGCTGCGGGCGCGGCCGTCGCGGATCAACTCCTCGTGACTCACCTTGAGGAAGAACACCCCGCTCTCCAGCACCGAACCGAGGTGATCGCCGGAGAGGTCGACCACCACCCGGCCGCCGTTCGCGCCGAGGTCGGCGGCGAAGCGTCGGTACAGGTCGGCCGGTACGAGCCACGGTTCGTTCGGCCCGCTGAGGATGCTCACCGAGGCCCGCAGGCCCTCGCCGAGGGCGAGGTTGTACAGCTCGTCGATCTCGTGCCGACTCAGCGGCTGCCCCGGCACGTCGGCGATCTCCTGCCGGGAGCCCTCGCGGCGATCGTGCACGTACCCGCCGCTGCCGGAGTCACGGACCACCACCTTGAGGTCCACGCCCTCACTGACCAGCAACGGCTCCAGCACCTGGCCGATCTCACCGCCGAGGGCGGCGCAGAGCACCACGTCGACACCGAGGGAGATCACCATCCGCGCCTGCCAGACGCCCTGCCCGCCAGGGTGCAGGTGTAGCTCGGGGTGGTCGTTGGGCTGGTCCACCGTCACCGTCAGCTGCGGAGTGGGCGCGAAGACCATCACGTGCCCACTCATCGGTCGTCGCCGTTCATGCTGGCCGCCCTCCGGCATCTACGGAAGATTTTGTACTAACCGACCTTAATGGCGCAGGTGGTGACAGGTCGTCGCATCGGCCCGGTCCGGCACGGCACTGAGGGCGCCGGGGGCGTTGCCAGCCAGACATCGGTACGGGACGATCGGGCCACCAACGGCGGCGGGAGACGGTGTGCTCAGCAGCGGTACCTTCAGCTACACCGTCCAGGCCCGGTGCTCACCCGCCGAGGCGGCAGCGTTGCTCAGCGACCTGACCCGGCAGGGCGAGCTGCATCCGCTGATCGTCCGGGTTCGCCGGGTGCCGCCCCGGCCCGGCGCCCAGGCCAGCTACACGATCAACGACCGGTTGGCGGCCGGTCCGCTGCGCTTCCGGACCACCTACCACGCGGACGTGCTGATCAGCGAGGCCGACGAGATCGTCATGGTTGCCCGCCAGTGGCCGTCCACCACCGTGCGGAACCACACCCGACTACGCCCCGAGCCGGACGGCCTGGTCCGCATCGACGTCGAGATCACCCTGACCGCGCCGAGGCCACTGTTCAGGTACGCGTTCCGCCAGGCCCAGGCGGCTCACCTCGCCCTCGCCACCCGGCTGGGCGCCGCCCTCGACCGCACCGGCAACCCCCCGCCCACCTGACCCGCCCGCCCCGCCGCCCCGCCCCGCCCGCATCGCCCGCTGCGTCGATCTTGCAGTTCCGGCTGTCGATATCGGCGGGATGCCCCATGTGTCGGGACAGTAAGTGCAAGATCGCGGGGCAGGGCAAGATCGCGGGGCAGGGCAAGATCGCGGGGCAGGGCAAGATCGCGCGTAGCGGCGGCCTTGACCTGCTCCCTGCGCGCAGCGGGGGCGGCGCCTACTTCGTGGTTGCGGCGCGATCACGGCTCGTGTGGGCGGGTCGGGCGGCGGGGCGCCGGCCCCACGGCTTGTAGGTGGACAGCACCGTCGCGATGATCATCAGGCTGGTCGACACCGCCGGCGCGATGACCAGGTCGGCGCGATCCCGGGCGGGCAGGGCGGCACCGACCGCTCCGGCGTGACGCAGGTTCGGGGTGAGCAGGAACAGCACCAGCCCGACCATCACCGTGGTGAGCACGAGCTTGACCAGCACCCAGCGGTGGCGCAGCAGGCCCCACGGGGTGAGCAGCGAGCTGGCGAGTCCGATCAGCCAGACCAGGACGCTCAGCGGCGCGAACAGCATCGTGCCGACCAGGGCCGTGACCGGATAGACCACCGCCGGGTCGGCACCTCGCTGCACGGCGATGCCGAGGGTGAGCAGCACCAGGTCGGCGCCGAGCCAGCCCAGCGAGGTGACGAGGTGCAGGGTGAGCAGCGCCTTGCGGGTGGTGGGTCGGATCCGAGGCATACCGCGATGCTGCCCGCGGACCGTGGCAGGGTCGTCCGACGAGCGACGACATCAGGGGTACGCCCGGCGACGTAGCCGGGCCCCGGACGTACGTGATGCCTGTGAGTCATCACGATGACTCACAGGCATCACGACGCGTGGGTCAGTAGACCGACAGGTGTACGTGGTTGGTGTGGTCGCTGGACGGGTCGCCGCCCGCCCCGCTGTACGACTTCCACCCGCTGCTGGGCAGCCAGATCTGCCGGTACCAGATCACGTAGAGCACGGCGAGCCGGTCGGCGTTGCGGATGAAGTACGCGGCCAGGTTGTTGCCGTAGGTCTTGTCGCCGCCGGTGGCATCCCCGCCGAAGCCGCCCTTCTGCGCCGCGAAGTCGCAGGCCCGGCCCTTCGGGTGTTCGCCGGAGCCGCTGGGGCGGTGGCACGAGACGTACCGGGTGAACCCTGCGGCCTTGGCCTGGTTGAGCGCGTGCAGGGTGCGGGGGGTGATGCAGCCGCTGGCCGGGGTGGGGTCGTTGACGCTGCACGACTCGGAGGGCCAGGAGCCGTCGGAGTTGCGCGGCGCGGCCGTCGCGTTGGCGCTGGAGGTGCCCCGGTTGGAGCCGGTGTCGGCGGTGGTCTGCGGTTTGGGTGTGGTGGCGACGGTGAGGGCCCGTTCGGCCTGCTCCTTGCGCTTGGCCATCACCGCGACCTGCTTGCGCTGTTCGGTGATCTCGCCGTCCAGGGCGACCCGGGTGCGATTGGCCTTGTCCTTGCTGTTCAGCAGGTCGCGCAGCACCCGGTCCTCGTTGGCGGCCACCGCGTCCAGCGCGGCCGCCCGGTCCATGAAACCTTCCGGGGTGTTGCTGTTGAGCAGTGCCGACATCGCGCCGAGCCGGCCGGTGCGGTAGGCCACTTCGGCGATCTCGCCGACCTTGCCGTTGCGCTGCTCGATCTCGACCTCGATGGTCTTCATCTGTGTGGCGAGCTGCTTCTGCCGTTGCACGGAGGTGTCCAGGGCGCGCTTCGCGTCCAGGTAGCCCTTGCTGGCCGCCTCGAGTTGGGCCCGCAGCGCCGGGGTGCCGCCCTCCTCGTCGGAGTCGGGTGCGGCGGCCCGCAGGCCGGTCGGGGGAGCGGCCGAGGCGGTGCCGGCCGGAAGCGCGACGCCGAGGGCGAACATCGCGACGATCAGGGCCGCCAGTCGGGCGGCGGGTGGTCGTGCTGGTGCCACTGCGCATGTCCTTCCGTCAGCCGCCGACCGGGTTAGCTGACGGGTTCGGGACGGAAGATCCCTACCGCTGACGCGGATGCACCCCAGGAACATGGTTCCCCGGTTCGCCTGGTTGGGCGATTAGGCGGCGACCGCCACCGGCGCCGGGAGGGCGCCGCCTGGTGGAGGCCGGGACCGAGCCTACCGGTGCCAATGGGGCCGCTGCAGCCAATGTGACGGACGGTGCGTGCGTCGCCACGGAAAATTACCGCGAAAGTTGAGAAATGCTCCAAAAATCCCCGGTCACCATTCGATCGAGCCACACGCTCCGGAGGCGGCACCGGGCTCGATCTGCAACGTCGCGTGCTCGATGCGGAAGTCGTCGTGCAGGGCCGTACGCGCCGCGGTGAGCACCGCGCCGACCTCCGCGCCCGGTGCCATGGTCAGGTGGGCGGAGGCCACCTCCATGCCCGAGGTGAGCGTCCAGACGTGCAGGTCGTGCACCTCGACGACACCGGGGACGGCGGCGAGCCGGTCGTGCACGGCGGTCACCTGGAGGTGCTCCGGGGCGGCCTGCACCAGGATGCGGATGGCGGCGCGGGCCAGCCGCCAGGTGCGCGGCAGGATGAACACGCCGATGGCGACCGCGACCAGAGGGTCGGCCCACCACCAGTCGGTGACGGTGATGAGCAGCGCAGCGCCGATGACGCCGACCGAGCCGAGCAGGTCACCGAGCACCTCCAGGTAGGCACCCTGGAGGTTGATGCTCTCCCGGGCTCCGGCGCGCAGCAGCGCGAAGGCGGCGATGTTCGCGAGCAGGCCGAGTACGGCCACCACGAGCATCGGGCCGGCGACGACCTCATGCGGGTCACCGAAGCGGCGGATCGCCTCGACTACCACGTAGATCGCGACGCCGGAGAGCAGGACGGCGTTGGCCAGCGCGGCGAGCACCTCGAGCCGGTAGAGCCCGAAGGTGCGCTGCGGGTCGCCGGTGGCCCGCCGGGTCGCCGTGATGGCGGCGAGCGCCATCCCGATGCCGAGCACGTCGGTGAACATGTGCCCGGCGTCGGAGAGCAGGGCTAGCGAGCCGGTGTGCAGGGCGGCCACGGCCTCGACCACCATCAGGGTGGCGAGCAACCCGAAAGCCGCCCAGAGTCGACCTCGGTGCTGGTGTGCGGCATTGGCGACGGACCCATGGTGGTGGTCATGACCTGCGCCCACGAGAACCACCTTCCGCCGCTGGCCGGGACCCGGTCAAATGTATGCTCACATCGCTATGTGTGCAAGTGTGCGGGCAGGGCGTCCGCCGGCGGCAGTCCGCACACGTCAGCCGGTCGGGTCGATGGTGGTGAGCCGCTGGGTGGCCCGGGAGAGCGCCACGTACAGGGTGCGCACCCCGGCGCCCGGATCCGCCCGGATCTCGCTCGGGGCGACCAGCACCACCCCGTCGTACTCCATTCCCTTGGCCTCCAGGCTGGTCACCACCTGCAACCTGGGCGCGCCGAGCGCGCCCAGCCAACCGGCGACCTCGTCCCGGCGGGGGACCGGCGTGATCACCCCGACCGTGCCCTCCACCTCGGCCAGCAGACCGGCGGCGGCCTCCACGGTCGCGGTCTCCAACCCCGTCGCGGGCACCACCAGCTCCACCGGCTCGACCCCGGTGGAGCGAACGGCGGTCGGCAGCGGCAGGTCCGGGTAGAGCCGACGGATCTCCGCCGCCGCCACCGCGAAGATCTCCGCCGAGTTGCGGTAGTTGGTGGTGAGCGTGAAGTCGTGTCGCTTGCGCCGGCCCAACGCCTGGTCGCGGGCTCGGGTCAGCTCCTCCGGATCGCCGGTCCACGCGGTCTGCGCGGGGTCGCCCACAACGGTCCAGGAGGCCAGTCGGCCGCGTCGACCGATCATCCGCCACTGCATCGGCGAGACGTCCTGTGCCTCGTCCACCACCACGTGCGCGTACTCCCGGTAGTCCTCCGGACGCTCCCGGGCCGCCGCGCGGGCGGCCCGTTGCCGTTCACCGAGGGTGCTCAGCTCACGGACGCCGCCGGCGAGCTGGAACGGATCGCGTCGCGCGCGGGCCGGCTGCGCGGGCTTACCGAGCAGCGCGTCCAACTCATCCAGCAGCGCCACGTCGGCGATGGTCAGCCCGGCCGAGTCCAGGTTCCGGTACGCGGCGTTGAGCAGCCGGATCTCCGCCGAGGAGAGGATCCCCCCGGCGTACCGGCGCAGCCGGTCCGGCTCCGCCAACCAGCCGAGCACGTGCCGGGGGTGCAGCCGAGGCCACCACGCCTTGAGGAACTCCCGGAACTCCGACCGCTCGGCGATCTCCGCCTCGAAGGCCGGTTGCTCCGGCAGTCGGCCGCTGCTCAGCTCACGGGCCTGCGCCCAGAGCGCGGCGAACACCCCGTCGAAACCGGCCCGACGCACCTCGTTGCGTCGTGCGCCGCGTTGCAGCGCGCGGTCCCGGATCCGGTCCAGCGCGGCCCGGTCCAACCGCAGCAGCGTGCCCCGGTAGAGCAGCCGCAGCTCACCCGGGCCGCCCGGCACCGCGTCGCGGGCCGCCCGCTCCAGCACCCGGCGCATCCGCAGCGAGCCCTTCACCGCCGCCACCTCGGGCGGGTCGGGGCGGGTGGCGGTCATTCCCGGGAAGAGGGTGCCCAGCGAGTGCAGGGTCGCGGTGTCCTCACCGAGCGACGGCAGCACGGAGCCGATGTACTCGACGAAGACCGACGACGGGCCGACCACGAGGATGCCGCCGCCGGCGTAGCGGCTGCGGTCGGAGTACAGCAGGAACGCGGCCCGGTGCAGGGCGACAGCGGTCTTGCCGGTGCCGGGGCCGCCCGCGACGATCGTCACCCCGGAGCCGGGCGAGCGGATCGCCTCGTCCTGCTCCCGCTGGATGGTCGCCACGATGTCACGCATGCCCCGGCCGGTGGCCTTGGACAGGGTGGCCAGCAACGCGCCGTCACCGACGACGGTCATCCCCTCCGGGGCGGCCGTCGGGTCCAGCAGGTCGTCCTCGATCCGGGTGACCCGCTCGGCGCGGGACTGGATGGTGCGCCGCCGCACCACGTCCAGCGGCTGCGCAGGGGTGGCCTGGTAGAAGGCGGCGGCGGCCGGCGCGCGCCAGTCGACGACAAGCGTGACGGCGTTCTCGTCGCGGATCCCCAGTCGCCCGACGTGCAGCACCTGACGGTCGCGCAGGTCCAGGCGGCCGAAGACCAGCCCCTCGTGCTCGGCGTCCAGGGTGTGCCGCCGCTGCGCCGCGTGGAAGACCATCGCGTCGCGCTCGACCAGGGCGCCGTGCGTGCCCACCCGGGCCATCCGGTAGCCGTCACGCTCGGCGCGGACGGCCGACCGCCGCAGCTCGGCCAGTCGGGCGTACACCCGGTCGAGGTGTCGTTGCTCGACGGCGATCTCCTGCTCCAGGCCGGACTGGTCGGTCAACGCACGCTCCTTCAGAGGTCGCCGGCAGGCGGCGGGAACCGCGCGGGCCAACCGAGAAGAGTACGGCCCCGGAGCCGACCCGCCGCGCCCGAGGTGCGCGAACGTGCTCAGGCAGGCGTCTCGGCGGGCGACGCGCCACGGTGAGCCGGCGGCGATTCGGCGAGCACCCGCCGCACCACGCCGGTGAGCGCGGCGTTGACCTCGTCCGGACGTTCCATCATCAGCATGTGCCCGGCACCCGGGCAGACGGTCAGCTCGGTCGCCGGCAGAGCCGCCGCGATCGACTCGGCGCACGGCGGCGGGGTCAGCCGGTCCCGGTCGCCGACCAGGGCGGCGGCCGGCAGGTGGGCCAACGCGGTGAGGGTGTCCAGTCGGTGCTGGGTGCCGATGGAGGCGCGGAACCCGCCGATCGAGCGCAGCGAGGCCCGAGCCACCGCCGACGTCACCAGGCGGATGTCGGCCGGATCGCAGCGGTCACCGAAGAGCATCCACCGGATGCTCGGTTGCAGCGCTTTCAGCAGTGCCCGGGGCGCGCGCCACGAGCCACACCGCGCCAGCACGCCGGCGCCGGTCGTCTCGGCCAGCCGGATCAACCGGGCGATCCGCGGCGAGAGCCCGTAGACGGTGTGCGTGTGCCCCTCGGCGGTGGTCGAGACAAAAACCAGGCCGGCGGTACGGGCGGCGAAGTGCGCGGGGTGGCGGTGGGCGTACTCCATGATCGTCATGCCGCCCATCGAGTGCCCGACCAGCACCACCGGGCCGGTCGGCGCGACCGCGTCGATCACCGCCGCCAGGTCGTCACCCAACTGGGCCAGGGTGGCCGTGGGCAGCGCCATGCAACTGGACCGGCCGTGCCCCCGCGCGTCGTAGGCGACCACCCGCACCGCACTGCCGAACGGCGGTGCCGTGAGCGCGTCGACCTGCCGGTGCCAGGCACGCCCGTCCAGCGTCCAGCCGTGCAGCAGGATGGCGGTGACCTCGGCGTCCGTCGGACCCGTCGCCTCAACGTTGAGCCGTACACCGTCCGGCAGACCGACCTCGAACCGCTCCGGCATCGCCGCCTCCCCAGGGCCGCCCAGTACCACCAGCACCGGGATACCCGGCGGTAACACCGGCTACCCGCCATGACACCACGCCAATCACGCCGTGGCGAACATTCCCGACCTCGCCCGTGCCCGACGGCGGCGGGCCAAGCTGAACGGCATGGGGTCGTCGGGAGCGCCCATGGGTGCGACGTCGGGGCCGGGGCGGCAGGCCGGCGGTACGCCCCGCGCCGCGCTGGCCGCCCTGCTCGCCGGCAATCGGCGGTTCGTCAGCGGCCAGCCGGTGCACGGACACGACGTCACGGCCGCCGCCGCGGCCTCCGGCGACCAGCAGCCGTACGCCGTGGTGCTGGGCTGCATCGACTCCCGGGTGCCGCTGGAGGCCATCTTCGACCAGACCTTCGGCGCGATCTGCGTGATCCGTACCGGGGGGCACGTGCTCGATCGCGCGGTCTGCGGCTCGATCGAGTACGTGGTCGGCCAGCTCGGCGTACCGCTGGTGATGGTCCTCGGCCACGAGCGGTGCGGTGCGGTGCAGGCCACGGTGGAGGCGCTGCGCACCGGGCAGCGTCCCGGCGGGTCGCTGGCGCACCTGGTGGACGAGATCGCTCCGGCGGTCACCGACGCGGGGCTGGACGATCCGGCGGTGCAGCCGCTGGCGATCCGCCGGCACGTCCGGCGTACGGTGCGCACCCTGCGCGAGGACGATCTCCTGGCCGGACCGGTGGCGGCCGGCCGGGTGGCCGTGGTCGGCGGCCTCTACGACCTGGCCAGCGGCGAGGTCGCCCTGCTCGATCCGGGCTGACCCGGCTGTTCTGAGCGCCGGCGTGCGGCTCTACGCCGCCTACCCCTCGATCCAGGCTGACCCGGCCCCGGACACGGCCCCGGGCACGCGAAAACCGCCCGCCGGGAACTCCCGGCGGGCGGTTTCGTTGGTGCGGTGGGGGAGGGGCTCAGCCCTCGAAGACGCCGGCCGCGACCAGGCGCTTCTCGGTGGCCTCCCAGCCGTCACCCGGGTGGGTGGCAGCCAGGTTGTTGATCTCCGCCCGGATCTTGGCGGCGTGGCCGGCGGCGGCCAGAACGCGGATCTCCTCGACGAAGGCGTCGGAGTCCGTGCGCAGGTGCGCGGTCTTGCCGTTGGTCAGGTTCCGCACGTAGGCGTGCTTGCCGCCGTTGAGCGGGATGAGGTACTTGAACTCGCCCAGCACGCTGAGGGCGCCACCCTGGCCAGCCTGGCCGGCCCGGACGGACGCGCGCGCGGTCTTAGAGGTGTTGCTCGCCACGGAGGTACTCCTTGCAAGACGTACGGGAGGACTGGACGTCCGGGGGCTGTGTGCGGGTCGTACGTGACTCGACCCGCGAAGGTGTAACGCGGCATAAGCCGCCGGTGGAACTGTACAGGACCACGACATCATGCTGGTCGCCGCGGTGTCCTGAGAGGCAACGGCGACCACCCGTCCGGCTATTCCACCCGGCGTTTTTTCCGATTCCCTGGCGCATCACGCGTCACAGGAGTCATCATGTGTTGCAGCAGCCACCTGGGTGGACGAGGTCGTAGGGGAAGACGCACCTCGCTCTCCGGGAGGTCACCGTGCCAACGCGTGGCGTCGTATACGTCCATTCGACCCCGCTCGCCGTGTGCTCACACGTCGAGTGGGCGATCGCGCGCGTCCTAGCCGCGCCGGTCAACCTGCAGTGGACGGCTCAGCCCGTCGACCCCGGCGCACGCCGGGCCGAGTGCGGGTGGACCGGTCGTCCGGGGACGGGCGCCGAGCTGGCTGCTGCCCTACGGCAGTGGCCCATGATCCGTTTCGAGGTCACCGAGGAGCCGAGTCCCGGTGCCGACGGTGAGCGCTTCATGTACGTGCCAGCCCGTGGCCTGTTCCGGGCAACGGTCGGCGTGGCCGGCGACATCCAGCTCGGCGAGGACCGCCTTCGGGCGCTGATGGCGGCCTCCCGGGCCCCCGAGGCGCTGGCGCACGCCCTCGACAAGGCGCTCGGCACGGCGTGGGACGCTGACCTGGAGCCCTACCGGTACGCCGGGGACGGCGCCCCGGTGACCTTGCTCACTCGGGTCGGCTGACCCGGCCTGCGGGCCGCTGGCCGTACGCCGTCGCGCCGGTGACGACCGGTAAGGTCAAGTTGCCCCGATAAGGGAGAAGCTGGTGGGATGGGCGGCGTGTCGAATCGCCCGTGGCGCGCCAGTGTCGCTGTCGCCGCCCTGACCGCCCTGCTCGTCTCCGGCTGCTCAGGTGACCCGGAGCGCCCCACGCCGACGCCCAGCCCGGTCGGTACGTCCGCGGGCCCGAGCGTCCCGGCCGCGCCGCCGGTCAGCGACCCCGCCAGCCGCGCCGCCGCGCTGGTGGCGACGCTGTCCGACGAGGACCTGGTCGGCCAGGTGCTGATGCCGTACGCCTACGGCGACTCGGCGACGAAGGTCTCCGCCGGCTCGGCGGCCGGTAACCAGGCCCTCGCCGGGGTGGACACCCCCGCCGACATGATCGCCAAGTACCGACTGGGTGGCCTGATCCTGGTCGGCTTCAGCGCCGACGACCCGACCAAGGGCAACCAGGAGACCACGAACGTCGACAACCCCAAGCAGGTGCACGAGCTCACCACCGGGCTGCGCACCGCCGCAGGTCGGCTCGCCGCCGATTCGGCGCCGCTGCTCATCGGCACCGACCAGGAGTACGGCGTCGTCACCCGCGTGACCGACGGGGTCACCGTGCTGCCCAGCGCCCTCGCGGCCGGCGCAGCCGGTGACCCGAAGCTCACCGAGGCCGCCTGGCGGGCCGCCGGCGCCGAGCTGGCCGCGATGGGCATCAACATCGACTTCGCCCCGGTGGCGGACGTGCTGGCCACCCGCAGCACCGTGATCGGCTCCCGGTCGTACGGCGCCGACCCGAAGCAGGCCGCCGCGCAGGTCGGCGGCGCGGTCCGTGGCCTCCAGGCGGTCGGGGTCGCGGCCACCCTGAAGCACTTCCCCGGGCACGGCCACAGCGCCGACGACTCGCACCAGGACCTGCCGGTGCTCACCCAGTCCGCCGCGGCGTTGCAGAGCGGCGCGTGGCCGCCGTTCACCGCCGGGATGGACGCGGGCGCGATGGCCGTGATGTCCGGTCACCTGGATGCGCGCGCGATCGACCCGGGGACCCCGGCGACGTTCTCGCACAAGCTGCTCACCGACGTGCTGCGCGGCCAACTCGGCTTCAAGGGCGTGGTGATCACCGACGGGATGAACATGCCGCCCGCGAAGCGCTGGGCTCCCGGCGAGGCGGCGGTCCGGGCGCTCAACGCCGGTAACGACCTCATCCTGATGACCCCGAACGTCGGTCAGGCGTACGACGGGCTGCTCGCCGCACTGCGCGGCGGATCGCTGCCCCGGACCCGACTGGTCGAGGCGGTCACCCGGGTGCTGACCATGAAGTTCCGGCTCGCGGAGCTGCCGGCGGCGCAGATGTCCACCCTCAACACCCCGGAGCACCGGGCGGCGGCCGACGCGCTGGCCGCCGCCGCCGTCACGGTGCTGAGGGGCGCCTGTGGCGGAGCGGTACGCGGGCCGGTCACCGTCACCACGTCCGGCGGTCGGGACGGCACCCGGGCCATCCTCACCGCCGCACTGACCGCCGCCGGGGTGCAGGTCAAGCCCAGCGGCGGCACGATCGTGCACCTGGTGGGCTACGGAGACGGCGGCAAGGACCTGAGCCCCGACGCGGCGGTCACGGTCGCCATGGACACCCCGTACGTGCTGGCCGACGCGAAGTCACCGACGCTGCTGGCGACGTACTCCTCCAGCCGGGCGTCGATGACCGCCCTGGCCGCCGTGCTCGCCGGCAAGGCCCGGCCGGGCGGCCGGTCCCCGGTGGCCGTTCCCGGACTGCCCGCGACGACCTGCGGTACCTGACCGTCCGGCACGGCCAGGTCAGCGCCCACCTCACTCGCCCTTGGCGAGCCCTCGCACCGCGAGTCGGTACGCCGGCAGCACGTCGGTCCGTTCGGTGATCAGCCCCTCGTTGACCGCGAAGACGAGCGTCTGCCCAGCCGACTGGACGGCCAGCGCCCAGTTTCGCGACTCATCCTCGTCCTCGACCAGCGGGTTGGTGGCGAGCCAGGTCATCTCGGTGGCGTCGAAGCCGCCGGCGCGGAGGTCGCGGAACTGTTGGCCGGCGACCGTCTCGCCGGCCCCGGCGGCGAAACTCTCCAGCGCGGCGCGCGGCGTGACCGTCGGCGAGTCCGCCGCCCAGATCCGCAGGAATCCGCCGCCGGCCGGCCGGCCGTCCACCTCACAGCGCACGGTGGTGCCGCCGCGCTTGGTGAGCGCCTCGCCGAGCAGCTCGGCCAGCTCACCCTTGGGCGGCTCGATGGCCTTGGCCGTCCACCCTTCGGCCAGCGGAAACGTCACAGGTACCGGGCAGGGGGAACTCGCGCCGCCGGTGGTGCCGCTGGGCGACGCGGGGGCCAGCTCGTCGTACCAGGGTTCGCCAGTGGCCTGTGGGGCCGGGGCGCCGGCCGCGGGCCCGGCGGGAGCGGCGTCGTCGTCGCCGCAGCCGGTCAGCAGGCCGAGGGTGAGCGCAGCCGCCGACACGGCGACGCGGGTACGAGTGTCCATGGTGGTGATCCCCGTCAGTCGATCTTCAGTCGGCCCATCTAAGCCGTGCGGTCTCCCGACGTCAATCGGGATCGCTGCATACCTGACCGAAATCGGGTCGCCCTGCCCCCGGTCGGTCTGACAACCTCGCCCCATGGGAGCGGCAGCAGGATTCCGGCACATGCAACGGGCGGACGGCACCGTGGTGATCACCCACCACGGCCGGGTCGCCGGCACACTGCGCGGCGCTCGGGCCGCAGAGTTCCTCGCCGAGGTCGACGACGACCCGCAGTTGGTGATGGCCCGCTGGACGGGCAACTACCGCCACGGCAACGAGCGCACCGCGAAACAGCACCCCCGCAACCGAGGCTGAACGACGAAAGGGCCCCTCCTCTCGACGAGGAGGGGCCCTTTCGCGGGATTTCAGGGACGGGCGAAGACGAGCGCCACGTTGTGGCCGCCGAAGCCGAACGCGTTGTTCAACGCGGCCGGGATCTCCATGTGGCGGGCCTTGTGCGCGGCGACATCCAGGGTGAGGCCTGGCTCCGGGTCGTCGAGGTTGATCGTCGGAGGAACGACACTGTCGCGGATCGCCAGGATGGTGGCGATCGACTCCAGCGCACCGGCCGCACCGAGCAGGTGACCGGTCATCGACTTCGTCGCGGACAGCACCGGGTGGTCGCCGAGCGCCTTGTGCAGCCCGCCGATCTCCAGCATGTCCCCGACCGGGGTCGAGGTGGCGTGCGCGTTGACGTGCACGATGTCCCGCTTGGCCACGTCCGCGTCCGCGATCGCCTTGGCGATGGCCCGGATGGCGCCCTCGCCCTCGGCGTGCGGCTGCACGATGTCGTACGCGTCGGAGGTGATGCCGGCGCCGGCGAGGCGCGCGTACACCCGGGCGCCCCGGGCCGCGGCGTGCTCGGCCCGCTCCAGCACCACGATGCCGGCGCCCTCGCCGAGGACGAAGCCGTCCCGGCCCCGGTCCCACGGGCGGGAGGCCCGCTCCGGGTCGTCGTTGCGGGTCGACATGGCCCGCATCGAGCTGAAGCCGGCGATCGGCAGCGGGTGGATGACCGCCTCGGTGCCGCCGGCCACCACCACGTCGGCCCGGCCGGAGCGGATGATGTCCAGGCCGAGGGCGATCGCCTCGGCGCCGGTGGCGCAGGCGCTGGCCACCGAGTGCACGCCGGCCTTGGCGCCCAGCTCCAGCCCGACCCAGGCGGCCGGGCCGTTCGGCATCAGCATCGGGATGGTGTGCGGGGACACCCGCCGTGGCCCGGACGCCTCCAGGATGTCGTCCTGGGCGAGCAGGGTGGTGGCACCGCCGATGCCGGAGCCGACGCTGACGGCCAACCGCTCACCGTCGAGGTCGGAGCCTGCGAGGCCGGCGTCCGCCCAGGCCTGCTGCGCCGCGATGATCGCGATCGCCTCGGAACGGTCCAGGCGGCGCAGGCGGACCCGGTCCAGCACCTCGGACGGCTCCACGGCCAACTGGGCGGCGATGCGGACCGGCAGTTGCTCGGCCCACTCCTGGGTGAGGGCACTCACCCCGGAGCGGCCGGCGAGCATTGCGTCCCAGGTCGACGCGACGTCCCCGCCAAGCGGGGTCGTCGCGCCGAGCCCGGTGACGACGACGTCAGGACGACTCATGATCAGGACTGCGCCGCGATGTAGCTGACAGCGTCGCCGACGGTCTTGAGGTTCTGCACCTCGTTGTCCGGGATCTTGACGCCGAACTTCTCCTCGGCCGCGACCACGACCTCAACCATCGAGAGCGAGTCGACGTCGAGGTCGTCGGTGAAGGACTTCCCCTCGGCCACGTCGTCCGGGTTCACCCCGGCAACCTCTTCGAGGATCTCGGCGAGGCCGGTGGTGATCTCGTCACGGGTCATTGCGGTTGGTTCCTTTCATCGGGGTTCTCCGGCGGCCGGCGTCGCCGACCGCCGCTCCTGGACGCGTACGCGCCGAGGGGGTCATCAGGGGCAGCGGACGACCTGACCGGCGTAGGTCAGGCCACCGCCGAAGCCGAACAGCAGCACCGGTGCGCCCGAGGGCACCTCCCGGCGCTCGACCAGCTTGGACAGGGCCAGCGGCACGCTCGCCGCGGAGGTGTTGCCGGCCTCGACGATGTCCTTCGCGATGATCGCGTCGGGGATGTTGAGCCGCTTGGCGATGCCGTCGATGATCCGGGCGTTGGCCTGGTGCGGAACGAACGCGGCCAGCTCCGACGGGTCGACCCCGGCCCGCTCGCAGGCCTGGAGCGCGAGTGGCGCGATCGCGGTGGTGGCCCAGCGGAACACCGCCTGACCCTCCTGCTGGATGTACGGGCGCCAACCCTCGATGCGGACCGCGTCGCTCTTGTCCGGCACCGAACCCCAGACGACCGGGCCGATGCCGGTTGGCTCGTCGTCGGCGGTGGCGGAGACCACTGCGGCCCCGGCCCCGTCCGCGAAGATGATGCAGGTGGAGCGGTCGGTCCAGTCGGTGAAGTCGGACAGCTTCTCCGCGCCGATGACGATCGCGTTGCGCGACGCCCCGGCCCGGATGGCGTGGTCGACGGTGCCCAGCGCGTACGCGAAGCCCGAGCAGGCGGTGTTGAGGTCGAACGCGCCCGGCGCGGTGATGCCCAGCTTGGCGGCGACCCGGCAGGCCACGTTGGGGCTACGGTCGATGGAGGAGCAGGTGGCGACCACGACCAGGTCGATGTCGGCGGCGGTCAGGCCCGAGTTGGCCAGCGCCTTGCCGGCGGCCGCGGCGGCCATGTCGGCGACCGTCTCACTGTCGGCGATCCGCCGGCTGACGATGCCGACGCGGTCGCGGATCCACTCGTCGTTGGTGTCGACGAGCTGGGCGATGTCGTCGTTGGTCACCACCCGGGAGGGCTGGTAGTGCCCCATCGAGACGATGCGACTGCCAGTCATGAACGACCTCCGATACGGGCGATCAGGTCCCGTGCGGCCGGCAGGTCGTCCGGGGTGTTGAGGGTGACGATCTCCGGGGCGCCGTCGCCCTTGAGTTCCCGCTTGACCAGGCCGGCGAGGGTGCCGGCCGGGGGTAGCTCGATCACGCCGGTGACCCCGAGGTCGGCCAGCGTGCGCATGCACAGGTCCCAGCGCACCGGCGCGGTGACCTGACGAACGAGGCGCTGCACCATGGCCGCGCCGTTGTCGACGGCGGTGCCGTCGAGGTTCGAGAGCAGGGTCCGGGCCGGGTCGGCGGGGGTGATCCCGGCGGCCTCCGCGGCGAGCGCGGTCTCGGCCGGAGCCATGTACGGCGTGTGGAACGCACCGGCCACCTGGAGTCGGATGATCCGGGTCCGGGCGGGCGGCGCGGCGGCCAGCTTGTCGAGCCCGTCCAGCGCGCCCGCAGCGACGATCTGCCCGGCGCCGTTGCGGTTGGCCGGGTAGAGCCCGTTCGCCTCGATCGCGGCGATCACCTCGTCGGGGTCGCCGCCGAGCACCGCGGCCATTCCGGTCGGCTCCAGCGCGCACGCGGCGGCCATCTCACGGCCACGGACGCCGGCCAGGGTGATCGCTGCGTCCGCCGACAGCACACCGGCCAGGGCGGCGGCACCCAACTCGCCGACGCTGTGGCCGGCGGTGAGTGCGACGCCGTCCAGCGGCAGGTGCTCGGCCGCGAGCAACGCCGCGGCGACCAGCAACGGCTGGGTGCGGGCGGTGTCCTTGATCTCGTCGGCGTCGGCGTCGGTGCCCAGGTGCAGCAGGTCGACCCCGGCCAACGCCGACCAGTCGCGCAGTCGCGCCTCAGTGCCAGGCAGGTCGAGCCAGGGGGTCAGGAAGCCGGGTTTCTGAGAACCCTGGCCGGGACTAAGTACGGCGAGCACGTCTATGACTCTCCCGGATAAAGGCGGGTAACGCGGTGCCGCCCTCGACCAAACCACACTAGGACCTTTAGAGGTTTCCTACAAAGATCGGCGGGGATCATCCTCGGTTTGGGCGGATTTCCGGGTAGCCGGGGTCATTGTCTGAGTCGGGACCTGCGAGGCCAGCGGGGCGACCGGATCCAACCGACCCACGGTCAGCGCGACCTGAAGGGCGAACGCGTCTCGCGGCGACAGTGGCGAGAACCCGGTCACCTCGGCGATCCGGCGCAACCGGTAGCGCACCGTGTTCGGGTGCACGAACAGTGCCCGTGCCGCGCTCTCCAGCGTGCCACCGGCGGCCAGGAAGGCATCCAGGGTCGCCAGCAGTTCCCCACCGGCGCGCACCAGCGTCGCGTACACATCGTGACGCAGCCGCCGACGGGCCTCCGCGTCGCCGGCGAGGGCCCGCTCTGGCAGCAGGTCCGCGGCCAGCACCGGCCGGGGCGCGCTCGGCCAGGCCGGTGCGGCCCGAAAGCCGGACAGCGCGGCCCGCGCCGACTCGGTCGCCTCGTCGAGGCTCGGTACGGCGGGACCGACCACCACCGGGCCGTCCCCGAACGCGCTCAGCAGCTTCGCCGTGGCGGTCAGCGGGTCAGGTGCGCCGCCCAGCACGATCACCAGCCGGTCGCCGTGCACGCCGCCGATCACCTCCACGCCGATCCGGCGGGCCTGGCGGTAGACCACGTGCAGCACCGCGGAGACCTCGCCGCCGGGCGACCGACCGACAGCCACCGCCACCGGCGGTGCGTCCGCCCAGCCGAGCGCGGCGGCCCGACTGGCCAGGACGTCCGGCGAGTCACCACGCAACAGCGCGTCGACCAGCAGCGCCTGCAACCGGGCGTCCCAGGCGCCGCGCGACTCGGCGGCCCGCGCGTACACCCGGGCGGCGGAGAACGCGATCTCCCGGGAGAAGCGCAGCACCGCCTCGCGTAGCTGCTGCTCCTCGCCCACGGCGGCAAGTTGCGACACCTGCTCCTCGACCACGTCGATCGTCACCTTGATCAACGCCACGGTCTGCTGGAGGGTGATCGACCGGGCCAGCGCCTGCGGGGCGGCGGCGAAGACCTCGTCCGAGACCTCCTGGGTGCTGTCCGCCGTGCCGCCGCCCTCGCGCAGCCACTGCACCAGCGACCTCGCGCCCGCCTGGGCCACCAGCATCACCCAGGAGCGCTGGTCGGCCGGCAGCGCCCGGAACCAGGGCAGCGTCTCGTCCATCCGGGCCACGCTGGAGGTGGCCAACGCCCCCGCCGATCGTTCGATCCGGCGCAGCGTGGCCGACAGCTCCCCACCGCCCGGCGTGCTCACCGCCCTAGCCTGACACGTCGTGAGCAGGCCAACCACGCCGGCACCGGTCTGCCGACCATCGTCGGCGCGCCCAGCGGGCCCGTCTCAGGGCTGTGGGGGAGCGGGCAGGCCCACCTCCTGGGCCAGGATCGCGGCCTGCACCCGGCTGCGAAGGTCCAGCTTCGCCAGGATCCGGCTCACATGGGTCTTGGTGGTGCTCTCCGCCAGCACCAGTCGATCAGCGATCTGCTGGTTGGACAGGCCCAAGCCGAGGCAGGCCAGCACGTCACGCTCACGCGGTGTGAGGGTGTCCAGCGCGGCCCGGGCGTCCGCCGACGCGCCCGGCGCGGTGGCCGCGAACGCGGTGATCAGCCGGCGGGTCACAGTGGGCGCGATGAACCCGTCACCCCGCGCCACCGTCCGCACCGCGCTGACCAGGCCGTCGGCGTCGGTGTCCTTGAGCAGGAACCCGGCCGCGCCGGCCCGCAACGCCCCGAAGACGTACTCGTCCAGGTCGAAGGTGGTGAGCACCAGCACGTCGGCGAGCCCGTCGGTGACGATCGCCCGGGTCGCGGAGATCCCGTCCCGGTGCGGCATCCGCACATCCAGCACCGCCACGTCGGGGCGCAGCTCCCGGCACAGGCGCACCGCGGCGTCGCCGTCGGCCGCCTCGCCGACCACCTCGACGCCCGCTGAGCCGTTCAGGATCAGGGCCAGTCCGGCCCGTACCGCCGGCTGGTCGTCGGCGAGCACCACCCGTACCGTCGCCGGGCCCGCGTCGTCCGGTGGCATCGCCGGCCCGGTCACCCGCCCTCCCCGGTGGGCAGGGCCGCCCGCACCTGCCAGCGACCGTCGTGCGGTCCGGCGGTGAACCGGCCGGCCAGCAGCGTGGCCCGCTCCCGCATGCCGATCAGTCCGGCACCGGCGCCCGGCAGCCCGGCCCCGCCCCCGCGCACCGGGTTCTCCACCGTCAGCACCACCTCGGCCGGCCGGTACGCGATCGTCAGCTCCGCCTCACCCGTACCGTGCTTGAGCGCGTTCGTCAGCGACTCCTGCACGATCCGGTACGCGGCGAGGTCCACCCCCACCGGCAACGCGCCCGGCGTGCCATCGGTCCGGACGCGGACCGCGAGGCCGGCCGCCCGGACCCTGTCGACCAGTCCGTCCGCCTCGGCCAGCCGCGCGGTGACCACCTCGGGGGTGGCCAGGCCGGCGCCGGTTCCGGGCTCGCGCAGCACCTCGATCATCTGACGCATCTCGGCGAGGCCCTGCACACTGCTCTCCCGGATCACCCGCAACGCCGACTCCACCTGACCGCGACCCAACCCGGGCACGGAGAGCACGGCGGTGGCGTGGATGGCCACCGCGCTGAGGTGGTTCGCGACCACGTCGTGCAGCTCCCGGGCCATCCTGGCCCGTTCGGCGCTGACCGCCTGCCGACGATCCAACTCGACCAGCCGGGCGGTCTGCTCGGCCCGCTCCCGCTCGGCGGCGGCCTGGTCGCGGTACTGCCGCACACTGATGCCGGTCAGCACCGGCAGCAGCCCGGCGAGCACCACCAGCACCCCGAGCGCCGCCCCGCGCCACTGGCCGTACGTGAGCACGCCGACGACCACTCCGACCAGGCTCAGCGCCACGGTGATCCGCAGCAACCACCGCCACAGCCGGGGCGGGCCGTACACGCAGGCGTCGTAGAGCACCTGCGTGTAGACCAGGACCGTGCCCAGCGAACTGCCCAGCGCCGTGTCGACCACCAGCGCGCCGGTCCCCACGGCCAGGCTGGCGCGTGGTGCGACCCGCCGTAGGCCGACGGCGACGCAGACAGCCACCAGCGGCGGCAGGAACAACGCCGACGGCACGTCGGCGTCGGGACGGACCTGCGGTTGCCACCCCAGGGCGTGCAGCACCAGACCACCCGCCAGCGACGCGCCGGCCAGCACGAGGTCGCGGCCGAGGGTGCCGGAGTCGAGCCACGGTGGCGCACGCATGCCCCGATCCCACCACAGTCGCCGCCCGCCGAACTCCCACCGGGGGAGGACCTCGACGGCACCGCCATGGGCCGAAAGGGGTACACGGACCCTTACCGACCGCCAGTACGGTCAGCGGCCGTGACGCGTCGGGTGAACGGCACGAAAAGAAGCTGTGAACTGCGTAACCGGCCCCCGCGCTCAGCGACGTCTTCGAGGACCGGCCGGTCCGGACCCCGGGTACGCTGCCGCGCGGCCCGTCGGTCCCGGCCAGTACGGTGACAGGGCACCTCGGGGAGAGCACCCGAGGGTGAGGCGAGCGTGAGGAGACCGGGGATGGCGCACGGGGAGGCCGAGCACGGCTGCGCCCAGGGCGAGCCCTGCCGGCCGGGGCACCACGACCCGCAGGCGGCTGGCAAGCATCGCCGGCCGGTCGGCGGCGCACCATCGCACCCGGTGGAGCCACTGCACGGGCGCGTCGACGACGAGCCCGTGCTGCCCCGTCAGCGCTCCGCCGAGCCCGACTCGGACGTTCCCGCTGGTTGCCTCAGCGAACTTCCCGGCTGGGCCGGGGCGCACCGGCACGGCGCGGTCCGGCCGCGGCCGCGGGCCACCCGCCGGGAGCGCCCACCGCGCCGCTGGTGCTGAGCACCGTCGACGCACTCGCTGCATCAGCGAGTGCGTCGGGTCAGCGAGTGCGTCGGGTCAGCGCGTGCGGCGGCGGATCAGCAGGGCGATCCCGGCGAGGCCGACCGTGATGGTCAGCATCACGCCGACGTTGAGCAGCAGCAGGCGTTGCAGGTCGCCGAGCGCCTCGTCGAGGTCCTTCGCCGGGTCGAGCGTGTCCTCCGGGAGCACGCGCTCGCCGCCGCCCGCGCCGCCACTGACCGTGTCGAACTGTCGCTCCAGCGGCACGCCGGCGGTGCGCAGGGTCTCGGACATGCTGAGCCGACCCAGGAACCAGCCGGCGCTGGTCTTGCGGCCGTCCGGCTGCTTCGCCGGCCGGTAGACGCGGGGGCCGCCGATCGCCTTGGGATAGAGGTCGTAGGTCTGCTTCGGCGTCTCGCCGGCGAGCACCACGACCGTGTATTTCGGACCGAGGTTGGCGGCCTTCGGACCGGTCGGCATGCCGGTGCGAGCGAGGAAGTTGACCTGGTCGATGACCGCGCCCACGAGGGCGGGCTCCTTGTCCGCGTGCAACCGCAGCGGCTCGGACAGCCCCGTGCCGGTGATGTCCACTCCGGCGGGTGCCGGCTTCGGCGCCGCCGAGGCCGAGCCGGCGGTGCCAAGCGACAGCAGTGCCACCGCCAGCGTGCCCGCCAACACGGCGGCCAACCGCCTCATGTGTCGGACCATCCCGCCTCCTCGCCCCGTTCGATGGATGGCTTCGTCGTGACGTCTGGACCGATCTGCCGGTGCGGCATCGACCGGATGGTCGCGTCCACTCTTACAGACTCCGCAGAACGTCGATGAGTTGCAGCTTTCGGAACAGTAATTGGAACTATCTGCGATCTCTGCTCGACTAATGAGGAGCCGTTTGATCAGCGGGCGGATCGTACCCTTACGGAGGGGTTCATGGGGGGCAGGGTTACACGTACGGTGCGGGTCATGCCAGTGGTGCTCGGCGTGGCGTTCGGTGTGTCGTTTTTGGTGCCGGCGACTCCGGCCGCCGCCCACAACCAACTGACCGGCAGCGACCCGCGCGACGGCGCCCGCGTGGCGACGGCACCCGCCCGCGTCGAGCTGCGGTTCCTCGCCAAGCCGTCGCCGACTACGACGAAGATCACAATAACCGGACCGGACAATGTGGTCGCTGGCGGGACTCCCGCCTTCGACGGCAGTCGGGTGCGGGTGCCGTTCAAGCCGGCCGCCGCCGGGCTCTACATCGTCGGCTACCAGCTCGCGTCGTCCGACGGGCACCCGGTGAAGGGCGAGGTGCGGTTCACCCTCACCACCGGCACCGCGGCCGACCCGTCCGCCTCGCCGTCGGCCGCCGCCAGCACCAACCCGGCCGACTCGCCCTCGGCAGGCGCGTCGGCGGTCGGCGCACCCTCCAGCGGGCCCGCGTCGGCGACACCCGGCAGCTCGACGGCCTCCGCGGTGCCGGCGGCGTCGGAGCGGTCCGACTCCGGCGGTCGCTGGTGGTTCTGGGCCCTCGGCGGCCTGCTGCTGCTCGCCGCACTCGGGGCCGGCCTCGTGTTCCGCCGTCAGCGACGGGTTCGGTGACCCTCTGATACTCACCGCTCCCGGTGGGTCAGGTGTGCGCGCCATCCTTTGCTCTGCACCCGCGGAAGCGACGGCTACGGTCTGTGACCGGCGCCTATTGGGGTGCAGAGCAAAGGCAGGGCGATGCGGAGTTGGGCCGGCGACGCGCCCGTGACGCGTCGACGAGCGACAGTCAGACCAGGCGCAGGCGGGCGGCGCGGATCCGGGTCAGGGTGCGCTCGCGACCGAGCACCTCCAGCGACTCGAACAGCGGCAGACCCACGGTGCGGCCGGTGACCGCGACCCGCACCGGTGCCTGCGTCTTGCCGAGCTTGAGGCCCCGCTCGGCGCCGACCGCCTCCAGCGTCGACTTCAACGACTCGGCGTCCCAGGACTCCAGCGCCTCGAACGCCGCGACGGCGTCGTCCAGCAGCTCGGCGGAACCGTCCTTCATCGTCTTGGTCCAGGCGGCCTCGTCGATCAGCGGTGAGGCCAGGAAGAGGAAGTCGACGTTCGGCACGATCTCGCTGAGCACCGCGATCCGCGTCTGGGCCAGCGGCGCCACGGCGGCGAACGCGTCGGCGTCGAACTCCTCCGGCTGCCACGGCGGCGGCGCGATGGTCCCGGTGCCGGTCAGCCAGGGCTGGCAGGCGTCGATGAACTCGGCCACCGGCAGCGCGCGAATGTACTCGCCGTTGAACGCGCGCAGCTTCTTCTCGTCGAAGAACGCCGAGGAGAGGTTGACCTCGTCCAGCCGGAACTCGTCCTCGATGACCGACCAGGGAACGATCTCCCGGTCGCCGGAGGGGGCCCAGCCGAGCAGCATGAGGTAGTTGCGCATCGCGCCGGCCAGGTAACCCTCGTCGCGGTACGCCTCCAGGGCGACCTTGTCCCGACGCTTGGAGAGCTTCTGCCGCTTCTCGTTGACCACCACCGGCACGTGCGCCCAGATCGGCGGCTTGACTCCGAGGGCTTCCCAGAGCAGTTGCTGCTTGGGAGTGTTGGGCAGGTGCTCCTCGGCCCGGATCACGTGGGTGATCCCCATGGTCATGTCGTCGACGACGTTGGCCAGCAGGAAGACCGGCGAGCCGTCGCCCCGGGCGATGACGAAGTCCTCGATGAGCTTGTTCTCGAACGTGGGCTCACCACGGATCAGGTCGACCACCACTGTCGCGCCCTCGTCGGGCGTACGGAAGCGCAGCGCGTGCCCCGGGCCGGGGCCGAGGCCACGGTCGCGGTGGTAGCCGTCGTAGCCCTGGTACTGCGAACCGGTGCGGGCCTGCACGTCCTCGCGGGTGCAGTCGCAGTAGTAGGCGCGGCCCGAGTCGTACAGGCGCGCGGCGGCGGCCCGGTGCTCGCCGGCGTTCGCCGACTGGAAGTACGGGCCCTCGTAGCTGCCCCGGGAGATCCCGATCCAGTCCAGCGCGGAGAGGATGCCCTCGGTCCACTCGGGCTTGTTGCGCGCCGCGTCGGTGTCCTCGATGCGCAGCACGAACACGCCGCCCTGCTGCTTGGCGTAGATCCAGTTCTGCAACGCCGAGCGGGCACCGCCGACGTGGAACATACCGGTCGGGGAGGGGGCGAAGCGCACACGTACTGTCACGTCCCCCAGCCTACGGCGGTACGCGACTGCTTTCCGCCACCGCCCCCTGGCTCACGGCACCGAGCGGATCTTGACGACCAGCGCGCTGCCGAGCAGGGTGACCACGGCGGTGACCGCGTAGAGCGTGGGATAGCCGCCCAGGTAGACCACGAGCGGGGCGGAGAGCGCCGGGCCGAGCACCTGCGGCGCCGAGTTGGCGATGTTGATGACGCCCAGGTCCTTGGCCCGGTCGGTTGCCCGGGGCAGCACCTGGGTGATCAACGCGGCGTCCACCGAGAGGTAAACGCCGTAGCCGGCGCCGAGCAGCAGCGCGGCGACGATCGCCATCGGCCAGACCGGCGCGACCGCGAGCAGCAGCGCCGCCACCGCCATGATCAGCCCGGAGGCGATCACGTAGATCTTGCGGCGGCCGGAACGGTCGGACAGCCGGCCGGCGACCACAGCGGTCAGCATCATCCCGAGCGTGTAGAGCAGGATCAGCACCAGCAGGCCGCCCTCGGGGTCGGGGTGACGCACCCCGTCGGTGAGGAAGTACAGCAGGTAGAGGGTGCCCAGGGCGTTGCCCAACTGGACCAGGAACCGGGTGATCCAGGCCCAGGCGAAATCCGGGTGCCGGCGAGGGCTGATCCACATCGAGGCCAGCAGCGCCCGCGTCCGGATCGCCGGCCGATGGGCACGCGGCAGCGGTTCGTCGGGGGTGAGCAGCGCGAACGGCAGCGACAGCAGCAGGATGGCCACGGCGATCGCCAGGTAGCCGGCGGCGTTGCCGGTGACCACGGCGGTGACCAGCACCGCGCCGAGCACCAACCCGAGCGCCTGCGGGATGCCCACCCACCCGGAGACTCCGCCGCGCTGGCGCACCGGGACGCGGTCCGGGATGGCGGCGGTGAGGCTGGCCAGCATCGCGTTGAAGCAGACCTGCGCGGCGACCCAGCCGAGGGCGACGCCGAGGATGGTCCGTTGCTGGGCCAGCAGCACCAGGGCCGCCGCGCCGAGCACGGCCCCGCCCGCCGTCCAGACGTGCCGTCGACCGAACTCGCGCCCGGCGATCCGCAGGCAGGTCCGGTCGGAGAACGCGCCAGCGAGGGGGTTGGCCAGCACCGCGGCCAGCGCGCCGAGGCCGGTGACCACGGCCAGCATGTTCTCCTTGTCGCCGGGCGCGATCTGCTCGATCTGTTGCGGCAGCAGCACCTGGATGGGCGTGAAGAACGCCATCCACACGCCGAGGTTGGCCGCGAAGATCAAACCGATCCAGCCGCGCCGCACCGGCGCCGTCGGCTCGGCGAGCGCCGCCGGCAGCGACGC
Source organism: Micromonospora arida (assembly GCF_042873195.1). NCBI lineage: Bacteria > Bacillati > Actinomycetota > Actinomycetes > Micromonosporales > Micromonosporaceae > Micromonospora > Micromonospora arida. Next base: position 401,678 of record NZ_JBIALC010000003.1, on the reverse strand, counting down.
CGGCGTCGGGTCGAGGGTGGTCACCGCGCCGACCCCGGCCGGCTGGCCGCGATCACGTCCCGCAACCAGGTGTACGACGACTTCGGCGTACGGGTCTGGGCGGCGTAGTCGACGTGCACCAGACCGAAGCGCTTGGTGAACCCCTCGGCCCACTCCCAGTTGTCCAACAGCGACCAGACGAAGTAACCGCGTACGTCCACCCCGTCGTCGATGGCTGCCCGGACCGCCCGCAGGTGCCCGTCGAGGTACGCGATCCGCTCCGGGTCGGCCACCTGCCCGTCGGCGTCGGGCGCGTCGTCGTACGCGCAGCCGCTCTCGGTGATCTCGATGGGCGGCAGTGCGTCGCCGTACGTGTCGCGCAGCCAGCCGAGCAACTCGTGCAGCCCGTCGGGGGCCACCGGCCAGTCGAAGGCGGTACGCGGGTAGCCGTCGAGCGGTACGAGGTCGAACGGCAGGGGCGAGCCCTCCTCTGCTGCCCGTACACCGGTGGGGTTGTAGTAGTTCACCCCGAGCACGTCGATCGGAGTGGCGATCGTGTCGAGGTCGCCGGGGTGGATGACGCTCGGGTCGAAGCCGGGCAGCTCCGGGTAGCCGCGGCCGAGCAGCGGGTCGGTGAAGAGCCGGTTGTGCAGCGCCTCGTACGCCGCCCCGGCGGCCCGGTCGGCGTCGTGGTCGCCGAGCACCCGCACCGGCGAGTAGTTGTTGGCGATCGCCACCGGGCTGGCGGTGTGGGTCCGTAGCGCGGCGACCGCGAGCCCGTGCCCGAGCAGTTGGTGGTGGGCGACCGGGAAGGCGTCGAACAGCAGCATCCGGCCGGGGGCGTGCACACCCATGCCGTAGCCGAGGCTCATGTGGATGAACGGCTCGTTGAGGGTGATCCAGAGCCGGACCCGGTCGCCGAGGCGGGCGGCGGTCTTCTCGGCGTACTCGGCGAACCGGGCGGCGGTGTCGCGGTGCAGCCAGCCGCCGGCGTCTTCGAGAGGTTGCGGCAGGTCCCAGTGGTAGAGGGTGGCCACCGGGTCGACGCCGGCGGCCAGCAACTCGTCCACCAGGCGGTCGTAGAAGTCCAGGCCGGCCGGGTTGGCGGGGCCGGCGCCGGTGGGCTGGATCCGGGGCCAGGCGATGGAGAACCGGTACGCGGAGACGCCCAGGCCGGCCAGCAGCGCCACGTCCTCGGTGTGCCGGTGGTAGTGGTCGCAGGCCACCTCGCCGCTGCTGCCGTCGCTGATCCGCCCGGGGGAGCGCGCGAAGGTGTCCCAGATGGACGGCGCTCGGCCGTCGGCAGTGGTGGCGCCCTCGATCTGGTGGGCCGATGTGGAGACGCCCCAGCGGAAGCCGGTGGGGAACTGGGGCATCGGTGCGGTTGACATGCGCCCTCCCGGTCAACGTGAAACGTGCTCGGGACTTTAGGGCGCTGTCGATGAATGCGCCATAGGCCGGCCTGGCGCAATGCGCAATGGTTGATCGGCGTGTCTTTTTCCGAACCCGTCCAGGTAAGTCCGATTTAACGCATAGAGTGCCGATATCGTGGGATGTCCTCACCGGAGGAAAGACGGAAATGATCCTCGTGGAACGCAGTGCGCACGTGGCGGCGCCAATTGAAGTGGTCTGGGATGTCGTGCAGCGGGCCGAGCAGTTGCCGGCCTGGCTGGCCGGGGTCCGAGCGGCCGAAGTGCTCTCGGGAGAGGGCTTCGGGCGGCGACAACTCGTCCAGGCGGGGCGCGGCTCGGCGCATGAGGCCGAGGTGATCGCCTACCAGGAACCGACGCTGATCGGCTGGCGGGAACGGGCCAAGGGCGCTGGATCTCGGGCGGAGGCACGCACCGAGATCTACGTCCAGCTCACCGGAGACGAGGAGGAGGGCGGGACCGTCGTGCGCCTCATCGTGGTCCGCTGGCCGGCCGGCCCGGTCAAGGCAGCCCTGCTGCGGCTCGGACTGCGTCGGGTCGGCGCCGACCTGGAGGACTCGCTGGCCCGGCTCACCGACCTGGCCGCCGTCGGCTGACGAGCGCCATCCTCCCGGCGTCACCCGCGACGGCGGTGGTCCGGATCCCCGCCAGGGCCCCCGGACCACCGCCGCTCCCTACACCGAAAAGGGCCCGGCGCGGATGCGCCGGGCCCTCCTCAGTGGTGCTGGATCAGCTGTCGCCGCCGGTCTCGCCGACCGGGGCGGCGTTGACGTCGTCGATCGCGTATTTCTTGGCGGCCTCGGCCGGCACCGTGGTCGCCACCGCGCCGCTGCGGGCGAGCTGCCGCAGGGTGGCCACCACGATCGACTCCGCGTCGACGTGGAAGTGCCGGCGCAGCGCGTGCCGGGTGTCCGACATGCCGAAACCGTCGGTGCCGAGCGACGTGTAGTCGCCGGGTACCCAGCGGGCGATCAGATCCGGTACCGCACGCATGAAGTCGCTGACCGCGACCTTCGGCCCGTCCGCGTCGGCCAGCTTCTGCTGGATGTACGGAACCTTCGCCTCGGCGCCGGGGTTGAGCAGGTTGTACTCCTCGGTCTCCACCGCGTCGCGGCGCAGCTCCGTCCAGGAGGTCACCGACCAGACGTTCGCGGCCACCCCCCAGTCCTGGGCGAGGAGCTGCTGGGCCTTGAGCGCCCACTGCATCCCGGTGCCCGAGGCGAGCAGGTTGGCCTTCGGGCCGTCGACCTGCGGTGCCGGCGAGTAGCGGTAGATGCCCTTGAGCAGGCCCTCCACGTCCACGTCGGCCGGCTCGGCCGGCTGGAGGGTCGGCTCGTTGTAGACCGTCAGGTAGTAGAAGACGTTCTCCTGCGCGTCCCCGTACATCCGGTGCAGACCCTGCTCCAGGATGTGCGCGATCTCGTACGCGAACGCCGGGTCGTACGCCACCACGGCCGGGTTGGTCGCGGCGATCAGCAGCGAGTGCCCGTCCTCGTGCTGAAGGCCCTCACCGTTGAGCGTGGTCCGACCCGCGGTGGCGCCGAGCAGGAAGCCCCGGGCCATCTGGTCGGCTGCGGCCCACAGCCCGTCGGCGGTCCGCTGGAACCCGAACATCGAGTAGAAGATGTACATCGGGATCATCGGCTCGTCGTGCGTGGCGTACGCCGAGCCGGCCGCGGTGAACGAGGCCACCGAGCCGGCCTCGTTGATCCCCTCGTGCAGGATCTGCCCGGTCGTCGACTCCTTGTACGAGAGGAACAGCTCGCGGTCGACCGAGGTGTAGCGCTGGCCGTGCGGCGAGTAGATCTTCGCGGTCGGGAAGATCGAGTCGAGACCGAAGGTGCGGGCCTCGTCCGGGATGATCGGCACCCAACGCTTGCCGAACTCCTTGTCCTTCATCACGTCCTTGAGCAGACGGACGAAGGCCTGCGTGGTGGCCACCTTCTGCTTGCCAGAGCCGCGCTTGATGTCGGCGAACCGCTCCGGCCCGGGGATGGCCAGCCGCTTCGTGCTGGTCCGCCGGGACGGCAGGTACCCGCCGAGCTGCTCGCGCCGCTCCTTGAGGTACGCCAGCTCCTCGGACTTCTCGCCCGGGTGGAAGTACGGCGGCAGGTAGGGGTTGTCCTCCAGCGCCGAGTCCGGGATGTCCAGGTAGAGCCGGTCGCGGAAGGTCTTCAGGTCCTCCAGCGTCAGCTTCTTCATCTGGTGGGTCGCGTTGCGGCCCTCGAAGTGCGAGCCGAGGGTCCAGCCCTTGATCGTCTTCGCCAGGATGACGGTGGGCTGACCGGTGTGCTCGGTGGCCGCCTTGTAGGCCGCGTAGAGCTTGCGGTAGTCGTGCCCACCCCGCTTGAGGTTCCAGATCTCGTCGTCGCTGAGCGGCTCGACCATCTTGCGGGTCCGTGAGTCACGGCCGAAGAAGTGCTCCCGCACGTACGCGCCGGACTCCGCCTTGTAGGTCTGGTAGTCGCCGTCGGTCGTCGTGTTCATCAGGTTGACCAACGCGCCGTCGGTGTCCGCGGCGAGCAGCGGGTCCCACTCACGACCCCAGACGACCTTGATCACGTTCCAGCCGGCACCCCGGAAGAACGCCTCCAGCTCCTGCATGACCTTGCCGTTGCCCCGGACCGGGCCGTCCAGCCGCTGCAGGTTGCAGTTGATCACGAAGGTGAGGTTGTCCAGCTCCTCGCGAGCGGCGACGCCGATGGCGCCGAGGGTCTCCGGCTCGTCCATCTCGCCGTCGCCGAGGAACGCCCAGACGTGCTGCTGGGAGGTGTCCTTGATGCCGCGGTGCTGCAGGTACCGGTTGAACCGGGCCTGGTAGATCGCGTTCAGACCGCCGAGGCCCATCGAGACGGTGGGGAACTCCCAGAAGTCCGGCATCAGCCGAGGGTGCGGGTACGAGGGCAACCCACCACCGGGGTGCGACAGCTCCTGGCGGAACCCGTCGAGCTGGTGCTCGCTGAGCCGCCCCTCCAGGAACGCCCGCGCGTACATGCCGGGGGAGGCGTGGCCCTGGTAGAAGATCTGGTCGCCACCGCCCGGGTGGTTCTTGCCCCGGAAGAAGTGGTTGAAGCCCACCTCGTAGAGCGACGCCGAGCTGGCGAAGGTGGAGATGTGCCCGCCGACGCCGATCTCCGGGCGCTGCGCCCGGTGCACCAGCATGGCGGCGTTCCACCGGACGTACGCCCGGATCCTCCGCTCGACGTGCTCGTCACCCGGGAACCAGGGCTCGCGCTCCGACGGGATGGTGTTGATGTAATCGGTGGTGGTCAGGGGCGGAACCCCGACCTGGCGCTCACGGGCCCGCTCCAGCAGGCGCAGCATGACGTAGCGGGCGCGTTTGGCGCCGCGTTCGTCGATGACACCGTCAAGCGACTCGACCCATTCGCTGGTCTCTTCAGGGTCGATGTCCGGAAGCTGGCTCGGTAGGCCGTCGCTGATCACCGGGCGCTTGCGTTCCGTAGCCACAGGCGTTCCCTCGGTTGTGTGTGGGATAGGTCTCTAGCGCCATCCTGCCCCCTGGTGGCACCCCTCGTCACGTCTAGGTGCCCCCGACGCGATGCTGAACACAGGTACTCGCTAGTAACTTAGCGCGACGACCGGGCGAAAGCTGAGCGGTTTGACCGCCACTCCTACCGTTACCGCCATGAACGGACGCCGTGTCGCGGTCGCCGCAAGCATGATCGTTGTCGGGGTGGTCGGCCTGGTCATCGGCGCCGTCGCCCTCGCCTCCGGCACCCTGCCGATGGTCGGACTGGTGGCCCTGGGTGCCCTGGTGGCCGTGCTCGGCGCGGGCCTGCTGCGCGACGCGATCCGCGCGGCCCGTCTGAGCGGCCAGGATGGCCGTCGCCGTCGTCCGAACCCGGACGGCGGCGGGCACGACTTCTACCCGATGCCCGCCGGGGACGCCGGGAGCGGGCACGTCGGCCGCCAGCGGGACGGCGACCACGACAGCTCCGACGGTGCGGAGCCGGCCGGCGGCAGCGGCGACTCCGGGGGAGGCTGGTCCGGCTGGGGCTGGTCCGGCGGTGACTCCGGTGGCGGGTGGTCCGGTGGCGGTGACTCCGGCGGCGGTGGCGGCAGCTCCTGACCTCGCCCTGCGGCAGAATGCGACGTATGCGCAGCGACGTGATCACCGTCCAGACCGGGTCCCGGCCGACCGTCCGGGACATCACCGCGGAGGCCCAGCAGTTCGTCTCGGGCGAGGGCGACGGCCTGCTGCACGTCTTCGTGCCCCACGCCACCGCCGGCCTGGCGATCATCGAGACCGGGTCGGGCTCCGACGACGACCTGCTCAGCGCCGTGGACGACCTGCTCCCCACCAAGGACCGCTGGCGGCACCGACACGGCTCGCCCGGCCACGGCCGCGACCACGTGCTGCCGGCGTTCATCCCGCCGTACGCCACACTGCCGGTGCTCGGCGGCCGGCTGGCGCTCGGCACCTGGCAGTCGATCTGCCTCGTCGACACCAACGGCGACAACCCGACACGCCAGGTCCGCCTCTCCTTCCTCCCCGCCTGACGGCCCGTCCCGCCGCCGTCCCTATGTCCCTCCTCGTCGATCTTGCACTTACTGTCCCGACACAAGGGGTATTTCGCACATTTCGACAACCGAAACCGCAAGATCGGCGCGGGAGGGATCGCCGTGAGGGCGGGCCGTGCTGGGTGGTGGGCGCCAAGATCGTGCTCGATCCTGGATGTAGTGGGGTCGGGGAGCGAGGGAGGCCACTACATCCAGGATTTGTGCGCGGCGGAGGACGATGCCCGTCTGCCGGCTGATCGCCACCCAGAGCAGCCGTCCCCTTGTCAAGATCCGCGCAACTTCCCCGAAACTGTTGCCTGAACCGGTGCCGAGGCAGCAGTTTCCCCGATGGTGCGAGGGCTGCGGCCCACGTGGGCTGTGGCGTCGCGAGGCTGCGGCCTTCGTGGACTGTGGCGTTCAATGGAGCGCGGCATCGCGTGCATCGCGGCCCTGCGTAGGCGGCGGTCTTGCGACGGACCCGAGGTGCGGACCTGGAGTGGCGGACCTGGAGTGGCGGACCTGGAGTGGCGGACCTGGAGTGGCGGACCTGGAGTGGCGGACCTGGAGTGGCAGATCCCGAGTGGCGGACCTGGAGTGGCGGACCTGGAGTGGCGGACCCGGGGTGGCGGACCCGGGGTGACAGATCCGGAGTGGCGGGCCGAGCGGGTCCGGCCGCCGGGCCGTGACCGACGATGCCCGTCCGGCCGGTGTGCCCGAACCTGATCGTCGAGCTGGACGACCGGCGCACTGCGTACGATGTGGCCGTGACGCAGGAGCTGGGTCCCGCGACAGGTGAACGGGTGGATCGGGCCGGTCTCGCCGTCGATGTGGTGCGCCGGATGGCGCACGTCACCGCTGCGCTGCGACACCGGCAGGGTTCCGCGTTCGCCGAGCTGGGGCTCACCCCGGCGGCGGCCCGGGCGCTTCGGGAGTTGGACCCGGACCACCCGCTGCCGGCCCGGGATCTCGCCGGTCAGTTGGGCTGTGACCGGTCGAACGTGACGGTGCTGGTCGACAAGCTGGAGCAGGCCGGGCTGGTCGAGCGCCGCACCGACCCGACGGACCGGCGGCAGAAGACGCTGGTGGTGACCGGGGAGGGTCGCGTCGTGCGGGCCCGGGTGATCGAGGTGATGTCCGACTCCCGACTCCTGTCCGGGCTGAGCGACGAGGAGCTGAGCACCCTTCGTGACCTGGTCTGGAAGGTGTCCGACGGCGGCTGTCCGGAGTCCTTCGGGCCGGAGTGAGCGCACCCCTGCCGGCCGTGTCCCACTGGGCGAGCAGGCCTTCCGTCGGTAATGCTGTCCGACGTGACCACCCCGCAAGATCTCGACGACCGGTTCCGGGAGACGCTGGCGGCGCTGCCTGCCGCCGAGCGGCGGCGTGACCCCGCCGACCCTGTCACCGACGACGCCCCGCTGACCGGCGCGCAGGTGCTGGACCTGTTCGACGCGCAGGTGACCAGCCGGCAGCTCGACCTGGCCGGCCGCTGGTTGCGCAGCTTCGGGGAGGGTTTCTACACCATCGGCTCGGCCGGGCACGAGGGCAACGCGGCGGTCGCCGCCGCGCTGCGTCCCACCGATCCGGCGCTGCTGCACTACCGCTCGGGCGCCTTCTACTGCCTGCGCGCCGCCCAGGTCGCCGCCGACCCGACGCTGGCCACCGACTCCGAGCCGTCCGCCGTCCGGGCGCGGGCCAACGACTCCGAGCCGCCCGCCGTCCGGGCGCGGATCGCCGACCCCGACCAGGACGCCGACCGAGCGCGGACCGCCGACCCCGACCAGGACGCCGACCGAGCGCGGATCGCTGGCTCCGAGCGGTCCGCCGACAGTGGGTCGACCGTCGACAGCGCATCGACACGTGACCCGGAGCCGACCGCCGATCCGCAGGTGTCCGAATCGGAGCCGCCCGGGACCGAATCGACCTCGGCGACCGGGGCCGCCGACGGGTTCGCGGCGTACGCCGACGCGGCCCGGGACGTGCTGCGCGGGATGGCCGCGTCCAGCCTCGAACCGATCGCCGGGGGCCGGCACAAGGTGTTCGGCCGGGCCGACCTGGCCATCGTGCCGACCACCTCCACCATCGCCTCGCACCTGCCCCGCGCGGTCGGAATGGGACTTGCCGTGGAGCGGCTGCGCCGTATGGACAGCGCCGGACGGCGTACCGGGGCCGGGGTGCGGGTCGGTAGTGGCGCGGGCGCCACGCACGCCCCCTGGCCACCGGACGCCATCGTGGTCTGCTCCTTCGGCGACGCCTCGGTCAACCACGCCAGCGCCACCGCCGCCTTCAACACCGCCGGGTGGTACGACCACGCCGGGCTGCGGATTCCGGTGTTCTTCGTCTGCGAGGACAACGGGCTGGGCATCAGCGTCCGCTCGCCGGAGGGCTGGGTCGAGGCGACCCTGCGGGCCAAGCCGGGCATCCGCTACTTCAGCGCGGACGGAGCCGACCCGGTGCGGACGTACGAGGTGGCGGCGGAGGCCGCAGCCTGGGTACGCCGCAACCGGCGGCCGGCCGTGCTGCACCTGCGCACCGTACGGCTGATGGGGCACGCCGGGGCGGACGCGGAGTCGGCGTACCGGAGTCCGGCCGAGCTGGCCGAGGACCTGGACCGGGACCCGGTGGCCGCCACCGCGCGGCTGCTGGTCGACGCCGGCGTGGCGACCGGCGAGGAGCTGCTGGCCCGGTACGACGAGACCGGCTGGCAGGTTCGCCGGCTGGCCGAGGAGGTGCTGGGCGAGCCGAAGCTGGCATCCGCGGCCGACGTGGTGTCGGCGCTGGCCCCACGACGTCCGGTGCGGGTGGCGCGGGCGGTGGCCGACGCCGCGGCGCGGGCCAGCGGGCCGGGCGCGGGCGCCCGGGCGGAGGCGTTCGGCGGCAAGCCACCGGAGTTGGCCGGGCCGATGACCCTGGCGCAGAGCATCAACGCCGCACTCGCCGACGGGATGCTCGACCACCCGCAGATGGCGCTCTTCGGTGAGGACGTGGCCGCCAAGGGCGGCGTGTACGGGGTGACGAAGGGGCTGCGCGACCGGTTCGGGGCGGCCCGGGTGTTCGACACCCTGCTCGACGAGACGTCGGTGCTCGGGTTGGGCCTCGGTGCCGGGCTGGCCGGGATGCTGCCGGTGCCGGAGATCCAGTACCTGGCGTACCTGCACAACGCCGAGGACCAGCTGCGCGGTGAGGCGGCGACCATGCGGTTCTTCTCGCAGGGGGCGTTCCGCAACCCGATGGTGGTGCGGGTGGCGGGCCTGGCGTACCAGGAGGGGTTCGGCGGGCACTTCCACAACGACAACTCGGTGGCCGTACTCCGGGATGTGCCCGGGCTGGTGGTCGCGGTGCCGGCACGGCCGGACGACGCCGCGCCCATGCTGCGGACCTGTCTGGCGAGCGCGGCGGTGGACGGCAGTGTCTGCGTGTTCCTGGAACCGATCGCGCTCTACCACACCCGCGATCTGTACACGGAGGGTGACGGGGAGTGGTTGGCCGGCTATCCGGAGCCGGGCGGGTGGGTGGCTGGCCACGTGCCGATCGGGCGGGCCCGCGTCTACCGGGTCGGCTCGGCGGACGACCTCACCATCATCACCTTCGGTAACGGGGTGCGGATGTCGCTGCGCGCTGCGGCTGTCCTCGCCGAGGAGGGGGTGGGCACCCGCGTGGTGGATCTGCGCTGGCTGGCTCCGCTGCCGGTGGCCGACATCATCCGGGAGTCCTCGGCGACCGGCCGGGTGCTGGTGGTGGACGAGACGCGCCGCTCCGGCGGGGTCGGCGAGGGGGTGATCGCCGCGCTGGTCGACGCCGGATATGTCGGTGCCGCGCGTCGAGTAGCCGGAGTTGACTCGTTTGTACCATTAGGTCCGGCAGCACGTCACGTACTGGTCTCCGCGGAAGCCATTACCGACGGTGCCCGTACGCTGCTGGCACGGTAAATTCCGTTCCACCCGGTGCGCCACTTGCGCGCAGACCAACAACTGTGTGGACTTTGCCTGACGGTCGTCGCACCGACGCCGCGAGCAGGGACGAGATGAGGAGGCACGCGACAGTGAGCGCGACCGCTGGTCAGGCCGCCGACGGGGTACGCAGCCTGGCGGACCGGTTCGGAATCGAACCGGGGATGGTCGTCATGGAGATGGGGTACGACGACGACGTCGACCAGGATCTCCGAGACGCCCTGACCGACCGCTGTGGAGATCTGGTCGACGAGGACACCGACGAGGTGGTCGACGCGGTGCTGGTCTGGTACCGGGACGGCGACGGCGACCTCTTCGAGCTGCTCGTCGATGCCCTCGGCCCGCTGGCCGACAACGGCGTCGTGTGGCTGCTCACCCCCAAGGCGGGGCGCGAGGGGCACGTCGAGCCGAGCGAGGTCGCGGAGTCCGCGCCCACCGCCGGCCTTCAGCAGACCTCGACCGTCAACGCCGGCCGGGACTGGAGCGGCGCCCGTCTGGTGCTGCGTCGAGGGGCCAAGGCCAAGAAGTAGCCAGCGCCGCTCCGCTCGCCCGACGGTCCGCCCACCGCCGGGTAGCAGGCTGGTGCCGTCCCCCGCCCCGACGCCGTCGCCGGCGAGGCCGAGCAGCGAGGAGAGTTCGCATGCCCATCGAGGTTGGTGCCGAAGCACCCGACTTCGTGCTCAAGGACCAGAACAACCAGGAGGTCCGTCTCTCGGACTTCCGGGGCAGGCGCGTCGTCCTGCTGGTCTTCTACCCGCTCGCCTTCACCGGCACCTGTCAGGGCGAGTTGGGCGAGGTGCGCGACAACCTCGGCGAGTACGTGAACGACGACGTCCAGGTGCTGACCGTCAGCGTCGACTCGGCCTACAGCCACAAGATCTGGGCCGACCGTGAGGGCTACCAGTTCCCCATGCTGGCCGACTTCTGGCCGCACGGCGCCGTCGCCCAGGCGTACGGGGTCTTCAACGACGTGGCCGGCTTCGCCAACCGGGGCACCTTCGTCATCGACAAGACCGGCGTGGTCCGCTTCGCCGAGATGAACGGCCCGGGCGAGGCCCGCGACCAGCAGGGCTGGCGCAAGGCCATCGCCGAAGCGACCAACTGACCGGGGTACGCCGTGCGCCCGGGTCGGTGGCGGGCAGGTAAGCTTGCCAGCCACCGGCCCGCCACACGGGCGATCCGGGCGCGTAGCTCAGTGGGAGAGCACCCGCCTTACAAGCGGGGGGTCGCAGGTTCGAAACCTGCCGCGCCCACCAACACCCAGCGCGAGCTGATCAAGTGATGAAAAGTAGGTCAGGGGTGGTCCCTGGCACCTATTTCTCATCACTTGATCATGGAAGCCAGGGAAGCGCCAGCCCGGCTCCTCAGCTGGTGAAGCCGCCGTCCACATTGACCACCGCACCGGTCACGTAGCCGGCCTCGGGGCTGGCCAGGTGCGCGACGGTGGCCGCGATGTCGGCGGGGCGAGCGTACCGGCCGACGGCGGTGAACCCGCTGATCGCCGCCGCGTTCGGTCCGTCCGCCGGGTTGGCGTCGGTGTCCGTCGGCCCGGGGTTGACCAGGTTGACGGTTATGGCCCGTGGGCCCAGTTCACGGGCCAGGCCCCGGGTCAGCCCGACCAGGGCGGTCTTGCTCATCGCGTAGAGCGTCAGCCCGGGAAAGACCGCCCGCTCACCGACGTTGCTGCCGATGCTGATGATCCGTCCGCCGTCGCCGAGGTGCCGCAGGGCAGCCCGCGCGGCGACGTACGGTGCCCTGACGTTGACCGCGATCGTCTGCTCTACCTCTGCCGAGCCGAGCTCGTCCAGGGCACCGACCAGGAACACCGCGGCATTGTTCACCAGGATGTCCAGCCGACCCAGTTCGGCGGCTGTCCGGTCGACCGCGCCCCGCACAGCGTCCGGGTCGGCACCGTCCGCCTGGATCGCCAGCGCTCTGCGGCCCAGCGCCTCGATCTGCTTCACCACGATGGCGGCCCGCGTGGCGTCCTGCCGGTAGGTCAGTGCCACGTCGGCCCCGTCCTGTGCCAGGCGCAGGGCGATCCCGGCTCCGATGCCCCGGGAACCCCCGGTCACCAAGGCGACCTTGTCGTTGAGTGTCGTCGTCATGCAAACGATCATCTGGCCGCGCCGCCCTCCCGTCTGGCGGCCATCGGACGTCTCGTTCGGACCTCCAGGTCCGATTCCCGCGCTCGTCGACGGCCTGCGGACCCGGCGGGCCGCCATGATCCGCGCAACTTCACGGATCCTGCTGCCACACCAGGCACCGAGACAGCAGGATCACCGAAGTTGCGCGGATCTTGCGAGGTGGGGGAGGGTGGGGCGAGCGATTCGGGGAGCGTGGGCGTGGAACTGGCAGGCATTGGCGCGGTGCTGTTCGACATGGATGGCACCCTGGTCGACTCCGACGCCGCCGTCGAGCGGGCCTGGGAGCGGTGGTCCGTCGAGTACGCCGTGGACCCGGCGTCGGCGTTGGCGATCGCGCACGGCAGCCCGGCCGACCGGACCATCCGACGGCTGCTGCCCGCGCTCGACGATGCCGCGGTCGCTGTTGCCGCGGCCCGGCAGTTGGCGTTGCAGTACGACGACCTGTCCGACGTGACGGCCACCCCCGGGGCGCACGAGCTGCTGAACGCGCTGGCCCGGTTGGGGTTGCCCTGGGCGGTGGTGACCAGCGCCGACGCGCGGCTTGCCGAGGCCCGGCTCGGCGCCGCCGGCATCAAGGCGCCGGTGCTCGTCACGGTGGAGGACGTCAGCGTGGGCAAGCCGGACCCGGAGGGCTATCTGCGGGCCGCGGCGTTGCTGGGCGTACCCGTGGCGCGGTGCCTGGTCGTCGAGGACGCCGAAGTGGGGCTGCGGGCTGGGCGGGCGGCCGGGGCGATGACCGCCGCGCTGAAGGGGCTCGACGGCGACCTGCGCCTGCGCGACCTGGCCCAACTGGCACGCCAACTGGAGTCGGCACCCACGGCGCCCTGACCCGCCCGCCGGGTCACCGGAGGCGGGTGGCCAGCCAGGGGAGCAGGGCGTCGGCCTGGGCCTGCTGAAACGCGCGAACGGTGGGGATGCCCTGCGGTGGCGGACGACGAGCGCCGTCGGCGAAGAACCCGGCCAGCCCGGCGTACACCCCGGTGAGCGTCATCGGGTCGACCTCCGCCGTGATGGGCAGCCGGCGCAGCAGGGAATCGGTGTCGTGCCCGCCGTGCAGCCGGACGTTGACCAGCAGCAGCGCGGTGTCCAGCCAGGCCGGCCCCCGGCAGGCCCACGGCCAGTCGACGACGGTGACCGTGCCGGTCGCGTCGAGCAGCAGGTTGTCGGCCCGTACGTCCACGTGGCAGAGCGTGTCACCGGTCAGCGCGGCGATGCCGTGGTCGGCGGCGGCGCGCAGCTGGTCCAGGTGCTCCCGGGCCCACGGGTCCAGCACAGCCGGTGGGTCGGCGGCGATCCGGTGCCACCCGGCGAAGTCCTCGGCCAGCAGGTCCGCGGCGGTCGGCACGTGCGTCACCGGGCTCGGGGTGAGCACGGCGGCCATCACCTCCAAGGCCTTCAGGACGCGCGTCAGCTCGTCGACCCGCCACGGGGTGGCCGGGTGTCGACCGTCCACGTCGGAGAAGACCAGCGCCACCCAATCGCCGTCGTCGTGGCAGCCCAACAGACGGGGCGTCGGTGCCGAGGTCGGCAGGGCGGCGGCCGTGCGGGCCTCTGCCCGGTGCATTCTGGGGCTGTCCGGGTTGTGCGCCGGGCTGATCGCCTTCACGAACGCCCGTAGGCCGGTCGCGGTGCGGACCCGGTCCGCGGTGCCCGGCGAGTAGCCGCCCGGCTGGGACACCGCCTCGACCACCCGATCGCCGATGATCTCCTGCACCGACGTCCGGACCCGTTCGGGCAGGTCCGTCCAGCCGATCCGGCCGGTGGTCTGCTGCGTCATCTACTCACCGTGCGCCCGTCCACGCCGCCGGACAACCCATTTCCCCGCCGTCGGGTCAGGTGGACGGCGGTCAGCGCGATCAGGAGCAGCGTGACGCGTCGCCTCGCCGCGCCTTGGGGGTGGCAGGTCTCCCCGCGCTGACGGGCGGCAGCGTCGCGTACACCTTGACCAGCTCGGCCAGGTAGCGCTCGCCGGACCAGGCCGCCACCGCCGCCCGGCCGTCCCGGATCACGCCCCCGCGCAACTCCCGCTCGGTCAGCAGCCGGGTCAGCAACGCCCCGAACGCCGCCGGGCTGGGCTCGGCGACCGGCCGGGTGGTGCCGGTGCCGGGCCGCTCGACCAGCTGGGTGTCCACGATGGCCATCGGCAGTCCGTACGCCTCGGCTTCGGAGAGCACCAGGCCCTGGGTGTCGGTGGTGGAGGTGAACGCGAGCACGTCTGCCATCCGGTAGTGGGCGCCGACCCGGTCGCGGGGCACCGGGCGCAGCAGGTGCAGCGCGTCGACGACGCCGTACCGGCGGGCCGTGCGGCGGACCGCGAGCCGGTGTCGCCGGGCCCCGAGCAGCACCAGTCGGGCGGCCGGCAACTCGCGACGGACCTGGGCGAACGCGGCCAGCAACAGCTCGGGGTTCTTCTCCGGCGTGGCCCGTCCCACCGCGAGCAGCACCGGCGCGTCCGCCGGGATGCCGAGCCGGGCCCGCAGCCGCCGCCGGTCGTCGGCGTCGGGATGCGGCGCGGCGGCCGGGGTCGGCAGGACCACGATCGGGGTACGCCCCGCCATCGTCGTCATCATCGCCGCTGTCTTCGCCGAAGGGGCGATGAGGACAGTGGTGTGGGCCAGGAGGGTTCGCCCGAGCGCCGCCAGTCGGGCCTGTCGACCCGGTCCGGGGTGGGCGAGCGCCCACAGGTCGCCCGCCCGCCAGCGCAGGCCCAGCCGCATGCCGGCGTACGCGGCCCCGATCGGGATCTCCGGGTAGTGCGCTGCGTACGCGACCAGGTCGGTGTGCCAGGTCAGCACGGTCGGTACGCCCCGGGTGGCGGCCCAGCGCAGGCCGGCGACGCCGAGCGGGCCGGTGGTGTGCACGTGCACCACGTCGACCGGTGCGCTGGGCGGCCGGGGCAGCGCCAACCGGTACGGCCGGGTCGGCACCGACAGCGAGGGCACCTCGCCCGGTCGGCGGCGGCACCGGGACAGTGGGCCGGGGCAGTGCAGCACGACCCGGTGCCCGGCGGCGCGCAGCAGCGCCACTGTGGTGCCGACCGAGGTGGCCACCCCCTCCGGGTTGGTGAGGTGGCTGTCGCTGACGTGGGCGATCCGCACGTTGCCATCGTGGCTGGCCCGCGCACCCCCGGCCGTCCCGTCCGCCCCCGGCGGGGAAACGGTTGGCGCCCCCGGGCTGGTTCTGCTGCACTACCCGCTGGCGACGACGAAGGGGGAGACGCGGTGGAGTTGACGCTGACGCCGATGACGGCACAGGAGCTGGACCGCTTGCGGGGGCCACTGGTGCAGGGGTACGCCGAGGACCTGGTGGCGCACCGGGGGATGACCCCGGAGGCGGCCCTGGAACGGTCGAGCAGCCAGATCCGGGAGTCGCTGCCGGCGGGCGTGGCCACCGAGAGGGCGTTGCTGCGGGTGGGCCGGGTCGGCGACACCGAGGTCGGCTGGATCTGGGCGACCCTGCCGGCGGTCGCCACCCCGAACCAGGCGTGGATCGACAACATCGAGGTGCACGAGGAGCACCGCGGACGAGGCTACGCACGGCGGATGATCCAGCTCATCGAGGTCGAACTCGCCCAGCTCAAGGTGCCCGAGCTGGGCCTGAACGTGTTCGGTTCGAACACCGTGGCGATCGGCCTCTACCGCAGTCTGGGCTTCGAGGTCACCTCACAGCAGATGGCGAAGCGGATCGACCCGGCGGGCTGAGGTCGGAAGCGAGGCCCAGGACGGTCCCCCCGGCAGGACTGTTCACCTGCCCAGCGGGAAACCGGCGCGGACCGCACCTGGGGAGGAGCGACGGATGACGCACGGCGCCGGACTGACCATCGGTGTGCTGGGCTCGTACGGTGGGCGAAACCTCGGCGACGAGGCGATCCTCACCGGCCTGCTCGCCGATTTGCGTACGCAGGAACCGAACGCCCGGATCATCGTCTTCTCTCGGAACCCGGAGCACACCCGGGCCGCACACCCGGACGTCGAAGCGGTGCCCTGGGAGGGCGTGAGCCGTACCGACTCGGCCCTGGTCCTGGCCCAGCTCGACCTGCTCATCCTGGGCGGCGGCGGCATCCTGTACGACCGGGAGGCCCGCCGTTACCTGCGGGTGGTCCGGGTGGCCCAGGAACGCGGCCTGCCGCTGATCACGTACGCGGTGGGGGTCGGGCCGCTCAGCGACGGGGTGGACACCGGCATGGTCCGGGAAACGCTCTCCAGCGCGACCCAGGTGACCGTCCGGGACCAGGAGTCCCGAATGGTGCTGGAGGAGGCCGGTCTGCTCAACCCGATCACGGTCACCGCGGACCCGGCGTTCCTCCTGCAACCGGAGGAGTTCCCGGCCCACCTGCTGGCCGAGGAGGGTGTGCCGGTCGGCAAGCGCCTCGTCGGGATCAGCGTGCGGGAGCCGGGCCGGGCCGCCGAACGCCTCGACGTGGACGGCTACCACCGGCTGCTGGCCCAGATCGGTGACTTCCTGGTGCACCGGATCGACGCGTACGTGCTGTTCGTACCGATGGAGCGCGACGACATCCGGCACTCGCACGGGGTGCTGTCGCACATGGTCGCCGCCGAGCGAGGTCGCATCCTGCACGGCACCTACTCTCCGCAGCAGGTGCTGGGGCTGATGCGCCACTTCGACCTGGTCGTCGGCATGCGCCTGCACTTCCTGATCTTCGCGGCGATGGTCGGTACGCCGTTCCTGCCCCTGCCGTACGCCGGCAAGGTCTTCGACCTGGCCCAACGGCTCGGCGTGCCGGCGCTACGCGGCGTGGAGCGGGAGGTCGAGGGGCCACTGCTGGCCGAGGTCGACCGACTCTGGGACGAGCGGGAGCAACGCGCCGAGGCCACCGCACGACGGGTGGCGGAGGTGTGCGATCAGGCGCGGGGCACCTCGGAGGTCACCCGCGGCGTGTTGGAGAGCCTGCGAAGCCAGACCCTCACCCGGGTCTGAGCGGGCGGTCACACCGCCGGGCCGGTCCACCGGTAGCGCCACTCGCGGGCCTCCTCGCGGGCGGTCTCCAACTCGTAGATCTGCGCGTCGGCCAGCCCACCGGAGCCGAGGTGGTGGTGGGTCAGCGGCGGACGGCCGTTGCTGTCCAGTTCGACGGTGATGGTCTGCCCGTCCGCCGTGCCGCCGACGAGAAGGATCTGCACGGATGAAGCCATGCGCCCATCCTGCCCGGCGTAGGGCCCGCCCGCAGCGGTTAGCGGGGCAGCGGGGCGCCCGGCCCGTGACTAGGGTCGGCGGATGGAGCAGACGATCGATCCCACGCTCGGTCCGGTGCTCGCCCGCACCGGCGACGAACGCGCCGTCCTGACCTCGTTTCTCGACTTCCACCGCGCCGTGTTGCTGCGCAAACTGCGCGGTCTCTCCGACGCCGACGCCCGCCGCCGGCTGGTGCCGTCGGCGACCACGCTCGCCGGGCTGGTCAAGCACCTGACCCTGGTCGAGCGGAACTGGTTTCCGACCCTGTTGGCCCCCGAGCCCGGCGACGTCTACCTGACCTCCGAGGAGGACGCCGTCGCCAGCTTCACCCTCGGCGACCAGGAGACCGTCGCCGGGCTCGTTGAGGCGTACGAGCGAGCCTGCGCCCGCTCCCGAGCGGTCGCCGCGAGCATCGACCTCGACCACGTGGTGCCGCATCCGCAGCTCGGTGAGGTGTCACTGCGCTGGATTCTGGTGCACATGATCGAAGAGACGGCCCGGCACGCGGGCCACGCCGACATCCTGCGCGAGCTGACCGACGGCGAGGCCGGCGCGCTCTGAGCCCCGGGTCGGCGCAGGCCGTCGGCCGTCAACCGGTGGGCAACAGGCCCGGCGGGTACTCCATCCCGTCATGCGTACAGGCCGCAGCGGCAACCCGCGCCGCGTACCGGGCGGCACGCGCCAGTGGCTCACCGCGCAGCCGGGCGGCGATCAGGCCGGCCGCGAAGGCGTCGCCCGCCCCGTTGCTGTCCACCACCGGCTTTGCCGGGACGGCGGGCGGGACGGGTAGCGCCATGCCGTCGCCCGGGTACAGTTCGGCGCCGTCCGCGCCGCGGGTCACCACCACCGTCCGGGGTGCCAGCGTGCCGGCGAGCGACGCGGCCCGGTCGCCCAACCGCACCCCGCTCAGCAGAACCAGGTCGGCGACCTCCGCGAACGGCCGATGGTAGGTGTTCTCGCCGTCCCAGTCGTGCAGGTCGGTGGAGAGCGCCACGCCCTTCGGAACGGCAGTTCGCACGGCGGACAGCAACGGCACCGCCCAGTCCATGATCGAGAGGTGGACGTGCCGGGCGTCGCGGACCAGTGCGGCCAACTCGGTGGCGGGAAACGGTGGACCACCCTGCCATGGGCGCGGGTCGTACAGCGACGTGCGCCGCCCACCCGGATCCACCAGGTTCACCGACCGGCGGGTGCCGCCCGGGTGCTCGGCCAGCAGCGCCGGCACCTCGGCCCGGGTCAACGCCGCCCGGACCAGCTCACCGGCCGGGTCCGCACCGAGGGTGTCGACCACCAGTACGCGCAGGCCGAGCGCCCGAGCGGCCAACGCCACCCCGGCGCCGGTGTTGCCGATCCGCAGCTCGATCGGCTCGACGGTGTGGGAATCGGCAGCCGGGAGCGGCAGCGCGGGCACCCGAACCCGTACGTCCACCCCAAGCCCGCCAAGAACCAGCAGATCGACCACGACGCCGACGCTAGCCCGTTGCCGCTCCCACCTCCAGCGCCCCGCGATCTTGCGCTTTCGGTCGCGACAAAAGGTGCATCATTCGTAGAACGCCGACACGAACTGCAAGATCGCGCAGGTGGGCCGGTGGGTGCGGACGCCTGGTCAGGCGGGCCGCCTATCCTGGGGGCGGGCGGCGACTAGGGGGAGCAGGTGCTGGTCATCCACGGGCTGTGGTTGCCCGGCGGCAGCTCGACCGGCGGCCTCGCCGTCTGGGCCGAGGACAGCGCCGCACCGATTCCCGCTGCGCGTTCGGGCCGACCGGCCCGGGAACGCCCGCACCCCTTCGCCGCCGGGCACACCCACCTGGCCGCCGTCCTCGCCGACGCCGCCGAGCCGACCCGGCCGGACACCGCGTTGCTCGCCCTGCCCACCCTGGCGGGCGCGCCGACCGACTCACCCGAGCTGATCCGCACCACCGTCGCACCTGCGACCCGCGGCCGGCTCACCCTGGCCGGGTGGCGGGTCCCCACCCTGGTGTACGCCCCGGACGACGCCCTGTCGCTGCTGCAAGCCTTGGACGACATCCCGGCGGTGGCCGGGGCCACCCTGCGGCACCTCGCCGAGCTGGCCGACTTCGCCGCCGACCTGGTGACCCGTGGCCGCGTCCTCCCCGGCGTGCGCACCGGCGACCAGATGCCCGGCGCTGGCGCGACGGCGGCGCCAGGCGCTACTGGGCAGGCGGCAGCACAGGCGATCTGGCGTCCGCTGCTGACCGGCACCGACGCCGCCTGGGCGCGATCGCTGGCGCTGGCCCTGCCACCCGCCGCCCGAGCCGCCGTCCTGCCGCCCGCCACCGCCGCGTTGCCGTCCGCCGCCGGGCTGCCGTCCGCCGCCGGGCTGCCGTCCGCCGCCGGGCTGCCGTCCGCCGCCGCTGCTCAGGGCTCCACCGGGAGCGCCGCCGCCTCCGCTGCGGCGACCGTCGGTTCGGGAGGGCCTGAGCTGACCGCTGCCGCCCTGGTCGTGGATGCGCTGGATGCGTTGACCGACGCTGCCGCACGGGCTGCGCTGGCGACCACGACGCTGGCCCGAGGGCTGCGCCCGGGTGGCCCGGCGCCGGTCTGGCTGGCCGCGCTCGCCGGCCCGCAGCGGGACTTCACCATCGACCCGGCCGGGCTGGCCACCCTCTCCGCCGAACTGGACGCCTGGCAGCGTGACGCCGCCGGTGGCCCGGTGCGGGCCAGTTTCCGCTTGGTGGAACCAGCCCCCGACGAGGTCACCGAACCGATCCTGGCCACCCGGGCGCTGCCCGCCGACGGCGCGCCCGTGCCGGTGCCCGCCGACGGCGCGCCGGTGCCGGTCGGGTCGATCGGTGCCGGGCGCTGGCGGTTGGAGTTCGGGTTGCAGGCCGCGGACGAACCCGGCCTGCACGTCGACGCCGGGGAGATCTGGCGAGCGCCGCAGACCCTCGGCGGCCTGGTCGGCCGGACGACCAGCCCGCAGGAGACGCTCCTCGCCGAGCTGGGCCGGGCCAGTCGGCTCTGGCCGGACCTGGACGCCGCGCTGCGTACCGCCG
This sequence comes from Micromonospora arida, assembly GCF_042873195.1. Classification (NCBI taxonomy): domain Bacteria; kingdom Bacillati; phylum Actinomycetota; class Actinomycetes; order Micromonosporales; family Micromonosporaceae; genus Micromonospora; species Micromonospora arida. Next base: position 381,444 of record NZ_JBIALC010000003.1, on the reverse strand, counting down.
CGCCGGAGGCGATGGAACTCGACGTCGAGGGGGCGCACCGGTTCCTCAGTGCGGGCGCCCCGGTGCTGCACGCGGCCGGTTTCGGGGTGCTGCTGCCCTCCTGGTGGCAGCGTCCGTCGGCACGACTGGGCGCCCGGTTGCGAGCGCGCAGCCGCACCGCGCCGGGCACGGTGGGCGGCGCCGATGCCGGTATCGGTCTGGACGCCCTGGTCGACTACCGCTGGGAAATCGCGCTCGGTGACCACCCGCTGTCCGCCGAGGAGTTGGCGGCGTTGGCCGAGACGAAGACCCCGTTGGTACGGCTCCGCGGCCGGTGGGTGGAGCTGGACCCGGGGCGGCTCGCGGCCGGGCTGCGCCTGCTCCGCTCCGCGGGCGAGCTGACCGTCGCCGACCTGCTCCGCCTCGGGCTGGCCGACGGCGAGGCCACCGGCGAGCTGCCGGTGCTGGAGGTGACCGCCGACGGGGCGCTGGGCGACCTGCTCGCCGGCGCGGTCGAGCGGCGGCTCACCCCGCTGGACCCGCCACCGGGCTTCCGGGGGACGCTGCGGCCGTACCAGCAGCGGGGACTGGCCTGGCTGGCCTTCCTGCGCTCACTGGGCCTGGGCGGTGTGCTCGCCGACGACATGGGGCTGGGCAAGACGGTGCAACTGCTCGCGCTGCTCGCCGGGGACCCACCGGAGGGCGGGCCGACCCTGCTGGTCTGTCCGATGTCGCTGGTCGGCAACTGGCAGCGGGAGGCGGCCCGGTTCACCCCGGAGCTGCGGGTGCACGTACACCATGGTGCCGAGCGGGCGCGGGGGGCGGAGTTCACCGCGGCCGCGCACGGCGCGGACCTGGTCCTCACCACCTACTCGGTTGCCGCTCGCGACGCCGCCGACCTGGCCGCCATCGACTGGCACCGGGTCGTGGTGGACGAGGCGCAGGCGATCAAGAACGCCTCGACCCGGCAGGCCGAGGCGGTTCGCGCGCTGCCCGCCCGGCAGCGGGTGGCGGTGACCGGTACGCCGGTGGAGAACCGCCTCGCCGACCTCTGGTCGATCATGCAGTTCGCCAACCCGGGTCTGCTCGGGCCGGCCGCGACGTTCCGCAAACGGTTCGCCGAGCCGATCGAGCGGCACGGTGACGCCGAGGCTGCCGAGCGGCTCCGCCGGATCACCGGCCCGTTCGTGTTGCGCCGGCTCAAGACCGACTCGTCGATCATCTCCGACCTGCCGGAGAAGCTGGAGATGGAGGTGCTCTGCAACCTCACCGCGGAGCAGGCCGCGCTGTACCGGGTGGTGGTCGACGACATGCTCGCCCGGATCGAGACCAGCGACGGCATCGAGCGACGCGGCCTGGTGCTGGCCACCATGACCCGCCTCAAGCAGGTCTGCAACCACCCCGCCCAACTGCTGCGCGACGGCTCACCGCTGGAGGGCCGCTCCGGCAAGCTGGCTCGGCTCACCGAGATCCTGGAGGAGGTGCTGGCGGCGGGGGAGCGGGCGCTGCTCTTCACCCAGTACGCCGAGTTCGGTGCGATGTTGCGGGGTCACCTGTCGGCGCGGTTCGGCCGGGAGGTGCTGTTCCTGCACGGTGGCCTCGGGAAGGCGGAGCGGGATGCCCTGGTGCAGCGTTTCCAGTCGGCGGAGGGTCCGCCGCTGTTCGTCCTCTCTCTCAAGGCCGGCGGCACGGGGCTGACCCTGACCGCCGCGAACCACGTGGTGCACGTGGACCGGTGGTGGAACCCGGCGGTCGAGGACCAGGCCACCGACCGGGCGTTCCGGATCGGGCAGCGCCGACGGGTGCAGGTGCGCAAGTTCGTGTGCGCCGGCACTGTCGAGGAGAAGGTGGCCGCGCTGATCGCCGACAAGCGCAGCCTCGCCGAGCGGGTGGTCGGCACCGGCGAGCAGTGGATCACCGAGTTGTCCACCGGCCAGTTGCGGGACCTGTTCGCCCTGGAAGCCGGCGCGGTGGTGGAGTGACGGACTTCGCCGACTACGGGCGCCCGCGTCGGGTCGACGGGGGCCTGCGGGCGCGCAGTGCCCGGGGCGCGATCGGCAGGTCCTGGTGGTCGCGGCGTTTTCTGGAGGTGCTGGAGTCGTTCGCGCTCGGCACCCGGCTGACCCGGGGCCGGTCCTACGCGCGGGCCGGTCAGGTGCTCACGCTCGACATCACACCCGGGCGGGTCGACGCGGTGGTGCAGGGCTCACGGCCGCAGCCGTACCAGGTGTCGATCGCGCTGAAGCCGTTCCCGGCGGCGCTCTGGTCCCGAATCGAGGACGAGCTGGCCGGGCAGGCGTTCTTCAGCGCCCGGCTGCTCGCCGGGGACCTCCCCGACGAGTTGGAGGAGCTGTTCGCCGCCGCCGGCGCGCCGCTCTTCCCGGCGGCCGTGGGCGAGTTGACCCAGCGCTGCAACTGCCCCGACTTCGCGGTGCCGTGCAAGCACCTCGCGGCGACGTTCTACCTGCTGGCCGAGGCGTTCGACGCGGACCCGTTCGAGTTGCTGCACTGGCGTGGTCGGTCCCGGGCGGAGTTGCTCGACGAACTTCGCGCCCGGCGGGCCGCGACCACCGGTGCCACCCCACCGCCCCCACCGGTCGACCCACCGTCCGAATCGGACGGTGTGGTGTCGACAGTGGAGGCCGTGGCACCGGTCGGTGCCGCCCGGGCGCTCGCCGGGCTGTCGGCGACGCCGTTGGCGGATACGGCGGACCGGTTCTGGTCAGCGCCGGTGCCGCTGCCGGATCGGCCGCCCCGACTGGTGACCGGCACCGACCTGCTGCTGCGCCAGCTCGGAGCGCCGGCCCCGGCCATCGGTGGGCCGGGACTGCTCGAACGGTTGCGCCGCGCGTACCGGGCGTTCGGTCCGGCCGACAGGTGAGCTGTCACGTCCACCGGTTGAGCCGTCCCGTCGAGCGGTTGAGCAGTCACGTCCAGCGGCGGCGGAACCGCCACATGATCGCGGCATTGGCCACCAGCACCACCGCGCAGATCGCGCCGGTGAGTCGACCGGCGAACACGGCTATCGCCGGCAGCGACGCCCACAGCACGATGGTCAACAACATCAGGTAGCGGCCCCTGCGGGCTCGGGCCCGGTGGTCCAGCCGGTTGAAGAAGGCCGGGTCACTTTCCCGGAGCTGACGGGTGATCTGGTCGAATCTGCGCTGATCCTCTTTGCTGAGCATGGCGCTGCCTTCCCCTCACGCGTTCAGCGGTTCGGCGGCATACCCGCTGCGATGGCGGATCACGCTCGCACGCTGCTGCTTTTCCTCCACGCGAGCGCGCTTCACGTCCGGCTTACCTGAACCTTAAGTTTGCCTTTGGTGGTGAACGGCGCCGAAAGTGTCGGCTACGGCGGCGTGGTCCGATCCGTGCTCGGCTGCCACGCGTAGGCCCTGCTGGGAAGGTCGGCCGGCCGGACCGCCGCACCGTCCGTCGCCGAGGTCGCACTGAACGCTGTCTTAAGTGCCCTCATGAATGGGTTCCGGCCACCTTGAAGGGCCCTGGGGCCTTGGTTACTTTGCCGTAGCAACCCCCTCAGGCAACAGTCGCCGCACCTGCCGCACCTGCCCGGTAGCAGCTTCCGGCGCTCATCAGAAATCGGGATTGGTACATGGCCGACCAGAATGTGCCACCACGTCGACCGCGGGACGACCGCGGTTGGGACGGACATCAGCACCCCAGCGCTGACGGCTACGGCGACCCCCACACGCCCGCGCCGTACGGCTACGACTCGCCCCACCCCTACCAGGGCGGCTACGCCGAGCAGGCCGACCCGCGTGAGCAGTACGCCGGGCAGCCCGCGCCCGCCCCGCGCGGTCCGCAGTGGGTCGGCCCGGAGGGCCTTGGCCGTCCGGCCCCGGCACGACCTGCCGGCACCGGACTGCCCACCCTCGACGATGACAACGAGCCGGGTCGCAAGGTCGGCCGACGTAAGGCGATGGTGGCCCTTGGCGGCACCGCCGCCGTCGTCGCCGGTGGCGCGGCGCTCGCCATGACCCCGCAGATCCGTGGCCTCTTCGCCGACGAGGCGGCCGGCGACGCGACCGGCAGCACGGTGACCGACGGCACCGCGGCGCGGCCCAGCGGCCAGCAGCCCAGCACGGTGCGTACCTACACCGAGCAGAACGAAAGCTACATGGGTTCCCGGGCCGGTGAGGCGCTGAAGAAGAACGCGCCGGCCGGTGGGCGGACCTTCTCCGGCCCGGCAGCGGCCGCGGCGGCGACCAAGGTGACCGTGAAGACGGTGCTGGCCAAGGACCCGATCCTGCACCTGGCCCGGCGCACCACCTTCGGCGTGACGCCCGCGTTGGTCGCCGACATCAAGCGCGATGGCATGGACGCCTGGATCCGCGCCCAACTGGACCCGGAGAAGTTGGAGCCGAGCAAGGGCGAGCTGAAGCTCGCCGAGCTGCCGACCCAGAAGCTCTCCGTGCAGCAGCTGCGCGACCAGCGGGACAAGCTCAACGATCAGGACGCCCAACCAGAGCGGGAGATGGTCGACGCCACCATCGCCCGGCAGATCTGGTCCAAGCGCCAGCTGTTCGAGGTGATGGTCGACTTCTGGAACGACTTCCTGCACGTCGCCGCTGACTTCGACGGCGGCGAGGTGTACCGCAACTCGTTCGACCAGGACGTCGTGCGCAAGCACGCGCTGGGCAGCTACCCCGAGATGCTGGTGGCCGCGAACAAGCACCCGGCGCTGCTGATCTACCTGAACCAGAAGGACTCCCGCAAGGACGCGATCAACGAGAACCTCGCCCGGGAGAACCTCGAGCTCTACTCGGTCGGCGTCGACGGTGGCTACAAGGAGCCGGACGTCCGCCAGGCCGCCATGCTCCAGACCGGCCGCGGCGTCCAGGACGGCAAGTACGTCTTCCGCCCCGAGCAGCACTACGTCGGCAAGGTGAAGATCCTCGGCTTCACCCACGCGAACAACTCGGCCGACCCGAAGAAGGCCGAAGCGGCGATCGACGCGTACATCACCTACATCGCGACGCACCCGTCGACCGCGAAGTACGTGGCGCAGAGCCTGGCCACCCGGTTCGTCTCGGACACCCCGCCGAAGTCCCTGGTGGACCGGCTGGCCAAGACGTACACCACCAACAAGGGCATGATCAAGCCGGTCCTGATGACGCTGTTCTGCTCCTCGGAGTTCTGGGCCGGTGTGGGCCAGAAGGTGCGCCGGCCGATGGAGTACCTGGTCGCCACGTACCGCACCCTGGGTGTCTCGCCGGAGGCGTCGCCGAAGCACAACAACGGTGACAGCAAGCGCACCGCGTACGCCCGGGGGCTGCGCCAGATCCACGACAAGATGCGCGAGCTGGGCCAGTACCCGATGGGTCAGCCCACCCCGGACGGTTACCCGGACGTCTACGTCGCCTGGACCTCGGCCGGCGCCATGCTCAACGGCTGGAACGAGGCGGGCGAGATCCTCGCCGGCTACCGGACCACCTTCACGTACACGGCGCCGGAGAAGCTGGTCGCCAAGCCGCCGGCGACGGCCGGGGCGTACGTGGACGCGCTCTCCCTGCGGCTGGTGGGCCAGAAGCTGAGCACGCGGGAGAAGAACCTCATCCTCGGCGTGGCCGGTGTGGCGACGACCACCAAGGTCGACGCCACGTTCAACGGGGCCATCACCGCCGTCGCGCGGGCGATCCTCGCTTCCCCCCAGCACCACCTCCGGTGAGGCACCCGATGGAGAAGACTGTGTACAACTCTTTCCCCCTGCACCCCGAATGCCCCGACGTGCGACGGCTGGCCGACAACCCGGCCGAGGCGTTGCTGCGCGCCGAAGCGGACATCGTCGCCGCCGAGAACGCCGCCGAGTTCGACAGGTACCGCACCCTGGAGAACCTGGAGGAGGCACAGCAGGACGGTCGCGGCGTGACCCGGCGGACCTTCGTCGCCGGTGCCGCGGCCACCGCCACCGCGCTGGCCACCGCCCAGTTCGTCACCACCTCGGCGTCGTTCGCGGCGACCAAGACCGGCACCCTGATCCACGTCTTCCTCTACGGCGGGCTGGACGGCCTGAGCCTGATCGCGCCGGACAACGACGCGGTGCTCAACAAGGCCCGGCCCGACCTGCTGCTCGGCAACGACTCGCTGGCCCTGGGCCGCGGCTTCAAGCTGACCGGCGCGTTCAAGCCGTTGGAGAAGTGGCTCACGGCCGGTCAGCTGGGCTTCATCCCGGCGGTGTCCGACGAGCGGCTGTCCCGCAGCCACTTCCAGGCCGCAGACGCCTGCAACCTGGGTGGGCTGCCCAACGAGACCGCTGGCCGCGGTTGGCTCGACGGTCTGGTCGACAACCTGGGCAAGGGCACCGCGTTCCGCAGCGTCGGCATCGGCAGCACGCTGCCCCGCTCGCTGGTCGGCAACAACGGCGCCATCTCGCTGAACAGCGTGGGCTCGCTGCGCCTCAACGGTGACGAGCGGTTCCGGGCCGCCACCGAGAAGGCCATCAAGGGGCTCTTCACCGGGATCAACCACCCGGTCGAGGAGGCCGTGCAGGAGGGCATGGGCGCGCTGGCCACCGCCCAGAAGCTCGCCGCCAAGCCGTACCAGCCCGCCGAGGGCGTCACGTACGAGGGCGTCGGCCGGGCGTTCCAGCAACTCGCCCAGCTGATCAAGGGCGGCGCCAACGTGCGGGTCGCCACTGTCGGCATGGGCGGCTACGACACCCACGAGAACCAGGGCACCCGCGAGGGCGGCCAGCTGTACCGCCGGTTGAACGAGCTGGCCAGCGCGATGGCGGCCTTCTTCACCGACCTCGGCCCGAAGGCCGCCGACGTGACGATCATGGTGTCCAGCGAGTTCGGCCGTCGGGTCGGCTCCAACGGCGGCGGCACCGACCACGGGCACGGCGGTGTGGTCACCGTTCTCTCCGGCAAGAAGCTGGCCGGTTCGCTGCTCGGCACGTGGAACGGCCTGGACAAGCTGGACTCCGGCGACGTGCCGGAGTACAACAACATGTTCAACGTCTACGGCGCGGTGGCGCAGGGCCGGTTCGGGCTCACCAACGCGGAGGTCGACAAGGTCTTCCCCCGCCAGAAGTACGCCCCGATGAAGCTGTACGCGTGACGCATTCGCACACCCACGCCGCCGGCCGTCGTACCGGGACCTCGTCCCGGTACGGCGGCCGGTCGGCTGCGCCTGTACCCCCGCAGATCCCGGACCGGCGCGGACCCGGCGGCCGACGGCTGCTCGGCGTGCTGCTCCTGGTCGGCCTGCTCGCCAGCGTGCTGCCGTGGTGGTTGGGCACCCCCGCCGGATCGCTGCGGACCACCGCGGCCACCGTCACCGCGGCCGGCCGGATCACCGGCCTGATCGCCGGCTACCTGCTGCTGGTGCAGGTGCTGATGATGAGCCGACTACCGGTGCTGGAACGGTGGATCGGCGGCGAGCACATGGCCCGCTGGCACCGGGACATCGGCGCCACCCTGCTGGTCACCGTGCTGGCACACATGTCGCTGATCCTGGTCGGCTACGCCGACCTGCGTAACCAGTCGATCCTCGCCGAGGTCGGCACGTTGCTCGGCGACTACGAGGACATGCTCTCGGCGTTCGTCGCCACCGGCATCATGATGCTTGTCGGGTTCAGCAGCATCCGGGCGATCCGGCGAGCACTGCCCTACGAGCTGTGGCACCTGCTGCACCTGTCCAGCTACCTGATCCTGCTGCTCGGCTTCGGCCACCAGTTCACCCACGGCGCGCAGCTGTACAAGCCCGGCCCGGTGCGCACCGGCTGGATCGCGCTCTACCTGCTGGTGATCGCCGCCCTGCTCTGGGGCCGCGTGATCGCCCCGCTGGCGTTCAACCTGCGCTACAAGCTGCGGGTCGCCGACGTGGTGGCCGAGAGCCCGGACACCATCTCCATCTACCTCACCGGGGAGCGGCTCGGCCGGCTGGCGATGCTCGGCGGCCAACACTTCCGCTGGCGGTTCCTCACCCGGGGCTGCTGGTGGCAGTCGCACCCGTTCTCCGTCTCCGCCGCCGCCAACGGGCGCTGGCTGCGGGTCACCGTCAAGGTGGTCGGCACCCACACCGCCGACCTGCGCGACCTGGAGCCGGGCACCCGGGTCTGGGCCGAAGGCCCCTCGGGCACCTTCACCGCCGCGCACCGGCTCCGCGAGCGGGCGCTGCTGATCGCCGGCGGCAGCGGCATCACACCGATCCGGGCGATGCTGGAGGAGTTGCCGCCGGGCGCCGCGCTGATCTACCGGGCCCGCACACCGGCCGACGTGCTGCTCAGCCGCGAGTTGGACTGGCTGGCCCAGGAACGCGACACCTCCGTCTGGTACGTCATCGGCTCCCGCGACGACCCCGGCCCCCGCCAACTGATGAGCCCCGACGGGCTGCGGCAACTGGTGCCCGACGTGGCCCGGCGCGACGTCTACCTGTGCGGGCCGCCCGGTCTGGTGGAACAGTCGGTGCGTGCGCTGCGGCGGGCCGGCGTGCCCCGACGGCAGATCCACCTGGCCACGTTCGAGCTGTAGGAAGGGCATCCCCATGCGTCGCGCGCTCCTCGCGATCACCGGCCTGGCCGCCAGCACCACCGCGCTGGTGGTGTTCAAGGGCTCGCCGGGCACCAGCCAGGTCGCCCAGAACCTGCCCACCGGCCAGCCGGTCAACCCCACCCCGCAGGATGTCGAGCCGAGCGCCGACCCGTCGGGCGTGGCACCGAAACCGTCGGTGACCGCCGACGCGCCCACGTCGCCCAAACCCACCAAGAGCACCGCCCGCCCGTCCGGCACCCGTACCACCACGAAGGCCGCACCCCGGACCACCACCAAGGCACCCCAGTCGACCACCCGCCGGGTCACCGGCAACGGCTTCGACAACGAGTACGGGTACGTGCAGGTGCAGATCGTCGTCTCGGGTAACCGGATCGTCGAGGCCGTCGCGCTGTCGCTGCCCAGCGGGGGTGAATCCGACATCCACAGCGGCGACGTCCGCGACCGTTACGACGGCAGGGGCGGCGAGGTGGTGCAGAAGCAGAACGCCAACCTCAACACCGTCTCCGGGGCCACCGAGACCAGCAACTCCTACAAGCAGTCGCTGCGGTCCGCCATCGAGCAGGCATTCTGACGTGCGGGCCACGCTGACCCGACCCGGGCTGTGCCGGGTCGAACAGATCATGGGTACGGCGATCACCCTGGACCTCGCCGACGACCTGCCACCGGCGACCCTGCGCGAGCTGGCGGACGACGTCTTCGCCTGGATGCGCGAGGTGGACGCGCGGTTCAGCACCTACAAGCCGGACAGCGAGGTGTGCCGCTTCGACCGGGGTGAGGTGCTGCTCTCCGAGGCGTCCGCGGACCTGCGGTACGTGCTGGAGACCTGCGCCGACCTGTGGGGCGCCACCGACGGGTTCTTCGACGCGTACGCCACCGGTCGGCTCGACCCGTCCGGCTTCGTCAAGGGCTGGGCCGCTCAGGTCGCCTCGGACCGCCTCGTCGCCGCCGGTGCCGTCAACCACTGCGTGAACGCCGGCGGCGACGTACGGGTGCGGGGTCTGTCGCCGTCCGGTGAGCCGTGGCGCATCGGCATCCGGCACCCGTGGGACGCGATGGCGGCCTGCCTGGTGCTCAGCGGGACCGACCTGGCCGTGGCCACGTCCGGCGTGTACGAGCGGGGTCGGCACGTGCTGGACCCTCGCCGGGGCGCACCGGCCGGTGGGCTGCGCTCGGTGACGGTGGTCGGCACCGACCTCGGGTTGGCCGACGCGTACGCCACCGCCGCCCTCGCCATGGGCACCCCCGGCCTCAACTGGCTGGCCCGCCTGGACGACCACACCCACGCGGTGATAACCGACAACGCCCGCCAGTACCACTCCGTCGACCTCCCGCTGACCGACTAGCGGAGCGGGCGGTGGGTGCCGGCTGGGCGGGAGCCGGTGGGGCGTGGGCGGCCGGGGCGGGACCCGGCCGGTCGGGTGCCGGCCCAGCGGCGCCCCGGGTGGCTGCGCCGGGGCGGCTCGGTGCCGCCGGGGTGAGGCGCTCTGTCGTTGCTGGACATCGTTCCCCCGTTCGTGGCGCGCGTTCGCACCGTCCCCCTGTCAACGAGGACCGACGCCTCGGCGACGCTGTCGGGCACCGGATCGAATCGTCGACCGGGCCGGTTTCACATGCCTCGTCGGGGCAGCGGCAGGTGGCCGGGGAGCAGGTCGGGGGCGAGCATCACCCCGGCGGCGCGCAGCGCACCGATCAACGTGTTCTGCACGAGGTACGAATCCGGAAGCTGCCAGCGCGCCTGCTCCGGGGCGACCGCCCAGCGGACCGTGCCCTCCGGCAGCCGGGTGGGCGGCGCGGGAATCCACGAGCCCGGCCCGTGCCGGACCACGTGGAAGCAGTGCTCCAACTCCGGCCGCAGCGGATCGCCGGGGCGGACCAGGAACATCCACCGCCCGGTGGGCGTGACCAGCACCGGTCCGCGTACGCCGGTGCCGGCCGGGTGGATCTGAACGGCGTCGAGCACGTGCCGGCCGAGGTGGGCGGGCACCTCCAGCACGTCGAAGGCCCGGCCGGTGGGCAGCAGCACCCCGTGGGGTCGGCTCCGCCACCAGGTCGCCACCCGGGCCGGGTCGGCGCTGGCGGCCAGCTCCCAGTTCTCCAGGGCGGGGTGGCAGCCCACCGTGGGACAGCCGGCCCGGCCGCAGACGAAGCGGCTGCGGGCCAGACAGGCACCCGGGGTGACCTCCCAGCCGTGTACGGCGTACCGGATGGCGACCCGGCGCAGCCGGACCCGCTCCAGCGGCGACAGTTCGGCAACGCGCGGTACGACATTCCCCCACATGTGTGCCAACTCCTCTCGTCGGGCCCGGCGTTCGCCAGGTCGCATGTAGAGCACCGTCACTGCCGTAACCCACGATCGTTGAGGTTGACGAACGGCTCGTGCAACTTGCACGAAAAGTACGAGGACTGGCTGTACGGCTGACGCACATCCTGTGCGACCAGGCAAAACCTGAAGATGAACGGCAAGTCGCCGCACCCGCGGACATCGCCCCGACTCGATTGGTCGTCGGTGGCAGGGGAGGATGGGGAGATGGACGAGCTACCCATAGGACGGCGAGTGGCCTACTGGCGGGGGCGACGCAAGATGTCGCAGCAGGTCTTCGCGGACCGGCTGGGCAAGTCCAAGAGCTGGGTGGACAAGGTCGAACGCGGCGTCCGACGGTTGGACAAGTTCTCCGTCCTCTACGAGATCGCCGACATCCTCCAGATGGACGTCCAGCTGCTGATGGGCAAGGACCCGGAGCGGCGCGCCGACGCCCTCAACTGCATCGACCAGGTCGAGGTGCAGGAGATCCGGGCGGCGCTGGAACGCTACGACTCGATGAGTGCGTACTTCGACGCGGCGCCGTACCCGCCGCCGATGGACGACATGCGCAAGGCCGTCAACCACGCCTGGCTCACCTACCAGTACGGCCGCTACGGGATGCTCACCCGGGCGCTGCCGAAGCTGCTGCGCGACGCCCAGGCGGCCGACGCCGCCTACGGCGGTGAGCAGGCCGCCGAGGCGGCCCACCTGCTCGGCCAGGTCTACCAGATCGCCTCCTCGGTGCTGCGCAAGCTCGGCGAGTGCGAGCTCGCCTGGTTGGCCGCCGACCGGTCGATGGCGGTGGCCCAGCGGGCCGACGACCCGCTGCTCGCCGGGATCGCGACCACCCGGGTGTGCAACGCCCTGGTCGCGATGGGGCGGGCCCGCCCAGCGCTGGAGCTGAACGTCCAGATCGCCAACCGGCTGGCACCGGGTGGGAGCAACGCGGTCTCGCCGGCCCGCCTCTCCGTCTACGGGATGCTGCTGCTCCAGGGGGCCATGGCCGCGTCCCGCATCGGTGACTCGGCCAGCGTCGACGACCTGATCAACTGCGCGCAGGAGGCCGCCACCCTGCTCGGCGGCGACCACAACCACTACTGGACGTCGTTCGGCCCCACCAACGTCGAGCTGCACCGGGCCGCCGCCGCGGTGGAGCTGGGCGACGGGGGGCGGGCCGTGGAGGTGCACCAGCTGCGCATCGCGGAGCCCGCCTTCAACGCGCTGCTGCCCGAGCGCCGCGCCCACCACCTGCTCGACATCGCCCGCGGGTACGCCCAGATAGGTGACGTGGCGAACGCCGGCGAGATGCTGCTGCTCGGTGATCGGCTCGCCCCGTCGGAGATCCGCTGTCGGCCGATCGCGCACGAGGTGATGTCCGACATCCTCCGTCGCACACGTGGTGCGCCGCCTTCTCCGGTAGCGGAGTTGGCTGAGCACATGGGAGTAGGGGTATGAGCGCGGAGCCGGTCTGATGGCCGGTGCAGCGCACAACAGCGGGCACCGCGAGGTGCTCTACGTCATTGCCTGCGGTTCGCCGCTGGCCCGGCACGTCGGTCGTCTGGTCGACCTCGCCCAACAGGACGGTTGGGACGTTTGCGTGATCACCACGCCGGACGGCGCGAAGTTCGTCGACCAGTCGGCCCTGATTCGGCAGACCGGCCACCCGGTGCGGACGCACTACAAGAACCCCGGTGACCCGGACGTGCTTCCGCCCGCCGACGCCATGATCGTCTGCCCGGCCACCGTCAACACGGTCAACAAGTGGGCGGCCGGGATCACCGACACGTTGGCGCTCGGGCTGTTGGTCGAGGCCCAGGGCAAGGGCGTCCCCATCGTGGCGGTGCCGTACACCAACGCGGCGATGGCCTGCCACCCGGCGTTCCGTGCCGGGGTGGCCCGGTTGGCCGAGTGGGGCGTCACGGTGCTCTTCGGCGACGATGTGATCGCTCTGCATCCGCCCGGAACGGGGGAACAGCACACGCATGCCTTCCCCTGGGCGATGCCGCTGGCCGCGTTGCAGACCGTCTCCTGGACCGCCGCCTAGCGCGTCCGGCAGATCTTCCACCCGATGCGGCCGGGCCGGGTGTCACCGCCCGGCGGCCCCGACGCCGGTAAGCTGGCCCGCCGTGAGCACAAGCGGATCCGCCCCCACAGTCAGCGACGTGGTGGCCGCGCTGGAACGGCGCTTTCCGCCGGTCTGGGCGGAGGAGTGGGACCGGGTGGGCCTGGTGCTCGGTGAGCCGGCCGCCCCGGTCCGCCGGGTGCTCTGCGTGGTCGACGTGGTGCCCGAGACGGTCGACGAAGCCCTCGCCGCCGACGCGGACATGATCGTTTCGCATCACCCGCTGCTGCTGCGCGGGGTGTCCTCGGTCGCCGCGACGACCTTCAAAGGGCGGATCATCCACCAGTTGATCCGGGCCGGGATGGCGCTCTACGCGGCGCACACCAACGCCGACGTGGCCTCCCCGGGCGTCTCCGACGCCCTCGCCGCCCGCTTCGGGCTCACCGGTCTGCGCCCCCTTCAACGACCCGCGCCCGGCTCGCCCGCCCACGGCGACGACCGGGGGTTCGGCCGGATCGGCGAGCTGCCTCAGCCGATGACCCTCGCCGAGCTGACCCGGCACGCGGCAGCGGTGCTCCCCGTCACGTCCTGGGGAGTTCGCGCGGCGGGGGATCCCGGGCGTATGGTTCGTACCCTCGCCGTCAGCGGCGGGTCGGGGGACAGCTTCCTCGGCGCCGCGACCGCCGCCGGGGTGGACGCGTTCCTCACCGCCGACCTGCGGCACCACCCGGCCGGCGAGCACCTCGCCGCCGATGGTCCCGCCCTGATCGACGCCGCCCACTGGGCGACCGAACGACCGTGGCTGGACGACCTGGCCGCCTTCCTCCGGGAGGCGCTGGACGTCGAGACGCTGGTGTCCGACCTGGACACCGACCCGTGGACCGTGCACGCCGCCGCACCCGCTGTGGACGACAAGGAGCCCGACCGTGAAGGCTGACCCTCAGGTGCAGCGCCGCCTGCTCGACCTCCAGGCGATCGACACCAACCTCGCCCAGCTCGCCCACCGCCGGCGGTCGCTGCCCGAGCGGGCCGAGCTGGAGTCGCTGGCCCGGGAACTGTCGTCGATGGAGGACGAGCGGGTCCGCGCCCAGGTGGCGGTGGACGACCTGGACCGGGACATCGCCCGGTTGGAGAAGGACGTCGAGCAGGTCCGGGCCCGCAAGGAGAAGGACGAGAACCGGCTTGCCGCCGGCACCGGCCCGGCCCGTGAGCTGGAGGCGCTCCAGCACGAGCTGGTCTCGCTCAAGCGCCGCCAGGGCGACCTGGAGGACGCCGAGCTGGAGCTGATGGAGCAGCGGGAGACCGCGCAGGGCGTACTGGACGGCGTGGAGCAGCGGCTGGCCGAGACCCGGGACAGGCGGGCCGCGACCGAGCAGCGCCGCGACGAGGCGCTGGCCGAGATCGCCAAGGAGGAGGAGTTCAAGCGGGGCGCCCGTCAGCCGCTCGCCGCCGACCTCCCCAGCGATCTGGTCAACCTCTACGACAAGATCCGCGAGGACACCGGGCTGGGTGCCGCGCTGCTCACCGGGGGCCGCTGCGGCGGGTGCCGCCTGGACCTGTCCGGCGCCGACCTGGCCCGGATCCGCAAGGCCGCCCCCGACGACGTGGTCCGCTGCGAGGACTGCCGACGGATCATGGTCCGCACCAACGAGTCGGGCCTGTAGGTCGTGGCGCCGCGCGTGGTCTCCATGGAGGCCGACGGTGGGTCCCGGGGCAACCCCGGCCCCGCCGGGTACGGCGCGGTGGTCCGCGACCCGGAGACCGGCGAGGTGCTCGCCGAGCGCTCCGAGTCGCTCGGCACGGCCACCAACAACGTCGCCGAGTACCAGGGCCTCATCGCCGGGTTGACCGCCGCCGCCGAGCTGGGCGCCGCCGAGGTGGACGTCCGGATGGACTCCAAGCTGGTGGTCGAGCAGATGTGCGGCCGGTGGCAGATCAAGCACCCCGGCCTGCGGCCCCTCGCCGCCCAGGCCGCCGCGCTGGTGGGCCGGTTCAGCGCGGTCCGGTTCAGCTGGATTCCGCGCGAGCAGAACCGGCACGCCGACGCCCTCGCCAACGCCGCCATGGACGCCGCCGCGGGTCGTCCGTCGGCGACTGCGGCCCCCGGCCGTCCCGAGACGACGCCGGCCGCCGGCCAGCCCTCGACGACGCCCGCCGCCCCGATCGTCGGCAGCGACCCGGCGACCGCGCCGGCCTCCTGGGAGCCGCGGCCGAGCTTCACCGCCACCCGGCTGATCCTGGTCCGGCACGGCGAGACCCCGTATACCGAGCAGCGGCGCTACTCCGGGCGCGGCGACGTGCCGCTCTCCGAGCGTGGCCGGGCCCAGGTGCAGGCGACGGCCGCCCGGGTGGCCGAGCTGGCCCCGTCCGTCGCGGCCGTGCTCAGCTCACCGCTGTCCCGGTGTACGGCCACCGCGGCGTCGATCGCTGGGGCGCTCGGCGGTGACGTGCCGGTCCGCACCGAGGACGACCTGATCGAGTGCGACTTCGGCCAGTGGGAGGGGCGCACCTTCGCCGAGGTGCGCCAGCAGTGGCCGGGGGAGATGGACGCCTGGCTCGCCTCACCCCGGATCGCGCCGCCGGGCGGGGAGTCGTTCACCCAGGTCGCCGAACGCGCGCACCGCGTCATCAGCGGGCTGCTCACCGCGTACCCCGGTGAGACCGTGGTGGTCGTCTCGCACGTCTCGCCGATCAAGCTGATGCTGCGCGACGCCCTCGCAGCGGGCGATGGTTTCCTGCACCGGCTCTTCCTGGACGCGGCCGGCATCTCGGTGCTCGACATGTGGCCCGACGGCGGCGTGGCCGTGCGCACTGTCAACGACACCGCCCACCTCGCCAGCCTCGACTGAGCCGCCGCACCCTTCGTTGGTAGGGCCGGTCGGCCGCGCCGTTCGGCGCAGCCGGCCGGCCGTTCGGCGCAGCACCCTCCGGACGGGTCAGGTGACCGCCATCACAGAGTCGTAGCCTCCGGCCGTTACATCGAGAGCCACGACTCCCCGGAGGTGTGTCAGATGGCTGCACCCGAACCGGAGGCGCCGCCCACGGCGCCGACCAGGGCTAAGGACCACAGCCCCTGGAACTGGTTGCTCTTCATCCCCATCGTGGTGCCGCTGATCCCGGCGTTCTTCAATGGCGACTCGCCCCGGGTCTTCGGCTTCCCGCGCTTCTACTGGCTGCAACTGGCCTTCATCCTGCTCGGCGTCGGCACCACCACGTTGGTCTACCAGATGACGAAGAAGCGGGGAGGCCGCTGATGTGGCGCGACCATCTCACCGAGATCATCGTCTTCTCCCTGCTGTTCCTCCTGGTCAGCGTGATGGGCTTCGTGGCCGCCCGGTGGCGGGCACCGAAGGACATGGCGCACCTGGACGAGTGGGGGCTGGGCGGGCGCAGCTTCGGCGGCTGGATCACCTGGTTCCTGGTCGGCGGTGACCTCTACACCGCGTACACCTTCGTGGCGGTGCCGGCGTTGATGTTCGGTGCCGGCGCGGCCGGGTTCTTCGCCGTGCCGTACACCATCGTCATCTACCCGCTGGTCTTCCTTGTGCTGGTGCGGCTCTGGTCGGTGTCGCACCGGCACGGGTTCGTCACGCCGGCCGACTTCGTCCGCAACCGGTTCGACTCGCCGGTGCTGGCGCTGCTGATCGCGATCACCGGCATCGTCGCGACCATGCCGTACATCGCGTTGCAGCTGATCGGCATCGAGGCGGTGCTCAAGACGATGGGCGTCACCGGCGACAACGCGCTGGCCCGGCACCTGCCGATCATCATCGCGTTCGCCATCCTGGCCGCCTACACGTACCAGTCCGGGTTGCGCGCGCCCGCGTTGATCGCGTTCGTCAAGGACAGCCTGATCTACATCGTGATCCTGGTGGCGGTCATCTACCTGCCGTACAAGCTGGGCGGCTGGGGTGACATCTTCGCCGCCGCGGACGCGAAGTTCGACGCCTCGCCCAACCCGAACGACGGCATCCTGCTCAACGGCAACAACCAGCTTCAGTACGTGACGCTGGCGCTCGGCTCGGCGTTGGCACTCTTCCTCTACCCGCACAGCATCACCGGTGTGCTGGCCAGCAGGAACCGCGACGTGATCAAGCGGAACATGTCGGCGCTGCCCGCGTACAGCCTGCTGCTCGGGTTGATCGCGCTGCTCGGCTACATGGCCATCGCGGCCGGTGTGAAGCCACTGCCGGGTGCCAAGGAGGGCACTGTCGACAGCAACACCGTCGTGCCGTTGCTGTTCGACCAGCAGTTCCCGGACTGGTTCGCCGGTGTGGCGTACGCGGCGATCGGTATCGGCGCGCTGGTGCCGGCGGCGATCATGTCGATCGCGGCGGCGAACCTGTTCACCCGCAACATCTACAAGGAGTACCTGAAGCGGGACGCCTCCCCGGCCCAGGAGGCGAACGTCTCGAAGATCACCTCACTGGTGGTGAAGGTCGGTGCGGTGGCCTGCATCGTCTTCCTCGACCCGCAGTTCTCCATCGACCTCCAGCTGATCGGTGGCGTGATCATCCTTCAGACGCTGCCGGCGGTGGCGCTGGGCCTCTACACCCGCTGGTTCCACCGCACCGGCCTGATCGTCGGCTGGGTTGCCGGCATGGGGTTGGGCATGTGGATGCTCTACCAGGTGGCCAGCCCGACCCGGAAGCACTTCGGCGGCTCGGCGTTCCCGCTGTCGGAATTCGGGTTCGACACCACCAAGACGATCTACGTCGGCATCGTGGCGGTGGCGGTCAACCTGGCCGTGGCGGCGCTGGTGACGCTCGCGCTGCGGGCCGCGAAGGTCGAGGAAGGCGTCGACGGCACCGAGCCGGACGACTACTTCGCCGACGAGGGCGACCCCCGGGTCACCCCGGGCACCGAGCGCGACGCCGACTCGGCCCGCGAGCCGGTCGCCTGACCGCTGGTACGCCCGGGTGCCGACGCTGGTCGGTGCCCGGGCGTATCTGTGTCCAGGCCGTCGTCTGCGGCCGTCGTCGTCGGGGTGGTCGTCGTCGTCGGGTGGTCGTCGTGGGGGTCGTTGTCGCGGGCGGTGAGGTGGCTTCAGACGCTATCGAGCTGATGTCGCAAACGAATCATGCGCCCCCCGGACGTAGGCAGCGAGGTCAGCGAGGGCGAGGGCTGCCGGGGTCAGCGAGGGCTGCCGGGTCAGCGAGGGCGAGGGCTGGCCGGGTCAGCGAGGGCTGCCGGGTCAGCGAGGGCTGCCGGGTCAGCGAGGGCTGCCGGGTCAGCGAGGGCTGGCGGGGTCAGCGAGGGCTGCCGGGCCGGGCCGGCGACCTGGCGCGCTTTGGCTACCGAGATCGTGCTCGATCATTGTTGTAGTGGTGTTGGGCCGCGCAGGAGGCCACTACAACCAGGATCTTGCGCGATCTTGCGCGATCTTGGCGGTGGAAGGAGCTCTCGCGTCGGTCCACCAGGGCCGGTGGTGCTTCTGCGGCCTACGGCTGTGATCGGCCGATTCCCTTGAGTGCGAGGGTCAGCAGTTGTTCCGCCTTGGCCGCGCCCATCGGCTGCGCCGCGAGTGAGATGCCGTTGGCGAGGATGATCAGGTCGGCCATGGTGATGTCGGGCCGTACCGAGCCCTCGTCGACGGCTCGGCGTAGCAGTGGTTCACCGGCGGCGACGAGCATCGCGCCACAGGCCTCGGTCTCCTCGGGGGGCTCGTTCAGGAGCGAATCCGCGAGGCCGCGGGTCGTCGTGGCGTACGCGGTGACCTCGTGCAGCCAGGTCGTCAGCCCGTCGAGGGCGTCCGGCGCGGCGAGCAGATCTCCGGCGCGCGCTGCCAGGTTGCGGATGCAGCCGCGGAAGACCGCCTGGAGCAGCGACCACCGGGTGGGGAAGTGCCGGTGCAGGGTCGCCGAACCCACCCCGGCGGACCGGGCGATCTCCTCCAGCGAGGCGTACGCGCCGTCGCGGGCGATCGCCTCCGAGGCCGCCTTGACGACGAGGTCGTAGTTGCGCTGCGCGTCAGCTCTCATGGCCCGCCTTGCGGAAGTGGGGTGGTCCCCCGTATCGTAGCCGACTGGAAGTGGGGGGACACCCCGCTTGTTTCTCAGGAGGCATCGTGGCTGTTCTCGTCATCGGCGCGACGGGCAAGCAGGGCGGGGCTACGGCCCGAGCGCTGCTCGACAAGGGCGTCCCGGTCCGTGCCCTGGTCCGTGATCCCGGCGCCGACAGCGCCCGGGCTCTGCGGGATCGGGGTGCCGAACTGGTCACCGGCGACCTGGACGACGCCGAGTCGCTGTTCGCCGCGGCCGACGGCATGGATGGCCTCTTCTCCATCCCGTATCCCGACGTGACGGACATGCAGGGCGATGCCGAGGTGACCCGCGGCCGCAACGTCGTCGAGGCGGCGCGCCGGGCCGGTGTGTCGCACGTCGTGCACAGCAGCGTCTCGGGTGCCGGCGACTTCCACCGCAACCAGCCCGGATGGGCCGAGGGCCGGTGGGGCAGGCACTACTGGGAGAGCAAGGCTGCCATCGACGAGATGGTGCGCTCCGGTGGCTTCGCGCACTGGACCGTCCTGAAGCCCTCGACCTTCATGGAGAACCTGGTCGGCTGGTCCTACCTCTTCGGCGACTGGTCCAGCGGCACGATCATCACCGGCTTCGCTGCGGACACGCGCATTCCGTGGATCGCCGTCGACGACATCGGTGAGGCCGCGGCGATCGCGTTCACCAACCCGGGGAAGCTCGACGGCCAGGACGTCGAACTCGCCGGCGACCTGCTCACCATGACCGAGGTCGCGACCATTCTGAGTGAGGTCACCGGTCGGGCGATCACCGCTCCCGTGCTCACCCCGCAGGAGGCCGTCGAGCGCGGCCTGCTGCCCGCCATGGTCAACGCGGTCGAGCAGATCAACGAGAACGGAAGCCCGGCCCGGCCGGAGATGACCCGCGCCCTCGGCCTGCCCACCACCGACTTCCGGACATGGGCGCGGCGAACGTTCTCCTGAGAACCGGTCGCCGACCCGCGCCGGGTGTGGGTTGACGCGGCCGGGCCGGCTCGGCGGGTTCACCGCAAGATCGTGCTCGATCGTTGTTGTAGTGGTGTCAGGCCGCGCAGCAGGCCACTACAACCAGGATCTTGCGCGATCTTGGCGGTGGAAAAGTTCTTTTCGTGCGAGTGGATGGCGCGGTGAGCCAGACCACGAGACCGCCACGCGTGGTCAGCGGCGGTTGCGGTTCACCAGGGCCTGGTTCAGGCGGCCCAGTAGGGCGGCCAGCGTGTCCCGGTCCTCGGCGCTCCAGTCGGCAAGCATGTCGCCGTAGAGCCGGGTGCGGGCGGCCTGGACGGCGGCCATCCGTTGCAGACCGGCCGGGGTGGGGGAGATGACAGTGCCCCGGCCGTCGGACGGGTCCGGGGTGCGGGTGATCAGGCCGTCGCGCTGAAGCGCGGAGACCTGCCGGGTGACTGTCGAGCCGTCCAGGTTGAGTCGGGCGGCGAGCGCCGAGACGTTCTGCGGGCCGGCGTCGGCCAGGTGGCGCAGGATGACGTACGCCGCGCGGTCCAGCACCCGGTGCTCGGCGGTGCCGGTGGCCCGCCGGGTGGCCTCGCCGAAGCGCATCAGCAGGGCCACCTCGGTCTCGATCCGGCCGAGGGTGCTCTCGTCGTGGTCGTCGCTCATAGCTGTACGATACAGGATAAGTGCCTGTACGATACAGCTATCTGAGGAGTCGGAGTGGATCGGCGTTCCGAACCGAACCGCAGTGCCATCTACGCCACCACGCTGGTGGCCTTCCTCGCCATCGCCGGCATCGCCGTCGTCGACCCGATCCTGCCCGCCATCGGCGAGGCGATCGGGGTCACCGCCTGGCAGGTCGAGCTGCTGTTCACCGCGTACATCGCGGTCATGGCCCTTGGCATGATCCCGGCGACACTGGCCAGCGGCCGGTTCGGCTTCAAACCGGTGCTCATCACCGGCGTCTCCGTGGTCGGGCTCGCCGCGATCCTCGCCTCGTTCAGCGACAACATCGTGCAGCTGTCAGTGCTGCGCGGCGTCTGGGGGCTGGGCAACGCGATGTTCTTCGCCACCGCCATGGTGGTGCTGGTCAACCTGGCCGTCGACCGGGAATGGGTGGTGGGCCTCTTCGAGACCGCCCTGGGTCTCGGCTTCGCCGTCGGACCGCTCATCGGTGGCCTGCTCGGCGAGGTCAGCTGGCGGCTGCCGTTCTTCGTCTGCGGCGTCTTCATGGTCCTCGCCCTGGGCGTGGCCTCCCGCAAACTCCGCGAACCCACCAATCGCCAGGCCCCGGTACGCGTCGGCCAGATCTTCGCCACCTACCGCCGGCCGGCGTTCATCGCCCTCTGCGTGGTCACCGCCGCGTACAACTTCGTGTTCTTCGTGGTGCTCGGCTACACGCCGCTCTTCCTCGGCCTGGACGTCATCCCGCTGGGGCTCGCCTTCACCGGCTGGGGTCTCGGCCTGGCCGCCGGCATCATGGTGATCGGTCACCGGCTGGCCCACCGCATCGGTGCGGTACAGACCGTCGGCGTGGCCATCGCCGGGCTGCTGGTCTGCATGGTCCTCTTCGCCACCTCCACCAGCACCGCCGAGGCGCTCGTGGTGCTGGTGCTCGCCGGGCTCTGCATGGGGTTGGCCAACGCCAACCTCACCGACCTGGCGCTCGGCCTCGGCTCCAGCGACCGGCGCGTCGCCACCGGCGCGTTCAACCTGGTCCGCTGGGGTGCCGCCGCGCCGGCACCGATCATCTCCGGCAAGCTCGCCGAGCAGTCGTTGTCGCTGCCGTTCTGGGTCGGCTTCGGGGTGCTCGCCGTCGGTGTGCTGGTCTACCTGGCCTTCGCGCACCTGATGGCCGCCGGTTACGGCGAGCGGGTCCTCTGGTCCCGCTGGAACCGCGCCGCCGCCGACACCGAACACGAGCCCGTCGGCGAGACCTACTGACCGCCGGGCGGGCGGTTCAGGTCAGGGCGCGCCAGAGCAGGTAGAGGCCGATCGTCGTACCGAACACCACGATCACCGTCTTGAGCACCACCGGCGGCAGCCGGCGGACGAGCCGGGCGCCCGCGTACCCCCCAATCAGGGTGGCCGGCGCGACCACCGCGACCGCCGCCCAGTTCAAGGGGCCGAACAGGGCGAACACCACAAGCGTCGTCAACCCCACCACCGCGGAGAGCAGATTCTTGATCGCGCTCACCCGGGCCAGCGTCGCGTCCAGCACCAGGGCCAGCCCGGCCACCAGCATCACGCCGAGCGCCGCACCGAAGTAACCGCCGTACACCGCACCGAGCGCGACCATCGTCTGCACCGCGATCGTCCGCCGGCGTGGCGACAGGTCCCGGGGGTGACCGACCAGGCGGCGCAGCGGGTCCTGGAAGGCCAGGACCGCTGTCGCGCCGAGAACCAGGAAGGGTACGACCAACTCGAACGCGCGGGCCGGAGTGGCCAGCAACAGCAACGCCCCGACAATCGTGCCCGCGATGGTGGTGGGCACCAGCGTGGCCAGCGCGCGGGGACGCGGCAGGTCCTGCCGACTGCCCGCCACGCTGGCCAGGTACCCGGGGAACACGGCGACGGAGTTGCTGACGTTCGCCGGCACCGGGGGCAACCCGATCGCGATCATCGCCGGAAAGGTGATCAACGATCCGCCACCGGCCACCGCGTTGACAGTGCCAGCGGCGAGACCGGCGGCGAGCAGCAGCGCGGCGTGGGAGAGATCCATAGCCCCACGAGGCTAGTACGCGCGCCGAACCCGTCGTGAGCTGGCCGGTGAGGCGGAACAGGGCAGCGGTATACCGGTCGTATACTCCGGTCGTGGATACCACGATCAAAGTCGACACCGAGGTACGCGACCGCTTGGCGCTCCTGGCGAACGAACGTGGAACGACGATGCGGGACCTCGTCGCCCAGCTCACCCAGGCGGCACTCACCGCCGACGAACTGCGCGACCGCGCGGCGCGCGCAGAGCAGTACGTCCGGCTCAAGATCGCTTCCGACCTCAGCGCCGACGACCTCACCCGGGGCGAGGACGTCTGGGCGGCCGTCGAGGCTGGCAATGTCCCGGAATCTCTAGCCGGCGATGGCCGGCGGGCGGCGTGAACGAGGCCGCGGTCATCCTCGACCACACGGCGCTGCTCGCGCTCGGTGCCGGCAACCCGGCGCTCTCCGGGCTCGTGGTCACCGCACACAGGGGTGCGGGGCGGCACGTCCAAGTGCCGGCACTCTGCCTTGCCGCAGCCACCTCCGCCCGCCCGGCTCTGGGAGAGCACATCGGTGCCCTACCAGCGCTGGAGGTCGTCGAGCTGGGCTACGCGACCGCTCTGCTGGTGGGGCGTCTGCTACGTCAAGGTGTGGACTGGCAGCTAGTCCATGCCGCCGCGCTGGGACGTCCCGACGCCGAGTGGCCCACCGGGCGTCCGGTCCTCACCGAGTTGCCGAAGGCGTACGCCGGAACCGGTGTCGTGACGATCAGCGTGAACTGACCGCTCGCTGCCCGATGGCCGTCTCCACGGCGCGCTGCCCTGCGGGCCGGGTCTGTCGAAGGCCCGACTGCGGGGCAGGTCTGCGCGGGCACCCCGCAGGCGGGGCGGCAATACCCGCAGCACGCTCGTCGTTAGGATGAGAGCGCGACGGACGAGTCGACCGGGCGGCCGCGTCGGCGGGCTTCGGCCCGCCGCCGAGGAACGTCCGGACTCCACAGGGCAGGGTGGTTGTTAACGGCAACCCGGGGCGACCCGCGGGACAGTGCCACAGAAAACAGACCGCCGACCCCAACGGGGACGGTAAGGGTGAAACGGTGGGGTAAGAGCCCACCAGCACCCCGGGTGACCGGGGTGGCTCGGTAAACCCCACCCGGAGCAAGGCCAAGCAAGGGCCGTCACCGCAAGATGACGACCCGGCGCAGACGCTTGAGGGCTGCCCGCCCGATGTCTGCGGGTAGGCCGCTGGAGCCTGCCGGCAACGGCAGGCCGAGATGGATGGCCGCCGCCGGCGCAAACCCCTCGGGGTACGCGCCGCGCACAGAATCCGGCGTACAGGTCGACTCGTCCGTCGCCCACCAGCTCAGAGCCTCGATCATGACTCTGAGCTGGTCGTTTATCTGGTGCCGTTGGTTGACCTTGGCCATCGTCGGGGTGGCGTTTGACGGCCTGGCCACGGCCTGAGACGGCCTGGAGACGGCCTGAGTGCTGGCTCAGTTCGGCGACAGGATGGAAATCGCTTCCGGCATGCGGACGACGGGCCCTACCCTGCTTGCTCGCAGACGATCCTCCGACGCCGAGGAGTTGCCGATGCCACACGTGACGCTTTACGCGCTTGAAGAGGAACTGGTCGGGCATGAACCCAGCCTCATCGAGGAGCTGACTAACGCCGTCGTCTCCGTGTATGGCGCGTGGGCTAGAAGTTCGGTGGACGTCAGGCTGATCGGCGTTCCTACCGGTCGATGGGCCCGCGGCGGAGCGGCGGTCGCTGCAGCCGCCCCCTCGGTCACCTTCGGCATGCGGGAGGAAGTGTTCGCGCGAGAGGACGCAGCCAGAGTCATCGCACAACTCGTCTCCGCCTTCACCGAAGCCGTTACTGCCGTGTTCGGCGAGGATTGTCGCGACGAAGTGCTCGTCGAGCTGGTCGGCCAGCCCACGTCCCGGTCCGGGCTCGGCGGGAAGGTCATCAGTGTCGGTAGCTAGTGGGATCTCTTCCCGAGTCGGGCTGGCTATGCCGCTGCGGGCCGCCTGAGGGCCGGCGTTCGATGGTTCCGGAGCGGAGCCGTGGGCTCCGGCCTGCGTTGTCCAGTCCAACCGGCCCCAGGTCGTCGGGATCATCCGATGACGGCTCCGACCCTGCCCGGCCTCGAACCCGCCCCGACCCCGGTTGCTCCTCGGCCGGGGTCGCGGGCGGCCCGCATGGCGCTACCCCGCTCGATCGACGTCCTCAAAGACATCGCCATCGAGTACGGCGTCTGCGTCCGTCCACTCGCCATGCGCCGCACGGACCTGAACACCGGTCTGACCGAAGTCATCGACCTGCCCTGCGGGGCGACCCGCGAGGACAAGTGCGCCCCGTGCGCCAAGAAGAACCGCCGGCTGCGGCAGGCCCAGATCCGGGAAGGCTGGCACCGCGACGACGAGCCGCTACCGCCGCCAGACCCGGCGACCGAGGAACAGAAGGCGCTTGTCCTGCTGCGCGGGCACCTGGAGTTCTCTCGCGATGAGGCGTCCCGGGCGAGCCAGTGGGACCAGGTCACCGACCTCGACGAGGCGATCCAAGAAGTGGAAGAGGCGATCGCGGCGGAAGGGCTGCGGGGACGGGTCGCGGCACTCCGCTCAACCCCCGCCCGGTACGACTACCGCCGCGCCGCCTGGGGAAGCCGTCCACTTCGCCCGCCTGCTAGACCGGTTCTGGAGAGGCTTTGATGGCGGCGAACGATGGGCTCTGGCCTGGAACAAAGGCCTGAGCTGGGGCATGAGCGGCTGCGCCAACCTCACCTACTAACGTGGTTGGGTGGCAGCAGAAGCAGCGGGGGCCTTTCGTCGGACAGCGACCGAGCGGTCAGATCAGCGGGTCGCCTGGGAACGGGCGGACAAGGCTTTCTTCGCCGCCGGAGCGTGTCACGTCCTCGCCTGGGTCTGTCGAGACTCCTACCCGGACCGATCAATCTCGGTGGCGGCGCTGCGGTTGGCCGGCGACCTGCAGATCTTCCACGTCTATGCGATCTGGGCTGGCTGGGCGTTCGACCATTCTGGCTGGAATCCGGAGCCGCGACTGCTGGCTGTCAACGCGGACTTCGAGGGCCAACCATTGGAGCGCGTCGGAGTCACGGTCGATCTCGCTGAATTTTGTGGGGAGCACCAGCACCGTATGCCGGACCAGTATTGGCGTGACCCGCTCCCACGTGCTCGCGAGTATGTGGGTCGATACACCCCGCCGTGGGCGTAGCGCCCGGCAGGGGATAGCGGCGTTCTGGCGGTGCGGTACGCGCTCCGCCCGAATCCCGGGGATCGGCGCACTATCCTCCCAGAATGACGCGCTACCTTGTCGTGCCCGGCCGAGGAATTCCGTCCCCTGACCACTGGTCACGCGGCTGGGTCAGGGACTGTCCGGAGTACCAGTGGGCGCCCGAACCCCCCGGGCCACCGTACGTCGCCGCCGAACGGGTCGCCGCGCTGCACGCTGCGATCAGCGCCGACAGTGAGCCGGCCGTCCTCGTGGCGCACAGTGCGGGATGCCTGACCGTCGCCATCTGGGCCAGCCAGCACGTCGGTCCCGTCCGTGCCGCCCTGCTGGTCACACCGCCGTACCTGGATCCGGACTGGACTCCGAACCCGCACGAAGCCGTCGATGTGTTCATCGGCCATGTGCCACGCGAGCCACTACCCTTCCGCTCGATCCTGGTCGCCAGTCGCAATGACCCATCTGCAACGGTCGAGCAATTCGAGGCGTACGCGCGAGACTGGGGCTCGGAACTGTTCGATGCGGGCGCGGTCGGGCACCTGGACTCCAAGACCGGGTTTGGCCCGTGGCCCGACGGCCAGGACCTGGTCCGATCGTTGGCTATCGAGGCGCGGCAGGCGACATGAGGTGCCGCTCCGTTGATCGGACGCGGGACACCGCCTTGTCACTCGTCACCTACCCGGCGACCACTCATGCCGCTGGCGGAGTTTGTGCGACCTACGCAGTCTGAGGCACGACCCGGTAGAAGGACTCTTCCCAGGATCAGGCTGCCTGCAAACGCGATCAGTTGGCCGAGGAAGATCCCCATCGGGGCAACGAAGAGAGCCCCGACTCCGACGGTGAATCCGGCGGCGATCAAAGCACCACCGATAGCGAGCGTCACGCGGCGCTTCGTCACTTCTCCTGCCACGTCTCCCGGTCAACTTGCCACGTCTTCCAGTCAAGCAGTTCGTCACCACTGACCGGCACCCCCTGCACCGTCGATCCCCTCCTGTGGATCGGGCTTCGGCCCAAGCTCCAGCCACCAAACGGGCCCGACCGATTGGCGCTTTCGCGCGTACGGCGACGGTTACGGCCGCGCGACTATCTGAGCGACGAACGCCCGCCAGGCCGCCGGACCGAATGTCAGGGCCGGGCCCGCAGGGTCCTTGCTGTCCCGGACGCCGACGACGCCGGGCAGGTTGTCAGCGACCTCGACGCAGTTGCCCCCGGACGATCCGCTGCGCCGGGACTTGCGCCAGATGGCGTTAGTGAGGTCCATGATGGCTGTGCACTTCCTTCACCAGCTCGTTGGACTGTCGGGCGCGGGAGTGCTTTGTTCCTCACGTTCTCCCACCTCGTCTGAAGAGTATGTAGCCCATCTTCGGTGTCGACCACGATCCCGCCGAGCTGATTTTCGAGGTGCCCGGCCCATGCCCCGTCACCGGCCCGTGCCAGCGCGAACGGCCCGGACAACCCGATGTGCAGGCCAGCACCTGCCGGGATCACGTGGATGTGAACGTGGGGCAACTCGGCGACGGTGATGAGGTGGGCGACCTGCTCGGCCATGATGCCGGCGTGTCCAGCCGGCAGACGAACCGGCCGGGTGGATTGCCCCACCCGGCCGGTGTCCCGGATCCCTGGAGGCCAGCCCGAGACTGGGGACCGTCAGTGCTTCTTGAACACCGGCATGGTGTCCAGCGTGGTGGTGATGTTCTGCGTGGCGCCGCCCCGGTACGTCTTCCCGGCGAAGATGTCGGTCCAGCTGTTGCGCGCACGACCACCAGTTCAGGCGTACGGGGTCCAGGGCTCGGGCTGTTCGGCGTCCCAGCCCAGCTTCTCGAGTGCACGCAGTACCGCGCCGACGCGGGGAGTCCAGAAGAGCAGGACCTGGTCGCGCTCCTCGACCTCGAAGGCGACGGCGGTCGCCGGCAGCGGGAACCGCCTGTGAAACGGATGGTGCGCCACCGCGGCGACGTAGAAGTGTTCCAGG
Source organism: Micromonospora arida (assembly GCF_042873195.1). Lineage (NCBI taxonomy): Bacteria > Bacillati > Actinomycetota > Actinomycetes > Micromonosporales > Micromonosporaceae > Micromonospora > Micromonospora arida. Next base: position 353,703 of record NZ_JBIALC010000003.1, on the reverse strand, counting down.
GTGTCCGACCTGGTACGTGACGTGAAGGTCAACGTGCTGTCGTCGGCGTGCAGCTTCACCGTCGGCCAGGCCATTCGTCGGACAGCCCTGAGCGTGTCGCCTCGGGTGAAGTCGAGGCGGTCAACGTAGGTGAGCCCGCCACGCGCATCGAAGGTCTCCGAGATCATCGCTGGATGGTACGGCGGGTACCAAGGTCGAGGCCGCAGCGGTGGCGGCTACCAGATAAGCGCGCGCTCGTCGATGAATCGAGGCGGTTCACCGAGGAAGGTGTCGGCCGGAACTGCGCCATGGGCCAGGTTGAGCGTGTCCAAGCGGTACAGCCAGGCGCCGTCAGACGTCCCGGTGAAGCGGTAGTTGATCTGCCAGCGCAGCCATTCGCCGTGGGCGAGGCGCACCGCGGGCGGCCGGCGGTGACGGCGTGGCCTACCCCAGGCCGACGCGAGCAGTTCAACCCGGAGTTGACCGTCCACCAACCGGAGACACACTTCGCTCCGGTACGACACGCGTCTCAGGCCCTCGCGAGGCTCGAACCCATCGGCCTCCGCCATGTCTACCTCGTGGGTGAGCGGCGCGGGCCGTGCCGGCAGGGCGAACGACACCGGTACGGCGTTACGCCGGGTCGCCTCTGCTCCGCCGCGCGAACGCTTGGTCCACGACGTGCGAACCCACTGCACCACAGCATCCACCCGGCGATACTCGGCCGCTACCTGTCCTGACGCAACCCGGATTCGGCGTCCCAGCGTCTCCACACGATGGGCTCCTCACTCGGGGCGGGCCACACCTGGACCCGCAGCCGCTCCATCGTCTGCGGGGCCTCGTCGGAGTCGAGCCCCAATCGCTCCGCCTCGGCGAGGTTGCTGCTCGCTGCCCGGACGCGAACGGACCCTACCGGCACCTGGACTCTCGCGGCATCCGGTTCGTAGTCGGTGCAACCCATGACCACGAGGCGGCCCGACCGGACCTGCATGCTCCCCTCGACCACGTGGTCGTAGTCGGCGAGGTCGTCGGCAGGCGGAGCGTCCAACACGTCGACTCGCACGGCGACCGTGACGTTTACCGAGGTGCCGATGGCCATCGCGTCGTCGACCACGGCCAAGCGGTCGACAACCGCGTGATCGGTCCACGCCTCACTCAGATCGCCCGTCGACCCCTCGTCGCTCAGGTGGATCTGGTGGTAGTCCGCGAACAGTTCCAGGTCCAACGAATCCACGCCACGCTCCTTCACCGATCCGTCGTTCACGCCCGCCGAAACCCATTGATCATTCGACGCTTAGCGACACACGCGTTGCTGCCTTCGGCGAGTGTGTCATCAACCGCGCGCCCTCGTGCGTGTCGAGAAAGTCGGTCAGTCCGCTGAGCGGGGCAGCGGCCATCAGCGGGTGATCGTCGGCTTGCGGGGAGAACGCCGCGAGCAACGCCGACCGCAGGTCAGCGTCGAGCAGCGGCAGGACGTAGGGCGTTGCGGGGTCGGGGTGGAAGTCCTCAGGGCAGGTGCCGCGCAGGAACATCAGGTCGAAGACCCGGCGGGTGGGGCTGCCGAGTTGTGGCTCGTCAACTGTGGTCAGGATCGTCCCCAGCCGAAATCCGGGCGCGGACTCCGCAAGGCGGTCCAAGAACTCCGTCTCCTTGCTGTTCCACCACCGTCTGACCTCGTCGTCGGGCACCTCCTCGACGATCGCGACCAGCCACAGCTCTTCGATCCAGCCATCCACTCCAGCATTGTGCCCATGGTCGCTGCCTTCGGTTACCGCGTGCCGCCGCTGCGGCCCGGTCGGCAGTGCGGGCTGTCAGCCTTGCCGGTAACGGTGGAATGGGATGCCGCTCCAGGGTCAGTCAATTGATGCGCTCAGTCGACTGATGACTCGAAGCAGCTCGTCCCGATTGTCGGCGGCCTTGAGCCAGTTCGGCAGCCGTGCCACCAGCGTCATGCCACCTGGCGCCGGGCCCCGCTCCCGAAGTCGAGCGCCGATGTATCCGGACAAGATGTCAAGGTGGGTGCGGTTGAACGCCCAGAGCGTGCGCCCGCCGCAGCACTGGGCCCTCAGCCACAAGGGCAGGTGGAAGAACGGATCGACCGGACCGTTCCAGGACGAGACCTCTGATCCCCGTGGGGACCAGGACGCTGAGTACGCGCACGCCGGGCACGTGAGTCGGCGGGGCCAGGAGGCCACCCACCTACTGTCATTCGGCTGTGGGGAGTTGACCGCCCGATGCCCGCAGCGTGGGCAGACGACGTAGATGTCCTCGGCCGCCAGCTCGTACAGACTGACCAACGGATCGCGGAACCGATCCTGCTCGTCGCCCTGGCGTTCGTTCACGGCACCGACTCTGCCGCATCTCGTCCAGCCGGCTTTCGTCGTCGGTGAGGCTGGTGGACCGGGGTCGGCTTGAGGTCTTCCTGACCTAGTCGGTCTACCGCGATCTCTCGGGCTTCCGGTGCCACAGCGAGCCCGTCCGGTCCCAGCAGCCGTGAGGGCCCGAATCCCGCTACCGGCTGTCCGTGGAAGCCGTTCGCCGGGTACGCCGTCGCAACGACGTCGAGTCCGTTGACGAGGATCCGCATGCGGTGCGATGTGAACTCGGCGGGGAACAGCAGCGGCTCCAGCCTCAGGACGTCGACCACCGGGGCATTCTAGTCAGCGCAGACCTCGGCCAGCCGCCGCTTGTTGCGGCACCGCGACCGGGTGACTCAGGACCAGGCGGTCAGCAGCGGGGGCGGTCGAGTGGTGCGGCGGCACCGGCGAGCGCTTCGACTGTCGCCGTCGGCGTGGCCGACTCCGTCGGGGTCGGTGCGGGCGCGATGGTGGGGCTCGGCGGGGCCGAGGGTGAGTTGCTGGGCGTGGGGGAGAGGTTGGCGAGGGTGGCCGTGCTGCGTTGCACCTGCTTGGTGACCATGCGGATGCCGGTGGCGGTCGCCTGGCGTCCGTACACGTCGGTGACCCTGATGCTGTAGGGCCCGGGGCCGATCCCGCCCTCGATGGTCCAGTGGTTGTCGCTCTGCCGGGCGGCCTGGCGGAAGCCACCACCCGGCCCCTTCGCCTCGACCGAGCGGAGCGGGTTGCCGTGGTTGCCGACCTGCACCGCGAACCAGTACTTCGAGGCGCCGCCCTTCATCCGGAAGGTGAGGCCCCCGTCGAGCGGCGGGTTCACCACCGCCCGGTACGTCACGGGCGCGATGCCCTGCGACCGGTCCGCGATCCTGGTGAACGCCTCGGTGGACAGGTCGATCTTGCTGGTGCCGCAGCCGCCGCACTGGTCCATGACCATGACCTGGACCTTGCCCTTCGGGCCGCTCACCTCCAGGTAACTGCCGCAGGCCGCCGATCCGGAGTACTGGGATGCGCCGAGGGCCACGTAGAGCCGGTCCGCCGGCGGGCCGGGGAAGGAGCAGTTGCCGCCCGAGCGGCCCGCGTCGTAGAAGCTGGCCTTTCCCTTGTGGACGGCGTTGCCGGTCGGCGGCGCGGCGCAGGCAGGGGTGGCGCCGCCGCGTACGGCGAGGGTGATGCCGAGGACGGCGGCCAGGGCGGTGATCCCGGCGCCGGCCAACCAGTGCCGGACCCGCCGACTGAACCGAGGACTGCCGGTGTCGCCGGCCGGGGTGTCGTTGTCCGGGGCCGTGCCTGGTGCCGTCACGGCGCCTGATGTTGCCGCAGCACGTCGCGGCAGCGCAACAACGCCCAAGCGGACCACCCCGCTCAGTTCGGTTGCGGTACCTCGCCGTAACGGAGTCCCTAGGATGCGAGTCATGAGTGCGTGACGGCTCCCACGGCCGCCAACCCCTGGCCTGACGCGCACTCCTCGTGCGCGAGCCCTCAATTCGAAGAACTACACCAAGGGGGACAAGCAGCATGACCGCCTTCGACAGCGCCACCCCTGGCATCCCGGACGACGACCCGACCCGAACACTGACGGTGGCCAGCCCCGACGACCCCGCGACCACCTACATCTCCCTCGCCGGGGGCAACTACGCCATCCTGATCACGGGCAAGCAGACCAACGGGCAGTATTGCCTCATCGACATGCGCGTGCCCGACGGCGGCGGCCCGCCGCCACACCGGCACGACTTCGAGGAGATGTTCACCATCCTCGAAGGCGAGATCGAGTTCACGTTCCGCGACGAGAAGCGCAGCGTGCGGGCCGGGTCAACGGTGAACATCCCGGCCAACGCCCCGCACAACTTCCGCAACGTCTCCGGCGCTCCCGCGCGAATGCTGTGCATGTGCACCCCAGCGGCTCAGGACGAATACTTCCTGCGCGTCGGCGACGAGGTCGCGAGCAAGGACGCGCCGCCGCCACGGCTCACCGACGACGAGAAAGCGGAGCGCCGGCAGCGCGCAGTCGAGCTGGCTCCCGTATACCGCACCGAAATCCTCTGACAGTTCGGCCGGCCCGGCAGCTCCTGCCTCTGGGTTGCCTGGTAACGCCCTCCGCTGGCGCGCGTGCTCCCCCGACGTGTACGCGCCTCAGGGCTGGTCACTCGGCGGATCGGCGGGGGCGCAGTCCGTTGAGGGCGGTGCTGACGAGGAGGTCGGCGTACTCGGCGGTGAGCGGCCCGCTGCGTTGCAGCCAGCGACTGAACAGCGGCCCCCAGATCATGTCTACCGCGACGCCGAGGTCGACGTCGTCGGCGATTTGACCGGCCTGCTGGGCGCTGCGCAGGCGTTGCCGCTTGGCCTCCTTCAACGGCCCGTCCAACCGTTCGGCGTACGCCGCGGCCAGCTCGGGGTCGAGAGCGATCTCGGTGGCCAGCGCGCGCATCGGTTGCTCGTACCGGGGGTCGTTCATCTCCTCGACCGTCGCGCGCAGCACCACTGTCAGGTCCGCCGCCAGGTCGCCGGTGTCCGGCAGCGTCGGTGGCCCACCCTCGGTGGCCTCGCTGAGCATGAGGAACGCGTCGAAGATGACCGCGCCCTTCGACGGCCACCAGCGGTAGATGGTCTGTTTGCCGACGCCGGCCCGCGCGGCGATGCCCTCGATGCTGAGCTTCGCGTACCCCGTTTCCTGGAGCAGGTCGAAGGCCGCGGTGAGGATGGCGCGCCGGGAGGTCTCGCGCCGGCGGGCCGTGTTGGGCGTCATGGCGGAAACGATACCAGTCGCACGAGACGAACCGTCTCGTCTTGACGGCGATGATGTCGCGGGCCTAGTCTCGGCCCATCGCGAGACGGACCGTCTCGTCTTGAAATGAGGAGAAGCGCATGCGTACCTGGTTCATCACCGGTGCCAGCCGCGGCCTGGGCCGCGCCTTCGCCGACGCCGCGCTCGACCGCGGTGACCGGGTGGCCGCCGCCGCCCGGACCATCGCCCAGGCCGACTTCGACGAGAAGTACGCCGACCGGCTGCTGGCCCTGACCCTCGACGTGACCGACCGGACGGCGGTCATCGCCGCAGTGGACACCGCCGTCGAGCACTTCGGCCGGCTCGACATCGTCGTCAACAACGCCGGCACCCTGTCCATGGGCATGATCGAAGAGTTCACCGAGGCCGAGGCGCGCGCCCAGTTCGAGGTCAACCTCTTCGGCGCGCTCTGGGTCAGTCAGGCCGTGCTGCCGCACCTGCGCGCCCAGCGGTCCGGCCACATCGTGCAGGTCTCCAGCATCGCGGCGCTCGGCGGGTTCCCGAGCACCGGCCTGTACAGCGCGAGCAAGTTCGCCCTGGAGGGCATGAGCGAGGCGCTGGCGATGGAGGCGGCGGCCTTCGACATCAAGCTCAGCATCGTGCAGCCGGGCGGATACTGGACCGACCTCTACACCAGCGTGCGCGCCACCACCCCGATGGACGCCTACGCGCCACTGCGCGCCGAACTGGAACGGCAGTGGGCGGAAGGCTCGATCGACAGCGAACCGCGTCTGGCCGCCGAGGCGCTGCTGCACCTGGTCGACAGCGACGAACCGCCGCTACGTCTCCTGCTCGGCAGCATGGTGTACGACCTGGCGTTCGACATCTCCCGTCGACGAATGGACACCTGGGCGGGTTGGGAGCAGGTCAGCCGCGCCGCCGAACACGCCGTCGCGGCCCCCGGAGCTGACAAATGAGACTGCTGCGCGTATCGCCACGAGCAACCTGTGCGGCGTTCTAGGCTCCGAGATATGGCGGCGGCGTGCCCAATCGTTGGCACAAAAGTCCGGGCAGAGCCTTTCACTCCATGATTTCTCCTCGCGAGGCGCAAACCTAGACGGAGAGGAAACACGCATGGCTGTCAAAACCAAGACTCGTCCGGGCACCACGGAGATTCGACCGTTCTCGGTCGACATTCCTCAGGCCGACCTTGATGACCTGAAGAGGCGCATCAAGGCCACCCGCTGGCCGGACAAGGAAACTGTGGACGACCAGTCGCAGGGCGTGCCACTCGCGACCATTCAGGCCGTCGCCCGCTATTGGGAGAAAGAGTACGACTGGCGCAAGGTCGAGGCGCGGTTGAACGCCGTACCGCAGTTCATGACCGCCATCGACGGGGTGGACATCCACTTCATCCATGTGCGCTCGAAGCACGAGGACGCGTTGCCGCTGATCGTCACCCACGGGTGGCCGGGGTCGGTGATCGAGCAACTGAAGATCATCGAGCCGCTCACCGACCCCACCAAGCACGGCGGGAGCGCGTCGGACGCCTTCCACCTGGTGATCCCGTCGCTACCCGGCCATGGTTTCTCCGGCAAGCCGACCGAGTCGGGGTGGAACCCGCAGAAGATCGCGACCGCCTGGACGGAGCTGATGAAGCGGCTCGGCTACGACCGGTTCGTCGCGCAGGGCGGCGACTGGGGTGCGGTCATCGTCGACCAGATGGGCATCCAGGCGCCTCCGGAACTGCTCGGCATCCACACCAACATGCCCGGTGCGATCCCACCGGAGATCGACCTGTTGTTCCAGGGCGACACCACCGGCGCGAACAACGCCATGGGCTCGCTGCCATCAGGGCTCTCCGACGACGAGATGCGTGCCGCCGAGGAAGCCAACTTCGTCTGGAAACACGTCGCCTACGCCCTCATGATGGCGACACGTCCGCAGACGCTGACCGGGCTGGCGGATTCTCCGGTCGGCCTGGCGTCCTTCCTGCTCGACCACGACGCGAAGAGTCTGGCCCTGATCGCGCAGGTGTTCGACGGGGCCAAGGCGGGCCTCACCCGCGACGACATCCTGGACAACATCTCGCTCTACTGGTTGACGAACACCGCGGTCTCCGCGTCCCGTCTCTACGCGGAGAACAAGCTCTCGTTCTTCGCCGCCAAGGGCGTGCAGGTTCCCGTCGCCGTGAGCGTCTTCCCCGACGAGCTGTACGAGGCGCCGCAGAGCTGGGCCGAGCAGGCGTACTCCAACCTCATCTACTACAACAAGCTCGACGTGGGCGGGCACTTCGCGGCCTGGGAACAGCCGAAGATCTTCTCCGAAGAGCTTCGCACCGCCTTCCGGTCGCTGCGCTAGATGGCAGTGCACCTGCCCCCGCTGAACGGGGCGGCCGAGTGGCTCAACTCCGAGCCACTCGGCCCCGCCGACCTGGGTGGACGCGTCGTCCTGGTCAACTTCTGGACGCTGACCTGCATCAACTGGCTGCGCCAGGAGCCGTACGTGCGTGCCTGGTCGCAGGCCTACAGCGACGACGGGCTGGTCGTCATCGGGGTGCACACCCCGGAGTTCGCGTTCGAGCACGACGTCGACTGGGTGCGGCGGGCGGTCGCGGCCCGCTCGATCGACTACCCGGTGGCGGTCGACAACGACTACGCGATCTGGAGTGCGTTCGACAACCACTACTGGCCGGCGCTCTACTTCGTCGACACCGACGGCGTCATCCGCGACGAACACTTCGGCGAGGGACGCTACGAGCAGTCCGAGCGGATGCTCCAGCAACTGCTCGGCATCGAGCGGGAACCCGTACCCGTCAACGGGCTCGGCCCGGAGGCGGAGGCCGACTGGACCAACCTGCGCACGCCCGAGACGTACCTCGGTTTCAGTCGCGGCGAACACTTCGCGTCGCCGAACGGTCCGGCGCTCGACGAACGCCGCGCCTACCAGGTGACGGAGAGCCTCGGCCTCAACCAGTGGGCCCTGGCAGGAGAGTGGACGATCGGGTCGGAGAACGTCGTGCTGGACCAGGCCGGCGGCGGCATCGCCTTCCGGTTCCACGCCCGCGACGCGCATCTCGTGCTGGCCCCCGGGGCGGGAGCGTCGATCCCGTTTCGCGTGCTGCTCGACGGTGACGCTCCCGGCCCGTCACACGGCGTCGACGTCGACGGGGACGGCAACGGCGTACTCCAGGACGGCCGGCTCTACCAGCTCGTCCGCCAGGAAGGCGCGGTCCGTGAGCGGACCTTGGAGATCACGTTCGGCGAGCCCGGCGCCGAGGCGTACGCCTTCACCTTCGGGTAGGGCGAGTGGGACTTCGACACACGTCGGGGCCGCTCAGCGGCGCAGTTCGACAATGCTGACGGTGCCGGAGACCGGCGAGATGCTGTGCACCTGCGGGCCGGGGCGGAGTCGGGCGTCGCTGGCGTACCGGTCGGCGAGGGCCTTCTCCGCGGTCTCGTCGCCGTCGTCGGCGGCGAGCAACAACGCGGCGATCTCGTCCACGAGCGTGAGGTCGGCGGTGGTGATGTCCTCGGTCATCGCGCCGAAGCCGTCCCAGAGCAGCAGCTCGTCCTTCTGCCGGTGGGCCAGCTCGATCAGGACGTAGTCGTGGATGAACCAGTCGCCTCGGATCGGCAGCTCCGGGCTGACGCCGTAGCGCTCGGGGTCGATCGTCCCGGCCCGGTACGCCGACCACACCCGCGCCGCCGAGTCGAAGAGCCCTGCCTTCGGGTCGATGTCGTAGCCGTCGAACCCCCAGTCGCCGGCTGGGTCGAGCTCCGGGTCGGCCCAGACCCACCGGTCGCCGTTCCAGTACTCCACCAGCACGTGATCGTGGTGCCAGTCGGGCGCGAAGTACGAGGCGAAACCGACCCGGCTGCGGCTGGGAATGCCGTGCTGACGCAGCACCGCGACCGAGAGCAGCGTGTGGTCCCGACAGCAGCCTGCCACGCGGTCGACAGCCGGACGCTCCGCCGCGAGGGGCAGCGGAAAGCGCGACTGGTCGGTGTCGAGGATGCGGTCCACCCAGCGGCAGTTCACCTCGTCGAGCCGGTCGTCGGGCAACTCGACGCCGCCGGCCCGGTAGTGGACGATCACGTTGCGGGCGGTCGCCGCCACGGTGGGGAAGTCGGTCGCCACGGCGTCGAGGAGCCCGCCGTGCCGACCCGGATCGCTGTACGGGGAGTGTTTCCGGTAGTCATCGAGGTCCATGGGACCAGTCTCCGGTCCGCCACCGTGTCAGGGTCAAGGTGCCTTTTCCGACTAGTGTCGACTGCTGTGACGACGCCCGAGATCACCATCGCCACGCCCGCCGACCGCGCCACAGTTGTCGACACGCTGGTCGCCGCGTTCGTCAAGGATCCGGTCCTGCGGTGCCTGTTCCCCGACGAGGAGACCTATCCGCGGTACGCCGCCGCCTTCTTCGGGCACCTCTTCGACAAGCGGGTGCACCGGAAGTCGATCTGGACGATCGGCGGGGGCGCGTCGGTCGCCCTCTGGGACCCGCCGACCGGGCAACCGGCTGCCGGCGCGGCTGCCGCACCGGCAGCTGCGCACGGGTTGCCGGAGGTTTCTCCTTACCCGGCCGACGTGCAGGCCCGGGTGCAGAGCTACGACGACGTCGTGCACGACGCCCTGCCGACGTACCCCTTCTGGTATCTCGGTGTCCTGGGCACCCACCCGGACAACGCCGGACGCGGTTGGGGTCGCGCCGTCATGCGTGCCGGGCTGGACCGTGCCGCCGCCGACGGCCTGCCGGCGATCCTGGAAACCAGCAACCCGGGCAACGTCGAGCTGTACCGGCGCGCCGGCTGGGAGGTGGTGGGCTCCCTGGCCGAGCCCGTGCCCACCTGGATCATGCAGCAGCTGCCGCGCTGACAGCCGCGGCCTACCGCAGATCTTGGACAGTTTCCGTTAGCAGCCAACGGAAACTGTCCAAGATCTACGCATGGCTGCCGGCGACCTGAGGTCATCAGTCGGCGAAGATGCGCGCGTAGATCTCGTCGATGACGTCGTTCTTCGCGAGGCTGTAGTCGCGGGGCCGGTGCGCGGTGTCCCGCGCGAGGCGCCGCTTGGTCGCGGCATATCGCTCCCGGTCATGCGGATGCGCGCGCAGCCAGTCGCGGAAGAGCCGGTGCCGGACCGGTTCCGGGGCACCCTGCGGCCAGACGTGCAGGTTGACGTCCTCGGCAGGGCTGAGAAGCATCCGGTGCCCGTGCCACCAGGGTTCCCGCAGCACGAGCCGGTACCCGAGCCGTTCCACGGCGGCGAGATAGGTTGCCTCGTCGGCGGTGTCCTCGATGACGAGGTCGACGTCGATGACGGGCTTGGCGGCCAGCCCCGGCACCGCCGTCGACCCGACGTGTTCCACCCCGATGATCAACCCACCCAGCGCCTCGGTGAGCGACGACCGGACGGCGATGAACCGCTGCGCCCAGGCCGGGTCGTACTCCTCGATGACGACGGACTCCCACGTCCGTGGCGGCTCGCCCACCAGGCCGGCGTCGACCTGTTCTGGGGTGCCGTGGAAGCGCTGCACGACGTCCTGCGGATACTCGGCCACGTCAACCTCCTCGGGAAGCAAAGTCCGCCAGGCTACGACACGACGACCGGTGCGGCGGCACCCGACCGATGCGGGCATCGGATGTCGGGTGGGCGACCGACCCCGCGACCTAGCGTCAGTGCTCGAAAGGGAAGGAGGCCCGGGTGCTGGATCGGCTCAACGAGGCCATGGCGTACATCGAGCGCCACCTCGACCAGAAGATCGAGGTGGCCGAGCTGGCGCGGATCGCGCTGACGTCGGAGTACCACTTCCGGCGGCTGTTCTCCGCGCTGGCCGGAATGCCGCTGTCGGAGTACATCCGGCGGCGTCGGCTCACCGTCGCCGGTGCGGACGTGCTGGCGGGGGAGCGGACGTTGCTCGACGTCGCTGTGCACTACGGCTACGGCTCGGCGGAGGCGTTCGCCCGGGCGTTCCACGCCGTGCACGGCGTGGGGCCCGGAGAAGCTCGGCGTACGGGGGCAGCGCTGCGTGCCCAGCCCCGGATGTCCTTCCGACTCACCGTCGAAGGGAGCGGCAGCATGGAGTACCGAATCGTCGACAAGGACGCGTTCGCGCTGGTGGGGCGCAAGGCCCGGGTCCCGCTGGTGCACGAGGGGATGAACCCGGCGATCGTCGCGTTCATCCGGAGCATCGACAAGGAGACGACCGAGCGGATCGAGGCGCTCTCCGATCAGGAGCCGAAGGGAATCGTCAACGTCAGCGACAACCTCGCCGACAGCCGGCAGGAGGGCACCGAACTGGACTACTGGCACGGGGTGGTGACCAGCGCCGCGCCGCCGGAGGACCTGGACGCGCTGCCGGTGCAGGCCGGGTCGTGGGCGGTGTTCACCACCTCCGGTGCGTTCCCGCAGGCGGTGCAGTTCCTGTGGCGTGACGTGTTCACCCAGTGGTTTCCGTCCAACCCGTACCGCAGCCGACCTGGGCCGGAGATCTCCCGGGTCCGGGTGTCGGCGGACGGCACCCAGGCGGACGCCGAGCTGTGGATTCCCGTCGAACGGGTACCCACCCCTATGTAGAGTTCCGATACAGTGGTCGGATGCGGATGACCATTCCGGTTGCGAAGGTCCTCGCGGCGCTGCTCGCCGAGCCCGACGAGCAGCGCTACGGGCTCGACCTGATGCGACTGACCGGCCTGCCCAGCGGCACCCTCTACCCGGTGCTGCACCGGTTGCAGGGGGCCGGCTGGCTGGCCGCCGACTGGGAGGCGATCGATCCCGTCGCGGCCGGGCGGCCGGCCCGCCGCTACTACCGACTGACCGCCGTCGGGGTGACGCAGGCCCGCCAGGCGCTCGCCGACCTGCGGGCCGCGATCCCCGACGGTGGCCGTCGCTCGTGGGGCGGCACCGAGCCCACCGGAGCACCGGCGTGGTGACCCGCCGGGCCGCCGAGCTGCTGTTGGCGGTGGCCGCGCGCCGCTGGCCGGCCGACGTTCGCGACGACCTGCGCCGCGAGTGGGCCGCCGAGCTGCACGTGCTCGCCGAGAGTGGCCACCGGACGAAGATGGTCGGCTTCGCGGTGAGCCTGGCCGTCAGTCGCGCCGGCGCCCCGATCGTCGACCGCCGCCTGATGCGTGGTCGGGCCGGCCGCACCGTCGCCGCACTACTGCTGTCCCCGATCGCCTGCGTCGGGATCGTGCTCGCCAGCGCGTTCGCCCTCATGCCGATCGAGCGCATGGTGACCCAGGACTGGTACGAGCGGGCGCAGAAGCCGATCTGGACGGCGCTCACCGTCGGGTTGGCGGTGCTGCTGGCGGTGTTCGCCGCGCGCTGGGCCCGGCACACCGCACTCGACGGCCCGCTGCGCATCGCGCTCGGCGTGGTGCTTCCCGTCGGCGTGACCGCTGTCGTGTTCCTGTCTGCCATCTCCCCGGACGACCTGGCCACCTTCGTGCCCGGGCTGCTGCTCTGGTTGGCCGGTCTGACGCTGGCCCTCTGGGCCGCAGCGAGCCTCGCCTCCCGCAATCGCCTCCGTGCGGCCTGGTGGGTGGGCGTCGTCGGCGCGCTCGCCGCCGCCGACCTCGCGGTGATTCTCGCCGTCGTCGACGTCATCGCGGCGGGCGGTCGCGCCGGCCCCGTCAGCAGTCCGACGCCACTGGGTGGCGTCGACTGGGTCTCCTCGCCGCTGTGGCTTCTCACCGCCTGGACGGACTGGAACATGGGCGTACCCCGGCCCGCCATCCCATGGGAGATCTTCCACATCATCACCAACGAGGTGCTGGCGGAACCCATGCTCTACCTGGCCTGCACGCCGTACGCGCTCGCGTACACCATCCGGGCGGCCCGGTCGGCGCCCGCCGAGACGGTCGCCCTCGCGCCGACCCCGGTGTGAACCTCAGTCGGGTACGTCGTCCCACGTCGTACCCGGCTCCAGGTAACCGGCCAGCTGGTTCTCGCGCAACGCGTACGCGATGACCAGCAGGGCGTGCTTGTCCAGCTCGGGCAGCCGGTCCAGCGGGAACCACCGCACGGCCAGCGACTCGTCGTCGTTGACGCGGGCGGTGCCGGCCACCAACCGGCACAGGAACCCCAGGTTCAGGTATTCGCAGTGGTCCCCGTTCGGGTACGTGTGCGGGTGCGACACGGCGCTGGACATCCGCACCGGCGCCACATCCAGGCCCGTCTCCTCGCGCACCTCGCGGACCAGTGCGGTGGCCGGCTGCTCGCCCGGCTCGACGAAACCGCTGACCACCGACCAGCGCCCGTCGTCGGCACGCTGGCCGAGCAGCAGCTCACCGGCGTCGTTGCGGACCACCGCGCTGACGCTCGGCAGCCACAGCGGGTCGTGACCGACGTGCTTGCGTAACCCCACGATGTAGTCCGGTGTCGCCATCCGGCGATCATAGAGGCGACCCCGCAGCGAGGCTCACCTGCGCATCTTCTGGTGTTCCAGTCCCACGCGTTTCGCCATTTCGGCCCGACGAACGCCATGCATATCTACTGTGGAGATCGTCGGCGACTTGTGCGATCCGGTGGCGGCCGGCCGGTTCGCGGTGCACAGTGATTCCCATGAGCGACAGCGGACGTGGTGGGCAGTTCTACTGGTGCACCCGGCATCACCGGGTCGAGACGGACGCCAACGTGTGTCCGGCGAAGCACGTTCTCGGCCCGTACGACTCGGCGGCCGACGCGGAGAACGCCCTGCAACGAGTGCAGGAGCGGAACGAGGCGTGGGATGCCGAGGACGCTCGTTGGGCCGGGGACGACAGATAGGCGGCGCGGGACGGCTCGCGCCGAGATATTTCGTGCTCCGCGAGGACGCACGCGAGAGCACGTCCCCCAAGGAGGAAACACGATGGCCGAAGCACAGCAGGCCACCAAGCGCCCGGCAGCCCGACGCACCACCGCGACGAAGACCGCCGCGGCGGAGCGAAACACGGCGGCGAGCCGGACCACCCCCGTGCGCAAGTCCACCACGGCTGCCGCGAAGGCACCGGCCCGCAAGGCCGCCGGTGGGGCGGGCCGCGCCCCGGCCAAGAAGACCACCACGGCGGCCACGAAGGCCCCCGCGAAGAAGGCCACGACCAAGACCACCGCCGCGGCCAAGAAGGCCCCCGCGAAGGCCTCGGCCACCACCCGCAAGACGACCACCGCCGCCAAGCGGGCCCCGTCGTCCACCGCGCGCAAGACCACCACCGCCGCGAAGAAGACCACCGGTACGGCGAAGAAGACGGTGAGCGCGGCGAAGAAGACCACCGCCTCGGCGGCGAAGAAGACCACCACCGCGGCGAAGGCCCCGGCGCGTAAGACCACCACCGCGGCGAAGGCCTCGGCGCGCAAGACCACCACGGCGGCGAAGGCGCCGGCGCGGAAGGTGGCGACCAAGGCGTCCGCCGCCAAGAAGACAGCGACGAAGAAGACGGCCGCGGCGAAGAAGACCGCGTCGACCCGCCCCAGCGGCGGCGCGCGCAAGGCTCCGGCCAAGAAGGCCCCGGCCGCGAAGGTGACGGGAACGTCGTCGACCACCGCCCGCAAGGCGGCGGCGAAGAAGGCCCCGGCGAAGAAGACCGTCGCGGCCAAGGCGCCGGCCCGCAAGGTGACCGCCCGCAAGACTCCGGCCCGGCCGGTCGCCGCCCGAGCCACCGCCCCCAGGGGGGCACGCAGCGCCGCCCGCAAGGCGACCGGCTGAGCGCGGAGCATCCCCTCACCGGGCGGATTTCCGGCCGGTCACCGGAAGCGGATCACCCGTGGCGCTGTCAGGATTGACCGGTGGTCATCCGACGCGTACTCGCGCCCCGCATCGACTTCGGCGCGTTGCGCCGCGAGCTCGGCCTGCCCGAGGAGTTTCCGGCCGACGCCCAGCGTGAAGCCGACGAGGCGGCTGCGGCACCGCCGCAGCCGCCCGTCGACCGCACCGACGTACCGTTCGTCACGGTCGACCCCGCCACCTCGCGGGACCTGGACCAGGCGATGCACCTCAGCCGCCGGCCCGGTGGGGGCTACCGGGTGCGGTACGCGATCGCCGATGTCGCCGCGCACGTCACCCCGGGTGGGGCGTTGGAGGCGGAGACCTGGCGGCGGGGGCAGACCATCTACCTGCCCGACGGCAACGTGCCGCTGCACCCGCACACGCTCAGCGAGGGTGCGGCCAGCCTGCTGCCCGACGACGACCGGGCCGCGGTGGTCTGGACCATCGACCTGGACGCCGACGGCGGCACCGTGGCCGTCGAGCTGGAACGTGCCCTGGTCCGCAGCCGCGCCAAACTCGACTACACGGGGGTGCAGGCGGCAGCCGAGGCCGGTCGGCTACCCGACCCGATCGCGTTGCTGCCGGAGATCGGCGACCGACTGACCGCCCGAGGGCTGAGCCGGGGCGCCATCAACCTGCCGCTGCCCGAACAGGATCTGGAGCCCGACGGTGAGGGCTGGCGGCTGGTGCTGCGCGCGCCGGTGCCGATGGAAGAGCACAACGCGCAGATCTCCCTGCTGACCGGGATGGCTGCCGCCGACATCATGCTGGCCGGCCGGGTGGGTCTGCTGCGGACGATGCCGGCACCCAAGCCGGAGGCGGTGCAGCGGCTCCGGGCCGCCGCCGCGCCGCTGGGGGTGCGCTGGCCGGACGACGTGGGCCCGGGGCAGGTCATCGCCGGTCTGGACGCCGCCCAGCCGCGCGCCGCCGCGTTCATCGACCAGGCGGCCGAGCTGATGCGCGGTGCCGCGTACACCGCCTTCGACGGGGAGCTGCCGGAACAGCCGGAGCATGGTGGCGTGGCGGCCGCGTACGCCCACGTCACGGCGCCGTTGCGGCGGCTGGCCGACCGGTACGCCACCGAGGTCTGCCTGGCCCTGCACGCGGGCCAGGCGGTGCCCGACTGGGCCCGTGCCGCGTTGCCCCGGCTGCCCGAGGTGATGGCGAGCACCGACCGGGTCGCCTCGGCGGCCGCTCGTGGCGCCGTCGAGTTGGCCGAGGCGGCGGTGCTGGAGCACCGGGTGGGCGAGACCTTCGACGCTGCCGTCCTCGACGTCGACGCCCCGCCCAACGGCAAGTCCCGGCCCCGACCGCCCGGTGGCACCGTCGCGCTGGACGCCCCGCCGGTACGCGCCCGCTGCCTCGGCCAACTGCCGCTCGGCGAACGGGTCCGGGTCCGTCTGGTCACCGCCGACCCGGCGGCCCGTACCGTCCTGTTCGAGCTGGCCTGACCGGGCCGCCGTCGCTGGCCCGATCCTCGCCCGCCTGCGCGCTCGCCCGCCCTGGCGCGGGCCTCGGCGGCGCGGTCGCTCGCGGCAGCGGGGATTCTCACAGCGCTCGACGCTGCTGACGGGCCGGGCGGTTTGCGAGGATGAGGCCATGGCATACGACGCGAGCACGCTGCCCGACGTGTCCGGGCTGACGGTCGGCATCATCGGCGGCACCGGCGACCAGGGGCGGGGCCTCGCCTACCGGTTCGCGCGGGCCGGCCAGACGGTGCTGATCGGGTCCCGGTCGGCCGAGCGGGCCGCCGAGTCCGCGGCCGAGATCGCCGCCCTGCCCGGGGTGCCGGCCGACGGCAGCGTCACCGGTGCGGCCAACGACGAGGTGGCCCGACGCAGCGACGTGGTGATCATCGCGGTGCCGTGGGACGGGCACGCCGCCACGGTCGCCGCCCTCGCCGAGCCGCTCGCCGGCCGGATCGTCGTCGACTGCGTCAACCCGCTCGGCTTCGACAAGCAGGGCCCGTACGCGCTGACCGTCGCCGAGGGCAGCGCCGTGCAGCAGGCCGCCGCGCTGCTGCCCGACTCCCGGGTCTGCGCCGCGTTCAACCACGTGAGCGCTCCGCTGCTGGCCGACCCCGAGGTCGACCGGATCGACCTGGACGTGCTGATCTGCACCGAGGACCGCGAGCTGGTCGACATCGTCGGCGCGCTCGCCGCCCGGATCCCCGGCATGCGGGGCATCTACGCCGGCCGGTTGCGCAACGCCCACCAGATCGAGGCGTTCACCGCCAACCTGATCGCCATCAACAAGCGCTACAAGGCGCACGCGGGCATCCGCGTCACCGACCTCTGACCCGAGCGGCGTGATCCACTCCGGTTTCGTGAAAGCGGGGTGTCCCGGTGCCCGGGACACCCCGCTTGTGGCAAAGCCGAGTGGATCACGCCGTGAGTGGTCCTAGAAGGTGTGTTCGGCGGCGGGGAACTCTCCGCCGCGGACCTCGTCGGCGAAACGGCGGGTGGCGTCGGTGAGAGCGCCGGCCAGATCCGCGTACCGCTTGACGAAACGGGGTGCCTTGCCCGTCCGCAGCCCGGCCATGTCCTGCCACACCAGCACCTGCGCGTCGGTGTCCGGGCCCGCGCCGATGCCCACCGTGGGGATCGGCAGCTCGTGGGTGATCCGCTTGGCCACCTCGCCGGGCACCATCTCCAACACCACAGCGAACGCGCCCGCCTCCGCCACCGCCCGCGCGTCGGCCAGCACCTCGTCGGCGGCGTCGCCGCGACCCTGCACGCGGTAGCCGCCCAGGGTGTGCTCGCTCTGTGGCGTGAAGCCGATGTGCGCCATCACCGGAATGCCGGCGCCGACGATCGCGGCGATCTGCGCGGCGTTGCGGCGGCCACCCTCCAACTTCACCGCGTGACAGCCACCCTCCTTCATGAACCGGACGGCGGTACGCAGCGCCTGGGCCGGACCCTCCTCGTACGAGCCGAACGGCAGGTCACCGACGACCAGCGCCTGCCGGGTCGCCCGCACCACGGCCCGGACCAGCGGAAGCAGCTCGTCGGCGGTGATCGGCAGGGTGGTCTCGTAGCCGAACACGTTGTTCGCGGCCGAGTCGCCGACCAGCAGCACCGGAACACCGGCCTGGTCGAAGATCGACGCCGTGTACTGGTCGTACGAGGTGAGCATCGGCCAGCGCTCGCCGCGCTCCTTGGCGGCCATCAGGTCGCGGGTGCGGACCCGTCGGGTGGCCGGGCCGCCGTACAACGCGGTCACCTCGTGCGGAGTGGACTCCACCATCTCTGTCTCCCTTCCTCGAGGCCGCCTGCGCGGTCCCCGGGTTCCGTCGTGATCGTCGCACCGCGAGACGGGCTGACGGCAGGGCCCAGTGCAAGATGTCACTCCACCAGCGCGGGGCCGCCCCGCCTGGCCACCCGGGACCGCGCCGCGAGGTCACCGCGCGGCGGCGCCGGGCCGCGCCACCGACCCGGCACCCCCAGGGGTACGGCTCAGCCGTGCTCGCGCCACCGGTTGGTGATCGGCAGCCGGCGGTCCCGGCCGAACGCCTTCATGGAGATCTTCGTGCCCGGCGCCGACTGCCGTCGCTTGTACTCGGCGGTATCCACCAGCCGCAGCACCTTGTCCACGATCGCCGGGTCGTGACCCGACTCGACCAGCCCGTCGCGGCCGAGGTCGCCGTCGACGTAGCCGATCAGGATCGGGTCCAGGACGTCGTAGTCGGGCAGGCTGTCGCTGTCGAGCTGGCCCGGGCTCAGCTCGGCGCTCGGCGGCTTGCCGATCGAGTTCTCCGGGATCGGGGCCGTCTCACCGCGCCGAGCCGCGTCCGTGTTGCGCCACTTCGCCAGCCGCCAGATCAGCGTCTTCCAGACGTCCTTGACCGGGTTGAAGCCGCCCACCGAGTCGCCGTACAGGGTGGAGTAGCCGACCGCCAGCTCACTCTTGTTGCCGGTGGTCAGCACCAGGTGGCCCTCCTGGTTCGACAGCGCCATCAGGATCACGCCACGGACCCGGGCCTGCAGGTTCTCCACGGCCACACCGGACAGCGACAGGTTGGCCAGGAAACCGTCGACCATCGGCTGGATCGGCTCGACGCGGTAGTCCAGGCCGGTGCGCTTGGCCAGGTCTGCGGCGTCCTCCCGGGAGTGCTCCGAGGAGTGCTGGCTGGGCAGCGACACCCCGACCACCCGGTCCGGCCCGAGCGCGTCGACGGCTAGCGCCGCCACCACCGCCGAGTCGATGCCACCGGAGAGACCGAGCACCACCGACGGGAACCGGTTCTTGTTGACGTAGTCGCGCAGACCCAGCACCAGCGCCTGCCACACCTCGGCCTCGTCGGCCACCGGCTCGATCACACCGCCCGTGGCGGCCGGACCGGTCGGCGCGGCCGGAACGCCGTCCAGCGTGCCGTGCACGATGCGCATGCCGTCCGCGACGGTCTCCGTGGTCGTCGCGGCGGTGGCGGCCGGCAGTTCGACGTCGTGCACGAGTAGGTGCTCGACGAACTGCGGGGCGCGGGTGAGCAGCTCACCGTCGGCGGTCACGATCATCGAGTCGCCCTCGAAGACCAGCTCGTCCTGCCCGCCGATCATGTTGACGTACGCGACAGTGGCGCCCGCCTCGGCGGCCCGGCGGCGGACCAGCGGGAGCCGGAAGTCGTCCTTGTTCAGCTCGTACGGAGAGCCGTTGATGCTGACCACCAGGCCGACGCCAGCCTGCCGGGCGGCGGCGAACGGGCCGCCGGCCTGCCACAGGTCCTCGCAGATGGTCAGCGCAACGTCCACGCCGCCGATCCGGACCACGGTCAGGGTGTCGCCGGGGACGAAGTAACGGTCCTCGTCGAAGACCCCGTAGTTGGGCAGGTGGTGCTTGAAGTAGCGGGCGGCCACGGTGCCCCGGTGCAGCAGCGCGGCGGCGTCGCGGGCACCTCGGCCCGGCTCGGCGGCCCCGCTGACCTGCGGCGGCCCGTCGGCGTCCAGGTAGCCGACCACGACCGGCAACTCGCCGAGGCCGTCGGCGGCCAGGTCGGCGGCGAGCCGCTCCACGGCGGCCCGGGACGCGGCGACGAAGGAACGCCGGAAGACCAGGTCCTCGACCGGGTACCCGGTCAGCATCATCTCCGGGAAAAGCACCAGCTGGGCACCGGCATCGGCGGCCTGGCGGGTCCAACTGCGGACCAGGTCGGCGTTTCCGGCGAGGTCGCCGACGCTCGGGTTGACCTGGGACAGGGCGAGACGCAGGGTGGGCATGCCTTCATCTTGCCCCAGCCTCGTCGCGACAGTCCGTACCCTCGGACGAGATAGCCGCCACCTGCCGCGACGGGCGCCCGCGAGGCCGCGGCGGCAGGTGCTCGGCCGTCGTGGCGGCCGCCGGTGGCCGCACGGCCGGGGCCCGCGCTCGCCGGGCGGGACGCGAGGGGACGACCGGCGGCAGTTCGCGTAACGTCTGCGTAACCAGGCCCGGGAACACTGGGCGATCAGGTCGGGTACAGCCCGGCCAAGGCGGACAAAAGAGTGTCGCGAGGGGTTGGGGAAGTGGACCGTCAGCAGGAGTTCGTCCTCCGCACGCTGGAAGAGCGGGACATCCGGTTCGTCCGGCTGTGGTTCACCGACGTTCTGGGCACGCTCAAGAGCGTTTCGGTGGCACCCGCCGAGCTCGAGGCGGCCTTCGAGGAAGGCATCGGCTTCGACGGCTCGGCGATCGAGGGCTTCGCCCGGGTCTTCGAATCGGACATGGTTGCCATGCCCGACCCGACCACCTTCCAGGTCTTCCCCTTCGAAGGTGGGGTCAGCGGCGAGAGCGCCCGGATGTTCTGCGACATCCTGCTGCCAGACGGCGGGCCGTCCTGGGCCGACCCCCGGCACGTGCTGCGCCGCGCGCTGTCCAAGGCAGCCGAGAAGGGCTTCACCTTCTACACCCACCCCGAAATCGAGTTCTTCCTGCTGGAGAACGGTCCGCAGGACGGCTCGGTGCCCACCCCGGTCGACACCGGCGGCTACTTCGAGCACACCACCCACGCCGTCGCCCGGGACTTCCGCCGTCAGGGCGTACTGGCGCTGGAACGGATCGGCATCTCGGTGGAGTTCAGCCACCACGAGGTCGCGCCCGGCCAGCAGGAGATCGACCTGCGCTACGCCGACGCGCTCACCACCGCCGACAACATCATGACCTTCCGGCACGTGGTCAAGGAGGTCGCCCTCTCCACCGGTGTGCAGGCCAGCTTCATGCCGAAGCCGTTCACCGACCAGCCGGGCAGCGGAATGCACACCCACCTGTCGCTGTTCGAGGGCGAGCGCAACGCCTTCCACGACGGCGGCGACCCGATGAAGCTGTCCAAGGTGGCGAAGTCGTTCATCGCCGGTCTGCTGGTGCACGCCCGCGAATACACGGCGGTCACCAACCAGTGGGTCAACTCGTACAAGCGGCTCTTCCCGCAGCACCTGCCCGACCGGATCACCGAGAGCCCGGCGTACGTCTGCTGGGGTCACCTCAACCGGTCCGCGCTGGTCCGGGTTCCCGCGTACGGCAAGCCCAACTCGGCCCGGGTCGAGGTCCGCTCGCTGGACTCGGCGGCCAACCCGTACCTCGCCTTCGCGGTGCTGCTCGGCGCCGGCCTGAAGGGCATCGAGGAGGGGTACGAGCTGCCGCCGGGCGCCGAGGACGACGTCTGGTCGCTGACCAGCGCGGAGCGGCGCGCCATGGGCTACGAGGCGCTGCCGGAGAACCTCGCCGAGGCGATCGACGTGATGGCCGGCTCCGAACTGGTCGCCGAGGTGCTCGGCGAGCACGTCTTCGACTTCTTCCTGCGCAACAAGCGGGCCGAGTGGGAGCAGTACCGCCGTGAGGTCACCCCGTACGAGCGGCAGCGCTACCTGGCCCTGTAGACGCAGGGGCTGACGCCGTTGCGCGCTGCCGCTATCGTCTCGATCACCGCGCCGGACCCCTCCGGGCGGAGAGTCGGGAGGCAAGTCGGTGCTGGAGGATCTGTTCAGCGGTGCCTGGCAGAGCGTCGTGTTCGGGATCGTCGGCGTCGGCCTCATGGCCGCCGGCTTCGGGCTCGTCGACCTGCTCACCCCGGGCCGGCTGCGAGACCTGATCTGGGTCGAGCGCAACGCCAACGCGGGGTTGCTGCTCGCCGCCAACCAGCTCGGCATCGCCGGGATCGTCTTCACCGCGATCCTGACCAGCTACAGCGACTTCGGCAAGGGGCTCGCCTCCACCGTGGTCTTCGGACTGGTCGGGTTGGCGATCATGGCGCTGGCCTTCGTGGTGCTGGACCTGCTCACCCCCGGCAAGCTCGGCGAGGTCATCTGCTCGCCCGAGCCGCACCCGGCCGCCCGGGTCAGCGCCGCCACCCACTTCGGGGCCGCGCTGATCGTCTGCGCCTGCATCGCCTGACAGCCGCTCTCCGCGTCACCACGCGGGCGGTCCGCCTGCGTTCCGTCGTCCGTGGCCAGTCGTCGGCTGGTTGTCCGTGGCCGCTCGCCCGTGGCCGCTCGCCCGTGGCCGCTCGTCCGTGGGCGCTCGTCCGTGGGCGCTCGTCCGTGGGCGCTCGTCCGTGGGCGCTCGCCGGTGGGCGGGCGTTCGCGGGCGGCGTGCAGATCTTGGACAGTTTCCGTCAGGTCGTGACGGAAACTGTCCAAGATCTCTGGCCGGTGGGCCGCTCGCGTCTGCGGGCAGTCGCGGCGGGCGTCGTACCTCGGCCGTAGCGTGCCGGGCATGAACCGCACGGATCGCCTTTACGCGCTGGTGGAGGAGCTGCGGGCGGTGTCACCACGGCCGCGCAGCGCCCGCTGGCTGGCCGCGCGCTTCGAGGTGAGCAGCCGGACCATCGAACGGGACCTCGGCGCGTTGCAGGAGGCCGGGGTGCCGATCTGGGCCGAGCCTGGGCGCACCGGCGGCTACGTCCTGGACCGCGCCCGCACCCTGCCGCCGGTCAACCTGACCGCCGCCGAGGCGGTGGCGATGGCGGTGGCGCTGCACCGGCTCGCCGGCTCGCCGTTTGCCGGGCCGGCCGGCACCGCGCTGCGCAAACTGGTGGCGGTGCTGCCGGCCGCCGACGCCGCTGAGGCACATCGCCTCGCCGGCCGGGTGCACCTGATCGGCGACGGGCCGGCCACGCCCGTCCCGGCCACCGTCGCCGACGCGGTCGTCGCGCGGCGGGTGCTGCGCATCCGGTACGCCGACCGCTCCGGCGCGGACTCGACCCGTGACGTCGAGCCGCTCGGGTACCTCGGCAACTCCCGACACTGGTACCTGGTGGCCTGGTGCCGTCTGCGCGACGAACTGCGCTGCTTCCGTACCGACCGGATCCGGAGCGTCTGCGCACTGCCCGACGTGGTGGCCCGGGAGCTACGCCTGACCGATCTCGACATCCCGCACGAGCGGGTCCGCCCGCTGAGCCTGGTCTGAAGCGGGCTCGACGCTTCGGCCTGGTCTGGAACGGGCACGGCGCTTCGGCCTGGTCTGGAACGGGCACGGCGCTTCGGCCTGGTCTGGAACGGGCACGGCGCTTCGGCCTGGTCTGGAACGGGCTCGACGCGGCGGCCTGGTCTGAAACGGCTCGGCGCTTCGGCCCCTGGTCCGAGACCCGTTCGCGGCGCGGCGGGGTGGTCTCGTCACTGGAAACCCCGCCGGGTGATCCGGAAACACCGACAGGACGCTGTCGCCAACGGCCCCGAAACTGCTCCAGACGACGGCCGAACGGCCGGCACGGAAATTCTGGAGGCAGCAGATGTCCAGGTCCACGACGCCCATCACCTGGTTCGAGATCGGCACCGACCGGCCCGAGGATGCGGAGCGCTTCTACGGCGAGATGTTCGGCTGGTCCTTCGAGGAGCAGGGCTCGGCCAACGGCGGGTCCTACCGGGTGACCGGGGCCGGTGGCGACAACGGGATCGGCGGGGCGATCCGGGCGACCGACGGTACGTCGCCGAACTACGTGGTGTTCTACGCCGAGGTCGATGATGTGGCGGAAACCTGCCGACGGGCCGAAGCGGCTGGTGGCCGGGTGCTGGTGCCGGCGCGTACGACTCCGAGCGGTCTCACGTCGGCCCACCTACTCGACTCGACCGGCAATCGTCTGGGCGTGTTCTCGCCCCCGAAGCCCTGACGGGGTCCTCCAGGGCAGGGCTGACACCCCCGAGCCGGTGTGACGGCCGAGCCAGCCGGTCCGCACGCCCTCTGGGTCGGTGATCAACTCGGCTTTCATGATGTCGGGGCGTCCGAGTGCGGCGGATACCGCGACTTCAAGGAAACCGAGTGGATCAAACCGCGACGGGCCGGGGCCGGCCTCGGCCCGACAGGGCGTACCGAGGCCGGCCCCGGCGGTCAGTGCCTGCCGGGTCCGGCGTTGGCCTGTCATGTGCCCGCCGGCCCCTGCCGGGGCCGTCCCCGGCAGGGCCAATGTCGGCCGGGGACGGTCACGGTCGGTCCGGGCGTACCGAGGCCCCGGCCGGTCAATGCCTGCCGGGGCCGGTCCCGCCGGACTACTTGCCGGGCTTACCTTCGCCGTGCTGGCCGCCTGGGCCGCGGTGGCCGCCCGGGCCGGGGAAGACGCCGGCCTCGACGGCCTTGGTGATGGCGTCGGCCTGCTCCTGGGTGAGCTTGCCGTCCTTGACCGCCTGCTCCAGGCGCTCCTTGAGCGCGGCCTGTCGGTCCTCGGTGGACGGCCGCTGCGGTCGATCGGCCGGCCGGTGCTGCTCGCGGACCTTCTCCAGCGCGGCGGTCACCTTGTCGGTGGGCACGCCCAACTCCTTGGCGAGCGCCTCGGCGAACTCGCCCTGCCGGTCGGCCTTCGCGCCGGGCGCCGTGCCCGGAGCCGGGGCGGTGCTGGTGCTCGGGGTCGGCGTGGGCGTGTCGGCGGCGAACGCGATCGTCGGGGCCGCGATCCCGACGCCGAGGACGCCGGCGGTGGCCAGGCCGGCCAGCAGATGCTTCCTACGGATGGTGCGGGACATGCTGTCCTCCAGAGGTTCGGTCATCGTGCACTGTCGTAACCGACAGTGACCGGGCAGTCTGGGCGGAAGCCATGGCGACCCTGTCAGCGAGCTGACAATCCTGACCGGCGGTAGCCGAAAATCGGTTGTTCCATCGCTGGCGGGGCGGTCAGGGTGGACGATCCACCGACGGAAGGACAGGGCGACATGACCGTCGAGATTCGGGAGATTTCACTCGCCGAGCCGGGCGCCGGGCCGTACGGCATCACGGCTGGCCCGGACGGCGCGCTCTGGCTGACGCTGGCCCATGCCGGCGGGATCGCCCGGTTGTCGCCCGACGGCGCGGTCCGGACCTACCCGCTGGAGCCGGCCGGTGGTCGCCCGCTGATCATCACGGCCGGGCCGGACGGCGCGCTCTGGTTCACCCGCTCGGGAGACGACCGAATCGGTCGGATCACCGTCGACGGCGAGCAGCGCACCATCGCCCTGCCGGCCGGCACCGGGCCGGGTGGCATCGCGGCCGGGCCCGATGGCGCGCTCTGGTACGCCGGGATGACCTCCGACACGATCGGCCGGGTGGAGACCGACGGCACCCACAGCGCATTCCCGCTGCCGGTGACCGGCGGATTCGCCTCGATGATCACTGCTGGCGCGGACCAGGCCCTCTGGTTCACCCTCAACCAGGCGAACGCGATCGGCCGGATCGACCTCGCCGGCACGGTGACGGTGCACCCGCTGCCCACCGCGAATGCCGGCCCGGTCGGCATCACCCTCGCCGGCGACGGCGCGATCTGGTTCGTGGAGATCGGCGCCGGTCAGCTCGGTCGGATCACCCCGGACGGCCGGATCAACGAGTTCCCGCTGCCGGACCGGGCGGCCCGCCCACACGCGATCGTGGCCGACCCGGACGGCGGCGCCTGGTTCACCGAGTGGGGTGCCAACCGGATCGGTCACATCGACGGCAGGGGACGGATCGAGGGCCACGACCTGCCCACAGCCAACGCCGAACCCCACGGCATCACCCTGACTCCCGAGGGCATCTGGGCCGCCCTGGAAATCGGCGCAGTAGCCCACCTGACCCCGCCCACCCCGGCCTGACCCCCAACCCCCAACCCCCAACCCCCAACCCCCAACCCCCAACCCCCAACCCCCAACCCCCGCCCGGCCCGGCGACCCGCCCATCCCTCAGCCCCTGCCCTGGTTGATCAAGAGGTTTGCGTCAGGATCCGCTCCGGACATGACGCAAACCTCTTGATCACCGGGGAGGGCCGGGAGGGGGAGGGGGCCGGGAGGGCCGGGAGGGAGGGAGGGAGGGGCGGGGGAGGGTTAGTGGACTGCGGGGGTTGTGGTGAGGGTGGCGGTGGTGGTGTCGAGGGTTGCTCTGGTGCCTACCGGGACGGTTAGCTGACCGGGGCCGTGGCCGATGGGGAGGCCGCCGAGGACCGGTACGCCCAGGTCGCCGAGGCGTTCGGTGAGTACGTCGACGATGGTGGTGTCCCAGCCGTCGCCGCAGTCGGTGAACTGCCCGACCGCCACCCCGGCCAGTCCGTCCAGCGCGCCGGCCCGGCGCAGGTGGGTGAGCATCCGGTCGACCTTGTACGGGGGTTCCTGCACGTCCTCGATCAACAGCACCGCACCGGTGAGGTCGGGCAGGTCCGGTGTGCCGATCGACGCGGCGATCATGCACAGGTTGCCGCCGAGCAGGGTGCCGGTGGCGTGACCCGGTACGCGTACGCCGAAGGTCTCCTCGGTGGGGACCGCCTTGATCGACACCGGTTCGGTCGTCATCAGCGCCGCGTGCAGGGATTCGGCGGAGCGCAGCGGCGTCCGCTCGTCGCGCCAGGCCGCCCCGGGGCCGTGCACCCCGGCCAGGCGGGCGCCCCTCCACAGGGCGAACTGCAACGCGGTGATGTCCGAGAAGCCGGCCACCACCTTCGGGTCCCGGCGTACGGCGGCCATGTCGATGGCGTCCACGATCCGCTGGGCACCGTAGCCGCCGCGGGTGCAGATCACCCCGCGCACTTCAGGGTCGGCGAAGGCCGCGTTCAGGTCGGCGGCGCGCAGGTCGTCGGTGCCGGCGAGGTAGCCGTGGCGGGCGTACGCGTTCGGCGCCGGCACCGGGCGCAGGCCCCAGCCGACGAGCAGTTCCATGCCCCTGGCCACCCGCTCCGGCGAGGTCGGCCCTGACGGCGACACCAGCAGCACCGTGTCACCCGGGCGCAGCACGGGCGGGCGTACGGCGGCGGTGTCCTCGCTGATCACAACCGCAGAGCCTAACGACCCGGCCGAGGCGGGAACGCCACCCGGCGGCGCGGGGCCGTGCCGGGGCGTGGTGCCGTGCGGCGTACCGGCTAGCCTCGACGGGTGGCAACCGCGCTGGTGATCGAGAACGACCCGACGGACGACGCGCGCCGGCTGGGTGAGTGGCTGACCGAGGCTGGGCTGGAGCTGTGGGTGGTTCGCCCGCACGCCGGCGACGAGCTCCCCGACGACCTGGAGGGGTACGCGGCGCTGGTGGTGCTCGGCGGCGACCAACAGGCGTACCCGTTCCCGGACGGCTCGCCCGGCGCACAGTGGTTTCCCGCCGTGGAGGGCCTGCTGCGCAAGGCGGTCCGGTACCGGGTGCCGACCCTGGCGGTCTGCCTGGGCGCGCAGTTGCTCGCCACCGCGCACGCCGGGTTGGTGGAGCGCAGCCCGTCCGGGCCGGAGATCGGCCCCGGCGTGGTCGGCCGGCGCGACGCCGCCGAGAACGACCCGTTGTTCCGGTACGTGCCGCTGATCCCGGACGTGCTCCAGTGGCACGCCGACGAGATCACCGAGCTGCCTCGGGGCGCGACCCTGCTGGCCGCCTCCACCCGCTACCCGCATCAGGCGTTCCGCCTCGGTGACCGGGCCTGGGGGTTGCAGTTCCACATCGAGTGCGACGCCGCGATGATCGCTGACTGGGCCACCGACTCGACCCAACTCGCCGAGCTGGGCTACGACCCGGAGCTGGTGGTCGCGGCCTGCGCCTCGGTGCTGGCCGACGTCGAGGAGGTCTGGCAACCGTTCGCCGCCCGGTTCGCCGCGCTGGCCCTCGGCGAACTGGACGACAGCACGACGCGGCGCGGTCTGCCGCTGCTCGGGCACTGATGAGCCGGCCGACCAGGGCACCGGGCCGGCTCGCCCGGTACGGCTTCGGCACCGCCGAAGGCGATGGCGGCGCGCGCGCCGCGGACCTGCTCGGCCCGGAGGGGCTGGGGCTGTGGCGGCCGGCCGAGCAGGAGCCGGTCGACGAGGCAGCCGCGGAGTTGCTCGCCGCGCTGTCCCGGGCCGCCGACCCGGACCTGGCGCTGCGCCAACTGCACCGCATCGTGGAGGCCGAGGGCCGCACGCCCGCAGGCAGCGCCGAGGGCCGAACGTCCCCAGGCGGCGCCGAGGGCCGCGCCACCGAAGGCAGCGCCGAATCGCCGCTGCTCGCGGACCTGCACAACGACCCCGGGCTGCGGCGGCGGCTGATCGCGGTGCTCGGCGCGTCGTCGGCGCTCGGCGACCACCTGGTGGCCCACCCCGAGCACTACCGGGCGCTGCGGACCGCCCCGGACGGGCTCGCCCCGACCGCCGAAGGGCGGCTGGAGCCGACCGACGGCGGCAACCCGGTGGCGGCACTGCGGACCGCGTACCGCCTGGCGTTGTTGCGGATCGCGGCGGCCGACCTGACCGGCGGTCGCGGCCTGGAGCAGACGATGGCCGCGCTCTCCGCGCTGGCCGACGCGACGCTCTCGGCGGCGTACGAGATCGCGGTCGCGGAGCTGGCGGAGGGGACCGAGCGGCCCCGGCTCGCGGTCGTGGCGATGGGCAAGTGCGGCGGCGGCGAGCTGAACTACGTCTCCGACGTGGACGTCATCTTCGTCGCCGCCGAGGACGCCGACCTGTCCGCCGCGACCCTGGTGGCGACCCGACTGATCTACATCTGCGGGCTGGTCGCCTGGCCGGTGGACGCCGCGCTGCGCCCCGAGGGCAGCCGGGGCCCGCTGGTGCGGACCCTCGCCAGCCACCTGGCCTACTACCGGCGGTGGGCGCGCACCTGGGAGTTCCAGGCGCTGCTCAAGGCCCGCCCGGCAGCCGGTGACCTGCCGCTGGCCCAGGAGTGGATCGACCAGCTCGCGCCGCTGGTCTGGCGGGCGGCCGAGCGGCCCGAGGCGGTCGAGGACGTCCGCGCCATGCGCCGGCGGATCATCGACCACATCCCGCCGAAGGAGCTGGAGCGCGAGATCAAGCGCGGCCCCGGCGGGCTGCGCGACATCGAGTTCGCCGTCCAGTTGCTGCAACTCGTGCACGGACGCGGCGACGAGACGTTGCGCGCGCCCGGCACCATCCCGGCGCTGCGGGCGCTCGTCGCCGGCGGCTACGTCGGGCGGGCCGACGGCGAGGCCCTGCTGCGCGGCTACCGCTTCCTGCGCAGCGTCGAGCACCGGCTGCAACTCCAGGGCCTGCGTCGTACGCACACGGTGCCCGCCGAGCCGGGCGCGCTGCGCTGGCTCGCCGCCGCGCTGGGTTTCACGGCCGCGCCGGGGCGCAGCGCCGTGGAGAGCTTCCGGGCCGAGTGGGTCACCCACGCCACCGAGGTACGCCGACTGCACGCCAAGCTGCTCTACCGGCCGCTGCTGGAGTCGGTGGCCCGGGTGCCGGCCGACGGTCTGCGGCTCACCCCGGAGGCGGCCAGGAACCGCCTGGAGATCCTCGGCTTCGCCGACCCGGCCGGGGCGTTGCGCCACCTCCAGGCGCTCACCGGCGGGGTCAGTCGCACCGCGGCCATCCAGCGCACGTTGCTGCCGGTGCTGCTCGACGAGTTCGCCGACGCGCCGGAGCCGGACCGAGGGCTGCTCAACTACCGCAAGGTGTCCGACAAGCTGGGCAGCACCCCCTGGTATCTGCGGCTGCTGCGCGACGGCGGCCCGGTCGCCCGTCGGCTGGCCCGGGTCCTCGCGCTGTCCCGGTACGTCGCCGACCTGCTCGCCCGCGACCCGGAGGCGCTGCGGCTGCTGGCCGAGGAGAACGAGCTGGCGCCACGCGCGCCCGAGGTGCTGCGGGAGGGGTTCCTGGCAGCGGCGGCCCGGCACTCCGACCCGGTCGAGGCCACCAGCGCGGTGCGCGCGCTGCGACGCCGCGAGCTGGTCCGGGTGGCTTGCGCCGACGTGCTCTGCCGGGCCGGCGCGCTCGCACCCAGCCCCACCCGGGCGGACGGCGCGAAGCGGGCCCCCGGGCTGTCCGACATCACCGAGGTCGGTACGGCGCTCGCCGACGTCACCGACGCCACCCTGGCCGCCGCGTTGCGGGCCGCCCAGGCCAGCCAACCGGCACCACCCGGGCTGCGGTTCGCGGTGATCGGCATGGGCCGGCTCGGCGGGTACGAGTCGAACTACCTCTCCGACGCCGACGTGCTCTTCGTCTACGACCCGCCGCCGGGCACCAGCGAGAGCGCCGCCAGCGCCGCCGCGCACGCCGTCGCCGAGGAGCTGCGCCGACTGCTCGGCGTACCCGCCCCCGACCCGCCGCTGGGCGTCGACGCCGACCTGCGACCGGAGGGCCGCCAGGGTCCGCTGGTCCGCAGCCTCGCCGCGTACGCGGCGTACTACGCCCGCTGGTCGCGGGTGTGGGAGGCGCAGGCGCTGCTGCGGGCCCGGTTCGTCTGTGGGAACGCCGAGCTGGGGGCCGAGTTCGAGGCGATGATCGATCCGGTGCGCTACCCGGCCGACGGGCTGACCCGCGAGCAGGTCGTCGAGATCCGTCGGATCAAGGCCCGGGTGGAGACCGAGCGGCTGCCCCGGGGCGCCGACCCGGCCACCCACACCAAGCTGGGGCGCGGTGGGCTCGCCGACGTGGAGTGGGCGGTGCAACTCGTCCAACTCCGGCACGCCGGCGCGATACCGGCGCTGCGCGGCACGCGTACCCTCGACGCCCTCGCGGCGGCCGAGCGGGCCGGCCTGATCGACCCGGCGGACGCCGCGGAGATGGCCGCCGGTTGGGCCCTGGCCGCGCAGGTCCGCAACGCGTTGATGCTGGTCCGGGGTCGGGCCGGCGACCAACTGCCCCGGCACGGGGTGGAGTTGGCCGGGGTGGCCCGGCTGCTCGGCCGCGACGATCCGGGCGAGTTCCTCGACGAATACCTGCGCACCGGCCGCCGCTCCCGCGCAGCGGCCGAACGGGTCCTCGATGCCTGACGCGTCGCCGCCCCCAACCGGGCGGAGCGTCGCGGGTTGGGCGGCGGCGACCGGGGTGGCGGTGCTTCTCGCCGTCGCGTTCCTCCTCGCGCCGCCGCTGGGCACCGACCTCGCCGCCCAGGTGGCCCGTGCCGGGTTCACCGAGCGGTACGGGGCCGCGCCGGTCGACTTCGGCTGGTACGGCGGCGTCAACCAGTACGGCTACAGCCTCTTCACCGCCAGGTTGGGCGCGCTGATCGGGGTGCGTCCGCTGGGGGCGATCGCCGCCGTGGTCGGCGCGGCCGCGCTGGGTTGGCTGTTCACCCGCAACCGGGCCCGTCGACCTCTGCTGGCCGGCGTCCTCGGCGCGGTGGTGCTGGTCGGCAACCTGGCGAGCGGTCGGATCACCTTCGCGGTCGGGTTGGCGTTCGGGCTGCTGGCGCTCTGCGCGGTCAGCGCGGAACGCCAGCCGCGCTGGCTCCGGTTGACGCTCGCCGCCGTCTGCGCCGCCCTGGCGACGGCGGCCAGCCCGGTCGCCGGCCTGTTCACCGGGCTGGCCGGCGCGGCGCTGCTGCTGGGCGCCCTGCGCACCGGTGACGGGCCGGGCCGCCCGCTGCCCGGAGGCTGGCGAGCCGAGCGACCACTGGCCGAGGGGTTCGTCCTGGCCGTGGCGCCCGCCGTCACGCTCGCCCCGATGGCGTTCGTCTTCGGCAACGGCGGCACCCAGCCGTACTCGGCCGAGTCGATGCGCATCAACGTCGCGCTCGCGGTGCTGGTGGCGGTCGTGCTGCCGCGTCGCCGCCGGGTGCTGCGCGTCGGCGCGGTGCTCACCGTGCTGCTCCTGATCGGGGCGTACTACGTGCCCAGCCCGATCGGTTCCAACGCGCTACGACTGCCGATGCTGTTCGCCCTGCCCGTGCTGGCCGGGTACGCCGCGTTGCCGGGGCCGTGGCTGGCCGGGCTGCTCGCCGCGACCGTCTGGTGGCAGTCCCCGGTGATGATGAGCGACGTGACCCGGGCCGGCGCACCGGAGAGCGCCGAACGTTTCTACCAACCGCTCGTCGCCGAACTCGACCGGCGGCAGCCGGCCGGGCGGGTCGAGGTGGTGCCGCTGCGCGACCACTGGGAGTCCGCGTACCTGCCGCCGACCGTGCCACTGGCCCGGGGTTGGGAACGCCAGGTCGACAGCGACCGCAACGCGCTGTTCTACGACGGCAACCTGAACGAGCAGACGTACGAGCAGTGGTTACGGCACGAGGCGGTGAGCTACGTGGTGCTCGCCCCGGACGCACCCGCCGACCGGTGGGGCCGCGACGAGGCCGCGCTGATCCGCGGCGGCCTGCCGTACCTGCGGGAGGTCTGGCGAGACTCCACCTGGCAGATGTACGCCGTGGTCGATCCGACCCCGCTGGTCGGTGCCCCCGGTCGACTCGTCACCGCCGACCGCGGCGCCGTCCGGCTGACCGCCACGCCCGGGGACGTGCCGGTCCGGGTGCGGTGGTCGCGTTGGCTCACGTTGAGCGGCCCGGACGGCTGCCTGCGACCGGGCGTGGACGGGTGGACCGAGGTGCGGGTCCGCGCCGCCGGCGACTACTCGATCTCCAGTGGGCTGGCACCGGCACGCCACTGCTGACCGTGCCTGCCGTCGGCCTCCCGCCGGCGGGCTGGCAGCATGTCCGGCGTGCCTCCCCACCTCGCGCGCTGGACCGGCCTGGCCGGCTCGATGCTGCTCGCGCTCTCCGCTTTCCTCGGCGGGGCGTTTCCGAGCGGCCCCCTGCGCAGCACCCCGGTCAGCATCTGGCAGGGGCCCAACGGCCCGCTGATCCTCGCCGCCTGGGTGGTCGGCACCGGCCTGATGGCGTACGCCTGGTGGGCGCTGCGCGACGGAGGGCCCTCAACGCGGTGGGCCCTGATCACCGTCGGGCTCTGGCTGCTGCCGCTGCTGATCGCACCGCCCTTCGGCAGTCGGGACGTGTACGCGTACGCCTGCCAGGGCGCCAGCTTCGTCGGCGGCATCAGCCCGTACGAGCAGGGCGTCTCCGCGCTGCCCTGCCCCTGGCTGGACACGGTCTCGGTCATCTGGCGCGACACCCCGGCACCGTACGGGCCGCTGTTCGTGCTCATCGCGGGCGCCGTCGTGAAGGCCACCGGTTCGCTGACCGCCAGCATCGTGCTGTTCCGTGCGCTGTCGCTGGTCGGCGTGGCCCTCACCGCGTGGGCCCTGCCGGTGCTGGCGCGTCGGGCCGGTGTGCCGGCGAAGCGGGCGGTGTGGCTGGCGTTGGGCTCCCCGCTGGTCGCCGCGCACCTGGTCGGTGGCCCCCACAACGACGTGTTGATGCTCGCCGCGTTGGTCGGCGGGCTGGCCGTGGTGGCGGCACACCCGAGTCGACGCGGCATGCTGCTGGTCGGCGGGCTGCTCCTCGGAGTCGCGGTAGCGATCAAGGTGACCGCCGTGGTGGTGGTCCCGTTCGCCGCGCTGGCGGCCACCGCCGGGCCGTACCGGATCCGCACACTGATCCGCGACGGCGGCTGGGTGGTCGGCGGCACGGTCGTCACCGTGGTCGGCGTGACCCTCGTCGGTGGGCTGGACTTCGGCTGGATCGGCGGGCTGTCCCAGGGTGGCGCCGCCATCGCCTGGACCTCCCCGTCGACCGCCGTGGGGCAGACGGCCGGGTACGTCGCGGCGCTGTTCGGCGGTCACATCGACGCGCTGCCGGTCACCCGCGGGATCGCCGTGGTCCTCCTGGCCGTACTGCTCGTCTGGCTCTGGTGGCGGGCCCGCACCCGCGACCCGCTGTACCACGCCGGCCTCGCGCTCGCCCTCACCGTCGCGCTCGCCCCCGTCGTGCACCCCTGGTACTGGACCTGGCCGCTGTTCGTGCTGGCGGCCACCGCCCAGCGCACCAGATGGTTCACAGTGGTCGCCCTGGTCGCGTCCTTCCTGGTGCTGCCCAACGGCACCGGGCTGCCCCGGTACACCAAGACAGTCGGGGCGCCGCTGATGACGCTGTTGGTGATCGTGCTGGTCATCTGGTTGGTACGGTCGGCTCGAGCGGCCCGTCAGCCGGTCGCCGCCGATTGAGGGAAGGTGCGCCGGTGACCGCTCCCGGCGCGTCTGTTCCCCCGCCGCCTGTGTCGTTGGCGGCATCGGGTGCCCGGTACGCGGGCCTGCTCGGCGCGGTCCTGCTCGCCGTGGCCGGATACCTCGGCGGGGCCCTGCCCGACGCCCCGCTCGGCGCGACACCCGCGTCGATCTGGCGAACCCCGGACGGCCCGGCGACGCTGAGCTGCTGGCTGATCGGCACCGTCCTGCTGGTCGGGGCCTGGTGGTCGCTGCGCGAGGGTGCGCCGTCGACCCGTTGGGCGTACGTCACCGCCGGGCTGTGGGCGCTACCGCTGCTGGTCGCGCCACCGCTGGGCAGCCGGGACGTCTACTCGTACGCCTGCCAGGGCTGGACGTACGCGCACGGCGTCGACCCGTACACCGTGGGGGTGGCGGCGGCGGGCTGCCCCTGGCTGGACACGGTGGCGCCGATCTGGCGGGACACCCCGGCACCGTACGGGCCGGTGTTCGTCCTGCTCGCGGCGCTCGCCGTCGGCCTCGGCGGCGGGCTCACCGGGACGATCGTGGCGCTGCGCGTGATCGCCGTGGCGGGGCTGCTGCTGGCCGCGCTCTGCCTCCCCGCTCTGGCACGGGCGGCCGGAGTGCCGGCCGGCTTGGTGGCCGGAGTGCCGGCCCGGCGGGGAGTGTCGGCCGGCTTGGTGGCCGGGGTGCCGGCTCGGCGGGCGGTCTGGTTGGCGCTGGCCGGTCCGCTGGTCGGCGTACACCTGGTGGCCGGCGCACACAACGACGCCGTGATGCTGGGCCTGCTGCTGTGTGGGCTGCTGGTCGTGGTCCGTCGACCAGGTCGGCCGGCGGCGCTGCTGCTGGCCGGAGCGCTGCTCGGGCTGGCGGTCACGGTGAAGGCCAGCGCCGTGGTGGTGGTGCCGTTCGCCGTGCTGGCCGGCATGCCCGATCAGTACACCGTTCGGGCGTTGCTGCGCCACGGTGCGTGGCTGACCGGAGGGCTGCTCGCCGCGCTGCTGGTCACCTCGGCGGTTTCCGGCCTCGGCTTCGGCTGGGTGGGCGGGCTGACCCACAGCGGCGACTCGGAGCAGTGGACATCGCCACCCACCGCTGTGGGCTTCGTGGTCGACTACGCCGGCGCGCTGGTCGGCCGGGACCCGCAGGCGGTGCCGTTGGTCCGGGCGGTCGCGCTGCTGCTGCTCGTCGGGGTGCTGCTGCTGCTCTGGTGGCGGGCCTGGCTCGTGCTGCGCGGGCTGAACGAAGCCGCGTCTTCCGAGGTGAGGTGTTCGGGGGTGGGGTGTTCCGGGGTTGCGGGTCCCGAGGTGGCTGCTCGCGTGAAGGCGTCTCCCGGGGTCGCGTCTCCCGGGGTCGTGTCTTCGGGGGTCGTGTCTTCGGGGGTCGTGTCTTCGGGGGTCGTGTCTTCGGGGTTCGCGTGTCCTGAGGTCGGGTGTCCTCGGGTGGCGCGGTCCCGGGTGGCGCTGCACGGCGCGGCGTTGGCGCTGGTCGCCACCGTCGTCCTGTCCCCGGTCTTCCACCCCTGGTACGCGACCTGGCCGCTGGCGTTGCTGGCGCTCACCGCCGCCCGCACGACGTGGTTCGTGCTGCCCACCGCGGCGGCAGCCTTCCTCGCCCTGCCCGACGGCACCAACCTGGCCCGTGTCACCAAGGCACCCGGTGCCCTGGCGATGACCGCCCTGCTCCTGGCCCTGCTCGTACGCACCCTGCGCACCGCCCGCCGCCGCCGGCATCGTTGATCATGAGGTTGACGGGGGCAATTCGGATGAAACGCCTCGCCAACCTCATGATCGTCATCGTCGTGGGTCAAGATCGTGCTCGAACGTGGATGTAGTGGTGTCCGACGCGGTCGAGGCCACTACATCCAGGATCGAGCACGATCTTGGGGCGGGGCGGGGCGGGGCGGGGCGGGGCGGGGCGGGGCGGGGCGGGGCGGGGTGTGCCCCGAGCGGTGCGCAGCGGCCCGCCAGGGCCGCCTTGAAGACGTAGCGGCTGCTCATCGACGGCGCGCTCGGCCAACACGAAACGGCGGCCACGCCGGCTGTGAGCCGGGCATGACCGCCGTCCGTGAGGTTGTACCCAACCTGTACCCAAGATCAGTAGTGATCCTGTTGGTGCAGGTCAGAGCCTTGATCAGGCTCAGCAGTCGTAGTACATGGCGAACTCGTGCGGGGTCGGGCGCAGACGCACCGGGTCGACCTCGTTGGCGCGCTTCCAGTCGACCCAGGTGGAGATCAGGTCGGGGGTGAAGACGCCGCCGTCGAGCAGGTAGTCGTGGTCGGCCTCCAGTGAGTCGAGCACGGCCGACAGCGAGCCCGGCACCTGCTTGACGTCGCCCCACTCCTCCGGCGGGAGGTCGTAGAGGTCCTTGTCGATCGGCGTCGGCGGCTCGATCTTGCTCTTGATGCCGTCGAGGCCGGCCATCATCATGGCGGAGAAGGCCAGGTAGACGTTGGCCGACGGGTCCGGGACGCGGAACTCGACGCGCTTGGCCTTGGGGTTCGCGCCGGTGACCGGGATGCGGGTGCAGGCGGAGCGGTTGCGCTGGGAGTAGACCAGGTTGACCGGCGCTTCGAAGCCCGGCACCAGGCGACGGTACGAGTTGATCGTCGGGTTGGTGAAGGCCAGCAGCGACGGCGCGTGGTGCAGCAGACCGCCGATGTACCAGCGGGCCATGTCGGACAGGCCGGCGTAGCCGGTCTCGTCGTAGAACAGCGGCTCACCGTTGAGCCAGAGGCTCTGGTGGGTGTGCATGCCAGAGCCGTTGTCACCGAACAGCGGCTTGGGCATGAACGTCGCGGTCTTGCCGTTGGCCCAGGCCTCGTTCTTCACGATGTACTTGAAGAGCTGGAGCTGGTCACCGGCGTGCAGCAGGGTGGAGAACCGGTAGTTGATCTCGGACTGGCCGGCGGTGCCCACCTCGTGGTGCGAGCGCTCCACGTTGAAGCCGGTGTCGACGAGCCGGCGCACGATCGAGTCACGCAGGTCGGCGTAGTGGTCGACCGGCGGCACCGGGAAGTAGCCACCCTTGTAGGCGGTCTTGTAGCCGCGGTTGCCGCCGGGCTCTTCGCGGCCGGTGTTCCAGGCGCCCTCGATCGAGTCGATGTAGTAGAACGACTGGTGCGCCGAGGTCTCGTGGCGGATCGAGTCGAAGATGTAGAACTCCGCCTCGGCGCCGAAGTAGGCGGTGTCGGCGATGCCGCTGGCGGCGAGGTACGCCTCGGCCTTCTTCGCCACGTTGCGCGGGTCGCGGCTGTAGGCCTCGCGGGTGAACGGGTCGTGGATGAAGAAGTTCAGCGCGAGCGTCTTCTGCGCGCGGAACGGGTCGATGAACGCGGTGGCGACATCCGGGAGCAGGAGCATGTCCGACTCGTGGATCGCCTGGAAACCGCGGATCGACGAACCGTCGAACGCGAGGCCGTCGGTGAAGAGGTCGTCGTTGACGGACTCGACCGGCAGGTTGAAGTGCTGCATCACGCCGGGCAGGTCACAGAAACGAACGTCGACGAACTTCACGTCCTCGTTCTTGAGGTATCGCAGCAGTTCCTCGGGATTGGCGAACACACATCCTCCTGGCACGTCCACGGGGTGGCTAGGCTTCTGGCGACGCTAGGGCCGGGGGGTTGCCCGGCCGTGTCTCCGTTGTTTCTGCCGTGTTACGTCCCTCGCGGAGCGTCAGCGGCACCCCGGTCCACGCCTCCGGCCCGCCAGGAACGCCGTACCGACTGTGCCAGTGTAATGACATCTGATCGCTTTAGCCTGAATCGGCACACAGCGGCGGTGGCACCCGGCAAGCTCTCATCCCGGCGCGGATACCCTTGACCGCTGTGACCAATCCGCACCTACCGGCAGCGCCGGCCACCGACCCCACCTTCACCGCGCCGAGCCTCGGTCGGCGGTTCGGGGCGTTGATCATCGACTGGGTGCTCTGCCTGCTGGTGTCCAACTTCTTCGCCGACCCGGTACGCGACGGCTGGGCCCCGGTGCTGGTGCTTGTCCTGATGTACGGCATCTTCCTCGGCCTGTTCGCCCAGACGCCGGGCATGTACATCACCAAGATCCGCTGTGTGAACTGGTACGACGGTGGCCGGATCGGCGTGCTCCGGGGGCTGATCCGTGGCCTGCTGCTGGCCCTCGTCGTCCCCGCACTGATCATGGACGAGCACCGGCGCGGCCTGCACGACCGAGTCGCCGGCTCGGTCATCGTCGACGCCCCCCGCGGCTGACCAACCCGACAACGCCGGTCTGGGACCCCCGCAAGATCGCAACCCCGCAAGATCGCACTCGATCCAGGATGTAGTGGCATCCACCGCGTGCGAGACCACTACATCCAGGATCGAGCACGATCATGGCGAGGGCGAGGGCGAGGGCGAGGTCGAGGTCGAGGTCGAGGTCGAGCAGGTTCATGGCGAGGGTGACGGCGGCCGGAGGCGGGCGGCGCCTCCGGGACGGCTGCACATGAGGGTGTACGCGAAGGAGCCGGACCCGCACGGGTCCGGCTCCTTTACGTACACCTGGGGTCAGCGGCCCCGCGACTGGCGGAAGGCGCCTGGCGGCCGCATGTTCTTCGGGATCGCGCCCTTGGGCATCTGTGGCCGGGCGGTGAGCGCCTTGAGCCGCTTGTCCAGCGAGTTGACGTCCTTGCCGGAGAGGGCGCGGGGCAGGCGCAGCAGCGTCGTCCGCAGCTTGCGGATCGGCAGCTCGCCCTCCTCCTGCCCGATCACGTAGTCGTGCAGGGGAGCGGAGCCGATCACCTTGGACAGCCGCCGCTTCTCCTGGCCGAGCAGGCCGCGCACCCGCTGCGGGTTGCCCTCGGCCAACAGGATCACGCCTGGGCGACCGATCACCAGGTGGACCATGTCCATCTGGGTGGTCGAGCTGACCGCCGGGGTCACCCGCCAGTCGCCGCGCATGTTCTCCATGATCTGCGCCGCCGCGCCGGGTTGCCCCTCGGCGGCGTTCATCATCGCCTTGTTGGACCGCAGGTTGAGCACGATCAACACCGCGAGCAGGACGAACAGGATGCCGATCGGGAGCCAGATCCAGCTCCAGAGGATGACCGCGACCACGGTGAGCGCGAGCGGGATGAGCACCGCGGCGGCGACCAACGGCGCGAACCACCGGTCCTGCTTGGCGGTGAACTGGAACACCATCCCGATCTGCTTCAGCCGCTGGCCGAACGAGACCTTCTCCTGGGGCTTTGCCATGCCGCAGAGTCTAGTGGTCGCCGCCGGCCCGGTTGATCCGCGTCCGGGTGCCGGGGCAGCTGAGTACCTTACGTCGCCGTACGCGCCCGGAGCGGCCGGGTAAGGAGGCTGTGGACGGGGAAGATGAGGCGCCATGCCCATGCCCGGGTGGGGCCTTCGCGCGAAGAGTCGTCAGCAGAAGACGACGACCCCACGAAGGAGCCCGACATGTTCGGCAACGACGCAGATTTCCTGCTCACCCTGCACCGTACCCACGCCGCCGAGCTGCGCGCCGACGCGGCCGCGGACCGGCTCGCCCGATCGCTGTCCCGGCCGGTCAGCCGCGGGTGGTTGGGCCGGCGCAGGCAGGCCGGTGGCACCGGCGACGCCCGCCGGTGACCGTGCCCAGCGCGGCTGCCACGTCCACCGCCGTCAGCGCGGCCGTCACGTCCACGGCGCCCAGCATGGCCGCCGCGTTCAGCGCGGTCGTCACGTCCACCGCGCCCGTCGGGCTGGCCGCTCGACCCGATCCGACCCCGCCGCCCGGCAGCCGGCCGATCGGCGGGGTCGGCGGGGCGGGCCGCCATGGCATGCTCGAACACGTGACCGTACGCGCTGCCAGCTCCGTCCTCGTCGGGCGCCACCGCGAGACCGTGGCGCTGCGAGACGCGCTGGGCCGGGCGCGGGCCGGGGAGCCGACCACCGTGTTGGTCGGCGGCGAGGCGGGTGTGGGTAAGACCCGGCTGCTGGAGGAGTTCGCCGGCTGGGCCACCGACGGCGCGGCGCGGGTGCTCGTCGGCCAGTGCCTGGAGCTGGGCGAGGCGGGCCTGCCGTTCGCGCCGTTCGCCGCCGCGTTGCGCGCGGTGCTGCGCGCCGACGGTCCCGAGGTCTTCGCCGGCTACGAGGCGGAGTTCGCCCCGCTCCTGCCGGAGTTGGGCCGCGCCTCCGCGGCGCTGACCACCCCGCGTGCCGTCCCGCTCAGCGACGCCCCGCGCGGCTACCTGTTCGACCTGGTCGCCGAGCTGTTCCAGCGGCTGGCCGATGCTCGCCCGCTCGTCCTGATCATCGAGGACCTGCACTGGGCCGACCGTTCCACCCGCGACCTGATCGGCTTCCTCGTCCGGGCGGCGAGGCCGGGCCGGCTCCTGCTGGTCTGCACCTACCGCACGGACGAGTTGCAGCGCGGCCACCCGCTGCGCCCGTTCCTCGCCGAGCTGGATCGGGCCCGGGGTGTGGAGCGGGTCGAGCTGGCTCGCCTGGACCGTGACGGCACCGCCGCGATCCTCGCCGACCTGCTCGGCGCCGAGCCGCTCGCCCGTGCCGTCGACGACGTCCACGACCGCACCCAGGGCAACCCCTTCTTCATCGAGGAGTTGGCCGTCGCCGGTGACCCGATCGGTTGCGCGGCGCTCCCCGAGACGCTGCGTGACCTGCTGCTGGCCCGGGTGGACCGGCTCCCCGAGCCGGCCCAGCGGGTGTTGCGGATCGCGGCCGCCGGCGGCACCCGCTTCGCCCATGACCTGCTCGCCGAGGTCGCCGGGCTGCCCGAAACCGAGCTGGAGGACGCGTTACGCGCCGCCGTCGCGGCCCAGTTGGTGGTGGCCGACCGGGATGGTGACTACGAGTTCCGACACGCGCTGGTCCGCGAGGCCGTACACGACGAGTTGTTGCCCGGTGAGCACGCCCGGCTGCACGCCCGCTTCGCCGCCGCCATCGAGGCCCAGCCGCATCTGGTCGCCGCCGGCCGCGCCCCGGCCGAGATC
Organism: Micromonospora arida; assembly: GCF_042873195.1. Taxonomy (NCBI): domain Bacteria; kingdom Bacillati; phylum Actinomycetota; class Actinomycetes; order Micromonosporales; family Micromonosporaceae; genus Micromonospora; species Micromonospora arida. The sequence continues at coordinate 312,785 of NZ_JBIALC010000003.1, read as the reverse complement.
GCCCACCACTGGCACGCCGCGCACGACCACCCGCGCGCCCTCGTCGCCGCACGAGCCGCCGCGTGCGCCGCCGCCGACCGGTACGCGTACGCCGAGCAGCGCCGACTGCTGGAGCGGGCGCTGGAGTTGTGGGAGCTGGTGCCGGACGCCGCCGACCTGCTCGGCATGGACCACCTGGCGTTGCTGGAGCAGACCCTGGACGCCGCGGTGACCGCCGGCGACTTCAGTCGGGCCCTCACCCTGACCCGGGCCGGGCTGGCCGAGGTGGACGTCGACGGCGCGCCGCTGCGCGGCGCCCGCCTCCTGGACCAGCGCGGTCGACTGATGGCCCTGCTCGGCAAGAGCGACGGCAGCCGCGAGCTGGATGAGGCGTACCGGCTGGCGGCCGGTGGCCCGCCCGGCGCGGAGCGGGTCCGGCTGCTCGCCGACATCGCCACCCACCTGGTCAAGATCGACCCGCAGAAGGCGGCCCGGGTGGCAGCCGAGGCCGCCGCCGACGCCGAGGCGCTCGGAGAACACGTGGCCCTGCTGTCCACGCGGATCGCGCTGCTCTGTCACGGCGAGCGGGACCTGACCGGCGGGCTGGCCGAGCTGGGCCAGGCGGCCGCCGCTGCCCGTGCGGCGGGGGACGCGCCGACCCTGGTGCTCGCCATGGTGTTCGAGTCGGACATGCTCTGCGAGTTGGGCCGCTACGCCGAGTCCGCGCAAGCCGCCGAGTCCGGTGTGGCCGAGGCGCGACGGGTGGGGATCAGCCGCTCCACCGGGGCGTACCTGCTCTCCAACCGGGCCGAGGCGCTCATCGCGCTGGGCCGGTGGGACGAGGCCGAGGCGGTCTGTGCGGAGGCCGCCCGGATCGACCTGTCCGGTGTCACCGGTCTGCACTGGCTCCAGTTGGGCGCCGGGCTGCGGCTGGCCCGCGCCCATCCGGGCGCCGACGAACTGGTCGACCGTGCGCTCACCTTCCTCAACCGGCCGTACCTGTGGCCGAACCACCGCCTGCCCCTGCACGAACTGGCGATCGAGGCGGCGCTGGCCGCGGACGACAAGGTCGAGGCGGTACGCGCGGCCCGCGTCGCGGTGGCGGACGGAAGCCTGCCGCAGCTGCCCCGGGAGGGTTGGCCGGTGCTCAGCGCCGCCGCGCGTACCGCAGCCCGGGTGGGTGACCGGGAGCTGGCCGCCGCCGTGGCGGCGCTCGCCACCGACCTGCCGGCGCGGCACCCGGCGGCCCGTGCGCACGCCGCCCAGGTCACCGCGCTGCTCGCGGTCGGCGACCAGGCGCTGCCGGCGTGGCGTGCGGCGGTCGACGCGTGGCGGGCCGACGGGCAGCCCTACCCGTTGGGCAGGGCGCTGCTGGCGCTGGCCGAGGCGACCGCCGCAGCCGGGGAACGCGACGAGACGGCGGCGGCGGTCACCGAGGCCACCGAGATCGGCCGGCGGCTGGGTGCGACCCCGCTGGTCGAGGCGGCCGCCACCCTGGCGCGGCGGGTCGGCCTGCGCGGTGCGGCCGGGGGCGGGGCCGGCGCGGACCTGCTGACCGCCCGGGAGCGGGAGGTGCTGCGCCTGGTCGCCGAGGGGCACAGCAACAGCCGGATCGCCGAGCGGTTGTTCATCTCACCGAAGACGGCAAGCGTGCACGTCTCCCGGATCATCGCGAAGCTGGGCGTGACCAACCGGGTGGAGGCCGCCGCCCTGGCCCACCGCCTCGGCCTGCTCACCGACGCCGCCGCGCCACGCTGACGCGCGCACCGAGGCCGCCGGGCCGCGCGCTGACGCGCACCGAGACCGCCGCGCGGACGTGGACCGTCGGGTCAGCGCGGCAGGTAGATGCGCCAGCCCTCGATGGTGACCAGGTCGAGGCTGCCCGGCGTGACTCGCTGCCGCTCGTCGAGCACCTCCGCCAGGGGTGAGCCGGCCGGCGCGACCCAGGCCGGTGCCGCCGCGCTGTCCACCTCCCGCCGGTACGGGGGGTAGCGGTCGAAACCGGGGCGCAGGGTGTCGTCGACGACCGCGCAGACCACCTGCTCCGCGCTGGCGAAGGTGAGCCGGTTGCAGGTCCAGTAGCCGGCGCGCACGTGCCGTACGCCCAGTTGTCGCAGGGTGCCCACCAGTTCGGTGTGCCGGGCCTCGGCGGCCTGGGTCGCCGGGACGGTCTGCGCTGCCCGCCAGGTGGCGTGGGCGGCGGTGCCCAACGTGGCGGCGAGCAACACCACCGCGACCGACCCGGCCAGCGTCGACCCGACGCCGCGCCGACCGGTCGCCGACCGGCGCAGCCCGTGCCGCGCCACCGTCCACACCGGCCAGAGCAGCGCTGGCAGGGAGATGAGCAGGCAGGACAGGTAGCGGGAACTCTCCACGGGGGTGAGCCCGGCGGAACTGCTCAGGGTGTACGCGCCGAGGGTGGCCACCGCGGCCAGGACGAGCGCCAGCCGTGCCGCCGCCGCCACCCGAGGCGACACCGCGTCGGAGCCGACAGCGGCAGAGCCAGCAGGGTTGGGGTCGGGGATGCGCAGGGCTCGCCAGGCGGTGGCGGCGGTGATGGCCAGCAGCAGCGGCAGGGCGAGCGCCCACCACAGTTGCCAGGTGGCGCACTGGCCGGGAGCGCAGAAGCCCATGCCCAGTCCGGGGCCGAGCACCAGGCCGCCGTGCAGCCGGTCCGGCCAGCCCGCGCTGGCGTTGGCACCGCTGGCCGCGAGCACGGCGTGCAGCGGGTTGCGTCCGGTCAGCAGGCTGTGCAGCAGCAGTGGGGCCGCCCCCAGCACGGCCGCCGCTCCGAGCAGCGCCCCGGCGGCACCCCACAGCTCCCGGCGGCAGAACCCGACGAGGACCGCGCCGGTCGCCGCGACGTACGGCAGCACGAGCGGGTCGACCCAGAGCATCAGCCCGGCCAGGAACCCCCACGCGGCCCAGCGCGCCAGCCGCCGGCCGGGTAGCCCGGTGTCGGCCGTCCGCCCGTCGGGTCGCCCGGCGTCGGCCGATCGCCGCCCCGGTCGACCGGTGGCCAGATCCACGGCGAGCAGGGCCAGCGCGGCCCCGGCCGCGTTCATCTCGGGGTAGCCGCCGCCGGCGATCAACTGGTTCTTGACGATCCGGTCGGAGCCGAGGGCCAGCAGCGCCACCATCAGCAGCCCGAACCACCGGTCCCCGGTCAGCCGCAGCGTCAACCGCCAGGCCAGCAGCAGGAACAGCGCGTACAGGGCCAGCGTGGGCAACCGCAGCCCGAGCAGCGACGGCCCAGCGGCGAGGGCGAACACCGGCGCGGCAAGGTACGCCTCCAGCGTGCCCATGTACTGCTGGCCGTAGAACCAGACCGGGAAGCCGTCACCCCGGGCGATGTGCAGCGCGGCCAGCCCCATGGTGGCCTCGTCGCTGTTCGTCGCCGGGGCGGCGTGCAGCAGCAGCCAGAGCCGGTAACCCACCCCGGAGAGCACGGCCAACCCGGTGAGCCAACCGACCAGGCCGGGACGTGCGCCGGGCCGCGGGCGGGGCGGGTCGGCGCCGCGCGGCTGCTCGCGTACGCCGACGGTCATCACAGGATCATGACACCCGGACGCCGAACGGCCGCGCGGCGCCGCCGGCGGAGTCAGCTGGCGGTGGCGACCGAGGCGGCGGCGCGGGCGTCGATGGCCTGCTTGTAGAGCCGGCCGGCCCGGTACGACGAACGCACCAGCGGCCCACTCATCACCCCGGCGAAACCGATCTCCTCGGCCTCCTCGCGCAGCTCCACGAACTCCTCCGGCTTGACCCAGCGGGTCACCGGGTGGTGCCGGGGCGAGGGGCGCAGGTACTGGGTGATGGTGATCAGTTCGCAGCCGGCCTCGTGCAGGTCACGCAGCGCCTGCGAGACCTCGGCCCGCTCCTCGCCCATGCCCAGGATGAGGTTGCTCTTGGTGACCAGGCCGTCGGCGCGGGCCTGCCGGATCACGTCCAGCGAGCGGTCGTAGCGGAACGCCGGCCGGATGCGCTTGAAGATGCGCGGCACTGTCTCCACGTTGTGGGCCAGCACCTCGGGGCGGGAGCCGAAAACCTCGGCCAACTGCTCAGGGACGGCGTTGAAGTCCGGGATCAGCAGCTCGACGCCGCAGCCGGGCTGCAGGGCGTGGATCTGTCGGACGGTCTCGGCGTACAGCCAGGCGCCGCCGTCGGGCAGGTCGTCACGGGCGACACCGGTGATGGTGGCGTAACGCAGCCCCATCGAGACCACCGACTCGGCGACGCGACGCGGCTCGTCGGCGTCGAACTCGGCCGGCTTGCCGGTGTCGATCTGGCAGAAGTCGCAGCGCCGGGTGCACTGGTCACCACCGATGAGGAAGGTGGCCTCCCGGTCTTCCCAACACTCGTAGATGTTGGGGCAGCCGGCCTCCTGGCAGACGGTGTGCAGCCCCTCGCGCGAGACGAGCCCGCGCAGCTGGGTGTACTCCGGGCCCATCTTGGCCTTGACCTTGATCCATGGCGGTTTGCGCTCGATCGGCGTCTCGGCGTTACGCGCCTCGATCCGCAGCAGACGCCGCCCCTCGGGGGCCGCCGTTGCGGTGCGCGCTGCCTGGCCGGTCGTCGGCGCGGAGTGCTCGATCGTCACGAAAATGAGCCTACGCCGGACGGCAGGTGTCTATGTGCGTCAGGCGACCGGCGTCACGCCCCGAACGTTGTGACGCCGGACACCGGGGTGTCGAAAATGTGCGTCACACGAGCGGGACTCGGGTGCTACGGTCACCGCCAACAGCGACGACGGAGCCGAGTAGCCCCCGACCCGCCAGTGCAGAGAGCCGCCGGTGCTGAGAGGCGGTCTGGCACCGGGGCGCGAAGACCCTCCCGAGCTGCGGGAAGAACGGCCGCGGGCTCCCCGCGCCCAGTAGAGCCCGCCCGGCTGGCCCCGGTCATCAGGCGACGAACGAGGCCCCCGCTTCGGCGGGGGCGAAGGTGTGGTGGCACCGCGAGGTTCCCGCTCGCCCACACCTCCCTGGGGCTGATGCGACGCTTTCACCATCCCAGGGCGGCGAAGGCGTGGCGATCGACCGAGGAGCAGCCCGCCATGCAACGAACCCTGTCCCAGCAACTGCCCGCCAGGATCGGCACGACCGTGCGGATCGCCGGCTGGGTGCACCGCCGTCGACTGCTCAAGTCGGTGGCCTTCCTGATCGTGCGGGACGCCACCGGCCTGGCCCAGGTGGTCGTCACCGACCCGGCCGTCCGCGCCGAGCTGGAGAAACTCACCGAGGAGACGGTCGTCGAGGTCACCGCGACGGCGACCGCGAACGGCACGGCGCCCGCCGGGGTCGAGCTGACCGACCCGACGGTACGTCTCCTCGGGCCGCCCGCCGCACCGCCACCGTTCGACCTGTACCGGCCGGCGCTCACCGCGAGCCTGCCCACCCAGCTCGACAACGCGCCCACCGCGCTTCGGCACCCCACCCGGTCGGCCGCGCTGCGGATCTCGGCCGCCGCGGTGGCCGGGTTCCGGGCCGCACTCGACGCCCAGGACTTCGTGGAGGTCCACACGCCGAAGGTGGTCAGCTCCAGCACCGAGAGCGGGGCGAACGTGTTCGCGCTGGACTGGTTCGGCCGACCCGCGTACCTGGCCCAGTCGCCGCAGTTCTACAAGCAGCTGATGGTCGGCGTCTTCGAACGTGTCTACGAGGTGGGGCCGGTCTTCCGGGCCGAACCCCACGACACCGTCCGGCACCTCGCCCAGTACACGTCGCTCGACGCGGAGCTGGGCTTCGTCACCGACCACCGGGACGTGATGCGCGTGCTGCGTGACACCGTGGCCGGGATGCTGGGCACGGTGAGCGGGCGGGCCGGCAGCGCTCTGGCGACGCTCGGCGTCACGCCGCCGCAGGTGCCGGCGGAGATCCCGGCGGTGCACTTCACCGAGGCGCTGACGATCGCCGGCGCGCCCGCCGACGAGCCGGACCTCGCACCCGCCCACGAACGGGCGCTGGGGGAGTGGGCCCGGCGCGAACACGGGTCGGACTTCCTGTTCGTCACCGGCTACCCGATGGCGAAGCGACCCTTCTACACCCACCCGGACCCGGCGCGGCCCGCGTACTCGAACGGTTTTGACCTGCTCTTTCGGGGTCTGGAGCTGGTCACCGGCGGGCAGCGGCTGCACCGGCACGCCGACTACCTGGCGGCGTTGGCGGCCCGGGGTGAGCCGGTCGAGCCGTACGTCGGCTACCTGGACGCGTTCCGGCACGGCATGCCACCGCACGGTGGCTTCGCCATCGGTCTGGAACGGTTCGTGGCCCGGCTGGTCGGCGCGGCCAACATCCGCGAGGTCACCGCGTTCCCGCGTGACCTGCACCGCCTGACGCCGTGAGCGAGGTGGTCCCCGGCGGCGACGTCGGGGGCCGCCGCTCAGACCTCGATGAGGGTGGAGAGCCGGCGCTCGACCACCGGCAGCACGTCGGCGACGCTGATCGGCCGACCAAGCTCGGCGGTGAGCGAGGTGACGCCGGCGTCCCGGATGCCGCACGGCACGATCCGGTCGAAGTACGTCAGGTCGCAGTCGCAGTTGATCGAGAAGCCGTGCAGGGTGACGCCCCGGGCCACCCGGATGCCGATGGCCGCCACCTTGCGGGCCGGCCCCCGGTCGTCCTCGGGCACCCAGACCCCGCTGCGCCCCTCGACCCGGCCGGCGGTCAGCCCGAACTCGGCGCACACGTCGATGAGCAGCTCTTCGGTCCGGCGCACGTACGCGACCACGTCCACCGGGTCGGGCAGGCGCAGGATCGGGTAACCGACGAGCTGCCCCGGCCCATGCCAGGTGATCTTGCCGCCACGGTCCACGTCGACGACCGGAGTGCCGTCCATGGGCCGGTCCCACGGTTCGGTGCGCTTGCCCGCGGTGTAGACGCTCGGGTGCTCCAGCAGCAGCACGGTGTCCCCGCGCTCGCCAGCCACCACCGACTCGTGCAGGCGCCGCTGCTCGTCCCAGGCGGCCTGGTATTCGAGCAGGCCGGCACGGACGGCCGTCAGGCCGGGGGTCGTCGTCGTCACGGCAACCAGCCTAGTCCCGTCAGAGGCGATCTTCCCTGGTGAGCCGCCTCACGAGGACGTCGTCGTGCCGGTCGCGGCACCGCTCGGCGGCTCGTTGTCACGCCGGAGCAGGGACCGTCGCACCGCGGTGGCGGCGGATCCGACGAACGAGGAGAGCGATCGCGAGCAGCGTCGGCACGCCCAGCGTCAGGTAGACCCAGAGCGGGGCGGCGAACGGTGACGGCCGGGGCTCCGGCCCACCGAACGCGGCCCGGGTCAGCAGGTCGCCCGGCACCATCAGGTCGGTCGACCCGACCGGCGTGGTCACCAGCACCTCGCGACCGCCGTCGGGCGACAGCGCGGCGAGGAGGGCCTGCCGGTCCGTGTCCTGCTCCGTCTCGCTGACATACCGCAGGATCGGGTCGTCTCCGCGCCAGCCGATGATTTCGCTGGCCGAGGTGCCGGCCGGCAGGACTTGGCCGACCGCCTGACCGGTGGCCGTGTCCAGGAACTCGATTCGCCAGGTGCGCGCCGCCGCCTGCTCGGCCGTGCACCTGGGCCCGGCGCAGCCGTCGAAGGCGAGCAGCGCGAGCCGCCGGCCGTCGGGGTGCCAGGCGGCGGGGCCGGCCAGTGTCCGGCGGTCGCCCAGGTCGACCTGCCAGCGAGGACCGCCGCCGGCCGGGTCGACGACCACCAGTCGCTGGCGCTCGGCGAGTTGGGCAGGCACGTCCGGCGAGCCGGTGACCGCCACCAGGTCGCCACCGGGTGACCAGGCCGCCCCGTTGTGGGCGGCGAAAGTGCCCACGTCGAGCGTCCGCTCGGTGCCCCGGAACGGGTCGACGACGAGCAGGTCGTCGGGCTTCTCCGGATCGTTGAGCTGCTGGTTGTCCGGTCCGTAACTGATCACCGGATCGTCGTTGCTGCGGGTGCCGAGCACGCGTCGCCCATCCGGTGACCACGCGAAAGGGTCCAGCCCGGGTTTCAGGGTGCGGCGCTGCCGGCCGGTGGTGAGGTCCAGCAACTCGCCGAACTGCGGCCGCAGGTAGTGGCGCCCGTCGGGGGAGAGCAGCCCGTGCCCCTCGCCGATGCGGATCGGGATGAGCCGGTAGGCGCCGTCCCGTGCGACCAGCACCCCGGTCGACTCGAAATAGCGGGTGCGGTCGGTGAAGAACACCAACGCGGCCGGACCGGCCGGGCGTTGCCCCACGGTGGCCTGCCACAGCCACGGATCGCGCACCTGGCTCGGCACCATCCCGACCGTGCTGTCGGTGACAGTGCTCCCGCCGGCCGTGCCGTCGGCGACAGTGCTGTTGGCGGCCGTGGCGGCTGGCGCGCTGAGCGCGACGCTGTTTGCGGCCGTGGCGGCGGGCGCGCTGAGCGCGACGAGCCCCAGCGCGAGCCCGACCACGGCGGCACGCCGCAATCGCCCACCGGTCAGTCTCATCAGCCCATTAGACGCGACGGCGGTCGGTCGTGATGCCCCGGCCGGCCGCGTCGCGGTCTACCGATCGGCCGGCGGGATGCGCCAGAGCCAGACGTCCTCGACCCGTTGCGGCTCACCGAACAGGGCGGTGCCGGTGCGCAGCAGCGCCGCCTCGTCGACCTCGAACTTCGCGCCGTGCACCTCGTCGGCGAGCACCACCGTCTCGATGCGCCAGTGCCGCAGGTCCGACTGGACCTCCCGGATCGTTCCGTCGGTGATGATGGGGGCCAGCCCGGTGCGGCCGGCCTGGTCCATCAACGCGCTCAGCGTGCGCGGCACCGGACCGATCCGGCCCCGCCCGTCCGGCCCGCCGGGGCCGAGGAAGAAGCCGCCCGGGATGGCGAACTCGCCCTGCCGGTGCGACAACGCGTACGCCTGCCAGCGCTGGCCGTCCGGGTAAATGTCCACCGTCAGCGGCACCGGGGTCAGCACCCCGTCCGGTGACACGTAGTCCCGCCAGGTGCCGGAGGTGATGAAGCGCGGGATCGGCTCCCGTTCGTCCGTCAGCAGCGGGGTGGGCAGCAGCGGCACCAGGGCCACCGCGAAACCCAGCAGCCAGGCCAGTTCCGTGGAGCGGTGCTGAGGTGGTGCGGCGCGCAACTGGTCGATGACGTACGCCAGCAGCAGCCCGACCACGGGCGCGACCACCAGTGCCAGCCGGGCCGGTAGCGCGGCGTTCACCACCGGCAGTTGTCCGACCAGGTCGAACGGCATGGGCAGATCGGTGCGTCGGCCGTCGACCTTGGCGACCGGCCCGAAGGAGAGCACCGTGAAGATCAGAGCGAGGGCGCCCAGCGCCCAGAGGGTGGCCCGGCGGTGCGGGTCGGCCCGCCGCCAGAGCACGACGAAACAGACCACGGTGAGCACCAGCAGCGGAATGCCGAAGAACGAGTTCTCCTCGGTCGGGTTCGGCGCCAGCGAGGTGCCCAACCCGGCCTCGCCGGCCAGTGAGCGGCGCGGGAAGGCGGCGAACGCCGCGATGTCCTCTGAGTGGATCACCGGGTCGAAGCCGGTGCCGTGGAACCGTTGTGGCCCGGCGAAGTGCAACCACAGGGGGTACGACAGCAGCACACCGGCGACCACGGCGGTCACCCCGAGCCCGCGCAGGAAATTGGGCAGCGCGGCGCGGGCCTCCACCCGGTTGGCCGGGTGCAGCGCCCAGACGGCGACGAACACCCCCAGCGCCAGCGCGGTGAAGAACAGCCCTTCGGCGGCGATCGAGAAGGCCACCGCGACCAGCACGCCGAGGATCAGCCCGTCACGGAGCCAGTGCCCGGCCCGGCGCAGCGCGAAGAGCCGCCAGATCAGCAGCGGCACCAGCCAACCGGCGGTCCAGTTCAGGTGCGCGTTGGCGTGCGACACCATGCCGGGGGAGTAGGCGATGAACAGGGCGCCGACCCCGGCGGCCAGCCGGCTGCGGACCAGGTGCCGGGAGAGCAGCCAGTACCAGACCAGCGCGGTGGCGAGCAGGTTCAGGGTGAGGACCACCAGGAACGTCGCCGGCGGCCCGATCAGGTACGTGAGCGGGGCGAAGACCACCGCGTACACCGTGATCGTCGTGTTGACCGCGAGGTTCACGCCGTCCGGGACGTTGATCAGGTAGGTGAAGAGCGGGTTGTCCCCGTGGGTGACCGCGTGCCCGCCGAAGGCCAGCAGCCATTCGAAGAGCGCCTGGTCGCTGGAGTTGACGGTGATGGTGCGGGTGTTCGGGTCCCGCCACAGCCCACTGGTCACCCAGACGGCGAGCGCGAGCGCCACCAGCACGACGATCAGGTCGGCCCGGCGGTCCCGGACGGTGCTCGGCGGTGACGCGGGTGCGGGCCCGGTGGCCAGCGACGGGGAGGACGGCACGCAGCGGACGTTACCAACCGGACCTGGACGGGCCGGTCAGACCTGCAAGGACGGGACCGTTGGGGACGGATTCGGCCCGCCACGTCGACGGTCTGGCGTACACAGCGTCCGTCGTGAATGTGTGCGTGTGCCCTATGTCATAGCGCCGACACATCGTCGTAACGTCTCGGCAACTCGACCGTGACCCAGTTCACAGTCTGCCCCTCCAGGGAGGCCGCCGTGCGCCGCTCCTCGTCCACCATCACCCGGCTGCTCGGTGCGGTCGCCGGGCTCGCCCTCGCCGTCGCGGGCGCGGTCGCCGTCGCCGCACCCGCCCAGGCCGCCACCCTCACCCAGGTCACCGGGTTCGGCTCCAACCCCGGAAACCTCGCCATGTACGCCTACCGGCCGGACGGCCTGCCGGCCAACTCCCCGGCCGTCGTCCTGCTGCACGGCTGCACCCAGAACGCCTCCGGCTACTTCGCCAACTCCGGCTGGCAGAAGTACGCCGACCAGTGGAAGTTCGCCCTGATCGTCGCCCAGCAGCCCTCCGGCAACAACGCCAACTCCTGCTTCAACTTCTTCGAGGCGGGGGACACCACCCGAGGCCAGGGTGAGGCGCTGTCCATCAAGCAGATGGTCGACCACGCCAAGACGAACTACGGGGTGAACGGCTCCCGGGTCTACGTCAGCGGGCTCTCCGCCGGCGGGGCGATGAGCGCGGTCATGCTGGCCACCTACCCGGACGTCTTCGCCGCCGGATCGATCATCGCGGGGATCCCGTACCGCTGCGCCACCAGCATGGTCAACGCGTTCAGTTGCATGAACCCGGGTGCGGACAAGACCCCGGCCGCCTGGGGCGACCTGGTCCGTGGCGCGTACTCCGGCTACACCGGCCCGCGCCCCCGGGTGGCCATCTGGCACGGCACCTCGGACACCACTGTCACCCCGCTCAACGGCACCGAGTCCCGGGACCAGTGGACCAACGTGCGGGGCGTGTCGCAGACCCCGACCAGCACCTCGTCGCTGCCCGGCAACACCAGCCTGGAGGTGTACGGCAACGACGACGTGCGCCTTTACCGGATCTCCGGGATGGGCCACGGCACCCCGGTCGACCCGGGCTCGGCGGCCGAGCAGTGCGGCACCGCGGGCGCGTACTTCCTGGACACCATCTGCTCGACGTACCGTGACGCGCTCTTCTTCGGCCTGAACGGCGGCGGGACCAACCCGACCCCGACGCCGACCGCCACCCCCACGCCGACCCCGACCGCCACCCCCACGCCGACCCCGACGGCCACCCCGACCACGCCGCCGACCTGCGTGACGGCCAGCAACTACGCACATGTGGCGGCCGGTCGGGCGTACCAGTCCGGCGGCTACGCCTACGCCAACGGCTCCAACCAGCGCATGGGCCTCTACAACACCTTCTACACCAGTGCCCTCAAGCAGACCGGCCCCAACCACTGGGTGATCGGCTGCTGACCCCACCCCCCTGCCCGAGTTGATCAAGAGGTTTGCGTCATCCGGAAGCCGGAATCTGACGCAAACCTCTTGGTCAACAGGGCTGTCGCCGGGGGTGGGGGGCTCAGGTCAGGCGGGTCAGGACCGGCGCTAGCGGGTTTAGCGCGTCGCTGCGGACCACGAATCGGGTCACCCCCCAGCGCCGTTCGTGCTCGGCGACCGCCGTGATGATCTCGTTCACCGTGCCGATCAGCACGAACGGGGTGGCCAGCAGTTCGGCGACGGTCATGCCGATGCGCCGGGCCTGTTCCGCGGCGGCGGCCTCCGCATCGTCGGTGACCACCACCGTCTGCACCAGCGCCTCCAGCGCCGGCGGGTCCGCCCGGCCGGCTGCGCCGGCGGCCACGCAGGCCAGCTGCGCCTCGATCTGGTCGGCCCGCCAGCGCGCCTCATGCTGGTGACCGTCGGCGAGGGTACGTCCGAAGCCGATCAGCCCGACCACGTCGGCGTGCGCGCCGGCCCAGCGCAGCAGCGTCGAGTTCGCCGTACCCATCGTCAGCGGGATCCGGTCCTGCACCGGCCGGGGTTCGCGCAGCACCGCGTCGCGCATCGTCAGCTCGGCCGAGTCGACGGTGACCGAGGCACCGTCGAGCAGGGCGCGGACCGCCTCGGCGACGGCCACGCAACGGCGGACCCGGCCGGCCACGTCGGGGCGTTCCCGGCCCACCGCGCGCCACTCCGCCGGGGTGTGACCGGCGCCGACACCGAGCCGGGCCCGTCCGCCGGAGATCAGATCGAGGGTGGCCACGTCGGCCGCGAGCAGCATCGGTTCCCGTACGCCGAGGTTCGACACGTACGAGCCGAGCCCGATCGTCGAGGTGACCGGGGCGGCGGCGGCCAGCGCCACGAACGGTGACGTCACGTCGCCGGGGTGGTCCGCGGCGAGCAGAGCGTCGAAGCCGGCGGTCTCGGCCCGACGGGCCAGCTCGGCCCAGCTCGCCGCGTCGGTCGGGGTGGCCTGGAGGGAGAAGGTCGCCATCGGCCCAGCATCGACCCGCGCCGGCCCACCGGCCACCCGCTGACCGCCGATTCTGCCGAGGGCCGAACCACGGCTAGGCAGCCCGAGGCCTGCGCCCTCATCCTTGTTGATCAAGAAGTTTCCGTCAGATCCCGGCTTCCGGACGACGCAAACCTCTTGATCAACAAGGATGGGAGCTGGCTGCGGGGTGGGGTTAGGGGGTTGTCAGGGCTGCTTGGAGGGCTTGGGGGAGGGTTGGGTGGTGGTAGGGGTAGGCGGCTCTCGTCAGGACTCCGGGGAGGACCCGGGTGCTGGTGAGGGCCTCGTGGGAGAAACCACCGAGGACCACCTTGAGCGCCAGCGCGGGGATCGGGATGACCGCCGGCCGGTGCAGTTGCCGGGCCAGCTCGCGGGTGAACTCGGCGTTGGTGACCGGGTTCGGCCCCACCACGTTGACCGGGCCGGCGAGGTCGTCGCGGTCGAGCAGGAAGCGGGTCGCGTCCAGCCAGTCGGCCATCGAGATCCACGGCAGCCACTGCCGGCCGCTACCCAGTCGGCCGGCGATGCCCAGCTTGAACGGCAGCAACTGCGGCTTGAGCAACCCGCCGTCGCGGTGCAGCGGCAGACCGGTACGCAGCCGGACCACGCGTACCCCGGCGTCCTCGGCCGGCCGGGTCGCGGCCTCCCACACCCGGCAGACGTCGGCCAGGAAGCCCTCGCCGGCCGGCGCGTCCTCCTCGACCGCCCGGTCGCCCGTGTTGCCGTACCACCCCACCGCCGATGAGTTGAGCAGCACCCGGGGTCGGTCCGCGGCGGGGAGGCCGGCGATGGTGGTCGCCAGCGTGGTGGTGCTGTCCACCCGGCTGGTCCGGATCAGCCGCCGGTAGTCGTCGTTCCAGCGCTTGTCGCCGACGCCCGCGCCGGCCAGGTTGATCACAGCGTCGGCCTCGGCGACCACGGCCGGGTCGAGCTGCCCGGCGGCCGGGTCCCACCGCCGCTCCTGCGGCCCGCCCGGCGCCCGACGGACCAACCGGGTGACCTCGTGCCCGTCGCGGACGAGCACGTCGGCCAGTCGGGTGCCAAGGAAGCCGGACGCACCGGCCAGAAGGATCCGCATGCTCATATCTTCCGGTACGGACGGCAGGTTGGATGCGTCGAGCCGCGCGCCGGAGCGTCGCGCCGGCCGCCCACCCCGTCCCGCGACCGTGCGGTCGATGTCTCCACCTCGCTCGGAGCGTCGTCGCATCCACCGGTGACGCGTCAGTCGGCGGGCGGCGCCGGGCACTCCTCGATCAGGGCCCAGGCGTTGAAGAACTTCGGCTGTGGACCGAACAGTGCCCCGAGATGGTGCTTCGGGGGGCCGGTGCGGTCGTCGCCGGGTAGCCAGACCGCGTCGCACTCGGGGCACAGCAGGAACAGCCGCCCACCTCCCCGCACCCGGTACCAGGTCTGCCAGTCCTGCCCGCACGACGTACAGGCGAATTTCTCGGAGTCGTTCACACGCACCCTTCCTCGGATCGTGCCGTCGTCAGGCAGGCATGGTGGGCTCGAGCGCGGCGGCTTCGGCGAGCAAGGCGTCCAGCGCCGCGCTGCCGGGCGGCGGAGGAGGCCCGCCGGCACGCTGCAGCAACACCAGGGAGACCAGCAGGACCCCACGCAGCAGCTGCGCGAGGGTGGGGTGCCGGCCCTCGTTGTAGAACCGGATAAGGCGGTCCACGAAGGTCGCGAACGTCGCCGGATCGAGATCGCAGCTGCCGTTGCGCAGCGGCGTCAGACCCGACGGCGCCCCCACGACCTCTGCCACCGACCGGGCTTGGCCGAGATAGACCTGGCCGACCCGGAGGGCGGGATCCCACACGCGCGTCTGGGCGGTCTGGAAGGGATAGCTCATGAGGCAGCTCGATCTTCAACTGGATGCGGCGGCGTCAACGCGTGGTCGCGAGCGACCGCCCCCGGGCCGGCCGGCGTCGTCGGGCATGACGGCTACCGAACGCAGAGCAGGGCGCTGACCGCAATGTGGACGGAGCCAGGCTACAAGCGCCGGACCGTCGGCGCTGTCCCACCGCGTGCCCGGCGTCACCCCGATGGTTCGGTAGTCGGAATGCACCGCCGACCCGGCGTCCGGCGTCGACGCCCTCGGCCGGGTCGGCGGCGGCGCTAGGCCGCCGGGGCCGGACGCAGATCGGCCAGCAGACGCTCCACCTCGGCGTACGCCTCGGCGTCGAGCGGCCCGAGCGCCAGGGTGGCCAGGTTCTCTTCGGCCTGGGCCACAGTGCGCAAACCAGGAATCGGCACGGTACGAGGGCTGCGCGCCAGCAGCCAGCCGAGCGCGCCCTGGGCCAGGGTGCGACCGTCGGCGGTGAGCGCCGCGCGGACCTGCTCCACGCGGGTCGCCCAGCGTGGCGTCGGCCGGCCGTCGGTGAACCACTCCAGCCACTCCGGTGCCCGTCCGCGCACGTCGTCCGCCCCGACCGCCCGGGTCGACCCGGTGAGCAACCCCATCGCCAGCGGCCCACGGTTGAGGCTGGCCAGGTCGTGCTTGTCGCAGACCGCCAGCACCGCCGCGTTGTCGCGCAGCACCGACTCGTCGTGCTGAATCGCCGCGCAGTGCGGGCCGGCGGCCGCGAACGCCTCGGCCGAGGCCGGGTCGTCGGTGCTCCAGCCGTACGCCCGGATCTTGCCCTGGTCGACCAGGGCCTCCAGGGTGTCGACCAGATCGAGCGCGGCGGGCACCGGCAGTGCGTTGAGGTGCAGTTGGTAGAGGTCGACGTGGTCGGTGCCGAGCCGGCGGAGCGAGTCTTCCAGGCTGCGCACCGCGAAGGCCGGGCTGGCGTCGGTGCCGAGCGCCCGCCGGGTGCTCTCCTCGCTGACGTTGCCGAACTTGGTGGCGATCACCACGCTGTCCCGTCGCCCGGCCAGGGCTTGACCGAGGATCCGCTCGCTGTGCCCGGCGCCGTAGTTGCTGGCGGTGTCGAACAGGGTCACGCCGAGATCGAGCGCCCGGTGGATGGTCCGGATCGACTCGTTGTCGTCCACCTCGCCCCAGCCGAACGGCTGCCCGTCGTCGCCCCAGAGTGGGCCGCCGATGGCCCAGCACCCCATTCCGATCGCGCTCACCGTGATGCCGCTGCGTCCCAGCGTCCGTGTCGTCGTCATGGTCACCAGCCTCCAACCTGGAGCGCGCTCCAGGTCAAGCACTAGCATCTCGCGACATGAGCGGTTACGCCCCCTCGGAGGCCGCCCGCCGCAGCGGCTTCAGCCTCGACACTCTGCGGTACTACGAGAAGATCGGCCTCCTCGCGGACGTGGAGCGGACGGCAGGCGGGCAGCGGGTCTTCACCGACGACGACCTCGGCTGGCTGGTGCTGTTCCGCTGCCTGCGCGACACCGGGATGCCGATCGCACAGATGCGCCGCTACGCGCAACTGGCCCGCGACGGCGAGCACACCACCGACGAGCGGCACGAGCTGCTGTGCCACCACGCGGCGCGGGTCGAGGAGCAGATGCGCCTGCTCCAGCGCCAGTACGACCACCTGCGGGAGAAGATCCGCTTCTACGAGGGGCTGCCCGGCACCGCACCGGGATCGGAGGCCGGCTGAAGGGAACCAGGCGCGGTCAGGCCGAGCAGTTCCTCGGTCGTTCCGGTTCGACCGGTGAGCGTGTTCAGGGCGGTGACCAGCCGCTTTTCCTCGTAGCGGAAGTGCGATTCCAGCAGGGCGGCCAACCCGCCCAGCTCGGCGCGCACCTGGTCGACCGGCACCGCCGCGTCGCCGCCCAGCAGTGCCTCGACCCGCTCCAGGATCCCCGCCACCACCTCGTGATCGGTGATCAGGTTGTCGATGACCGGGCGCAGCTCGGGGGCCTCCTCGGCCAGCAGCCGGAACGCGCCCGCGTCCTCACCGGTGTGGTGTCGGCCGAGCGCGGCGCAGAAGGTCAGGCAGTGCGCCCGCAGGTCCCGGGACGGGGTGTCGAGGCTTGCCTGCAGCCGGGCCAGTTCCGCGCTGAGCCAGAGGTGGATCTCGATCATTTGATTGCCGACGGCGGCGAGCCGGCCGGCCGGTGAACTATTTGGGTGCACGTTCGTCCCATGCTGTCCCCGCGCCTCCATGCCCACGGCGGCCTTCGGGCCGGGTGCACTGCGACGCTGCGCCGAAGTCTATGGCCGGCTGGCCACGCCCCCAAACCCGGGAATCACGGCGTGGTCGGTTCGTCGGTCTCCCGGACGTCGTGCCAGCGCGCCCGCCAGGCGGCCTCGTGGGCCTCGTGGCTGGTCCGCTCCTGGAAGACGGCGGCTCGCAGGGCGTGCCGGGATTGCGCCATCACCATCACCTCCACGGCCACCAGCGCCACGCAGATCACGGTCGCGAGGGTGAGCGCGCCCAGCGCCGGCAGGTGCTGGCCGACCGGGAGGGCCGCCGTGAGCGCCACGATGACGCCGACGCGGGTCCACGTGACGGTGTGCAGGGTGCGCAACTGGAAGAGCAGGTTGACGGCGAAATAGCAGATCAACCCGCCGAACAGCATTGGCACCGCCGGGCCCTCGACCTTCTCGGCGATCCCGCCGGCCGGGTCGGTGATCTTGTGCAGGACCTCCTCGTTGCCGATCGAGAAGAGGATCACCCCGGCGATCATCGGCAGGTAGAGATACGCGTACGCGTCGCGGGCCATCGCCACCCGGGGAGCGCCCTCCGCCGCGTGCAGGGCGATCCGGGCGGCCGGCCCGATGAAGTCGAAGTGCGCCCACCAGAGGGCGGCGGTGACCACGATGCCGAGCGCGGCGGCGGCCACCGCCGGCCAGGTGACCGACTTGCCGAGCAGGTTGCCGCCGACGCCCGTCGAGATGATCGACTCACCCAGCGCGATGATCAGGATGAGGTCGTAGCGCTCGGTCCAGTGCTCGGCGCTGGTCACCCCCCAGCCCCAGGTCCCGACGATGAAGCCGGTGGCGTACTGCACCACCACCACGGCGATCCACAGGCCGTCGCGGACCATGGCGGCTCGGTCGGGGTCGGCGATCTGCGGCGGGATGAGCGCGGCGGCCAGCAGCAGCAAGATGCTCACCGCCAGCTCCGGCGCGAACCGCCGCAGTTGCCGCCGCTCCTGCGGGCTGTCCCGCACCACGTGTTGATAGAGGATCCAGTGGATGCCGCGGACCACGACGTAACTGATCGCCACCAGCATCGGGCCGGCAGCGCTCCCCTTCGGGTCGGTGAACGCCTGTGGCAGAGCCAGCGCGAACGCGAACAGGGCGACCATCGCGATCACCATGAGCACCGGGACGTAGCCCTCGCCGAGCCGGACCCGGGTGGCGACCAGGCTGTGTACCACCCAGATCCACCAGAGCACGGCGAGCACCAGACCGGCGTGCAGCAGTTGCCGGCTGGAGATGTTCGCGGCGGTGGCCCGGGTGATGATGAAGAACGAGAAGACGAAGACCAGGTCGAAGAAGACCTCGAACTTGTCCACCCGGGCGCCCGGGGCGATCGGGACGGCCGGTCCCAGCTGTCCACCCCGCCGGTAGCCGCCCACGATCCCACTCTGGCAGCGTCCGGGCTGGTCGGAGGCCGAACGGCGATGGCGACGGGGTCCGGCGTTACCTCCGGCCCGGGTCGGGGAAGCACCGGAGCCACGGCCTCTCGCAGCGGGCCGGTCGGTCCGCCCACCCCGGACAAGGATGGACAATGACGACCAACAACCCGATCACCACTTCGTTCGCCCATCAGTCCACAGCCATGGACGTGATCCGGGGCGTGGACCTCGTCGGGCGGCGGGCGATCGTCACCGGCGGGTCCTCCGGGATCGGCGTGGAGACCGCCCGCGCCCTGGCCAGCGCCGGCGCGGAGGTCACCCTGGCCGTCCGCAACCCCGACGCGGGTCAGCAGGCCGCCAACGACATCACCGGCACCACCGGCAACGACCGCGTCCTGGTCGCCCCGCTCGACCTCGCCGACCAGGGTTCGATCGCCGACTTCGTGGCCAACTGGGACGGCCCGCTGCACATCCTGGTCAACAACGCCGGCATCATGGCCGCACCCCTGTCCCGCACCCCGCAGGGCTGGGAGATGCAGTTCGCCACCAACCACCTGGGGCACTTCGCGCTCGCCACCGGACTGCGCCCGGCACTCGCCGCCGGCGACGGGGCCAGGATCGTCTCCGTCAGCTCCGCCGCCCACCTGCGCTCACCGGTGGTCTTCGAGGACATCCAGTACGACAAGCGGGAGTACGAGCCGTGGCAGGCGTACGGGCAGTCCAAGACGGCGAACGTGCTGTTCGCCGTGGAAGCGACCCGGCGCTGGTCAGACGACGGTATCTACACCAACTCGCTGATGCCCGGCGCGATCCAGACCAACCTGCAGCGCTACGTCAGCAAGGAGGAACTGGACCGGATGCGGTCGGGCAACGCGGCGGCCTGGAAGACCGTCGAGCAGGGTGCCGCCACCTCCGTGCTGGTCGCCGCGTCACCGCTGCTCGACGAGGTGGGTGGGCGCTACTTCGAGGACTGTCAGCAGGCCGCCCCCGCCCAGCCGGGCGGGCGGACCGGAGTGGCCGACTACGCGTTGGACCCGGAGGCCGCCGAGCGGCTCTGGCAGGTCTCGACCGCGCTGCTCAAGGGCTGAGGACCGCAGCCGAAAGGGCGCCCCGGTCGACGACCGGGGCGCCCTTTCGGCGTTGCGGGTGGATCAGGCCAGGCCCAGCTCCGACTCGAAGTTGCCGGCCTCCAGCCGCTCCTTGACCGTGGTCAGGAAGCGAGCCGCGTCGGCGCCGTCGATCAGCCGGTGGTCGTAGGACATGGCCAGGTAGACCATCGACCGGATCGCGACGACCTCGCCCAACTCCGGGTCGTTGACCACGACCGGCCGCTTCACCACGGCACCCGTGCCGAGCATCGCCGACTGGGGCGACGGCACGATCGGGGTGTCGAAGAGCGCGCCCCGGCTGCCCGTGTTGGTCAGCGTGAAGGTTGCCCCGGCCAGCTCGTCCGGGCTGATCTTGTTGGTCCGGGTCCGCTCGGCCAGGTCGGCGACCCGCTTGGCGATGCCGCCCAGGTTGAGGTCGCCGGCGTTGTGGATGACCGGCGTCAGCAGCCCCCGCTCGGTGTCCACCGCGATGCCCAGGTGCTCGGCCGCCGGGTAGGTGATCGTGCCACCCTCCAGGTCCATGCTGGCCTGGACGATCGGGTGCGTCTGCAGCGCCTCGATGGCGGCGAGGGCGAAGAACGGCAGGAAGGACAGCTTCACGCCGTGCCGCTGCACGAAGGAGTCCTTCGCCTGCGCCCGCAGCTTGGCGATCCGGGTGACGTCCACCTCGACCACGGTGGTGAGCTGCGCCATCTCGTGCAGCGACTCGTGCAACCGCTTGGCGATGGCCTTGCGGATCCGGGGGAGCTTCTCGGTGGTGCCCCGCTTGCCGCTCGGCTGCGCCTTCGCGGCCGGCTTGGCCGCAGCCGCCGAGGGCGCGGCGGCGGCCGCTGGTGCGGCGGCCGGAGCGGCCTTGGCGGCCTTTGCCTTCTCGGCGGCCTCCAGCACGTCCTGCTTGCGGATCCGACCACCCACGCCGGTGCCGTTGAGCGCGGCCAGGTCGACGCCGTGCTCACCGGCCAACTTGCGTACCAGCGGGGTCACGTAGCCGGCGGCCTCCTCGCCAGCACCCGGTGCCGGGGCGGACGGGCGAGGCGGCGTCGAGGTCGACGCGGCCGGCTGCGCGGCCTGCTCGGTCTTCGCCGGCTGCGCCGAGCTCTCGGTCTCCGCGGCGGGCTCGCTGTACGAGGCGCCCTGCGTCGGCTCCTCGACCTTCGGCTCCGGCTTCGGCTCGGCCTTCGGCTCCGGCTTGGCCTCCGCCTTCGGCTCGGGCTTCGGCTCGGGCTGCGCCGGGGCGGGGGCCGCACCGGCAACGCCGATGATCGCCAGGTCTGCGCCGACCGCGGCGGTCTCGTCCTCGGCGACCTTGATCTCCAGCACGGTGCCGGCGACCGGCGACGGGATCTCGGTGTCCACCTTGTCGGTGGAGACCTCCAGCAGCGGCTCGTCGACCTCGATGGTCTCGCCGACCTGCTTGAGCCAGCGGGTGACCGTGCCCTCGGTGACGCTCTCACCCAGGGCCGGCATCTTCACCGCGGTGCCCTCGCCCGACGAGGCGGCGGCCGGAGCCGGTGCCTCGGCCGGAGCCTCGTCCTGGGCCACCTCGTCGGCGGTGCCCTCGGCGGCGGCCGTCGGCTCGGCGGCCGGCTCGACCTCCTCGGTCGGGGCCTGCTCCTGCGGGGCGGCCTCGCCACCGCCGGTCGACTCGCCCTCACCGGAGATGACAGCCAGCTCGCTGCCCACCTCGGCGGTCTCGTCCTCACCGACCACGATCCGGCTCAGCACGCCCGCCGCGGGCGACGGGATCTCGGTGTCGACCTTGTCGGTCGAGACCTCGAGCAGGGGCTCGTCGACCTCGACCGTGTCGCCCTCCTGCTTGAGCCAGCGCGTGACGGTGCCCTCGGTGACGCTCTCGCCGAGCCGGGGCATGGTGACCGATACCGGCATTTTCTGAGACTCCTTCATTCCCCTGGTGGGATCTTCGCCCGTCGCCGGACGCCGCGGTTGTGGGTGATCAGGCGTGCGCGTGCAGCGGCTTGCCGGCGAGGGCCAGGTGCGCCTCGCCCAGGGCCTCGTTCTGGGTCGGGTGGGCGTGCACGAGCTGGGCGACCTCCGCCGGGTAGGCCTCCCAGTTGTAGATGAGCTGCGCCTCACCGATCAGCTCACCCACCCGGGCGCCGATCATGTGCACGCCGACCACTGGGCCGTCCTCGACCCGGACCAGCTTCACGAAGCCGGTGGTCTTGAGGATCTGGCTCTTGCCGTTGCCACCCAGGTTGTAGTTGTACGTCTTGACCTTGTCGGCGCCGTACTGCTCCTTGGCCTTGGCCTCGGTGAGACCCACCGACGCCAGCTCCGGGTCGCAGTAGGTGACGCGCGGGATGCCGACCTCGTCGATCACGGCGGGGGTCTGCCCGGCGATCTCCTCGGCCACGAAGATGCCCTGCTGGAAGCCCCGGTGCGCGAGCTGGAGGCCCGGGACGATGTCGCCGACGGCGTAGACGTTCGGCACGCTGGTGCGCAGCCGCTCGTCGGTCAGCACGTAGCCGCGGTCCATCTTGACGCCCTGCTCCTCGTACCCGAGGTTGGCGGTGTTCGGGCCGCGGCCGACGGCGACCAGCAGCAGCTCCGCCTCGACGGTCTCGCCGCCCTGGATGGTCAGCTTGACGCCGCCCTCGGTCTTCTCGACCTTCTCGAACGGCTTGCCGACCTTGAAGTTGATCTTCCGCTTGCGGAACGCCCGCTCCAGCGCCTTGGACGACTCCTCGTCCTCGGCGGCGACCAGCCGGGGCAGCGCCTCGACGATCGTCACGTCCACACCGAAGGACTTCCACACACTGGCGAACTCGACGCCGATCACACCGCCACCGAGCACGATCACCGACGACGGCACCCGGTCCATCGTGAGGGCGTGGTCGCTGGTGATGATCCGCTCGCCGTCGACCTCCAGGCCGGGCAGGCTCTTCGCGTACGAACCGGAGGCCAGGACGATGTTGCGGCCGGTGTAGCGCTTGCCGTCCACCTCGACCACGTTCTTGCCGACCAGCTTGCCGGCGCCCTCGACGATCGTGATGCCCTTGTTGCCCTTCAACATGCCCTGCAGGCCCTTGTACAGGCGGGCGATCACGCCGTCCTTGTACGAGTTGACCCCGGCCATGTCGATGCCGATCAGCTCGGCCTTCACGCCGAACTGCTCAGACTCGCGGGCCTGGTCGGCGATCTCGGCGGCGTGCAGCAGGGCCTTCGTCGGGATGCAGCCGTTGTGCAGGCAGGTGCCCCCGAGCTTGCCCTTCTCGACCAGCGCGACCTTCAGGCCCAGCTGGACGGCGCGCAGCGCGGTCGCGTAGCCGCCGCTGCCACCTCCGAGAATGACAATGTCGAAGGTCGCTTCGTTCGGCTCGCTCACGTCCAACTCCCAGGTCGCGTCGCTGCATCGGGGGTCACGGGGATGTAACACGGACACACCCCACCTCGGTCATCTTGTCACCACTGGGCACAGGGTGCGTACTGAGGTGCCCAACGACACGTCATCGACACGTACCCTTGGCACCGTCGTCGATGACGCAACGTGGGGGAGAGATCGGGTGGGCTTGTTCCGGCGCCGCAAACAGGCGGCTGTGCCGAGCCATGACCGTGCCGCGAGTCGCGGCGATCTGGACCATTTGGAGAACTTCATCCGAAGTCGGCGCGGCGTCGAGGCGTACATCGAACCGCGGACGACCGTAACGGAGACCACGGTCATCCTGATCGCCGACGACGGGGAGTGGACGCGCCGGCGGATCGACGGCCCGGACGGCGCCCGGCGCTTCGCGTACCGGATGGGCATCCCGGTGTACGACGTCCGGCTGATGGGCTACCCGCAGCGGATGCGCGACTTCAACGAGCGCCGCAAGCGTCGCCCCGAGCGGTACTGAGACGCGCGAAAGGGGCCCCCTTGAGCAGGGGGCCCCTTTCGCGTGTCCCGTCAGCCGTTGGTGGCGACATCCTCGACGAGCTGCACCAGCGTGCGGACCGGAACGCCGGTGCCGCCCTTGGTCCAGTAGCCGGTCGGCTCGCCCGAGTGGTAGCCCGGCCCGGCGATGTCGATGTGCGCCCACGCCACGTCGTCGGTCACGAACTCGCGCAGGAACACGCCGCCCTGCAGCATGTGACCGGCCCGGTCCATCCCGGCGTTGACCTGCGAGATGTCCGCCACATCCGACTCCATGCCCTTACGGACGTCGTCGGGCAGCGGCATCGGCCAGGCCGGCTCGCCGACGGCGTCGCCGGCCACCTTCACCCGGTCGCACAGCTGCGGGGTGCCCATCACGCCGGCCATCCGCTTGCCCAGCGAGATGACCTGGCCGCCGGTCAGGGTGGAGGTCTCGAACAGGTAGTCGGTGCCGTCCGCGCAGGCACGGGCCATGGCGTCGCCCAGGATCATCCGGCCCTCGGCGTCGGTGTTGAGCACCTCGACCCGCTTGCCGTTGAACATGGTGATCACGTCACCCGGCCGGTAGCTGGTGCCCGACGGCATGTTCTCCGCCATCGGCAGGTACGCGCTGACCGCCACCGTCGGCTTCAGCGCGGCGATCGCCAGCATGGCCGCGCCCACCGCAGCGGCGCCCGCCATGTCGGACTTCATCTCCCACATGCCCTGCGCCGGCTTGATCGAGATGCCGCCGGTGTCGAAGGTGATGCCCTTGCCGACCAGTGCGACCCGCTTGCCGTTGCCGCCGCCCTGCGGGGTGTAGGTCAGCTTCACCAGCCGCGGCGGGGCCTCCGAGCCCTGGCCGACCGCGACGATGCCGCCGTACCCGCCGGCGGCCAGCGCCGCCTCGTCGAGCACCTCGACGCCGAGGCCCGCCTCGCGCGCCGCGCTGGCGACCGCGTCGGCGAACGACGGCGGACGCAGCTCGTTCGGCGCGGTGTTCACCCAGTCCCGGCTGAGCCGGACCGCGCCCGCCACCGCCTGCGCCCGGGCGACCTCCGCCTGGGCACCCGCGTCGCCGGCGTCCGGCACCGCGATGAGCACCTCGGCCACCGGCTCCCGCCGGGTCGGCTGGGGCCGGGTCTTGTAACCGGCGAACCGGTACCCACCCAGCAGCGCGCCCTCGGCGACCGCGCGCAGCTCGGCCGACGCGTCCGCGTCGTCCGGCAGCGGCAGCGCCAGCGCGACCCTTGGTGCGCCCGCCAGGGCCCGGATCGCCGCACCGGCGGCCCGGCGCAGCGTCTCCGGGGCCGGGGCGGCACCCGACGGCTCCGGGCCGAGCCCGACCGCGGTGACCAGCGGGGCGGTCACGGTGCCCAGCGTGGCCAGCTTGATGACCTCACCCGGACCGCCGGTCGCGCCGAGCAGCGCGAGGGTCTCGGTCAGCTTGCCGTCGAACGCGGCCGCGATGCTCTCCGCGCCGCTGGCGAGCAGCAGGGTGCCGGCGAGGCCGCTGGTGGCGCCCTGCTCTCCGGTCTGGCTGTGCACGCCGATCACGATCGCGTCGACGGCGAGCTCGGCCGGGTCGGTGTCGACCAGGCTCAGGTTGGTGGTGCGGGGTGAAGTCACTGAAGCTACTCCGGGCGGGCCGGGCCGGTCGCGGCGTCGCGTACCAGCGGTGAAGGTCTCCGGCGGAACCTACCCGCCGGACGTCATGGCTGTCCCGCCGACAGCGCCAGCGGGCTCCCGCCGATGCTAACCAGCGACGTTGCCCCCGGTAAGTTGCCACCCATGACCGACGTGACCTCCGACGCCGCCGCGACCCGGCTGCGCCGTTCCCCGCTGCACGAGCGGCACACCGCCGCCGGAGCCAAGTTCGCCCCCTTCGGGGGCTGGGAGATGCCCCTGGAGTACGCCGGCGGCGGAGTGCTCAAGGAGCACACCTCGGTGCGTACGGCGGTCGGGGTCTTCGACGTGTCACACCTGGGCAAGGCCCGGGTGAGCGGCCCTGGCGCGGCCGACTTCGTCAACTCCTGCCTCAGCAACGACCTGGGCCGGATCGGCCCGGGCCGGGCGCAGTACACGCTCTGCTGCGACGACGCCACCGGCGGCGTGGTGGACGACATCATCGCCTACCTCTACGCCGACGACCACGTCTTCCTCATCCCGAACGCGGCGAACACCGCCGAGGTGGTGCGCCGGTTGCGCGCCGCCGCTCCCGCCCAGGTGACCGTCACCGACGAGCACGAGGCGTACGCGGTGCTGGCCGTGCAGGGCCCACGCTCGGCCGAGTTGCTGGCGGCCCTGGGCCTGCCCACCGAACACGGCTACATGAGCTTCTCCGCCGCGAGCCTGGCCGGGGTGGAACTGACCGTCTGCCGTACCGGCTACACGGGTGAGCTGGGTTACGAGCTGGTGGTGCCGGCGGAGCACGCGGTCGCCGTCTGGGATGCGCTCTTCGCCGCCGGCGCGGCGTTCGAGCTGCGCGCCTGCGGGCTCGCCGCCCGGGACACGCTGCGGACCGAGATGGGGTACCCGCTGCACGGGCAGGACCTCTCCCTGGACATCAGCCCGGTGCAGGCCCGCTCCGGCTGGGCGGTCGGCTGGGACAAGCCGGCCTTCTGGGGCCGCGACGCGCTGCTCGCCGAGAAGGCCGCCGGCCCCCGGCGTACGCTGCGCGGCCTGGTGGCCGTCGACCGGGCCATCCCGCGGCCCGGCATGACCCTGCACGTGGGCGACACGCAGGTCGGCACCGTGACCAGCGGCACCTTCTCGCCGACCCGCAAACAGGGCATCGCGCTGGCCCTGCTGAACACCGACGCCAACCTGACCGACGGCGACGAGGTCGAGATCGACATCCGGGGCCGCCGAGCCCCCCTGAAGCTGACCAAACCCCCCTTCGTAACCCCCTCAGTGAAGTAACCCACCCCACCCCCTGCCCCCCTGCCCCCCTGCCCCCCTGCCCCCCTGCCCCCCTGCCCCCCTGCCCCCTGCCCCCGCCCTCCCCGGCGTTGATCATGAGGTTGACGGGACGTTGGGAGATCAAATCCCCCGCCAACCCCATGATCAACCGGGGCTGGGGGCTGGGGGCTGGGGGCTGGGGGCTGGGGGCTGGGGGGTGGGTGGGGTTAGCGCGAGGGGGTTGGGGGTTCGCCTGAGTCCAGGACTGCTTGGGTCCAGCCGCCTTCTATGACGCCTGTGGCGTCCAGGACGGCCCAGTCGACCACGTCGGACGTCTCCACGACCACGGGGGCGCCGATGCGCACGCTCTGGTCGGTGTTGGCGTCGCTGGCGCTCACGCCGACGATGCGTTCCGGGGTCTCCCACGAGGTGACGCCCGCCCAGACGTACTCCGGGCCGTCGTCCCCGGGCAGGCCGTACTTCACCACCAGTTGCGACTCGGTGGGGAACTCACCGGCGACGAACCGGGCCCGTGCGTCATCCAGTGCGGCCCGGGCGGTGGCGACCGCACGGCTCATGGCGTCACCGGAGCGGGCGTAGCGCACGTCCGGCTGGATCCCGGAGAACAGCGTCGCGCAGGCGGCCGCGTAGTAGCGCCCGTCCGGGCCGGGGTGCCCTGCCGGCGGGCGCAGGCTGAGGAACGAGTCGGCCTCCGGGTCGGTCGCCGGGTCCAGTTCGAGGCGGAGCAGCACCGGGGCGGTGGCGCCGTGCTGCTCCGGGTTGCCGTACGCCACCGCGATGTCGTGGCCGGTGACCGTGGCCAGTACGGGCAGCTGCACGAACGCCGGCACCTCCTCGCCGGTGAGCCCGTCGGTCCAGTCCCGCAGCAGTCGGCGGGCCGCCCCGGTCATCACCGCACCCCAGGCGCGGGTGAGGTGGTCCGGCACCCCCTGGGTCTGCAACTCCAGCAGACCGAAGCGGCGCAGCCCCTTGGTGGTGAACCACAGGCCCTCGGTGTCCGACGAGTACGGCACCAGCACCCAGTCGACAAGGCGGATGCGGCCCTGCTCGTCGGGGAGGGAGCGCAACGCGGTCGCCGGGTCGAGGAACTGGAGGCCGAAGACGTCCACCACGTCGCTGTCGACGGACTCCGCCACGGCGGCGGCGACCGCCCGGGCGGCCCACTCGTGCGCGGGCGGCCAACCGGGCCGGTACTCGGCCTGTACGACCACCAGGTGCGTCGCCGCCGCCAGCCGGTCCAGTTGCTCCTTGGTGGCACCGAACGCGGTGAGCAGGTCCGGTGGCAGCTCGGGGAACTCGGTGATCGGCCGGGTGTCGACGCTCATCAGCGGGCTGTCGAGCATCTGCCGGGCCAGCCCGTGCACCGGCTCGGCCAGCCGGCCGGTCAGGGCCGCCACCGCGGTCTTCGCACTGACCTTCGGTAGCCCCGCCATCGGCACCAGGTAGGTCGCGCTGAGCGACTCCGGCACCGGAACGGGCAGGAAGTCGTCCGTGATGAGCATTGTGGGATCCCCCGGTGGCCGCGCCGGTGTTGTCGAGCCGAACGCTACCCGGCCCGCCGGGGCCGGCTCAGCCGGACAGCACCAGACCCAGGTAGACCAGCGTGGTGACCACCTCGACGGTCGCGCCCAGGACGTCGCCGGTGATCCCGCCGAGGCGGCGTACCACGTGGTTGAGCAGCGGTAGCGCGACGGCGATCGCGGCGACGACGGCCAGCGGCCCCTGCCATGGGCGGCCCGGCACCGCGGGCACCGCCAGCAGCACGACGACGACCGCGCCGGCGGCCGCTGCCACCGGGCCGACCGTGCCGGCGACCAGCGCGCCCAGCCCGTCGGGCCGGGCCGCCGGCACTCCCCGCCGGCAGGCCACCGTGACACCGAGCCGCCCGGCCGCGGTCGCCGTGACCACCGCCGCGAGGCACGCCGGCCAGGACCGACCGGCGAGGTCGGCGAGCGCCGCCGCCTGCACCAGGAGTACGACCACCAGGGCGACCACCCCGAACGGGCCGACGTCCGGCTTCTTCATGATCTCCAGGGCGGCCGCGCCCCGCCGGTACGAGCCGAGCGCGTCCACGGTGTCGGCCAGCCCGTCCAGGTGCAGCCCTCGGGTGAGCAGCGCGGCGACGCCGACGGTCACACCGGCCGCCACCAGCGGTGGGGCGAGCGCCCCGGCCAGCAGCAGCACACCGGCGAGCAGGGCGCCGAGCAGCGCGCCGACCACCGGGGCGAGGGCCATCGCCGTGCCGGCGACCGGGCGGTCGATGCGCCCGGCCCGCACCGGCAGCGTGGTGAACGTGGTGACCGCCAGCCGGGCTCCCGCGAGCAGCCGTGGTTCAGCCGGCACGCCAGCCCGTCGCCGGCTGCTCGTCCGCCCCGGTGCTGGCCGGGCCCGGCCCGGCCGGCTCCGGCTCGGCGAAGTCGGGCTCGGTCGAGTCGGGCTCGGTGAGATCCGGGTCGGCGTAGCTCGGGTCGGTGGACTCCGGCTCGTCGGCGTAGCTCGGGTCGGTGTCGTCCGGGCCGCCCAGCGACGGGTGCACCGGCAGCGCGGCGGACAGCGCCAGCACCGAGCGCAGCAGCGGCAGCGCCACCAGCGCGTTCGCGCCCTCGCCGAGATCCATCCGCAGGTCGAGCAGCGGGGTGAGGCCCAGCACGTCGGCGGCGAGCCGCACGGCCGGGTGCCCGCCGTGGTCGGCCAGCAGGCACCAGTGCCGGGCCTGGCCGGCCAGGTCACGGCTCACCATCCCGGCGGCCAACCCGACCGGCCCGTCGAGCAGCACCGGTACCCGGCGGGCGGTGGCGCCGAGCAGCACACCGGTGGCCACGGCCACGTCGCCGCCGCCCAGCTCGGCCAGGATGTCCTTGGCGCCGCGTGACGAGCGCCGGGTGCGGTGCAGCGCGTCGCGTACCGCCGCGCAGCGGATCATCCACGCCGCGTCGTCGATCTCCCCGGAGTCGGTGATCACCCGGCCCAGCACGGCGGGCGGCTCCGCGCCCGCGGTCGCCGCGAGCACCGCCGCGGCCGCCGCCTCGGTGCCGGCGCCGCACGCGCCGAGCACCAGCAGTTGTACGCCGGCGTCGGCGGCCTGCTCGGCCAACCGCCAGCCGTAGCGCAGCGCGGACTCCACCTGCTCCGGCGCGAGGGCAGGCTCGTCCTCGATCGGCGCGGAGGCCGGAGTGTCCACCACCTGGAGACTGGCGCCGCTCTCGGCGGCCAGCCGCGCCAACGCGCCCTGGCCGGCGCGGGCCTGTGCGGCGCGGCGCGCCGACTCACCGGCGACGGTGCCGGCCGCCGCCCCACCGGCGTGGTCGCCGTGCAGCAGCAGCACCCGCACCGAGCCCCAGGCGGCGGGGGTCGGGGTGCCCTGGGTGGCGGCGGCGAAGCCCACCACCCGGTCCAGCACGCCCAGACCGGCACCCGGTACGTCCAGCGTGGTCAGCCGGTCGACCGCCTGCGGGCCGGCGTACTCGTCGGGCATCGGCAGCTCCATGCCGGGCTGGATGACCAGCCCGGTGGACACCATCGGCAACGCCATGGTCGGCGCGGCCCAGGCGTTGCCCGGCTCCTGGGTCGGGATGGCCGGCGGTGTGTGGGTCAGCACGTCGGGCAGCTGCACCTCGGGGGTGGGCTCGGCGTCGGCCAGGCTCCTCACCGTTGCGCTGGCAGCGGCCGTCGGCGCGGTCATGGTGGCGGGAGCGGACGGTTCGGTCGCGGTGGCGGCCGACTTGAGCCAGACCGGCTGACCGGCGACGACCAGTACGACCGCGTCGCAGGCGTCGGCGACCGCGCGGTTGGCCGCGCCCAACGCGTCGGTGAACGCCCGGCCCAGCGGGGTGGTCGGCACCAGCGACAGCCCCACCTCGGGGCTCACCAGCACCACCCGGGCGGCACACCCGCGGATCGCCTCGGCCAGCTCGGCGATGGTCGCCACGTCGTCGGCGGGCTGGTGGTCCGGGTCGAGCAGCACCGTCACCCAGCCGCCCAGGTCGTCGACGAGCACCATCTCGTTGGGCTCGGCGGACGCGAGCACGTCGGCCAGCCGGCGCGGGTCCTCGGTGGTCTCCTCGGTGGTCCAGCTGCCCGGCCGTCGGGCGCGGTGCGCCGCCAGCCGGGTGGCCCACTCGGTGTCCTCCGGGTCGCCCTCGGGCGCGGTGGCGACGTAGCGGACCACCGGCGCGTCGGTGACCAGGGACTCGGCGAACTCGGACTTGCCGGACCGGATACCGCCGAGCACCAGGACCGTGTTCCACCCGTCTACGGACATGCCCGTACCTTAGTTCGCCTGCCTTGTGTCTGGGCACGTCGCCCCAGCCCTCTCGACGCTCGAAAGTCCGTCCTGCGTCCGTTGCAGGCCAGAGGGCCGTTTCCGGGAGCCGACACCCCCAGCGGCCAGCTGGTTGCGGCTATCCGGCGCGGGCCGACGCGGCGGTATTGCTCTGGCTACGACGACTCGTTCGGCGTGCCGACTCAGGCTGATGGTGGGTCGGCAATGATGCGCGCGAGAGTGCGTCGGCCCATCCGACTCATGGCGGCGTTGGTCTGGTGGTAGTACCAAACCACCCCCATTGCCTGCTGGAAGGCCCACGCTTTGCCGCGCTCCCATTCGAGATCGTCGCAGCCGAGTTGCTGCCGAAATGCCTGACGTGGCTCGCGCTCCAGCAGGTGCCAGGCACTTACGAGGTCAAGGGCAGGGTCGGCAGGCCCCAGTCCGCCCACGTCGAGAACCCCGGCCAGCCGCCCGTCGGAGACGAGGACGTTTCCCGGAATGAGATCACCATGGTTCATCCTGTCCGGGGTCTCGCCCCGCGGCAGTTCCCTCATGACCTCCCAGATCCGGCGGAGCAGCGGGACGTCCAGGAGCGTCTCGCTGTGCCCGAAGCAGGTTTCCATCCACCCGTCGTGCGCTGGTAGCTCGCCACCGCGGCCCTGGCCTGTAAACGTGCGTCCCCGTGTGTCGATGGCTCGCACGCCACTGACGAACTCGGCCAGGTCGTGCGCGAACGCGACCGAGTCGCCCGGGTCCTTATCGGTGGCTACGACACCGGGTACCCACGTCTGTACCGACCATGGAAGCGGGTAGCCGGCGCCGGGTTCACCGATGACGACCGGCTCGGGGCTGGGAAATCGCGTACGACCCATCAGTTCTCGGGCCGCTTCCGCTTCGCGTTCCAGCCAGCCCCGCGCCGCGTCGACCTCACGAGGCTGAAGGGGGAACCGGGCCGTGAACCGTTCCCCGATACGGAAGATGGCATTGACCGTTCCCTGCGAAGCGACGGGCCTGAGAGGCAGGCTCCGCCACTCGGGGAACTGCGCGTCCACCAGCTCACGAACCGCGTTGAGTGAGACTGTGAGCTGGCCATCGTGCATCGGCACATCCGGCGACAGGGGTGCGCGGTGGGTAGAGGCTGGCACGACAATCATCCTTAGTCAGGTGTTCTGGGCGGCGACTGTGGCTCGAGGGTGGCCGGTGGCAGCGCTTGACGCCAGGTGGCGGGCAAGAGCGATCGCGGCGAGGAGCACCAGGACCGCGCATACGCCCAGCCACCCGACGTGGGCGTAGGCGCGGGCTCCGAGCCAGGAGCCGAGGCTGCCGCCGAGGTAGGCGCAGGTCATGTAGGCGGTGTTGAGTCTGCTCCGGGCTTCGGGCCGCAGGGCGTAGATGCGTACCTGGTTGGCGACCATGCCGCACTGCATTCCGACGTCGAGCAGCAACGTGCCGAGCGCCAGCGCCGCGAGGCCCCCGGCCCCGCCGAGACTGGCGAACGCGAGGACGGCGGCCGAGGCGATGATCGCAAGCAGGCAGGCCAGGTTCACCGCGTCGCTGCCCCGACGATCCACCTGCCGTCCGGCGACCGGGGTGCACAGCATTGTCGCCGCGTTGACCAGTGCGAGCGTTCCGACCGCCGGTGCGCCCAAGTCGTATGTGGGGCCGGTGAGCAGCAGCGCGACGGCGGTCCAGACCGCGGAGAAACCGGCGAAGACCGTCGCCTGGTAGAAGCAGGAGCGGCGCAGATCGGCCTCGGTGCGCAGCAGGCGCAGCGACTCGGCCAACAGCGCCGGGTATCGGTGCCCGGACGGCGGCCGTGTTGTCGGCAGTACGCGGGCCATGACCACCGCGATGAACAGCACGGATGCCGCCGCCGTCAGGTAGGGGGCCCGCCATCCGAACCAGTCGCCGATGGTGCCCGCGACGGTGCGGGACAGCAGCATGCCAGCGATGGAACCGCTCAGCAGGGTGCCGCTGACCATGCCGAGTTGGTCGTCGGCAACGAGGCCGGCTGCCATCGAGCCGATGATCGGCGCGACCACGGTCGTGACCCCGACGAGGGCGCTCGCGCCGACGAGCGGCGCCAGCGCGGGTGCGGCGCTCGCGGCGAGCAGCCCCAGCCCGGTGAGGCCGAGCAGGGTGACGATCAGCGGGCGGTGCGGGAGCCGGTCGCCGAGCGGCACCAACAGGAAGATCCCGGCGGCATAGCCGAGCTGCACCGCGGTCACCACCGGGGCGGCCGAGTCAGCGCTGACGTGCAGGCTGGCGGCGACCAGCGGGCTGATCGTCTGGGGGAAGTAGATGTTTCCGACGGCGACTCCGCAGGTGAGGGCGAGGAGCATCAGCAGCCTGCGACTCATGTGCGAACCGCCTGTCCGAAAGCGTCGATCACGTCAGTCCACCGGCCCGCCGGCGACGTAGATGACCTGGCCGGAGACGAACCCGGCCTCGGTGCTGACCAGGTACGACGCGGTGTGCGCGATGTCCTCGGGCTGGCCGACCCGGCGCACCGGGATGGTCTGCGCCACGATCCGCTGGTGCTCCTCGAAGCTGCGGCCCCGCCGCTGGCCCCCGACCCTGGTCATGTCACTGACCACAAAGCCCGGGCCGATGGCGTTCGCCGTCACGCCGTGCTGCCCGAGCCGCAGCGCGAGCGATTTGGTGAAGCCGATCAGACCGGCCTTCGCGGCGGCGTAGTCAACGCGGCCGGAATCGCCGAGCGCGGAGATGCTCGACATGTTGACGATCCGTCCCCAGCCGGCCGCCATCATGTAGGGGGTCACGGCCCGGGTGAGGAAGAACGCCCCGCGCAGACTGACCCCGACGACGGCGTCCCACTGCTGGGTGCTGGTCTCCTCCACGCCGGCATTGGGGCCGCCGATGCCGGCGTTGTTGATCAACACCGTCGGTGATCCCAACTCGGCGGCGATCCGGGTGACCACAGTGGCTACGGCGGTCTCGTCGTTGACGTCGGCGGCGAACGCCGCCGCCGTTCCGCCGTCGCGGGTGATGGCATCCACGGTGCCGGCGCAGTCTTCCTCGACCAGGTCGACCACGGCGACCGCGAGGCCATCGCGCGCCAGACGCTTGGCCACTCCGGCGCCGATGCCGCGTGCCGCGCCCGTGACGATTGCTGTGCGCCGAATGGCCTGGTCTGTCATGTTGCTCTGTGTCATGCCTGGAAGTCCACGGCACCTGGCGGCGCACACCAAAGGATGTAGGGTATGGCTTAATGATCAGCATCACGCTCGGCGTCGAAGACCTCGCCGACACCCGCTTCGCGATCTCGCCGATCCACGAGGCCGTGCTCAGCCTGCGAGTGTTACGCGAGCCTGGCCTTTACGCGCTGCACCTGCCCTGGCGCAGGTCGGTTCTCGACAGACTCGACGCGCCCGGTGCCGACCTGCTGATGTCCCTGGTCGGGCCAGACCGCTGCGTTCCGGACTTCCTCACGCCCCGGCCGGCGAGCTTCGCCGCGACCTTCGAGGACGAACTGGCCGTCGTACGCCGAACACCTCCGGACGTCGTACGCCGCGACGTGCTGGCCGTGTACCCACGTGCCGGGCTACCGGCCGTCTTTCAGGAAATCACCGCGAACGAGGATGAGCCGGTGCTCGCACTCCGCGACGCCATCTGCGACCTCCTGGACCGCTATTGGCGAGCAGCGATCAAGCCGACCTGGCCGCAGATGCGACTCGTCCTGGAAGCGGACACGACCTACCGCGCCCGACAACTGGCCGTAGGAGGCGCACGCCTGCTCTTCGCCGACATGCACCCGAATCTGCGCTGGCAGGACGGCGTCCTGCACGTCGACAAGATGATCGGCAGGCACCACGTCGCGGCAGCCGGCCGAGGCCTGCTGCTGGTGCCATCCATCTTCTCCCACAGGCCCGCCCCGCCAGTCAGCCCGGACGAGCCACCAATGCTGGCTTACCCCTGCCGTGGAGTAGCAACGCTCTGGGCACCGACACCGACCGCCGACGCGACCGCCGTCACATCGCTCCTCGGCGCGCCCAGAGCGCGACTGCTCCACCTCCTTGCCGAGCCGCTACCGACCGTGGAGATCGCCCGCCGGCTCACAGTCACACCCAGCGCCGTGTCACAACACCTACAGGTCCTCCACGCAACAGGCCTGATCACTCGCGCCCGCGACGGACGGCACGTGCTGTACCGGCGCAGCCCTCTTGGCGACCAGGTGGTCGGCCAGTCGGCGGAGCGGTGATCCCAGTGGACCAGGGCGCTGCCCTTCGGTGATCATGCCCACCCGTCACGTCAGAGCAATCGCCTCCGCACCACGGAAACCGCTACAACCTAGCCGTACCGGATGGCCGTCCAGGGTTGCGGTGCCTGCCGGCCCGGTGCTCGCCGGCGTTCAGTCGCAGTGTTCGAACCCGCTGCCGTAACTGACCCCGCCGGTGGAGCCGCCCCACTTGACGCACGTCCCGGCGGCGGTGGCACGCACCGGTCCGGCGTAGTAGTCGAAGGACCCGCTGTCGGTGCTGCGTGCCCGCCCCTGCACCTCCAGGTACGCCGAGGCGGCCGACTTCGCTCCGACCGCGCTGTCCTTGAGGGTGACCACGCAGTTGGTGCCGGTGCCCCCGTGGTACAGCAGGAAGACCCGGCCCTTGCGCTGCCCGTCCCCGCCGGTCAGCGTCGCCGAGTCGATCACCTGGTAGCCGCTGCCGCACGCCTGTGCGGCCGTGTACGGGTTGGGCCGACTCGACGGGGTGCGGCTGGGCGTCGGTCGGCTGCTGGCCGTACCGGTCGGCGTGCCGCCCGGCGCCCCGGTGCGGGCGGGGTCGCTGCTGGTCGTCGTGTCGGCGGGGGACCCGGTCGGGTCGGCCGTCGCGGTGCGACTGCCGCCCGGCGTCGCGCTGGGCCGAGGCCCGCTGGTGGTCGCTTCTCCGGGCGGCAGCGGAGCGTCGGCGATCGCCGCGGACTCGCCGGCCAGCGCGGGTGGCTGGTCCGCCGCACCCGGGTCGGCTCCGGGTCGCAGCGCCACCACGGCCACCACGGCTACCGCGACGAGGACGACCGCACCGGCCCCGACCAGCAGTGCACGGCGTCGGCCCGCCGGCCGGCGTCCGAGCGCGTCCTCCCGGGTCGGCTTCGGCTCGGTCGTCGGTTCGGCCGCGACACTCGCCGGTGGGCGCGGCGCGGCGGGCCCCGCCGGCACCGGCCCGGCGGACGGCGTCGCCGCGACCGGCGGCGCGGCAGCCGGGCCGACCAGCGGCGCGGGGGGAGCGGCGGAGGCCGCGAGGCCCGGGGTGGGAGCGGCAAGCGCCCACGGTGGGCGGGCCGAGACCGGAATCCTCGCCAGGGTCGCGTCGCGGGCATCGGCGGCGGCAGCGGCCAACTCGGCCGCGCTGCCGAACCGGTCCTCCGGACGCTTGGCCAGCGCGCGGGTCACCACGGCGGCAACCGCCGGTGGGGTGTCCGCCGGCAGCGCCGCCGGGTCCTCCTGGGCGTGCCGCAGCGCCACCGCGAGGGGGTTGTCACCGTGGAAGGGCGGCTGCCCGGCAAGGCAGAAGTACGCCACCGCGCCGAGCGCGTAGATGTCGGTGGCGGCCGAGACTGGCTGCCCGGTGGCCTGCTCGGGAGACATGTACGAGGCGGTGCCGAGCACCATGTTCGCGGCGGTGAGCCCGGCCATGTTGCGGGACCGGGCGATGCCGAAGTCGACGAGCACCACTCTGCCGTCGGCCTTGACCAGCAGGTTGCCCGGCTTCACGTCGCGGTGCACGATGCCGGCGAGGTGGGCGGTGTGCAGCGCGTCGGCCGACTGGGCCAGCACCGACATGGTGGTGGCCGGATCCAGCCGCCCCACCGCGCGCACCCGGGCGGACAACGGCTCGCCCTCGACGTACTCCATCACCAGGTAGTCGACCTGGCTGCCGTCGTCGAGCGCCGCCTGCCCCACGTCGTGCACCGGCACCACGCCGGGGTGCCGCAGCGCGGCCAGCATCCGCGCCTCGGCCCGGAAGCGGGCGGTGAACTCCGCATCGGCGACCAGCGACGGCAGCAGCACCTTCACGGCGACCTCGCGTTCCAGCAGCACGTCCGTGCCGCGCCAGACCGCGCCCATCCCACCCGTCGCCACCCGCTCGCCCAGCCGGTACCGGTCGCCGAGCAGCACTCCCCGTGTCAGCACCGAGCCACCGTACCGGCCGGCGCCGATCGGATTGATCCACCCCGTGGGTCCCGCCGGGGCGAGCGAGCGGCCGTTGCGCGCCGGGCCGACTACGCTGGCGAGGGTTCGTCCCACGGGGACTTCAGCGGCGAGGGGAGACGCGGCATGGCGTGGAGCTGGCGGTACGAGGGCACGGACGGCCAGACGGTCGAGGGACCGGCGGAGTCGTTCGGCAGCCAGGCCGACGCCGAATCCTGGATCGGTCAGGCCTGGCGGGAGCTCGCGGCGTCCGGCGTCACCTCGGTCGCGCTCGTGGAGGACGACCGGGTGGAGTACCGGATGAGCCTGTTGCCCACGGCCGAGTGATGGCCTACGACCGCCCGGGCGGTGACGGGCTGGTCCTCGGCGTACCCAAGGCGGCGTTCCGGCCCAGCCCGGTCTTCCTCGGCCTTGTCGCGCTCTTCGCGGTCAGCGGGGTGCTGACCTGGAACGGGTACGGCAGCGTCCGGTTCAACGTGTTCCTCTTCGTGGTGTCCGGCTGGCTGGTGTCGCTCTGCCTGCACGAGTACGCGCACGCGGTGGTGGCCTACCGGGCCGGCGACCGGGACATCGCCCATCGCGGCTACCTGACGCTCAACCCGTTGAAGTACACCCACCCGTTGCTGTCGATCGTGCTGCCGGTGGTGGTGGTGCTGCTCGGCGGCATCGGCCTGCCGGGTGGCGCGGTCTGGGTGGACCGGCACGCCATCCCGGGTCGACTGCGGCACACCCTGGTCAGCCTCGCCGGCCCGGCGACCAACGTGCTGTTCACGTTGGTGTTGGTGGTGGCGGTGCGGCTCGGCACCCAGTCGGATGGTCCGGTGGAGTTCTGGGCCGGGGTGGCGCTGCTCGCCTTCCTCCAGCTCACCGCCAGTGTGCTGAACCTGCTGCCGGTGCCCGGCCTGGACGGCGGCAACATGATCCAGCCGTGGCTCAACCCGCAGTGGCGCAAGATGTACGACCTGTTCGCGCCGTACGGCTTCATCCTGCTCTTCGCCCTGTTGTGGAACCCGCGCATCGGCGGCTGGTTCTTTGACGCGGTCTTCGCGGTCGGTGACCTGCTCGGTCTGCCGTCGTGGCTCTACGCCACCGGCCTGGAGCTGATCCGTTTCTGGCGGTGACCGGTGACCGGTGACCGGGCAGAGTTGACCTGACCCGGCGACCAGCCGGACCTGACCTGACCCGGCCCGGTCGGCGCGAGGTGTTCGCGCCGGCCGGGCCGGAACGGCGTCAGGGACGCTGCGCGGGGGACTCGGTCTTCGCCGGGTTCCGCTCGACGATCGGCTCGACGGCGTCGTCGATCGCCTTGAGCAGGTCGGCGTCGAGCTTCACACCGACGGCCTTCACGTTGTCGTGCACCTGCTCGGGGCGGGACGCGCCGATGATCGCCGAGGCGACGTTCGGGTTCTGCAACACCCACGCCACGGCCAGCTGGGCCATGCTGAGCCCGGCCTGCTCGGCGAGGGGCTTGAGCTGCTGGACCCGGGTCAGCACGTCGTCGTTCATGAAGCGGGAGATGAAGCCCTTGCCCGACTTCTCGTCGGTGGCGCGGGAACCGGCCGGCGGCGGCTGGCCCGGCAGGTACTTGCCGGAGAGCACGCCCTGCGCCATCGGCGACCAGACGATCTGCCCGATGCCCAGCTCCTCGCTGGCCGGCACGACCTCGGCCTCGATGACTCGCCAGAGCAGCGAGTACTGCGGCTGGTTGGAGATCAGCGGGATGTGCAACTCCCGGGCGAGCGGGTAGGCGGCGCGCAGCTGGGCGGCGGACCACTCGGAGACGCCGATGTAGTGCGCCTTACCGGAGCGGACGACGTCGGCGAACGCCTCCATCGTCTCTTCCAGCGGCGTGCTGTTGTCGTAGCGGTGGGCCTGGTAGAGGTCAACGTAGTCGGTGCGCAGTCGGCGCAGCGAGCCGTTGATCGACTCCATGATGTGCTTGCGGGACAGGCCACGGTTGTTGCGGGTGGGTCCGGTCGGCCAGTAGACCTTGGTGAAGATCTCCAGGCTTTCACGGCGCTCGTTCTGCAACGCCCGGCCGAGCACGTCCTCGGCTCGACCCCCGGCGTACCCGTCGGCGGTGTCGAAGGTCGTGATGCCTGCGTCGAGAGCGGCCCGCACGCAGGCGAACGCCGCGTCCTCCTCGACCTGCGAACCGTGGGTGATCCAGTTGCCGTACGAGATCTCGCTGACCATCAGGCCGGAACGGCCCAGGTGTCGGAATTCCATGTACCGACCCTAGCCCCAGTGGATCAACACCGGCGACCGGCGACTCAGAGCACCGGGTTGGCGTCGGTGAGTAGCCGGTCGATCTCCTCCAGCACCTCGGCGCGATCGCGGTGCACCGGATCGATGAGCGGCACGCCGCGCCGGTCCAGTGCGCCCCACCGCCCGTTGTCGCTCTCGATCAGGAACGCCACCGGGTGGATGACCAGCATCGGGTGCGCCGGCGGGACCAGCACCGTGCCGGTGCGGTCCACCACGCCCCTTCGACCCGCCACGTCGACCACCGCGAGCCCCTCGTCGGTGAAACCGTCGATCTGCTGGCCGTCGGCCAACTCGGTGACGAAGCCGTGGTAGCGGGTGGGCACGATGACCCGACCGGTCCGGTCGACCGCCCCCCACCCCTCGCGCCGCACCGCGGCCAGCCCACGCCGGAACGGTCGTACCTCGGCGAAGTTGGGCGCGACCTGCACCGCCCCGGTCGCGTCGATCGCCGTCCATCCACCCTCGCCGACCACCCAGGCAAGGCCGTCGCTGAACGGCTGCGCGGCACGGAAGGACGGCGGGATCACCGTCGTACCGAGCAGGTTGATCAGCGACCAGCGGTCGGTGTCCGGCCGGCGGACCCAGGCCAGCCCGTCGTGGAAGGGCTGCGCCTCGGCGTACCGGGCGGGCACGACCATGTCGCCGTCCTGGCTGGTGTAACCCCACAGCGGCCCGTCGCGGTCCGGCAACGGGGGTCGGTCCCGGTCGAGCACCTCGTCCCGACTCCGGGGGTACGCCCCGAAGCCCTCCGTCTCGGCCCGGACGGTGACCGCGTCGAGGGCCACCCGGACCCGGTCCAGCAGTTCGGCGTCGCCCGCGCCGCGCAGGTCGAGCGCCTTCTCGAAGTGCTCGCAGGCCTCCATGAGCCGCCCCTGGTCGTAACACGACCGCCCGGCGTGCTCGTGCAGCGCGGCCCGCAACCGGTCGGGCAACTCGACCGAGTTGGCCTGGGCGAAGAGCTGGTCGGCCTCGGCGAAGTCACCGCGCCAGCGCAGCACGTGGGCCAGCCGGGCCTGGGCCAGCGCGGTCCGGCGCAGCTCGCCGGTGGCCTCGGCGTAGGTGAGGGCGAGCCGACCGTCGGCCAGCGCGTCGTCCAGATCGCCGAGAATCCGCGAGGCCACCGCCCGCAGGCTGAGCAGCCGGGCCCGGGCACGGTTGTCGACCGCCGAGCCCAACTTCTCGGTCAGCCGCCGCCGGATGGCCCGCAGATCGTCCGACTCCGTCAGCTCCTCGCGCAGGGTGACCGGGTCCAACCGCCACCGGTACGCGGCCAGCACCTGCTCCGGGTCGCCCGGGTCGGCCAGCGACGGGCGGGTCACCACCGGCGGTGCGTCGTCGGGTGGCGCGGACACCGGCTCGTTCTCCCCGTCCGAGCCGATCCTCGGGCCGGGTACGGCCGAGGCGGGTGGCCCGGATGTCGGCACCACCGACGCCGGCGGCCCGAAGGCGGGCGCCGTGGCGGGCGGTGGAGTCGAGGCCGGTGGCGCGGAGACGGGCGCGGCGGCCGGCGCTGGCGGTGCGGAGACCGGTGCTCCGGAGTACGGCTGTGCCGGCGCGGGTGGCGCGGAGACGGGCGCTACGGAGTACGGCTGTGCTGAGGCGGGTGGTGCGGACACCGGGGCTGCTGGCGGCGCGGAGACGGGCGCTGCGGTGGGTGATGGCGGCGCGGAGACGGGGACTGCGGTGGGTGATGGCGGCGCGGAGACGGGCGCTGTCGCGGACGCTGGTGGCGCGGAGACGGGTGCCGCGGGTGGGGCCGATACCGGCGGTGCCGGAGGAGCGGAGACCGGCGTGACCGAGGCGGGCGGTGCGGAGAACGGCGGGTTCGTGTCGTCCGTAGCCGTGACGTGCAGCGCCGCGT
Organism: Micromonospora arida; assembly: GCF_042873195.1. NCBI lineage: Bacteria > Bacillati > Actinomycetota > Actinomycetes > Micromonosporales > Micromonosporaceae > Micromonospora > Micromonospora arida. The sequence continues at coordinate 272,046 of NZ_JBIALC010000003.1, read as the reverse complement.
CGCCCCGCCACTCGTCGACTCGCGAGCCATCCGCCCGGCTGGCGTTCGGATCGTCGAGCGCGTCCGCAGGCTCGTCGAGTGGCGCGAGTTCGTCCGTCGGGTCGTGCTCGACCGGATCGGTGTCCTCGCCGGGCGAAGCGGCGAAGGGCTGCTGGTCGGCGTCGGTCCGCTGCTGGGGCATCGCGACGACAGGTGCGCCGGAGACAGGCTGGTCGCCGTCCACCGTTCCCGTGTCGAAATCGGGCTGTGGGTCGTCGTCGAGGTCGTCCGCCCAGAGCCGAGGGGCGCCGGAGACCGGGTGGGCGGGCGGCGCGGAGACCGGGTCGAATGCGTCGTCTGGTGTCGACCCGCTGGCGTGCTCGTCGGCCACGTCGAGGTGGGTGTCGGCCGTCGGCGTCGACGTCTGCGCGTCCGGTGCGACCGGTGTCGCGGAGAGGTCGAGGTCGCCGGCCGTCGAGTCGTTGTCGACCGTGCCGGACGACTGCTGGTCCGTAGCCGGCTCGGCCTGGTCGGACTCGGCGGGCTGAGCGGGGCTGAACCACGCTTCCGGCCCGCGGGTGCCCGGGACGTCGTCCGGCTCGTGAACGGCCGCCACCGGCTCTTCCGAGGGCTGCGGGGGTACGTAGCGGCGCGGCGTACCGGGGGCCGGCGGAAGCACCGGCGCGACCTCCGCCGCCGGTGGCTGCGGGGCCGCCGGAGCCGGAACCGCCCGGGTCGGGTCGGCCGGGGTCGGGTCGGGGCGGGTCGCCGGTGGCGGCGGTGCCTGCCAGGTGGGTGGCGGGGCCACCGACGGGCGTGCGCCCGCCGTCGGGGCCAGTCGCTCCGGCGAGTACGGACGCTGCGGCGCCGCCGGGCGATCGGCGGGGTGCGGCCGCTCCGCCGGGGGCGAGCGGTCCGGGGCGGCCGGGCGGCGGTCGGTCGGTGGGGTGCCGGCCAGCGGGTCGCCGACCCGACGGCGGTCCGGGTCCGGCTCCTCGCCGCGCCGCTGGTCCGCCGGACGGTCCCTGGTGTCGGGGCCGGGGTAACGCGGCGGCGGGGCGGGATGCGCCCCGGATGCCGGTGGCGGTTCGGCCAGCGGCCGGCGTCCCGATGCTGGCGGGGCATCCGAGCGCTCGTCGGCGCTGGGCGGGTCCACCGGTGCGGGCAGGTACTCCAGCCGCAGGCGCGCGGCGGGTGGCCCCGAGACGGGCCGGTCGGAGGCGGGCGAGACCGGAGCGGCCGACACCGGCCGGTCCCAACCGGTCGCGGCGGGGGAGACGGGGGCTGCTGACACCGGTCGGTCCCAGCCACGGCTGGCGGGGGAGCCGGGTGCCGGCGACACCGGTCGTTCCGGTGAGGCCGGGGTGGCTGACACCGGTCGGTCCCAAGCGGGTGAGACGGGCGCTGGCGACACCGGTCGCTCCGGGGAGACCGGGGTGGCTGACACCGGTCGGTCCCACGCGGGTGAGACGGGTGCCGGCGACACCGGTCGCTCCGGGGAGACCGGTGGCACCGGCATGGCACGGCCGGAGGCGGGCGGCGCTGTCGCGGCCGGACGTGCCTGTCGCTCGTCGTACCGTGCCGGAGTGGCCGCCGGCCGCTCGTCAGGCCGGGACGGCGTGGCCGCCGGCCGGTCGGGCCGGGCGGCCGGCCGCGACGCGATGCCCGGCTCGGCGCTGCGGTACGGGTCTGTGGTGCGGTGCGGCTCGGGGCTGCGGTGCGGGTCAGGGCTGCGGTACGGGTCCGCTGTGCGGTGCGGGTCGGGGCTGCCGTGTGGGTCGGTGCGGTGGCCGGGCTCCCGGTTGCGGTCCGAGGTGCGGTCCTGGCGCACCGGACCCGGTGCTGGCCAGGGCAGACTGCCGTCCGACCGTTGGCCCGGCTGTGGCCGGGGCTCGCGGTACGCGTCCTCACGAGGCGCGTCCTCGCGGTACCCGTTGTCGCGGTACCCGTCCGGGCGGGCCTGCTCGCGGGGTCGCCGATCCGGGTACGCCTCGGCGCGGGCCGCCGCCTCACGGGGCTGCTGCCGGTGCGGGTCGGTGTCGGGCCGCCGCCGGTCGTCGTCGAGGCGGGGCTGATCGGGCAGGTCCGTCTCGGGGCGACGCCGTCGTCCACCGTTGGGTGAGGGCGCTGCGCCGATCCCCTCGTCCGCGCGGTAGCGCGACTCCGGGCGGCGCAGGTCGGACTCCGGGCGGCGCAGGTCGTCGGCGGCCCGGTCCGGGTACCCGTCGGCGCGGTATCGCGTGCGGCCGTCCACGGGTGCCCACGGGTCGGCCGCGTCGGCGATGCGGCCGTCGTGGTCGCGGGTAGGTCGGAGGCCGTACCCGTCGCCGGTGTGCCGTTCGTAATCAGCGGCCTGTCGTTCCGGTGTGCCGCGCCGACGTGGTGTGTCGTCCGGCTCGGGCACCCAGCCGGGTTCGGGCCGGGGCGCGGGGGAGACCGGCGGCGTGCCCCGGTAACCCCGATCCCGCTCGGTGGGCTCCTGCCGGGGACGGCGGCTGTCGTACCGCTCGGAGGCGGGCTGGTCCCGGTGCCAGGCGGCTTCCCGCGCGGGCCCCCGCTCGTCGGCGGGGCGTCGGTCGGACCAGGCGGTACGTCGGTCCGACTCGGGCGAGCGGCGGTCGTCGCGGCGGGGTGGCTCGGGCAGCGGACGACGGTACGGCTCGTGGTCGTAGTGACGGGAGTCGGCGCTGTCGGGCCGGCCGTGGGCGGAGGTGTCCGCCGAGCGCTCGTCGCCGCGGAGTCGGCCGTAGGCCGGTGTCTCGCCCGGCTCGTCGTCCACCCAGGAACGGCCGTGAGGTGCCTGTTCCTCCGGTGGTTCGTCGGACCAGGACCGACCGAGGTAGGTGCCGTCCGGGCGGGTGGGCGCCAGCGGTGGCACCTCGGCGCGACCGGACACCGTCGCGCGGCCGCGCGGTGGCGGCTGATGCGGCATGCCGATGTCGCCGGCGTAACGCTGGCCGGGGAACTGGGGGTGCCACTCGGTGGTCGGCTCGACCACCCAGGACGGTTCGTTCGGGTCTGACCACCGGTCGGTGTAGCGGCCGTTCATCCGTCGAGCCCGTCGCCACACCCGGCCGCTGGGCCGATTCTCGCCGGGGGTGAGGTGTCCGCAGCCGCCGTCGGGTGTCCGCTGGGCGTCCGGTCGCCGCCTGCCACGCCCCGGTGGCCGGCTCGCGTCCGCTCGCTCACGCGTTGTCACCTCGTTGCAAATTGTCGCGCTGGGGCCGCACGTGCCGGTCAGATCGCCGCTCCGGCAGGCCGTAGCTGCGGATGGAGGGTAACGGCGTGGGCTCGCTCACCGCCACTGTGGTGCCGTCCACCGGCGCAAACGTTATCCCATTGGTTTCGGACATTTGACCCTATAAGCGAATCTGGCGTCGACGATACCGCACTCGAAGACCACCCGACTGCGGCGGGATCGCCGTCCTCGTTCAGGGGTGCTCCATGATGAGGACGGCGAACGTACCGGGAGCGAGCGCCTCGTAACGGTGCGGGGCGTCGCCGGGGAACGTGGCGTAGTCGCCGGGTTCGAGTTCGACCGGTGTCGCCGCGGGCCCCACCCGCAGCCGGCCGGCAGCGACCACCACGTGCTCGATACTGCGCGGGGTGTGTCCCTGCCCGGCTCGGACCGCGCCCGGCTCCAGCCTGATCAGGTAGACGTCCCGGCGCAGGTGCGCCGCGCCGGCGCTGAGCAGCGTTCCGCTGAAGTCGGCCTGCTCGGAGCGGACGTGCGGCCCGTCCCCGGCCCGGATGACCCGTACGCCGTCGTCGACGGGCTCCACCAGTCGGCTGAACGGCACACCGAGTGCGACGCCCAGCGCCCAGAGCGTCTCCACGCTCGGGTTGCCGGTGCCCGACTCCAGTTGGGAGAGGGTGGACTTGGCCACCCCCGCCCGGCGGGCCAGCTCGGTCAGCGAGATGCCGACCCGTTCCCGCTCCCGGCGCAGGGCGACGGCGATGGTGGCCAGCGGGGCAGCCGGTTCCGAAGGCATGCCTTCGCTCCATTGGGTCGAACGTTCGGTGTGGCGAACAACGACAACCCGTTCAGCATGATGAACGCGCGGCAAGATCCGCGCAGATACGGCGAAACTGCTGCCTCTGATATGTCTGAGGCAGCAGTTTCGTTGATGTTGCGCGGGTCTCGCGGGTGCGGGCGCCAGGGTGCGGCGTGGAGCCCGGGGTCAGACCTTGTCGCCCAGCTTGACCTGGGGCGCCGGAGCGCGCATCCGCCGGAAGGTGATCGACCGCATGACCGCGTAGAGGAAGAGCGAGCCCATCCGCTGGTCGGTCTTCGGGAAGCGCTCCCGGACCAGCTTGCTGATCTTGCGGCAGATCAGCACCGAGTCGACGACCACGCCCAGCGCCAGCGCGCCCCAGAGCACGTTGGAGATCAGCCGGACCAGCGGCGGCATGGCCGCGTTCGACCCGACCAGCACGATCAGCGCGCCGCCGAAGAACCAGGTGCCGACGGTACGCCGGGAGTCGACCACGTTGCGGGCCAGCAGCCGCTCCGGGCCACGGTCGCGGGGGCCACCCTCGCGGCGGAACTCCGACGCCGCCTCGGCGCGCAGTTGACGGCGGCGCTCCCGCTCCTCCTCCTTGGTGAGGGGACGAGTGGGGCCGGCCGGGCGACGGCCGGCGGTCGGCCGCTTGGGCGTCTCCCGACCCTTGGCCGGGGTGTAACCCCGGGGACGCTCAGCGGTCTCCTCGGGGGTCACCGAGGTGACGGCCTCGTCGACGAGGTCGGTGGACTTGCGGCGAAAGAGCGACGGCACGCGGCAAGGGTAGCCAACGGTCCGTGCCCGGTGCACATCGCGGTACAGCGGCCGACGGCTCCGGGTCGCAGCGCGACCTGGAGCCGTCGTAGTCGAACGATGGGGTGACCGAGGTTACGGACGCTCGGTGTGCGCGCCCAGGTCGGCGAGCTTCGCCTCGAAGTCCTCGTAGCCCCGGTTGATCAGGTCCACGCCGTACACCCGGGAGGTGCCCTCGGCCGCGAGCGCCGCGATCAGGTGGCTGAACCCGGCCCGCAGGTCCGGGATGACCAGGTCGGCGGCGTGCAGCTTGCTCGGCCCGGCGATCACCGCGGAGTGCTTGAAGTTACGCCGGCCGAAGCGGCACGGGGTGCCGCCGAGGCAGTCCCGGTAGACCTGGATGTTGGCGCCCATCGAGTTGAGGGCCTCGGTGTAGCCCAGTCGCTGCTCGTAGACCGTCTCGTGGACGATCGACAGGCCGCGGGCCTGGGTCAGCGCCACGACCAGCGGCTGCTGCCAGTCGGTCATGAAGCCGGGGTGCACGTCGGTCTCCAACGCCACCGCGTTCAGCTCGCCACCCGGGTGCCAGAAGCGGATGCCGCCCTCCTGGCCGGGGTCGCCCAGCTTCGGCGCGCGGGCGTCGGTGACCTCGTACTCGCCGCCGACCGAGCGGAAGACGTTCAGGAAGGTCATCATGTCGGCCTGCTGCGCGCCCAGCACCTCGACGTGACCACGGGTCGCCAGGGCGGCGGCCGCCCAGCTCGCCGCCTCGATCCGGTCCGGGATGGGCCGGTGGGTGTAGCCGTGCAGCTTGGGCACGCCCTGAATCTCGATCACCCGGTCGGTGTGGACCTTGATGATCGCGCCCATCTTCTGCAGGATGCAGATCAGGTCGATGATCTCCGGCTCCACCGCGGCGTTGCGCAGCTCGGTGACGCCCTCGGCCATCACGGCGGTCAGCAGCACCTGCTCGGTGGCGCCGACGCTCGGGTACGGCAGGGCGAACTTGGTGCCGTGCAGCCCGTTCGGCGCGGACAGGTGCAGCCCCTCGGGCCGTTTCTCGACCGTGGCGCCGAACTCCCGCAGCGCCTGCAGGTGGAAGTCGATCGGGCGAGGGCCGATGTGGCAGCCACCCAGATCCGGGATGAACGCGTGCCCGAGGCGGTGCAGCAGCGGGCCGCAGAACAGGATCGGGATCCGGCTGGAACCGGCGTGCACGTTGATCTGGTCGGTGCTGGCGCTCTCCACGTTCGCCGGGTCGAAGACGAGCTCGCCGTCCTCGGTACCGTCGGTGACCTTGACGCCGTGCAGGCCGAGCAGACCTCGCACCACCTCGACATCGCGGATCTTGGGCACGTCGAACAGCCGGCTCGGGCTGTCGCCGAGCAACGCGGCGACCATCGCCTTCGATACCAGGTTCTTCGCGCCGCGCACGCGGATCCGCCCTTCGAGCGGAGTACCTCCGTGCACAACCAGGACGTCGTCGGTCAACGCAACCTCCAGCGCGTCGGTGCTGCCGTGTTGATGGTGGGGCGCCTGAACGTTGTCGCTACCCCGGATGCGGCCATATCGAAACGGCCCGCGTGTGTCGTCGCTTGGGCAGCATAGCCCTCGGTGACGAAAAAGGACTCGGTCACATCGGCGTGTGTGGCATTAATCGGTGATCCGGCACTTTTGCGTACCAAGAGCGCTACGGATCGTGATCAGGACGCCGTCGGCGGCGGAGTGTCCGCGCCGGGCAGCGCGAGCATCTGATCAAGCGCGACCCGGGCGTGGTGCGCGGTGTCGGCGTCCACCGTGATCTGGTTGACGACCCGGCCCGCGACCAGCTCCTCCAGGGCCCAGACCAGGTGCGGCAGATCGATCCGGTTCATCGTCGAGCAGTAGCAGACGGCCTTGTCCAGGAACATGATCTGCTTGTCCGGGTGCGCCAGCGCGAGCCGGCGGACCAGGTTCAGCTCGGTGCCGAGCGCCCACGCCGAGCCGGCCGGAGCCGCCTCGATCGTCTTGATGATGTATTCGGTGGACCCGACGTAGTCGGAGGCCGTGACCACCTCGTGCCGGCACTCCGGGTGGACCAGGACGTTGACCCCGGGCACGCGCTCCCGTACGTCGTTGACGCTTTCCAGGGTGAACCGGCCGTGCACCGAGCAGTGCCCCCGCCACAGGATCATCTTGGCGTCGCGCAGCTGCTCCGGGGTGAGCCCGCCACCGGGCTTGTGCGGGTCGTAGAGCACGCAGTCGTCCAGCGACAGGCCCATCTCCAGCACCGCGGTGTTACGGCCCAGGTGCTGATCCGGCAGGAAGAGCACCTTCGACCCCTGCTCGAAGGCCCAGTCCAGGGCGCGCTTGGCGTTGGACGAGGTGCAGACCACGCCGCCGTTGCGGCCCACGAAACCCTTGATGTCGGCCGAGGAGTTCATGTACGTCACCGGCACGGTGTCGCCGGCGATGCCCAGCTCGGTCAGCGTGTCCCACGCGGCCTCGACCTGGCCCAGCACCGCCATGTCCGCCATCGAGCAACCCGCCGCGAGGTCGGGCAGGATCACCCGCTGGCTGTCGGTGGTGAGGATGTCGGCGCTCTCGGCCATGAAGTGCACGCCGCAGAAGACGATGTACTCCGCGTCCGGGCGGGCCGCGGCCTCCCGGGCCAGCTTGAACGAGTCGCCGGTCACGTCGGCGAACTGGATCACCTCGTCGCGCTGGTAGTGGTGCCCCAGCACGAAGACCTTGCTGCCCAGCTTCGCCTTCGCGGCGGTGGCACGGGCCACCAGATCCGGATCGCTGGGCGCCGGCAGGTCGCCCGGACACTCCACGCCGCGCTCGGTGTCGGGGTCGCTGCCCCGGCCGAGCAGCAGCAGAGCCGTCGCCGTGTTGGAGGGTTCCACCCAGGTCGAAGTCACGTAGCCCATGGTCCCACAGCGCGAGCGCGACGCAGCCTCGCTCGGTGTGGGCTGCCACACTGCTCGGCATGCGCGTGCTGCTCTGCCCGGACAAGTTCGCCGGCACCCTGTCCGCACCGGAGGTGGCCGCCGCCGTCGCCGCCGGTTGGCGCACCGTCACCGACGGAGACGATCTGCTGATCCGGCCCCTCGCCGACGGCGGACCGGGCTTCGTGGAGGTGCTCGCCGAAGCCCTCGGCGGCCGGCGCGTGGCGGTGTCGACGGTCGACCCTCTGGGCCGGCCGGCGGCCGGTGAGATCCTGCTCACCGCCGACCGCTCGACCGCCTACCTGGAGAGCGCGCAGGCGTGCGGCCTGCACCTGCTCTCCGCAGCCGAGCGCGACCCGAAGACCACCACCTCGTACGGGCTGGGTCTGTTGGTGGCCGCCGCGGTGGAGAGCGGTGCCCGCACGGTGGTGATCGGGCTGGGCGGTTCCGGCACCAACGACGCCGGCGCCGGAATGCTCGCCGCGCTGGGCGTGACCCCCCTCGACCAGGGCGGTGCCGCGCTGCCGTACGGCGGGGCGGCGCTCGCCGCGGTCGACGCGCTGGACGGCGCGCCCCGGCTGCGCGGCGTCCGGCTGGTCGCGGCCACCGACGTGGACAACCCCCTGCTCGGCCTGCACGGCGCCAGCAACGTGTTCGGCCCGCAGAAGGGCGCCGACCGGGCCGACGTGCTGCTGCTCGACGCGGCCCTGGAGCGTTTCGCGGCGGTGCTGGAGGAGGACCTGGCCGGCTGCCCGGTGGGGCTCGGCGCGCTGCCCGGAGGCGGGGCCGCCGGTGGCATCGGCGCGGCGCTCCTCGCCCTGGGCGGCGACTGCGAGTCGGGGATCGGCCTGGTCACCCGGGCCACCCGACTCGACACCGCGCTGGACACCGCCGACCTGGTGATCACCGGTGAGGGGTCGTTCGACCACCAGTCGCTGCGCGGCAAGGTCGTCGCCGGAGTGGCCGGCGCCGCCCGCGACCGGGGAGTGCCCTGCGTGGTGGTGGCCGGGCAGGTGAGCACCGGCCGGCGGGAGGCCGCCTCGGCCGGGGTGACCGACGCGTACAGCCTGGTGGAGCACTTCGGCGGCGAGGAGGGCGGCGGGCTCGACGCGGCGCTGAGCCGACCAGCGGAGGGGTTGCGCGAACTGGGTGCCCGGCTGGCCCGGCAGTGGAGCCGCTGAGCGTCCCAACCGCCCGTGCGCCCGCCCCGACCGAGGGCCGACCTGCGGCGGGGGTAACGCCACGCGGGTGAGCCCGGCCAAGGCGGCGTACGATCGGTTGAGGACCACAACCGGGAATCACTGGACGGCGCGCGACGTTGGCCAGTGCGTCCGGACCCAAACCGCGCAGGGAGACTTCCACGTGACCACGCCAGCGCAGACCGAGTCGACCGAGGCCAAGGCCCCTACTTCCGTCGTCCTCACCGACGTCGCGGCGCAGAAGGTCAAGGCCCTGATCGAGCAGGAGGGCCGCGACGACCTGCGGCTCCGCGTCGCCGTGCAGCCGGGCGGCTGCTCCGGCCTGCGGTACCAGCTCTTCTTCGACGAGCGTTCGCTCGACGGTGACGTCGTGACCGACTTCGGTGGCGTCGAGGTCGTCGTCGACCGGATGAGCGCCCCGTACCTTTCCGGCGCGACGATCGACTTCGCCGACCGGATCGACGCCCAGGGCTTCACCATCGACAACCCCAACGCGGGCAGTTCCTGCGCCTGCGGTGACTCGTTCAACTGAGTCACACCACACACCAGCGACGATGGGGCCGTTCTTCGGGACGGCCCCATCGCCGTACCGGTCGGCTGTCGCACCGGTCCGGAAGCGGTCCCGAAGGGGCCGTGGCGGGCTGGTTGCCGTTGTCCGACCGAGCGGTGACCATCGGGTTGCCGTCCCGGTAGGCTGACCGCGCCCTGCTCCCGACCCCGAGGGTTGACATGAAGATCGCCGTCACCGGCTCGATCGCCACCGATCACCTGATGAGCTTCCCCGGTCGCTTCGCCGACCAGCTCATCGCCGATCAACTGCACAAGGTGTCCCTCTCCTTCCTGGTGGACGACCTGGTGCTCCGTCGCGGCGGCGTGGCGGCGAACATCTCCTTCGGGATGGGTCAGCTCGGGCTGCGCCCGGTGCTGCTCGGCGCGGTCGGCGCCGACTTCGCCGACTACCGCTCCTGGCTGGAGCGCCACGGGGTGGACTGCGACTCGGTGCACATCAGCGAGGTGGCGCACACCGCCCGCTTCGTCTGCACCACCGACACCGACATGTGCCAGATCGCGTCGTTCTACGCCGGTGCGATGAGCGAGGCCCGCAACATCGAGCTGGCTCCGGTCGCCGACCGGCTCGGCGGTCTGGACCTGGTGCTGGTCGGCGCCAACGACCCCGAGGCGATGCTGCGCCACTCGGCCGAGTGCCGCACCCGCGGGTACGCCTTCGCCGCCGACCCGTCCCAGCAGCTCGCCCGGATGCCCGGCGAGGACGTGGTGGCGCTGATCGAGGGCGCCGAGTACCTGATGACCAACGACTACGAGAAGTCGCTGTTGCAGAGCAAGGCGCAGCTCAGCGACGACCAACTGCTGGACCTGGTCAAGGTGCGGGTCACCACGCTGGGCAAGCACGGTGTGGAGATCGCCGGGCGCGGCATCGACCCGATCCACGTACCGATCGCGCGGGAGATCCGCGCGGTCGACCCGACCGGCGTCGGCGACGGCTTCCGGGCCGGCTTCTTCACCGCGCTCTCCTGGGGCCTCGGCCTGGAACGCGCCGCCCAGGTCGGCTCGCTGCTGGCCACGCTGGTCCTGGAGACCGTCGGCACCCAGGAGTACGACGTCCGCCGCGACCTGTTCGTCAAGCGGCTCGCCGAGTCCTACGGCGACACCGCCGCGGAAGAGGTCCGCCCCCACCTCCTCCCGGCGTAACCCCCGCCGCCACCCCGGCGATCTTGCACTTTCTGTCGCCGTATCGCGGCTTCTGCACCCCTTTGTCCACGCAGAAACTGCAAGATCGCGGGGGTGAGGCGGGGGGTGGCGGGGGGTGAGCGGGGTGAGGCGGGGGGGTGGCGGGGGGTTAGTGGGTGCGGCGGACGTCGTAGGCGGGGCCTTCCGGGCCGTTGACGGAGCCGAGGAACTCCTGGCCGCGCATCCGGCACCAGGCGGGGATGTCGACCGCTGCCGCCGGGTCGTCGGCCAGCACCCGGACCACCGTGCCGACCGGCACCTCGGGCATCCGTCGCGCCGCCGCGATCACCGGCAGCGGGCAGCGTTGCCCCCGGCAGTCGATCACCTCGTCCGGCATCGTCACAGCCCCACCACCCCAGCCTCCGCGCGCAGCCCGGCCACGATCCCCGGCAACTCGGTCAGGAACCGCTCCACGTCCGCCTCGGTCGTCTCCCGGTGCAGGCTGACCCGCACGTTGCCGTGCGAGAGCACCCCCATCGCCTCCAGCACGTGCGACGGACGCAACGTGGACGAGGTGCAGGACGAGCCGGACGACACGGCGAACCCCCGCCGGTCCAGGGCGTGCAGCAACGCCTCCCCGTCGACGTACAGGCACGAGAACGTGACCAGGTGGGGGAGCCGGAGCACCGGGTCGCCGACCACCTCCACGTCGGGCACCTCCGCCGCGACCCGCTCCCGGACCCGGTCCACCAGGGGGGCCAACCGGGCCGCCTCGGCCGCCGCGTCGGCCGCCGCCGCCCGCAGGCTCGCCGCCGCCGCCACGACCGCGGGCAGATTCACCACTCCGGGGGTACGTCCGCTCTCCCGCTCGTCGGCCGGCCAGGGCGACTCCCAGCGAACGCCCTTCCGGACCGCCAGCACCCCCACGCCGGGTGGCCCACCCCACTTGTGGGCGCTCGCAGTGAGCACCGACCAGCCGGCCGGCAGGGGCACCCGGCCCACCGACTGCGCAGCATCCACGTACAGCGGCACACCCACGTCGGCGCACGCCGCCGCCGCCTCGGCGACCGGCTGCACCGTCCCCACCTCGTGACTGGCGGTGATCAACGCGGCCAGCGCGACCCCCGGGGCCTGAACGGCACTCGACCACGCGGTCAGGTCCAGCCGGCCCAACCGGTCGACCGGCACCGCGGTGGCGGTCCCGCCCGCGCCGACATGCCGTTCCGCCGCGTGCAGCACCGCCGAGTGCTCGATCGCCGAGTGCACCAGCGTCGACCCGACCCGGCGCCGCCCGGTCAGGCCCCCGAGCACCGCGCCGTGGGCTGCGGTCGTACCACTGGGGGTGAAGGAGACCTCGTCGGCGCGGACGCCGAGCGTCAGCGCGGTGGCCTCGCGGGCGGCGTCGAGCAGTTGCCGGGCCCGGCGGGCCTGCGTGTACAGCTTGCCCGGGTCGGCCCAGCCGTCGTCGAGCGCGGCCAGCAGCGCCTGCCGCGCGACCGGATGCATCGGCGCGGCGGTCGCCGCGTCCAGGTAGACCGGGGATGCGCTCACAGACCTGCCTTCGTTCGCGGCTGCGGGGCTCGCAACCCCGGCTCACTCCTCGCGCTCACAGACCTGCCTTCGTTCGTGGCTGCGGGGCTCGCAACCCCGGCTCACTCCTCGCGCTCACAGACCTGCCTTCGTTCGCGGCTGCGGGGCTCGCAACCCCGGCTCACTCCTCGCGCTCACAGACCAAGACGCTATCGCGGCGGTATGCCTAGGATCCCCCCGATGGGGGCCGGACAGTGACCCCACCACGGCCGAGTCCGTCATGGTCGAGTAATCTGCGACCGTCGGTGACGCCTTTGCCGCGGGTGCCGAGGAAAGACGCACCGCGGCGCGCTAGGGAGGCAGGACCAGGTGGTCGCAAGGAGTTCGGAGGTACGGCCGTCGGCCGTACGGCACAGCGCTTCCCCAGGGGTTGGTGGACGCCGGGGGCGTGGTGCTGGTCGCCTGGCCGGGCTCGGTCTCGGTGGCGTGGCGTTGCTGGTTCTGCTCACGGGCTGTGACGTGGGTCAGACGTTCGACGGCTTCGGCTGGCCGCAGGGCGGCATCTCGCCGGAGTCCAAGCGGATGTACGACCTGTGGATCGCCTCCTGCATCGCCGCGCTCGCGGTCGGCGTCTTCGTGTGGGGCCTGATCTTCTGGTGCGTCGTGCGCTACCGCAAGCGTGGCAACGCGCTGCCGGTGCAGACCCGCTACAACATGCCGATGGAGTTCCTCTACACCATCGCGCCGATCCTGATCGTCTCCGTGCTCTTCTACTACACGGCGATCGTGCAGACCGACGTCGACAAGTTGTCGAAGAACCCGGACGTCACGGTCGAGGTCGTCGCGTTCAAGTGGAACTGGCAGTTCAACTACCGGGACGGCCAGGGCACGGAAGCCGGCACCACCGCGTCGACGCTCGGCACCAGTGAGGTCATCCCGGTGCTGGTGCTGCCGACCAACCGGTCCATCCGGTTCGAGGAGACCAGCCGCGACGTCATCCACTCGTTCTGGGTGCCGGAGCTGCTCTTCAAGCGGGACGTCATGCCGGGCAAGATCCGCAACGTGTTCGAGGTCTCAAGCCTGGACGCGGAGGGCGCCTACGTCGGGCGCTGCGCCGAACTGTGCGGCAGCTACCACGCGTTCATGAACTTCGAGCTGCGGGTGGTCTCGCCGGAGAAGTACGACCAGTTCCTCGCGGCCAAGCAAGACGGCAAGTCCACCCAGGATGCGCTGTCCGCGATCGGTGAGGAGCCGTACGCGACGACCACGCAGCCGTTCGACACGCGGCGGACGCAGGACAACTTCAACCCGGACGACGTTCCGGCCCGCACGGGAAGCTGAGGCAGCCGCATGAAGACCGAGTGGCGTATCTTCCTGATCATCGCCGGGTTCCTCCTCGGCGCCACCATCCTCTACGGCGCCTGGACGAACGGTGAGTCGGGCGGCATCGAGTGGGTCGGCACCGTCGCCCTGCTGCTGTCGTTCCTGCTCTGCTCGATGTGCGGTGGCTTCTTCTGGTTCGTCTCCCGCCGCATCGACCTGCGCCCGGAGGACCGCCCGGACGCCGAGATCGCCGACGGCGCTGGTGAGGTCGGCTTCTTCAGCCCGGGCAGCTACTGGCCGTTCGGTCTGGCGCTGGCCGCCGCGATCGCCGCGCTCGGCATGGTGTTCTGGCAGTACTGGCTGATCGGTGCCGGCCTGCTGGCCGTCGTCTTCTCCGCCTGTGGGCTTCTGTTCGAGTACTACAGCGGCACCCGGCGTACCGCCGAGCACTGACCCACCCGGTCGCCGTCGCGACCGACCCGGCACGACGAAGGCCCGTTCCCCGAGAGGGGAGCGGGCCTTCGGTCATGTTCCACCCTGCCCGGCGTGGTGCGGCGGTCAGGTGGTCAGGTGGTTAGGCGGTCGGGAGGTGCTGTGGTCAGGCGGCGCGGCGGCGGGCGGGCTGGCGGTGGCGGGCGGCCAGCCGGGTGACCGGGAAGGCGACCGCGCTGACCACCACGGCGGCGCCGCAGTCGGTGCAGATCAGCTCTGGACAGTCGGTGCCGTGGCCGTCGACGCAGGGCGGAGCCTCGAACAGCGCCACGCCCTCGCAGACGTCGCAGTAGAGCTCGCGGTGCGACACGGCCGTCTCCTCTCGGATACCAGGCGGACCGCCCCCGGATGCGACAGTGACGCACCGACGGCAGCAGAGAACTACTCAGCTGTAGTTTCCCAGACGGGTCCGACAAATCTCCGCGCACAGTCGCCGCTCGTCGGCATCCGCGCGTGATCCACCCGACATCATCGAAGTCGGGGCTTCCGGGCTGCCCGGACACCGCGGATTCACGGAACCCGAGTCGATCACCGGCCGAGACGCCGCCCGACGGGTCGGGCGGCGGTGAGGTCAGGCGGTGGCGGTCTCGATCCAGCGGTCCAGGGTCGCGGCGGCCGCGCCGGAGTCGATCGACTCGGCCGCGCGGGCCAGGCCGGCGCGCAGCGCCTCGGTCAGGTCGCCGTCCAGCGGGCCCTGGGTGGCCAGCGCCGCCGCCGCGTTGACCAGCACCGCGTCCCGGACCGGGCCCGTCTCGCCGGCCAGCAGGCGACGGGCCACGCCGGCGTTGTACGCGGCGTCACCGCCGCGCAGGTCGGCGAGGGTGGACCGGGGTACCCCCAGGTCCGTCGCGTCCAGCACAGCCTCACGTACGGTGCCGCCCTGGGCCGCCCAGATCCGGGTCGGCGCGGCGGTGGTGAACTCGTCCAGCCCGTCCTCGCCGCGCATCACGATCGCCGAGTCGCCACGGGCCGCGAACACGCTGGCCATCACCGGGGCCATCCGCAGGTCGAAGCAGCCGACCGCGCCGGCCCGGGGGCGGGCCGGGTTGGTCAGCGGGCCGAGGAAGTTGAAGAAGGTGGGCACGCCCACCTCGCGGCGGACCGGGCCGGCGTGCCGCATCCCGGGGTGGAAGCGGGCTGCGAAGCAGAACCCGATGCCGGCCTCCTCGACACAGCGGGCAACCTGCTCCGGGCCGAGATCCAGCGGGATGCCGAGGAACTCCAGCAGGTCGGCGGTGCCGCACAGGGAGGAGGCGGCCCGGTTGCCGTGCTTCACGACACGGACGCCCGTGCCGGCGACCACCAGCGCCGTCATCGTGGAGATGTTCACCGTGTGGGCGAGGTCACCGCCGGTGCCGACCACGTCGAGCGCGGTACGGCGCAGCTCCTCGGGCAGTGCGACCGGGACCGCGCGACCGAGCATCGCCTCCACCAGGCCGGCCAGCTCCGCGGGGGTCTCGCCCTTGGCCCGCAGCGCCACGGCGAAGGCGGCGATCTGCGCCGCGCTCGCCGAGCCGGTCATGATCTCGTCCATCGCCCAGGCGGTGTCGGCGGTGGAGAGTTCGTCGCCGCGCAGCAGCGCGTTGAGCAGGTGCGGCCAGGTCCGATCGCCCATGGCGGGCCTCCCGAGCATGCGAAGTGCGGGTGGGCTGGAACCGGCGCCGAGGAGATCCGGCGCCGTGGGGGTGCCGGAGGAGCGTGGGACGTCAGGCGGGTGCGTGCGTCCGCAGCAGCTCGGCCACCGTGCCGCCGGTGGTCACCGGGTCGAGCGGGTGCACCAGCGTCGCGTCGACCTCGGCGTACGCGGCGAGCCATCGGTCGGCGGCGCGGGCGATCACGAGGCAGGTCGGGGGAGCGTCGTCCCGGTCGTCCTTGACCTGCCGGGCGATGCCGATGCCGCCGCCCGGGCTCGCCTCACCGTCGAGCAGAAGCAGGTCGATCTCGTAGTCGTCGACCAGTCGGATGGTCTCCGCGTAGGTCGACGCCTCGACGAACTCGATCTGCAGACCGGGAGCGGGCCGGGTGCCGACGGCCATCCGCATCCGATCACGGACCTGCGGGTCGTCGCTGTAGAGCAACACGGTGCAAAGACGATCGGTCATGCCGGAACTCCCACCTCGTAGCTGCCCGCAGATCGTACCGGTCGGCGTGACGTAGCCGACATCCCGCCCGACGTCGTGCGTCGGGGCGTACCGTCCGGGCAGCTCAGGCGGGCGCGGCGTCGGCTGCGCGTTCGCGGGCCTCCTGGCGGTCCAGCTCGCGGTCCACCCGGCGGGCCTCCCGCTCGGACTGCTTGACCCACTGAACCACCAGCACCGCGAGCATGGTCACACTGACGAACTCGCCACCGGCCCACAGGATGCCGCCGGCGACCACCTGGTCCTGCCACGGGTCGACCCAACCGAGGTTGAGCGACGGGTACCAGTCGCCGCCGAAGAGCGTGCTGCTCTGCATGATGGTGAGGCCGAGCACCGTGTGGAACGGCACGGAGAGCAGCATCAGCAGCGCACGCGCCGGGTACGGCCAGCGGCCGGGCAGCGGGTCGAGGCCGAGCAGCGGCCAGAAGAACACGCAGCCGGTCATGATGAAGTGGGCGTGCACCAGCTCGTGCGCCCAGGCGTGTTCGAGGGTGTAGCGGTACAGATCACTGAAGTACAGCACGAACGGGTTGACCACGAAGATGGCGAACGCCACCAGCGGGAAGCTGTAGACCCGGGCGACGCGGCTGTGCACGATCGCGAGCAGGCGCTTGCGTGGCCCGACCGGCAGGGTCCGCAGGGCCAGGGTCATCGGCGCGCCCAGCGCCAGGAAGATCGGCGCCACCATGGAGAGCACCATGTGCTGGATCATGTGCACGGACAGCAGCGCGGTGTCGTACGCGTGCAGCCCGCTGACCGTGACGAGCGCGATGCCGCCCAGGCCGGGGCCGAGGAAGAACACGGTACGGGCGATGGGCCAGCGGTCGCCCCGCAGGCGCAGTCGGTACACCCCGTAGAGGTACAGGCCGGCGGCGAGCACCAGGCCGAGGGCCAGCCAGCTGTCCAGCCGGGTCTCGGTCAGCACCGCGCCGACGGTGAACGGCGGCGGGGCCGAGGTGGCGGCGAAGATCGGATCGACGTGCAGCACGCTTTTCAGGCTAGGCCAGGCGAACCGGACCCTGACGCTCGGGCCACGGAAGGCGCAGGTTTGCCACCCCGCTGATCGGCGGCCCCGGTCAGGGGCAATAATGACGGCGTGACTGCGGCCCCAGCCATTGACAAGAGCCGGATCCACTCTCTGACCCGACCAAACATGGTCAGCGTCGGGACGATCGTGTGGCTCTCAAGCGAACTCATGTTCTTCGCGGCGCTGTTCGCGATGTACTTCTCCATCCGCGCGGCTGCGCCGGAGCAGTGGGAGAAGCACACCGAGGCGCTGAACATCCCCTACGCGACCACCTTCACGGTGATCCTGGTGCTGTCCTCGGTGACGTGCCAGCTCGGCGTCTTCGCGGCGGAGAAGGGTGACGTGCACGCGCTGCGGCGCTGGTTCACCGTCACCTTCGTGATGGGTCTGATCTTCGTCCTCGGCCAGCTGAACGAGTACCGGCACCTGGTCGCCGACGGCATCAAGATCAACGAAGACGGGTACGGGTCGGTGTTCTACCTGACCACCGGCTTCCACGGCCTGCACGTGACCGGTGGTCTGATCGCCTTCATCATCTTCATGGTCCGTACGACCATGGGCCGGTTCACTCCGGCGCAGGCGACGTCGGCGATCGTCGTGTCGTACTACTGGCACTTCGTCGACGTCGTGTGGATCGGGCTGTACGCCATGATCTACTGGCTCCAGTGATCTTGCGCGTCACATTCCGCGCTGCTGCTCCGTCCCCTGAGACAGGTCCAACCGGTTAAGGACACCGCTCATGACTTCTGACAACGACCGCCGACGCGGTCTGCTCGCGCGGTTGCGCGAGCGGCCCGCCGCGCGCAGCAGGGGCCGCCGCCGGCTGGGCGCCGCGGTCCGGCTGATCGCCGCGCTGATGCTCGCCGGTGGCGCGTACACCGTCTTCGCCCCGGGCGCCCAGGCGCAGGACAACCCGCAGCTGACCGGCGCCGCCGCCGAGGGCAAGGCGCTGTTCGACGTGAGCTGCGTGACCTGCCACGGCCGCAACGCCCAGGGCGTCGAGGGCCGCGGGCCGAGCCTGGTCGGCGTCGGCGCGGCCTCGGTCGAGTTCCAGGTCAGCTCCGGGCGGATGCCGATGGCCCGCCAGGAGGCCCAGGCGCACCGCAAGCCCCCGGTCTTCACCGACGAGCAGACCCGTCAGCTGGCCCAGTACATCCAGGAGTTGGGCGGCGGGCCGGTCGTGCCCGAGGGCGACGAACTGCGTGAGGACGGCAACATCGCGTCCGGTGGTGAGCTGTTCCGGATCAACTGCTCGCAGTGCCACGCGTTCGGTGGCGGCGGCGGTGCGCTCTCCTCGGGCAAGTTCGCCCCGAGCCTGCACCCCGCGACCGACCGCCAGATCTACGCGGCGATGTTGAGCGGCCCGCAGAACATGCCGGTGTTCGGCGACAACCAGCTCCGGCCGGAACAGAAGGCCGACATCATCGCCTACATCCAGGAGACGCTGAAGCACGACCAGGACCCGGGCGGGTTCAACCTCGGGCGGTACGGCCCGTCCACCGAGGGCCTGGCGATCTTCCTGGTCGGCATCGTGGCGCTCGTCTTCGCCAGCCTGTGGATTGCGGGCAAGTCGTGACCGAGCGGATACTCCTAATCAGTGCTGTGGTGCCGCTCGGCGCCACCCGTAGCGAGGTGACGGCATGAGCACCCACACCGAGCACCAGGCCTCACAGGGCCCGGAGCCGCTCGACGTGAACGACCCCAAGCTGACCCGTTTCGACATCGTTCGTGAGGGCGCGCGTCGGGACGACATCGAGATCGTCCACTACGAGCCGCAGGTGCTGCCGGGCACCAAGGCGGAGCGTCGGCTGACCCGGGTGGTCGCCGGCTTGTTCCTGATCACCGGCCTGGCCGCGACCGCCTTCCTGGCCATCTACATCTGGTGGCCGTGGCAGTACGAGGCGGGCCGCGGCGGCGACAAGTTCTACACCCCGCTGCTCGGCTTCACCCTCGGCGTCGCGCTGCTCGCCGTCGGCTTCGGCATCCTGACCTGGGGCAAGAAGTTGCTGCCCAAGGAGGTCTCGATCCAGGACCGGCACGAGGGCCAGGTGGACTCCGAAGGCCGCACCATCACCGGCCAGACCATGCTCTACATGGCGGACGAGCTGGGCGTGAAGCGTCGCCCCCTGCTCGGCATCTCGCTGCTGGCCGGTCTCGCACCGGTCGCCGCGGTCGCTGCGGCACCGCTGGTCGGCGGCCTGATCTCGCAGCCGCACAAGAACAACCAGATGTTCACCACCGGGTTCGCCGCGGCCGAGGGCGGCCAGCGGATCCGTCTGGTCCGCGAGGACGGCCGGCCGATCCGCCCGGCGGACATCAGCACCGGTGGGCAGCTGACCGTCTTCCCCGGCATCGACCACGGCGTGAGCAACAGGCACGCCGACTCGCCGACGCTGCTGATCCACCTCCGCGACTCCGACGCGCAGGAGTCGCGCCGGGCCAACGAGAAGGTCGGCCACGGTGACTACATGTGGGGCAACTACGCGGCGTTTTCGAAGATCTGCACGCACGCGGGATGCCCGGCCAGCCTGTACGAGCAGCAGACCAACCGGCTGCTCTGCCCGTGCCACCAGTCCCAGTTCCTGATCACCGACAACGCCCGGCCCATCTTCGGCCCCGCCAGCCGGCGGCTGCCGCAGCTGCCGATCGAGGTGGATTCCGAGGGCTTCTTCGTGGCGAAGTCCGACTACACCGAGACCGTCGGGCCTGATTTCTGGGAGCGGCCATGAAGCGTCGAAAGCTTGACCTTGCGGCGACGCCGGGCAAGGCCGCGGTGGGAGTGGACGACCGCTTCGCGGTGGCCACCCCGCTGCGCAAACTGCTGAACAAGGTCTTCCCGGACCACTGGTCCTTCCTGCTCGGCGAGATCGCGCTGTTCTCGTTCGTCGTGCTGCTGCTGACCGGTGTGTTCCTCACCTTCTTCTTCGAGCCGGCGATGACCGAGGTGGTCTACGACGGCAGCTACGCGCCGTTGCAGGGCACCCCGATGTCCGCCGCCTACGCCTCCAGCCTGGACATCTCGTTCGACGTCCGCGGCGGTCTGGTGATGCGGCAGATGCACCACTGGGCGGCGCTGCTGTTCATGGCCGCGATCGTTGTGCACATGCTGCGGGTCTTCTTCACCGGCGCCTTCCGCAAGCCGCGTGAGACCAACTGGATCATCGGTTCGCTGCTGTTCTGGGTCGGCTTCCTGGCCGGCTTCACCGGCTACTCGCTGCCGGACGACGGCCTGTCCGGCACCGGCCTGCGGATCGCCTCGGCGATCATGCTGTCCATCCCGGTGATCGGCTCCTGGGTGACCTCGTCGATCTTCGGCGGCGAGTTCCCGGGCACGATCATCATCAGCCGCTTCTTCATCGCCCACGTGCTGCTCATCCCGGGTCTGCTGGTCGCGCTGATCAGCGTCCACCTGGGTCTGGTCTTCAAGCAGAAGCACACCCAGTGGCCCGGCCCCGGCCGGACCAACAACAACGTGGTCGGCGAGCGGATGTTCCCGCGGTACGCGCTGAAGCAGGGCGGCTTCTTCATGGTCGTCTTCGGCGTCATCGCGCTGATGGGCGGTCTGTTCCAGATCAACCCGATCTGGCTGTTCGGCCCGTACGAGGCGTGGGTGGTCTCGGCCGCCAGTCAGCCCGACTGGTACGTCATGTTCCTCGACGGGTCGACCCGACTCATGCCGGCCTGGGAGATTCCCATCCCGATCGGCGACGGGTACGTCATCCCGCCGCTGTTCTGGCCGACGGTCGTGCTGCCCGGCATCCTGGTGGGCCTGTCGACGATGTACCCGTTCCTGGAAGCCCGGCACCTCAAGGACCGCAAGAGCCACAACCTGCTCCAGCGTCCCCGGGATGCTCCGGCCCGGACCGCGGTCGGCGCCATGGCCGTCTCGTTCTACATCGTGTTGACGCTCTCCGGCGCCAACGACGTGATCGCGGACAAGTTCCAGATCAGCCTGAACGCGATGACCTGGGCGGGCCGGATCGGCCTGCTGGTGCTCCCGCCGCTGGCGTACTACGTCACCTACCGGCTCTGCCTGGGTCTGCAGCAGCACGACCGGGAGGTGCTCGCGCACGGCGTGGAGACCGGCATCATCCGGCGCATGCCGGACGGCCGGTTCGTCGAGGTGCACCAGCCGCTCAGCGCGTCCAACGGGCACGCGGACGGTCACGGTCAGCTCGACTACGTCGGCTGGGTCGTGCCCAAGAAGATGAACCGGCTGGGGGCCCTCGGCCCGGCCATCCGGGGCTTCTTCTACCCGATCGAGAAGCCGGTCGAGGCACCGGTCTCGCCGGGGCACCCGCCGGTCGAGGCCCGACCCGAGCGCGAGGAGATCGGCAGCGGCGAAAGCCGCCGCTGACCGCCCAGTCGCACCGTTACGGGGCGCCCGCCGGATTCCGGCGGGCGCCCCGTCGTATTCACACCCCCCGACCCATCTGACCAGGAGTAGGACGGCCCTGGTGGGACCGGTCGACCCCGTGCGACGGGCGATCGCAGGAATAACCCCGGTGAGCCGGGTATCCGTGCGGTCCAACGTCTCAAGGGGGGGAAGCATGTTGGGTATCAAACGCCTCGGCCTGTTGGCCGCGCTGGTACTGGTCGGTGTCGCGCCGGCTGCGGCCGCGCAGGCCGCGGCACAGCCGTCAACGCAGGACACCCAGTACCTGCAGGCGGTACACCAGGTCAACCTGTTCGAGATCACCGCTGGTGACCTGGCTCAGCAGAAGGGTCAGGACCAGGGGGTCAAGGACCTGGGCGCGATGCTGAAGACCGACCACACCCAGCTGGACCAGACGGTGCAGCAGACCGCGTCGCAGCTCGGGGTGGAACTGCCGAACGAGCCCAGCGCCGATCAGCAGGCGGTCATCGACAAGCTGAACAACGCCAGCGGCGCGGAGTTCGACCGGCTCTGGGTGACCAGTGAGCTGGCCGGCCACGTCCAGGCCATCCAGGCCACCCAGACGGAGATCTCGCAGGGCTCCGAGCAGTCGGTGGTCCAGTTGGCGCAGACGGCACTGCCGACGCTGCAGACGCACTACGACGAGTTGGTGGCGCTCGCCAACAAGTTGGGCATCCCGGTTCCGCAGACCAGCGCCAGCGGTACGCCCAGTCCGGGCGGCACCGGCACCGAGTCGCCGGCTCCGGGCGGCACTGTCACCGAGTCGCCGGCTCCGGGCGGCACCGGCACCGAGTCGCCGGCTCCGGGCGGCGGCACCACCGAGGTACCGGCTCCCAGCGAGAGCTGACGTAGCCACAGCAGACGGCCGGTCCACCCTCGCGGTGGGCCGGCCGCCCTGTGCGCGCTACGCGCCGCCGTGCGGCCGGTACGGCCCCCGAAACGGCGAGTGGATCAGTCGGCGCTGGCCAGACCGATCGCGAACGCCTCCTCCAGGTCGTGCTGCGAGTACGCCCGGAAGGCGATGTGCGACTCGGTGTTGAGCACGCCCGGGACCTTGGAGATGCTGCCCGCGATGACCTGTGCGATCTGGTCGAACTCGCGGACCCGGACGATGGCGATGAGGTCGACGTGCCCGGCCACCGAGTAGACCTCGCTGACGCCGGGAAGGTTGGCCAGGTTCTCCGCCACCTCGGGGATCGCATCGGTGGCGCAGTCGATCAGCACGATCGCGGTGATCACGGGGCATTTCTCCGTTCGTCGGCGTCGTCGCCCATGCTAGATGTTCTGGCCCGAGACCGGAGGCGGGAGCCGTCCGGGCTCAGCCCTGGGCGGGGCAGGGCACGGTGAGGTCGCTCCCGGCCCGGATCACGTTCCGCAGCCGCTCGCCGGCCCGTACGGTCGCGCCCGGCCACACCACAGTGCGGGACACGTCACCGTCCACCCGCGCGCCCGCGCCGACGACCGACTCCACACAGCGGCCGGTCACCGTCGCGGTCTCCTCGACGAGAACGCCGCCGGCCGCGGCGTGCAGGTTGGCCGCCAGGTAGTCGGCCGGGGTGCCGGTGTCGAAGAAGGTGCCGGGGTAGGGCACCACCGCCAGGGCGCCCGCCGCCTCGGCCGGACGCCACACGGCGCGAACCAGGTCCGAGAAGACGACCGGCAGGTCCCGGACCAGCCGCCAGGGCAGCAGCGAGAAGCCGGTGAAGCAGTGCCCGGCGAAGGTGCCCGGCGCCGCCGGGTCCGCGGCGGGCTGGCCGAGCAGGCGTACGGTGTGCCCGTCCCAGCCGTCGAGCAGGGCGGCGACGTCCGGGCCCGGGGGAGCAGCCGGGTCGGCGAGGTACGCGTCGGCGTTGCCGACCAGCACCGGCCGCCCGTCGATCCAGTCCCGCAGGTTGGCCACCCCACCCGCGGTGCCCAGCGGGTCGCCCGGCTCCACCGACAGGTGTGCGCGGTCGCCGACGTGCGCCACCACCTGCTCGCCGAGGTAGCAGGCGTTCACCGCGACCCGATCGGGACCGGTCAGGCCCAGGCCGGCCAGCCGCGCCAACGCCCGATCCAGCAGGGGCACGTTGCCCACCGGGCAGAGCGCCTTGGGCACCCGTTCGGTGAGCGGGCGCAGCCGCGTGCCCTCGCCGGCGGCCAGCACCACCGCGCACAGATCCGCCGGCACACCGGCCGCGACGATCACGGGGTGTCGTCGGGCGCCGGCGGCGGGAACTGTCCGGCCAGCGGCCCGATGTCGTAGTAGGCGAGCAGCCGGGCCGTCGGCCAGGTCAGCTTGGGCAGGTCGTCCAGGGGGTGCCAGGCGGCCTCGAAGACTTCCGCGCCGTCGACGGTCAACTCGGTGCTGGACGCCGGCACCTCGGCCTCGAAGACCATGTCCACCCAGCCCTTGGCGTGCACGATCGCATTCGGCACCGCCGGACGCAGCCGCGACGGTGGGAGCCGGACGCCGGATTCCTCGAACAGCTCACGGGCCGCACCCACCACCGGGGCCTCACCCCGGTTGAGCAGGCCGGCGGGGAGTGACCAACCCTTGCCGGGCGGCTGGCGCAGCATGAGCAACCGACCCGCGCCCGTCGCCTCGGCGTCCCGGACCAGGGTCACCGCGCCGACGATGTACTTGGGCACGGCCAGCCGGACCAGGCGCCGACGCACCGGCAGGGGCAGCCGGTAGAAGGCCTGGTAGAAGAGGGCCCGACCGGTGGCGCGGGAGCGGGGGATCATGACTCCAGGCTAGTGGTCACGAATGTTCTTCGGACGCGCTGGGGCCGCCAGGTCACTGTCGATGGTCGACCAGGTCGATGAGCTGGCGGACCACGGTGTCCGGTTCGATCACCCGGTCGAAGACCGCGACCAGCAGGGTCTCCAGGTCGGGATAGCCCAACTCCTCGGAGAGGCGCAGCAGTGGCAGGTCACTGGCGAGGCCCCGGTTGTGCTGGCGCAGGGCGAGCCCGATGGTGGCCCGACCGAGGCGCACCTTGTCGCTGATCGTGATGCCCGGCTCGGTGTGCTCGGCGAACCACCGGTTGATCTGCATCTGCGCGTGCGGCGACTTGACGAACGTCAGCCACTCCCGCCGGGGGCCGCGCGGCGCCACACCGGCCTCGAAGCCGTTGTCGCCGTCGTTCTCGGTGAAGATCTCCACCACGTCGCCCTCGTCCAGCTCCGAACTGAGCGGGGCCAGCCGACCGTTGATGCGTGCGGCGAGGCAGCGGTCGCCCCGGTCGTTGCCCAGCTCGTACGCGAGGTCGACAGGCGTGGCGCCGGCCGGGAGCACGACCTGACGCCCGTCGGCGAAGACCTGGATCTGCCCCTCGGCCAGGTCGCAGCGCAGCGACTCGTAGAACTGTGCCGGGTCGGCGGCGTCCGGCTCCCAGTCGAGCACCCGGCGCAGCCAGTCCAGCTGTTCGGCACGGGCCGCGGCGGTGCTGCTGCCGGAGCGGGGGAAACGGAAGTCGGCGGCGATGCCGTACTCGGCCGAGCGGTGCATCTCCTCGGTGCGGATCAGCACCTCCACGGTGCGGTCCTGGGGGCCGCAGACGCTGGTGTGCAGCGAACGGTAGAGGTTGTTCTTCGGCGAGGCGATGAAGTCCTTGAAACGGCCGGGCACCGGTCGCCAGGTGCCGTGGATCGCGCCCAGCGCGGCGTAACAGTCGGTGGCCGGGCCGTCGACCACCACCACGATGCGGGGCAGGTCGTACGGGGCGGTGTGGCCGCCGGCGATGGTGTCCTTCCAGATCGAGTAGAGGTGCCGGGGACGGGGGCTCACCTCGGCGTCGACCCGGCTGCGGCGCAGTGCCACCCGTGCCCGGGTGACCACCGAGTCGAGGTATGAGTCCCAGCCCGGCCGATCGTGCACGTGCCGGGCCAGCCGGGCGTGCTCGTCGGGCTCGAGGTGCAGCAGCACCACGTCGTCCAGCTCGCGTTTGAGGGTCTGGATGCCCAGCCGGTCACAGAGCGGGACCAGCACCTCCTGGGTCTTGCGGGCGATCCGTTCCCGCGACGACGCGGAGCGCACCCCGAGCGTCCGCATGTTGTGCAGCCGGTCGGCCAGCTTGATGATCAACACCCGGACGTCCTTGGCGGCCGCGACGATCATCTTGCGGACCGTCTCCGCCTCGGCGGCCTTGCCGTAGAACGCCTTGTCGAACTTGGTCACCCCGTCGACCAGGTGGGCCACCTCGCCGCCGAAGTCCTCGGAGAGCGCCTGGAGGGTGTAGCGGGTGTCCTCCACGGTGTCGTGCAGCAGCGCCGCGACCAGGGTGGTGGTGTCCATCCCCAGCTCGGCGCAGATCTGCGCCACCGCGAGGGGATGGGTGATGTACGGTTCCCCGCTCTTGCGGAACTGCCCGCGGTGCATGTTCTCCGCGATCGTGTAGGCACGGCGCAGCACCGCGGGGTCGGTGCCGGCGTGGATGCCCCGGTGCGTGCGGACCAGTTGGGTGACCGGGTCCGAGTCGGTGGTCGGCCAGCTGAGCAGCGACCGCAGCCGGCGAGCGAGCGGCAGCTCACCCGGCTGCGTCGGCAGGGCGCCCCCCAGGGCGGCGCCGTGTCCGGCGTCGACGTCCACGAGGGACACCTCCTCACCCCGGCTCCGCATCGCCGGAAGCCGGCGAGGGAGCAGGCCCACGAATCGGGCAGGACTGCACTTCTCTAACAGCCTAAGCGAGTCGACGTAGTCCGATCGGTCAGTTGGTCATGAGCGTTCGGTCGAGAGTTGGTGGGACGCGCCGCCCTCGGCCTTAACCAGCAGGTCACGGAACCGGCCCGCGCTACTCGCCGGAGAGGACCAACCGGAGGACATCTCGACGAGTCGGGTCTCCGGTCGCTCCAACCAGGACAGGATCCGCTCGGACTCCTCGGCGGTGGCGGCCGGCACCGGACCGTGCCCGCCCGACACCGTCTCGGCGGTGGCCCGGATCGCGGCCAACGTGGGACGCGGGTGCGCGCCCGGCGGGGACACCCCCGCGCCGGCGAGTCGGCCGTGCCGGACCAGCGCCAACTCCCAGCCGCCCCGGGCGGCCGGCCGGGCCGCGGCCAACTCGACGATCCCGGTCAGCGCGGCCAGCCGCTGCATCCGCACGGTGGCCCGCAGCACGGCGGCCAGCCGGGACCGCACCACGGCGGCCTCCTCGTAGCGCTGGTCGCGGGAGAGCACGTCGATCCGCGCGAGTAGCGCGTCCACCACCGGCTGGGGGTCGCTGGCCGTCGCGGTACGGAAGGGCGCGGCGGCGCTGTCGTCGTACTCCTCGGGGGTGATCTTGTGTTCGCAGGGCGCCGGGCAGCGACCCAGCTCGGCCAGCGCGCAGGCCGGCGTGACGGTGCGCAGCGAGAGCCGGTGCGTGCACTGGCGCAGTGGCACCGCGTCGTGGAAACCGGCGGCGGCCAGCTCGGCGGCCCGCCGGGAGGTGAACGGCCCGAGGTACGCGGTGTCGGTGGGGGAGAGGTCGCGGACGATCGACAGCCGAGGGTACGGCCCGTCGGTCAGCTTGAGCCAGACCATCCGTTCCGGGTATTTGGACCGGCGGTTGTACGGCGGAGCGTGCGCGGCGATCAACCGCAGCTCACGGACCTCCGCCTCCAACGAGTGGGCGCACTCCACCGCCTCGACCCGTTCGGCCGCGCCCAGCATCTCGGAGATCCGGGCACGCTTCTCGCCGGCGGTGAAGTAGCTGCGCACCCGGGTCGCGATGTCGACCGAGGTGCCCACGTAGAGCGGCCGGTCGTCGGCGGCCCGGAAGATGTAGACCCCCGGCACCTTGGGCAACCCCTCGGCCAGGTGCCTTTTGCGGCGCTGGGTCGGGGTGACCGCGCGGGCGAACTCGATGGCGTCGCCGATCGTGTCCACCCGGTGCCCGCCGAGCCGACCGATCAGCCCGTGCAGCACGTCGACGGTGGCCTTCGCGTCGTCCAACGCCCGGTGGGTGGGCTGGGTGGCGGTGCGGAAGTAGGCGGCCAGGGTGCCCAGCTTGCGGTTGGGCACCTCGTCGCGGGTCAGCACCCGGCGGGCGAGCGCCGCCGTGTCCAGGACGCGGGGGTTGGGCCAGCGGTAGCCGTGCTTGGCGCAGGCGGCCTTGAGGAAGCCCACGTCGTACGGGGCGTTGTGGGCCACCAGCACCGCGTCGTCGATGAACTCCAGGAAGCTCGGCAGCACCTGCTCGATCGGCGGCGCCGGCACCAGCATGGCCTGGGTGATGCCGGTCAGCACGGTGATGAACGGCGGAATCGGCTGGCCCGGGTTGACCAGGGTCGCCAGCACCCCCAACTGCTCGCCACCGCGCACCTTGACCGCGCCGATCTCGGTGATGCCGCCGCCGTCCGGCGCGCCGCCGGTGGTCTCCAGGTCGACCACCACGAACGTCGTCGCGTAGAGCGGCAGCGCCGGGTCCACCCCGCCCACCGCCGGGTCGAGACCGGCCAGTGACTCCTGGACGTACTCCGCCTGTGCCATCGGCGGCACGCTAGCGCCCCGGTCCGACACTCCCGTCGCAGCCGTCCCATCCGTCACCATGGGGCTAGGATGAGAGATCGGCTCACTCACCGGGCGGTGGGCCCGGTCGCGGTGGGAGACTTGCCACATGCCCCTCACCGAGTCGTACGACGACCACCTCCCGCAGGAGGATCCGGTCGCGCTCGACGGTGCTGTGGGCAACCCGGACGACAACGTAGTCAACGACACTCCGAGCGCATCGGACCCCACAACGGGCGAGGGTCCCGCCGCCGAGCCGGAACCGACACTGCCCGAGCCGGTCCGGCAGCGGATCGTGACGCTGACCGCCGCGGTGCTGCCCACCCTCCCCCTCGACGAGGTCCCGGTGCCGTTGCGCCGGGTGGCCAAGTTCGCCCCCAACCGACGCGCCCGGCTCGGCGCGCCGGTCATCGCCGCCCAGCTCACCGCCGACCCGCTGTTCCGGCAGCGGGTCACCGCGCGGGTCCTGGCCGACGCCGGTGACCTCGGTGCGGCCGTGGTCGAGGGCACCGCGCCGGCCGCCGCCGACCCGGTCGAGGTGGCCGCGTTGGCCTACCTGGCCCGGCCCCGAGGCTGGCGGGAGCTGATCGACGCCAGCGGCGCGGCCGTGCGCGCCGAGGCGGACAGCGCCGTCGTCGCCGAGCTGGTCCGCGAGGCCGAGCAGCGGGCCACCCGGGCCGAGCACGACCGCGCGGTGGCCCGGGTCGAGGCCGAGAAGCTCCGCGACGAGCTGGCCCGCGTCCGCGAGGAGCTGGGTCAGCTCCGCGAGGAGTCCCGACAGGTGGCCCGCACCCTGCGGGAGACCCAGGCCCGCGAGCGGAAGGCCACCGAACTGCTGGCCACCGAGCGCGGCCGGGCCGCCCGCGCCAGCGCCGACGTGGACGCCGAGCTCCGCCGCGCCCGGGCCCGGCTGGCCGAGGCCGAGGCCGCCGCCGGGGTGGCCCGGGCCAGCGCAAAGGAGGCGCGCTCGGTCGACGACGCCCGGCTCTGGCTGCTCCTGGAGACCATCGGCCAGGCCGCCGTCGGGCTGCGCCGGGAGCTGGCGCTCGACCCGGTGGACAAACTCCCCGCCGACTTCGTCGCCGACGCGTTCGCCGAGCAGCCGGGCACCGCCCCGGCCGGCCCCGCCGCCCGTGCCCGCGACACCGACGACCCGGCCCGGCTCGACCAGTTGCTCGCCCTGCCCCGGGCGCACCTCGTGGTGGACGGCTACAACGTCACCAAGCGTGGCTTCGGCGAGATGTCCCTGGAGCAGCAGCGCAAACGCCTGATCACCGGGCTGGGCGGGATCGCCGCGCAGACCGGCGACGAGGTCACAGTGGTCTTCGACGGCGCGGAACGGATGCACGGGTTGCCGCCCGCGCCGCGCGGCGTACGGGTGCTCTTCTCCCGCAAGGGTGAGACCGCCGACGAGCTGATCCGGCGACTGGTCCGTGCCGAGCCCGCGGGCCGGCCGGTGGTCGTGGTCTCGTCGGACCGCGAGGTCGCCGACGGGGTACGCCGGCACGGCGCGTACCCGCTGGGCGCGGACTCGCTGCTACGGCGGCTCGCCCGCTCCTGACCGCGGCGGCCGACACGTCGACGGGTCCCGGCGAGGGTTGGGCGAGCCCGGCCGGCGCACCACACGTCGCACTGTGCCTCAACCTGTCCCACCCCGGAGCTAGCATCGCCGCGACCGCCGAAGGATGGGAGTCGCCATGGCACGGGACGACGTCAAGGTCTTCGTCGACCGGGACCTGCGAGGTGCCCGGTTCAACAGGTCGACGCTGGCCGGTGCGGTGATGCGCGGCGTCGATGTCGATGCCCTGGACATCGACGCGCCGTGGCTGGCCGAGGGCACGTTCCTGATCAACGGTGTCGATGTCGTGCCGCTGGTCGAGGCCGAGCTCAACCGACGATTTCCCGGGCGCGACCTCCGGCGGGCCAAGAATCCGGACGACCTCCGCGTGGCGTGGGCGGCACTCGAACGGTCCTGGGCGGCGGCGGTCGACCGGGCTCTGTCCATGCCCGAGGGTGCCGTCGACGTCTCGGTCGACGGGGAGTGGTCGTTCGCGCAGACACTGCGCCACCTCGCGTTCGCCGCCGACACCTGGTTGGGCAAGGCGATCCTGCGTCGGCCGCAGCCCTTCCACCCGCTCGGGCAACCACACGCCGAGTACGAGACCGATGGCTTCGACATGTCGATCTTCGCCGTCGAGCAGCCGACGTTCGCCGCGACCCTTGAGCTACGGGCCGAGCGGCAGGCGATGGTGCGCGACTTTCTCGCTGCCGCCACGCCGGACCTGCTCGCCGAGACTCGGCCGGCCGCCTGGTGGCCCGAGAAGCAGGTGTCCGTCCTGCACTGCCTTCACGTCATCTTCGACGAGGAGTGGCAGCACCTCCGCTTCGCGTTGCGTGACCTCGACGCACAGGGCTGAAATTTCGCCCCCAGAAGGCTGCTCTGCCGCTCCGGCGCTCGGCCGGTCGGGCGCTGCCGCTCCGGGGCTGGGCCGGTCGGGCGGTCGGGCGGCCACCAGTCAGGCGGTCGGTAGTCGCCGGGCCAGCTCACGACGCAGTGCGTCTGGGCCCGGCCTCATCCAGGAGAGCCGGACGACCAGTTCGTAGGGGCCGCGTCCGGGAGTCGACCACTGCCCGGGTCCCATGGGTGGCCGGGTCTGCTGCGGGTCGAGTGGCGTGACCACCAGCCGCGGATCCACGCGGCCTCGGACCCGGGCGCCGGCCATGTTGACCCAGTCGATGCTGAGCCTGGTCCCGTTCGGTCCGGTCAGGTGCAGCGCCTCGTCGGTCCACCGCAGCGGCAGACGAGGCTGACGGCGTAGCTGCCAGTTGGTGATCAGCGCGACGACGACGCCGATCAAGCCGAACCGCAGCAGCACCTGCCACCAGGGCTCGTCGAACAGCGCTGCGTAGGCAGCCAGGAGAGCCGCTGCGCCCAGCACGGCGAGGACCTTCGCGAGGCGATGTCGGCGCGGGGAGTACCGGAAGTCCACGACGGACGGAGCATCGAGGTCGGCCACCGTCGCCCAGTGCCCGGGAGGCCGTTCGGCCAAACGATGCCCCCTTCGCTCGATCGGCATGAATTCCGTGGTGTCGGGTTCCGTGATGTTGGGGGTTCCGCCGGGTGGGATACCCCGATATCGCTGATCTGGAGTGGATCTAGCACTGAAACGGGCGATCGGACGCGGTTCCTGTCGTACCCGGTGGTTAGTGTCGATGTCACCGACGGTGTTCGGCCGGCGACGACAGGAGTCGCCCGGGCGCCGCGAGCCGATCAGGAGGCGTGATGCTCATCGACTGCGACGGGTGCGCGAAGCGGGCCGACGGCTGTTCCGGCTGCCCGCTGACCGCTCTGTTCGACGAGACGTCCCCGGCGGCCGGGTTGGTCGCCGCCGAGGTCGAGGCCATCGAGGTGCTCGCCCGGGCCGGCTTCGACGTGGAGGTGCTGGTCGCGCCCGCGCGCCCGGAGGCGGCTCGCCGTCGCGCCGCCCGCCGCGTCGCCTGAGCGCGACACCGCGCCACCCGCCGCGTTGCCTGAGCGCGACACCGCGCCCGGAAGCGGGCTTCTCGCGGGCCATAGGATGAGCGGTCACGGCGGGAGGAGCGCGATGAGCGGGGAACGACGGGCGGTGACGCGGTGACACCGCGCGGCTGGGCGCTGCTGACCCTGGCCGGGCTGACCATCGCGCTGGTCGTGCTGGCCGCGCTGCTCATCCCGTGGCACCGCCCGCCGGCACCCCGGGCCGACCAGCTCGCCGCGCTGGGCGATCTGCCGGCCGAGCAGGTGGCCAAGGGGCGGGAGTTCCGGGCCGCGCTGCGTCCCGGCGGCTACGCCGCGCTCGCCATCGGGCTGCTGATCGCCCTCGCGCTCGGGTTGACCCCGCTGGGCAGTCGCCTGGTCGAGCTGGTGGGCCGGCCTTTCGGTGGGCACTGGGCAGCGCAGGCTGTGCTCGGCGGGCTTGCGGTGGTCCTCGTCGCCGACCTGGTGACGCTCCCGTTCGCCGCCTGGCGGCAGAGCGTGCTCACCCGCTACGGGTTGAGCACCAACGGCTGGAGCGGCTGGGCGGTCGACCTGCTCAAGTCGTACGCCGTCAGCGCGGTGATCGGCGCGGTGGCGCTGTTCGGCTTCTACGCGGTCATCCGGCTCGCGCCACGCTGGTGGTGGGCGTTCGGTGCGGCCGGCGCCGCAGTGCTGGTGGTGTTGCTGTCGTTCGTGCTGCCGGTGGTGGTGGAGCCGGTGTTCAACCGGTTCACCCCGATGGAGCAGGGCCCGTTGCGCACCGAGCTGATGAGCATGGCGGCCCGCGACGGGGTGCCGGTGCGTGACGTGCTGGTCGCCGATGCCTCCCGGCGCACCAGGGCGGTCAACGCGTACGTCTCCGGTCTCGGGCCGACCCGACGGGTGGTCGTCTACGACACGCTGCTGCGCGAGGCGACCCCGGCCGAGGTGACCGCCGTCGTGGCGCACGAGTTGGGGCACGCGAAGGACTCCGACGTGGCGGCCGGCACGCTGACCGGGGCGCTGGGCGCCGCGGCCGCCGTGGTGGCGCTCTACCTGCTCGGCTCGTGGGGGCCACTGCTACGGCTGACCGGTGTCGACTCGGTGGCCCAACCGCGCGCGTTCCCGCTGTTGGTGGCCCTGGTCACGGTGGCCGGGCTGGTTGCCGCTCCGGTGCAGGCGCTGATGTCCCGACGGGTCGAGGCGCGGGCCGACGCGCACGCGCTCGCGCTCACCAACGACCCGGAGTCCTTCGAGTCGATGCAGCGTCGGCTCGGCTCGGTCAACCTCGGTGACCCCGACCCGCCCCGCTGGGAATACCTCTATTCGGCCTCACATCCGTCCACCGTGGAGCGGATGGCCGCCGCCCGCGCGTACGCCCGGGAGGTCGGCCGATGAGCCGCACCCTGCTGATCACCAATGACTTTCCGCCCCGCCCGGGTGGGATCCAGTCCTTCGTGCACAACCTCGCGGTCCGTCAACCGGCCGGCTCGGTGGTCGTCTACGCGTCGAGCTGGCGCGGGTCCGCGAAGTTCGACGCCGACCAGCCGTTCGAGGTGATCCGGGAGCGTACCCGGGTGTTGCTGCCCACCCCGTTGATCGCCCGCAGGGCGGCCCGGTTGGCCCGCGCGTACGACTGCGACACGGTGTGGTTCGGCGCGGCGGCCCCGTTGGGCCTGCTCGCGGCCGGGCTGCGGCGGCGCGCCGGCATCCGCCGGGTGGTGGCGCAGACCCACGGCCACGAGGTCGGTTGGGCGGCGGTGCCGGCCGCCCGGCCGGCGCTGCGCCGCATCGGCCGGGGTGTGGACGTGACCACCTATCTCGGCGAGTACACCCGCAGCCGGTTGGCCCGGGTGCTGGACGGGGTGACCGAGCTGCGCCGCCTCGCGCCCGGGGTCGACGTGGACACCTACCACCCGAGCGTGGACGGTGAGCAGGTCCGGGCCCGGCTCGGTCTGACCGACCGGCCGGTGGTCGTCTGTGTGTCCCGGCTGGTGCCGCGCAAGGGTCAGGACACCCTGATCCGGGCCCTGCCGGAGATCCGCCGTCGGGTGCCCGACGCGGCGCTGCTGATCGTCGGTGGTGGGCCGTACCGGGCGACCCTGGAGAAGCTGGCCCGCCAGGCCGGTGTGGAACGGGATGTGGTGTTCACCGGCACGGTGCCGTCGGTCGAGTTGCCGGCGCACTACGCGGCCGGCGACGTCTACGCGATGCCGTGCCGCACCCGCAACCGTGGCCTCGACGTCGAAGGGCTGGGCATCGTCTACCTGGAGGCGTCCGCGACCGGCCTGCCGGTGGTGGCCGGTGACTCCGGGGGCGCACCGGACGCGGTCCGGGAGGGGGAGACCGGCTACGTCGTGCGCGGTCGGGACGTCGCGCAGCTCGCCGACCGGGTCGCCCGGCTGCTCGCCGATCGGGACCTGGCCCGTCAGCTGGGCGCGGCTGGCCGGGCGTGGGTGGAACGGGAGTGGCGCTGGGAGGCGCAGGCGGAACGCATGACGGCACTGCTCGCCGGCTGATCGCCGCCCGCGTTCAGCTCTCCCGGGTGGGCGCGTAGCGCGGCACGTACTCCTGGCCGGTGAGCTGCTGGATCGCCGCCATCACCTCGTCGGTGACCGTTCGGATGTCACGCGGCCCGTTGATCCGCTCGGCGACCGGGATCGGCGGGCCGAACCGCAGGGTGATCGGGTGTCGACGGGGCAGCCGCGCGTCGACCGGCAGCACCTCGGCGGTGCCGAGCACGCCGACCGGGATGATCGGCACCCCGGCGTCGCGGGCCAGCCGGGTCATTCCGACCCGGCCCCGGTAGAGCCGCCCGTCCGGGGAGCGGGTGCCCTCCGGGTAGACGGCGACCAGGCCGCCGGCGCGCAGCACCGGGACGGCGGCGTCGAGGGCGCGCAGGGCGGCCCGGCCGTCGGAGCGGTCGACCGGGATGGCGCCCATGCCGGCGACGATCTGCCGGTTGAGCCAGCCGCCCGGACCTCGACCGGTGAAGTACTCGGCCTTGGCCCAGAAGGTGACGTGTCGCGGCGTCGCGCTGACGAGGAACAACTCGTCGGCGACGGACAGGTGGTTGCCGGCGAGGATCGCGCCGCCATGCCGGGGAATGTGCTCCAGCCCTTCCACCCGGGGCCGCCAGCCCAGCCGCAGTGTGGTGCGGACGGTGAGCTTGGTGAGGTCGTACAGCAGGGGCACGTGTTCTCCGGGGATCGGGGATTCAGGTGAGCGTCGGACCGAGATGGGCGTCGAGCGTGGCACGCAGCAGGGCGTCGTCGTCGGCGGCGCCGGTGGCCAGCGGCAGGCTGCCCCAGGCCCAGAGCTGGGCGATGCCGTGCAGGTTGGCCCAGAGCGCGCCGGCCAGCACCGGTGCGGGCGCGTCGGTCGGCCGACGGAGCTGGGCCACGAGGTCCGCCAGAACGGCGAACAACGGCAGGCTCGTCTCGCGCAACCGTAGCCGGCCGCTGTCCAGCAGGTCGTGGCGGAACATCAGCTCGAACATGCCGCGGTGGGCCGCCGCGTAGTCCAGGTACGTCCGGGCCAGCGCGGTCAATCGGGTACGCGGGTCCGCGTCGACCACGCGCATCGTCTGCTCGAGCCGGGCGGTGAGGTCGGCGAAGCCCTCCCGGGCAATGGCGGAGAGCAGGTCGACGTGGGTCGGGAAGTAGCGGCGCGGTGCGCCGTGCGAAACCCCGGCACGGCGGGCGATCTCCCGCAGCGACACCGCCGACTGGCCCTCGCGCAGCACCAGGTCCACCCCGGCGGCCACCAACCGCGCTCGTAGCCCCGGCTCGTCCACGTCCATAGACACTGTCTACCAGCCGTCGTAGACGGTGTCTACCTCCGGTGCGGAATGTCTCCGCCGATCAGCGGATGCGGGCCAGGATGCGATCGGCGGGGGCGGGGCGGCCGAAGTGCCAGCCCTGGGCTGCGTCGCAGCCGATCGCCCGTAGCCGCTCGGCCTGCCCGGCGGTCTCCACCCCTTCGGCGGTGACGGTCAGGTCCAGCGCGTGCGCCAGCGAGACCAGGGAGGCGAGGATCCGCTCGTCGGTGCGGCCGACGGACGGCGAGCGCAGGCCCGCGACGAACTCCCCGGCCACCTTCAGTTCGGTCACCGGCAGGTCCCGCAGGTACGCCAGGTTGCTGTAACCGGTGCCGAAGTCGTCGATGGCGATACGCACCCCGAGGTCGGCAAGGACCCGCAGGGCGCGGACCGGCTCTTCGGCGGTGCTCATCATCGTGCTCTCGGTGATCTCCAGTTGGAGCCGCTCCGGTGGCAGGCCGGTCTGCCGCAGCAGCGCGCGGACCTCCTGCACCAACCCGGGCCGGTGCACCTGCCGTACCGCAAGGTTGACGCTGACGAAGGGCGCGGCGGCACCCCCGGCCGACCACGCCTCGGCCTCGCGGCACGCCTCGGCCAACACCCAACCGCCCAGCTGGACGATCAGGCCGGTCTCCTCGGCCAACCCGATGAAGCTGTCCGGGCGCAGCACCCCCAACTCGGGGTGCCGCCAGCGGACCAGCGCCTCCACGCCGACCAGGCTGCCGTCGCGCAGCGAGGTCAGCGGCTGGTAGTCGAGGTAGAACTCGCCCCGCTCCAACGCCGCCGGGATGGCCGCGGAGAGCGCGTAGCGGGCCAGTTCACGTTGGTTGCGCTCGGCGTCGTAGAGCGACCAGCGCGCCCCACCGGCGGACTTCGCCCAGTGCAGGGTGCTGTCGGCGGCCCGCATCAGGTCCGTGGGGTTGGCCCCGGCCACCTGGCGCTCGACGATGCCGATGCTCGCCGAGATCTGCAGCTCGTGCCCGTCGACCAGGGCCGGTGTGCGTACCGCGGCGAGCGCGGTCTCGGCCACCGCCACCATGTCGTCGGTGCCGGCGCTGCGTTCCACCAGGATGACGAACTCGTCGCCGCCGAGCCGGGCCACCAGGTGCTCACCCATGGCCTTGCGCAGCCGCTCGGCCACCGTGGCCAGCAGCAGGTCACCGATCTGGTGCCCCAGCGTGTCGTTGACCACCTTGAAGCGGTCCAGGTCCAGGAAGCACACCCCGACCCGCTGCGCGCCCCGGCCCGGCTCGTTGAGCGCTGCGGCGAGCCGTTCGGTGAACAGCGTCCGGTTGGGCAGGCCGGTGAGCGGATCGTGGGTGGCCTGATGCCGGAACCGGGCCTCGCTGGCCCGCAGCGCCCGCTCCGCCTGGGTGCGGGCCCGCATGGCGGCGCGGCGGATCGACTCCTGCTCGTCGAGCGTCCGGTCGCGCAGCGCGCGGGCGTAGCCGGTCGCCACGGCCGCCAGCAGCCGGGCCATCCGGTCCTCGACGTCCTCGGCCACCAAGCCCAGGTCACGCACCAGGCGGAGCTGGATGACCTCGACGGTACGACCCAGCCCCTCGGCGGAAGCGATGTGCGCGGCGACCAGCTCGGCGCCGACCCGGTGCCCGGCACGCAGGTCGAACGGCTCGGTGAGCAACGCCCCGGCCAGTTGCCCGGTGAGCCGGTCCAGCAGGGACTCCAACTGGGCCTGGGTCATCGGTAGGTAGCTGGTGCCGGAGACCGCCTTCGCCCAGGCCCGGGCGAACGCCCCCGGGCAGGGGGTCGCCCCGGGCGACTCAGTCACCGAGGCGCCCGACGCCGCCCATGAAGACCGCGCGCTCGGCGTCCTCCGCGCTCTCCGGAGTGTCCGGTCGCCACTCGGGTACCCAGACCACGCCGGGTTCGAGCAGCTCGAAGCCGTCGAAGAGTGCGGTCAGCTCGGCACGGCTGCGCACCCACAGCGGGTTGTCGGTGCGCCGGTAGACCCGCTCCGCCTCGGCGCGTTCGTCCTCGCTGCGCCCGTCGTCGCTGGCCTGTGACAGCACCAGGTAGCTGCCGGGCGCCAACGCGTCCCGCAGCGTCCGCAGCAGCTCCGCCGGCCGGTCGTCGTCGGAGACGAAGTGCAGGACGGCCACGACCATCACGGCCACCGGTTGGCTCAGGTCGAGCAGCTTGCGGACGTCCGGATGGGTGAGGATCGCCTCCGGGTTGCGCAGGTCCTCCTGCACGACCGCGGCCTGCTCGTTGCCGGCGAGGATCTCGCGGCTGTGCGCCACCGCCACCGGGTCGACGTCCACATAGACCACTCGCGACTGCGGGTCGATCTGCTGGGCGATCTCGTGCACGTTGCCGACGGTCGGGATGCCCGAACCGATGTCCAGGAACTGCCGGATCCCGGCGTCGGCGAGGTGGTGCACGGCCCGGCGTAGGAACGCCCGGTTGGCCTGGGCCATCAACGGCGCCTCGGGCACCGCGGCGACCATCGCCTGCGCCGCGGCCCGGTCGGCGGCGAAGTTGTGCGAGCCACCGAGGTAGTAGTCGTACATCCGCGCGACGCTCGGGCGCTCGATGTCGATGGTGTCGGGTGCCCAGTCCGGCCGCTGCATGCGTTTCACCCCTCGAATCCGCGACGCGAGCATCGTCGAGCCCGCGCGGGTATTGTGCACCCGCCACGCACGCCAGACCATAGCGCGCCGAAGGTTGCCCGCCGACGTCGGTCGATGCGCGACGGTCCGCGCCGGCCGAAGCTGGCGCGGACCGTCGGTCGCGTCGTCCCGCTCGACGAGCGGGGGGCAGATCAGAACTTCGGCGCGTCCGGTGCCTCGAGCAGGCCCAGCCGGAGCGCGGTCATCAGGGCCTGAGCCCGGTTGGCCGCGCCGAGCTTCTCGTAGAGCTTCGAGATGTGCGTCTTCGCCGTGGACTCGCTGACGAACAGCTGCTTGGCGATGCCCGCCACGCTCATCCCGTCGGCGAGCAGCCGCAGCACCTGCCCCTCCCGGGGAGACAGCTGCGGACCGGACGGGGCGAGCCGGCGCTTCATCGCCTCGGCCAGGTCGGCCGCGGTGAACGCGCTGGGGGAGGAGGCGGCGTGCCGTGCGGCGGCCACCACCTCGTCGGCCGGGGCGGTCTTCGGCACGAAGGCGCTCGCGCCGGCCTCCAGGGCGCCGAAGAGCTGGTCGTCGCCGGCGTACATGGTCAGCACGACGATGCCCATCGACGCGCTGGACTTACGCAGTGCGCGGGTGGCCTCCAGGCCGCTGCCGTCGGGCAGCCGCAGATCCATGATCACCACGTCCGGCTGCAAGGCGCCGGCCTGGCGTACCCCCTCCGCCGCCGTGGCCGCCTCACCGACGACCTCGAACTGGCGGTCGCGCTCGAAGGCGTGCCGCAAACCCTTGCGAATCAGGTCATGATCGTCGACAAGGAGGACCTTGGTACGGGTGGCCGGTATCGGACTTGTGGTCATCCTCGGGTTACTCCCCTTCTGGTGCTGCGCTGCCGCGCACGTTATCGCGCCGGGCCGAGGTGCCGAGAACCACCGCCACGGTCGTGCCGCTGGGTTGCCGCGGCCTGATCTCCAACCGGCCCCGGATACGTTCCGCCCTCTCGGCCATGATCGCAAGACCGTACCGCCCGTCCGGGCGCTGGTCAGCCATCCCCTGACCGTCATCCGACACTTCTATTTGCGCGTACGGGGGGTCGACCTCACAGGTGACCCACAAATTCGACGCCCCGGCGTGCTTGCGCGCGTTGGTCACCGCCTCCTGCGCGATGCGCAGCAACTCGGCCTCGGTGGCGGCCGGCAACCGGGCGGTGGACTCGTCCAGCGAGAGGTGCACCCGCAGCCCGCCGGACGCGCCCACGGTGCGCGCGTACTCGGCGATCGCCGCGGCCAACCCACCCTGCCGGTCCACCTCGCTGCGCAGCTCGAAGAGGCTCAGCCGCAGCTCCTGGATCACCCGGGTCACCTCGCCGCGCAGCGTACGCAGGGCCTCGGCGGTCTCGTCGGCGTCGTCGAAGACGGTGGCCAGGGCGTTGTCGATGCCGTAGCCGACCATCACCAGCTCCTGGGCCACCCCGTCGTGGATCTCCCGGGCCAGCCGCTGCCGCTCCTCGTTGGTGGCCAGCGAGCGCACCTCGTCGAAGAGCAGCGCCGCCTCCAGCCGCAGCGCGGCTGGGCGGGTCAGCCCGGTCACCCGGGACACCACCGGCGGCGGGTACGCGTGCGCGGCGTCGGCCTCCAGCACCACCAGCCCCACCGTGCGCACTCCGGCGACCAGCGGAACGATCAGCGCCGACACGTCGCCACCGCGGTGCGAGCGGGACTGCGACCGGGCGGCCGTGGTGGCCTGCTGGGTGGCCCAGGCGTCGGCGATCGCCGAGTCCGCGTCCAGCGTCGTCTCCCAGTCCACCCGGTCGACGCCGGCCTGGGCGAGCACCACGAGCCGACCACCACCGCTGGCCGAGAGCACCGCGCCCCGATCGGCGCGGGCCACAGTGCGCAGCTCCTCCAGCAGGTGCTCGGAGATGCCGCCCGGGTCCAGGGTCGCCCCGGGCAGCTGCCGGGCCACCGTACGCAGCTGGGTCAGCAGCCGGGTGGCCTCGGCGTACGGCTGGGGTTTGCCCTCACCGCGGACCGCCATCACCCGGTGCAGCGTGCCGGCGGCGTAGAGCCCCAGCGCCGCCAGGATCAGCCACTGCGCGCAGACCGCGAGGTAACCCAGCTGGCCGAGCTGGAGACCACCGTCTACCCGGGTCAGCGCGCCGCTGAGCAGCAGGGTGGCGGCGGTGACCACGAGCAGCGCGGCGCCTTCCGGGAAGCGGCGGCGCAGCGCGGTGACGGTCACCGGGACCGCCAGGTAGGGCAGCACCGCCGACGCGCCCAGGCCGTCGACCGTGCCGCCGATGGACGCCACCGCGGCGACGTGGCTCGCGGCGAGCCCCAGCACCACCACCTCGGCCACCCGGCTCAGAGGGCCGACCAGCCGGTGCTGCGGTGCCAGCAGCGACGGCAGCCCGGCCACCGCCAGCAACGCGATCCACCACAGCTGGGTGACATCGCGGGTGGCGAACAGGGTCAGGACGGCGACCAGCGCCAGCATCACCAGGCGGGCGGCCGCGGCGAGGGGATGCGGGTGTGGTGCGGTGGCTGTGGATGCGGGCACGTGACGGATGGTAGTCAGCCTCGGTAGATATCGGCGATCTCCGCCGCGTACGTCTTGTGGACAACCTGGCGCTTGACCTTGAGCGACGGGGTCAGCTCGCCGGTCGTCTCGGTGAAGTCGCGGGGCAGGACCCGGAACACCTTGATCGCTTCGGCCTTCGACACGGCCTGGTTCGCGGTGTCGATGGCGGTCTGGATCTCCTTGCGCAGGCCCTCGTGCTCGCGCAGCTGCTCGACGGAGGTGTCGAGGGGCATGCCGGCGTTCTCCAGCCAGTTCGGCAGCGCCTCCTCGTCGACGGTGACCAGCGCCGCGATGAACGGCTTGGCGTCGCCGACCACGACACACTGGCTGATCAACGGATGCGCCCGGACCAGGTCCTCCAGCACCGCCGGGGCGACGTTCTTGCCGCCGGCGGTGACGATCAGCTCCTTCTTTCGGCCGGTGATGCTCAGGTAGCCGTCGGAGTCGAGCTGACCCAGGTCGCCGGTGCGGAACCAGCCGTCGGCGCTGATCGCCTCGGCGGTCGCGGTCTCGTTGCGCCAGTAACCCTGGAAGATCAACTCGCCGGAGAGCAGGATCTCGCCGTCGTCCTCGATCCGCACCGTCACGCCCGGGAACGGACGGCCGACGGTGCCCATCCGGGTGGCGGTGGGCAGGTTCGACGCGGCGGCGGGCGAGGTCTCGGTCAGGCCGTAGCCCTCCAGGATCGTCACGCCGATGCCCCGGAAGAAGTGACCCAGTCGGGCGCCGAGCGGCGCCCCGCCGGAGATCGCGTCCCGGCACCGTCCGCCGAGCGCGGCACGCAGCTTGCGGTAGACCAGCCGGTCGAAGACCGCGTGTTGGGCGCGCAGCGCCAGGCCCGGTCCGCCGGGGGTCTCCAGCGCCTCGCTGTACGCGATGGCGACCTGCTCGGCGCGGGCGAAGATGCCGCCCTTGCCGTCCGCCTCGGCCTTCTGCTTGGCGGCGTTGTAGACCTTCTCGAAGACCCGGGGTACGGAGAGCACGAAGGTCGGCCGGAACGCCTGCAGCTCGGCGACCAGGTTCTTGGTGTCCGCGCAGTGCGCCATGGTGACCCGGGCCTGCACGACGCCGATCTGGATCAGCCGGGCGAAGGCGTGCGCCAGCGGAAGGAAGAGCAGGGTGCTCGCGCCGGCGTTGAAGAGGTTCGGCAGCACCGGTACCGCGTTGGCGATGTCGGCGTACATGTTGCGGTGGGTGAGTACGCAACCCTTGGGCCGGCCGGTGGTGCCGCTGGTGTAGATGATCGTGGCCAGGTCGCCGGCGCCGACGGCCTTGCGCCGCCGCTCGACCTCGGCCAACTCGACCGTGGCGCCGGTCCTGACCAGCTCGTCGACCCCGCCGAGGTCGATCTGCCAGACCTGGCCCAGCTCGGGCAGCCGGTGCCGGACACCGGCGATCAGGGCGGCGTGCGCCTCGCTCTCCACCACGACGGCGACCGCGTTGGAGTCTTCGAGGATCCACGCGGCCTGCTCGGCGCTGGACGTCTCGTAGATCGGCACGGTCACCGCGCCGACGGCCCAGATGGCGTAGTCCAGCAGCGTCCACTCGTAGCGGGTGCGGCTCATCAGCCCGACCCGGACACCGGGCTCGATGCCGGCGGCGATCAGCCCCCGGGCCACCGCGGCCACCT
Source organism: Micromonospora arida (assembly GCF_042873195.1). Taxonomy (NCBI): domain Bacteria; kingdom Bacillati; phylum Actinomycetota; class Actinomycetes; order Micromonosporales; family Micromonosporaceae; genus Micromonospora; species Micromonospora arida. Next base: position 230,000 of record NZ_JBIALC010000003.1, on the reverse strand, counting down.
CGTCGCGGAACTGGAGGCAGGTCACCTCGGTCCATTCGGTGACGGTGCCGTCGGCGTGTGGGGTGGGGCGGGCGAACTGGACGGCGTCGGGCGCGACTTCGGCGTTGTCCCACACCGGATCGGTGAGGTTGGCCGCGTCGCCAATGGTGACGATCGGCGGGACGGAGAACTCGCGCACCTGCACTCCTTCGTGCTCGCACTGGTGGGGCTGGCCGGCGCCGTGGGCGTCGGCTGTGTCGAAACCTACCCGGCGGGCGGTCAAGGTGAGACAACCAGGAGGCGGGTAGCCTCCCCCCATGGCGGACTCCTCCACCCAGTCGATCATCATCGGCGCCGCACCGGATCGGGTGACGGCGGTCATCTGCGACTTCGCGCGCTACCCGGAATGGACCGACGCGGTGCGTCGCGCCGAGGTCGTCGAGGAGTACGAGGACGGCTACGCCAGCCAGGTGCATTTCACCATCGACGCCGGGGTGATGGCCGACGAGTACGTGCTCGCCTACGAGTACGCCGAGGACGTGTCCCGCATCGAGTGGCACCTGGTCGCCCCCTCGAAGATGCAGAAGGCACAGCGTGGTTCGTACGACCTGGTGGGTAACCCGGACGGCAGCACGACGGTGACCTACACGCTGGAGGTCGACCTGTCGGTCGGCATGCTCGGGATGTTTCGGCGCAAAGCCGAAAAGATGATCATGGACACCGCGTTGAAGCAGCTCAAGCGCCGGGTAGAAGCAACCGGTGCGGCGCAGTGACGTGTCCGGTGGCACGGTAGAGGAGCCGACGGTGGGCGGAACGGATCCGGGTTCGGCCCGGGAAGAGGCGGAGCGGCTGGTCGCCACCCTGCTGGCAGGGGCGCGACTGGCCTCCGCCGGCTCGGCGGGCGGCGCGTTCGGCTCGTTGGGCGGGATGCTGTCCGGTGTCCTCGGTCACAGCGCGGGCCCCGACGCCCGCTCCGGCACCGGTGGTGCTTTCGCCACCGGTTCGGCCGAATGCTGCGTCTGCCCGGTCTGTCGGGGCATCGCCGCGTTGCGGGACCCGAGTCCGGAATTCGCCGAACGGCTCGCGACCGGCGCCGGTGACCTCGCCGCCGGCGTCGCCAGCCTGCTCCGCGCGTTCTCCCCGCCGGAACCGTCCGCGCCGAGCCCCGCCGCGCCGGCCACCGAGCCGACCGCCCCGCCCGCGCCAGCACCCGCCGCGAGCACCGACGACGTGCTCCCCGAGCCACCCCCGAGCGCCCCGCCCACCGCTACCGTCGACGACCACGTGTGGCGCGATGCCACCCGTACCGGGCATGATTCTCAGCCGGCGCCGGAGCGGGATGTCTGGTCGGTCGCCACCCGGACGGCGGACCCACTCGCCCCGGCCGCCGTACCACCCGTCGACGACGCCGGGACGGCGACCGTACCGGCACCGACCACCCGTCCCGTGGTGCCCGCCTCGCGGGTGCCCGATGACGCCGACGCGGAAGCATCGGGCGACGGCGCCTGAGCGCGGGACCTTCCGACCCGGACCGGCACTGGGCCGGAACCTGGGCCGGACAGCACAGCAGAGGGGGGCGGTAGCGGTGACGCTGACCATCGGAGTCGACGTCGGTGGCACGAAGGTGGCCGGCGGTGTCGTGGACGACACCGGCACGGTCCTCGTGCAGACCCGACGGGACACTCCCGCCGATGACGTGGCCAAGACCCGCGACGTCATCATCGAGTTGGTCGGCGAGCTGGCTGCCGGGCGGACCATCGAGGCCGTCGGCATCGGCGCGGCCGGTTGGATCGACGCCAGCCGTTCGACGGTGCTCTTCGCTCCCAACCTGGCCTGGCGTGACGAACCGCTGCGCGAGTACGTCAGCGAGGCCGTCGGGCTGCCCGTGATCGTGGAGAACGACGGGAACGTCGCCGCGTGGGCCGAGTTCCGCTACGGCGCGGCCCGCGACGCCGACGACTCGATGATCATGTTCACCATCGGCACCGGTGTGGGTGGCGGCATCGTCCTCGGCGGCGACCTGATGCGCGGCGCGCACGGCATCGCCGCGGAGCTGGGCCACATGCTGGCCGTGCCGGACGGGCACCAGTGCGGCTGCGGCCGGCTGGGCTGCATCGAGCAGTACGCCAGCGGCAGCGCCCTGGTGCGGTTCGCGCGGGCCGGCGCCCGGCAGGAGCCCAACCGGGCCGCCGCCCTGCTGAAGCTGGCCGGCGGCGAGGCCGAGGCGATCACCGGCCCGATGGTGACCACCGCCGCGCAGGGTGGCGACCCGGTCTCCGCCGAGGCGTTCGCCCAGATCGGTCGGTGGCTGGGCACCAGCCTCGCCGACATGGCGCAGATCCTCGACCCGCAGACCCTGGTGGTCGGCGGCGGCGTGATCGACGCCGGTGACCTGCTGCTCGGTCCCACCCGCCGCTCGTACCTCGACGCGCTCGCCCAGCGCGGTCGCCTGCCGGTGGCCGAGGTGCTCCCGGCGGAGCTGGGCAACAGCGCCGGGGTGATCGGCGCCGCTGACCTGGCCCGCCGGATCTGAGGCGGCCCGGGATGGGTGTGCCGCTGCGCGTGGTGTCGTACAACATCCACAGCCAGCGCGACGACACCGCCGCGCTGGCGGCGGTGGTCCGGGCCGCGACGCCGGACGTGGTGATCGTGCAGGAGGGGCCGCGCCGGTTCCGGTGGCGGCAGAAGTCCGCCACGTTGGCCGAGTCGTTCGGTCTGGTGGTGGCCGCCGGTGGGCTTCCCGCTCTGGGCAACCTGCTCCTGACCAGCCTGCGGGTCCAGGTGTTGGGCACCCGCTGCCAGCGCTTTCCGCTGACCCCCGGCCGGCACCTGCGCGGCGCCGCGTACGCCGACTGCCGGGTCGGTGACGCCCGGTTCACCCTCGCCGGCTCGCACCTGTCCACCGACCCGGCCGAGCGGCCCTCCCAGGCCACCGAGTTCAAGCGTGGTCTGGACGCGGCGACCAGCCCGGTGGTGGCCGGGGCGGACCTCAACGAGGGTCCGGACGGGCCCGCCTGGGCCACCGTGTCGCGCGGGTTGACCGACGCGGCGGTGGCGGCCGACCGGGCCGAACGGCTCACCTACTCCTGTGCCGACCCGCGCCGGCGCATCGACGCGCTCTTCGTCGACCCGCGGATCACAGTCGTCGACTACGACGTGGTGGACACCCCGCAGACCCGCCGGGCCAGCGACCACTTCCCGGTCCTGGTCGACCTGCTGCTGCCCGCCACCGACTGACCCCCGACTCCGGCTCGACCGTCGGCGCGTCCGGCTCAGGACTGGACATCCGGCCCGGTTGTGGAGAGGATTTCGCGGCGACCGGCACGCCTGCCGTACCAAAAGGAGATGTCCCCGGTGTCCACCTCCACCGACCACGGCCGGCCCGACCCGGAGGCGACCTCGCCCGCGGCGAACAGCGACGGCCGCCCGGTCTCCGACCGGGGCGACACGGTCTGCGTCATCGGGGCCGGGGCCAGCGGCCTGACCGCCATCAAGAACCTGCGTGAGCACGGGTTCGGTGTGGACTGCTACGAGCGGGAGACGGGCGTCGGCGGCGCCTGGAACTGGCGACACGACCGCAGCCCGGTGTACGCCAGCACCCACCTGATCTCGTCGAAGCCGTTCACCCAGTTCCCCGACTTCCCGATGCCGGACTCCTGGCCGGACTACCCGCACCACGGTCAGCTGCTGTCCTACTTCGAGCGGTACGCCGACCACTTCGACCTGCGTTCGCACATCTGGTTCGGCACCGAGGTGGTCCGGGTCGAGCCCGTCGAGGGGGACCGGTGGGACGTGACCACCCGCTCCACCGGCGGGTACGGCCCCGAGCGCACCGCCCGGTACGCCGCCGTGGTGATCGCCAACGGCCACAACTGGTCGCCGAAGCTGCCCCGCTACGAGGGCCTGGAGGAGTTCCGCGGCGAGATCATGCACGCCTCGTCCTACAAGGACCCGGCGCAGCTGCGCGGCAAGCGGGTGCTGGTGGTCGGCGCCGGCAACACCGGCTGCGACATCGCCGTCGAGGCCGCCCAGCAGGCGTCGCGCTGCTGGCACTCCACCCGCCGGGGCTACTGGTACGCGCCGAAGTACGTGCTCGGTCGCCCCGCCGACCAGGTCAACGACAGCCTGTTGGCGCTGCGGGTGCCGCTGCGGGTGCGGCAGTGGCTCTACCACTGGACGCTGCGGCTGACCGTGGGCGACCTGACCCGCTTCGGGCTGCCCAAGCCCGACCACCGGGTGTATGAGACGCACCCGATCGCGAACAGTCAGCTCGTCTACTACGTGGGCCACGGCGGGATCGGCCCGGTGCCGGACGTCGCCCGGTTCCACCCGTACGCCGTGGAGTTGGCCGACGGCCGCGAGATCGACCCCGAGGTGGTCGTCTTCGCCACCGGTTACCTGCCGCGCTTCGAGTTCCTCGACGCGTCGGTGTTCGGCGACAGCGCGGGCGCGGGCAGGCCCACGCTGTGGCTCAACGCGTTCACCCCGGGGCATCCGACCCTGGCCGTCGCCGGCCTGCTGCAACCGGACTCCGGGCTGTTCACCCTGTCGCACTGGCAGACGGTGCTCTTCGCCCGGCTGCTACAGGCCCGTCGGGACCGTCCGGAGCGGGCCACGGCGTTCGCGTCTCGGGTGCGGGAACGGGCGGGGGAGCGGTACTCCGGGCCGGTCAAGGACAGCAGCCGGCACTGGTTCGAGGTCGGGCACGCCGACTATCTGCGCGCTATCCAACGCGCCCTGGTCGAGCTGGAGGGCAAGTGAGCGCGAGGAGTGAGCTTGCGAGCCCCGCAGTCGCGAATGAAAGGCTGGCACGGTGAGCGCGAGTAGCGAGCTGCGGATCATGCGGGGCCGGGAGTGGTCCCGGCCGGTCCGGCCGGCCCGGCGGGAGGTGCTCAGCGCGGTCCCCGAGCTGGAGGAGGGGCGTCCGCCGCTGCTGTTCGTACCCGGGTTCGGGCACGGCGCGTGGGCGTTCGCCGAGCACTGGTTGGGTCACGTGGCGTCGCGGGGGTTCCCGGCGTACGCGGTGAGCCTGCGCGGACACGGTGGCAGCGAGCCGGCACCGGAGGCGACGCTGCGGGCGTACGCCCACGACGTGGTCCAGGTGGCCGCGAGCCTGCCGCGGCAGGCGGTGCTGGTGGGGCACGGCGCCGGGGCCCTGGTGGTGGCGCACGCGTTGGCCCGCTACCCGGCGCGGGGCGCGGTGCTGGTGGCGCCGGTCTTCGGCGGTTGGAAAGTGCTGGGCGCGGCGTTGCGCCGCAACCCCGCGGGTACGTTGCCGGCGGTGTTCGGCGGGCCGTTGCGGCTCAACCGGGGGCAGTTGTTCAGCCGTGAGTTGCCCGACGAGGAGGCCCGGCGGTATGTCGGACGCCTCGGTCGGGCGGGTCGGCGGGCGCAGTGGGCGTTGCTGGGTGAGCCGGAGGCCGAGCCGGCCGTGGGAGCGCCCCCGGTGTTGGTGCTGGGCAGCCCGGACGACCGGGTGGTGCCGGCGTCGACGTTGACCCGGGTGGCCCGCCGGTACGGGTCGGCCCCGTTACTCTTTCCCGGGATGGGCCACGACCTGATGCTGGACGCGCGGTGGGCGGAGCCGATCGACGCGATCCTGGACTGGCTGGAGAAGGAGCCGGTGGCGCGCTGAGCAGCCAGGCCGTCGGCGGTCAGCCGCCGGCCTGGTGGACGCCCGGGCTGCCGGCCGGGGTGGCCGGCCGGGGCACCCGAGCGGCGCTGTCGGAGCCGGTGTCGGTGCTGGTCAGGCGACTGATCAGGGCGCCGCCCTCGTCCAGGGCTCGTAGGTAGGAGCGGGCCCAGGCCCGGATGTCGTGCTGGTGCAGGTGGGCGCGCATGGCGCGCATCCGCTGGGTGGTGTCGGCCGGGTCGGCCCGCAGCGCCGCCCGCAGGCCCTGCTTCAGTCCTTCCAGGTCGTGCGGGTTGACCAGGTACGCCTGGGACAGCTCGGCGGCGGTGCCGGCGAACTCGCTGAGCAGCAGTGCGCCCGTGTCGTCGACCCGCGCGGCCACGTACTCCTTGGCGACCAGGTTCATACCGTCGCGCAGCGGGGTCACCGCCATCACGTCGGCGACCCGGTAGAGCGCGGCCAGTTCGGCCCGGTCGAAGGGCTGGGTGAGGTAGTGGATCGCCGGCTCACCGACCCGGCCGAACTCGCCGTTGATCCGGCCGACTTCGCGTTCGATGCGCTCGCGCAGGATCTGGTACTGGCCGACGCGTTCCCGGCTCGGCATGGCGACCTGCACCAGCACCGTGTCGCGGACCTTGACGTCGCCGCTGGCGAGCAACTCGCTGTACGCCTTGAGGCGCTGCTCGATGCCCTTGGTGTAGTCCATCCGGTCCACGCTGAGGACGACCTGCCGGGGATCGCCGAGGTCCTGGCGGAGTCGGTGGGCCCGGGCGGCCACGTCCGGCCGGTCGGCGAGCGCGGCCATCTCGGCGGTGTCGATGGAGACCGGGAAGGCGCCGATGCGGACGACCCGGTCGTCGATGCCGATCCGCCGGTCGGTTGCCGGCAGCTCCAGCACCCTGGTCACCAACTGGGCGAAGTTGTGCGCCGCCTGCACCCGCTGGAAGCCGACCAGGTCGGCGCCGAGCATGCCGCGCAGCAACTCGGCCCGGCGGGGCAGTTGCATGAACAGCTCCGGCGGCGGGAACGGCACGTGCAGGAAGAACCCGATGCGCAGGTCGGGGCGGAGCGCGCGCAGCAGGCCGGGGACCAGTTGCAGGTGGTAGTCCTGCACCCAGACCACTCCGCCCGGCTCGGCCACCTCCGCGGTCGCCTCGGCGAAGCGCTGGTTGACCCGCTGGTACGCCTCCCACCATCGGCGGTGGTGTTGCGGCTGCTCCACGGAGTCGTGGTAGAGCGGCCAGAGGGTGGCGTTGGCGAACCCCTCGTAGTGGTCGCGCAGGTCTTCCGAGCTGAGCGCGACGGTGTGCATCCGCACGCCGTCCACGTCCGGCAGGGCGGGGGCGGGCCCGGTGCCGCCGGCCCAGCCGACCCAGGTCGCCGGGGTGTGCCGTAGGAGCGGGAGCAGCGCGCTGACCAACCCGCCCGGGCTGCGCCGCCACTCGCAGGCCCCGTCGGGGGCCTGATTGTCGTCGATGGGGAGGCGGTTGGCCACCACCACGAGAGAACTCTGTCGCATCTCGGGCATTCCGATCAGCAGAGGACTGACCGCCGCGAGCAAGGAAAAACCGGTCAGTCAGCGGGGGAAGTGACGTACAGCGGTATTCCTACTGACAGTAAGTTACACCACTGTTACGCGCCCGGCGGGGCGCTGCTGTCCCGGGATGCGGGCCGACCTTCAGACGACGGCGCCGTTGTCGGGATCGTCCTCGTCCTCGTCGCCGGGACGCAGCCGCCAGATCAGCGTGACGAAACCGGCCAGGATACCGGTGAACCCGAACAGCGTGACCGCGGATCGGTCGATCGGGAGCAGCCACGGGAAGAGGAACAGCACGAAACCGACGACCACACCGAGCACACCGATCACCGCGTACTTGCTGACCCGCGGCAGCGGTGGCGGTGGCGGCGGGTGATAGCCCTCGTCGTCCTCGTCGTCGGGCAGGTCGGCGCCGAAGGTGTCCAACCCGTCCAGCAGCGACGGCTCGTCCGGTCGGGTGCCGCGCCCCACGGAGATCCCGGAGATGTCCGTCGCGGACGGCAGCCGGCGAACGTCGGTGGCGGTCGGACCGGGTTCGTCGGTGCCGGAGCGGGTCAACGGCCCGGACGTCGGCCCGTCCCGGTTGTCCCGCTCGTCCACGTCCTCCGAGGCCGGCCACGGGTGGTCACCGGGCGTGGAGGTGGTGTGGAAGCCCGCCACGATCCGCGCCCACTCGGCGTCGATGTCCGGTTCGTCGCGAGCCGGTGGCTGCTCCGGAGCGGTCTCGTCGGCGAGCTGGGTCAGGTAGTCCCGGGCGGTGGTCAGGTGCGAGCGGTCGACGTAGAGCCGGTCGACCGGGCGGGCCGGCACGGTCGTGGTGCGGGTGACCGGGTTGAGGTCGGCGGAGGGCTGGAGGTAGGCGGCGATCCCGCCGGCGGCCAGCACGTCGAGCAGGTGCTCACCGACGCGCGGATCGACATCGCCGACGACGGCGTACTCGTTCGCGTCGAGCCCGTTGTCCCGCCGTCCCCGGCGGGCCCCACCCGCTGACACCCGGACATCCCCCTTAACGCGCCTTCCGGCGCGGCCACCGCTGCCCTTCGGCGCCCGTCCGCACGCCGTGCTCTGAATCGTGACACGTCAGGGCATGGTTCCGGGAGTGCGTTAGGTCGCGTCTTCCAAAACCAGAGCCCCTGCCGCTGGTCACGGCAGGGGCTCTATGTCCGTTCTTGCTAGGGGAGCATTAGGGAAGGGGTCAGCCGGTGGCGTCTCGGAAGGTCTCGCCGATCCTGTTGATCACCTGGAGGTGCGCCTCCAGAGAGACATGGGCGTACCGGTCGTTGGTGATCTTCTGGCTGGAGTGCCCCATGACCTTCGACAGGGTGGCCATGTCGACTCCGCCGGTCCGCCCCGTGGTGGCGAACGTGTGCCGCAGGTCGTGGAAGCGCAGCCGGGGGAGCCCCGCTTGGTCGGTCAGCTTCCGGAAGGTCCGCCCCACGCTGTCCGGGTACAGCGGCTTCCCGTCCTCGTGGGTGAACACCCAGCCCCCGTCGTTCCAAGCCGGCCCCCACTGCAGGCGCTCCCGGTTCTGCTGCGCCCGCCACTGCCGCAGGGCGGCGACGGTGTCCGCAAACAGCGGCATCCGCCGGTCACCGGCTTTGGTCTTTGGCTTCTCGACCACCGACACCTCCCCGGCGACCGTGACCCGCTGCCGCCACACCTTGAATGTTCCGTCGTCGAGGTCCACGTCCGCCCAGCCGAGCGCGAGCAGCTCCCCCCGGCGCAGCCCGTTGTACATCGCGAGGTGGATCAGCGGGTAGAGCCGGTCGCCGTGTTCGTGCAGCCAACTCAGGAACTGCTGGCCTTGTTGGGGTGTCCAGTAGTTGGGTTTCTGCTCGTCGGTGTCGGGGAGGTCCACGAGCCGGGCGACGTTGCGGGGGACCAGATTGTTTTTCTCGGCGCTGGCGAGGCAGTTGCTGACGATCGAGTGCATCCGGCGGATGCTGGAGGGGGAGATCGGCCGGAGGATCTGCCCTTTCGCCCCCACGGCTTTCCTGCCGGTTCTAGCTGCCTCTTCGATCAGCTTCTGCCGGTCGCGCATGATCGCGCCGTACGCCCGTTCGAGGTGGCCGACGGTGAGGTCTTTCAGCTTGTGCTTGCCGAGCCGGGGCACCAAGTGCAGTTCGAGCGCGTCCTCGTGGGCTCGTTTGGTCGAGGGGCGAAGCTTGCCCATTTCGACCTTGGTGGCCAGCCACTCGGCAGACCAGCCGGCGAAGGTCGTCCGAGGGCCTGTGCTGATCTTCCCGTCCCGGTCGGCGGTCCCAACATCTTCGCGGGCTTTCATTGCGTCCCGGCCAGTCGGGAACGCGCCCTTGGTGACTTGCCGGCGACGTCCGTCCGGCCCGGCGGGCAGCTCGATGTGGAACGCCCAACGGTGTTCGGTGCACCTGCTGGCGGGGCAGTCGCGGTTGCACCGCTGGTACACCCCGGCGACCTTCTGTCCTCGGTAGACGAAGGCTCGGTTGCGGTTCACCGCTGGTTCCTCCTGGTCTTGCGGGTGCTGATCGGGGTGCCTTCGACCCCGGCGGGGAGGGGCTGCCCGGCGGGGGTGTCCTGGTCGTGCCCGTACTCGGCGGGTGCCGGTCGGGGGCCGTAGGCGAAGCTGTCGATGGCGTTCATCAGCTCCGCGAGGTCGGCGCTGGTCAGTTCGGGGTAGCCGTGCCGCAGCAGGACGATCCGCAGGTCGAGCAGCAGGCCGTACGACAGCCGGTGGTCGGGTTCGTGGCGGGGGACTGGGTAGTTCGCGCTGGTGGGTAGGTTGTCCACGGGTCGCCTCCTGTTAGGCGGTCAAGGCCCCGGGTTGGTGGTGGTGCACCGTCCCGGGGCCGCTTTCTATTGGGGCTGCGCGGTTGGTGCCTGATCGGTGTTGCGTGGGGCTTCCTTGAGCCGCCTCTTGACGGTCTGGATGCTGATGCCGAGTCGTTGGCCGATGGTCTTCATGCCGACGCCTTGTCGGTGCAGCGCCAGACACCTGGCGGCCTGCTCGGCTCGTTCGCTCACGCCATAGGGGGCGAACCTGTTCCGGCGAGCCCTTGGCGAGGCAAGACGAAACACTGGGCGACCTCCGGTTGGGTTCTTGGCGACCGCCGCACGGTGCTCGGAAATCACGGCCCGGCGCGCTGCGAGGCGGTCCGGCCCCACCCAATCCCTCACTTTGGACGGGATCACCTCGAAAGCGATGGCGAGGCTAGCGACGCCCTCGCCCGCGTCGAACCGGCGGACACATTCGTCGACCTCTTCCGCCGTAACCGCCGGGCGAGCCCTGTTCCAATCCATCGCAGCCAGGCGCGCTTTGCGCACGTCCTGACCGATCCGACTGGCAGTGGTCGAATAGCCGAGCCCCACTGCCCGCGCAATGTCGGCAATCCGCTCACCAGCCATGAAACGACGTCGGCATTCGGCAGCCTGTTTGGCCAATTCGGCGCGGGTGTAGGGGGAGATGATGGGCTGATACCCAATGCCGAGGACGTTTCTGGTCAACCGTTGCTCCTGGGGCGAGGATCGACGGTGGGGGTGGGCTGGGCGGTCGCCGGCCTGGCCGGGGTGGGCTGCGGTTCTGGCCGCAGCGCGAGCGCTCGGGCGACCCGTTCGGCCAGCCAGTCGCGCGGTTCGGCCTTCACTTCGCGGTCGCCTGGTCGCGGCGGGCGAGGTAGTCGGTGATCGCCTCCCGGATCAGGAAGTTGACCGGACGGCGGTCCTCGCGGGCGCGCTGTTCGAGGTCGGTCTTCATAGGGGTGGGCATCAACAGCATTACCTTGGCGTCATTGCGGAGTTCAGGGTCCACTTCGGGTGCTCCTCGAATTGGGTTCTATTTGCGGAGCCCTTGCCCCCCAGGGTGGGCAGGGGACAAGAGCCCCGCAGAAAAATCCCACCACTAGAGCACGTCTATACACAATCTATAGGTGGTATAGCGGTGCGCTAGATGAGTCACAAAGGGGAGAAGTTCTTCCGGTCTGTGATCGACGCCACTTCTTAAGGTCAAGCGAATTGCCCGTTTCACGTGGAACAGAACACGCGGCGTGGCACGCATTGTGCGTGGCGCAGTCAACATGGTTAGTCGCCGGCAGGAACTGCTTTACTTGTTGTCAGAACGACAAGTGAGCGTCAGCGACCCGCAGTCGACTTCCGGAAACGAAGCGCGTAGAGGGTCAGAGAGAGCGTCCTGCGCGTCGGACGCCGCTGCCGAGAACAACACCCCACGCCGAGCTGCCCGTCGAACCACAAGGACGGTCACCCAAGGACGGCGGGGGTCTCGGTCAGCGCTCTTCCGAACCGACTTCGGGAGACCCTCGATGGCAACACGACGCAAATTCAGCGGTACCAACCTACGCGCAAGACGGGAAGCTGCCGGTTTCCACCAAACCACCCTTGCCCAGCAAGTGGGCGTAGCCCCCTGCTCGGTCAGTAGCTGGGAGACCGGGCGGCGGGCACCCTTCTCGCCGGTCCTGCTACAGCTCGCCGAAGTGCTCGACTGCGAGGTCGGCGACCTGTTCGAGGCGGTGGCCGAGTGAACGTCACCGTCCCCACCGTCGACGAGGTCTGGGCGTTCCCAGTGACCGTCGATGTCCCGACCGCCGGCAGGTGCTTCGGCATCGGCCGCGATCTGTCCTACGACCTCGCACGGCAAGGTGCGTTCCCGGTCCCCGTCCTGCGGCTCGGCCGTCGGTTGGTCGTCACCCGGGCCGCGCTGCTCCGGGCGCTCGGAGAGGCCACCGAAGCCCCGGACGGGGGTGCCCGGTGAACGAGCAGACCCGGGCAGCAGAAAGCCCCCAGATGGCCGACACCGAAAACGACCACCCGGGGGCTGACTGGACCAACACCCGACACGACAACCAAGGCAAAACCGAGGCGAACCCAATTATATCAGGGCAAACGTCGACTGAGGACGGTGCTCGGGGATGCAGGCTTCACCCGAACGACCCAGATGAGTGCAAGTTTCACCCCGATTGGGAAGAGTGGACGCGGAGCGCGATCAAACAACAGTTCAGCGAACTCGACCCCGCAAGCGTCGACCCCGAAGACCAGGCAAAGATCCATGCCGCTTGGCGTTACGTCGAGGCGGAAGGGCTGCGCAGGCTTGGCCGGGACCGCAACGACCCCGTGGTCGTCGGCTGGGCACGCGAGACGTACCGGGCTTGGCAAGACGGCGCAGCGGAACGGGAAGCCGCCGAGGCCGCGAAGGAACGCGAGCAATTCGAAGCCCGTGTCGCGTACGAAGCGAACAAACTGCGGGCGCAGAAGGAAGCCGCCCGACAGGTAGCGGCCACCACCGACGAGGACGAACCCGAGCCGGGCGACGACCAAAGTACGGGCGGGTGGGCACCGGAGGACCTCACCGCGATCTTGGACGGGAACTACGAACCGGAGCTGCCTAAGCTCCTCCCGCGCACCGACGGGGTGGCGCTTCTCTACCCCGGTCGGGTCCACTCGCTGCACGGCGAGTCCGAGTCCGGCAAGAGCATGGTCGCCCAAGCCGAAACCGCCCGGGTGTTGGTCGAAGGCGGGACCGTCACGTACGTCGACTTCGAGTCCGACGCCGCGTTGGTGGTCGGTGGGCGGCTGCTGCCGATGGGCGTCCCGAGAGACGCGATCAGCCAACGCTTCAAGTACGTCCGGCCGCAGTTCGACTACGGCGTCAGCCTGGAGAGCCGGGCAGCGTTCAAGGTGTTGGTCAGCCAACCCGCCGACCTGTGCGTGATCGACGGGGTCACCGAAGCGCTCGTGACGTTCGGGAAGGCCGGGCGGAACGAAGACGAGTTCACCGACTGGTTCCGCCGGCTGCCGAAGAAGATCGCCCGGAAGACCGGCGCGGCGGTGGTGTTGATCGACCACGTCACCAAGGACTCGGAGAAGCGCGGGCGGTTCGCCCTGGGCAGCCAGGCGAAGATGAACGCCCTCGACGGGGCGGCGTACACCGCCGAGGTGAAGCGGGCGCTCGGGCAGGGCATGGAGGGCTTGATCGAGCTGCGGGTCGGGAAGGACCGGCCCGGCCAGGTCCGGCCGAAGTGCGGGGCGTTCCAGAAGGACCGGACCCAACTCGCCGCCTGGGTGTGGGTCGATTCCACCGACCGCAAGACGATCAAGGTCAAGGTCGACCCGCCCGGCCAGAACGACGACGACCAGGGCGACGGCACCAGGCAGCGGAAGATGCCGCCGTCTCAGGGCAAGCTCCTGGAGGCACTGCGGGCCGGCGGCAGTAAGAAGCAGACGATCAAACAGTTGACCGCTTGGGTGCAGCACACCTACCAGGAGGAGAAGGAGATGACGCGGGTCACCGCGTCGAGTCAACTCAATCTCCTGTTGGGGGAGTACCACCTGGTCCGGCGGAAGTCCGGCAGTCGCCCCGGTGAGCAGACGCTGTGGTGGCTGGCCGAGAGCCCGGACGACGTGGCAGACGACGACGTGGCGCGGTGCCCCGGGTGCCGGAAACCGCTGCCCGAAGGTCTCAACTGGTGCCGGGGCTGCGCGGCGACGTTGGACGACCAAGACCGAGACGCCCGCCGAGAAAACGACGGTTACTACCCGTACTGAGACGACCACGAGCGCGGCGTAATCGTGGACGCGTAGTCGCCCGCCCCTCTTTAGGGGGCGACTACGCGTACACGTAGTCGACTACGCGTCGCTTACGGCGATTACGCGGGACGAGTGACAACCCCAAAACCAGAAGTAACTGCGGGTTGAAGAGCCAACCCGACCCCCCACGAACAGACCAGGACGGCAACCAATGGCCAAGAACCGAACCCAACCCCGACTCCGACTCACCCTCCACTACCGACCCAGACGCGACACCCACCGCACCACCGAGCGGTACACCTGCACCAACTACGAACTCACCCCCGGCTGGGTCATCCTCCACAACGCCCAAGAGCACGACTGGTACCGACGACCGGTCAGACCCACCACCACCCGACTGGCCATCCCCACCAACCGCATCGCCGAAATCACCCAACACTGACCAGACGCAGCCCCGCAGGACCCCGCCGCCAACGCCAACCTGAAAAACTGAACCGTGACTACTACGGAACCGGACCGGGACGCGGAACAGGTCGGCACCACCGGCAACCGGCTCGCCACCATCATTCGATTCGCGCTACGAGGCGTGTGGGTAGAGCCCAGCACTCTCGGCAGCCAATACACCTGGGCAACTGACGGATACCACGTCACCCTTACCCTGCCCCGAAGCCCAGAAGACTTCATCAAAGACGACGAACCGGAAGTCGAACCCATCCCCGCCATCACTGCCGCACCTGTCTTCCAAGGAAGCGGCAGCGTCCCAGCCGCCGTCGTGCACGTCATCGAGGTCCGAGTCACCTTCGATGGACCCCTCTGGCTCAAGGACAAGGAAACCGCCGCAGCCGGCCCCGGCGGGACGCGCGGCCGTCAATTCAGCGAGTTCGGCAATCGAGCCCAGGACCTCTGGTTGCAAGGACGGGCGGTCGCCGAACGGCTCACCCACGCATGGCTATCCCATGTCCGCACCATCGCAGGACAGCCCTGGCTGGGCATCACCGCCGAAATCCCCCAGCAGTACGGTCGAAGCCCGCTGATCGACGAAGCGTCCGGAGAAGGTTTCATGGCCTTCGGCCCCCGGGAAGCTATGACCTTCCGCCATGGGGGCCTAGCGCTTTCTGCCGAACGGCTCGACCGCGCACGCGACCTGGTGCTCACCGGAGACCCGCCAGCAGCCGAAGCGCTGCTCGCAGATGCTCGATTCCTCGCTGGCGGAGCCGACACCGTTGACGCGCAACGCGCCGTCCTGGTAGCCGCCATCGCCTGTGAGGTCAAAGCCAAGCGAGTCGTCGTCGAGCGAGCCGAGCCCGAGCGCCGTCAAGGGCTCGGCGGGATGTCCGATCTCGACAAGATCGTCGACCAGTTCTACCAACGAGCATTCGGCGTATCTCTCAGGCTGTCGAACCAAGAACTGTTCAGGAAAGTCAAGCGGCTCAGCGCCCTGCGGAACAACATCGCGCATAGGGGCGAGCCGGTCGACCGCGAGGAGTGCGACCAGCTCATACTCGCCGCGACCCAGCTCTTCGACTGGCTGGACTCGATTCAACCCTCGCCGTAGGAAGCTGCTGCCGGCCTTCCGCAGGTCGCCCGCCGGGGCCTGGCCGGTGCCCCTCTCTGGCGGGTCCGAGCACCATCTGACCTAGTGCTCGCCCTAACAACGGGGTTCCCGCCGCAGGTCAGGCCGGGTCGTGCGTGCCATGTGAACGGGCACGGCGGGTTTCGGGGTGCCCATCGGTGGCGGTCCGGTGTGCTTTTCTTGACGCGCAAGTTGATCTTGAGAGGGGGCGAGGTGGCTGCGAAGACGGCAATGGAGCGCGCGACGCAGGAGCTTCGGGTGTTGGAGCTGCGCCGCAGGGGTGTCACGTACGAGCAGATCGCGGCGGAGATGGGCATCAGCCGGCGGACGGTCGAACGCCGGTACCAGGAGGCGCTGCAGCGGGTCGGGTCGGACACGGCCGAGCAGGTCCGGCGGGAGGCGGAAGATCAGATCTACACGGTGCGGCGGTACGCGTACGACCTGTTGGACCTGCCGAATCTGACGGTGAGCGAACGGTCCAACGTGCTGCGGCTGGTGTTGCAGTGCAACCGGGAGCGCGTCGATTTGCTCGGGGCGAAGTGGCCGTCGCACATGATCGCGACGTTGGAGATCGAGGCGAATGGTCTGGAGGTGCCCGGTGGCGCTCGTTCTGCCAGGTAAGCGGCGCACGACGCACAACGTCTGCGGCCCGTCCTGCCCGGATTGGTGGGCGACCCGCCGACCAGATGAGCGGGAGCTGATGACGATGTTGTACGAGGCGCACCGGGCGGTGGCGGTGCGGGAGGGCCGTCCGGACCCGGGGCCGTTTGTGGAGCCGAGGAAGCCGTGCACGGAGGCGTCTCGGAAGCGGTCGGCTCGGGAGTTGGCCGGGTTGGTGGCCGAGGCGAAGCAGGCGGTCGATCGGCAGCAGGTGGCGCTCCGGGCGGGCACCACGCACACTCCGGTGCCTCCTGAGTTCAGAGCACCCGACCACCCGCCGCAGGGTTGCTTGGTGGCCGAACCGCCAACCTGCCCGGAGGTCTTTCCGGAGCCCCCGGCAGCCGCACCCCGCCCTGACCCCCGGGAGCCGGCTCCTGTGGCTCCGGAGACCACGGAAGACCCCACACCGACCCCACCGAAGAAGCGACCCCGCCGCCCTGCCGGGTTCATCGACTCAATCGACACCGTCCCGGGCAGTCGGCGGCGGTGACCGGTGTACCACTCCAGGGCCGATGTGGTGGTGTCGGTCGGCCCGCAGCGGTTGGAAGGCGGCGGCCCCTGCGACGCCTGCGGCCAGACCTGGCCACCCCTGCGGATCGTGCACTGCGGCGGGCTCGACGGGTGCCACGAACTGTTCAGCTCCGACCGCGCCTACTGGCGGCACCTCACCTGGTCGGACAACGGATGTGACCTGAACGCGAAGGGCCTGTACCGCGCGGAGAACTCCGCCGGGCGGACCATCTGGCGGATGTGACCAGCTCGGCCCGTGCGTCCCAACCCGACGTTGCGGTAGACTTAGCACAGATGTACGAATGCCGCCTAAGTCGACCCGGAGCGTTGCCGCACCACCGCCCAGGCCCGGCGGAGGTCCCGCAGCGACGACGACAACCGGCCCCCGCCCGAACCGCAGACCGTGCCCAGAACGCCGGTTGGCCCGGCTCAACAGAGCCCGCCCGACCCGCACCCTCGCCACGTCGCCCAGGGGCAACCACCCAACACCCAATCGAACTACATGCGAATTGAGGCACAGGTGAGCGTGCAAGACGACGCGACCGCCGCCCTCGACTGGGCGACCGCCCGGGAGCAGGAGTTGGTGGCCGAGCTGGCGACCGCGCAGCAGATGCAGCGGCTGGTCGAAGCGAACATGGCCGAGTTGCAACAGCCGAAGTGCGAGAACCGCCGCGCCCAGGAGCGCGAGGTTCCCGACCAGTTCGTGGCGCTGCGGATCGCCAATCTGAACACGGAGCTGACCGAAGTCCGCCGGGTGCGGTCCCTGGCCGAGTGGGCGCTCGCCCCGCAGGAGGGCTGAACGATGCCGAAGACCAGGAGCAGGTACACCGCGCCGCCGTTAAGCCAGCGGCAGCAGGAGGAGCTGACCCGACAGCGGGCGGTCGAGCGGCAGCAGGAGCTGGAGCGGCTGTACCCGTCGCCGGCCGAGCTGGCGCAGCGGATGGCCGGCGAGCAGGAAGACGGGATGCGTCGGGTGCTCGGCAGCAGCGAAAACGGCCGGGCGTGGGCGCAGGAGGTGGCGGCGAAGCAGCCGCGAGCCAGCCACGGACCGGGGAACGAACACCCCGCGTGGGTGGTCAAGGCGGCCGAGCGCAGCCGGCCGTTGGACCGGGTGCAAGACGACCAGGACGAGGAGTGGTGACGATGGGCAAGGTTGTTCGGGGCGGTCAGCGTTCGGCGAGGGCGACCCCGCTGGGCAAGGTCCAGCCGACGGAGGACGTCGCTGCGTCGGGTCGGGCGCTGGAGCGGGACCGGTCGACCAAGGACGCGGCGGATGCTCGTAGCCGGGCGGCGCACACGAAGACGGTCGAGGGTACGCAGCACACGACCACCTGACCGACACAGACTCCGGCCCCCACCTAACCTTGGGCGGATCTGGGTGGGGGCTGGTCTGTGTCGCCGGAGGGCGGTCCGCCTGCCTCCGTCCCGCATGGGTTGGACGAACTGCGACTGCCCGCCGGGGAGGTCTTCTGAGATCAGTCCGACAGATCCGGGTCAGCCATCGCGGCACGGAGGCAAGACTGCAACTCGGACAGGTCTCGATGTATGCCAATAATGAATTGGCTGTCGGCATCCAAGTAGGGCTGGCCCTGCGGAGTGTGGTTCGGACTGCCTTCGTACAGCTCCCAGTACACGCTCTCCTCCGACTGGCGCAGCCGGTACCACGCATCCCGTACAGATTTCGGCGCTAGAAGCTTGACCTGTGCGGTGAGCTTTTCGTGGTGGATTAGGCCGTCTGCTCCTCTGGCTTTGGTGATGCCAAGTTCGTCGGTGACCGCACTCAAGGCTTCCTCGAAGTTCTGCGAGTACTCGGCCAGATCTACGTAGAGCTTGATCCGCAGCTCGCGAAGCCGATCGGCCCTCTCGCGCTGCCAGCGGATATCGTCGATCTCTCGTTCCCTTAGCCACCGCTCGTCCTCCCGCTTCTTGCTTGCACGCTGGGTGAGCCAAGCTGCGGTCACGGTGCCCCCGACGCCAGCCGCAGCCACGACGATCGGCACCCACAAGGGAGTGGTTGCTTCCATCTCTCCAGTTTCGCGCTTGCCGACGGCCCCCTGCGCGCCCCGGTGGGGTCGTCGTGGGTCTCCCGTGGCTCCCGGCGGCCTCTCGCCGCCCGGCGGGGTGTCAGGGCGGGGTCGGGCGGCGCGGCGCGGGGGAGGGCTTCCGAGACGGGTCCGGTTGCCGGTGCCGGTGGGTGGCCTGGTTCATCCGCCCCCGCACCGGAACCGGCCGACCCTGCGGCGGCGGTTCGACCAGCAGTCGCAGCCCCTCCTTGCGGACGAACAGCTCCCGGCGGGCGAGCGCCTCACCCCGGCTGTCGAGTTGGTACCCCTCCAACCACACCCACCCGTCGTAGGTGATCCGGTCGGCCAGGACCTTGATCAGCCGGAACCGGAACGGGATGGCGAACTGGACCGACGCGGCCCGGTCGATCTGCAGCAGGTCGCCGGCCTTCAACCCGGTCACCATGGGCGGGTCTTCCGCCACGCGGCGATCCGCGCTCGGGCCATCGCCAACCCGGGGCACCAACCGCACGGGTGGCACTCCCGGCACCGCTCTCCTCGGTGGGCGTCGATGCGGGTCCCGGCGATCTGCACGAGGAACGGGACCTCTCTGACCTGCGGCAACACGGCGGCCTCCTCGCCACTTATGTCGGACCTTGACTTAAGTCGAAGCTTGACCTAAGTTTGATCTTGTGGTAACTGATGGGTTTGACGGTTAGTGTCTGGGCCGTGCCCTACGAGCAGGCTGAGTACCGGCGAATCGCCGACTTGATCACCGAGCGGATCAAGTCCGGCGAGTTGAAGGCGCACGACAAACTGCCGTCCACCTCGGAGCTATCCGAAGAACACCATGTCTCGTGGGCGACCGTCAATCGCGCGTTTGGCCTGCTACATGACCGTGGGCTGGTCTACGGCCGGCAGGGCAAGG
This sequence comes from Micromonospora arida, assembly GCF_042873195.1. NCBI lineage: Bacteria > Bacillati > Actinomycetota > Actinomycetes > Micromonosporales > Micromonosporaceae > Micromonospora > Micromonospora arida. The sequence continues at coordinate 210,665 of NZ_JBIALC010000003.1, read as the reverse complement.
GTGTGTTCGTGGCCGAGGGGCGCGACTCCAAGTAGCTGCCGCCCACGGCTTCCGGCTGGCTGGTGTCGCCCCGCCGGACAGCAGGGCTTGCCCGTTCAGGCCGATGTTTCCAGACCTGGAGAGTCGCTCAGGTCAGGAGCCTCCGGTGTCGTACGCAGCCAGTACCCTGCTGATCGATGTGACCACGAGCGATTCGGGGGGACCGCATGGCGAGCGGGTTCAAGATCAATCCACGCGGCATCCAGCAGATCAAGCGCAAGATTGAACGGGAGTTCGCAAAGGACCCCGCGCAGGTGGCCCTGCACGCCACGGTCGGCGGTAGCGTCGGGGGCGTGGGCGTTGAGTGGTCGTACCCGGAATTGGTCGCTGGGTGGCTGATCGATTGGGCGTACATCTACTCGGAGGGCAAGCGGGGCATGGTGCCGTCGGTTATCGAACTTCTGCGCCAAGCGGATGCCCCTGATCGCGCGCCCTTGGTCGAGTCTTACGCTGACGTGGCTGTCGATGCGCTCATCGAAATGGGACTCCTTAATGAGTCCGACAGGCTTGGCGGTAGTTCCTCTGTAGCTCGGGCGGTCTGGCTGTCCGAGGCGGGGCGTCGCGAGGCGGTCGCCCGGATCGAGCGCCGCAAGGACAACCGGACTCGCCGCGTCACCTGCCGGGACGCTGTGTTGCGTTGGGTATACGAGCAGGACGCAAACGGCGAGCCGACAGACATCGCCGAGATTGTCAGCAGCCCGTATGGCTGGTTCAACGGAGCGCAGTTCAGCGCGGCCGACCTGGTGGAGTCGGTCCGGTTCCTCCGGGAGCGGCGGCTACTGGGCGGGACAGACGAGACCCCGACCATCGAGCCGGCCGGGACCGAGTGCATCGAGCAGTACGGGAGTGTCGTGGACTACCTGAACCGGGGAGACGGGGCCGGCGTGAACGTGACCATCATGGGCAACAACAGCGGCCAGCTCGCGGTGGCGAACCGGGACGTCGCCCAGAACCAGACCAACACCAACCAGGTCGAGGCGCTCGCGATCTTCGCAAAGGCCCTCCGCGAGTTCGGTCAGCTTCTGCCGGCGGAGCAGCAGCCGGAGTACGAGGAGGTCGCCGCCGCGCTGGAGCGGGAGGCCACGAAGGACCAGCCGAACAAGGGCTGGGTCAGGGCACTGCTTGACCGGGCGACGGGTCTGTTGGAGGGGGCTCCGCAGGACCTGCACAACCTGGCGCAGGTGGCGAAGGTCGGGTTTGACATCTACAACCAGGGCATGAGCTAGGCCGGCGGTTTGGCTCCTAGCGGTTAGGGCCGCTGTTAGGGAACGGAGCCGTACGGGCGACGACGGAGCCGTACGGAGCCGGACGACGGGGCGACGGAGCCGTACTCAGACGTATCGAACCGTACGGAGCCGGACCGGGCCGGACGGTAGACGCCCCGTGAATCGTGACACGTCAGGGCATGGTTCCGGGAGTGCGTTGTGTCGCGTCTTCCAAAGTCACGGCTGCTCCCGCAGGTCGCGGCGCGGCTCCTTTGTCCGTTCTTGCGCGACAAGTGCGATCTCGGTGAACGCGGACGGCGATGCCTCGGCCCCCGGACGTCGTCCGTTGTGGTGAGAGCGCTCGCTTCGTAGGCTCGTCGGCGACGACGGCTGGCGCTGTCGCGGGCACAGCACGGGAAAGGACGCCGGTGCTCTACTGGCTGCTGAAGTACGTCATCCTCGGTCCGCTGCTCAAGCTGATCTTCCGCCCGCAGGTGGAGGGCCTGCGCAACGTGCCGGCGACCGGCCCGGTGATCCTGGCCAGCAACCACCTCTCCTTCTCCGACTCGATCTTCACACCGTTGATCACCGCTCGGAAGGTCACCTTCGTCGCCAAGGCCGAGTACTTCACCGGCAAGGGAATCAAGGGCTGGCTGACCAAGATGTTCTTCGTCGGCACCGGCACGATTCCGGTGGACCGCTCTGGTGGCCGGGCCGCGCGCGCCGCCCTGGACACCCAGTTGCAGGTGCTGCGGTCCGGGGGAGTGGCCGGCATCTACCCCGAGGGCACCCGGTCCCCCGACGGGCGGCTCTACCGGGGCAAGACCGGGGTGGCCCGGCTCGCCCTGGAGAGCGGCGCGGTGGTGGTGCCGGTGGCGATGCTCAACGCCGACGAGATCCAGCCGCCGGGCAAGCTCATCCCCAGGATCGACCGGGTGAAGATCCGGTTCGGGGCGCCGCTGGACTTCTCCCGCTACGCCGGGCTGGCCGGCGACCGGTTCGTCGAGCGCGCGGTCACCGACGAGATCATGTACGAGTTGATGGAGCTCTCCGGTCGGGAGTACGTGGACGTCTACGCCCAGAAGCTCAAGCAGCCCGTCCCGACACCGTTGGCCGCCTGAGTCACCGCCGGGCCGGCCCGGTCGGCGGTCCGGGCAGGTGGAGCAGGGCCGGCGCGTGGTGGCGGGTGGCGAAGTCGTGCAGGCGGGCGCGGGTCGCCGCGGCGGCGGGTGGGTCGGTCTCGGCCAGCGGGCCGATGGCCAGCGCCAGCGTGATGATCTCGTCGGTCACGTCGGTCATCCGGGCATAGCTCGCCGCCGCCGAGCGCAGCAGTCTCGCCGCGGTCGAGGCGTCCCCGGCGTGCCGGGCCAACGTGGCGTCGGCTACCTGACCGGCCGCGTGAGCCCACGGGGTCATCCGGGGCGCCCGGTCGAGCAGCTGCCGGACCAGCCGGGCCGCGTCCGCGCCGAGCACCCCGGCGACGTGCCCGACAGCCGGCACCCACTCCGCGAACGGAATCATCCGGGTCCGTTGCCAGTCCTCGTCCAGCTCGGTGAGCAGCGCCATCGCCTCGTCACGGCGGCCCTGCACCGCCCGGCAGAGAGCGGCGTGCGCCAGGGTGGAGCGCAGCACCCGGTGGAAACCGGTTCGCCGCGCCGCGACCAGCGCCTGCTCGACCAGATCCCCACCCGTCGCGGCCGGCCCCGCAGTTTCCTCGGGCCGGTCGGGGCCGACCAGCTCGGCTCCGGCCAGCCCGCGCATCCAACCCGAGACCGCCACGATGTGCAGATCCCACTCGGCGGTCGGCCGTCGGGTCGACTCCGCCGCCATCGCCAGCGCCGCCGTCCAGTCGGACGCGTAGTACGACCGCGCCCACTGGTCGGCGAAGCTGGTGGCCAGGCTGTGCTCGCCGCCCAGGTCGAGGGTGAGCTGCTCGTCAACCAACCGGGCCGAGCCGGCCAGGTCGCCCTCCTCCTGCAACGCCCAGGCCAGGTTCTGCACCGCCCGGCGCCGACTGGTCAGCCGCTCCACCCGGCAGTGCTCGGTCACCTCCGCCAGCTCCGGGAACGCCGAGGCGGAGCCGGCCAGGTAGCGCGCCACGGCGAGGGTGATCCGAGCGTTGGCCTGGACCTCGCGCAGCTGGAGCCGCTCGGCGAGGGACGCTGCCGCCCGCGCTGCGGTGCACGCCGGCTCGGTTTCCGCGTTGAGCATGTGCACCCGGGCCAGCTCCAGCAGGGCGCTCGCCTTCTCCTGACTGTCCGGTAGGTCGCCGTAGATGCCGATCGCCTGGTCCAGGCAGTGCAGGGTCGCCGACCGGTCGGCCCGACTCCAGGCGGCGGTGGCGAGCAGCGTCCAGGCGCGCGCCGCCCCCGTCCGGTCGCCGCTCGTGGTGAGCCGCTCAGCCAGCCGGGTGAGGGTGTCCGTGCCCCCCGCCACCAGGAAGGCGTCCCCGTCCCGATAGAACGCCAACTCGGCGTCGAACAGCTCCAGTGCCGGGTCCGGCCCGACGTCCATCGCCAGCGCCCGGCCGACCAGCGCGGCGGCGGTGTCCAGCGCGTGCAGCTCGTACGCGCGGCGGGCCGCCCGGTGCAGCGCGGCCCGTGCCGACGGGGCGTAGGGGGCGGTGTCCAGCCCGACCGTCCGGGCGATCTCGTGGGCCGCCCAGCGATGGTTGGCCAGCACCTCGGCCAGGTCGTACTGCCGGCCGTCGGTGAGCTGTGCCATCCAGTCGGCGGTGCGTTGGTGGCGCAGCACCCGTTCGGCCCTGGGCAGCCGCTGGTAGCAGACGTCGCGCACCAGGATGTGCCGGAAGCGGTACTCGGACTGACCGGGCATCGTCGACGTGCTCTGCTCGTACACCAGGTCGCGACGTTGCAGGCGGTCCAGCGCACGCTCCACCCACTCCACCGGCCGGCCCAACGCCATCGCCACCGGCGCGGCCCAGAACACCACGCCGACCACGGCGGCGGCCTGGAGCACCGCCCGGTCGGCCGGGTCCAGCAGGTCGAGCCGGTTGGCGATGACCGCCTGCACGGTGCGGGGCATCTCCGCGCCACCGTCGAGGTCGGGGCGGGCGGCCGAACCGACGGCGTCGAGCAGGCCGCCGTCCAGCAGCATCCGCGCGTACTCCTGGGCGTAGAGCGGGTTGCCGTCGGCGAACTCGATCAGCGGGGTACGCGAGCTGGACGGCAGCGTCGCCTGCCCGAGGAGCAGCGAGTAGAGCGTGTCGATGTCGGTGTCGTGCATCGGCGGCACCGAGATGGACATCGCGCCACTGATCGTGCCGGTCCAGGCCGGGTGCCGTTCCCGCAGCTCCGGCCGGGCGGTCGCGACGACGAGCAGCGGTACGCCGCGCGCTGACGCGCCCAACTGCTCGACGAAGGCGAGCATCGCCTGGTCCGCCCAGTGCATGTCCTCGAAGACCAGCACGGTCGGGCCGGCGGTCGCCAGGGCGAGCAGGAACCGTCGCCAGGCGGCCTCGGTCTCGCCGGGGGTGAGCCGTTCGCCGGGCACGCCGATCAGCGGCCCGAGCGCCTCGGCCAACCGGGTCGCGTGCGGGTCGGCGAGTTGCCCCAGCCGGGCCCGCAGCCGCTCGCGCAGCGCGACCGGGTCGTCGACCTCGGGCACGCCCACCCAGGTCTTCACGATGTCCGACAGTGCGGCCCAGGTGACGTTCTCGCCGAACGGCGGGCACTGCCCGACGAGCCAGGTGATCGGCGGGCCGGGCATGCTGCCGGCGTGCCGGGCCAGCTCCCGCAGCAGCCGGCTCTTGCCCACACCGGCCGGGCCGAACACCGTCACCAACTGGGAGGTCCGCTCGGTCACCATCCGGTGCAGCGCGTTGACCAGCAGGCCGCGCTCGTGTTCCCGGTCCACCATCGGAGTCAGCTCGGCGCCGCGCGGGTCCCGGTGTGGTCGCACCTGGACGGCCAGCCAGATCCGGCTCACCGCGGACCGGCCGCGCAGGGTGACCGGTGGCTGGTCGGCGTACTCCATCTCGTGTCGGGTGGCCGACCAGGTGCTCTCGTCGACGACGACACCGCCCGGCGGGGCGAACCCCTGTAGGCGGGAGGCCGTGTTGACCACGTCTCCGGTCACGAAGGCCTGCCCACCGTCACGGGTGGCGGAGAGGTCGACCAGGGCCTCGCCGGTCGCGATGCCGACCCGGAAGCCCAGCGGCGGCTGCGGCCCGGCGGGCTGGCGGGCAAGGTTCCGTTGCAGCTCCAGGCCGGCGCGGACGCACCGCAACGCGTCGTTGTCGGTGGCCACCGGCGCGCCGAACAGCGCCATCGCCGCGTCGCCGATGTACTTCTCGACCACCCCGCCGTACTGGTGCACGATGCGGCGCACCGTGGCGAAGTAGGTCTGCTGCAGACTGCGGGCCTGCTCCGGGTCGGCCCGCTCCGCGTAGCTGGTGAAGTCCACGATGTCGACGAAGAGCACGCTGACCTGACGCCGGTCCTCCTGCACCGCGGCGGCGTGGTCCCGCAGCGGTTGACCGCAGCTCGTGCAGAAGTTGACCTCGGTGCTGTTGGCGTGCCCGCAGTGCGCACAGTTGACCCCGAGCGGCTGGCCACACCCGCCGCAGAAGCGGTCGTCCGGCCCGGCCGCGCGTGCGCAGTGTCCACACTTGAGGTCGATGTTCAGCTCCGTGGGCGAAAGAGGTCAGTATCGCGGCTGGTCGGCCCAGTCGGGTACCCGACGTGCGGACGGGCAACGGCATCGATCGGTCGGGGTTAGTGTTCCGTACCAGGAAGTTTCATGTCAGGGAGAGTGCCGTGCAGGTACGACTGTCCGCCTCGTGGACCGATCCGGGTGGCACGCTGTGGGCGCCGGGCGACACGATCGACGTCGATGCGGTCACTCTCGCCGAACTGGAGGAGCAGGGCATGGTGGAAGAGCCTGAGGGTCAGTCGGGCGGGTCGGGGGAGACCACGACCACCTCGTCGAGCACGTCCACGGCTGGTAAGCCGACCGATCCCAAGAAGATCGGGCCGGGGCCGGGTGCGCCGCCGGCCGACAGCACGGAGAACTGATCGCCCGGGTGCGGTCGGCGGGCCATCGGTCCACCGGCCGCACCCGTCTGTCCTGCACGTTTGCTGATGCCGGTCGCCAGTGGCGGCCGGCATCAGCCGTGGCTGCGGGTGGGCTGGTCGGCGACTGGCGGCGGACGTCCACACCGGAGGTCAGGTCGGTGACGAGGCCGGCGACAGGTCGGTCGGTCAGCGGTCGGCCATGCCGGCGCGGCGGCGCAGCGCGGCCACGTCGGTCACCACGATCCGGCGGCCCTCGGTGCGCAGCCAGCCACGGCTGGCGAACGAGCCGATCGCCTGGTTGACGCTCTGCCGGGAACCACCGGCCATCTCGGCCAGTTGGCTCTGGTTGAGCTCGATCGTGATCATCGGTGCCTGGCTCTCGCCGGCCAACCGCACCAGCGTCTTGGCCACCCGACCGGGCAGGTCGAGGAAGACGTGGTCGGCGTTCTGCTCGGTGAGCCGGCGGATCAGCCCGCCCAGTGAGCGCATCACCGCGTCCAGGATGCGGGGGTTGGAGTGCACCAACTCCATGAACGCGCCCCGAGAGAGCGCGAGCGCCGCGCAGTCCTCGATGGCCTCCGCCGAGGCGGACCGGGTGGACGCGTCGAGCAGGGAGACCTCACCGAGCACGTCCGGTGGACGGATAACCGACAGCACGGCCCGCTCGCCGGTGGGTGCGGTGCGAAAGACCGCCACCGCGCCGCGGCGCAGCACGATCAGGGACTCGCCCGGGTCGTTCTCCACGAAGAGCAGTTGGCCCTTGCGGTAGGTGCGCGGAACGGCGGCGGCGATGACACGCTGCCGCACCTCGGGCTCCAGCCCGGCGAACATCTCGACACCCGTGAGCGCGTCACCCGGCTCCGGCAGGCGAACCTCCACGGCCCAACCCCTCCCCCGGTCATGGACCACAACTCGCTCACCGGGCGAACCTGATGGGCCCAGACAAGGTGAACTGACACCGATTCGGCGTCCGGTAGCGGTACACATCAGATCATGACGGTCCGGTCGCTTGCTGTACACCCCTCGAAGCACTTCCGTGACCGTCACGAGCTGCGACGCGCCGTTCACGAGGTGTCGCCGTGGCCGGTCGGCCTCCGGACGGGCCCCGCCGGGCGCGGTCGTACGGCGGTGGGCGAGGATGCCCGGAATGGTCTACCGCTACTTCTACGACTGCGAGTTCATCGAGGACGGCACGACCGTCGACCTCGTCTCGATCGGTGTCGTCGACGAGTACGGCCGCGAGTTCTACGCGGTCTCCACCGAGTTCGACGACTCCCGCGCCGTGCCCTGGGTCCGACGCAACGTGCTGGACAAGCTGCCCTCTCCGGCGGACCGGGCGTGGCGCTCGCGTGAGCGCATCCGCGACGACCTGTACGACTTCCTGGTGGAGCCGATCCGGGATCGGCCGGGGGAGCAGCTGGAGCTGTGGGCCTGGTTCGCCGCGTACGACCACGTGGTGCTCGCCCAGCTCTGGGGTGCGATGCCGGCGCTGCCCCGGGAGATTCCCCGCTACACCAAGGAGCTGCGGCAGCTCTGGGACGACCGGGGCCGGCCGCCCCTGCCGGACGCGGACGCGGCCCGGCACGACGCTCTGGTCGATGCCCGGCACAATCTGGCCCGCTGGCGGGCGATGACCGCCCGTTGAGTGGTGGCCCCTCCGCCGTAGGTTTGACCGGTTCTGTCCCGGGCAACGGTTCGACCAGCCGAGCCGAGGGAGATTGCCATGAGCGACCAGCCGAGCAGCGCCGCGGAGGCACGCGCCCGGGTCACCGGCCTGGCCCGGGCCGCGCGGATCTGCATGCTCACCACGACTGCTCTGGACGGGCGGCAGGTGAGTCGACCGATGGGGCTCCAGGAGGCCGAGTTCGACGGCGAGCTGTGGTTCTTCGCCTACGCCGACTCGGCCAAGGTCCGCCAGATCCGGGTGAACCCGGAGGTCAACGTCGCCTTTTCCGACCAGAAGCACAACGCGTGGGTGTCGATCTCCGGCACCGCCACCGAGGGGTTCGACCGGGCCCGGGCCGAGCAGCTGTGGAACCCGCTGCTCAAGGCGTGGTTCCCCGACGGGCTGGACACCCCCGGTCTCACGCTGATCAAGGTGCACGCCAGCTCGGCCGAGTACTGGGACTCGCCGAACAGCACTGTGGTGAACCTGCTCGACTACGCGAGGGCCGCGGTCACCGGCCGGCCACCAACGGGCGGCGAGAACCACGAGGTGACCTACTGACCGGGGGTGGGATGCCCGGGGCGCGCTGTCGTCGTACTGGCGGGCCGACTACAGTTCGCAGTGACGGCCCGCCCCGGGCCGGCAACGGCGCCGATGGTCTGACCTGACACATACCCTGGGGCATATCGGGCTTTACCTGATGCTCCAGGAGGATGAGCGGATCATGCGTATCGGCGTGCTCACCGGCGGCGGCGACTGCCCCGGTCTCAACGCGGTCATCCGGGCGGTGGTCCGCAAGGGCGTCGCCACTTACGGTCACGAGTTCGTGGGCTTCCGGGACGGCTGGAAGGGCCCGCTCGAGGGTCTGTCCCGCCCGCTGGACATCGCCGACGTTCGCGGCATCCTGCCCCGCGGCGGCACCATCCTCGGCTCGTCCCGTACCAACCCGTTCAAGATCGAGAACGGCGTCGAGCGGATCAAGGACAACCTCGCCGCCCAGGGCGTGGACGCCCTGATCGCGATCGGCGGCGAGGACACCCTCGGCGTGGCCACCAAGCTCTACGAGCTGGGCGTGCACGTCGTCGGCGTGCCGAAGACGATCGACAACGACCTCGGCGCCACCGACTACACCTTCGGCTTCGACACCGCGGTCAACATCGCGATGGAGGCCATCGACCGGCTGCACACCACCGCGGAGAGCCACCACCGCACCCTGGTCGTCGAGGTCATGGGCCGGCACGCCGGCTGGATCGCCCTGCACGCCGGCCTGGCCGGCGGCGCCAACGTGATCCTGCTGCCCGAGCGTCAGTTCGACGTCGACCAGGTGGCCGGCTATGTCGAGAAGCGCTTCCAGCACCAGTACGCCCCGATCGTCGTGGTCGCCGAGGGCGCACAGCCGCTCGACGGCCAGATGGTCCTCGCCAACCAGGAGCTCGACTCGTTCGGCCACGTCCGCCTCGGCGGCATCGGCCAGTGGCTCGCCGAGCAGTTGGAGGCCAAGACCGGCAAGGAGGCCCGCACCGTGGTGCTGGGTCACATCCAGCGCGGTGGCACCCCGACCGCCTTCGACCGGGTGCTCGCCACCCGCCTGGGCCTGCAGGCCATCGACGCCGTCAACGAGGGCGACTGGGGCAAGATGGTCGCGATGCAGAGCACCGACATCGTCCGGGTGCCCCTCGCCGAGGCCACCCGCGAGCTGAAGACCGTGCCGCTGGAGCGGTACGCCGAGGCTGAGGTCTTCTTCGGCAGCTGATCGATCGTCGGCGGCGCGGCGGGCCTGCGGGTCCGCCGCGCCGCGACCCAATTCGAGGGGGTACGGGCCGACATGTCAGCCGGAGTTCACACGGTCGCGGTGATCGGCGCGGGCAAGATCGGTGAGCTGATGCTCTCCGGCCTGCTGCGCTCGGGATGGCCGGTGGACCGGCTGCTGGCCACCGCCCGCCGACCCGCTCGCGCCGAGGAGCTGACCGCCCGGTACGGCGTACGGGTGGTCGACAACCTGACCGCGGTGGACGAGGCCGCAGTGCTCGCGGTCTCGGTCAAGCCGCAGGACGCCGCCGCGCTCCTCGACGAGATCGGCCCCAAGGTGCCGGCCGACAAGCTGGTCATCTCGCTCTGCGCCGGCCTGCCCACCAGCTTCTTCAGCCGCCGGTTGCCCGAGGGCACCCCGGTCGTGCGGGTGATGACCAACACCCCGGCGCTGGTCGACCAGGCGATGACCGCGATCTCCGCCGGCGCGCACGCCACCGGGGCGCACCTCACGCTGGCCGAGGAGATGTTCAAGCCGCTCGGCCAGACGATCCGGGTGCCCGAGTCGCAGCAGGACGCGGTCACCGCGCTCTCCGGCTCCGGCCCGGCCTACTTCTACCTCCTGGTCGAAGCCATGATCGACGCGGGGATCCTGCTCGGGCTGCCCCGTCAGGTGGCGCACGAGTTGATCGTGCAGACCGCGATCGGGTCGGCGGTGATGCTGCGCGACTCCGGCGAGCACCCGGTCAAGCTGCGCGAGGCGGTCACCTCGCCGGCCGGCACCACCATCTCCGCGATTCGTGAGCTGGAGAAGCACGGCGTACGGGCGGCGCTGCTCGCCGCGCTGGAGGCCGCCCGGGATCGCGCCCGCGAGCTGGCGGCACAGGCCGACTGAGCGGTCGGGGCGCGTCGCGGGGCCGTGCGTGCCGCATACTGGCCCGGTGTTCACACTTGCCCAGGCCCGGCACCTGGTGGCCACCCTGCAACCGCGCGTCGACGAGTTGATCCGGGTCCGGGCCGACCTGGCCGAGTTGCGCGCCGACCTGGCCGATCACGGCGTGAGCGCGCTCGGCGGGTTGGCCGAGGTCAAGGCGCTGGAAGCTCGGCTGCACGCCGTCGTCGACGAGCTGCACCAGCACGACATCCAGGTCAAGGGCATCGCCCCGGTGCTGCTCGACTTCCCCGGCGAGCGGGCCGGCCGCGCCGTGCTCTGGTGCTGGCTGGAGGGCGATTCCGACGTGCGCTGGTACCACCGGGCCGAGTGCGGCTTCGCCGGCCGCCGCCCCCTCTGAACCCCGCGCCCCCGCGCCACGCCCCGGGCCCGCCCCTTCTCGCGCCCCCACCCACTTGATCCACTCGGGTTCAGGGAAGTCGGGGCATCAAGCGCTCCCGGATACCGCGATTTCCCTGGACCCGAGTGGATCAAGCCCGGTGCGTGGCTCAGCCTGCGGCGGACGTCGGCAGGACCGGGTCGGGGGCCTCGGTCACCGCGAACACCACCACGTTGTCGACGTAGTGGCCCCGCCGCCGGTCGAAGTCGCCCCCGCAGGTGACCAGGCGCAGCTCCGCCCCGGGCGTCGGGCCGTAGACCGCGGCGGTCGGAAACTGGTCCTTGGGAGTACGCAGCGACCCGGTCACCCGGAACGGCAACCGCTGCCCGCCGCGCCACACCTCCACGACGTCGCCGGGCCGTAGCTCGCCGAGCCGGGCGAAGACCGCCGGGCCGCGTCGTGAGTCCAGGTGCCCGGCGAGTACGGCCGGGCCGGTGTCGCCCGGGGCCGGGCCGCCGCCGTACCAGCCAGCGGTGTGGAAGTCGGTCGGCGGAATCAGCGCGCCGGCGCGGTCCAGACCCAGCACGGTGAGCGGTGAGTCGACGTCGATGCGCGGTACGCGTACCCGCGTGGGTGGACCGTGTGGCGTGGGCGCGGCGGCCACCGACGGGCAGGCGTCGCCGCAGCCGGGGTGCCAGCGCGCCACCGGCGGTGGCGGGCCGGTGGTGGCCAGCCCGACCCCGGTGCCGACGGCCAGGCAGACCGCCGCGCCGGCCGCGACCAGCGCGGCCAGCGGTATCCGGCGGTCACGGTGCCGCCGGATCGACGGGTCCGGCCCGGCGCTCACCAGGTGGTGCGCCGTCGCCGACGCCAGAGCAGCAGGGCCACCGCGCCGGCCGCCGCGGCCAGACCGCCGGCCGTCAGGGGGTACGCGTCGAGCCCGACCCCGGCGGTGCCACCGGCGCCGGTGTCCACCCCGCCGGCCGGGACGACGGTGCCGCCCTCGGCGTCGCGGCGCAGCTCGGCGGTGAGCCCGCCCTGTTTCGCGTCGAGCACCAGCAGCGAGTAGACCGCGCCGCCGGTGAGCCGCACCTCGGCGTCGGTGCTCGGCCCGCCGGCACCCGTGAGCTTCAGCCGCCAACTGCCCGGCTCGACCTGCTGGTAGTCGGTCGTGGTGGCGAACTGCACCCCGTCGGCGATCATCGGACCGTCGGCGGCGGCCACGTCGAGCACGGGGGTCCGCACCGACGCCTGTATGACCCGCACCTTGGCGCGGCCGTCGGTGGGGGCGCTGAGATCGTCGTTGAGCACCCGCAGGCCGAGGTCGGCGTGCCGGCCGACACCGGCCACCGTGAAGGCGTCACCGCTGGTCACCGCGACCTCGGTGGTGAGCACCGGTGGGTCGCTGGCGGGGGCGCCGGCCTCGCGCATGGCCACCGCGTACCGGCCCGGGGCGAGTTCGAGGTAGTCGGAGACCACGCCGTAACCGACCCCGGGGAAGACCTGCGGCTTCGCCGCGCCCGGCGCGGCAAGGTAGACGTCCACAGCCGGGGTGTCCGGGGAGAGGTGCGCGAGCCGGACGTATCCGACGGTGTCCGCGCCGGTCGCGGCGTTCGCCGGAACCGGAATGGCGGCGGTGGCGAGGGCGGTGCCGAGCAGGAGCGCGCCGGAGCCGGCCAGCAGCCGGCGGGGCACGGTACGGAGCGTGTGCATGTCGCCTCCGGGGGGACACGTTCGGTGAGCGGGCGGCAACCCAGAGAACAGGGTCCCGTGAACAGGACTGCGGCGCAAGTTGCCACAGCGGTGTTTCTGTCGGCTGTCGCTACCGATCGCGCAGGGCGAGGAGGCCGAACAGGTCGGGGACCCCGCCCGGGCCCGCCTCGACGACCCGGACCAGCCGCAGGCCGACGCCGACGGTCGCGTTGATCAGATCAGCGAGGGGGAGGTGCCAGGCACCCACCCGTACCCGCACGCCGCTGGCGTTCCAACTGTCGAAGCTGCGCGACCGGTCGGCGTACCGGGCGTCGACGCCGACACGCGGATGCTGACCCCAGTCGGCGAACGCGCCCACGAAACACGGGTGCACACCCACGTGCACGAAACGTCCGCCGGGGCGCAGCACCCGGGCGACCTCGCGCAGCACGGCCGGGTAGTCGGGCAGGTCGGTGCTGGCCAGCACGCACATCGCGGCCGGCAGCGACGCGTCGGCGACCGGCAGGGCGCCCGCGTCACCCCGGACCACCGGCAACCGCCCTCGCGCGTGCCGCAACTGCCCGCCGGACAGGTCCACCCCCACCGGCGTCCAACCCAGACCCGCCGGCACCGAGGCGTGCGCGCCGGTACCGCAGCAGATGTCGAGGCAGCGACCCTCGCCCGCGCCGAGCAGGTCCGCCACCGTCGCGTGCACCCGCCGCAGATAGTCGCCGCCGCCGGAGATGTAGCCCTCGTACCAGTCCGCGTGGGCGTCGTACGCCGGAGTGCTCGCCGTCCCCATTCGCCGAGGCTACGAATCGACATCCAACCAGCGACACCCGTTCTTCCGAGGGCAGACATGGAGCTGGCGCAGGCTGGTACTGGCCTGACCCGGCCGAAGCCCCGCGTCTGCCGTTACTGGGCCCACACGGACCACGACGGTCGCCTATTCTCGGGCGATGCGGGATCGCCGGGTGACGCTGGCGTGGGCGGCCTTCGTCGTCGTCGCGCTGGTGTCCTGTGTGCTCGTTCTGCGCCGTCCGGATCGCCTCTCCGACCTGCACATCTACTACGGTGCGCTGTCCGACCTGCGCGCCGGCGAGCCGCTGTACGGGTATGTGGCGGAGAACGGCGGTCCGTTCACCTATCCGCCGTTCGCCGCTCTCGTGCTGTGGCCGATCACCGCCGTCAGCGAGGGCGTACTCCAGGGGATCTGGCTGGTGGCGACGTGCGCGGCGGTCGTCGCCATCGCTGGGTCGGTGGGTGTCGCGTTGACCACCCGACAGTCCCGACGCCCGCTCGTCGTGGCGCTGGCGGCCATCGTGCTGATGCTCTCCGCGCCGGTGCAGAGCAACCTACGCTTCGGGCAGGTCAGCATCTTCATCGTGCTGATGGCCCTGCTCGACGGGCTGGGGGTCGTCCCACCCCGACTGCGCGGGACGCTGGTCGGGGTGGCCGCGGCGATCAAGCTCACCCCGCTGCTGTTCGTGGTCTATTTCCTCGCCGTCGGGCGCTACCGTGACGCCGGCCGGTCGGCGGCCACCTTCGTGGCCTGCGCGGGGTTCGCCGCGATCGTGCTGCCCTCGGAGAGCTGGGCCTACTGGACCGAGACCGTGCGACAGACCTCCCGCATCGGCAATCTGTCCTCGTTGGGCAACCAGTCCCTGCACGGAATGTTGCTGCGCGTCGGCGTCGACGAGACGGCGCTGCCCCTGCTCTGGGCCGCCCTGGTGGCACTGATCTGCGTGGCGGCGCTGCTCCGGGCCCGGCAGCTGACGCGGCAGGCCCGCCCCGGGCACGCCGCCGTGCTCGTCGGCTGCGCCACAGTGGCCGCGTCCCCGGTGTCCTGGACCCACCACCAGGTGTGGCCGGTGCTCGCCGCGATGCTGCTGATCGGCGCATCCGGTGTCACCCAGCGGGCCGCCGGCGCGGCACTGCTCGCCGCCATGGTCGTCTCGTTGGGCGCGGTGCTCACCCCGGTCTCGACGCGGCCGGGGGTGCAGTTCCTCTTCGAGAACGCCCGTGCCGTCGGGGTGTGCCTCCTGTGCCTCGTCGGCTTCGGCGGTGTCGCCGTCGCCGCCCAGCGCACGAGCAGACGACCGGCCGCCGGCCGTGCCTGGCTGCGGGTGGGCGTCACGGCCACTGTCGCGGTCGCGTTCTTCGCCGTGCAGCCGCTGCCGGCCGGCGCCGACCCCACCTTCAAGGCGTACAGCCTCGACGACGTGGTCAACCCGCGATACTTCTTCGTCTGCCGTGGCCCGGCCGAATGCGTCGACTACGCCACCGGCGCGCCGGTCACCTTCGGCACCCGCGCCGAGAAGACCAAGGTCCGGGTCAACGGCGTGGTCTCCCCGCAGGTGACCCGCCTGGAGTACTACTCCGCACCGGGTGGAGCACCCCGGGCCATTCCGCTGCTCGCCGCCTACCCGGGTTCGCGTACCTTCTCGTTCCGGTCCGCGACGATGGCCCACGGTCGGCTCGTCGCGTACGACTCGGACGGGCAGCCGATCGCCAGCTACGACGACGAACTCGCCGCCGCCCTCCGCACGACCACCCGGTAGGCGATCGCGGGGGAGGACGGCGGCTGGCGTTGCTCAGCGGGTGGCGGCGGCCAGGGCGGCGCGCACCTTCGCGGCGTCGCCCGGGGCCGGGTGCTCCCAGTCGGTCGGGCTCGCGGAGTAGAGCGTGCCGTACGCCGGGGTGTCCGGCTGGTAGCGCCACCCCTCGGCCAGCGGGCCGACGTCCACCGTGTCGTAGCCGATCCGGTCCAGGAAGGCGGTCACCTCGGCCTTCGCGGCGGCGTCGTCACCGGCGATCGCGAGGGCGCTGCGGTCGGCCGCGCCGGTCGGCCGGGGGAGCGCGGCCAGGCCCTTGAAGTAGATGTTGTTGAAGACCTTGACCACTCGCGAGTCCGGCAGGTGTCGCTGGAGCAACTCGCTGCTGGTGGTCTCGCCGGAGTCCAGCTCCGGGAAGGTGCCATCGCGCTGCGGGTAGTAGTTGTTGGTGTCGATGACGACCTTGCCGGCCAGCGGTTCCACGGGCACCGCGCGGTACGCCTTCAGCGGCACGCTGACCACCACCAGGTCGCCGACCTGCGCCGCGTCCTGCGTGGTGCCGGCGCTGGCGTGCTCGCCCAGGGTCTCCACCAGGTCGGTGAGGGTCTCCGGGCCCCGCGAGTTGCTCAGCACCACGTCGTAGCCGGCGTCCACGGCCAGCCGGGCCACGGTGCCGCCGATGTTGCCACTGCCGATCAGTCCCACAGTTGTCATGCTCGTCCCCAACTCCGTCCACCCGCGACGCATTCCCGACCAGACTGGTGGGTTATTTTGATCACCCGCCCATCGGGTAGCTGCGCAGACCGCTCGCGACCGTCGCCGTCCCGGCGGGTGCCTGGTGGCGGCGCCGCGCGCCCGTCCCGCCCAACGTACTGCTCACGCCGATCGCCGACCGGCACTCCGGGGACCTGCCACTCTCCGGTGGCGAGCGGTCCGGTCTTGATCGCGCTCGATCCAGGATGTAGTGGCGTCCGGAAGCCGGGAGGCCACTACATCCATGTTCGAGCGTGATCAAGGCGGCCCGGAGGTCGGGAAAGTCGACTCAGGGGGTGGGGAGGGTCTTTTCGATGGCTGCGCGCAGCTCGTCGGAGTCGGGCTCGACAGTGGGGGCGAAGCGGGCGGCGACCGAGCCGTCCGGGGCCACCAGGAACTTCTCGAAGTTCCAACGCACGTCACCGGTGTGCCCGTCGGCGTCCGGGGTGTCCACGAGTGCGGCGTAGAGCGGGTGCCGGTCGGGGCCGTTGACGTCGACCTTCTCGGTCAGCGGGAAGGTGACCCCGTAGTTGACCTGGCAGAAGTCGCTGATCTCGGCGGCGCTGCCCGGCTCCTGCCCGGCGAACTGGTTGCACGGCACGCCGAGCACCACGAGGCCCTGGTCGGCGTAGGAGTCGGCGAGCGTCTGGAGGCCGGCGTACTGCGGGGTGAGGCCGCAGCGGGAGGCCACGTTGACGACCAGCAACGCCTTGCCGCGGTGGCGGGCCAGGTCGGCGGGGCCGCCGTTGAGGGCGTCGATCGGGATGTCGAAGACGGTCATGGGCCGAGGTTACGCGCCGGCCGGGTGCCGACCGGGGGTGGACGCAGCGTACGCACTCCGTGCACCAGAAGAAATCGAAACATGCACATCTTGACGAACTGATGACGCCGTGAGTACCGTCTCACCATCTCTTTTGGAAAGTTTCCTAACAGTTCGGGAGACGTCTCATGAAAAGATCGCTCCGCCGGGCCCTCTGGGCCGGTGCCGTGGTCGCCGTGACCGTCGCAGCGGTGCCGGTCACCACCGCGTTCGGCGCCGGCACTGTCACCACCACCTTCACCAAGGCGCAGGACTGGGGGACCGGTCACGAGACGAGGGTGACCGTCACCAACGGCTCCAGCGCCACGGTCACCACCTGGCGCATCGAGTTCGACCTGCCGTCGGGCACCACCATCAGCAGCGCGTGGGACGCCGACGTCACCAGCAGCGGCAACCACTACGTCGCAGTCAAGAAGAGCTGGGCCGGCGGCATCGCTCCCGGCGCCTCGTTCAGCTGGGGTTACAACGGCAGCGGCGCCTACAAGGCACCGCTGAACTGCACCATCAACGGTGCCGCGTGCGGCGGCGGAACGACCCCGCCGACCACGACTCCGCCGACCACGACTCCGCCGACGACGACGCCACCCACCACCCCTCCGCCGACCACGCCACCGCCCACCACGCCACCGCCGAACACGGGTGGCAAGAAGGTCGTCGGCTACTTCGCGGAGTGGGGCGTCTACGGGCGCAATTACCACGTCAAGAACATCCAGACCAGCGGGTCGGCCGCCAAGCTGACCCACATCCTGTACGCCTTCGGCAACACCACCGGCGGTCGCTGCTCCATCGGCGACAGCTACGCCGACTACGAGAAGGCGTACACCGCGGCGGACAGCGTGGACGGCGTCGCCGACACGTGGGACCAGCCGCTGCGCGGCAGCTTCAACCAGCTGCGCAAGCTCAAGCAGCTGAACCCGCACCTCAAGGTGATCTGGTCCTTCGGTGGCTGGACCTGGTCCGGCGGCTTCACCCAGGCCGCGCAGAACCCGGCCGCCTTCGCCGAGAGCTGCTACAACCTGGTCGAGGACCCGCGCTGGGCGGACGTCTTCGACGGCATCGACGTCGACTGGGAGTACCCCAACGCCTGTGGTCTGACCTGTGACAGCAGCGGCCCGAACGCGTTCAAGAACGTGATCAGCGCGTTGCGGTCGAAGTTCGGGTCCAGCGCCCTGGTCACCGCCGCCATCACCGCGGACGGCAGCAACGGCGGCAAGATCGACGCCACCGACTACGCCGGCGCCATCGGCAACCTCAACTGGCTGATGCCGATGACCTACGACTACTTCGGCGCCTTCGCCGCCCAGGGCCCGACGGCACCGCACTCACCGCTCACCTCGTACACCGGCATCCCGCAGCAGGGCTTCAACTCCGACGCGGCGATCCAGAAGCTCAAGAGCAAGGGCGTCCCGGCCAACAAGCTGCTGCTCGGCATCGGCTTCTACGGACGGGGCTGGACCGGTGTCACCCAGGCCGCTCCTGGCGGCAGCGCCACCGGCGCGGCGCCGGGCACCTACGAGGCCGGCATCGAGGACTACAAGATCCTCAAGAACACCTGCCCGGCCACCGGCACGATCGCCGGCACCGCGTACGCCAAGTGCGGCAGCAACTGGTGGAGCTACGACACCCCGTCGACCATCAACGGCAAGATGACGTACGCCAACAACCAGGGCCTCGGTGGCGCGTTCTTCTGGGAGCTCTCCGGTGACACGAGCAACGGCGAGCTCATCGGCGCCATCAAGGGCGGTCTCGGCTGAGCCGAGGGCCGACGCACCACCCACACGGCGGGAAGGGGCCCGCACCGTCCCTTCCCGCCCGTGACACAGCGGTCCGGTCGACGCCCAGCGTCGATCGGACCGCCGCCGTTGGGCTCGGTCAGCTGGATGTGGCAGACTCGCGGCTCGGCACGTCTCGATCTCACCGCCAACGGAGGTGATCATGCGCGCGACCCACCGCAGGCTGGCGGCGACCGCCGCCGGGCTGGTGCTGCTGCCGGTCGCCCTGGTCGGCTGCGGGATCGGCGGCGGGAACGAGGACGAGGAGAAGTCCGCCGCCAAGCCGGCCCAGGCCCCCGCCGAGGAGGCCGCAACCCGCTCCCGTGAGCGCGTGCAGGCGTACCTCGACGCGATGGCGGCCAAGGACGTCGCCGCCGGCCGCAGCCAGCTCTGCGCTCTGCTGCACGACGGTTTCGACCTGGGCGCCACCGGCCCCAACGGTGACTTCGCCGACCACTTCCAGGTGCCTGAGGCGGCCATCACCGACATCCGGTCCGGTCCACGCGGACAGGAGGTCAGCGTCTCGGTCTCGGTCACCGCGGGCAAGCGCACCGTCATCCGGCCACTGGTCTTCACCGTGACCCGTGACGGCAGCGACTGGTGCATCGCCGGGGAGGCGCCCACCGGCCCGCCGGGTGCCAAAGCGACGCCGACCGGCGTCGCCCCTACCCCCGCGTCCTGACCAGCGCCCGGCAGATTGATCTCCCATCTGCCGGAACCGTCCCCCTCGGCGCCCGGCCACCCCGACGGTCGCCGTACGCTTTCTGTCATGCGCCATGAGTGGCATCAGCTGAGCCATCCCGCGGTGAGCAGCCCGGGCCTGCAGACCAGCCGACCGACCGTCGACTCCGCCGAGGACGCCGCGCTCGGCCTGGACCGATGGCGGGAGCTGCCCCGCGAGCAGGTCCCGCCGTGGTCCGACCCGGCTGCCGTGGCCGCGGTCTGCAAGGTCCTCGACACCGTGCCGTCGGTCGTCGCGCCCTACGAGGTGGACCAGCTCCGGCAGAAGCTCGCCCTGGTCTGCGAGGGCAAGGCGTTCCTGCTGCAGGGCGGTGACTGCGCCGAGACGTTCGTGGACAACACCGAGAGCCACCTGCTGGCCAACGCCCGCACCCTGCTCCAGATGGCGATCGTGCTCACCTACGGCGCGTCGCTGCCGGTGGTCAAGGTCGCCCGGGTCGCCGGGCAGTACACGAAGCCCCGTTCACTGCCGACCGACGCCCGCGGCCTGCCCGCGTACCGCGGCGACATGATCAACTCGCTGGAGGCCGACCCGGCCGCCCGGGTCGCCGACCCGCAGCGCATGATCCGCGCGTACGCCAACTCGGCGGCGGCGATGAACATGCTCCGGGCGTACCTCGCCGGCGGGCTCGCCGACCTGCACGCCGTGCACGACTGGAACAAGGGCTTCGTGAAGAACTCCCCGGCGGGGGAGCGTTACGAGGCGATCGCTCGGGAGATCGACCGGGCGCTGGCCTTCATCCGGGCCTGCGGCATGACCGACGACGAGGCGCTGCGCACCGTCACGCTCTACTGCTCCCACGAGGCCCTGGCCCTGGAGTACGACCGGGCGCTCACCCGGGTCTCCGACCGACGGGCGTACGGGCTCTCCGGGCACTTCCTCTGGATCGGCGAGCGCACCCGGCAGATCAGCGGGGCGCACATCGACTTCATCTCCCGGATCGCCAACCCGATCGGGGTCAAGCTCGGCCCGACCACCTCCCCGGACGAGGCGATCGAGTTGTGCGAGAAGCTCAACCCGGACAACATCCCCGGGCGGCTCACCCTGATCAGCCGGATGGGCAACCACCGGGTCCGCGACGCGCTGCCGCCGATCGTCGCCAAGGTCACCGCCGCCGGCGCCAAGGTGGTCTGGCAGTGCGACCCGATGCACGGCAACACGCACGAGTCGTCCAACGGCTACAAGACCCGGCACTTCGACCGCATCGTCGACGAGGTGCTCGGCTACTTCGAGGTGCACCGGGGGCTGGACACCCACCCCGGCGGCCTGCACGTCGAGTTGACCGGCGAGGACGTCACCGAGTGTCTCGGTGGCGCCCAGGGGATCGAGGATCTCGACCTGCCCGACCGGTACGAGACCGCCTGCGACCCGCGACTGAACACCCAGCAGTCGTTGGAGTTGGCCTTCCTCGTAGCGGAAATGCTGCGTGGCTGAGCTTGCGAGCCCGCAGCCGGCAAGTCAGAGGATGACCATGGCTGACGCGAGGGTGAGCTTGCCAGCCCTCAGTCGGCAGTTGAAAGGATGACAGTGCCTGATCTGTTCGTGGACCTGCGGTCCGACACGGTGACCCGACCCACCCCCGGGATGCGGGAGGCGATGGCCGCCGCTGAGGTCGGTGACGACGTCTACGGCGAGGACCCGAGCGTCAACGCGCTGGAGGCCGAGGTCGCCGCGTTGTTCGGGCACGAGGCGGCGCTGTTCGCCCCGAGTGGTTCGATGGCGAACCAGATCGCCCTGCAACTGCTGGTGTCGCCCGCCGAGGAGTTGCTCTGCGACGCCGACGCGCACGTGGTCACGTACGAGATCGGCGCCGCGGCCGCGTACGGCGGGATCTCCTCGCGGACCTGGCCCGCGGTGGGCGCGGACATCGACCCGGAGGTGGTGGCCGGGATGATCCGGCCGGACGGTTACTTCGCCGTCCCCACCCGCGCGATCGCCGTCGAGCAGACCCACAATCGCGGCGGCGGCGGGGTGATTCCGCTGGCAACCCTGCGGGATCTGCGCGGGGTCGCTGACGAGGCGGGCGTCGCGCTGCACTGTGACGGCGCCCGGATCTGGCACGCGCACGTCGCCGACCATGTGCCGCTGATCGAGTACGGCCGGCTCTTCGACACGCTGTCGGTGTGCCTCTCCAAGGGCCTTGGCGCGCCGGTCGGTTCGCTGGTGGTGGGCAGCGCGGAGAAGATCGAACGGGCCCGGCTGATCCGCAAGCGGATGGGCGGGGGCATGCGCCAGGCCGGCATTCTCGCCGCCGCCGGTCGGTACGCGCTCGCGCAGCACATCGACCGGTTGGCCGACGACCACGCGAAGGCGGCCCGGCTCGCCGAGGCGGTCGCGCCGTTCGGTGTGCTGGCCACCACGGTCCGTACCAACCTGGTCGCGCTGGACCTCACCAAGCACACCCTGGACGCCCGGGCCCTGGCCGCCGCAGCGCGGGCCGAGGGCGTACTGATCTCGGTGCTCGGCCCCCGTACCGCCCGCCTGGTCACGCACCTGGGCCTCAGCGACGCGGACATCGACCGCGCCCTGGCAGCCCTACCCCGCATCCTCGCCGCAGCCTGAAGCCCGCCCGCTCGCCCTGCGTTCCTCGGTGATCAAGAGGTTCGCGTCAGATTCCGGTCGCCGGGTGACGCGAACCTCTTGATCGACAAGGTTGGGGTCAGGGGTGGGACAGGCGGGTGAGGGTGGCGATGTCGGCGGCGTGGCCCAACTGCTTCTCGCTGGGCGTTTCCACCACGAACGGGACGCCGGCGGTCGCCGGGTGCGTCATCAGCTCGGCGAAGGCGGGCTCGCCGATGCTGCCCTTGCCGATGTTCTCGTGCCGATCCCGGGTGGAGCCGCACAGATCCTTCGAGTCGTTGGCGTGGACCAGCCGCAGCCGGTCCGCGCCGACAGTGGCCACCAGGGTGTCCAGGGTCGCCGTCATGCCGCCCTCGGCCGCCAGGTCGTGGCCGGCCGCCCAGGCGTGGCAGGTGTCGAAGCAGACCCCGAGCATGGGGTGCCCGTCCACCGCGTCCAGGTAGGGCCCGAGCTGCTCCACCCGGGAGGCAAGTGACCGTCCACCGCCGGCGCTCGGCTCGACCAGCAACATCGGCCCACCAGCGTCGGCAGCCCAGTCGAGCAGCGGCAGCAGCACCTCGCGGACCTGTCGCATCGCCGCCTCGGCGTGCCCCTCGTCCACCGAACTGCCCGCGTGGAACACCACCCCGCGCGCGCCGATCGCCACGCCCCGCCGCAGCGCGTGCGCCAGCGTCTCGCCCGACTTCTCGACCGTGGCCGGGGTGGGCGAGCCGAGGTTGACCAGCAGCGCGGCGTGGATGAACGCGGGAATGCCCCGCTCGGCGCAACCGTCGCGGAACAGGGCGTCCTGCACCGGGTCGCCGTTGGGCAGAGCCCAGCCTCGCGAGTTGGAGACGTAGACCTGCACCACCTGCGCACCGGTCGCGTCGGCGTACGGCAGGGCAGCCTTCGCCAGCCCACCCGAGGTCGGAGTGTGCGTGCCCACCGGCCGCGTGGAGATCGTCGGCATCAGAAGCACGTCAGTGTGACCGGGGTGCCGGGTGCCACCTGCGAATTTTCGCCCGGGAGCTGGATCCGGACCACGGCGTTCGGGTTGATCGCCATCGTCACCGGGAAGCCCTGACCCTCCAACGCCTGCTTGGCCTGCTGGCACGGCAGGTCGATCACCCGCGGCATGGCGACCAGCGGTGGCCCCTTGCTGACGTCCAGCTTGACCTCGGTGCCCTTCTCCACGCCGGCGCCATCGGCCGGGCTCTGGCCGAGGATCTGGTCCCTCGGCTTGTCGGAGTCCTTGTAGGTCTCCTTCAGCACCAGGTTGAGCTGGGCGAGGGCCGTCCGGGCGTCGGTCAGGCTCTTGCCGACCAGGTTCGGCACCGTCACCGGCGCCCTGCCCCGGCTCAGGATGAGGGTGACCTTCGCACCTGGTTTGACCTCGGCGCCCACCTTGGGGGAGCTGTCCACCACGACCCCGGCCGGCAGGCTGTCGTCGTAACGGGGGGTGCCCTTGGCCACCACCAGCTTCGCGTTGACCAGGTCCGCCTCGGCGAGCTCGAACTCCTTGCCGATCACGTCCGGTACGGGGAAACGCTCCGGGCCGAGGGAGAGGGTCAGGGTGATCGTGCCACCCTTGATGATCTTGGCGGCGGACGCCGGGCTCTGCTCCAGCACGCTGTCCTTCGGGGCCTTCTCGTCGAAGCGCGGCTCAGCGTACTTGACGAGAAGCCCGGTGCGGTCGGCCTGCGCCTGCGCCTCGGCCTTGCTCAAACTCACCAGTTGCGGAGCGTCCGTGTAGCGGCCGACGCCGAACCACCAACCCCCGAGCGCGGCCACCAGGCCCAGCGTCACGACAACGGCCGCGACGGCCAGCCGGCCACGGGGGTTGCTCAGCGCCGTGCTGCTCAGCGCGGCGAGCCGGGCGCCCAGGCCCTCCGTCGGCTCCGGGGCGGCCCGACGCCGCCCCGGCCCCTGGCTGCTGGCGCCCTCGGGCAGTCGTGCCCACGACGGGCGGTTGGGCGGCTGGACCGTCGCGACCATCATTGTCGGCTGGGAGAGCGACGGTTCGTCACTGATCGGGCGGAGTACGGCGGTGTGGCTGTTGGCGTCGCCCAGACGATCCCGGGCCACCTGCACCTCGGCCAACAACGCGCCGGCGTCTGCGGGCCGCGCTTCCGGATCACGGCGGGTGGCCCGCTGCACCAGGTCGTCGAGGACCGACGGCAGGCCCGGCACCAGCGTCGAGGGCGCCGGCACGTCCCGGTCGACGTGCTGCCAGGCGACGTCCACCGGGCGAGCCCCGTCGTACGGCACCCGGCCGGTGAGCATCTCGAACAGCACGATGCCGGCCGAGTAGACGTCGGTGCGCGGATCGGCGCGGCCCTCGGTGACCAGCTCCGGGGCGACGTACGCCACGGTGGCCATCAGCTGGTTGCCCTGCTCCTCGTCGGCGCTCGCCTCGACCGCCCGGGCCAGCCCGAAGTCGGCCACCTTCACGACGCTGTCGACCAGGTTGGCGACGCCACCGGTCGGCGCCTCCGCGACCAGCACGTTCTCCGGTTTGACGTCGCGGTGCACGAGACCGGCCCGGTGCGCGGCGGCGATCGCCGCGAGCATCTGCTCGGCGATGGCCAGCGCCTCGTCCGGGTTGAGCCGGCGTCGCTCGGCCAGCACGTCACGCAGCGTGCGGCCACGGACGTACTCCATCACCAGGTACGGCAGGCCGGCGTGCGTGCCCTGGTCGTAGACCGCCACCACGTTCGGGTGGGTCAGCCGGGCGATGGTCTTCGCCTCGTCGGTGAACCGGGCCACGAAGTTGGCGACCCGGGCCCGTGCCTCGCTCGCCTGGGTCGGGTGAATGATCTTGACAGCGACGGTGCGCTCAAGGCGTTCGTCGGTGGCGGTGTACACGGTCGCCATGCCACCACGGGCCACGCGACCGCGAATGCGGTAGCGCCCGTCGATCAGCGAGCCCAGCAACGTGTCGGCGACCTGAGTGTCCATCGGCAGGCAGTCTATGTGTCCAGGGGGTGAAGGATGAACAGGATGCTACAGCCGTACGCCGAACCGGTCCGTCCCGCCGCGCTCCCGGCCCCTTATTCGCTGGTCAGCGGCGATCAGGGAAGAAGGCGCAGATGGGCCGCCCGGGGTGCCGGTGGCTGGTCGCGGCGACGGCGTGGCAGGGTGGTCGGGTGACCGAACCCGTACCCGACCAGGCCGCGCCCGGCCTGGAGCTCGCCGGCCCCACCGACCCGGCCGACTGGTTGACCCTGCCCGACGTCGCCGAACGCCTCGACGTGTCGATCAGCAAGGTGCACCAGATGATCCGTGACCGGGAGCTGTTGGCGGTCCGCCGCGACGGCGTCCGCCGGATCCCAGCAGACCTGGTTGCCAACCAGACCGTGCTCAAGCACCTGCCCGGCGTGCTCAATCTGCTCGCCGACAACGGCTATGACGACGAGGCCGTCTTGCGCTGGCTCTACGAGCCGGACGACACCCTCCCCGGCGCCACCCCGGCCGCCGCCCTCTCCGGCGACCAGGCCCGCGAGGTAAAACGCCGAGCCCAAGCCCAAGGCTTCTAACCCCCCTGCTTCCCCCCCCCACCCTCCCCCCGCGTTGATCATGAGGGTAGCGGCGCGACACGCCGAGGCGAAGGTCGCTAACCTCATGATCAACCCTGGGGGTGGGGGCGGGGGTGGGTGGGGGTGGGGGACGGGGCAGGGTGGGGGTTAGTCGGATCGGCGGGTTGCGGCTACGGCCAGGTCTACCAGGGCTTGGCGGGCTTCGGTGTCGAGGTCGACGGCGGTCAGGGCAGCCAGGGCGGCGTCGGTGAGTGTGGCGATCCGCTGTTCGGTACGGGCCAGCGCCCCGCTCCCCGAGATCACCTCGCGGAGCCGGGCCACCCCGTGCTCGTCCAGCTCCGGGTCGCCGAGCCGGCCGAGCAGCAGTTCGCGGCCCGCGTCGTCGGTAGCCTCCACGGCCGCCGCCACCAGGTAGGTGCGCTTGCCCTCGCGTAGATCGTCCCCGGCCGGTTTGCCGGTCAGCGCCGGGTCGCCGAAGACCCCCAGCACGTCGTCGCGGAGCTGGAACGCCTCGCCCAGCGGCAGCCCGTACGCCGAGTAGGCCGTCCGTACGTCCTCCGGCGCGTCGGCCAGCGCGGCGCCGAGCAGCATCGGACGCTCGACCGTGTACTTCGCGGACTTGTACCGGGCGACCTTGCTGGCCCGTTCCACCGAGGTGTCCCCGGTGACCTGCGTCAGCACGTCGAGGTACTGCCCGACGGTGACCTCGGTGCGCATCTCGTCGAAGACCGGCCGGGCCCGGGCCAACGACCACAGGTCCAGGCCGGCGGAGTGCAGCAGCTCGTCGGACCAGACCAGGCACAGGTCACCGAGCAGGATGGCCGCGGCGTCGCCGAAACCGTCCGGGTCGCCGCCCCAGCCGGCCTCCCGGTGCCGGGTGGCGAACCGTCGGTGTACCGCGGGCTCACCGCGACGGGTGTCGGAACGGTCCATCAGGTCGTCGTGGATCAGGGCGCTGGCCTGGACGAACTCCAGTGCGGCCAGGGCGGTCAGCACCTGGTCGCCGTCCAGCCCGCCGGCTCCCCGGAACCCCCAGTACGCGAATGCGGGACGCAGCCGCTTGCCGCCGCCGAGCACGAACGTCTCGATCGTCTCGGCCACCGGACTCAGCGCGTCGTCCACGGCGGCGAGCCGGACCCGTTGGCCGGCCAGGAACTCGGTGAGAGCCTTGTCGACCCGCTGCCGCAGGCCGGCGCGGTCGACGGGGGACACGGGAGCAGCGTGGGTCACGCCCCGACGCTAGCCGGTCGTCCGTGCTCGTGCTCCACCGCCACGCGTAGTCCCGTCGGTGCGGCCGGGGCCCGTCCGCCCGGCCGGTCGCGCGCCGGCCGCCGCGGCACGGCCCGGCCCGGTGGCCCGCGTCGAGCCGGCCCGACGGGTGGCCGCGGCGGCCTCGGCGAGCACCACCAGCGGCACGTCCAGGACGACGGCGAGCCAGCCGAGCCAGAACCCGCCCGGCACGCGACGCTGTCGTTCCCACCGGGAAACCTCGTGCCGACTGAGCGTCGGCACCCCGGCGGCGGCACACAACTCGGCGGCGGCTCGCTGCTGGCTCAAGCCCCGGTCGAGTCGGCATCGGGCCAGCAGCGGCCCGAGCTGCGCGGGGCGCGGCGGTGCGGGCGGGATCATCTGTCCTCCTGGCGGGCGTCGGTGCGGTGACGACCCACCCGCCCGACCGGACGGGACCGACGTCACTGCTTGGTTGCTGACCCCCGCGCGGGACCCGGGCCACCCCCGCCGCCCCTCCCGCACCGCCCTTTCCTACCTCGGAGGTACGACGCCTTTCCGCCCGTCGGATCGGGACGCGGGGGGCCGGCCCGGCCGTCGGGGGTGGGAAGGGCCTGGGTCCTGGTGCCATCGACCGCTAGAGTCGGGTCGTGGCGCTCGGTCTTCCCTCGACACTCCCCAATCCGCAGCCGGCGATCGGGGAGCTCATCCGTGAGCACCAGCCGACCTTCTCGTTCGAGTTCTTCCCGCCCAAGACCGAGGCGGGGGAGCAACTGCTCTGGCAGGCCATCCGCGAGTTGGAGTCGCTGCGCCCGTCGTTCGTGTCGATCACGTACGGCGCCGGCGGCTCGACCCGGGACACCACCGTGGCGGTGACCGAGCGGATCGCCACGGAAACCACCCTGCTGCCGATGGCCCACCTCACCGCGGTCAACCACTCCGTGGCCGAGCTGCGGCACGTGGTCGGCCGGCTCGCCGGGGTGGGGGTGCGCAACGTGCTGGCCGTTCGTGGTGATCCCCCGGGCAACCCGGGCGGCGAGTGGATCCGCCACCCCGAGGGCGTGGACTACGCCGAGGACCTGGTCCGGCTGGTGCGCGACGCCGGTGACTTCAGCGTCGGCGTGGCGGCCTTCCCGTACAAGCACCCCCGCTCGCCCGACGTGGCCAGCGACACCGCTCAGTTCGTCCGCAAGTGTCGGGCCGGCGCGGAGTTCGCGGTCACCCAGATGTTCTTCGACGCCGACGACTACCTGCGGCTACGTGACCGGGTGGCCGCCGCCGGCTGTGACACCCCGATCCTGGCCGGCGTGATGCCGGTGACCCAGTTCAGCACCATCGAGCGGTCCGTGCAGCTGTCCGGTGCGCCGTTTCCACCGGCGTTGGCGGCCCGCTTCGAGCGCGTCGCCGACAACCCGGACGCCGTCCGCCGGCTCGGCATCGAGCAGGCCAGCGAGATGTGCCGCCGGCTGCTGGACGAGGGCGTGCCGGGAATCCACTTCATCACCCTCAACCGGTCCACCGCGACCCGCGAAGTCTGGCAGAACCTGAAGGCCGGCGCCCGCGTGTGAACGCTGCGTCTGCGACACCTGTTGCCCGGCACGACGGTTGATCCGTGGTGAGCACACAGCTGAACTGGGATCAGTACGCCACGGCGTGGGCGCGGTTGCACGGCGGGTTCGACCCGCGGGTCGCGGCGCCGGTGGTGCGCGCCTGGCTGCGATTCGCCTACCACGTCGGATACGTGCTGGGCCGGCTGCGGGTCAGCCCCACCGCGGTCACCGTGGCCGGGGTGCTGCTCTGCTTCTGCGTACCGCTGCTGGTGGGCCGGCCGGGGGACGGGCCGTTCCTCGGCGCGCTGTTCGTGCTGCTCGCCGCCGTGGCGGACAGCGTGGACGGTGCGGTGGCGGTCGCCACCGGCCGCACCACCCGGCTCGGCTACGTCTACGACTCGGTCGCCGACCGGCTCGGTGAGGTGGCGTGGCTGCTGGCGTTCTGGCTGGTGGGCGCGCCGGGTGGGCTGGTCGTCGCGGGCGGCGCGCTGTCCTGGTTGCACGAGTACGTCCGGGCGCGGGCGGTCGCCGCCGGCATGCGGGAGATCGGCGCGGTGACCGTGGGCGAACGCCCCACCCGGGTCTCGGTGGCGCTGGCCGGCTTGCTGGTCGCCGGGCTGGCCGGGCTGATCGAGCCGGACCTGGCCGCCGGTACCATCACCATGGCGACGGCGGTCTGGGTGCTGCTGGCCGGTTTCGGCCTGGGGCAACTGCTCTCCAGCATCCGCCGCGCCCTGCTCGACGCGGACTGAGCGGGCCAGCCGGACGCCGACCGAAACAGGCGCCGACTGAAAGGCGCCTGCCGAGACAGACACCGGTAGAGCAGGCCGGGTCTACCAGGCGGGGCCGATCTCGTCGGCGACGATCTGCGCGGAAAGGGTCACCATCGGCAACCCGCCGCCCGGGTGGGTGGAGCCACCCACCAGCCACAGCCCGTTCGCCGGGCCCCGGTTCGCCGGGCGGAGCAACCCACCGGCGGTGCCGTAGATCGAGCCACCTGGCGCGCCGGTCGCCACGTCCAGGTCGGCCGGGGTGCGGACCTCGCGGAACAGCAGCCGGTCGCGCACGTCCACGCCGCGCCGCGCCAGCACGTCCAGGATCCGGTCGGCGTACGCGTCGGCCAGCCCCGGGCGTCGCCAGTCGACAGCGCCCGCCGCGGTGCCCTGCCGGGCGGCGTTGACCAGCACGAACCACGCCTCGTGTCCGGCTGGGCGGACCATCGGGTCGTCGGCCACGGTGACGAACACGGCCGGGTCGGCCGCCGGTCGGGCCCGAACGCCGCGCCCGGGGTCACCGAAGACCGCGTCGAACTCGGCGTCGTAGTCGTCCGGGAAGAAGACGTTGTGGTGGGCCAGCCCGGTGCTGCCGGAGACGCCGAGCAGCAGCACGAAGCCGGCGAGGCTGCGGTCGGTCAGCCCGGCCAGCCGACGCGGGTGCGGCAGCAGGTCACGGTAGACGGTGAGCGCGTCCACGTTGGCCACCACCACGTCGGCGGGCACCGGGGTGGTGACGCCGGCGAGGCGTACCCCGTGCACCCGGCCGCCGGTGGCGTCGATCCGGGTGACCGTGGCGTCGGTCTGTACGACCACGCCGAGGTCCAGGCAGCGGGTCAGCAGCGAGTCGGCGAGCGTGCCCAGCCCGCCGCGCAGGTACCAGCCGCCGAAGGCCAGCTCGGCGTAGGGGACCGCGACCAGCGCCGCCGGCGCCCGACGTGGGTCGGCGCCGGTGTAGGTGGCGTACCGGTCCAGCAGCATCCGCAGCCGCGGGTCGGACAGGTGCCGGCGGCCCAGGCCGCGCAGACTGCGGCCCGGGGCGATGGCGGCCAGGTCGCCGACACGCCAGGCCAGCGACGCGAGGTCGCGGGGAGAGTCGACGGTACGACGCAGGATGTCCCGTGAGGAGGCCTGCCACACCCGCGCCGCCCGGCGCCACAGCCGCTGCCAGTCGGCTGCCGCCCGGTCACCGAACGCGGCCCCGATCCGGGCGGTGAACTCCACCGGGTCGGCGCACGAGTCCAGGGTCGGGCCACCGTCGGGAAAGACGTGCCGGACGATCGGGTCCAGCGGGACCAGGTCCAGATATTCGTCGAGCTTCGCCCCGGTCGCCTCGAACAGGTCGTGGAAGACCTCGGGCAGGGTGAGCAGGCTCGGCCCGGTGTCGAAGTGGAACGACCCGGCCGGGGTGTCGTGCGCGTACCGGCCGAGCTTGCCGCCGACCGTGTCGGCCCGCTCGAAGACGGTCACCTGGTGCCCGGTAGCGGCCAGCCGGGCGGCGGTGGCGAGGCCACCCACCCCGGCGCCGACGACCACGATCCGCGCCATGCCGCGTCCTCCCTAGCTGACCGGGCGACCCCGCCAGGTCAGGCGGCGTCGCTTTCGCAGATGGTACGACCGCAGGGTCAACCAACCGAGGACCACGACCGACACGGGGTGTGCGAGCGCGTCGGGCCACCACCGGCCACCGGTCGCGCGGGCGGTGACCACCCGTCCGGCCACCCCGAGTACGTACGCGGCCAGGCCCACCGCGGCCACCCTCGGTGCGCCAGCCGCCGCACTCGTCAGCGCGATCAGCGGTGGTGCGGTGTAGAGCAGCAGCAGCGCCGCCACCACTGCTGCCGCCGCGCCCGGGTGCCCGAACGACGACCAGAGCGACTTCGAGTACCCGTCGCGCAGTTGCGGCCAGTTGTCGTACATCCGGCAGGTGGCCAGCCGGGAGCCGTCGGCCAGGGCGATCCGCCCACCGGCCCGCTTGACCGCCCGGGCCAGCTCGACGTCCTCCAGGATCTTGTCGGCGACCGCGGCGTGCCCGCCGGCGGCGGTGTAGCCGGCCCGGTCCACCACCAGGAACTGCCCGCCCGCCGCGGCCAGCGACGGCCGCGACGAGCGCTCCATCGCGCGCAGCGGCAGGAAGGTCAGCCAGAGCCATTGCAACAGCGGCTGCACCAACCGGTCGCCGGCCGTCGCCACCACGATCCGGGGGTACGGCGACAGCAGCGTCGCCCGGGCGGCGCGCAACTCGGTGACGGCAGCGGCCACGGCGTGCGGGGCGAGCACCACGTCGGCGTCGACGAAGACCAGCGCTGTGGCGTCCGGGTCGGCCCGGCTGGCCAGCTGCCAGCAGGCGTGCGGCTTGCCCAGCCAGCCCGGCGGTGGGGCGACCCCGGTGAGCAGCGTGACCCGGGGGTCGTCGCCGGTCACCGCGCGGACCACGTCGGCGGTGCCGTCGGTGGACCCGTCGTCGAGGACCACGACGCGCAGCCCGGGTACGCCGCGCTGGGCCAGCAGGGCGCGCAGGCAGGGCGTGACCCGGGTGGCCTCGTCGCGCAGCGGCAGCAGCACGGTGACCGGCTCGTCGACGTCCTTTGGCCGGTCGGTGGGTCGGCGCAGCCACCGGGTGGCGTTGAGCCAGGTGTGCCCGGTCAACGCGGCGACGGCGATGAGCAGGGCGAGCAGGACGGTCATCGGGTCGCGTCGACGCCGGGGCGGTGGAGCTGGTGGGCCTCCCGACCGGGGTCACCGCCCCGGCGGGCACGCAGGAGGGTCACCGTCAGGGGTACGGCGGTCACCGACATGCCGGCGGCCCCCCAGAGCGCGGAGGCGGGCAGGTCGAGGAAGACGGCGTGGGCCAGGATGCTGGAGAAGTAGGTCCACAGGTAGAGCGCGACCATCGGGTGGTCCCGCCGATCGGTGTGCTCGGCGGCCGGCCCGGCCAGCGGGCGCAGCGCGCTCATCATCAGCACCGCGAAGAGCAGCCAGCCCAGGTAGTTGCTGACCGGGATGCCGGCCAGGCCGGGCAGGGCCGGGGTGGCGTCGCGCCAGACCCAGTAGCCCTCGGCCACCATCTGCGGGTCGAGGAAGAGGTCCCAGGTGGCCAGCCCCACGGTGGCCAGCGCGATCCGCCCCACCCATCGACCCACCGTCGACCCGCTGCCGCCGGCCGTCGTCCCGCTGCCGTTGGCCGTTGCGGCCCTGCCGCCGGTCAGTCGGACCGCTGCCAGCCAGGCCGGCCAGGCCATCCAGGTCCAGGCCAGCGGAATGATCAGCGGCACGCCGGCCAGCTTGGGGCCCAGCTCTCCGGAGTAGTCGTAGCTGCCGAACGGCACGCCGGTGGCCACCCCGATCGCCTCGATCGCGAACCCGCCGCCGGTGGCCACAGCGACCAGCGCCGCTGCCACCCGTGGGCCCCGGCTGAGCAGCGCGTGGCCGACCGAGAGCAGCCAACCGAGGACGACGGTGGCCACCGTGAGCCCGGCCCGGGTGGCGCCGGTGGTGAGCGGGTAGCAGATCTGGGCGAGCACCAGGACGGCGAGCAGCGTCCAGGAGATCCGGCGGGTCATGACGCCGGTGGCTCGAGCGGCAGGTCCCGACCGAGTACGCCGAACGGTCGCTCGTCGCCGGGGAAGTGGAAGTCGCGCAGCACGTCGACGAAGCCGAACCGTCGGTACAACCGCCAGGCCCGCGAGGTCTGCTCGTCGGCCTCCGGGGTGGACAGCAGCACGGTGTCGCCCTCCGCCATGCCGAGCAGTGCGCGCAGCTGACCGGCGCCCAGGCCGTGCCCCTGCGCCGGTGGCCGGACGTGCAGCTCGACCACCTCGAAGCAGTGGGTGAGCCAGCGCGTGCGAGTCGGGGCGTCCAGCGCGCGGTGCACCTGGTCGTGCCACCACTGACCGGAGGCGCCCAGGTAGCCGTAGCCGAAGCCGGCGAGCTGACCCTCGCTGGTCAGGCTGGCGACCGCCCGGAAACCCGGGCGGCGGACGTGGGTGGCGATGTAACCGCGCCGGGCCTCCAGCAGGTCGGTGCGGTATCCCATCGCCTCGCCGTAGACGGCCACCACGTCGTCCAGCCGCCGGACGAGATCGTCCGGCGTCCAGCGCACCAACCTCATGCCCGTCCACCCTTCACCGTTTCCGGGCCGCCGTCGGCGACCCATCCGAGCACCGACCGGTCGCCGACCACGCCGCGTACCTCGAACCGGGCGAACAGCTCCTCGGCGTACCAGCCCGCGGTGGGGGTTCGCATGATCGCCGCCCGATGCTCCGGGTGACGGTACGCGAACGCCACCAGGTCCGTCGGGTCGCGCCACACGCTCACCGTGCCCTGCCAACCCAACGGGGCCTCTCCGACCCCGAACCGGGCCAGCAGCCCGGGCGCGTCGCGCAGGGCGGCGGCCACCGGCGGGATCGCCCGCCAGAAGGTGGCCGCCCGGCGGGCCCGCAGCCGGGCCCGGGTCAGCGCCAGCACCGGGCCGGTGACCCGACCGCCCGACGGGTCGCCGAACGGCCGCTGGCCGGACCACTCGCCCCGGCTGGTCAGCGGGCGTAGGTCGATTCGCGCCTGGGCGTGGGCGATGCGCGCCCAGGCCCGCCCGACCGGCGAGTCGTCGAAGCCGGCCGCCGCGGCGGGAGAGTCCCAGACGGTCAGCGCCGCCCACCGGGTCAGGTCGGCGTCCCGTGGCCCGAAGTCGGTGCCGGTCCCGGTGCCCAGCAGCTTGCCGAACCGAACGCCGGGAAGGGCCCGCAACCGGCGGGGGTCCACCGCCATCCGGGTCAGCGCCCGGGGCAGCGCACCGTGGGAGGTCCGCCACACGTGCAGCGTGACCAGCTCCGGAGCCGCGCTGGCGTCGCTGCTGGGCCTGCTGGCGCGCTCGCTTCGCTCGCTCACGCCACCTCGGCCGGGGTGCCGGCGGTGACCCGCAACAGCTCGGGGTAGGTGGTCGGGAAGACCGCCTGGGGTACGCCACCCGCGGCCCAGATCTCCGGGTACGCCGCCAGCGCCGTGTCCACCAGGGTGCGCAGCGGGTGCGGGTGCCCGAGTGGGGCGACCCCGCCGATCGGCTGCCCGGTGTGGGCCCGGACGAACTCCGGGGTGGCCCGGCGCAGTCGGGTGACGCCGATCGATGCCGCCAGGCCGGCGGTGTCGACCCGGTGCGCGCCGGAGGTGAGGACGAGCAGCGGCGCGTCGTCCGCGTCGAAGATCAGTGAGTTGGCGATCTGGCCGACCTCGACGTCGAGCGCCTCGGCGGCCGCCGCGGCGGTGTGCACCGCGTCGGGCAGCAGACGGACCATGCTGGGCTCACCGGCGCCGTCGAGCGTGCCGGCGGCGGTGAGCGCGTTCTGCACCGCCCGTACGTTCGGGTGTGGCTGCATCCCGCCATTCTTCCCGGTCCGCTGATGGCCGGTTCAGCCGGCCGGCACGCTCGGCGCGTCACACGTTGCATTTTCGTCGGAGGGGAGGTGTACTGTCAGCAGCAGTTAGAACGAGTGTTCGATTGCCTCGAACGCCCGTTCCAACCAGCCGGAGCGCGGCGTTTCGCGGCGCCACCTCCGGGCGGTGCGGCTCCGCGGGCCGCACCTGGGTTTCCGGGCAGTCGCGAGCCTGGTCCCAACAGGCAGGAGCGTCGCCCGCCGCCCACGACCCCCGGGCGGCGGGCGACGCACCCGCCGGTCCGCCGGCCGGGTGTGGTGTGGGGAAGCATCCACACCCGGCCGGCCACACCCGGTGCGTCTTCCTCCGCACCACCCCGACCTCGGCGTCTCGTCGGCGGCATCAGCCGCCGCAGTGACGTCTCGGCCACGTGGAGGAGAGACATCCATGCCGACCAACCCGGCTCAGGCACCGACGGTGCCGGCGCACGTGCTGCCGCACCGCACCCCCGCCCAGCTCCTCACGTTGGCCCGCCGTGGGCTGGTCGAGGCCGGCCAGACCCGACCTGACGGTCTGCGCTACGCGGCTGCCCACCTGGCCGCCCTGCGCGCGGCGGCGGCCCTGCTCGCCGCCCGGGCCCGACCCGCGCCGAGTCGACGCAACCGGATCACCAGCGTCTGGGTCCTCCTCTGCGCCGTCGCTCCGGAGCTCGACGAGTGGTCCCGGTTCTTCGCCGCAGGGGCCAGCAAGCGCGCCGCCGCCGAGGCCGGCATCCCCCGGGTGGTCAGCGCCCGGGAGGCCGACGACCTGCTCCGCGCTGCCGAACAGTTCGTCACGGTGGTGGAAACCGCGCTCGGCGTGGCCCACCAACCGGCCCTGGACGGCCTCGCCGCCTGATCCCGCCGTGCCACCGGCCGCCCCGCGGGGGGAGCCGGGCGGCCGGTGGCACGGCGTGCCGGTCCTGATCTGATCCACAGCAACGACGGGGGAGTTGGTCCAATGGCGGGCCGCATGGTGGTCGGTTCCGCCGCGCTGGCCGATCTGGTGCGCCCGGCGAGCGCACCCGACCCGGTCGGTGGCCACCGGGTGCTGCCGGTGGTGCCCGAGCTGACCGGTCTGCTGCCCAACCGGGGCCTGCGCCGGGGCAGCACCATCGCGGTCGCCGCCGGCCAGCCCCGCCGCAGCGGTGGCACCTCTCTGATGCTGGCCCTGCTCGCCGAGGCGTCCCGGGCCGGCTCGTGGTGCGCCGTGGTCGGGGTGCCGACGTTCGGCGCGGGCGCGGCGGCTGAGCTGGGCATCGCCCTGGACCGGCTGGCCCTGGTGCCGAACCCGGGCCCCGAGTGGGCCACCGTGGTCGCCGCGCTGATCGACGGGGTGGACGTCGTGGTCACCACCGTGCCGGCCTCGGTCTCCGCCTCGGTCGCCACCCGGCTGGCCGCCCGGGCCCGGCAGCGCGGCAGTGTGCTCGTCCCGTACGGCCGGTGGGACGGCGCGGACGTGACGTTGCAGGTGGTTCGGGGAGTGTGGGAGGGGCTCGGGCTGGGCCGGGGGCGGTTGCGCCGCCGGGAGATCACCGTCTCGGCGCGCGGGCGCGGAGCGGCCGCCCGGCCCAAGGAGATCAAGGTCTGGCTCCCGGGTGACGAGCTGACCCGGGTGATCCCTCGTACGCTGCCGTCGCCCGTGGGTCGATCGGCCGTGCCACTCGCCCTGGTCGGTCGGGGGTGACCGGCGCGCCGGCACGCACGCTGCTGCTGTGGTGCCCAGACTGGCCGGTGCTCGCCGCCGAGATCGTCGACGGGGTGCCGGCGACCGGCCCGGTCGCCGTGCTGCACGCCAACAGGGTGGTCGCCTGCTCCGAGCGGGCCCGCGCCGAGGGGGTGCGTCGAGGGCTGCGCAAGCGGGAGGCGCAGGGGCGCTGCCCGCAACTCACCGTCGTGGAGTACGACCCCGGCCGGGACGCCCGGGCGTTCGAGCCGGTGGTCGCCGCTGTGGAGGAGTTGGTCGCCGGCGTCGAGGTGGTCCGTCCGGGAGCCTGCGCGGTGGCCGCCCGGGGGCCGGGCCGTTACCTCGGCGGCGAGGAGGCGGCCGCCGAGCGGATCATCGAGCACGTGGCGCAGTCGTGCCTGGTGGAGAGCCAGGTCGGCATCGCCGACGGGGTGTTCGCGGCCGGGTTGGCCGCTCGCGCTGGCCGGGTGGTGGCACCGGGCGGGACACCGGAGTTCCTGGCCGGGTTGCCGGTCGAGGCGCTCGGCCGGTCGGCGCTGGCCGACCTGCTGCGCCGGCTGGGGGTACGCACCCTCGGCGACTTCGCCGCCCTACCGGCCGGCGACGTGCTGGCCCGGTTCGGGTTCGACGGTGCGCTGGCCCACCGGCTGGCCGCCGGGCGGGACCACCGCCCACTCGCCGTCCGGCAGCCGCCGGCCGACCTGACGGTGACCGCGGAGCACGACGAGCCGATCGACCGGGTCGACGCGGCGGCGTTCGTGGCCCGGGCGCTGGCCGAGCGGCTGCACGAACGGCTGGCCGGGCACGGGCTGGCCTGCACCCGGCTCGGCATCGAGGCGGTCACCGAGCACGGGCAGGAGCTGCACCGGGTGTGGCGGCACGATGGCCTGCTCACCGCCGCGGCGATCGCCGACCGGGTGCGCTGGCAGCTCGACGGGTGGCTCTCCGGCAGCAACGGCCGCGCCGGCGCCCGACCGGCCCGACCGACGGCCGGCATCATCCGGCTGCGACTGATCCCGGACGGGGTGATCGCCCAGGCCGGTCTGCAGGCCGGCCTCTGGGGGGAGACCGGCGAGGAGCGGGAACGCGCGCACCGGGCGTTGAGCCGGGTGCAGGGCATCCTCGGTCCGGAAGCGGTGGTCACCGCGGTGCTCGGTGGTGGGCGCTCCCCGGCCGACCAGGTGCGACTGGTGCCGTGGGGCGACGAACGCGTCCCCGCCCGTCCTGGCCCGCCGGCCGATGCCGGCGCCGACCCGGCCACCGGCCGGGGTGCAGGCGGGGCTCCGCCGTGGCCGGGCCGGCTGCCGGCGCCCGCGCCGGCGGTGGTGCTGCCCAGTCCGCTCGCGGCGACTGTGCACGACGCCGCCGGCGAGCCGGTGGTGATCAGCGCGCGGTTGGCGGTGAGCGCCCCACCTGCTCGTCTGGTGGTCGGCACCGGCCAGCCGGCGGAGATCGTGGGCTGGGCCGGCCCGTGGCCGGTGGACGAGCGGTGGTGGGCGCCGGTCGAGGCCCGCCGCCGGGCCCGGTTCCAGGTCAGCCTGGCCGACGGTGCCGCCCTGCTGCTGGCCGTGGAGTCGGGGCAGTGGTTGGTAGAAGCGATCTATGACTAAGTCAGGTCGATCCCTGCCCGGCGTCGGCTGGCTCCGCGCTGGCCGGGGAGCAGATGTCCTGATGAGCGTGATGACTCACAGACATCAAGATGCCTGTGAGTCATCACGCTCATCGCACCTCTCGCCGCCGTCGGGGCGACCGCCGTCGTGTTCGTCGTCGACCCGGTCGCCCAGCATCCCTCGGCCGAGCAGTACCGGGCCGAGCAACGCGGCCGGAGCGGCCGGATGAGCTTCCACAACCCGAAGATGCCCTGGTCGGAGCTGGAGCGGGTGCTCTCCGGGCGGGCCGGAGACAAGCGGGGGAGCCGGGGCGAGCGGCACCTGCACGTGGTGGATCCGCTCGCCGTGGACGCCGATGGCGGCGACTCCCCGGCCTGGAGCCGCCGCCGCGAGCAGTACCAGCCACCGGAGCTGACCCGCCCCGACGGCGTGGTGCCCTACGCGGAGCTGCACGCGCACACCAACTTCAGCTTCCTCGACGGCGCCAGCCACCCGGAGGAGCTGGCCGAGGAGGCGGCCCGGCTGGGGCTCACCGCGCTCGCCGTCACCGACCACGACGGCTTCTACGGGGTGGTCCGCTTCGCCGAGGCGGCTCGTACGCTGGGCCTGCCGACCATCTTCGGCGCGGAGCTGTCCCTCGGCCTGCCCGGCCCGCAGAACGGCGAGCCCGACCCGCACGGCGCGCACCTGCTGGTGCTCGCGCACGGCCACGAGGGGTACGCCCGGCTGGCCACCACCATCGCCCGCGCCCAGCTACGTGGCGGGGAGAAGGGCCGCCCGGACTACGGGGACCTGGAGGAGGTCGCCGCCGAGCTGCGTGACCATGTGCTGGTGCTGACCGGCTGCCGCAAGGGGCACGTGCCGGGGGCGCTGCTCACCGAGGGGGTGGACGCGGCGGCCCGCGAGTTGGACCGGCTGACCGCGCTCTTCGGCGCGGAGACGGTGGCCGTGGAGCTGACCGACCACGGCCATCCCATCGACGCCGACCGTAACGACGCGCTCGCCGAGCTGGCCGCCGCGGCCGGGTTGCCGACGGTGGCCAGCAACAACGTGCACTACGCCAGCCCCGGCCGGCGTCGGCTGGCCACCACCGTCGCCGCGGTCCGGGCCCGACGCAGCCTGGACGAGATCGACGGCTGGTTGCCCGCGGCGGCCACCGCCCACCTGCGCAGCGGCGCGGAGATGGCGGCCCGGTTCGCCGCGTACCCGGGTGCGGTGGCGCGGGCCGCCGAGTTCGGCGCCGAGTTGGCCTTCGACCTCCAGCTCGTCGCGCCGCAGCTACCGGCGTACCCGGTGCCGCCGGGGCACACCGAGATGAGCTGGCTGCGGAAGCTGACCGCTGACGGGGCGCACGAGCGCTACGGGCCGCCGCAGGCGCACCCGACGGCGTATGCGCAACTCGACCACGAACTGAACATGATCGAGGAGCTGGGTTTCCCCGGCTACTTCCTGGTGGTCTACGACATCGTCACGTTCTGCCGCGACCAGGACATCTACTGCCAGGGTCGGGGTTCGGCGGCCAACTCGGCGGTCTGCTACGCGTTGCGGATCACCAATGTGGACGCGGTTCGGCACCAACTGCTCTTCGAGCGGTTCCTCGCCCCGGAACGGGACGGCCCACCCGACATCGACGTGGACATCGAGTCCGACCGCCGGGAGGAGGTGATCCAGCACGTCTACACCCGTTATGGCCGGGAGCACGCCGCCCAGGTCGCCAACGTCATCTCCTACCGGCCCCGGTCGGCAGTACGGGACGTGGCCAAGGCCTTCGGCTACTCGCCGGGGCAGCAGGACGCCTGGAGCAAGCAGATCGACAGGTGGGGCTCGGTCGCCACGGTCGATGTCGAGAACATCCCCGAGCAGGTGGTGGAGTACGCCAACGAGCTGCAGACGTTCCCGCGGCATCTGGGCATCCACTCCGGCGGCATGGTGATCTGCGACCGGCCGGTGATCGAGGTCTGCCCGGTGGAGTGGGGGCGGATGCCCGGGCGCAGCGTCCTGCAATGGGACAAGGACGACTGCGCCGCGGTGGGTCTGGTCAAGTTCGACCTGCTCGGCTTGGGCATGCTCTCCGCCCTGCACTACGGCTACGACATGATCGGGTCCCGGCTCGACCTGGGCGACATGACCCTGGACGACCCGGAGGTCTACGACATGCTCTGCCGGGCCGACTCGGTCGGGGTGTTCCAGGTGGAGAGCCGGGCCCAGATGGCCACCCTGCCCCGGCTCAAGCCCCGCGAGTTCTACGACCTCGTGGTCGAGGTGGCGCTGATCCGCCCCGGCCCGATCCAGGGCGGTTCGGTGCACCCGTTCATCCGCCGCAAGAACGGCCAGGAGCCGGTGACCTTCGCGCACCCGCTGATGCGCAACGCCCTGGAGAAGACCCTGGGGGTGCCGCTGTTCCAGGAGCAGCTGATGCAGCTCGCCATCGACCTGGCCGGCTTCGACGCGGCCGAGGCCGACCAGTTGCGCCGGGCGATGGGGGCCAAACGCTCGGTCGAACGGATGACCCGGATCGCCGACCGGCTCTACGCCGGGATGGCCGAGCGGGGCATCACCGGTGAGCTGGCCGACGACGTCTACCGCAAGCTCACCGCGTTCGCCAGCTACGGCTTCCCGGAGAGCCACGCGATGAGCTTCGCCTACCTGGTCTACGCCAGCTCCTGGCTCAAGCGTTACCACCCGGCACCGTTCCTGGCCGCGCTGCTCAACGCCCAGCCGATGGGCTTCTACTCGCCGCAGACCCTGGTCGACGACGCCCGCCGGCACGGGGTGGAGGTCCGTCGTCCGGACATCAACGCCAGCGGGGCGCTGGCGGTGCTGGAGTCGACCCCGGAGACCCGGTGGGGCAGCGGGCCGGGGGAGCCGCCGCACGCCTGGGGGCTGGGCGGCCCCGCCGTCCGGCTCGGCCTGTCCAGTGTGCGGACCCTCGGTGCCGACGTGGCCGAACGGATCGAGGCCGAACGGGTCGCCGGTGGGCCGTACCGGGACATGCCGGATGTGGCCCGGCGGCTCGGTCTCACCGCCGCGCAACTGGAGGCGTTGGCCACCGCGGACGCCTTCGCCTGTTTCGGGCTGACCCGACGGCAGGCGCTGTGGGCCGCCGGTGCGGCGGCCCAGGACCGGCCGGGTCGGC
Source organism: Micromonospora arida (assembly GCF_042873195.1). NCBI lineage: Bacteria > Bacillati > Actinomycetota > Actinomycetes > Micromonosporales > Micromonosporaceae > Micromonospora > Micromonospora arida. The sequence goes on along the minus strand of NZ_JBIALC010000003.1, from coordinate 169,879 downwards.
TGCCCGGCACGGTGACCGGGGCGGCGGCGCCCACGCTGCCCGGGATGGAGGCGGTGGACCGGCTGGTCGCCGACGTGTGGGCCACCGGGTTGTCACCGGAGAGCCACCCCGCCCGGTTCATCCGGGGTCAGCTCGACGTGCTCGGCGCGGTGCCGATCGCCCGGCTCGGTCGGGTGGAGCCGGGGCAACGGATCCGGGTCGGTGGCATCGTCACCCACCGGCAACGCCCGGCGACCGCGGGCGGGGTCACCTTCCTCAACCTGGAGGACGAGACGGGGATGCTCAACGTCACCTGTTCGCCGGGGCTGTGGCAGCGCTACCGGCGGGTGGCGCGGACCAGCGCCGCGCTGGTGGTCCGGGGGCGGTTGCAGCGGCACGAGGGGGTGACCAACCTGGTCGCAGACCGTCTGGACGCCATCGAGCCGCCGGTGAGTCCGGCCTCCCGCGACTTCCGCTGATCCAGTGATCCACATTACGGTTTCCCGAGCCGTCGAGCGGGAGACTCGTCCCGAGCGGGCAGAGCCGCCCGTGATCCGTGAGGGGGAACGACAGTGACGGGAAATCACGCGTACACCGGTGGAATCGCCAACGCCCGGCGGACCCGACTGGGCAACGGCTGGGTGCCGTCGCACCTCGCCGACCCCCGCGAGTACGAGGTGACAAACGGTCCGGTGGCCAACGAGCGCCGGTCCCGGGCGGAGGACGAGGCCGAGGGCACCGAGGCCTGACCGGCCGCCGCGCCACGCACCGATCGGGCGTGTGGTGGGCGCCCCCGCCACACGCCCACGCCACCACCGGGCCGAGTGACTAGGCTCGGCCGGGTGGAGCAGACCCGAGGCCGGTTCGCCGAGCCGCCGCTGACACCCCGCACCGCCGTGATCTGGTCGGTGCTCCGCGCCGAGCTGGACCGGCGCGGCGACGCCGAGCTGACCGTGCTGGACGTGGGAGGCGGCACCGGCGGTTTCGCCGTTCCGCTGGCCCGCGCCGGGCATCGGGTCACCGTCGTCGACGCCAGCCCCGACGCGCTCGCCGCGCTCACCCGCCGCGCCGCCGAGGCCGGGGTGGCCGACCGGATCGCCGCCGTGCAGGGCGACGGTGACGCCCTCGCCGGGCTGGTCGAGCCGGCCGGCGTCGACCTGGTGCTCTGCCACGCCGTCCTGGAGGTGGTCGACGACCCGACGCCGGTGGTGACCGCGCTGGCCACCGCGCTGCGCCCGGGTGGCGCGGCCAGTGTGCTGGTGGCCGGCCGAGCCGCCGCCGTGCTGGGCCGCGCGATGAACGGGCACCTGGACGTCGCGACCACCCTGGCCGCCGATCCGGCCGGCACCGCGGGCCCGCGCGACACGCTGCGCCGACGCTACGACGCCCCCGGCGCCGCCGCGCTGCTCGGTGCCGCCGGGCTGGTGGTCGAGGAGATCCACGGGGTACGCGTGCTGGCCGACCTGCTGCCGGCCGCGGTCGCCGACGGGCAGTCCGCCGCCGTGGTCGAGCTGGAACGTGCGCTGGCCGCCCAACCGCCGTACCGGGACCTGGCCGCCCAACTGCACCTGTTCGCCCGCCGGCCGGCATGACCGCCGAGCCGGGTGGCCGGCCGGCGCCGCTGGAGATCCTCGGGCCGGACCACGGCGGCGGTCGCCTCGCCGAGGTGCTCCCCAGCGCGCTGGCCGTGCTCGGGGTCCCCGGCTCGACCGACCCGCTCGGGCTCCGGCCCGCGCTGGCCGGGGTACGCCGGATCGCCGTGCTGCTCGTCGACGGGCTCGGGTGGTACCAGCTGCCGACCGCGGCGCCGTACGCGCCGACCCTCGCCGGGCTCGCCGCGACGGTGGCCCGACCGCTCATCGCCGGTTTCCCGTCCACCACCCCGACCAGCCTGGTGTCACTGGGCACCGGCGTCGCGCCGGGCGCGCACGGCGTGCTCGGCTTCACCGTGCGGGTGCCCGGCACCGATCGGGTGCTCACCCACACCGACTGGGCCGCGGATCCGTCGCCACTGCGCTGGCAGCCGGTGCCCACCCAGTTGGAGCGGGCCCGCGCCGCCGGCGTGACGACGACCGTGGTGAGCCGGCCGGAGTTCGGCGGCACCGGGTTGACAGTGGCCGCCAACCGGGGTGGCGACTTCCGGGGCGCCGTCGGCGGGGACGCGGTGGCCACCGCCATGCTGGCCGCGCTGGCCGCCGGCACCGGGCCCACCCTGGTCTCCGGCTACCACGCCGACCTGGACCGGCACGGCCACCTCAGCGGCGTCGACTCGGCACTCTGGCGGGTCGCCGCCACCGAGGTGGACGCCCTGGTCGCCCGACTGGTCGACGGGCTGCCCCCGGACGCGGCGCTGCTGGTGACCGCCGACCACGGGCAGCTCGACATCCCTGCCGCGCACCGCTTCGACCTGGACATCGATCCGCGACTGCGCGCCGGCGTGCGACTGGTGGCCGGCGAGGCCAGGGTGCGCTACCTGCACGTCGAGCCGGGCGCGGTCGACGACGTGCGGGCCGCCTGGTCGGAGGTGCTGGGCGCCGCGGCCCGGGTACGCACCCGCGACGAGGTGGTGGCCACCGGCTGGTTCGGGCCGGTGCCCGAGGAGCACCTGGGCCGGATCGGCGACGTGGTGGTGATCTGCAACGACACGTACGCGGTCATGGCCAGTCGCACTGAGCGGCCGATGGCGTCGAAGTTGGTGGCCTACCACGGGTCGGACACCGCCGCGGAGCTGACCGTGCCGCTGCTGGTCGTCCGGGGCTGACCCGGGGACGGTTCGCCCGCTGGCCGGTGGTGGTGTCGTACCTCCGGATTAACCTGCCGGGATGGGCCGCAGCCAGTCGTTGCCCCGGGGCGACGATCCGCGCTTCGGGCCGGACGCCGACGACTCCGCCAGCCCGATCCTGCACGTCGACATGGACGCCTTCTTCGCCGCCGTCGAGGTGCGCCGCCGCCCTGAGCTGCGCGGCCGGCCGGTGGTCGTCGGCGGTGTCGGCCCGCGCGGGGTGGTCAGCTCGGCCAGCTACGAGGCCCGCCGGTACGGCGTCCGCAGCGCGATGCCGACCAGTCAGGCCCGGGCCCGCTGCCCCCACGCGGTCTATCTGCCACCGGATTTTTCCGCCTACACGGCCGCCTCCCGGGCCGTCATGCAGATCTTCCGGGACGTCACGCCGCTGGTCGAGCCGCTCTCCCTCGACGAGGCGTTCCTCGACGTGACCGGCGCCCGTCGGCTCTTCGGCTCCCCGGCCACCATCGCCCGGCTGATCCGTCGCCGGGTCGCCGACGAACAGGCGCTGACCTGCTCGGTCGGGGTGGCGCCGACCAAGTTCGTGGCCAAGCTGGGCTCCACCCGGGCCAAGCCGGACGGCCTGCTGGTCGTGCCCCCGGGGCAGGTGCTCGACTTCCTGCACCCGCTGCCGGTGGACGCCCTGTGGGGGGTGGGGGAGCGCGCCGCCGAGGCACTACGCCGGCTCGGCCTGACCACGGTCGGCGACCTCGCCGAGGCGCCGGTGGGCATGCTCCGCCGAGCCGTCGGTGCCGCCTCGGCGTCGCACCTGCACGAGTTGGCCTGGGGGCGCGACCCGCGCGGGGTCAGCCCCGAGCACGTCGACAAGTCGATCGGCGCCGAGGTGACCTTCGACGTCGACGTGGCCGACCCGCTGGAGATCCGCCGTGCGTTGCTCGCGCTCAGTGCGAAGGTCGGTGTCCGGTTGCGCGGCTCCGGGCAGGTCGGGCGCACCGTCTCACTCAAGGTCCGACTGGCCGACTTCCGCACCGTCAGCCGGTCTCGCACCCTCGACGTTCCCACCGACACCGCCCGCGAGATGTTCGACACGGTCTGGGCGCTCTACACCGTGTTGGACCCGGGCGAGCGGATCCGACTCGTCGGTGTCCGGGTGGAAGGGCTCGCCTCGGCACAGGGCGCTCCCCGGCAACTCACCCTCGGCGCGCCCGAGCGCGGCTGGCGCGAGGCGGAAGCTGCCGCGGACGCCGCCGCTGCCCGTTTCGGGCGGTCCGTCATAGGTCCGGCCAGTCTGATGGGCGACCGTGATCCCCGTCGAAACGAAAATCCACCCCGCCCATAGGTCGTCCCGCTTTCCGACGCGCGACCCCCCTCGTAGACTTGCGGGTAAGCAGCCGGATGGCTGCCACGGTCTGTCGGCCCGAGTGGGCCCGACCAACGTGACCGGGGAGGAGTGCCGTGCCGCTCTCGGAGCACGAGCAGCGGCTGTTCGAGCAGATCGAGCGGTCGCTTGCCGAGGACCCCAAATTCGCCTCGGCCGTGCGCGCCAGCGATCCGCGCTTCCATGCGCGGCGTCGCCTGCTCGTCGCCGCCGGCGTCATCATCGCTGGCTTGGCTCTACTGGTCTATGGCGCGGTGATCAAGACTCCACCGCTGGCGGTGGCGGGCTTCGTCGTCATGCTGGCGTCGGCCGCGTTCGCGGTGCAGTCGCACCGGCGGGCGCAGTCACCCGACCTGCACGTGGTGGGCGGCACGACGAGTCGTCGTCGTCCCCGCGGTGGCCGATCCGGTCGCCGGTCGTCACTCCTGGACCGCATGGAGGACAGGTGGCGGCAGCGCCCGGAGGGGCACCGCTGAGCCGGTCCCGCCGCTGAGGCGGGCCGTACGCCGCGACGAGCGGTCGCCGGGCACAGCCCCGGCGACCTCCGGCGTATCCGCGCGCCCTCTACCGCTGCCAGCCCCGCCGACTCCCCGGCCGCGCCGCCGCGCCGGCCGCGCCGCCGCGCCGGCCGCGCCGCCGCGCCGGCCGCGCCGCCGCGCCGGCCGCGCCGCCGCGCCGGCCGCGCCGGTGTCCGACGCATGATCAGGTGATGAGAAGTAGGCACGAGACGTCCCGCAGACCTACTTCTCATCACCTGATCATGGAAACGGTAAGCCGGGCGCAGGGGCTGAGGCGGCGGTGGGCCGCCGCCCCAGCCCAAGCCAACTGGTCGGTCAGCGAGCGGCCCGGTCGGCCAGCAGCCGTCGAGGGTTCCACCGCAGCAGTCGGTACCGGGCCTGCCCGGTGAGCGCCACCATCCGGCTGGACCTGTCGGCCATGGTGGTGCGCCAGCGCAGCAGCACCGAGGGCGGCAGCACGGCGGCGAGCAGGCGGGTCCGTCGGTCCGCCCGTGTGGCGAGCGCCGCACGGACCGCGCGTAGCGCCGGCAGCAACCGCTCACCGGTCAGCGGATCGCGCGCGTAGCGCGCCCGCTCCTCCGCCCGGCCGAGCAGCCGCGCCGACCCGATCGCGTCGTCATCGTCGAGGGCGTCCCGGACAAGCCGGTCCGCGGTCGCCCTGGGCGTCTCGGTCGGATCGACCGGGACCCGGAAGTCCACAAGCGTGTCGAGCAGCTCCGCCCAGGCGGCGTGCGCGTCCGCGCGGGCCCGGTTGGCGTCCGCGGTGACCACCACCGGACGTGCCCCCGGCTCGCTGCCGCCGTCGACAGTGGCGGAGGCCATCGCCACGCTCGCCGCGCGGCCACTGCGACGGCGGCGCAGTGCCATCCGGCGCAGGGCGGGCAGCGCGAGCAGCACCAGCAGGGCCACCAGGCCCGCCGCCCACCAGGGCCAGACCGGTGGCTGCTCGTTCGGTGTCGTTCCGCCGAGGGCCAGCCCTTCGTCGATGTCCCGGTCGGCGTTGTCCGAGCCCTCCGGGCCGGTCGAGGCGCCCGGGTCCGTCGGGGTGCTCGTGGCGCCGCTGCTCGGGCTGGGTGCCTCCGGCGCGTCAGTGTCCGGTGCCCAGGCCGACCGGGTCGAGCCGGGAACCCCGTACGCCGGGGTGGCGTCGAACGGCACCCAACCGGCCCCGTCGAAGTAGACCTCGGTCCAGGCGTGCAGGTTGAGGTTGGTGAGCGTGAAGGTGTCACCGTCGCGCTTGCTGCCGTTGGTGAACCCGAACGCCACCCGGGCCGGGATGCCGGCCGAGCGGACCAGCCAGGCCATCGCTGCGGCGTACTGCTGGCAGTAGCCGACCTTGTTGGTCAGGAAGTTGACGATGTCCTGACCGCTGCTGCCGCTCTCGGTGCTCAACCGGTAGCTGAACCCGTTGTCCGCCGAGAAGTGCCGGTAGATCGCCAACACCTTGTCGTAATCCGTGCGCTTGCCCTGGATCAGCCCCTTGACCAGCTCTTCCACCTCGGACACCGGCCCGGGGGTGGCGGTCATCTGTCGGCGTACGGGGTGCTCGGTCGGCAGCGGCTTCGCGGCCCGCAAGGCATCTTGCGTGAAGGTCGAGCGGACGTAGTCGAAGGAGTACTTCCGACCGCGGGAGTTCTCCCGGTTGGAGAAGACGACCTGCTGGTTGGCGTCGTAGAGCCAGTTGTCGCTGAGGTCGTCGGCGCGGGTCGGTTCGGCATACACCGGCATCAGCGACATGCTCAAGCTCTTGGTGACCTCGACGGTCGCCTGGTAGGTGGCCTGCTGCACACCTGGACCGGCCCGGTCGGCCGGGTTCGGCAGGTCCTTGTTGACCGACCGGCCGCTGGGGTTGCGCGCCTGGAAACCAGTGGGGCGCAGCTCGTCGGCGACCGCGTAGCGCAGGTAGAACGGGCTCTGCTCGGACGTCTTCACCTTTACCAGGTCGGCCACCTGGGACTGGTTGAGCTGGCCGGCGAGCGAGGCGAACAGGTCGATCCGACCCGACGTGCCGCCCGAGCCGGACCCGTTGCCGGTGCCGTTGCCCGGCCCTTGGCTGAGCGAGTCGAGCAGCCCGCCGGTCATGCCGGGCACCGCCAGCGGCAGCATCACCGCCAGGGCCACCCCGACCGCCGCGAGCCGACGGCCGGCGGACGCCAACGGAGAGGCCTCCCACACGTCGACGTCGCGGCCATCACCGGTGAACCGGCGCCCGAAGCGACGCACCCGGTCGACGTTGTCGGTGACCAGCAGCCAGAGGTAACCGGCGGCGCCCACCACGAACGGCACCGCGGGGACGCTGTCCACGTAGACGGCGACCGGCACCGAGTAGATGGCGAGCATCGGCAGCCCCGCCAGCGCGGGCCGGCGCAGCCCCACGGCCAGTACGTCCACCAGCACGGCCACCGCGCCGACGCCGAGCACGGCGATGAACAGCAGCGGGTCGGTGTCCGGGACCTCGACCCCGTACGAGCGCATGTCCTGCATGGAGCCGGCGAGCAGGTCGCCGAAGTACGCGAACGTGCCCGGTGTGGGCAGGATCGCGAACAGCTCCTGGCCGCTGGGGAACAACCAGGTCAGGGCGAGCATCAGGCCGGCCAGCATGCCCAGCACCTGGCCCCACAGAGGTGCCCGGGCGAGGCGGGTCAGCGCGGCCACCCCGGCCACCACGGCGACCGCGATGATCGACTCGATCAACCACGTCCAGCCCTGGAAGATGGCCGACAACGGCGCGGCGGCCAGCAGCGTGGCAGCGGCAGCCACCATGCCGATGTTCCGACTGCTGATCATGAGGGGAGCCTTCCGTTCATCGCACACCGCCGGCGACCGTCTCGGCCAGCGCGGCCCGCAGGGCGAACCCCTGGGCGCCCCGACCGACCTGCGGCCACAGCGCCGGCAGCCGGCCGCCGTGGTCGACGCCGACCACCCGCCAGCCACTCTGCAACATGGCGAGGACGGCGGCGGCGTGGGCGTGCTCCGCCTCGGCCCGCGCCTTCTCCGGCAGGCTGAGCCAGGTGGAGCTGTTCAGCATGAAGCCGACGCAGGTGGCGCCGTTGCCCCGCAGCCCGGCCAGCAGCTCCGCCTCGGCGACGCTCACAGTGCCGAACAGGCCGATGATCAGACCGCCGTCGGCGCGTTGGCGGACCCGCTGCACGAGGCCGGTGACCTCGGCGCGCTGATCCAGTCGGACCTCCGCGAGGTGGTCGAGCAGCGCGCCGTCCCCGCCGGCCTCCGAGGCATCCACATCTGCCCCCGAGCCGGTGACCAGGCGCAACTTGTAACCGGCCTGCCGCAGGTGGACGGCGATGCTCGCGGCGGCCGAGACCGACCACTCGAAACTGGCCGTCGGCCCCTCGCCCCGGTGGCCGTACGCCCGGGTGTCCAGGACGACGGTGGCCCGGCTCTCCCACGGTTGCTCCTCGCGGCGCACCATCAGCTCACCGGTGCGGGCCGTGGACTTCCAGTGCACCCGGCGCAGGTCGTCGCCGCGCCGGTACTCCCGGGTCGCCGCGTCGTCCTCGCCGTGCACCGCCACCGAGCGGGCCCGGCTGTCGCCGCTGCCCGCGTACTCCCCGGGGAGCCGGACCGACGGCAGCGGGGTGACCTGCGGGATGACCGTCAGGTGGTCGGTGCTGGGAAAGGAGCGGGTGAGTTCACAGAGACCGAACGGGTCGGTCATCCGGACCACCAGCGGGCCCACGTCGTAGCGACCCCGCACGTCGGCCCGCACCGTGTACGCCACGGAGCTGGCCTGGTGCGCGCCGAGCCGCTCCAACACCACCCGGGGCCGGCTGCCCAGAGCGTAGGGCAGCCGGTCCTCCAGGAGCAGGGTGCCGGTCGGCAGCCGGGAGAGGTTCTGCAGGCGCAGCACCACCCGGGAGTTGGCGCCGACCGGAACCCGGTGCGGGTCCAGGGAACGGTTGCAGGCCAGCTTGTAGCGGCTCCGCCCGACGTAGGCGGCGGCCAGCAACGGCAGGATGGCCAACAGCACAGCCACCCGGAGCAGGTCCTTCTCGCCGAGGATGCCGGCCGAGACCGCCGCCGCGACCGCAGCGGCGAGGAAGGACCGCCCGCGCGTGGTCAGCCCGCGTAGCCCGGCACGCACGTCATGGCCTCCGCGGCTCGTAGGGTGCGCGACCGTTGCCGGTGGCGGGTGGCCGGGTGTCGTACGGGTTGCGCTGCCGGTCGTGCGGCAGCGGCAGTCGGTGCACCAGCTCGGAGACGATCGCGTCGGTGGTGCGCCGGGCGAGCTGCGCGTCGGCGGTCGGGATGATGCGGTGGGCGAGCACCGGCACCGCCAGGGCCTGCAGATCGTCGGGGAGGACGTAGTCGCGGCCCTCCAGGGCGGCGACCGCCCGGGCGGTGCGCAACAGTTGCAGGGTCGCCCGGGGGGACGCGCCGAGCCGCAGGTCGGGGGCCTCGCGGGTGGCGGTGACCAGGTCGATCGCGTACTGCTTGACCGCGTCCGCCACGTGCACCTGCCGGACGGTGGCGATCAACTGCCGGACGATGGCCGCGTCGGAGACCGCGCGCAGCTCGTTCAGCGGGTCGGTGGCACCGTGCCCGTCGAGCATGGCCAGCTCGGCGTTGGAGTCCGGGTAACCCATCGCGATGCGGGCGGTGAACCGGTCGCGCTGCGCCTCCGGCAGCGGGTAGGTCCCCTCCATCTCGATCGGGTTCTGGGTGGCGATCACCATGAAGGGGGTCTGGAGCTGGTACGTCACCCCGTCGACGGTGACCTGCCGTTCCTCCATGCACTCCAGCAACGCCGACTGGGTCTTCGGCGAGGCCCGGTTGATCTCGTCGCCGACCACCAGGTTGGCGAACACGGCGCCGGGGCGGAACTCGAAGTCGTGCGTCTCCTGGTTGTAGACGCTGACCCCGGTGACGTCGCTGGGCAGCAGGTCGGGGGTGAACTGGATTCGTCGCACGGTGCAGTCGATGGACCGCGCGAGGGCCTTGGCAAGCTTGGTCTTGCCGACACCCGGGACATCTTCGATAAGGAGGTGACCCTCGGCGAGCAGGACGGCCAGGGCGAGCCGCACGGTGGCGGTCTTACCCTCGATGACCTGCTCGATGTTGGCCACGATGGCCTCGCTGGCGGCGCGGAACTCGTCGTGCGGCAACAGGCCGCCCACCTCGTCCCAGGTCTGTTGTGTCACGGGCCTCCTCCTCGTCGCCGTCACGGCAGCTCTCTAGAGAGCACCTGGACCCGCCGTTGGGTTCGCGACGTCGAGCCTCGTTTGCCGCAGGAATCTCACTAGTCTCTCAGGCTAACCATGTTTGTCGTTATCGCCGACCCCCGCAGGTAGTCCGCCGGTTACGCCCCGGAATATTCGCCGGGGAGGAGTGGCCGCCGCTTCACCGGGTAACCGGCCGGTCGCTCGTGTGGACCGGCCGGTCGGTAGGGGCGACATCTACGAGCGGGCCGACGACGGTGGCGTACGCCTCGGCGGCGGCGTGGCGCAGTGGCGTCTGCACGCCGACCACGTCGACGTGGCAGCCGGCGGGACTACGCCACAGTGCTGCTGACCAACGCCACCGCCACCTCCAGCCCGGCGTACTGCAAGGACGCCGTGGTCTTCAACTCCCAGCAGTGCGGGGGCTTCACCACCGACACGGCCCGGTTCGCCGCGGCCGGGTGACCGGCTCGCCTCCCGCCCGGCGGCGGCACGCCGTCGCACCGGACGGCGAGGTACACTGCGGGGCATGGCCGGAGTCTTCCTGCTTCTTACCGGGCCGTGCTGATGCGCTGAACGCAGCGACAGCACGGCGGCCCCTCCTGCGCGAGGGGCTTTTTTGTGCCCGCCACCGGCCCGGCCCGGTGGCGCCGAGACGAAGCGAAGCGAAGCGAGGAGAGACGATGAGTGAGGCAGCCGCACCGGCGGGCGACATTCCCCCGTTCCGGTACACCGCGGCCCTGGCCGACGAGATCGAGATTCGTTGGCAGGACACCTGGGCGCGCGAGGGCACCTTCCACGCACCGAACCCGACCGGCCCGCTGGCCGACCCGACCCACCCACGCGCCGGCGCGGAGAAGCTGTACGTGCTGGACATGTTCCCGTACCCCTCCGGGGCGGGCCTGCACGTCGGCCACCCGCTGGGCTACATCGGCACCGACTGCTACGCCCGCTACCAGCGGATGGCCGGCCGCAACGTGCTGCACGCGATGGGCTTTGACGCGTTCGGCCTGCCCGCCGAGCAGTACGCGGTGCAGACCGGCACCCACCCCCGGACCACCACGGTCGCAAACATCGAGCGGTACAAGGCGCAGCTGCGCCGGCTGGGGCTGGCCCACGACGAACGCCGCTCGGTGGCCACCATCGACACCGACTTCTACCGCTGGACCCAGTGGATCTTCCTGCAGATCTTCAACTCCTGGTACGACGGTGACGCCGGCCGGGCCCGTCCGATCGCGGAGCTGATCGCCGAGTTCGAGGGCGGTAACCGGCCCACCCCGGACGGCCGCGCCTGGGCCGAGCTGAGCGTCGCCGAGCGTCGCCAGGTCGTCGACGACCACCGCCTGGCGTACGTCTCGCAGGCGCCGGTGAACTGGTGCCCGGGGCTGGGCACCGTGCTGGCAAACGAGGAGGTCACCGCCGACGGCCGTTCCGAGCGGGGCAACTTCCCGGTCTTCAAGCGCAACCTGAAGCAGTGGATGATGCGGATCACCGCGTACGGTGACCGGCTGCTGGACGACCTGGACAGCCTGGACTGGCCCGAGCCGATCAAGCTGATGCAGCGCAACTGGATCGGCCGCTCCACCGGCGCCCACATCGACTTCCCGACCAGCGCGGCACCGGTGCGGGTGTTCACGACCCGCCCGGACACCGTCTTCGGCGCCACCTACATGGTGCTGGCACCCGAGCACGAGCTGGTCGACACGCTGGCGCCGGCCAACTGGCCGGACGGGACGAGGGACGCCTGGACCGGCGGGCACGCCGGCCCCCGGGAGGCCGTCGAGGCGTACCGCAAGGCGGCAGCCGCCAAGACCGACGTCGAGCGGCAGTCCGACACCAAGGAGAAGACCGGCGTCTTCATCGGCGCGTACGCCACCAACCCGGTCACCGGTGGGCAGATCCCGATCTTCATCGCCGACTACGTGCTGGCCGGCTACGGCACCGGCGCGATCATGGCGGTGCCGGCGCAGGACGAGCGGGACTGGGCGTTCGCCGAGGTCTTCGAGCTGCCCATCGTCCGTACCGTGCAGCCGTCGGAGGGCTTCGACGGCAAGGCGTACACCGGGGACGGTCCGGCGATCAACAGCGCCGCGCCCGAGCGCGGCCTGGACCTGAACGGCCTGGGGGTCGCCGACGCCAAGGCGGCGATCATCGCCTGGCTGGAGGCGAACGGGCACGGCGCCGGCGCCGTGACCTACCGGCTGCGCGACTGGCTGTTCTCCCGGCAGCGTTACTGGGGCGAACCGTTCCCCATCGTCTACGACGAGACCGGCGCGGCCATCGCCCTGCCGGAGGAGATGCTGCCGGTCGAGCTGCCGGAGGTGGACGACTTCTCCCCGAAGACGTTCGACGCCGACGACGCCAACAGCAACCCGGAGACCCCGCTGTCGCGGCGGCGCGACTGGGTCGAGGTCGAACTGGACCTGGGTGACGGACCGAAGCGCTACACCCGGGAAACCAACGTGATGCCGCAGTGGGCCGGCTCCTGCTGGTACGAGCTGCGCTATCTGGACCCGACCAACAGCGAGCGGTTCGTCGACGCGGAGAACGAGCGGTACTGGATGGGCCCGCGCGCCGACGGTGACTGCGGGGGCACCGACCTGTACGTCGGTGGCGCCGAGCACGCCGTGCTGCACCTGCTGTACGCGCGGTTCTGGCACAAGGTGCTGTTCGACCTGGGGCACGTGTCGTCGTTCGAGCCGTTCCGCAAGCTGTTCAACCAGGGCATGATCCAGGCGTACGCCTACACCGACTCGCGCGGCAGCTACGTGCAGGCCGAGGACGTCTTCGAGCGCGACGGCGCCTACTACCTGGGTGACCTGGCGGTCAACCGCGAGTACGGCAAGATGGGCAAGTCGCTGAAGAACGTGGTGACGCCCGACGACATGTGCGCCGCCTACGGCGCGGACACCTTCCGGGTGTACGAGATGTCGATGGGCCCGCTGGAGGTTTCCCGCCCCTGGGAGACCCGTGCGGTGGTCGGCTCGTACCGGTTCCTGCAGCGGGTGTGGCGGGCCGTCGTCGACGAGCAGACCGGCGCCCTGCGGATCACCGAGGACCCGGCCGACGAGGCGACCCGCCGGCTGCTGCACAAGGTGATCGACGGGGTCCGTGGCGACATGGACGGCATCCGGTTCAACACCGCGATCGCCAAGCTGATCGAGCTGACCAACGGGCTGACCCGACTGTCGGCCACGCCCCGCGAGGTGGCCGAGCCGCTGGTGCTGATGGTGGCGCCGTTCGCCCCGCACGTGGCCGAGGAGCTGTGGCGCAAGCTGGGCCACGACACCTCGCTGACGTACGCGGACTTCCCGACCGCCGACCCGGCGCTGCTGGTGGCCGACACGGTGACCTACCCGGTGCAGGTCAACGGCAAGGTCCGTGGTCGCATCGAGGTCCCCGCCGACGCCTCCGAGGAGAGCGTCCGCGCGGCGGCCCTGGACGCGGTGGCGGCGACCCTGAACGGCAAGGAACCCCGCAAGGTCATCGTGGTCAAGGGACGGATGGTCTCGGTCGTCGCCTGACGCGAGCGAGCCCCGTCCCGTCCCGTCCCGTCCCGCCCCGCCCCGTCCCGTCGATCTTGCAGTTTCGGTTGATGTTTCGCCCCCTGCGTCACGGTATGTCGGGACAGAAACTGCAAGATCGGCGGGCGCGGGCGCGGGCGCGGGCGCGGGCGCGGGGGCCGGTCAGACCGGCATGGCGCGACGGCGGCTGCGTTCGGCGCGCCACCACTGGTGGATGAGCACCAGGCTGGCGATCAGGCCGAGGCTGGCCGGGGCGGCGGCGTACCAGTTGACGTGGCCGGGGGAGCTGACCGCCGCGCCGATCGCCGCGTAGCCGAAGGCGGTCGGCGCGGACGCGATCACGCTGCCGGCCAGGAACGGCAGCACCCGGGCGCCGGTGGTGCCGTAGCCGTAGCTGACCAGGCCGAAGCCGGCGATCGGCAGCAGCCGGACGGTGACCACACCGAGCACGCTCTGCCGGGCGAACCAGCCGTCGAGGCGGGCCAGGCGACCGCGGACCCGTTCGGCCACGAACTCCCGACCGAGCAACCGGCCGACCGTGAAACCGATCGCCGCCGCCACCAGCGCGGCGCTCAGGGCGTACGCGGCGCCCTCCAGCGGGCCGAAGATCGCACCTGCGGCGAGCGTGATGAAGGTCCGGGGCACCAGCGCGACCAGCAGCAGCGCACCACCGAGGATCGCCGCCACCGGGGCGAGGTCGCCCAGCCGGTCGGCGACCAGCGGCAACTGCGCCGGATCCGGCCGCGGCACCAGCAGCAGCAGTAACCCGCACCCGCCGATCAGCAGGACGAGCAGGGCGAATCGGGCGGCCGACGGCTGCCGGAGCAGCCGCCGGACGGCACGGATCATGCCCGGGCGGCGGCCACCGCGGAGCGGCGCTCGTTGCGGAGCCGGTCCGACCAGGTGTCGTCCAACGGCGGGAGCTGGTGTGCCCCGGTGGCCCAGCGCAGCAGCAGGTCGGCCAGGGCCGGGTTGCGAGCCAGCGCCGGCCCGTGCGAGTAGGTGCCCAGCAACTTGCCGCGCCACGCGCCCTCGGTGGCACCGTCGTTGCCCACCCCGGCGGTGACCCGGGCCAGCGGGGAGACCTCCGGACCGAGGTGGGTGCGGCCGCCGTGGTTCTCGAAACCGGTCAGCGGGGGCAGGCCCAGCCGGGGGTCGATCTCACCGGCCAACTCGCCCACGGCCCGGCTCTCGCCCCGGTCGGAACGCAGGTCGAGCAGCTCCAGCCCGCGGCACTGCACACCCTTGGCGAAGAACGAGGTGCCGAGCAGCTGGTAGCCGGCGCAGACGCCGAACACCACCGAGCCCTGCGCGACGGCGCGGTGCAGGCCGCCGTCGGCCAGCAGCCGCTGTGCGCCGAGCGCCTGCGGGCCGTCCTCGCCGCCACCGACCAGGTAGATGTCGGCGGTCGCGGGCAGCCGCTCGTCGGAGCGGACCTCCAGCACCTCGACCGGCATCCCACGCTGACGGGCCCGCCGGGCGAGGATCAGGGCGTTGCCCCGGTCTCCGTAGGTGGAGAGCAGGTCGGGGTAGATCCAGACGATGCGCAGACTCTCAGATGACACGGTCCAACTCCGCTCGGATGTCCTGGAACGCGGTGTAGTTCGCGATGACCTCCAGCCGCCCTGGCGGGACCGACCGGAGGGCGTCGTCGAACGTGCGGACGTGCTGGAACGGCACGTCGTTGACGTCCAGTCGAACCGCCAGGTCGTATGCCCGGTCGCCGGTGATCAACACCTGCCGGCCGCGGAGCGGGGCGAAGTCGACGTCGTACAGCCAGGAGGTGTCCAGACCGTCGGGGTCGCGCGCGTTGATGGAGAGCAGGGTCGGCGCCTCGTCGGCCATGTCGAACGCCTCCAGCCAACTGGCCGGGTTCTTGGCCAGCAGCAGCCGGATGTTGCGCCCGTCCTTGTCGACCTGGGCGTAGCGGCCGGCCACCGAGGTGACGATGCCGAGGCGGGACACCGCGTCGACCGGGCGGACGCCGAACTCGGCGGCCACCGCCAGCGCGGTCGCCGCGTTGCCGAGGTTGACCTTGCCGGGCAGTTGCAGGGAGACCTTGTGCCAGGCGCCGGTGGGGTCGAGCACGCCCTCGTCCTCGACGACCCAGTGCGGCTCCGGTCGGCGTAGCGGGCAGCCGGTGCACCACCACTGCTCGCCGGAGCGCTGGATGGTGGAGCCGCACTCCGGGCAGACCCAGGAGTCGTCGTGCCAGCGTTGGCCGGCACTGAACCACGTCACGTGCGGCGGGTTGATGCCCCGGGCGGGGTCGCCAGGTGGGGTGGCTGCCCACACGACCAGCGGGTCGTCGGCGTTGGCCACCACCCGTACGTCGGTGTGCCGGACCAGCGCCGCGCGCCAGAGCTGCGCCATCATGGCGACCTCCTTGGCGCGGTCGAGCTGGTCGCGGGAGAGGTTGAGCAGCGCGACCACGTGCGGCTCGGTCGCCTCCAGCACCTGCGCCAGGTAGTGCTCGTCGACCTCCAGCACCGCGTACGGGGTGCTGCCGGCCTTGGCCAGCGCCGAGGTGTGCCCGCTGGGCATGTTGGCGCCGAACGAGTTGGTGGCGACCCGGCCGAGCACGCCGACCGCGGCGGAGGTCAATCGGGTGGTGGTGGTCTTGCCGTTGGTGCCGGAGACGAGCGCGATCGCGCGCCCGGCCGACAGGTGGGCCAGCAGGTCCGGGTCGATCTTCAGGCCGATCCACCCGCCGATCACTGAACCGTCGCCACGGCCGGCCGCCCGGGAGAGCGCCGCGGCGGTCCGTGACACGGAGCTGGCCACCTTGGCCCGTAGGGGCATTTTCGCGTCCGTCACGCGAGCGAGGTTACCGGACCGCCGACCCCACCAGATCGCCGCCGACGGTGAACCGTTCGGCAGTGGTGGCTGCGCGGGCGGCCGGGTCGGCCTCCCCCGGACGGAGTCGATCTATGTCGGAAAGCGGACCACGCCGAGGGGCGGCCGAAGCCCTCCACTCCGCTCCACCCCTTGTGACGTGCGGTTTTGTCCCCGGGTCAGGCGCGCCACGCGGGCGAATTTGGTTGCGGGTGGAGGGAAGTGGAGTAGAGTGGGGACCAATGGTGAGGCCGGGAGGGCTCACCGGCCCGGGGGGTCAGCGGCGCCGCGAACGCCGCTCAAGGGCGAGGGGGTTGGGCCGATGTTCCTCGGCACCCACACTCCGCGCCTGGACGAAAAGGGCCGGTTGATCCTTCCGGCCAAGTTCCGGGATGAGCTGGCGGGGGGTGTCGTGGTCACTAAAGGGCAGGAGCGCTGCCTCTACGTCTTCCCGACCCCTGAGTTCCAGCGGATCGCGGAGCAGTTGCGCGCACAGCCGATGACCCACAAGGCGGCCCGGGCCTACAGCCGGGTCTTCTTTGCCAGCGCGCACGACGAGGTTCCGGACAAGCAGGGTCGGGTGACCATCCCGGCTCACCTGCGGGCCTATGCCGCGTTGGACCGCGAGTTGGTGGTGATCGGCGCGAGCACACGGGTGGAGATCTGGGACAAGGTCGCCTGGGAGACCTACCTCGCCGAGAGCGAAGACGACTTCGCCGACATCGAGGAGGGGGTGCTGCCCGGCGGTCTGTAGGGCGGTAACGGCGCCCGACGTACTGCGAGATCTCCAGCCGCTTTCGAGTTCCTGGCATCACTTCCCCGGTGCCAGGCGCACGATCCAGTCATTGGGCGACGGTCCGGTGTCAGGCGGGAGCGGATGGGGATCTGGCGGTACGACGGCAGCGCCGTCCGACGACAGGCGCACGAGAAGAACGGACGTTTCAACCAGTGGGGGTCATCATGGGGGAGTTGCGCGGCACGCACGTGCCGGTGCTGCTCGAGCGGTGTCTCGAGCTGCTGGCCCCCGCGCTGGGTCGAGGCGGCCGGACGGTCCACGTCGACGCGACGCTCGGTCTGGCCGGGCATGCGGAGGCGGTGCTCGAGGCGCATCCGGAGACGGTCCTGATCGGGCTCGACCGGGACACCGAGGCGCTCGCTCACGCGCGGGTCCGGCTGGCCCGGTTCGCCGATCGGGTGCACCTGGAGCACGCCGTCTACGACGAGTTGCCGGACGTGCTGGACCGGCTGGGTTATCCGGCCATCGACGGCATCCTGTTCGACCTGGGTGTCTCGTCGTTGCAGTTGGACGCGCCCGACCGAGGGTTCGCGTACGCCCAGGACGCGCCGTTGGACATGCGGATGGACCAGACCCGGGGTGTGACCGCCGAAGAGGTGGTCAACACGTACGCGCATCCGGACCTGGCCCGGGTGCTGCGGGTCTACGGCGAGGAGAAGTTCGCCGGCCGGATCGCCTCGGCGATCATCCGGCAGCGGGAGCGGGCCCGGATCACCTCGTCCGCGCTGCTGGCGGAGCTGGTTCGGGACTCCATTCCGGCACCAGCCCGACGAACGGGTGGTCACCCGGCAAAGAGAACGTTTCAGGCTTTACGGATCGAGGTAAACAGAGAGCTGGCAGCGCTGGAGACAGCGTTGCCATCCGCACTCGACGCACTGACCGTGGGCGGTCGCATGGTGGTCCTGTCCTACCACTCGCTGGAGGACAGGCTCACCAAGGCGGCCCTCACGGACCGGGTCCGCAGTAAGGGCCCGATTGACCTCCCGGTCGAGCTTCCCGGGTCCGGTCCGACGTTCCGGCTGCTCAGCCGGGGCGCCGAACTGCCGGGGGAGGCGGAGGTCGCCGCGAACCCGCGGGCCGCCTCGGTGCGGCTGCGGGCCGCGGAGCGACTCGACCCGAACGCGACTGAGCTTGGGCGGACCGACCGCGAACGGTCTCGCCGACGGGTGAAGGGAATGCACCAACCGGGCACGGGGTCCGCCTGATCCGTGGGGGGTCAGGGGCACCGGGACGGCTAGAGGGACGGTGAGGGGGAGGGACATGAGCATTGACAAGCGCGACCGCCGGGACGTCACCGGCGGCGGGCAGCGCGCACCGCGGTCGGGGGGCCGGACCGCGGCGGAGCGGGCTCCGCGCCTCGGAAACGGTACGCCACGCATCGATCGAGTGAACCGGCAGGGGGAGACTCGCGCCCGGGGGGCGCGCGAGTTCCCGACTCAGGGCACCGCCGCGCTGCGGCCGGTCGAGAAGGCCGCCAGTGCCACCAGCGCCCGCCCGCCGCGGCTGCGGGTGGCGCCGCCGCCGCCGATCTCGGTGCCGCGTGCGCCGTTCGCGGCACTGATCGTGGTGCTGGTGGTCGGCGGGGTGCTGGGCATCCTGGCGGTCAACACCAAGATCAATGAGAACGCGTTCCGGCTGGAGCGGTTGCAGCAGCAGCAGGCTCAACTGGACCTGGAGAAGCAGCAACTGGACAAGCAGATCGCCGACTTCGAGGCGCCGGGCAACCTGACCGCCGAGGCGCGGCGGTTGGGCCTGGTCGACGCCGGCGAGCCGGGCTACATCCGGCTGCCGGACGGCAAGACCATCGGTGTGCCGCAGCCGGCGAACGGCCAGCCGTCGGTGACCAGCCAGGGCGCGGGAGGCTGACCGGTGCCACCAAGGTCTGACGAGCCGCGCCGGGACCCTACGGGGTCCCGGCGCGGTTCTGCACGTGATGCCGGGGCCGCCGACGGTGAGCCGCGCACCGGCGAGCCGGGTATCGGGGGCATCTCCGGTGCCCGGGCGTACACCCCGAGAGGTCGGACCGTCCGCGAGGAGCGCGGTACGCCGGCGCGCGGTCAGGGCGCCGAGCAGCGGCGTACGCCGCGCAGCACCCGGTCCGGTGACCCGTTCCGGCCGGCGTTGCAGGTGCTCGACGGCGGTCGGGCCGCCGCCCGGGCCGGCCGGCGCGACGCTCCGGCGGCCGGACGCGGTGGGGTGGTGCGCACCGTCGCGCCGCGTACCCCCCGTGGCCCGGGTGGGGACGAGCCGCCGCCGCGTCGCCGGACCACGCCACGCGCGCCGCGGCGCACCGACCGACCGGCGGCCCGGCGGCCGTCGCGCAAGCCACGACGCCCGCCGAAGCTGGCCGACTCGCGGCTGCGGCTGCGGCTGGGCACTGTGCTCGCCCTGACTCTCTTCGCCACCATCGGGATCCGGCTGATCTTCCTCCAGACGGTCGACGCTCCGGCGTACGCCGGGGGTGGCATCAGCGACCGCCTCCGCACGGTCGAGCTGCCGGCGCCGCGGGGCGCGATCTACGACAGCACCGGCGCGCCGCTGGCCCGCAGTGTCGAGGCCCGGTACGTGTACGCCGACCCGACCGAGGTGAAGGACTCGGCCGCCGTCGCCAAGGCGATCTCCCCGCTGCTCGGCATCCCGGTGTCGAAGCTCGTGGAGCTGATGAAGCCTCGCAAGCTGGAGGACGGTAAGGCGTCCCGATTCGTGTACCTGGCGCGGGGAGTGGATATCTCCACCGCCAAGCGGGTGCAGGCGCTTGAGCTCCTCGGCATCGGGGTGCACCGCGACGAGCGCCGTGAGGTGCCCGGCGGTGACCTGGCGGCCAACCTGATCGGCTTCACCAGCCAGGACATGGTCGGGTTGGAAGGGCTGGAGGCCCGCTACGACGACGTGCTCGCCGGTCAGGACGGCAAACGGGTGTACGAGGCCGGCCTCGGCGACCTCGCCGCGCCCATTCCGGGTGGCTACAGCCGGACCACGCTCGCCAAGCCGGGCAGTTCGCTCGCTCTCACCCTCAACCGCGACCTCCAGTTCCGGACGCAGCAGATCCTCAGCGCGGGCATGGCCCAGGCGCCGGGCGGCACCGGCGCCGCCGTGGTCATCGAGATTCCCACCGGCGCGGTGCTGGCCCAGGCCAGCAACCCCACCTACGACGCGGCGAAGCCGGTGCCCAGCGACCCGGTCGCCCGGGAGGACGCCGCGACCAGCTTCGTGGTCGACCCCGGCTCGGTGCACAAGGCGATCACCTACGGCGCGGCCCTGCAGGAGGGGGTGATCACGCCGGACACCACGTTGCCGATCGCCAACAACATCAAGATGGGCGACACCTGGTTCTCCGACACGCACCCGGCCGACGGCAGGCGGATGAGCGTGCCGGGGATGCTCGCCTACTCGTCGAACGTCGGCACCATCACCATCGCCGAGAAGCTCGGCCGGGACCGGTTGATCGACTACCAGAAGCGGTTCGGGCTGGGTAAGCCGACCGGCGAGGGGATGCCCGGCGAGGCCAGCGGGCGACTGCTGCCGGCCGACGAGTGGAGCGGGTCGTCGCGCGGGTCGGTGCCGATCGGGCACAGCGTCGATGCCACCCCGTTGCAGATGGCCGCCGCGTACGCCGCCATCGCCAACAACGGCACGTACGTGCAGCCGCACCTGGTCAAGGAGGTGATCGGCCCGGACGGCAAGCGCACCCCCGCGCCGGCCCCGGTGACCCGGTCGGTGCTCAGCCCGCAGAACGCGGCGGCCCTGCGCACCATGCTGGAGGCGGTCACCACCGTCGACCACGCCACCGGCCTGACCGCCGCGGTCCCCGGTTACCGGGTCGCCGGCAAGACCGGCACCGGGTGGCGGCTGGTGAACGGCAAGAAGCAGCCCGGTGAGGTGTCCTCGTTCATCGGCATGGCCCCCGCCGAGAACCCCCGCTACGTGATCGCCGTCTTCGTCTACGCGCCCAACGGCGGGGGCGCGGCGATCGCCAATCCAGCGTTCCGCGACATGATGCAGTTCACTCTGCGTCACTACCGGGTGCCGCCCTCGACCGGCGGATCCGCGCCCAAGTTCGTGGTCTATCCGCGCTGAGCAGCGATGGCGGGACATCATCGGTGAGTGCCGACGAACCACCGGGGCGGCTGTGCGGCCGGAACCGGACGACCGGGTAGGGTCTGACGCCGTGCCCGGCAATCCACGTCCACGTACCGTGACCGGAGTCCGGCTCGGTGATCTCGCCGTCCGGCTCGCCGTCGACCTTCCGGCGGACGCCGCCGCGGTGGTCGTCTCCGGGGTCACCCACGCCAGCCAGGAGGTTCGCCCCGGCGACCTGTACGCGGCGCTGCCCGGTGCCCGTCGGCACGGCGCGGAGTTCGCCGCCGGCGCCGTCGAGGCGGGTGCGGTGGCGCTGCTGACCGACCCGGCCGGCGCGGAGTTGGCGGCGGGAACCGGCCTGCCCACCCTGGTGGTGCCCGACCCGCGCGCCGTGCTCGGCGAGCTGGCCTCGGCCGTGTACGGCGACCCGACAGCCGATCTCACAGTGATCGGGGTGACCGGCACCGCGGGCAAGACCTCCACCGCGTACCTGATCGAGTCGGGGCTGCGGGCCGCCGGGCACACCACCGGGCTGGTCGGGACGGTGGAGACCCGGCTCGGCGATCTGGTGATCGACAGTGTCCGCACCACCCCCGAGGCGACCGACCTGCACGCCATGCTGGCCACCGCCCGCGAGCGTGGGGTCACCGCAGTGGTCATGGAGGTCTCCAGCCACGCGCTGGCCATGGGCCGGGTGGGCGGTGTGCGGTTCGCCGTCGGCGGTTACACCAACTTCGGCTCCGACCACCTGGACTTCCACGCCGACAGCGACGACTACTTCGCCGCGAAGGCCCAACTGTTCGACGGGCGCTGCGCGGTCGAGGTGCTCAACCACGACGACCCGGCGTTGAAGCCGCTGCTCAAGCCGAGCACTG
This sequence comes from Micromonospora arida, assembly GCF_042873195.1. Lineage (NCBI taxonomy): Bacteria > Bacillati > Actinomycetota > Actinomycetes > Micromonosporales > Micromonosporaceae > Micromonospora > Micromonospora arida. The sequence continues at coordinate 147,974 of NZ_JBIALC010000003.1, read as the reverse complement.
TCACCTACTCGGCGGCCGGTGAGCAGGGCGCGACCTGGTGGGCCGACGGTGTGGGTGGCGAGGGGTACGCGCAGCGGTTCACCGCGCACGGCCCGAACGGCGTGGCCCTGTCCGCCGGTGTCGCGCTGCCCGGCCGGCACAACGTGGCCAACGCGCTGCTGGCCATCGCCGCACTGGTCGGTGCCGGGGTGGACCCGGTGACCGCGGCGACCGGTGTGGCCGCCTGCGGGGGCGTCCCGGGCCGGCTGGAGCTGGTCGACGTGGCCGCGCCGGTGCGCGGGGTGGTCGACTACGCCCACAAGTCGGACGCGATCGTGGCCGCGCTGGCCGCGCTGCGCGAGTTGAGCGCCGGCCGACTGATCTGTGTGATCGGCGCCGGTGGGGACCGGGACCGGGGCAAGCGGCCGGTGATGGGCGCCGCCGCGGCGGAGGGAGCCGACGTGGTGCTGGTGACCGACGACAACCCGCGCACCGAGGACCCGGGGGAGATCCGCGCCGAGGTGCTCGCCGGGGCGTACCGGGCCGGCACGGCCGCCCGGATCATCGAGGTGGCGGGCCGCCGCGCCGCGATCGACGAGGCGGTGCGGCTGGCCCAGCCGGGCGACGTGATCGCGCTGCTCGGCAAGGGCCACGAACGCGGCCAGGAGGTGGCGGGCCAGGTGCTTCCGTTCGACGACAGCATCGAGTTGGCCGAGGCGCTGCGCGCCCGCTTCGGGGACCTGGCGGGTCAGCCGTGATCACGCTGAGCCTGGCCGAGGTGGCCGCGGCGGTCGACGGGCGGCTGGTGGCCGCCGACCCGGCCGCCACCGTCACCGGATCGGTGGAGTTCGACTCGCGCAAGGTGGGGCCCGGTTCGCTCTTCGTGGCCTTCCCGGGGGAGAAGGTCGACGGGCACGACTACGCGGCGACGGCGATCCAGGCCGGCGCGGTGGCGGTGCTCGGCAGCCGAGAGGTGCCCGGGGTGCCGATGGTGCTGGTCGACGACGCCCTGACCGCGATGGGTCGACTGGCCCGCGCCGCGGTGGACCGGCTGCCCGGGCTGACCGTGATCGGCGTGACCGGCTCGTCCGGCAAGACCACCACGAAGGACCTGATCGGTCAGCTCACCTCCCGGCTCGGGGCCACTGTGGCGCCACCCGGCTCGTTCAACAACGAGCTGGGGCACCCGTACACCGCCCTGCGGGCTGACCCGGACACCCGCTACCTGGTGATGGAGAAGGGCGCGCGCGGGGTCGGGCACGTGCGGTACCTGTGCGAGCTGGTGCCGCCCCGGATCTCCGTGGTGCTCAACGTCGGCACCTCGCACATCGGCGAGTTCGGCTCGCAGGACGCCATCGCCCTGGCCAAGGGCGAGCTGGTGGAGGCGCTGCCGCCGGACGGGCTGGCCGTGCTGAACGCCGACGATCCCCGGGTGGACGCGATGGCGAGCCGCACCCAGGCCCGGGTGGTCCGCTACGGCGAGGCGCCCGACGCCGACGTGCGCGCCGAGGACGTCACGCTCGACGAGCGGGGTCACCCGTCGTACACCCTGGTCACCCCGGAGGGACGCGCGCCGGTGCGGCTCCGGCTGGCCGGCCGCCACCAGGTCGGGAACACGCTCGCTGCGGCGGCGGTCGTCCGGGAGCTGGGCATGCCGCTGGCCGAGCTGGCCACGGCCCTCGGAGAACTGGGGCTGGTCTCGACCCGACGGATGGACGTCTTCGACCGCCCCGACGGGGTGACCGTGATCGACGACTCGTACAACGCCAACCCGGCCTCGATGGCGGTAGCGGTGCGGGCGCTGGCGAGCATGGGCCAGGGGCGGCGTACCGTCGCGGTGCTTGGTTACATGGCCGAGCTGGGCCCGTTCGAGTACGACGGCCACGCCGAGGTCGGCCAACTCGCGGCCGAGCTGGGTGTCGACCGGCTGCTCGTGGTGGGTGAGCCGGCCGCGCCGATCCACGAAGGCGCGACAGCGGTAGCAAACTGGGGAGGAGAGTCGGTGCTGCTCACCGATCAGGCGGCGGCCGTCGAGGTGCTGCGGAGCGAGCTACGACCGGGTGATGTCGTCCTGGTCAAGGGCTCCCGGTACCGCACCTGGGAGGTGGCCGACGCCCTGCGCGCCGACGCCGGTGGGGAGTCGACCCGATGAGGGCGGTCATCGTCGCCATCGGGGTGGCCTTCCTCGTCTCGCTCTTCTGCACCCCGATCGCGATCAAGGTGTTCACCCGGCTCAAGGCCGGTCAGCCGATCCGGTCCGACGGCCCGGCCATGCACCAGGGCAAGAAGGGCACGCCCACGATGGGTGGCGTGGTCTTCATCCTCGCCACGGTGATCGCGTACGTGGCCGGGCACCTCGCCCTGACCACCCTGCCGGACCAGCAGATCGCCCAGGTGGAGCCGACCATCACCGCGCTGGTACTGCTGGGGCTGATGGTCTTCTCCGGCGCTGTGGGTTTCCTCGACGACTTCCTCAAGGTGCGCAAGCGCAACAGCGCCGGGCTGAACAAGCGCGGCAAGTTGCTCGGGCAGATCCTGGTCGGTGCGGTCTTCGGGGTGATCGCGCTGTGGTTCCCGAGCACGATGACCAACGGTTCGGGCCTGGCGACCAACACCGAGACGGTGGGCAGCACCACGCTGAGCTTCATCCGGGACATCGACTTCCTGGAGGTCAGCAAGGTCGGCGCGGTGATCATCTTCATCTTCGTGGTGATGGCCGCGACGAACGGCGTCAACCTCACCGACGGCCTGGACGGTCTGGCCACCGGCGCGTCGGTGATGGTGCTCGCCGCGTACGCGCTGATCGCGTTCTGGCAGTACCGGCACTGGTGCGCCGACCCGAACTACACCCAGCCGTACTGCTACGAGGTCCGCGACCCGTTGGAGATCGCGCTGATCGCCGGGGCGGCGGCCGGGGCCTGTGTGGGCTTCCTCTGGTGGAACACGTCCCCGGCGCGGATCTTCATGGGTGACACCGGGGCGTTGGGGCTGGGCGGTCTGATCGCCGGCATGGCGATGTCCACCCGCACCATCCTGCTGCTGCCGATCATCGGCGGGCTCTTCGTGATCATCACGATGTCCGTGGTGATCCAGATCATCTCCTTCAAGACCACCGGTAAACGGGTGTTCCGAATGTCTCCGCTCCAGCACCACTTCGAGCTGGCCGGCTGGAGCGAGGTCAACATCGTGGTCCGTTTCTGGATCATCGCCGGCATCGGCGTGGCCATCGCCCTGGGCCTGTTCTACAGCGAGTTCCTCGCCAACATGACCTGATCCGCGGGCCGACGCCCCGCGCCCCACCCCCTCATCCGTCGATCTTGCACTTTCGGATGGCGGAACGTCCTTTATGGGCGTTTTGCCGGCACGGAAAGTGCAAGATCGACGCGGGAGGGCGGCGTGGGGGTGGGTTCGACACGCCCGGTGAGGCGTTGTGGGGCGGTGGGGCGTGTTCAGCGGTGATGATGTCGGGGTGGGGGAGGAAATCGGCACCGAGGACGGAACTGTCGGACGACCGCGACGGTCGCCGAGCGCGGCGCGTACACCGGTGGCTGCCGGGGCGCGCGGTTCGGAGCGCGGCGCGGCGGCCCGCGAACCCGGGGCGCGGGAGCCCGGGGCGCGGGAGCCCGGGGCGGCGGGACGCGGGCCGGAGGCCGTAACGGCGACGCCGCCGCGCGGGTTCGACGCGGCGGGCGGGCTCGCCGCGCTGCGCGGCCTGCTGGACCGGCCGCTGACCTCCTACTACCTGCTGCTGTCCTGTTCCGGCCTGCTGCTGCTGATCGGGCTGACCATGGTCTTCTCGGCGACCAGCGTGAAGGACTACGCCGAGGACGGCAACGCCTCAGCCTCGGTGACCAAGCAGGCCATCTTCGCGGTGATCGGCATCGGCGCGTTCTGGGTCTGCCAGCGCCTGCCGGCCAGCACCTACCGGTCGCTGGGCCGCCCGCTGCTGTTCACCTCGGTCGTCCTGCTGGTGGTGCTCAACCTGCTGGTCGCCTACGCCCGGCTGACGAACCAGAAAACAGGGCAGATCGGCCCGATCGAGGCGCGGCTGAACTGGCTCTTCGTCGGCGGGATCCAGCTTCAGCCCTCCGAGTTGGCCAAGTTCGCGATGGTGCTCTGGGGTGCGCACATCGTCGCCCGCAAGGGCGCCGCGCTCGGGTGGTGGCGCGAGCTGGCCACCCCGCTCTTCCCGGTGGTCGGCCTGCTCTTCGTCCTGGTCGGCTACAACGACACCGGCACGATGCTCTGCCTGCTGGCCCTGATCGTGGGCCTGCTCTGGGCCGCCGGGGTGCGGATACGGGTCTTCGGCGCCCTGGCGGCGGCCGGGCTGGTCGGGATCGGCCTGCTGGTAGCGGTGGCCTCGCTGGGTGCCGGCTCCGGCGAGCGCGGTGAGGACAACTACCGCTTCGCCCGGCTGGACATGTTCTTCAATCCACCGGACCCGGAGACCTGCAAACTTGACGGCTGTCTGCAGTTCTACCAGGGGCGGCTGGCCATCGAGCACGGTGGCTGGTTCGGTGTCGGGCTGGGCAAGGGCAGCCTGAAGTGGGACTGGCTCCCCGAGGCGCACAACGACTTCATCTTCGCGATCATCGCCGAGGAGTTGGGCGTGATCGGGTGCGTCGTGGTGCTCAGCCTCTTCGCGGTCCTCGCGTACACCGGTTTCCGGATCGCCCGGCGGGTCGACGACCCGTTCCGCCGGCTCGCCGCCACCGCCGTGACCACCTGGCTGGTCAGCCAGGCCGTGATCAACATCGGTGGGGTGGTGGGGCTGCTGCCGATCACCGGTCTGCCGTTGCCGTTCATCTCCGACGGCGGAAGTGCCCTGGTGGTGACGTTGGCCGGCATCGGCATGCTGGCGTCCTTCGCCCGCGCCGAACCCGATGCGGCCAGAGCACTGCATGCCCGTCCGCCGGCCCGGTGGGTCCGACTACTCTGGGCCCCGTTGCCGCCGCTTCCCGGCCGGCGTCGCCGACCGGCGACGCCGCCCGCTGGCCGAGGGTCCGTGCCCCGGTCCCGCGAGCGGCGCCACGACGATCAGGCCGCGCCGCGCGGGGTCCGACAGGACCGCAGCCGCAGGGGTACGGCGAGCGAGAGGAGACGCTGATGGGTCCGCTGCGTTCGGTGGTGCTCGCGGGAGGTGGCACCGGGGGGCACGTCTACCCGCTGCTCGCCTTCGCCGACTGCCTGCGCCGACACGACCCGGGCGTCCGGATCACCTGCCTCGGCACACCCCGGGGCATGGAGAACGACCTGATCCCGCCGCAGGGCTACGACCTGCGACAGATCCCGGCGTACCAGCTGCCCCGGTCGGTCAACATGAACCTGGTCCGCACACCGGGCCGGATGTGGACCGCGGCGCGCGCCGCGGGCAAGGTGATCGACGAGGTGCGCGCCGAGGTGGTCGTCGGCTTCGGCGGGTACGTCTCGGTGCCGGCCTACCTGGCCGCGTGGCGTCGTGAGCTGCCCATGGTGATCCACGAGGTGAACGTGCCGCCGGGCGTGGCAAACAAGCTGGGCATGAAGTTCACCAAGAACGTGGCCGTCGGCTTCCCGAACCAGCCGAGCCAGGCCGAGTCGCTGCGGGACGCCACAGTCGTCGGGGTGCCGCTGCGCCGCGCCATCGCCGGTCTGGACCGGTACGCGCTGCGCAACGCCGCCCGCGCCCACTTCGGGCTCCGCCCGGACCTGCCGGTGCTCTTCGTGTCCGGCGGCTCGTCCGGCGCCCGCTCGATCAACCTGGCGGTCTCCGGGGCGGCAAAGGAGCTGGCCCGCAACGGCGTGCAGGTGCTGCACGTGATGGGCGCCCGCAACGAGCCGGTGCCGATCCCCACCGACCTGCCGGTGCCGTACGTGACGCTGCCGTACCTGTCCGAGATGGAGCTGGGCTACGCCGCCGCCGACCTGATGCTGGCCCGGGGCGGGGCGATGACCGTCGCCGAGGTGGCCGCGATCGGGCTGCCCACCATCTACGTGCCGTACCCGCACAGCAACCAGGAGCAGCGGCGCAACGCGCTGCCCGTGGTGGAGGCCGGCGGTGGGCTGCTGGTCGACGACGCGGAGCTCACCCCGGACTGGCTGGAGCGCACCGTCATCCCCCTCATCCGGGACCCACAGCGGCTCTACAACATGGGTGCCGCCGCCGGTTCGTACGGCCGGCGCGACGGCGACGAGGCGCTGCGGTCCTTCGTGCTGGCGGCGGTGGCCCGATGACCGCGCAGTTCACCCCGGCCGGCACGCTCACCGCCGAGGACCTGGGCGCTGTCCACCTGATCGGGGTGGGCGGGGTGGGCATGCTCGGCGTGGCCCGGCTGCTGCTCACCCGTGGCATCCGGGTCTCCGGCAGCGACCTGCGGGAGTGGCCGTCGCTGGCCGGCCTGCGGGCGCTCGGCGGCACCATCCACCTCAGCCACGAGGTGACCAACCTCGACGGCGTGGACACCGTCGTCTACTCGTCGGCCATTCCCCAGGACCACCTGGAGTTGGTCGAGGCGCGTCGGCGTGGCCTGCGGGTGCTGCACCGCTCCGAGGCGCTCGCCGCCGCGATGACCGGCCGTCGGGCGGTGGCAGTCGCCGGCACGCACGGCAAGACCACCACCACCTCGATGGTGACGATGGTGCTCCAGCAGGCCGGTGTGGACCCGTCCTTCGTGATCGGTGGGGAGATCTCCGAGGTCGGTTCGGGCGCCCACCACGGCACCGGCGAGCACTTCGTGGTCGAGGCGGACGAGAGCGACCGCTCGTTCCTCATCTACCGCCCGTACGTCTCGATCATCACGAACGTCGAGGCGGACCACCTGAACACCTACGGCGACTACGCGACGCTGGAGGCGGCGTTCGTGGAGTTCGCCCGCCTCACCGACCCGGACGGGTTCATCATCACCTGCGCCGACGACCCGGGCGGTCGGCGGTTGGCCGAGAGCCTGCGGTCCGAGGGACGGCGGGTGTTCACCTACGGCGAGGCCGCCGACGCCGACCTGCGGTTGACCGAGATGGTCTCCTCCGCGCGTGGGGTGCGCTACCTGGCCGCGATCGACGGCCGGTCGCTGGGCGAGTTCCGGCTGCCGGTGCCGGGGCGGCACATGGGGCTGAACAGCGCTGCCGCGGTGCTGTCCGCGTACCTGCTGGAACTGCCGTTGGAAGCGGCGGAGGCCGCGCTGGCGGTCTTTCCCGGGGTGCGACGGCGCTTCGAGCGCAAGGGTGTCGCGGACGGCGTGCTGGTCTACGACGAGTACGCCTACCACCCGACCTCGATGACGCTGGCGATGCAGACGTTGCGCGAGGTCGCCGGGGACGGCCGGCTGATCGTCGTCTTCCAGCCGTACCGGCTGTATCGCACCCGCGACAACCAGGCGGAGATCGCCGAGGCGCTGGCCATCGCGGACGAGGTGGTGCTCCTGGAGGTCTTCGGGCCGGGTGAGTTGCGTCAGCCCGGCGAGGGGTCGGCGGCGCTGATCGCGGCGGTGGATCTGCCCGCCGACCGCAAGGTCTTCGTGGAGTCGTGGGAGCAGGCCCCGGTCGAGGTGGCTCGTCGCGCCCGCTCCGGGGACGTGGTGGTCACCATGGGCGCCCCGCCGATCTCGCTGATGGGCGACGAACTGCTGGCCGCCCTGGGTGAGCGTACGGCCGGCTCGGCACCGACCGCGACCGTCGACCCGGTGGCCACCACCCCGGCGATCGGTGATCCGGTGCCGGGTGGGACGACGTCCGGCGGCGACGGCGCGGCTCTCGGTGGCAGCGCCGTGCCCGGCGGCTCGGCGCCCACGGCCGGATGAGTCCCGGCCCGGCCCGAGGGCGGACCAGCGCCGCCGACGGCGGCGCCCCGCGCCGCGGTCCGGCCCGGCGGTGGCAGTTGGTCCGGGCGGGCCGCGACGCGGTACCGCCCTCGACCCGCCGGTTCATGGCCCGTGCCCGGCAGCGCCGCATGCGTGCGGCGCTGCCGTGGGCGGTGGCCGCCGGGGTGCTCGCCCTGGCCGGGCTGGTCGCCTGGACGGTGCTCGGTACCGGACTGTTCGGTGTGCGGGAGGTGCGCGTGGAGGGTGCCGACCTGGTCACTCCGGTGCAGGTGCACGACGCGGTCGGGGTGCCGGACGGGGTGCCGCTGGCCCGGGTGGACCTGACCGCCGCCGCCCGTCGGGTCGGCGCGCTGCCGGCGGTGGAGCGGGCCACGGTCTCCCGGGACTGGCCCGGTGCGCTGGTGGTGCGGGTGACCGAGCGGACCGCGGTGGCGGTGGTGCCCCAGGGCGAGGCGTTCGCCCTGATCGACGGGAGCGGGGTGGCGTTCCGGACCGTGGAGCGACGCCCCGCCGACCTACCACAGGTGACGGTGGCTCGGCCGGCCGCCGACGACCCGGGCACCCGGGCCGGGCTGGAGGTGCTCGTCGCGCTGACGCCGCAGCTGCGTGCGGAACTGGTGGACGTGAACGTGGCGGGGCTGGCCCGGATCAGCCTGCGGTTGCGCGGCGACCGGACGGTGGTCTGGGGCGACGCGACCCGGGGTACGGACAAGGCTCGGGTGGCCACCGCGCTGCTCGACGAGGACACCGACCGGATCGACGTGAGCGCGCCGGATGTGGTGACCTTTCGTTGACCCGTGAGCGTGGGCGGACGTGACCCGTGGCGCTCCGCGCGGCGACACGCCGCCCGGGTCCTTGGCTCATCGCGCGGTGGCGCTTACGTTGCCTCGAAGAGCTTCAGTGGTTGACATAACTGTAAGCCTCTAGTAGAGGGTTAGGGTTTACCCCTGATCCTCGTTGGTGACAGCTGTCGTCGGCCGCTGGTCTGGCCACGCCGTAACCGGTCGGCCGAAGCCAATCTCGAAGGAAAGGACCGGAGATGACACCTCCGCACAACTACCTGGCGGTCATCAAGGTCGTCGGCATCGGGGGCGGCGGCGTCAACGCCGTCAACCGGATGATCGAGGTTGGGCTCAAGGGCGTCGAGTTCATCGCGATCAACACCGATGCGCAGGCGCTTCTGATGAGCGACGCCGACGTCAAGCTCGACGTCGGCCGGGAGCTGACCCGCGGCCTGGGGGCCGGGGCCAACCCGGACGTCGGGAAGAACGCCGCCGAGGACCACCGCGACGAGATCGAGGAGGTGCTCAAGGGCGCCGACATGGTCTTCGTGACCTGCGGCGAGGGCGGCGGCACCGGCACCGGCGGCGCGCCCGTGGTGGCCAACATCGCCCGCAAGCTCGGCGCGCTGACCATCGGCGTGGTGACCCGGCCGTTCTCCTTCGAGGGCAAGCGCCGCCAGGTGCAGGCCGAGACGGGGATAGACGAGCTCCGCAACCAGTGCGACACGCTGATCGTCATCCCGAACGACCGGCTGCTGGCCCTGGGCGACCGCAACATCAGCATGATGGACGCGTTCCGCACGGCCGACCAGGTGCTGCTCTCGGGTGTGCAGGGCATCACCGACCTGATCACCACCCCGGGTCTGATCAACCTGGACTTCGCCGACGTCAAGAGCGTGATGAGCGGCGCCGGCAGCGCGTTGATGGGCATCGGCAGCGCCCGCGGCGAGAACCGCGCGGTCGAGGCGGCCGAGGCGGCCATCTCCAGCCCGCTGCTGGAGCAGAGCATGGACGGCGCGCGCGGCGTGCTGCTCTCCATCGCCGGCGGCTCCGACCTGGGCCTGTTCGAGATCAATGACGCCGCCCAGCTGGTCACCGACGCGGCCCACCCGGACGCCAACATCATCTTCGGCGCGGTCATCGACGACGCGCTCGGTGACGAGGTGCGGGTGACTGTCATCGCGGCGGGCTTCGACGGCGGCACGCCCGCGTACAAGGCGGCCGAGCCGACCCGCAAGACCAACACCAACCAGCCGGCGCCGCAGAGCACCCCGGCGCCGACGCCGGCCACCAACCCGGCTCCGGCCCAGTCGCCGCGTCGCGTGCTCTTCGACGACGTGGACGTTCCCGACTTCCTCAAGAACGGGTCCTGAGCACCGCCGATGACCGACAGCTCAGCCACGGTACGACCAGATCGGCACGCCGAACTCGCGGGCGGTCTGGCCCAGGTTCGGTCCCGCATCGATGACGCCTGCGCGCAGGCCGGCCGGGACCGCGCCGAGGTCACGATGATCGCGGTGACGAAGACCTACCCGGCCAGCGACGTGTTGGCGCTGGCCGGGCTCGGGGTGACCGACATGGGGGAGAACCGCGACCAGGAGGCAGCCGGCAAGGCCGCCGAGGTGGCTGCCGCCGGGGTGCGTCCACGCTGGCACTTCATCGGCCAGTTGCAGCGCAACAAGGCCCGCTCGGTGGTCCGCTACGCCGACGTGGTGCACTCCGTCGACAGTGTCCGGCTGGCCCGGGCGTTGGCCACCGCCACCGCCGACCGGCAGGAGCCGCTCGACGCCCTGGTCCAGGTGAGCATCGACGGCGACGCGGCCCGGGGCGGAGCCCTGCCCGGCTCGGCGGATCCGGCCGCCGGTCTGGAGCCGGTGGCCGAGGCGGTGGCCGACGCGCCGGGGATGCGTCTGGTCGGTCTCATGGCGGTCGCTCCGCTGGGGTGGGAGCCGGAGCGGGCGTTCGCCCGGCTCGCGGAGATCGCCGACGCGTTCAGGGCCGTCCATCCGGGAGCCACCGCGCTGTCCGCCGGTATGAGCGGAGATTTCGAAATCGCGATCCGTTACGGCGCGACACATGTCCGCGTCGGTAGCGCGTTGCTCGGAATGCGTCCCACGCTGCGGTAGCCTGACCGCGAGACAAGCAAATTACATCAGTGTTGTTTCAGGGGCGGGCGTCTCCTAGTCGGGGGTCGTGACGCGCGACGCGAATCGCGCGCCGGGGGATTGCCGTTCCGGTCCGATGGGCATGGTTGTCCACTCGCGACGGGCGACATGGCACGGGGGCGCGTGCCGCACGGCGGACGGAAGGGCGCGGGATGGGTGCACTGCGCAAGGCGGGGGTCTGGCTCGGTCTGGTCGAAGAAGACGACGAGCGGGCCTACGACGACGGTGGCTACGACAAGGGTGGCTACCGCGACTCGCGTTACCGGCAGAGCCGGTACGCCGAGGAGTTCACCGACGACGACGAGGACGACGCCGAGGAGCCGCCGGCTCCCCGGCCGCGCGACAGCGGGCGGGGTCGACTCTCCGAGCGGTCGAGCGGGCGGTTGAGCGAGTCCGAGCGCGGTGACGGTGAGCGGCCGGAGCGGATCGAGCGGTCCAGCGTCCGGTCGATCACCCGGTCGTCGGCGGGCGAGACCTCCGGTGCGCTGACCTACCACACTCGGGACAACCTGGCCCTCGCGCCGCAGGTCACGTCGCGCGAGCGGGCCCTGCCCGAGGAGGAGCAGCGTTACCAGATCACCACGCTGCACCCCACCACCTACCGGGAGGCGCGCACCATTGGTGAGCACTTCCGCGACGGGGTCCCGGTGATCATCAATCTCACCGAGATGGATGAGGCCGATGCCCGCCGTCTGGTGGACTTCGCCGCCGGACTGGCGTTCGGCCTGCGCGGTACGATCGAGCGCGTGACCAATCGGGTGTTCCTGCTCTCACCGGCTAACGTCCAGGTCACCGCAGAGGACAAAGCCAAGATCGCTGAGGGCGGCTTTTTCAGTCTGAGTTGATCCCGCCCGACCCGAGGGACGTCGCTGACCGTGTTGTCGATCTTACTGCAAGTGTTGTACCTGATCCTTTATGTCTTCCTGCTCCTTCTTCTGTCCCGGTTCGTGTTGAGCGCCGTCCTGCAGTACGGCCGTCGCTGGCAACCGGGGCGTGGAGCATCGGCAGGATTGGAATCCGTGTGGAGCGTCACTGATCCCCCTCTCAACGCGTTGAGGCGTGTGATCCCTCCGCTGCGAATTGGTACCGTGAGCATCGACCTGGCCTCCCTTGTGCTCCTGGTTATCCTGTTCGTGCTGATGGAGTTCGTGTTAGGGCCGTCGATCAGGGCATCTGCCTGATGACCGACGCGCTTTCGCGGCCGCAACTGACCCGAGGAGTTTCGATGCCGCTGACCCCGGCCGACGTCCACAACGTCGCCTTCAAAAAGCCGCCGATCGGCAAACGGGGGTATGACGAGGAGGAGGTCGACGCCTTCCTTGACGAGGTCGAGCGCGAGCTCGCCCGTCTCATCGAGGAGAACAACGAGCTGCGCGCCCAGGTGGAGCGCGGCGGCCGTGGCGGTGCCCCCGCCGGCCCCGGCGGCGACGCCCGACTCGCGGCGGAGCTCAACGATGTCAAGGCCCAACTGGACCGGGTGCAGCGCGACAAGTCGGCGGCCGAGCAGGCTGCCCGCGCGATGCAGGCCGAGCTGGAGCAGGTCCGCGCGACCGGCGGCCCGGCCGGCGGCGTCACCGGTGACGGTGAGCAGCAGGCCCTGCGCGTGCTGATGATGGCCCAGCGCACCGCCGACGACCACGTGTCCGACGCTCGCCGCGAGGCCGACCAGCTGTTGTCCGAGGCTCGCGGCAAGGCCGAGGAGGTGACCCGGGAGGCGCGCGCCAAGGCTGACGCCCTTGAGCGGGACGCCCGCCAGCGGCACCAGGAGGCCATGGGCGGCCTGGACGCCAAGCGCACGGCACTGCAGAAGCACATCGAGGAGCTCAAGCAGTTCGAGCGCGAGTACCGCACCCGGCTCAAGGCGTACCTGGAGAGCCAGCTGCGTGACCTCGACGGTCGTGGCCAGGGCCTCGAAGCCGAGATGACCCGCTCCGAAGCCGGCCGGGTCGCTGGCGGCAACGGGCTGGCCGCAGCAGGTCTCGCTGGTTCGTACGGCGGCGGCGGGCGCTCCGGCGCCCTCGAAGCCGGACGCTGAGCACCGGCCGGCGATCGCTGTCCGCCAATGGTGACGGTCGCCGGCCCGGCCTGGACGGTTCGACGCGGCGGGGGTGAGCCGTGATAGTCGCAAGTCTTCTGCTCATCCTCGTCGCGGTGGTGCTACTGGTGCTCGGCCTGGCCGGTGGCTCCAGCTTCTTGTTGGTCATCTCCATCGCGGCCAGTCTGCTGGCCGCCGTGGCGTTGGTGGTGGGCGCCCGCCAGGCAGCCGCCAACCGCGCCATGGCGGATCCCGGCCGGACCGACCGGCGGCACCCCGACGCGCCCCGCACGGCCAGCCAGGCCACACCGGGTGTCGCGTACGGGCCGCCGTTGGTCGAGCCGGAGGTGCCGGTCCAGCACGTGCCCACGACGTTTGGTACCGGCGGCACCGGGTGGCGGCAACCACCCGAGCCGCCGGTCGACCATGCGCCGCCGGTCGACGAGGCCTCACCGGTCGACCCGCCGCACGTCGATGACGCGTCGCCGTTGGTGAGTACGGCGGACGAGGCGCCCGCGCGGGCCCGGCCGGTCAGCCCGGCGTCGCCGATCGCGACGTCGACGGACGACGTTTTCGACCCGGCGGTCGCGGCGGTCGACGAGCCGGCAGCCCAGCAGATCACGGCCGCCGAGGCGGCCCGGGTGGCCCGACTGCCAGACGCCGTCGAGGTCGTCGATGGCCGCCCCCGTTACCACCTGGACGGCTGCCCCCACCTGATCGGCTGGCAGCCCGAGACGTTGCCGGTCGCCGAGGCCGTGGAACTCGGCTTCACCCCGTGCGCGCACTGCGCCCCGGCGACCGCTCTCCTCGCCGACGCCCGGCCGATCTGAAGCGGCACCGGTGCCCGCGCAGGACACGCTCACCGTGGCGGTACGGGTGAAGCCCGGCGCCTCCCGGGACCGGGTGGGTGGTCGGTTCGACGGCCCGCACGGGCCCGCCCTCGTGATCGCGGTCCACGACCCGGCCGTCGACGGTCGGGCCACCGAGGCCGCCCGTCGAGCGCTGGCCGGCGCGTTGGGTGTCCGACCGGCCGCCGTGTCACTGCGTGTCGGCGCGGCCAGCCGGGACAAGCTCTTCCTGATCGATCGGCCCGGCCCGGAGTTGCCCCAGGTGCTGCGCCGCCTGCGCGACGGATCCGCCGAGTGAGGACAGCCCAGGCAAGGCAGCCGTGACGCCCGGGTTGGACATCGCGCTGCTGCTCGGTGCGGCCGTGCTGTTGGTCGCTGTCGGCGCGGTGCGACTCTCCACCCGGCTCGGTGTGCCCAGCCTCCTGGTCTACCTGGCGTTGGGCGTGGCGATCGGCGAGGGCGGGTTGGGCATCCGGTTCGACGACGTCGAGCTGACCCGGACCCTCGGCTTCTGCGCGCTGATCGTGATCATCGCCGAGGGCGGCCTCACCGCCCGGTGGACCACGCTGCGCCCGGTGCTCGGGCTGGCCTCCGCGCTCTCCACGGTCGGCGTGATCGTCAGCATCGTGGTGGTTGGCGTGGCCGTGCACCTGCTGCTGGGGCTGGACTGGCGGTTGGCGCTGCTCTACGGCGCGGTGCTCTCGTCCACCGACGCGGCGGCCGTCTTCGCCACCCTGCGCCGACTGCGGTTGCCGCCCCGGCTGGTGGCGACCCTGGAGGCCGAGTCGGGGATGAACGACGCCCCGGTGGTGCTGCTGGTGGTGCTGCTGTCCCATCGGGGTTTTGCGCACCCGTGGTGGTACGAGGTCGCGCTGGTCTGCTACGAGCTGGGTGTCGGCGCGGCGGTGGGCGTGGCCGCGGGCGTCGCCGGCACCTGGGCGCTGCGCCGGGCGGCGCTGCCCTCGGCCGGGCTCTACCCGATCGCCGCGGTCGGCATCACCGTGCTGGCGTACGCCGCGGGGGCCGTTCTGCACGCCTCGGGCTTCCTCGCCGTCTATGTGGCCGGGGTGCTGCTGGGCAATGCCCGCCTGTCGCACCGGCAGGCGATTCTCGGTTTCGCGGACGGGCTGGCCTGGCTCGCCCAGATCGGGTTGTTCGTGCTGCTCGGGTTGCTGGCGTCGCCGGGCCGGCTGGACGCGGCGGTGCTGCCCGCGGTGGTCGCCGGGCTGGCTCTGGTGCTTCTGGCCCGGCCGTTGTCGGTGGCCGTCTCGGCGTTGCCGTTCCGGGTCGGCCTTCGAGAACAGGCGTTCCTGTCCTGGGCCGGGCTGCGTGGGGCGGTGCCGATCGTGCTGGCCACCATTCCGCTCTCCGAGCGGGTGCCCGGAGCCGAGCGGCTCTTCGACGTGGTCTTCGTGCTGGTGGTGATCTTCACGCTGGTGCAGACCGGGACGCTGGGGCCGTTCGCCCGCTGGTTGCGGGTGACCGCGCCGGCCGAGGCCGCCGAGATCCACGTGGAGACCGCGCCGCTGGAGCGGATGCGTGCGGACCTGCTCCAGGTGGAGGTGCCACCGGGCTCACGACTGGCCGGCGTGCACGTCGACGAGCTGCGCCTTCCGCTGGGCGCGTCGGTGACCCTGGTGCTGCGCGACGGCGTGGGCTTCGTGCCCGCACCGGACACCCGGTTGAAGACCGGCGACAGTCTGCTGATCGTGGCGACCGCCGGGGTGCGGGACGCGGCGGAGCGGCGGTTGCGGGCCGTCAGCCGGCGGGGTCGTCTGGCCCGATGGTTTGGTGAGTACGGGGATGAGGTGCCCAATTGATCTGCTAGCGTTCCCTTTGCCCCAGTTAGGCAGGGCTAGGGGCTGTTAGACGGTGCGACGGTGCGGCACGTTGTCGGACGCCTGTACGTTCCGTATTCTTGCCAACCTCCGGAGTGCGCGGCCATCGTCGCCGTGCGCCCCTTTTCGTACATAGGGGACGCCCTCGCCGGCGCCCCCTGACCAGGCGCCGCGGACCGCGCGGTTCCCCGGCCGAGGGAGCGACCCATGGCGAAGCCATCCGACACCAGGACCGCCGGGCGCAAGCCTGCGGCGAAGGCCACCCGCAGCACGGCGGAGACCGAGAAGATCCGGGCGGCGCTGGCGGCGCGTCGGGACGAGCTTCGTGCCGAGTACGATCAGACGCTGAGTGAGATCACCGAGCTGCAGCGCGATCGGCTGACCGACTCGGCCGGGGACGACCAGGCCGACACGGGCACCAAGACGCTCGAGCGGGAGCAGGAGATCTCTCTCGCCAACAGCATTCTGGAACGGATCACGCAGGTGGAGCGCGCTCTGGAGCGCCTCGACGAGGGTGGTTACGGCTGGTGCGAGCGGTGCGGCAACCCGATCCCGGTCGAGCGCCTCGCCGCCTTCCCGTCGGCCACCCTGTGTGTGACGTGCAAGCAGCTGGAGGAGCGGCGCTGAGGTCCGTTCCCCGGCGGCGACGAGACGGTGAGCGATCACCGCCAAGACTGTCGATGGGGAGCGCATGACCGCAGTACCGTCCGCCGAACCCGGCCGCACCGATCCGGGCGGCGGCACCCGCCGGCCCCGGGCCGTCGCGATTCTCGCCGGAGTCGCCCTGGTGGCCCTGCTGGCCGACCTGGTCACCAAGCACCTCGCGCTGGCCGCGCTGACCGACCGGGAGCCGGTCCGGCTGCTCGGCGGGTTCGTCTACCTGAGCCTGACCCGCAACAGCGGCGCGGCCTGGAGCATCGGCGCGGACCACACCTGGGTCTTCCCACTGATCACCATCGGTGTGGTCGGCTGGATCGTCTGGATGGCACTGCGGCTGCGCTCGCTGCCCTGGGCGATCTCGCTCGGCCTGGTGCTCGGTGGCGCGTTGGGCAACCTCGTCGACCGGATCTTCCGGGCGCCGTCCCCGTTCCACGGGCACGTGGTCGACATGATCAGCCTCTTCGACCCGTACGGTCAGGTCTGGCCGGTGTTCAACCTGGCCGACAGTTCGCTGGTCTGCGGCGTGCTGCTGGCCGTCCTGTTGGAGCTGACCGGCCGCCAGCGTGACGGCCGGCGGGCGGGGCGCGACGGCGACCCGGCCACGACGGACGCCGCCGCGCCGGGCGCCGAGCAGCGGGAGCGGGCATGACCTCCGCGTTCGCCGCTGGCGGCGACCACCGTTCCCTTCCGGTTCCGGACGGCCTCGACGGCATGCGCCTGGACCAGGCCGTGTCCCGCCTGTTCGGGCTCTCCCGCACCGCCGCCGCGGCCCTGGTCGACGCCGGGGACGCGCTGGTCGACGGCGCCGCCCGGCCCAACTCGCACAAGGTCAAGGCCGGCTCCTGGCTGGACGTCACGCTGCCCGCCCCGGTCGCACCGCCGACGGTGGTGCCGCAGGCGGTGCCCGGCCTGCGGGTCGTCTACGCCGACGACGACATCGTCGTGGTCGACAAGCCGGTCGGGGTGGCCGCGCACCCGAGCCCCGGGTGGACCGGCCCGACCGTGATCGGCGCGCTCGCCGCGATCGGGCACCGCATCTCCACCAGTGGCGCCGCCGAGCGCCAGGGCGTGGTGCACCGGCTCGACGTGGGCACCACCGGGATCATGGTGGTGGCCAAGAGCGAGCAGGCGTACACGGCGTTGAAGCGGGCCTTCAAGTACCGCGAGGTCGACAAGGGCTACCACGCGGTGGTGCAGGGTCACCTGGACCCGCTGCGGGGCACCGTCGACGCTCCAATCGACAGGCACCCCACCCACGACTACCGCTGGGCGGTGGTCTCCGGCGGCAAGCCGAGCATCACCCACTACGACACCCTGGAGGCGTTCCCGGCGGCGAGCCTGGTCGACGTCCGGTTGGAGACCGGCCGGACGCACCAGATCCGGGTGCACTTCTCCACCCTGCGGCACCCCTGTGTGGGTGACCTCACCTACGGCGCCGACCCCACCCTCTCAGCCCGTCTCGGCCTGGCCCGACAGTGGCTGCACGCCCGCGAACTGAGCTTCTTGCACCCCCGAACGGGGGACGAGGTCCGGTTCGTCAGCGACTACCCTGACGACCTGGACCGTGCGCTTCAGATCCTGCGTGACTGAGCGGCGACCGCCCGACACCGTTCCACAGAGGGGATCCCGCCCGTGCGCGCCGGCAACCTGCTGCGGCAGCTGGACCAGCGGTTGCTGCCGCCGCTGACCCGGGCCGTGGCCCGGCTGGGCGACCGGTCGGCGCGCTCCGGCGTGCTCAGTTGGGCCGCGGTGCTCTCCGCAGCGGCGGTGTTGGGCACCGCCGTCTGGGCCGTCGACGACACTCCGGTCGGTGACCGGACGGTCGGCGAGGTGACCCGGGTCGGC
Organism: Micromonospora arida; assembly: GCF_042873195.1. NCBI lineage: Bacteria > Bacillati > Actinomycetota > Actinomycetes > Micromonosporales > Micromonosporaceae > Micromonospora > Micromonospora arida. The sequence goes on along the minus strand of NZ_JBIALC010000003.1, from coordinate 130,026 downwards.
GTTGCCGACGGTGACTCCGTCCCCGGCTACCTGCGGTCCGCCGCGGCCGACCTGGCCGCGCTGCCCGCGTCCGCCCCGGCCGCCGAGGACGGGACGTACGCGCTGGTCACGCTCGACGCGTACCTGCCTCCGCAGCGGCTGGCGACGGTGCTCGGCGACGTCGGGGTCTCGACCGTCTTCGGGCGGGTTCCGCTGCCCGGCCGGCAGACCGAGATCGTCAAGATCCCCGCGCTGCGGGTGCCCGACGACGTGGTCGCCGGAATGGAACAGGTGGCGGCCCGCAAGGAGACCGAGGCTGCCGACTACCGGGCCAGGGCCGCCGCGGTCGACGGCGACGGGGTGGGCGAGCGGGAGTTGCGGGAGCAGTACGCCAGCGGTGCCGAGGTGGCCGCCGCCGAGGCGGCCGCGTACCGCACCGGCTGCGCCTGCGTCTACGCGGCGGTGGTTCGCGCGACGCCGGTGGCGCTGCGCGGTGTCGCGGCCCGGCCGGATGTACGGGCGGTCGACCCCGCCCCCGAGGTGTACCGGCTGGACCGAACGGTCTTCACGCCGCCCCTGCCCGAGCAGCGTGACGTGGTACGCCCGCCGGCCGACACCGGGCCGAGCCCCGCACCGACCCAGTCCGAGCGGCCGGCGCCGATGATCAGCGCACCGGCGCCGTCGGCCCCCGTGGGCGAATCGTCGGAACCTGCACCAGTCGTGACCATTCCGTCACCCGAAACGTCGAAGCCGGAGCCCACCGAGTCGGCGCCGCCGAGTGTCACCACCTCGCCGGACGCCACCCTCGCCGAGCCGTCGCCGCCATCGCCGTCGTCGTGATCTGCACCGGCTGGTGTGCGCTCTGAGGTGTGGTCCGAATAGGGTTGGGTTCGTAGCCTGTCAGACAGAGATCGATGGCGCTGGGAGGGCGGGCCGTGGAGGGCAGTGAGACCGGCTGGGGCCGGCCGGCCGAACCAGCGCCGCGGTGGCGCGCGCTGTTGGACCGTGCCCGGCTGGGCGGTCGCGGCGCGGAGCAGACCGAGCCGGAGCGGCGCGGCGAGGAGCCGCCGCCGGACCCGCTGCCACGGCGTGCGGCCCCCAACGGCTACGCCGGGCGGGCACCCGCCATCGGGCATCCCGCCGACCTGTCGTACGGCGCGGAGCCCGGTTACCGGGCCGAGGCGACCTACCGCGTCGACCCCGCGTACCGGGTCGAGCCCGGCTACCGGGCCGAGCCGGACTACCGGGCCGAGCCCGCGTACCGGACCGAGCCGGGTTATCGGGCCGAGCCGGACTATCGAGCGGAGCCGGCGTACCGGACCGAGCAGCCGGAGTACCGCGCTGAGCCCGGCTACCGGGCCGAGCCGGGCTACCGCGCTGAGCCGGAGTACCGCGCTGAGCCCGGCTACCGGGCCGAGCCGGACTACCGGGCCGACCCGGGTTATCGGGCCGAGCCGGACTACCGGGCCGAGCCGAGGTACCGGGCCGAGCCCGAGCCGCCGGCACGCGGCCCCGACCCGGTCCCGTCGCGCTACGCGTTGCTGGACAACGGCTACCGACCGGGCGACCCGCCGGTGGAATCGCGGTACGCCCTGCTGGAGACCGGCTACCAGCCGGAGACCGGCTACCCGGCCGCCGCGCCACCGCCCCCGCCGGTCGCCCCGCCGCCCGCGCCACCGGTCGCCGTGCCGGTCACGCCGCCCGTTCCGCCACCACCCGCCCCGGCGATCGGCTCGGCGGTCGCCGAACGTGCCCACCCGGCCCGGATCGAATGGCGCCCAACGGCCGTCGACCAGGAGCAGGAGCGCGCCAACGGGGTGCTCCAACGGGACTTGGGCACGCCCCGGGTGTTCGCCTTCGCCAACCCCAAGGGCGGGGTGCACAAGACGACCGCCACCGTGCTCGCCGCGGCGACGGTCGGCAGCGTCCGCGGCAAGGGCGTGCTGGCCTGGGACGACAACGAGCTGCGCGGCACCCTCGGCCTGCGCGCCGGCAGCGCCCGGCACGCCCGGACGATCCGGCATCTGATCAGCGACCTGGCCCAGATCGAGATCCTGGAGGGCGCGACCCTGCTGGACCGGCTGGACGACTACCTGCGGCACGCCTCCGACGGCTCGTACGACGTGCTGGCCGGCGAGGAGAGCCCGCGCTTCGCGCAGCGGTTGGACCAGTTCACCGTCCGACGGGTGCTGGAGCTGCTGCGGCGTACCCACGACGTGGTCTGCGTGGACACCGGCAACAACGTGGAGAGCCCCAACTGGCGCACGGTGATGCAGGCCGCCGACCAGCTGGTGGTGACCACAGTGCCCCGGGAGGACGCGGCGTTCAGCGCGGACTGGATGCTCGACCTGCTGCACGAGGAGGGCATGGGCGAGTTGGCGGACAACGCGATCACCCTCATCTCCTGCCCGACCCCGGGTCGCTCGACGCTCCAGGACGACCTGGAGCGGCACTTCGCCACCCGTACCCGGGGCGTGGCCGTCGTGCCGTACGACCCGGCTCTGGAGACCGGGTCGTCGATCGAGTACCACCAGCTCCAGCCGGAGACCCGGCAGGCGTGGCTGCGGGCGGCGGCGATGATGGTGGAGCCGTTCGCCCGGTGAGCTGGTCTGCCGCCACCGGAGCCCCGGCCGCGCACCGGGCCTGAGAGGATCATCGGGTGAGCCCGGACAACCCCGACCGTGAGCGGCCCGTCGACGAGGCCGATCAACCCGCGCCACCCCGTACGCCGGATGCGAAACCGCCGGAGGTCGACCCGTCGGCCGGGACAGCGCCGGGCGAGTTCGGTCCGGGTCAGCTGCCGGCCTCGGCGGCGTACCAGAGCTCGCTGGAGCTTCGGTTCGACGAACCGCGTCGTCCGCTGCGTGCGCTGGCGACGGTGCTGGGCGCCGTGCTCGCGCTGGCCGCGCTGGGCGTTCCGCTCGGCCTGCTCTGGGCCGTGCTCGCGCCGGACACCCCGGTGCTCAAGACCGCCGAGGGGGCAATCTACGCCGAGCCGCAACCGGAGCAGCCGATCGCCGCCGACGGCTGGTTCAGCCTGCTCGGGCTCGCCTTCGGGCTGCTCGTGGCGCTCACCCTGTGGTTCGTGCTGCGTCGGCGGCGTGGCCCGGTCGGGTTGCTCGCCGCGGTGCTCGGCACCCTGGTCGCCGCGCCGGTGGCCTGGCAGGTGGGACGGCGGATCGGTCTTGGCACCTTCGAGCGGCTGCTGGCGACCGCCCCGGCCGGGCAGGCCTTCAGCAAACCCGCCGACCTGCGGGCCGGCGGAGTGGACTGGCTGCTCGGCGTGCTGCCGGTGCCGCACGGCAACCTGCTGCTGCCGGCGTTCGGGGCCGCGGTCATGTACACCCTGCTGGCCGGCTGGTCGCGGTGGCCGGGGCTACGCCCGGAGCCCGAGCCGGGGGAGTTCAGTTGGGTGTCGGCGGGGACGCCAGCTCCGACAACGGCACCGGAACCGCCCGCACCTGACGCAGCAGAGCCGCCTCGCGGTTGAGCAACCGCAGCTCGGCGCGGAGTCGGGAGGCGGTGTCGTCGATCGCCAGCAGCCGCTGCCGGTCGTCGACGGTGAGCGCCGCGGTCGCCGCCACCAGGTGCGAGAGCACGGTCGGGTCCTCCGGCAACTGCTCGGAGATCTCCTCCGGGTCGGAGCGGATCAGGCCGAGGTACTGCCGGAACACCGCGATCACCCGGGCGGCCAGCAGATCGGCCACCTCGTCCGGGCCGCCCGGGTCGGGCAGCCACTCGACGTCGGCGGTCAGGTAGGGCTCGGCGCTGTCGTCGACCTCGGCGATGCGGAACCGGCGGCGGCCGACCGTGACGATGTCGAAACCACCGTCGGCCAACTCGGTCACCTGGCGCAGCTCGGCGGTGCAGCCCACCTCGTGCAGCGTCACCTCGCCGACGCTCGACCTGGCCGGGGCGCCGGCGGGACCGGCGGGCGCGACCTCCCAGCCGGCCTGGATGGCCACCACGCCGAACTCGCGCGGGGCACCCTCGGGCAGGCCGACCAGATGCCGGACCAGCGCCCGGTAGCGCTCCTCGAAGATGTGCAGCGGCAGCACCAACCCGGGAAAGAGCACCGTTGCGAGCGGGAACACCGGCAGCCGTGCGGTCACATGGTCGAGCCTAACCAATCTCGGCACCAAGGGCGTGGCCCGGCTCACTGTCCCGGCGGACGGGCGGCTCGGGTGGACGTCGGGACGGCCGCCTAGACTCGCAAGGGTGCTGAATCGGATCGACCTGCGCGACGGTCTCGCTGACCCGCGCCGCCTGCTGCCCCGTGCCCAGCTCGACGTGTCCGTCGCCGTCGAGCGCATCCGGCCCCTGGTGGAGGCGGTCCGTGAGCATGGGTACCCAGCGATCCAGGAGGCGAGCGTTCGGTTCGACGGCATCTCCCCGGAGGTGCTGCGAGTGCCGGTCGAGGCGATCACCGAGGCGGAGGGGGTGCTCGACCCGGCGGTGCGTGCCGCGCTGCTGGAGTCCATCACCCGGGCCCGTCGGGTGCACGCCGACCAGCGGCGCACCGACCACACCACGAAGGTGGTGCCCGGCGGCACCGTCACCGAGCGGTGGCTGCCGGTCGACCGGGTCGGCCTCTACGTGCCCGGTGGCCTGGCGATGTACCCGTCGACAGTGGTGATGAACGTGGTGCCCGCCCAGGCGGCCGGGGTGCGTTCGCTGGTGGTGGTCAGCCCGCCGCAGAAGGACAACGGCGGCCTGCCCGATCCCCGGGTGCTCGCCGCGTGCGCGCTGCTCGGCGTCGACGAGGTCTACGCCGTGGGCGGGGCCCAGGCGGTGGCGATGCTGGCGTACGGCGCTGCGGTGGATCCGGCGGGTGAGCTGCGGTGCGACCCCGTCGACCTGATCACCGGCCCCGGCAACATCTGGGTGACCGCCGCCAAGCGGCTGCTGCGCGGCGTGGTCGGCATCGACGCCGAGGCCGGGCCGACCGAGATCGCCATCCTGGCCGACGACACCGCCGACCCGGCGCACGTGGCCGCCGACCTGATCAGTCAGGCCGAGCACGACCCGCTGGCCGCGAGCGTGCTGGTCACCCCGTCGGTGGCGCTGGTCGAGGCGGTCGAGGCGGAGTTGGCCCGGCAGGTGCCGGCGACCAAGCACACCGAGCGGGTCACCACGGCGCTGACCGGCGAGCAGAGCGGCGTGGTCCTGGTCGACGACCTCGAGGCTGGGCTGCGGGTGGTCGACGCGTACGCGGCCGAGCACCTGGAGATCCAGACGGTGGACGCCCGGGAGTGGGCGCTGCGGGTCCGCAACGCTGGGGCGATCTTCGTGGGCGCCTGGTCGCCGGTGTCGCTCGGGGACTACTGCGCCGGCTCCAACCACGTGCTGCCCACCGGCGGCTGCGCCCGGCACTCCTCCGGGCTGTCCGTGCAGTCCTTCCTGCGCGGCGTGCACCTGATCGAATACACCGAGGCCGCGCTGCGCGAGGTGGCTCCGCACGTGGTCACCCTGGCCAACGTGGAGGACCTGCCCGCGCACGGCCAGGCGGTCCAGGCCCGTTTCCCGGGAGGGCCGGCGTGACCAGCCTGGACGATCTGCCGATCCGGGCCGACCTGCGGGGGCTGTCGCCGTACGGGGCGCCGCAACTGGACGTGCCGGTGCGGCTCAACACCAACGAGAACTCGCACCCGGTGCCGGAGCCGGTGGTCGAGGCGATCGGCAAGGCGCTCGCGGCCGAGCTGCGCGAGCTGAACCGCTATCCGGACCGGGACGCGGTGGCGCTCCGCGCCGACCTGGCCGAATATCTGGGGCACGGGCTCACCGTCGAGCAGGTGTGGGCGGCCAACGGCTCCAACGAGATCCAGCAGCAGCTGCTCCAGGCGTTCGGCGGGCCGGGGCGCAGCGCGCTCGGCTTCGTTCCGGCGTACTCGATGCACCCGCTGCTGGCCCTCGGCACCAGCACCCGGTGGGTGCCCGCCGCGCGCGGCGTCGACTTCGGGTTGACCGCCGAGGAGGCGGTCGCCCAGGTCCGCGAGCACCAGCCGGACGTGGTCTTCCTCTGCTCGCCGAACAACCCCACCGGCACGGCACTGGACCCGGCGGTGATCGCCGCGGTGCTCGACGTCGCGCCCGGCATGGTGGTCGTCGACGAGGCGTACGCCGAGTTCGCCCGACCCGGGACGGTCAGTGCCCTCGCGGTGCTGCCCAGCCACCCACGGCTGGTGGTCACCCGGACGATGAGCAAGGCGTTCGGCTTCGCCGGTGGCCGGCTGGGTTACCTGGCCGCCGACCCGGCGGTGGTGCGCGCGGTGCAGCTCGTCCGTTTGCCGTACCATCTCTCCGCGCTCACCCAGGCCGCCGCGCGCGCGGCGGTGGCTCACCGCGATGCCCTTCTCGGTACGGTGAGCGCGATCATGGCGCAGCGGGACCGGATCGTGGCGACGCTGCGGGAGCGGGGGTTGCGGGTCGCCGACAGCGACGCCAACTTCGTGCTCTTCGAGGTGGGCGGCGACCAGACCATCGTCTGGAACGCCCTGCTGGCGCAGGGGGTGCTGGTCCGTGACGTCGGCCTGCCCGGCTGGCTGCGGGTGACCGCCGGCACCGCCGCCGAGACCGACGCCTTCCTTTCTGCAATGGAGACTTCGCAATGAGTCGGACCGCCCGGGTGGAACGGATCACCAAGGAGACCAAGGTCCTCGTCGAGATCGATCTCGACGGCACCGGTGCCGCCGAGATCAGCACCGGCGTCGGCTTCTACGACCACATGCTGCACCAGATCGCCCGGCACGGCGGCTTCGACCTGACCGTGCGCACAGTGGGTGACCTGGAGATCGACGCGCACCACACGATCGAGGACACCGCGCTCGCCCTGGGTGCGGCGTTCGACCAGGCGCTGGGCGACAAGGCCGGCATCCGGCGGTACGGCTCGGCGACCGTGCCGATGGACGAGGTGCTGGTCCGGGCCGCGGTGGACCTCTCCGGTCGGCCGTACGTGGTGCACGACGAGCCGGTGCTCGCCCCCTACATCGGCCCGGTGTACGCGACCAGCATGACCCGGCACATCTGGGAGTCCTTCGGCCAGGCGGCCCGGGTCACGCTGCACGTCGACGTGCTGCGGGCGGCCCGGCCGGGTGGTCACCCGGACGCGCACCACGTGGTGGAGGCGCAGTTCAAGGCGGTCTCCCGCGCGTTGCGCGAGGCCACCTCGATCGACCCGCGTTCTGCCGGAGCGATCCCGAGCACGAAGGGCGCGCTCTGATGAGCGCGAGGAGTGCAGCGCAGCGGAGCCTCGCAGTCGCGAATGAAAGGTGGCTCTGATGGGTGCCGCGTTGCCGACGTTGCTGCTGGTTCTGGCCGGGGTGCTGGTGGGCGGCACCTGGTCGCTCTACCGGCAGGGCGCGCCGAAGGCCGCCGTGCTGATCACCGCGGGGCTCGCGGTGCTCGCCACGGTCGCCGGGGTGCTGCGGCTGCTGCCGGAGAACGGGTGATCGGGGTGACGACATGAGTGACGTGGTGGTGCTCGACTACGGCTCGGGCAACCTGCGCTCGGCGGAGCGGGCGCTGGCCGCCGCCGGAGCGGACGTCCGGGTGACCGGCGACCTGGCCGCAGCGGCTGCCGCGGATGGTCTGGTGGTGCCGGGTGTGGGCGCGTACGCGGCGTGCATGGCGGGGATCGAGGCGTTGGGCGCCGGTCCGGTGATCGCCGAACGGGTGGCTGCTGGCCGGCCGGTGCTCGGCATCTGCGTGGGCATGCAGGTGCTCTTCGAGCACGGTGACGAGCACGGAGTGGTGACCAAGGGGCTGGGGCTGCTGCCCGGCGGGGTGACCCGGCTGGCCGCCACCAGGTTGCCGCACATGGGCTGGAACACGGTCCGGGCTCCGCGGGAGTCGGTGCTGTTCGCCGGGTTGACGGAGCAGAGCCGGTTCTACTTCGTCCACTCGTACGCGATGGGCGACCCGGCGGCGCTGGCCGCTGCCGGTGCCACGGTGACCACCGCCCACCACGACACGGATTTCGTCGCGGCGGTGGAGCGTGGCTCGTTGTCGGCGGCCCAGTTCCACCCGGAGAAGTCCGCCGACACCGGTGCCGCGCTGCTGCGCAACTGGCTCGCCACGTTGCCCAGCGGTGACTGAGCACCGTCGCGCGGTGCCCGAGCGGTGGGCGTCGCCGTGAGCCGGGAGCGTGCCCGCCGGCGGGCGGAGCGGGAGGCCGAGCAGGCCCGGGAGCGGGCGGTCCGGCAGCGCCAGGTCGCCCGGCGGCAGCGCCGTCGCGCGGTGGTCCGCAGCTTGACGCCGCGGCTGCGGCGGGGTCGCTCCGGGCGGCTGGCCCGGCACACTCGGGGTGAGCGGGCCGCGATCGTGCTGCTCACCGGCGCGGCGTTGATCCTGATCTGGACGTTCGTCGACAACCTGGCGTTGCGTATCGCGCTGATCGTGCTCTTGCTGCTCGTACTGCCGGCGATCGTGGTGATCGCCCTGGACCGTCGTACCTGATCGAGGAGAAGACCTTGAGCCTCACCCTGTTACCCGCCGTGGATGTAGCTGACGGCCGGGCCGTCCGGCTCGTTCAGGGCGCCCTCGGAAGCGAGAGCATCTACGGCGACCCGTTGGACGCGGCGCTGGCCTGGCAGCAGGACGGCGCGGAGTGGATCCACCTGGTCGACCTGGACGCGGCGTTCGGTCGGGGCACCAACGCGCACCTGCTCGCGGAGGTGGTGCGCCAGTTGGACGTGAAGGTGGAGCTCTCCGGGGGCATCCGTGACGACGAGTCGCTGCGCGCGGCGCTGGGCACCGGAGCGGCCCGGGTGAACATCGGGACCGCCGCCCTGGAGGACCCGGTCTGGTGTGACCGGGTGGTCGCGGAGTACGGCGACCGGGTGGCCATCGGGCTGGACGTGCGGGGTCACACCCTGTCGGCGCGGGGTTGGACCCGCGACGGCGGTGACCTGTACGAGGTGCTGGAGCGACTGGACAAGGCGGGCGCGAGTCGGTACGTGGTCACCGACATCACCAAGGACGGCACGATGCGCGGGCCGAACCTGGATCTGCTGCGCGAGGTGTGTGCCCGTACGGACCGGCCGGTGATCGCCTCGGGCGGGGTGTCCACCCTGGACGACCTGCGGGCGTTGGCGACCCTGGAGTCGGCCGGGGTGGAGGGCGTGATCGCCGGCAAGGCGCTCTACGCGGGTGCCTTCACGGTGGCCGAGGCGCTGCGGACGTTGGCCGAGGCATGACGACGACACGGCTGGGGTCGGGCGGCCCGTGGGAGCAGCGCTACGGGTACTCCCGGGTGGTCCGGGCCGGTGAGCGGGCCTGGACGGCCGGTTGCACGGCGACGGTGGACGGCCGGGTGGTGCACGTCGGTGACGCGGCCGCGCAGACCGCGCAGGCGCTGCGGATCGGGCTGGCCGCGCTGGCAGAGGTGGGTGCGGAGCCGGGCGATGTGGTCCGGACCAGGATGTACGTGACGGACCGACTGCACGCCGACGAGGTGGGCCGGGCGCACAACGCGGTCTTCGGCGCGGTCCGGCCGGCGGCCACCCTGGTGGTGGTGGCCGGTCTGTTGGACCCGGAGCACCTGGTCGAGGTGGAGTTGGAGGCGTACCTCGGCGATCGCTGAGGTACCCGCCCAGGCGGCCTGCTGGGCCGTCCCGCGCCCCGATAAGTTGTGCACAACTTAATTGTGGGCTACGGTTCAGCGGTGACCGATGACCTGGTGCTGCGCCGGCAGGTGTGCTTCGCGCTCTACGCCGCGTCGCGCGCACTGACCGACGTCTACCGGCCGATCCTCGACGAGGTCGGGTTGACCTACCCGCAGTACCTGGCGCTGCTGGTGCTCTGGGAGCGCCCCGACGACGCCCCCACGGTGTCCGAGTTGGGCGCCGAGCTGCGGCTGGACTCCGGCACGCTCTCCCCGCTGCTCAAGCGGCTGGAGGGGGCGGGCCTGGTGGTGCGGCGGCGGTCGGCCCGCGACGAGCGGCGGGTCGAGGTGGGCCTCACCGAGCAGGGCCGGGCGCTGCGCGAGCGGCTCTGCGACGTTCCCCTGCGGATCGCCCTGGCCACCGGGCTGGGCTTCGACGAGCTCGTCGCGCTGCGCGACACCCTCACCCGGGTCACCGACACCATCCACCGACAGAAGGAGCAGTGACCACCATGCAGGTTGTCTACACCGCGTCCGCGACCGCTACCGGCGACGGCCGGGACGGCCACGTCGAGACCTCCGACGGCACGTTCGCACTCGATCTGGCCGTGCCGAAGGAGATGGGCGGCGCCGGTGGCGCGGCCAACCCCGAGCAGCTCTTCGCCGCCGGTTACGCGGCCTGCTTCCACAGCGCGCTGCGGCTGGTGGCCCGCCGGGCCAAGGCCGACGTGACCGGTTCCGTGGTCGGCGCCGAGGTGGGCATCGGCCCGAACGGCAGCGGCGGCTTCGGGCTCACCGTGCAGCTCGTCGTCGACCTGCCCGCCGCGCCCCGCGAGGTCGCCGAGCAGATCGTCGAGCAGGCCCACCAGGTCTGCCCGTACTCCAACGCCACCCGTGGCAACGTCGACGTCACCCTGACCGTCCGCGAGACCCTGACCGCGTGACCTCGCGGCCCCAGGCCCCAATCCGCGGACGAGAGGACGACCACCCTGTGACCAGCAACCGTGAGATCCACCTGGCCAGCCGCCCCCAGGGCTGGCCCACGGAAGACACCTTCCGGCTCGTCGAGACCGAGGTTCCGACGCCCGGACCGGGCCAGATCGTGGTCCGCAACCAGTACATGTCCGTCGACCCGTACATGCGCGGACGGATGAACGACGTCAAGTCGTACGTGCCGCCGTTCGCGCTCGACGCGGCGCTCGACGGTGCCGCGATCGGTGAGGTGGTGGCCAGCGAGGCGGCGGACATCGCCGTCGGGACCACCGTCCTGCACGGGCTGGGCTGGCGGGAGTACGCGCTGCTCGACGCCGCCGCGGCCCGCCCCGTCGACCCGAACATCGCCCCGGTCAGCGCGTACCTGAGCGTGCTCGGCATGATCGGGTTGACCGCGTACGCCGGGCTGCTGGAGGTGGCCGCGATGAAGCCCGGCGAGACGGTCTTCGTCTCCGCCGCGGCCGGCGCGGTGGGCAGCCTGGTCGGCCAGATCGCCAAACTCAAGGGCGCCGGCCGGGTGATCGGCAGTGCCGGCTCGCCGGCCAAGGTCGAGCGGCTGCGGGCGCTGGGCTTCGACGCCGCCTTCGACTACCACGACGGGGTCCGCGAGTCGCTGCGGGCGGCCGCCCCGGACGGTGTCGACGTCTACTTCGACAACGTCGGCGGCGACCACCTGGAGGCCGCCATCTCGGCCATGAACCTGCACGGTCGGGCCGCAATCTGCGGCATGATCTCGCAGTACAACGCCACCGAACCGTCGGCCGCGCCGCGCAACCTGGCGCTGGTCATCGGCAAGCGGCTCACCCTGCGCGGCTTCCTGGTCAACGACCACAACGACGTGCGGGCGGCGTTCGTGCGCGACGTCTCGGGCTGGCTGCGCGACGGCACGCTGTCCTACGACGAGACGATCGTGGACGGCATCGAGAACGCACCGAGCGCGTTCCTCGGCCTGCTGCGCGGCGACAACCTCGGCAAGATGCTCGTCCGCGTGTGACGCAGACCTCTCTCGCGGCGGTCGACCCGATCGGGTCGACCGCCGTGCCGCGTGCGGAGGATAGGCTCACGGCATGACGGTGGCGGTACGGGTGATCCCCTGTCTGGACGTGGACGCCGGGCGGGTGGTCAAGGGGGTCAACTTCCTCGACCTGCGTGACGCCGGCGATCCGGTGGAGTTGGCCGCGGCGTACGACCGGGCCGGCGCGGACGAGTTGACGTTCCTCGACGTCACCGCGTCCTCGAGCGACCGGGGCACCATGCTCGACGTGGTGCGCCGCACCGCCGAGTCGGTGTTCATCCCGCTGACCGTCGGCGGTGGGGTCCGGCAGGTCGCCGACGTGGACACGCTGCTACGCGCGGGCGCGGACAAGGTCGGCGTGAACACCGCCGCCATCGCCCGTCCGGAGCTGATCGCCGAGATCGCCGACCGGTTCGGCCGGCAGGTGCTCGTGCTCTCCCTCGACGTGCGGCGCTCGCCGAACGGCGGCACGCCCAGCGGCTTCGAGGTCACCACCCACGGGGGTCGGCGTGGCACCGGCATCGACGCCGTGTGGTGGGCGCACCGGGGCGCCGAGTTGGGCGCGGGGGAGATCCTGCTCAACTCGATGGACGCCGACGGCACCAAGGCCGGCTTCGACCTGGAGTTGATCGCCGCGGTGCGCGCGGTGGTGGACGTGCCGGTGGTGGCCAGTGGGGGAGCCGGCGAGGTGGCCCACTTTCCGCCCGCGATCGGCGCCGGCGCGGACGCGGTGCTCGCCGCCAGCGTCTTCCACTTCGGCGAGCTGACCGTCGCCGAGGTCAAGGACGCGCTGCGCCTCGGCGGCCATCCGGTGCGCTGAGCAGCTCAGCGCTCGCCGGAGTGCCCCTCCGGTGACCGACGCGGGGTGGGAATCGAACGGACCGCGTACTCCTGCACGGCAGCCGCGTGGTCGGCCTCGTCCAGGATCCAGTCCGCGCTGCCGGGCGCGTGCCGGCGGGTCAACACTCCCTGCACGGTGTCCACCATGGTCGCCACACCCGCGCGCGGGCGGGTACGCCACAGCTGCTCACCCTCGGCGGTGATCCGGAACCAGCCGTCGGCGACGCTGACCAGCCCGGCGCCGACCAACCGCTGGACCGCGGCCTCCACCTCGTGCCGCTGCGGAATCGCGTGGTTGAGGTGGTCGGCGGTGGAGAGCACGTCGGTCAGGCGGACGCCCTCCGGCCGCCGGCTTGTCGCCGACCGACGGTGCCGTCCGGCACCGCTCGCGATGACGAGCGACACGAAGATCCAGGCGTCGTTCCAGCGCCAACCGTTCTCCCCCATGCAGAGATGATGACGGCGCGCGTCGCGGAAGGGAACACCCACCCGCCAACCGGTGCGCGGCACCACCGCCATGTACCGGTTCGCGGACGGTCGGTGAGGGCTCAGCCGGTCGGGGTGGCCGGCGCGGGGTTGCCCGGCGGAGGCGCGGCGCTGTCCGGCGCGGTGCCCTCCGGCACGGCGAACAGTGGGATGAAGAACTGGGCCAACGGGCCGATGGCCAGCGCGTACGCGACGGTGCCCACGCCGACCTCGCCGCCGAGCCACCAGCCCAGGGCCAGCACGGTGACCTCGATGACGGTGCGCACCAGCCGGATCGACCGGCCGGGCCGGCGGGCCACGTACCCGGTCATCAGACCGTCGCGGGGGCCGGGGCCCAACTGGGCGCCGAGGTAGAGAGCGGTGGCGGCGCCGTTGGCGACGATCCCGGTGACCAGCATCGCGATCTGGGCGCTGAGTGGGCCAGCCGCGGGTAGCAGGGCCAGTGTGGCGTCCACGACCAGGCCGATCACCACGACGTTGCTGACCGTGCCGAGGCCGGGCCGCTGCCGCAGCGGGATCCAGAGCAGCAGGACCAGCGCGCCGACGCCGATGGTGACAGTGCCGAAGGAGAGCCCGGTCAGCTCGGAGAGCCCCTGGTGGAACACGTCCCACGGGTCGAGGCCCAGGTGGGAGCGGATCATCAGGGCCATGCTGAGGCCGTAGAGCGTGAGCCCGAGGTAGAGCTGGACCAACCGTCGAACCGGCCGGTGCCGCAAATTGCCAAGCAGTGCCATGCATGCCACCCTAGGTGCCAATCCTCGTCGAGGAAGAAGCCAATATCCGAGGAGTGGCTATGACCGGGCAGGTACGCGGCGTCCAATTGGCCCGTCTGCTCGGGCAGTGGCATGCATTGCCGGGCCGCCGCCGCAGCCCCGACTACGCCGCGCTGGCCGGCTCGGTGCGCGGGCTGCTCGCCGACGGCCGGCTGCCGCTGGGCGTCCGCCTCCCGGCCGAACGGGAGCTGGCCGAGGCGCTGCGGATCAGCCGGACCACGGTCACCGCCGCCTACCGGCAGCTACGCGAGACCGGGCACCTGGCCAGCCGTCGGGGCGCCGGCAGTTGGACGATGCTGCCCGGCAACCACCGGGTGGCCAGCACCGGCCTGTGGACCCCGCTGGACGACCGGGAGATGCTCGACCTCGGCGTCGCCGCGCTGGCCGCACCGCCGCAACTGCTGTCAGCCGCGCGGGCCGCCACCGAGGACCTGCCCCGCTACCTGAGCGGGGCCGGTTACCACCCGACCGGCATCATCGAGCTCCGCGAGGCGGTGGCCGACGCGTACACCGCCCGGGGTCTGCCCACCTCGGCCGACCAGATCATGGTCACCAGCGGCACCCAGCACGCACTGGATCTGGTGCTGCGGCTCGCACTGGCCCCGGGTGGCACCGTGCTGGTCGAGTCCCCGACCTACCCCAACGCCCTCGCCGCGCTGGCCGGTCGGCGGGCCCGGATCAGCACCCACGGGCTGGCCGCCGACGGCGGCTGGGAGCCCGACCTGCTGCTGGGCACTCTCCGACAGACCCGGCCCAAGCTGGCCTACCTGATTCCGGAGTTCCAGAACCCGACGGGGCACCTGATGCCCGCGTCGCTACGCGAGCGCGTGGTGGCCGCCGCGCATGCGGTCGGCACCGATCTGATCATCGACGAGTCCTTCGTGGACCTGTCGATGGACGGCACCGAGGTGCCACCCCCGGTCGCCACCTACGACCGGCACAGCCGGGTGGTCAGCATCGGCGGGATGAGCAAGCCCTACTGGGGTGGCCTGCGCATCGGCTGGGTGCGCGCGTCCGCGCCGCAGGTGCAGCGGCTGGCCGCCGTGCGGGTCGGGGTCGACATGGCCAGCCCGGTGCTGGACCAACTGGTCGCGGTGCACCTGCTCGCCGACGCCGAGGCCATCGTCACCGACCGCCGCGTCCAGTTGGCCGTCCAGCGCGACGCCCTGCTCGGCGCGCTGGCGCACCAACTGCCGGAGTGGCGGGTCACCGTGCCACGGGGTGGTGTGACGCTCTGGGCCGAGTTGGACGGCCCGGTCTCGAGCGCGCTGGCCCGGGCCGCGGAGGAGGTCGGCGTACGGCTGGCCCCCGGCCCCCGGTTCGGCCTGGACGGCACCCTGGAGCGCTTCCTGCGGCTGCCCTTCACCCTGCCCGCGGCGGACCTCGTGGAGGCCGTCGGGCGGATCGCGGCGATCCGCTACGACCTGGACCGGGCCGGCCGCCAGCGGTGGCGGGAGCCCGCCGTCATCGCCTGAGTCAGCGCCGAACCACCAGCGGCATCTCCCGGCACCATTATGCCGGGAATACATCATTCGCCCCAGCTCGGCTGCCAGACTCCCCTGGTGGGCCAGAACAGCGGGACACGCGGGGTTCGCCGCAGTGCGCCGGGCTCGCGGGCGACCCCGCTGGAACTCTTCTACGACCTGGTCTTCGTCTTCGCGTTCCTGCACGTCACCACGGCCACCGCCGGCAATCCGACCGCCCAAGGCCTGGTCCAGTGCCTGGTGCTGCTGGCCCTGCTCTGGTGGTGCTGGTCGGCGTTCGCCCTGCTGGGCAACCTGATCCGTACCGACCAGGGGATCGTCCCGGCGGTCGTCTTCGTCACCATCGCCGCCGCCTTCGTGCTGGCGCTGAGTCTGCCGAAGGCGTTCGTCGACCGTCCCGGTGGGCTGTTCGGTCCGCTGGTCTTCGCGACCTGCTACTTCCTCGTCCGGGTGAGCGAGAGTGTGATCTTCCTGTGGATCGGCCGCCGGAACCGCGACGTGCGTCGACGCTGGCAGCTGCTCGCCCTGCCGGCGGTCGTGGCCACGGCCCTCATCGTGGTCGCCGGGCTGCTGCCGCAGCGGCTCTTCGACGGAACAGCCGAGTCGGTGGCCCGCCTGCTGTGCTGGCTCGCGGCCCTCGGCGTGGAGTACGGGGCCGGCCTCGCGCTGCGGGGCACCGGGTGGACAGTGCTCTCCGCCGGGCACTGGGCGGAGCGGCACGGTCAGATCGTCCTGATCGCCCTCGGCGAGGCCATCATCGCACTCGGGTTCAGTCCCAGCGAAACCGCTGGTCTACCGCTGACCTGGCCGGTGCTGATCGCCGCGGTGCTCGGCATCGCGGTGGCCGCCGCGATGTGGTGGGCGTACTTCGACACCCTGGCGCTCGGCATGGAACAGACCCTGCACCGCACCCGCGACCCGGACGCGCGCGCCATCCTGGCCCGCAACGCCTACAGCTACCTACACCTTCCGGTCATCGCCGGCATCATCCTGTTCGCGCTCGGGCTCAAGGGGCTGATCCACGAAGGTGCCGATCCCACCACGCCGAGCTGGGGCGTTCCGCTGCCGAACATCGACCTGCTGGCGCTCTACGGTGGGGTCGCGCTCTACCTGCTCGCGCTCATCGTGCTCGGTCGGCGGATGCTCGGCGCCCCCCGCTGGCCCACGATCGGCGGGATCCTGCTGCTGATTGCGCTGGTGCCGGCTGCCGGGTCGCTACCCGAGCTGATCGCCTTGGCCATGTTGGCCCTGGCCGCGGCGGTGGCGGTGGCGGCGCAGACGGTTGTCGACTCCCGGCGCCGGGCCGGGGTCCGGCAGATGGCGTTGGAGGAGCAGCTCGCGGGGGAAGAGGAGCAGACGAGGTGGCGGGGTCACCACCTGTGAGGGCCCCGTGCCGGCTTCCTCGCCGGCACGGGACCCTCGGTCGGCTCAGAGCTCGGCGAGGGTGCCGGCGTACATCTTGTCGATCTGGTCGGCGAAGTTGCTCTCCACCCCACGCCGCTTGATCTTCAACGACGGGGTGATCTCGCCGTCCTCGATCGTCAGGTCGCGCGGCAGGATGGCCACCTTCTTGATCGTCTCCCAGCGGTTGAGCTTGGCGTTGAGCTGGGCGACGTACTCCTCGACCATCGTCTGGGCCTCGGCCGACGCGACGATCTCGGTGTAGCTGCGTCCTTCGAGGGGGCCGCCGGCGACCCAGCCCCGGATGGCGTCCGGGTCCAGGGTGACCAGCATCGTGCAGAAGTTGCGGGCCTGACCGACGACGACCGCCTGCGACGTGTACGGGCAGATGGCCTTGAACATCCCCTCGATGTGCGACGGCGCGATGTACTTGCCGCCCGAGGTCTTGACCAGGTCCTTCTTGCGGTCGGTGATGCGGAGGTAGCCCTGCTCGTCCAGGGTGCCGATGTCACCGGTACGGAAGAAGCCGTCCTCGGTGAACGAGGCGGCGGTCTCCTCCGGCAGGTTGTGGTAGCCGCGCATCACCGGCCGACCCCGTACCAGGATCTCCCCGTCGGTGTCGATCTTGCACTCCAGGTCGCCCATCGCCCGGCCCACGGTGCCGATCCGCAGCCCGGCCGGCGGGTTGACGAAGTTGCCGGCGCTGGTCTCGGTCAGGCCGTAGCCCTCGGAGATCGGCAGGTTCGCGGCGGCGAAGAAGGTGGCGATCTCCGGGCTGAGCGGCGCCGCACCGGACACCAGCACCCGCATCCGGCCGCCCAGGCGGGCCTGGAGCTTGCTGAACACCAGCTTCTCGGCCAGCCCGTAGCGCAGCTTCAGCCCGGCCGGCACCGGCTTGCCAGCCTGCTCCAGGGTGATTTTCTCCTTGCCGACGCCGACGGCCCAGCCGAAGATCTTCGCCTTCGCGCCGCCGGCGCCCTGAGCGGTGGTCACGGCCTTGTTGTAGACCTTCTCGAACACCCGGGGAGCGCCGCACATCAGCGTCGGACGGATGACCGAGAGGAGCTCGACCAGCTTGTCCACCCGCCCGTCGACGTAGGTGGGCAGGCCGACGTGGATGGCGCCGCAGAGCAGGGTCTTGCCGAACGAGTGGGCCAGCGGCAGCCACAGGTACTGCAGGTCGTCGTCGCGCAGCAGCCCGACCTCCGCCTGCGCCACGGCCTCCCAGCACCAGCCGCCGTGCAGCAGCTCGACGCCCTTTGGCTGGCCGGTGGTGCCGGAGGTGTAGATCAGGGTGGCCAGGTGGTCCGGGCCGATGCCGGCCACCAGCATGTCGATCAGCTCCGGCTCGGCGGCCAGCGCCTGGGTGCCGCGCTCCTCCAGGTCGGCGAGCGTCAACTGCGCGATCGGGGCGTCCGGGTCGACGGCGCCATCAAGGAGCACCACGTGGGTGAGCGCGGGCAGGGATGCCCCGGCGATCTTCGCCGCCTGGGCCGGGTTCTCCGCGAACAGCACCTTCGACCCGGAGTCGGCGATGATGTACGTCGCGTCGGCCGGCTCGGTGGTGGGGTAGACGGTGGTGGTCGCGCCGCCGGCGCACATGATGCCGAGGTCGGCGATCACCCATTCCAGCCGGGTGTTCGCGAGGATCGCGACCGGGTCCTCCTGGCCGACGCCCAGGCCGTGCAGGCCGGCGGCGACCGCCTTGGCGCGCTGGGCGACCTGCGCCCAGGTCAGCCAGACGGGCCCCGAGTCGTCGGAGTTCGGGGACGCGAACGCGTTCCGGTCGGGGGTGGCCGCCACGCGCTTGAGGAACATGTCCGGGATGGAACGGTACGGTACATCGAGAGCCATCGCTGTAGCCGCCTTCGGGGGTGGTGGCGTGACGGTCGTCACGTCATGATGGTTACCGAAGAGTATTGCCTGTTGCCGTGCATCGGCTAGCCCTGGTGATCGTCCGGCCGGCCCATCCCACCAACCGGTACGGCCGATCAGGCGTACCGGGCAGCCCCCACTGACCAGTCGTAGGTGGCCCGGACCCAGTTGCGCCGCGCGGCCAGGGCGTCGCGGATTCCGTCGTCGCCGACGGCGCGCAGCGCCTCCTCCGCGTCCAGGTACGTCGCCAGCCCCTGGTTGAACCGATGTGCCGCACTCCGGAGCGCTGCCGCCTCGTCCGCGTCGCTGTCCTGGCCGAGCACCGTGACCAGGTTGTGCACGTCCGGGTCGGCCTGGCTCTCCTTGCCGTAGGAGAAGAGGTCGTTGCACCAGCAGACCAGGTCCACCGCCAGCAGGTCCAGGGCGACCAGCCCCGGATCGGCGCGCTGGGCCGGCCCGGAGGGCCGCGTCGACGCCAGGTCGGTCAGGGTGAGGCAGGGGTGCACGCCGCCGATGTGCCGGCGTAGCTGCACGTACTCCGCCACCTCGGGCACGCGCCGACGTTCCCGGTTGCCCGCCTCCCAGAGCAGCGCCAACAGGTACTCGCGCATCTGGCTGACGAACCGCAGCAGCAGTCCAGCGTGATCGTGCAGTCGGGTCCGGCGGCAGAGATCGTGCAGCGCGTCACCCAGTGGCCCGACGGCGGGCGGTACGACGTGCGGGTCACCGCACCGGTCCAGCACGTCGAGCAGGGTGCTGATCGCCGGGCCCAGTCGGACCGGGTCGGCGCCGAGGCCGTCCTCGTCGCAGGCGTCGTCCATCACGAAGAGCCAGCTGATCAGGTCGGTGAGCAGCCGCAGGCCCTCCACCGAGCCGTCCGGGCAGGCGCGGCCGGCCAGTCCAGCGGCGTCGGCCCGCTCCAGGCGGTGCACACGTTGGCCGGAATCGACCAGCCCGAACGTGCGCGCCCACTCGATGCTCTCACCCGCCACCTGATCCGTGGCCCCGTGGCGCCCCGTGGGGAACGGCGGTTCCCGCAGCGCCGAAATCGCGAAGTCCCGCACAGTGTGCCCCCACTCCGTGCCGCCCGGCGCGGTGAAGCGTACGGGAGGAGGCATCAGCGTTTATCGTTGGGCCTGGAAATTCTACAGGCGTCCCGTGGCCGTTTACGTACAGGCGGTCACATGCCCAGGTTGGCGGCGCGCAGCCGCCGAGCCGCCTCCGCTGAGCCGTTCAGTTGGACCCGGGCCACCCGTTGCCGGCCCGAGAAGAACAGCACCAGCTCGGCCGGGGCGCCGACCAGGCGCAGTGGCTCACCACCGCGACCGAGGGAGACCTCACCGTGGCCGGGCGCCTGCACGTAGAGGTCGGCCGGAAAGCGCCGCAGTGCCAGCCGGGCCATCGGAGCCGCGCGTTTCCAGAGCGCGCTCTGCATGCCGGTGGGCAGATCGCGCGGCTGCCACCCGGAGCCGGCCCGCCGGACGTCCTCGTGATGGATGAAGAACTCCATCATGTTGGCCAGCTCGTCGGTCAGCGGGTTGCTGACCGGGCTCCACAGCGGCGGTCGGCGCACCTGTGCCACCAGCTCGGGGTAGGGCCGCGCGGCGAGTCGCCGACGAACCCGCTCGGCGTAGCCGCGCAGCGGCGGCAGCACGATCCCGCCCGCCGCGTCCGGACGGCGCTCCCGCAGCACCAGATGCGCGGCGAGGTCACGGGTCGCCCAGCCCTCGTTGATGGTCGGGGCGTCCGGCCCGAGGGCCAGTAGAAGATCGGCCAGCGCCTTGCGCTCGGCTCGGGCGTACCGCGGCATGGCCCGATCGTAGGCCCGGTGGCCCGTCGCCGCGCGACAGCGGACGCCGATCGGCGCCGCCGTCCGGTACGTGATGGTCGACATATCCAGTCAGGGTCGGCGGCACTGGCCCCGACCGGTAAGGATGAGGGAGATAATTGCGGCTTACGGCGGGGGAGAGCGTGGCGAGCAAGACAAGTCGGGACGTTCTCAGTCGAGGGCTGGGGGTCCTGCGGCAGGCGATCCGTGAGCAGCCGCGGATCTTCGCGGTGGCGGTCGTCGGCAGCGTGCTCTTCGGCGGGATGATCATTGTCAGCGCCCGGGTCGTCGGGTCGGTCATCGGTGAGGTGGCGCTTCCGGCCATCGAACGCGGCGAGGTGGGCGCCGGCAGCCTGGTGCTGGCCGCGACCGCGCTGTTCGGGATCAGCGTGCTGCGGGTCGTGGGCATCTTCGGCCGTCGGCTCGGCGCCGGCTACATGCAGTACCGCCTCCAGGCCTCCTACCGCCGCAGGGTGACCCGTCGGTACCTGGAGCTGCCGCTGTCCTGGCACCACCGCAACTCCACCGGCACCCTGCTGTCCAACGCCAACTCCGACGTGGAGGCGGCCTGGTACCCGATCGCGCCGCTGCCGTTCGCCGTCGGCACGTTGGTGATGCTGATCGGCGCGATCGTGTCGCTCTTCGCCACCGACTGGGCGCTCGCCCTGGTCGGGCTCGCGGTCTTCCCCGCGCTGTTCGCCCTCAACGTCGTCTACTCCCGCCGGATGGCCCCCCGGCAGGCCCGGGCGCAGCGCCTGCGCGCCGAGGTCAGCGGCATCGCCCACGAGAGCTTCGACGGCGCCCTGGTGGTCAAGACGATGGGCCGCGAGGCCCAGGAGACCGCCCGGTTCGCGGGCCGCGCCGGTGAGCTGCGCGACTCGCTGATCGCGGTCGGCCGGCTGCGCGGCATCTTCGACCCGCTGCTGGAGACGCTGCCCAGCCTCGGCACCCTCGCCGTGCTGGTGGTCGGGGCGTTCCGGCTGCGCCAGGGCGCCATCAGCGTGACCGAGCTGGTCAGTGTGGCCTTCCTCTTCACCGTGCTGGCCTTCCCGGTGCGGGCCATCGGTTGGGTGCTGGCCGAGCTGCCGCGCAGCGTCGCCGGCTGGGACCGGGTGCGCCGGGTGCTCGACGCCACCGGCGAGATGCCGTACGGGCAGCGGGTGCTCGACCCGGCCGGCGCCGGCCCGGCCACCCTCACCTTCACCGACGTGCACTACTCCTACCCGCCGGCCGAAGCGCACCCGCCCGGCGCGCAGGTCCTCGGCGAGGTCGGCTTCACGGTGCCGTCCGGTCGGACGGTGGCCCTGGTGGGGCCCACCGGCGCCGGCAAGTCCACCATCGCCTCGCTGGCGGTGCGCCTCGTCGACCCGGACTCCGGCACGGTGAGCCTGGACGGCGTGGACGTGCGCGAGCTGACCTCCGCGTCGTTGGCCGGCACGGTGGCCCTGGTCGCCCAGGTGCCCTTCATCTTCGACGACACGGTCCGCGCCAACATCGCCCTCGACCGGCCCGGTGTCGACGACGAGGTGGTCTGGGCGGCGCTGCGCCTGGCCGAGGCGGACGGGTTCGTCGCCGCGCTGCCCGATGGTCTGGACACCATGGTCGGCGAGCGGGGCACCTCGCTCTCCGGCGGTCAGCGGCAGCGGCTCACCCTGGCCCGCGCGCTGGCCGGCCGACCGCGCCTGCTGGTGCTCGACGACGCGACGAGCGCGGTCGATCCTCGAGTGGAGGCGGCCATCCTCGCGGGGCTGCGGTCGTCGACCACGGAGGCGGGAGTTCCGGCCGCGTCGATCCTGGTGGTGGCGTACCGCCGGGCCACCATCGCGCTCGCCGACGAGGTCATCTACGTGGAGCAGGGACGGGTGGTCGCCCGGGGCACCCACAGCGAGTTGTTGGCCACCGTGCCCGGCTACGTCGACCTGGTCACCGCCTACGAGCAGGCCGAGGTGGAGCGGGCACAGGAAAGTTCCTACGGCGACGACGTGGCGCCGCTGCCGTCGGGCCTGGAGATCGAGGTGGATCGGTGAGCGCGAGGAGTGCAGCGCAGCGGAGCCCCGCAGTCGTGAACGAGAGGCGGGCCCGGTGAGCGTGACTACGGAAACGAGTGACACGCCGGAGGCGCGGCAGGAGACGACCTGGCAGACCCTGCGTCGGGGCCTGGCGCTCTCGCCGGAGCTACGGATCGGTCTGGCCGGCACGTTGGCCCTGGCGTTGGTCTACATGGTCGGTCGGGTTGCCGTGCCGGTCGCCGTGCAGCAGGGCATCGACCGGGGCCTCGTCGGTGGTTTGAATCTGAACGTGGTCTGGACGGTGGTGGCGATCACCGCGGCGATCCTGACGATCACCACGATCTGCGGCTACCTGATGATGCGCCGGCTGTTCACTGTCAGCGAGACGGCGCTGGCCAACGTCCGGACGCGCGCGTTCCGCCACGTGCACGACCTGTCGATGTTGCACCAGCAGTCGGAGCGGCGCGGTTCGCTGGTCTCGCGGGTCACCAGCGACGTGGACCAGATCACCCAGTTCCTCCAGTGGGGCGGGGTGATCCTGCTGGTCAACCTCGGTCAGCTGGTGGTCACCACCGCCGTCATGCTGGCGTACTCCTGGCAGTTGACCCTGGTCGTGTTGGCCGCGTTCCTGCCGGCGGTGTTCGTTATCCGGCAGCTGCAACGTCGTCTCGGCAGCGCGTACGCGACGGTGCGCCAACGCACCGGGACGTTGCTCGGCGCGATCGGCGAGAGCGTGGTGGGCGCGCCGGTGATCCGGGCGTACGGGATCGCCGGGCGCACCGAGCGGCGGCTGGACGAGGCGATCGACCGGCAGCGGCTGGCGCAGCAGCGGGCGATCCGGATCAGCATCGTGGGCAGCTCGGTCGGGGAGTTGGCGGCGGGGGTGGCGCTGGCCGGGGTGGTGGTGCTCGGCGTGCTGTTGGGGGTGGACGGCACGCTGTCGATCGGCCAGCTGACCGCGTTCCTCTTCCTGGTGACGCTCTTCATCCAGCCGGTGCAGATCGCCACCGAGGTGCTCAACGAGGCGCAGAACGCGATCGCCGGCTGGCGGCGGGTGCTGGACGTGCTGGACGTCGCCCCGGACGTGGCCGACCCGGGGGAGCAGGGGCGGGAGCTGCCGGGCGGGCCGCTGGACATCCGGTTCTCCGGTGTGCGGTTCGCCTATCCGGGTGGTCCGCCGGTGCTGCACGACATCGACCTGGAGATCCCGGCGAAGAGCCGGGTGGCGGTGGTCGGTGAGACTGGCAGCGGCAAGACCACGTTCGCCAAGTTGCTGACCCGGCTGATGGACCCGTCGGCCGGGGCGGTGCTGCTGTCCGGGGTGCCGCTGACCGACGTCCGGTTCGACTCGTTGCGCTCGCGCGTGGTGATGGTGCCGCAGGACGGGTTCCTCTTCGACGCGACGGTGGGGGACAACGTCCGGTTCGCCCGGCCGGAGTTGACCGACGAGCAGTTGAGCGCCGCCTTCACCGAGCTGGGCCTGTCGGACTGGCTGGAGGGTCTGCCGGCGGGCCTGGACACTCCGGTCGGGGAGCGGGGCGAGGCGCTCAGCGTCGGGGAGCGGCAGCTTGTCGCGTTGGCCCGCGCGTACGTGGCCGACCCGGACCTGCTGGTGCTCGACGAGGCGACCAGCGCGGTGGACCCGGCGACGGAGGTGCGGTTGCAACGCACGCTGGACGCCGTCACCCGGGGCCGGACCACCCTCGCCATCGCGCACCGGCTCTCCACGGCGCAGGCCGCCGACGAGGTGATCGTGGTGGACCGGGGCCGGGTGGTGCAGCGCGGCCCGCACGACGAGCTGGTTCGCGACGCCGACTCGGTCTACGGCCTGCTCTACGCCTCCTGGCTGGAGCAGACCCGGTGAGGTGCGGCGGTGTGGTGGACGCCGACGGGCGGGTGCTCTAGGCTCCGGGTTAGGTAAGCCTAACCTCAGAAGGAGGTCGCGCCCATGCGGCCCAACTCCGCCGAGATCGTCCGTACCCTCGTCGCCGGCCGCCTGCCCGGCCTCGTGCACCTGGCCCACCGGCCAGGCCCGCACCACGCCCGGCACGTCACCGACTCGGACGGGCGGGTGCTGCTGCTGGTGCCGGTGGCCAGCCACCTGGCCGCCGCCCTGCAACCGGCCGCCGGGGTCAGCGACGTCGCGGTGGTGCTCGACGTGCTCGACCTGCCGCCCGCCGCCGGCGCGCCCGGCCTGGGTCGCGCCTGGGTGTCCGGCTGGGCGGCCGAGCTGCGCGGCGACGAGGCCCGCCACGCGGCGGTCGAGTTCGCCGCGGTGGAGCCGACCGGGGACCTGCTCGACCTGGGCACCCGGTTCCGGCTGTTCCGCTTCGAAGTGGTCGAGGTCCGCTGGGAGCGGGCCGGCGTCGTGCACCGGATCGACCCGGTGGAGTACGCCGAAGCCGAGCCGGACCCGGTGCACCCGGTCGAGGCCCGCCTGCTCTCCGACCTCGCCGAGTGCCACGGCGCCCAGGTGACGGAGTACCTGTGCCGGCAGCTCGGCTTGACCGAGCACACCCCGGACGGGCCGCCCCGGGTGGTGCGCATCGACCGCTACGGGCTGGTCGTGGCCCTCGGCCAACCCGGTGCCCGGCGTCGGGTCCGGCTGGCCTTCCCGGGCCCGGTGACCGACCCGGCCGACCTGCCGCAGCTGCTCCCACCGCTACGACTCACCGCCGACGCCCGCCCCCCGCACTAACCGCCCAGCCCGCGCCCCCCGCCCCGCGCCGCGCCCCACCCAGGCCCGCGTCGATCTTGCAGTTTTGGTTGCCGTTGTGCGTGGTATGTCCCTTTGGTCGGGACAGGAAGTGCAATATCGCGGGGGCGTGCAAGATCGCGGGGGCGTCCGAGGTTGAGCGGGGCGTTGTTGGGTCAGGTTGGCAGCGGGCCGGTGAGGTAACGCTGGATCGTGGGGCCGATCGCGGCCACCAGGGTTTCCGGGTCCGCCGAGGCGACCGGCTCAAGGCGCACCACGTGCCGCATCATGGCCAGGCCGATCATCTGGGTGGCCACCAGAGAGCCCCGCAGCGGCAGCTCGACCGGGTCGACGTCGAGGTTTTCCAGCACCCGGCGCAGCAGCTGGGTGGTGACGAACTCACGCAGCAGTCGAGCGGTCCACTCGTTGCTCACCGCGGAGCGCAGCAGTGCCTGTGCCGCGCTGCCGGTCGGGGAGTCCCAGACGCCGAGGAAGATGCGCACCATCCGCTCACCGACGCCGTCCCGGTCGCCGGCGAGCACCTTCGGCACCAGTTGACCGGGGTCGACCGGAAAGTTCATCGCGGCCAGGAAGAGCTGGTCCTTGCTGCCGAAGTAGTGGTGCACGAGCGCCGGGTCGACCTGCGCCGTGGCGGCGATGCCCCGGATCGAGGCGACGTCGTAGCCACGTTCGGCGAATGCCGTCCGCGCCGCGTCGAGGATCGCCTCCCGGGTGCCCGGGTTGCCGGGTCTCCGGCCGGTCCGCCGCGTCATCGCCGCCCTTCGTTCGTCCGCCTCGGCCCGTCGTGGGCCCGGCCCAGGCCGGGGTCGGCTGCCGTGCCGGCCGCCGCCCCCGGCGCTGGCGGTCAGCCGCTGCGTCGGCGCAGGGTGGCCGCCGCGAGCACCAGTGCCAGCACCACAGCGCCGAACACCACCGCGACGTCGCGCCACATCCGGCCGGTCGGTTCGGCGTGGGCGCCGACCTCCTGCAACGCCTCGATGGCGTACGACAGGGGGAAGGCGTCACTGAGCGCCTGGAGCCAGCCGGCCATCTGGTCGCGGGCCACGAACAGCCCGCAGAGCAGCAGTTGGGGGATCACCACGACTGGCAGGAACTGTACTGCCTGGAACTCGGTGCGCGCGAAGGCACTGCACAGCAGCCCGAGGGCGACGCCGAGCACTGCGTCGAGCACGGCGATCCCGATCACCAGCCCGATGCTGCCGGCGGTCTCCAGATCGAAGATCCAGTACGCCACCGCGGCGGCGACGGCTGCCTGCACGGCGGCGGCCAGCCCGAACGCGATGCCGTACCCGAAGAGCAGATCGAGCTTGCCCAGCGGGGTGGTGAGCAGCCGCTCCAGCGTGCCCGAGGTGCGTTCCCGCAGCATGGCGATGCTGGTCACCAGAAACATGATCACGAAGGGGAAGATGCCGAGCATCACCAGCGCGATCCGGTCGAAGGTCGTCGGCTGGCCGGGCGGGGTCGGTTGGTCGGCGTACATGAAGTAGACCAGGGTGAGCAGGACGGCCGGCACCACCACGAGCAGCGCGATGGTCCGCCGGTCGTGCCGGAGCTGACGCAGGATGCGGCCGGTGGTGGCGGCGAGAATTCGCGCGTTCATGCTGTCTCCCGTGCGGCTGTCGCGTCGGTGCTGGTGGAGGCGGCCTCGCCGGCCCGGATGAGCCGCAGGAACGCCTCGTCGAGGTCGTCCACGCCGGCGGCGGCGCGGATGGCGGCGGGGCTGTCGTCGGCGATCAACCGCCCCTGGCGGATCAGCAGCAGTTGGTCGCAGCGGGCCGCCTCGTCCATCACGTGGCTGGACACCAGCAGGGTGGTGCCGGCGGCGGCCATCGCGTGGAACCGGGCCCACAGGTCGGCCCGCAGCACCGGGTCCTGGCCGACGGTCGGCTCGTCGAGGATGACCAGCTCCGGCTCCCCGACCAGGGCACACGCCAGCGAGGCCCGGCTGCGTTGACCGCCGGAGAGGGTGCCGACCAGTTGACCGGCGGCCTCGGCCAGCCCGACATCGCTGATCGCCCGGTCGGCCTCGACGCGCCCACGCCCGTACAGGGCCGCGAAATAGCGGGCGTTCTCCCGGACGGTCAGGTCGGCGTAGACGCTCGGTGCCTGGGTCAGGTAGCCCACCCGGTGCCGCAGCGCGGGGGTGCCCGCCGGTTGGCCGAGCACGGTGACCGTCCCGCCACTGACCAGCTGCACCCCGACCACCGCCCGCATGAACGTGGTCTTGCCACTGCCGCTGGGGCCGAGCAGCCCGGTGACCGCGCCGCGCGGGACCTGGCAGCTGATGCCGTCCAGCACCCGCCGCCCACCCCGGTCCACGACCAGGTCTCGGACGGCTATCGCATCGTCCATCACGCACCTCCACAGAAACTCATCACCTGTTGAACTCAACGCTAGATGAAATGCCGCGCCGGGCGCAACGCCCGCACTCGTGTCGGGCTGGCCGACCGTCGCGCGGAGCGCGAGAACGGGCAGTAGGCTCCGGACCGGACACGAAGTCCGCCAACGGGCATTGCGCGCTGATCGGACGTACGGCACGATGGCGCGGTGGGTCACGCTCCGTTACCGGATAGCGGTTTTCTTGAGGACTGGGCCGCGCGGTTGCGGCAGGCCGCCGAGCGGCCGGTGGTCGGCATCCTGTTGCGCGGCAGCCACGCCCGCCGCGCCGCCACCGCGCACAGCGACGTCGACCTCGACGTGTTGGTCGGCGGCGCCCCCTACGCGGCCCGTCGGGCCTACCTGGACGAGTCCGCAGGCCAGGTCACTCACGTCTCGGTGGCCGCCCGGGACATCCGGTCCTGGGTGCACCGCCTGGGCGAACCGGCCGACTGGGCGTTCGGGCTGCCGGTCACCGCGCCGGCGCGGCTGCTCTGGGCCGACCCGCACTGGCGGCCCCGGATCGACCTGCCGGTGCTCTGCCAGCCCGCCGAGCCACCCCGACTGGAAGAGATGATCGCCACGCTGGGTAAGGCCGCCTCCGCCCGCGCGGCCGGCGACCGCCTCGGGGTCCGGCTCGCCGTCGCCGACCTGGCGCGGCTCTGCCCCTCGGTGCTGCGACCGGCCAACCCGTCCGTACGGGTCCACTCCCGCCGGGCGGCCTTCGCAGCGGCCCTGGAACTGCCGGTGGCCCCACCCGGCTACCGGGCGGACATGCTGCTCTGCCTCGGGCTGCGCCCGGGCGCCACCGGGCAGCTCTGGGCCGCCGCCGTACGGCTGGTCGCCGGCACGCTGCCGTTGATCCGGCCGTACGCCGAGGAGATCGCCGACACGGCCGGCGCGGACCTGGCCGCCGCCCTGGTGGACGGCCGGCTGGACCGCTACGTCGCCCAACTGGCCCGGCCGGCCGGGGCCTCGTCGCAGTCCCGGTCCTCGTCGCCGGCCGGGCCCCCGTCGCAGCCTCGGCCCTTGTCGCAGCCCTGGCTCTCGGGGCCTCCGCCGCAGCCCTGGCGGGAGCGGTCGGCGGTGCCCGCGCCGCGTGCGGGAGAATTGGTGACTGTGCCCGTACCTGACTCGCCGGTGACCGGCGTCCCCAGCGATCCGAACCAGCTGGCCGCGCCCGCACCGGCGCGCCCGTCCCGGCTCGACCCGGCCATCGCGGCCCAGTTGCGCCGCACCGCCGACGGTCTGGTCGCCGCCGTGGTGCGCGCGCACGACTCCGGTGAGGTGCTGATGGTCGCCTGGATGGACGACGAGGCGTTGCACCGCACCCTCACCACCGGCCGGGCCACCTACTGGTCGCGCAGCCGCCGCGAATACTGGGTCAAGGGCGCCACCTCCGGGCACCACCAGTACGTGCGGTCGGTCGCCCTGGACTGCGACGGGGACGCGCTGCTGGTGAGCGTGGACCAGGTCGGCGCGGCCTGCCACACCGGGCACAGGACCTGCTTCTTCACCGAGCTGCCCGTCACCGGGACGGAGGCACCGTGAGCGCGCGGAATGCAGCGCGGCGAGGCACCGCAGTCGCGATCGAAAGGCGGGTCGGCTGATGACCGACGGCACCCTCAGCCCCGACCTGGCCACCTTCACGGCGCTGGCCGCCGACTGGCGGGTCGTGCCGGTCACCCGGCGACTGCTGGCCGACGCGGAGACCCCGGTCGGGGTCTACCGCAAGCTGGCCGGTGGACCGGGCACGTTCCTGTTGGAATCGGCCGAGCAGGGCGTCGGTTCGGCCGGCATGGCCTGGTCGCGGTACTCGTTCATCGGCGTACGCAGCAGCGCGACCCTGATCGAGCGCGACGGCGTGGCGACCTGGCTCGGCCAGCCGCCGGCCGGGCTGAGCACCGAGGGTGACCCGGTACGGATGCTGCGGGAGACGGTGGCGGCGCTGGCCGGCCCGGTCGGGGACCCGTCCGACGGTCTGCCGCCGCTGACCGGGGGCATGGTCGGCTACCTCGGCTACGACCTGATCCGGCGCTTCGAGCGG
Source organism: Micromonospora arida (assembly GCF_042873195.1). Taxonomy (NCBI): domain Bacteria; kingdom Bacillati; phylum Actinomycetota; class Actinomycetes; order Micromonosporales; family Micromonosporaceae; genus Micromonospora; species Micromonospora arida. The sequence continues at coordinate 100,603 of NZ_JBIALC010000003.1, read as the reverse complement.
TTGCCCGAGCTGACCGAGGACGACCTGGGCGTCCCGGAGCTGGGCATGATGCTCGCCACCGACCTGGTGGTGCTCGACCACTACGACGGCTCCGCGATCCTGGTCGCCAACGCGGTGCTGCCGCCGTTGGACGCCCCGGACCGCGCCCCGCAGGTCGCCGCCGCCTACCACCACGCGGTGGGCCGGTTGGACGCGATGACCACGGCGCTGTCCCGGCCCATCCCGCCGATGATCTCCACGGTCGAGCGTCCGCCGGCCGGCGAGGTGCTCTGCCGTACGCCCGACGGCGGCTACCCGAAGGCGGTGGAGGCGGCCAAGGAGGCGATCAGGGCCGGTGAGTGCTTCCAGATCGTGCTCTCCCAGCGCTTCGAGCGGACGACCCACGCCGACCCGCTGGACGTCTACCGGGTGCTGCGCACCAGCAACCCCAGCCCGTACATGTACCTGCTGCGCTTCGACGGGTTCGACATCGTCGGCTCGTCCCCGGAGGCGCACCTGAAGGTCACCGGGGCCGCGGACGGGCGGCGCCGGGCGTTGTTGCACCCGATCGCCGGCACCCGGCCGCGGGGCGGCACCCCCGCCGCCGACGCCGCGCTCGCCGCCGAGCTGCTCGCCGACCCGAAGGAACGAGCCGAGCACGTGATGCTGGTCGACCTCGGCCGCAACGACCTGGGTCGGGTCTGTCAGCCCGGCAGCGTGGAGGTGCCCGAGTTCGCCACCATCGAGCGGTACAGCCACGTCATGCACATCGTCTCCACGGTCACCGGCACGCTGCGTGACGACCAGAGCGCCTTCGACGCGCTCGCCGCGACCTTCCCGGCCGGCACGCTCTCCGGGGCGCCCAAGGTGCGCGCCATGGAGATCATCGAGGAGTTGGAGCCGGTCCGTCGTGGCCTCTACGGCGGCACCGTCGGCTACTTCGGCTTCGGCGGTGACCTGGACATGGCGATCGCCATCCGGACCGCGCTCATCCGCGACGGTCGCGCCTACGTCCAGGCCGGGGCGGGGGTGGTCGCCGACTCGGACCCGGCCGCCGAGGACCAGGAGACGCGGAACAAGGCCGCGGCCGTGCTGGCCGCGATCGCTGCCGCCGAAACCCTCCGGGCTGCTCGGTGAGCGCGAGGAGTGCAGCGAAGCGGAGCCCCGCAGTCGCGAACGAAAGGCCGGCTCGGTGAGCGCGAGGAGTGCAGCGAAGCGGAGCCCCGCGGTCGCGAACGAAGGGATGAATTCGTGAGCGGCGGGGAGCGGTCCGTCGGGGGCCGGCGCGCGTTGACGTACGCCGTGCTGCTCTGCCTGGCCGGCGCGGGCCTGGCGCTGTGGGCCGCGACGCGCAGCTGGTCGGTCGAGCTGACGGTACGTCCGGCGCCGCTGCCGCCGGTGCGTGACACCCGCAGCGGTGCGAGCCTGCTGCCCTGGCTGCCGGCGTTGGCCCTGGTGACCTTGGCCGGGGGTGGCGCGGTGCTGGCCACCCGGGGCCGCCTGCGTCGGGTGCTCGGGGCGCTGCTCGGCGTGCTCGGTCTGGCGGTGGCGGCCGGCGGCGGGTATGGGCTGGTAGCCGACATGGCTGGCGACGTGAGCCGGCAGTGGCCGGCGCTCTGCCTGCTCGGTGGCCTGCTGGCCGCCGGGGGCGGCTGGTGGACGGCCGTGCGTGGCGGTGACTGGCCGGCGATGGGCGCCCGGTACGAACGGCCGGCGCGGACCGCTCCGCAGGCCGCGCCGGCGCAGAGCGACCCGGCCGGGCCGCCGACGCCGATGGCCGGGCGGCGGACCACCGAGGCGTGGGACGCGCTGGACCGGGGCGAGGACCCCACGGCCGACTGACGCGGCGGCCGGCTGACGCGTGGTCGCGGTGGCGGGCTGACGCGGCGGGCGGTCAGCCGACCGGCTGGCGCTCCCACTGGGCGCGGCTACTGGCGGCGCGGGCGGCGGTCAGCTCGGCGACCAGGCGGTTCAGCTCCGCGCGTTGGTCGGCGCGGGCCCGGTCGGCGCAGACCGCCTCCCAGGCGTTGCCCCGTGCCGTCCGCATCCGTCCCTCGCCCACCACGGCCCGTTCCACGGTGTGCACCACTCCGACGGCGAGCGATGCCACCGTCCGCGAGATGGTGGTCAGTCCGATGGTCTGGTGCGGCTCGGAAATGCTCATGGTCACCTCGCACGAGGAGTTGCTGCGGTCGGGCAGGCGCGCCATCGAGTCTGCCCGAGGACGATGCTCGCCCGTCGACGTTTCGCCGCGGTGACCGCCCGGTCAACTGTCTCGCCTCGGCCGTGACCAGGCACCGTCCGTTCGGCCTTGAGCTTGCTCACAGCATCGATTGGCGTCGCTGTCGTCGGGCGCCGAGCGGAAACTGGTGGCATGATCGATGGGTCGGCCCGGTCTGACTGCGGCCGCCAGGCTCCATACCGCGTGACGGTGGTCGATACCGGAGGTGGCGCTGTGTGACAACCCCTTCACGGCAAGTCGGCCATTATGCCGCAGCCCTTTTCGTGAGCAGCGCCATACCCCCGGCATTCGGCGTCGGTCGGCTGCCCCTAGCATCGGCCCATGACGCCCGGAGAGGGGAGTCCGTTCGTGACTGCTGAACATGCGCACGCGGAGGGGGACGAGGCCGGCCAGGCAGCGTCCGTAAGCGTGCTCGACGAGATTCTGGCCGGCGTGCGTGAAGACGTCGCCCGACGCCAGGAGCAGGTTCCGCTGGAGCGGATCCGTGAACTGGCAGCGGCGGCGCCGCCGCCGATGGACGCCTACGCGGCGCTGCGCAAGCCCGGCGTGGCCGTGATCGCCGAGGTGAAGCGTTCGTCGCCGTCCAAGGGCCGGCTGGCCGAGATCGCCGATCCGGCTGACCTCGCGGTCGACTACGCGGCCGGTGGGGCCCGTGCGATCAGCGTGCTGACCGAGGGGCGCTGGTTCGGCGGTTCGCTGGACGACCTGGCGGCCGTCCGTGCCGCGGTCACCGTGCCGGTGCTGCGTAAGGACTTCGTGGTCTCCAGCTATCAGATCCACGAGGCCCGGGCGCACGGCGCCGACCTGGTTCTGCTGATCGTCGCCGCACTCGAGCAGAACGTCCTGATGGGCCTGCTGGAGCGGATCGAGTCGCTGGGCATGACCGCCCTGGTCGAGGTACACGACGAGGAAGAGGCCGACCGCGCGCTGGAGGCCGGCGCGCAGGTGATCGGCGTCAACGCCCGTGACCTGCGTACCCTGGAGGTCGACCGATCGGTGTTCGAGCGGATCGCGCCCGGCCTGCCCAGCAGCGTCGTCAAGATCGCCGAATCCGGCGTTCGCGGTCCGCACGACCTGATCCGGTACGCCTCCGCGGGCGCCGACGCGGTCCTCGTGGGCGAGGGCCTGGTCACCCAGAAGAGCCCCCGCGAGGCGGTCGCCGAGTTGGTCAACGCCGGCAACCACCCGGCAACGCCCCGGCCGGTGCGCTGACCCGCGCCGGTCTGACGTCCCACCGAGAGGATTCCCGATGAGCGCCGACGCGCTGGCCCCGGTGGCCGGCCCGCAGCCCGACTCCGCCGGCCACTTCGGCCGCTTCGGCGGTCGGTTCGTTCCCGAGGCCCTGGTGGCCGCGCTGGACGAGCTCGACGGGGCGTGGCGTACGGCGATGGCGGACGAGTCCTTCCGGGCGGAGTTCGGTGCGCTGTTGCGCGACTACGCCGGCACGCCTTCGCTGCTCTACGAGGCCCGGCGGTTCTCGGCGAAGGTCGGCGCGCGGGTGCTGCTCAAGCGCGAGGACCTCAACCACACGGGTGCGCACAAGGTGCGCAACGTGCTCGGCCAGGCGCTGCTCACCAAGCGGATGGGCAAGACCCGGGTGATCGCGGAAACCGGCGCCGGCCAGCACGGTGTCGCCACCGCGACCGCCGCCGCCCTGTTCGACCTGGAGTGCGTGGTCTACATGGGCCAGGTCGACACCGAGCGGCAGGCGCTCAACGTGGCCCGGATGCGGATGCTCGGCGCGACCGTCGTCCCGGTCACCAACGGCTCGCGCACCCTCAAGGACGCGATGAACGAGGCGATGCGCGACTGGGTGGCCAACGTCGACGAGACGCACTACCTGATCGGCACCGCCGCGGGCCCGCACCCGTTCCCGGCGATGGTGCGCGACTTCGTCCGGGGCATCGGTGACGAGGCCCGTCAACAGTGCCTGGACCTCACCGGTGGGTTGCCGGACGCCGTCACCGCCTGCGTCGGTGGCGGCTCCAACGCGCTGGGCATCTTCCACGCCTTCGTGGGCGACGAAGCCGTGCGGCTGTACGGCTTCGAAGCCGGCGGCGACGGGGTGTCCACCGGCCGGCATGCGGCGAGCATCACCGGCGGGTCGGCCGGGGTGCTGCACGGCACCCGCACCTTCGTGCTCCAGGACGCCGACGGGCAGACCCTGGAGTCGCACTCGATCTCCGCTGGCCTGGACTACCCGGGCGTCGGGCCCGAGCACGCGTGGCTGCACGACACCGGCAGGGCGAACTACCTGCCGGTCACCGACGACGAGGCGATGGCCGCGTTCGAGATGCTCTGCCGTACCGAGGGCATCATCCCGGCGATCGAGAGCGCACATGCGCTCGCCGGCACCGTGGCGCTGGCTCCGAAGCTCGCCGCGGAGCTGGGCCGGGAGCCCACCATCGTGGTCAACCTCTCCGGGCGGGGCGACAAGGACGTGCACACCGCCGGCGACTACTTCGGCATCCTCGACAAGGAGCGGTGAGATGAGCCGGATCGGGGTGGCCTTCGACAAGGCCCGCGCCGACGGACGGGCACTGCTGGTCGGCTGCATGCCGGCCGGTTTCCCCACCGTCGAGGGCAGCATCGCCGCGATGACCGCCATGGTCGAGGCCGGCGTGGACGTGATCGAGGTGGAGATTCCCTACTCCGACCCGGTGATGGACGGGCCGGTGATCCAGCGGGCCAGCGACATCGCGCTGGCCGGGGGCGTACGCACCGCGGACACGATGCGCATCATCGAGGCGGTGGCGGCCACCGGCGCTCCGGTGGTCACCATGACCTACTGGAACCCGGTGGAGCGGTACGGCGTGGACGTCTTCGCCCGTGACCTGGCCTCCGCCGGCGGCACCGGCCTGATCACCCCGGACCTCATCCCTGACGAGGCCGACGAGTGGCTGGCGGCCTCGGACGCGCACGGGCTGGACCGCACGTTCCTGGTCTCGCCGTCGTCCACCGACGCTCGGCTGGCGATGACGGTGCAGCACTGCCGCGGCTTCGTCTACGCGACCGCCGTGATGGGGGTGACCGGTGCCCGGGCGCGTACCTCCGACGCCGCCCCGACGCTGGTCTCCCGGGCCCGCGCGGTCACCGACCTGCCGATCGGTGTCGGCCTGGGTGTGGGTACCGGCGCGCAGGCCGGCACCGTCGCCGGTTACGCCGATGGGGTGATCGTGGGCAGCGCGCTGGTCCGGTGTGTGCTCGACGCGCCCACCGAGGCCGACGGGCTGGCCGCCCTGCGCACGCTCAGCGCCGAACTCGCCGAGGGCGTCCGTAACCCCACCCGCTGAGCCCGGCCCGCGCTGAGCTCGGCTCGGCTCTACGCTCGTGTCGGCGCGGCGGCCGGGCTGTCCGCGACCAGGCGGCGGACCTCGGGACGGTCGCGGATGGTCAAGGGTGCAGGGACGGGTTCGCGGCCTCGCCGCGTTGCTCCGGTGGCTGCCCCGCTCCCGGATACCCGTCGTGGCTGGTCGCGGGTCCCGGCATGTCGTGGTCGGTCGCGGGCCGCTGCTCGTCCTGGCCGGTGCCCGGGGGCCGCGCGTCCTGGTCGGCTGCCGGCCGGCCGTCCTCGGCTGGGCGAGCCGCCGGCAGCGGCGCGGAGTCGACGGTGCCGGGCACGCAGCCGACGTCGCGGAGCACGCCGGAGCGGCCGGCGGTCGCGTCGGTGACGGCGGCCCGGGTGAGCGGGGTGACCACCTCGGGCAGCGCGTCGGGGGAGTGCCAGGACAATCGGCAGCCCGGCGGGGGGTCGGTGGCGGGTCGGACCCCGGCCGCGCGGGCCCGGAACACGTGCACGAGGACGTCCGGAAGCGGGCCGGCGCGCCCCGCCGCGGCCTCTCCCGAAGCGCCGCTCACCTGGTAGATGCCGACCAGGTCGGTCAGCTCGATGTCCCAGCCGGTCTCGGCGCGAATGTCTCGTAGCGCCGCCCGCACCGGGCCCTCGGCCGGGCGCAGCCGCCCGCCGGGCAGCGCGTAGCGGCGGGCACCCCGACCCTGCTGGCAGAGCAGCACCCGACCGGTGTCGTCGGTGACGACCGCGGCGACCGCCCAGGTGAGCGCGCTCATGGACAAAGAGCCTACGGCGGTGCAAACCAGAAGTCACCGGGATGTGCCCTCCAGCGGCCCGGGGTGCCGCTGCGGGGGTGTGCAGCGGTAGCGTGTGCACCCGTGACCCTCGCCTCGCTCTCCCCCCAGGCGGCCCTGCCCAGCCCCAGCACCGCGGTCTGGCAGCTCGGGCCGGTGCCGATCCGGGCCTACGCGCTCTGCATCATTGCCGGCATCGTGCTGGCCTGCTGGGTGACGGAGCGCCGGCTGCGGCAGCGCGGCGTCGCGCCCGGCGCGGTGCTCGACATTGCCGTCTGGGCGGTGCCCGCCGGCATCATCGGCGCCCGGATCTACCACGTGATCACCTCACCCGAGAAGTACTTCGGGGCCGGTGGGGACCCGATGAAGGCGTTCGCCATCTGGGAGGGCGGTCTGGGCATCTGGGGCGCGGTCGCCGGTGGCGCGCTCGGTGCCTGGATCGCGGCCCGACAGCTCGGCATTCCGTTCGGCGTGGTGGCCGACGCGCTGGCCCCCGGGCTGCCGCTGGCCCAGGCCGTCGGCCGCATCGGCAACTGGTTCAACAACGAGCTCTTCGGTGGCCGGACGACCCTGCCGTGGGGTCTGGAGATCCACCGGATGGACCCGGACAACCCCGGGCACGCCCTCCGCGACGACGCCGGGCAGCCGATCCTCGAACCGGGTCTCTACCAGCCGACCTTCCTCTACGAGGCGCTGTGGAACCTCGGCGTCGTAGCTCTGGTCCTCGTCCTCGACCGCCGCTTCAAGCTGGGCCGGGGCCGGGCGTTCGCGCTCTACGTGATGGGTTACACCGTCGGCCGGTTCTGGATCGAGCTGATGCGCACCGACGAGGCCAACCAGATCCTCGGCGTCCGGCTCAACGTCTGGACCGCCGCCCTGGTCTTTCTCGGCGCCCTGATCTACTTCGTACGGGTGCGTGGTCCTCGGGACTACCTGATCCCGCTCGGCCCGGCGGCGACGACGACGACCCCGCCCCCCACGTCCGACCTGTCCCAGGTCGACCTCTCCGAGCGGGAGACCCCCGCGCGGGCCGCCGCGCCGGAGGGCTACCGGGTGGTGAGCGAGGAGCAGTACGCCGCCTGGCAGGACACCGGCGTCGTACCGCCGGCGGACGACGACTCCCGGTCGGATGATGGCCAGCCGTCCGACGACACGGCAGCCGCCGACCTCACGTCGAGCGACGACGAGCCGGTGGACGAACCGTCGGCCGCTCGCACCGACCGGGCCGACGCCACGGGCGCGCGTCCCGCCGACCGGGACAGCTGAGCGGCACCGATGCGAAGCGCGGTGGTGGTCGGCGCAGGGGTCGGTGGCCTCGCGGTGGCCGGCGCGCTGGCCCGTTCCGGCTGGCAGGTCACCCTGTTGGAACGCGCCGAACGGGTCCGCCCCGAGCCGACCGCAGTGGTGCTCTGGCCCAACGGCGTCCGCGCGCTCCAGGCCCTCGGCCTCGGCGCCGGCCTGGCCGCCATCGCCACCCCGTTGCCCGACGGCGGGGTCCGTCGCCCGGACGGGCACTGGCTCGTGCAGCCCCGGCCCATCCCGGCCGACCGGATGCCGGTGGTGGTGCACCGGGAGGATCTGCACGACGCGCTGATCGCCGGCCTCGGCGAGCGGGTCGAGTTGCGGACCGGGGTGTCCGTGCGCCACGTCCGCGTCGAGCCGGGCGAGCGGCCGGGAGTCAGCGACGGGCGGCACACCATCGAGGCCGATCTGGTGGTGGCCGCCGACGGCACGGACAGCGGCATCCGTCGCCAACTCGCGCCAGAGTCCCGGGTCGTCAGCTCCGGGTGCGCCGCCTGGCGGGCCGTCATCCCCTGGTACCAGGCACCTCGACTCCCCGACGATCAGCCGCTGGCCGGTGAGATTCTCGGCGCGGGTTACCGGTTCGTGGCCGCGTCGCTGGGCGAGCGCGGCTCCTCGGGCGGGTCCACCCGGGGCGGCATCTACTGGGTGGCCACCGCCGCTGGCGCGCCCCGTCCGGAACCACCGGAGACCCAGCTCGCCCTGCTGCGCCGCTGGTACGCGGGCTGGCCCGCGCCGGTCGGCGCGCTGCTCGACGCCACCGACCCGGCCGACCTGGTCCAACAGGAGGTTCGCGAGTTGCGCCCGCTGCCCCGGGCGTACGGCTTTCCGGTCGGGCCCGGTGGGGTGGTGCTGCTCGGCGACGCGGCGCACGCCATGCCGCCGCACCTCGGGCAGGGCGCCTGCCTCGCGTTCGAGGATGCCGCCACGCTCGCGTCGCTGCTGCGGGAGGCCCGGCTGCCCGACGCCGTCCAGGCGTACGACCGGGTGCGCCGCCCCCGGGCCGCGACCGTGGTCCGGCAGACCCGGCGGATGTCGGCGGTGCTCCAGACCCGGGGCCGGTTGGCGCTGCGCGCCCGGGACGCGGCGCTGGGCACGATCAACTCCCGACTGCTCTCCAGCGCCGCCGCCTCCGCCGCCCAGTGGCGCCCACCGGCCTGACCTCGGCCGCGAGGCTGGTCAGCGGGGCGAGACAGGTCAGGGGATGAGTGCGGCGGGTTCGGCGATGCAGGCGGTGCCGATTCGGCGGAAGCCGACCCGCAGGTAGACCCGCGCGATCTCCTCGCTGCCCGCGGAGAGGAAGACCAGTTCGGTGCCGGCGGCGAGGAGTTCCCGGGCCAGGGTGGCGGTGAGCGCGGCGCCCAGCCCGCGTCGTCGGGCGGACGGCAGGGTGGCCACCCCGGCGATCTCGGCGACGTCGTCCACCCGCATCGCCATGCCGCTGGCCAGCGCGCCCTCGGTCGGCGTGCCGGCCAGCGCGGAGATCCGTCGCCCGTCGGCGATCCGGACGCGCTCCTCGTCGAGCGCGGCCAGTTCGAGTTCGGTGACGGCGGCGTCGCGTTCGGCCGGGCCGGCCTCGCCGGGCGCGGTGCCGGCGGCGGCGAACGCCACCGCTGCCACCGCACGCCGGGCGGCGACATCGGCGGCGAAGCCGGGGGAGTCGGCTGCCAGCACCCGCACCGCCGCGTCGGAGAGCGTCGCCGGGTCGGGCAGCGCGCTCGGGTCGAGCACCATCAGCGGCGCCTCCAGCACGTTGAGTCCCGCCGAGCGGGCCACCGCCAGCAGCTCCGGGGTCGTCTCGTGCACCCACTCGAAGGCTTCCGGCAGGCCCAGCTTCCGCTGGCGCTCGCGGACCGAGACCACGTCGGCCAGCGACGGCGGCTCGGTGGCGTCGATCCGGGGGCGGGCGTAGAACGGCCAGCCGGCACCTTCGCGGACGAACAGCACCAGCGCGCCATGTTCCTCCGCGCCGGCGACGTCGCGGGGCACCGCGTCGTAGAAGCGTTCCAACCGGTCGAAGACGTGCTTGTGTCGCGGATCCACCGCGCGAGACTACACGTCCCAGCCAGTGGACGGTGTGATCAATCTCGGGTGGCCGTGCGACCCCGGCCCTAACGTAGACTCAATAGACCCACGGGCCGACGTCGTCCCCACCATGATCCAACCTGAGTGACGACAGGAGGCCCGGTGGCTCAGCCGTACGCGGACACAGAACAGCCGCACCCGCACAGCCCGCAGGCGTCCCCGACGCCCCACCCCCGTCCGTCCGCCCAGGGCCTCTACGACCCAGCGCAGGAGCATGATGCCTGCGGCGTGGCCTTCGTGGCGGACCTGCACGGCCGACGTTCACACTCGGTCGTCGCCAACGGGCTCGGCGCGCTCTGTCGGCTGGACCACCGGGGCGCCCGTGGCGCGGAGCCGAACACCGGCGACGGCGCCGGCATCATGATCCAGGTGCCCGACGCGTTCCTGCGTGCGGTGGCCGACGTGGCGCTTCCCCCGGCGGGCGAGTACGCCACGGGGCTGGTCTTCCTTCCCGACGACGATGCCGCCGAGGCGCGTGCCCGCCGGGTGGTCGAGAAGTACGCCCTGGTCGAGGGCGCCGACCTGCTCGGCTGGCGGGACGTGCCGATCGACCCGAGTGACCTGGGCGAAACCGCCCTCGCGGCGATGCCCCGGGTCCGGCAGCTCTTCCTGGCCGCGCACCGCCTCACCGACGCGCCCGACGGGCCGGCCGGCTCCCCACTGCGCGGCATCGAGCTGGACCGGGTGGCGTTCTGCCTGCGCAAGCAGGCCGAACGGGAGACCGCCGAGCGCGGCGTTCCGGCGTACTTCCCGTCGCTGTCCAGCCGCACCATGGTCTACAAGGGCATGCTCACGCCCGACCAGTTGCCGGCGTTCTACCCGGACCTGCGCGACGAGCGGGTGGACAGCGCCATCGCGCTCGTGCACTCCCGCTTCTCCACCAACACCTTCCCGTCCTGGCCGCTGGCGCACCCGTACCGGTTCATCGCCCACAACGGCGAGATCAACACGATCCGGGGCAACCGCAACTGGATGCAGGCCCGCGAGGCGCTCCTGCGCTCGCCGAACGTGCCGGGCAACATCCGGCGGGTCTTCCCGGTCTGCACCCCCGCCGCCTCCGACTCGGCGAACTTCGACGAGGTCCTGGAGTTGCTGCACCTGGCCGGGCGGAGCCTGCCGCACGCGGTGCTCATGATGATCCCCGAGGCCTGGGAGAACGACCCGGGGATGGACCCGGCCAAGCGCGCCTTCTACCGCTTCCACGCCAGCCTGATGGAGCCGTGGGACGGTCCGGCGTCGGTGGCCTTCACCGACGGCGAGATCGTCGGCGCGGTGCTGGACCGCAACGGGCTGCGCCCGGGGCGCTGGTGGCAGACCGACGACGGGCTCGTGGTGCTCGGCTCCGAGGCGGGCGTCCTCGACCTCGACCCGGCCCACGTGGTCGCCAAGGGGCGACTCCAGCCGGGCCGGATGTTCCTGGTCGACACAGTGGCCGGGCGGATCGTGCACGACGAGGAGATCAAGTCCGAGTTGGCCGCCGCCCAGCCGTACGGCGAGTGGCTGCACGCCGGGCTGATCGAGCTGAACGACCTGCCGGCCCGCGAGCACACCGTCTACACGCACGACTCGGTGCGCCGCCGGCAGCAGACCTTCGGCTACACAGTGGAAGAGCTGAAGATCCTGCTCGGGCCGATGGCCCGCACCGGCGTCGAGCCGCTCGGCTCGATGGGTACCGACACCCCGATCGCGCCGCTGTCCACCCGGCCGCGGCTGCTCTACGACTACTTCCACCAGCTCTTCGCCCAGGTCACCAACCCGCCGCTGGACGCCATCCGCGAGGAGTTGGTGACCAGCCTGGCGTCGACCATCGGGCCGGAGGGCAACCTGCTCGACCCGGGCGCCGCGAGCTGCCGGCAGATCGTGCTCCCGCACCCGATCATCGACAACGACGAGCTGGCGAAGATCCTCTCCATCGACGAGGACGGCGACCTGCCCGGCTTCAAGGCGGTCCGGGTCTCCGGGCTGTACCGGATCCGGGAGGGCGCCGCCGGGATCAAGGCGCGGCTGACCGAGATCTGTCGGCACGTCTCCGAGGCGATCGAGGACGGCGTCCGCATCCTGGTGCTCTCCGACCGGGACTCCAACGCCGACCTGGCGCCGATTCCGTCGCTGCTGCTCACCGCCGCCGTGCACCAGCACCTGGTCCGCGAGCAGACCCGTACGCGGGCGGCGCTGGTCGTCGAGTCCGGGGACTGCCGGGAGGTGCACCACGCGGCGGTGCTGATCGGCTACGGCGCGGCGGCGGTCAACCCGTACCTGGCGTTCGAGTCGGTCGAGGACATGATCGCTTACGGCCATAATTCGGCCTCCGCGCCGCTAGGCGGCGCTCCGGACCGAATGACGGCCGCCGGCACGCTGGCCGGGGTCGAGCCCGCCGCGGCGGTGCGCAACTACGCGAAGGCGCTCGGCAAGGGCGTCCTGAAGATCATGTCCAAGATGGGCATCTCGACGGTCTCCTCGTACTGCGGTGCGCAGGTCTTCGAGGCGGTCGGCCTCGACAGCCGGCTGGTCGAGCGCTACTTCCGGGGCACCCCCAGCCGCATCGGCGGGGTGGGTCTCGCCGGCGTGCACACCGAGGTGGCCGCCCGACACGCGTTGGCCTGGCCGCCGGCCGGCACCGTCACCTCCGACCGGTTGGAGGTCGGTGGCGAGTACCAGTGGCGCCGCGAGGGTGAGCTGCACCTGTTCAACCCGGAGACGGTCTTCCTGCTGCAGCACGCCACCCGCAGCCGGCAGTACGACGTCTTCCGGCAGTACACCGCCAAGGTCGACGCGCTCGCCGCGCAGGCCGGCTCGCTGCGCGGGTTGTTCACTCTGCGCACCGGCGTCCGTCCGGCGGTGCCGATCGAGGAGGTCGAGCCGGCCACCGAGATCGTCAAGCGGTTCGCCACCGGCGCCATGTCGTACGGGTCGATCTCGGCGGAGGCGCACGAGACGCTCGCCATCGCCATGAACCGGCTCGGCGGCAAGTCCAACACCGGCGAGGGCGGCGAGGACGTCGAACGGCTGCACGACCCGGCCCGGCGTTCGGCGGTCAAGCAGATCGCCAGCGGCCGCTTCGGTGTGACCAGCGAATACCTGGTCAACGCCGACGACCTCCAGATCAAGATGGCCCAGGGCGCCAAGCCGGGCGAGGGCGGTCAGCTGCCCGGCAACAAGGTCTGGCCGTGGATCGCCCGGACCCGGCACGCCACTCCCGGCGTGGGTCTGATCTCCCCACCGCCGCACCACGACATCTACTCCATCGAGGACCTCGCCCAGTTGGTGCACGACCTGAAGTGCGTCAACCCGGCGGCCCGGGTGCACGTCAAGCTGGTCAGCGAGGTCGGCGTCGGCACCGTGGCCGCCGGGGTGGCGAAGCTCAAGGCGGACGTCATCCTGATCTCCGGCCACGACGGCGGCACGGGCGCCTCCCCGATGAACTCGCTCAAGCACGCCGGCACCCCGTGGGAGCTGGGCCTGGCCGAGGCGCAGCAGACGCTGTTGCTCAACAAGCTGCGCGACCGGGTCACCGTGCAGGTCGACGGTCAGCTCAAGACCGGCCGGGACGTGCTGATCGCGGCGCTGCTCGGCGCGGAGGAGTTCGGCTTCGCGACCGCGCCGCTGATCGTCGAGGGCTGCGTGATGATGCGGGTCTGCCACCTGGACACCTGCCCGGTCGGCATCGCCACCCAGAATCCGGTGCTGCGGGAGCGCTTCACCGGCAAGCCGGAGTTCGTGGAGAACTTCTTCCTCTTCCTCGCCGAGGAGGTCCGGGGTTACCTGGCCGAGTTGGGCTTCCGGTCGATCGAGGAGGCGATCGGGCAGTCCGAGGTGCTCGACGTGGCCCCGGCGGTGACGCACTGGAAGGCGCACGGGTTGGACCTGGCGCCCGTCCTGCACCTGCCGGAGCTGCCCGCCGGCGCGGCCCGACGCGGGGTCCGCGCGCAGGATCACGGCCTGGAGCAGGCGCTCGACAACGAGCTGATCGCGCTGGCCCGTCCGGCCCTGGAGGACGGGGCGCCGGTGCGGGTCGAGGTGGCGGTGCGCAACGAGCACCGCAGCGTCGGCGCGATGCTCGGCGGTGAGGTGACCCGTCGCTTCGGTGGCGCCGGCCTTCCCGAGGACACCATCGAGTTCGTGCTGCATGGCACGGCAGGGCAGTCGTTCGGCGCGTTCCTGCCGCGCGGGGTGACCCTGCGCCTGCACGGCGACGCCAACGACTACGTGGGCAAGGGCCTCTCCGGGGGTCGGCTCATCGTCCGTCCGGACGCCGCCGCGCCGTTCCTCGACCCGGACGCCGAGCCGGGACAGCGGGCCGAGGACCAGATCATCGCCGGCAACACCATCCTGTACGGGGCCACGGCGGGCGAGGTCTTCCTGCGCGGCCGGGTGGGGGAGCGGTTCGCGGTCCGTAACTCCGGTGCGATCGCCGTGGTCGAGGGCGTCGGCGACCATGGCTGCGAGTACATGACCGGCGGCACGGTGGTGGTGTTGGGCGGGACCGGCCGGAACTTCGCGGCCGGCATGTCCGGCGGCACGGCGTACGTGCACCACCTGGACCGGGCCCGGGTCAACGCGGAGCTGGTCGACCTGTTGCCGCTGGGCGAGCAGGAGCAGTCGCTGCTGCACGAGCTGGTTCAACGGCACGTGGCCGAGACCGGGTCGGCGGTCGCCGAGGAGCTGCTCAAGCGGTGGCCGGAGGCGGTGGCCGAGTTCACCGCGGTGGTACCCCGCGACTACCGCCGGGTGCTGGAGATCATGCGGGCCGCCGAAGCAGCCGGCCGCGACGTCGACGACGCGGTGATGGGCGCGCTCAGCGCCCCCGCCGCGCCGGTGCCGCCCGCCCCGCGGGTGGTTGCCCAGGAGGTGGCACGTGCCTGACCCGAACGGTTTCCTGCGCTACGACCGGCGGCTGCCGGCCCGCCGCCCGGTGCCGGTGCGGATCAGCGACTGGCGGGAGGTGTACCCGCCGGCCGGCGAGGAACTGGTCCGTGAGCAGGCCACGCGATGCATGGACTGCGGCATCCCGTTCTGCCACGACGGCTGCCCGCTGGGCAATCGCATCCCGGACTGGAACGACCTGGTGCGTACCGGCAACTGGGACGCCGCGGTGGAGTCCCTGCACGCCACCAACAACTTCCCGGAGTTCACCGGCCGGCTCTGCCCGGCGCCCTGCGAGGCGGCCTGCGTGCTCGGCATCTCCGGCGGTCAACCGGTGACCATCAAGCAGGTCGAGGTGGAGATCGCCGACGCTGCCGCAGCGCGGGGGTTCACCCCCCACCCGGTGCCGGCGCCGTCGGGCCGGTCGGTCGCCGTCGTCGGCTCCGGGCCCGCCGGCCTCGCCGCCGCCCAGCAGTTGGCCCGCGCCGGTCACGCGGTGACGGTGTACGAACGCGACGACGCGATCGGTGGCCTGCTCCGGTACGGCATTCCCGACTTCAAGTTGGAGAAGCGGCACATCGATGCCCGGTTGGCCCAGCTCACCGCCGAGGGGGTGCGCTTCCGCACCGGCGTGAACGTCGGGGTGGACGTGACCGCCGAGCAGTTGCGCGCCGAGCACGACGCGGTGCTGCTGGCCTGCGGGGCGTTGCAGGGCCGGGACACGCCGGAAACCCCGGGGCGGGCGCTTCGGGGCGTACACCAGGCGATGGCGCACCTGGTCGCGGCGAATCGCGCGGTCGCCACCGCGGCCGCCGACCAGGCCGGCGTGGTGGCCACCGCCGAGCGTCGGCTGGCGCCGGCGGTGTTGCCGGATGGCACGCCGATCGACGCGGCCGGCAAGCACGTGGTGATCATCGGTGGCGGTGACACGGCGGCCGACTGTCTCGGTGTCGCGCACCGCCAGGGCGCCGCGGGCGTGCACCAGCTCGACCTGTACCCGCAGCCGCCGCAGGAGCGCGACGAGGCACGGGACCCGTGGCCGACCTGGCCGTGGGTGTTGCGCAGCTACCCGGCGCACGAGGAGGGTGGCGAGCGGGTCTTCGCCGTGGCGGTGCAGGAGTTCGTGGACGACGGCACCGGCCAGGTGCGGGCGGTGCGGATCGCCGAGGTGACAGTGGAGAAGCGTGACGGCCGACGGGTCGTCACCGTCGTGCCGGGCTCGGAGCGGGAGTTGCCGGCCGATCTGGTGCTGCTGGCGATCGGTTTCGAGGGCACCGAGCAGCAGCCGTTGCTGGCCCAGTTCGGTGTGACCCGCAACCCTCGGGGCGCCATCGACGCCCGTGACGACTGGCAGACCGACGCCGACGGGGTGTTCGTGGCCGGTGACATGCACCGGGGCGCTTCGTTGATCGTCTGGGCCATCGCCGAGGGGCGGGCGGTCGCCGCCGCCATCCACGGCTATCTGGGCGGTGTCGGTGCGTTGCCGGCCCCGGTGGGTCCGGCCGCGCAGGCTCTCGCCGCTCGCTGAGGTGCGGGCGTCCGGTCGGTGCGGCAGGTCCGCCGCCGCACCGGCCGGACATTCCCGCTGGTGAAGCCGCTCACAAATGTGGGCAAAAAGGTTTAAGCCGGCAAGACTTGCCGGCTGCCGAACCGCGCCGCGATCGGTGTGAATGATCATGCTGCCGATCGCTGGAGGTTCGTCGTGGCCAGAGGTGCCACCTTCGCCGCGTTGCGCCACCGCAACTACCGGATCTGGGCCCTCGCCGGCTTCATCTCCGTCATCGGCACCTGGATGCAGGTCCTCGGCGTCAACTGGTACGTCCTGAAGGAAACCGGCTCGGCGACGTCCATGGGCTTCGCCGTGCTGCTCCAGGCGGCGCCCACGCTGCTGCTGAGCGTCTGGGGTGGCGTGCTGGCCGACCGGCTGCCCGCCCGCCCGTTGCTGATCGCCGCCCAGGGCGCCCACGCGGTGCTCGCCGCCGGACTGGCGGCGGTCGCCCTGACCGGGGTCGGCGGCCTGCCGCTGATCTTCGCGATCTCGCTGGCCAGCGGTGCCGTCTCGGCGATCGAAGGCCCGGTGATGGGGCGCTGGGCCGCCAGCCTCGTCGACCGGGAGACGCTGGGCAACGCGCTGGCGCTCGGCTCGCTCACCAACTCCGCCGGCCGCATCCTCGGCATGAGCCTCGGTGCCGTGGTGGTGGCCGCCGTCGGACCCGCCCTGCTGTTCGGCATCAACGCGGCCAGCTTCGCCGCCGTGGTGGTGGCGCTGTTCGCCGTACGCCCGGCAGGCGTGCCCGGCCTCCCGGTCCCGGACGCCGGCCGGGCCCGGGACGGTGTCCGCGCCGGGTTCGCCTACCTGCGCGGGCAGCCGGTGCTGCTCCTCGCGCTCGCCCTGTCGTTCGTGCTCGGCAGCCTGGGCCGCAACTACCAGGTGACCATGGCCGCGATGAGCGACGGGCCGCTGGACGCCGGCGCCTCCGGGTACGGCCTGCTGTCGACAGTGTTCGCGGTCGGAACGGTGGTGGGCGCGCTCGTCGCGGCCCGGCGGCGTTCCCTGGGCTACCGGACGCTCGTCGTCGCGGGCCTGTTCGCCAGCGGATTGCAGATCGTCGCCGGCCTCGCACCGGGCACCTGGAGTTTCGCCGCGGTGATCCTGCCGATCGCCGCCGCCGCGGTGGTCATCGACACCACCGTCGGCACCCGCGCCCAACTCGACACCGACGGCGCGATGCGGGGCCGGGTGCTCGCCGCCCTGGCGGTCACCGGCTCCGTCTCCGCCGCGGTCGGCGCCCCGCTGCTCGGCTGGCTCGCCGAACACGCCGGGCCCCGGCAGACGCTCGTCCTCGCCGGAGCCGCGGCGGCGATCGCCACGACGGCGGCGGGCGTCGCCCTCGACCGCCAGCGCGGCCGCACTGCGACCCTCGCGCTTGTCGTTCCGCGACCTCGCCATCCGGTACGACGAGCGGCGTTCCGGGCCGCCCGCATCGTCCGGCCCACCGGTGCGGTCTGCGTCATCGCGCCCGCCGAAGCCGGTGCGGTGCGGTCGGGCGGGGTCCGTCTCCGGGAGTTGGCCACCGCCGGGCCGGTGACGAACCGCTGAGACAGCGGTCACCCCCCGGCGGCCCGCTTCCGGGACAGGGCGACCTGAAGATCATCGTTACGCTGCGATCATGGACATTGAGGAGCGGCTACGGCGAACCCGTCGATGGCTGTGGATCGTGCTGATCGGGCTCTTCCTGAGTGGTGTCACCGCGTTTCCGCTGGAGATCGAGGTGCGCTGGCTGCTGCGCGTACTGGATCCGCTCGCCGGCCAACTGCCCGCGCTGGTCGCCTGGATCGAGCGGGTGCACACCGGGCTCGTGACGGCCGGGGAGGACTACCCGTTCCTGCTCTACGGCACCGACTGGTTGGCCTTCGCCCACCTGGTGCTGGCGGTGGCCTTCTGGGGGCCGCTGCGCGACCCGGTGCGCAACGTCTGGGTGGTGCAGGTCGGCATGATCGCCTGCGCCGGCATCGTCCCGCTGGCGCTGATCTGCGGCCCGATCCGGGACATCCCCTGGTTCTGGACGGTCGTCGACCTGTCCTTCGCGGTCGGGGCGTTCCCGCCGCTCTGGTTCGCGTACCGGCACATCCGCGCCATCGAGGCGAGCACTGCGGAGGCGGCAGGCTCCCCAGCGGTTTCGTGAGCGCGCCCCGGTAGGCGGCTGGACAAACGCGGCCGGAGACTCCCGCCTGCGCGACGGGTGCCTCCGGCCGACGCTAAGTCCTAGTGCGACATCAGGTGGTGCGACTCGCGGATCTTGGCCCAGGACCTGGGCTCGGTCGGCGGGGCGGCCTTGCGGGCGGCGCTGGCCACCTCGGGCCGGCCGGCGGTGAACAGCCAGGTGGTGAACAGGTCATCCAGGTCCAGCCCGGAGATCCGCTCGGCCAGGGCCTGGAACTGCTCGATGGTGCCGTTGCCGTAGCGGCGCTCGGCGGTCCAGGTCGGCAGGATCTCGAAGAACGCGTCGTCGCCGACGGCCAGCCGCAGCTGGTGCAGGGTCATCGCGCCCCGGTCGTAGACGGCGTTGTCGAAGACCCGAGCGGCGCCCGGGTCGCCGGGCAGCACCTGCCAGAACTCGTCGTCGGCCGGGTAACTGGCGTAGGTGAAGTCGAATACCTCCTGGGCGGTGCCCTCACCCTGCTCCTCCGACCAGAGCCACTCGGCGTACGAGGCGAAGCCCTCGTTGAGCCAGATGTTGCGCCAGTCGGCCACCGAGACCGAGTCGCCGAACCACTGGTGAGCCAGCTCGTGCGTCACCACGTAGGTGTTGGCGCCGCGTCGCCAGAAGCCCGGCCCGTACACCGGCCGGGTCTGCGTCTCCAGCGCGAAGCCGATGCCGTCGACCGGCCCGGCCACGCCGCCCTGCGCCTCGAACGGGTACGGGCCGAAGATCCCGCTCTCCCAGTCGACGATCTCGGCGGTCCGCTCGATGCTGGCCCGCGCGGCCGGCCCGAGGGCGCCCAGCGAGGTGCTGTACGCGTTGATCACCGGCTGGCCGCTCGGGGCGGTGTCGGTGACGATGTCGTACTGGCCGATGGCCATGAAGGCCAGGTAGGTGGCGGTGGGGGAGGTGGTCCGCCAGATCCACCGGGTGCGGTTGCCGGCCTCGGCCAGCGGTGGCCTCGGCTGCACGCCGTTGCTGATCACCTCGACGCCGGTGGGCACCGACACCGAGATGTCGTAGGTGGCCTTGTCCAGTGGGTGGTCGTTGCTCGGGAACCACCACCACGCCGACTCGGGCTCGTTGACGGCGAGGGCGCCGTCGTCAGTACGCGTCCAGCCGGTGTAGCCGTTGACCAGGGCCTCCGAGGGGACACCGGAGTAGCGCACGACGATGGTGAGCTGTTGACCCCGGGTCACCGTGCGGGCCGGGGTGACCACCAACTCGTGCGCCCCCGCGGTGCTGGTGGTGGCCGCCCATCCGTTGACCCGGACCGACTCGACGTCGAGCAGGAAATCCAGATTGAACGTCGAAAGGTCCTCAGTGGCGGTGGCGAGGATGGTGGTGGTGCCGGTGAGCAGGTCGGTGGCCGGTTCGTAGCGCAGCCGGACGTCGTAGTGCTCGACGTCGTAGCCGCCGTTGCCGTAGTCGGGGAAGTAGCTGTCGCCCAGTCCGGGCGCGCCGGGTTGCGGCGCGGCGGAGACGACCGGACGGCCCCAGCCCGTCGGGGCGGCCTGGCCGGGGGTGCCGGCGAGCATGGTGCCGGCGGTGGTGAGGGTCAGGGCGGTGGTGGCCGCCATGAGGACTCGTCGCACGGGGTGGACTCCCTCCATCGGGTGTTCGCCAGGTCAACCTAATCGACAACTGTGAACGTCGCCGGCCCGGCACGCGGTGTCGTCGAGGCATTCCATTGATCTGCAAGTTTCGATAGCATTACCGACTAGTAACAACAGATCACCCCTGGCCACGCGCGGTCGCAGGATCCCACCACCCCTGTCCTGTGGAGGTCCCTCATGCCCCACCGCCCGCTCGCGCGCGTCCTGGCCGTGCTGGTCGCACTCCTCACCGCTGCCCTCGGCGTGGTGCTCGTGCCCGGCGCCGCCCACGCCGCCGCCGTCAACTACGTCGCGCTCGGCGACTCGTACTCCTCCGGCGTCGGCGCTGGCCCCTACGACTCGTCCGGCTGCCTGCGCAGCCAGAAGTCGTACGCTCCGCTCTGGGCGGCCGCCCATGGCGTGACCAACTTCAACTTCCGGGCCTGTGGCGGCGCGGTCACCGCCGACGTGCTCAACGACCAGGTCAGCGCGCTCAGCGCCAGCACCACACTGGTCACCATCACCATCGGCGGCAACGACGCCGGTTTCGTCAACGTCATCACCAGTTGCCGCTTCGGCAGCACCTCGTCCTGCACCAACGCCGTCAACACCGCGAAGAACTTCGCCACCACGACGCTGCCCGCCCGGCTGGACGCCACCTACGCCGCCATCCGCAACCGGGCACCCAACGCCCGGCTGATCGTCCTCGGCTACCCGCGACTGTTCGAGACCGGCTCCTGCGGGTGGTTGGCGATGAGCACCTACAAGCGCACCATCCTCAACGAGGCCGCCGACGTGCTCGCCTCGGTCACGGCTGGCCGGGCCAGCGCGGCCGGCGCCACCTTCGCCGACACCCGGAGCACCTTCGCCGGACACGGCGTCTGCGCCGCCGACCCGTGGATCAACGACATCTCCGGGATCATCGAGGCGTACCACCCGGACGCCGACGGCTACCGCTACGGATACCTGCCGGCGCTGAACGCCGTCACCGGCTGACCGGAGCACAGCACCGGATCCACACCGTCGTACCCGTACCGGCCGGCGGTCGAGCGTCCCCTGTGGGCACTCGGCCGCCGGCCGGCTCAACGCCTGTACACGATGCGTCACACTCAGTGGGATCGGAGGTGATGCATGCGACGGTCGGAGGTTCCCGGGCGGGAGTTGACCGGGCAGAGGCAGTCGACCACGGGTCGGGAACGGCTCCCGGCCGGCGGGTTGGAGTTGTTCGCGCTGCTCGCCCGGCTCTTGCGGCGACCCCGCCGAGGCGACCGCCGGCTGCCGCTGCTGTGGCTGGTCCGCTCCGACACCGCGGATCTGATGGTGCCGCTGCGCCGGTTCCTCGGCCAGGGCCCCCGGCGGCGGGTCCCGCACGCCGTGCTGGACGCCGACGCGCCGCCCGGCGCCGGGGACGTGCCGGCGCTGCTGCGCGAGCTGCACCGGCAGCTCTCCCTGGAGGCCTTCGGCGCCGCCCGACTGCGCTTCCGGCACTATCCGCTCGCCGACTGGCTGATGCAGCAGAGCCTCAGTCTGGGCATCGACGCCGACGACAGCCGTGCCGCCCTGGTCCGCCGGCTGCGCGACCGCAAGGGCCCGCGCACACCGGAGGCGTTGCCCGCCGGCGGCGACGCGGTCAGCATCGTCTCGCAGGTGCTGCTCTGGCTGGTCCGTCGCGCCGTGCCGGGGGTGGTCTTCCGGGCCGCCGTCTCCGGTCGGGTGCCGGTGCTCGGGCGGCACTACAACTGGTTCATGCGCCAGCAGTACCTGGCGCCCCGGCAGTCGGTCACCTTCCTCGGCTTCGCCGAGCGCCTCACCGCGGGCTGGCGCGACGGGGAGCAACCCGACCAGGTCAACAAGCTGCTGCTGCACGCGTTTTTGGAGGACCTGCGGCAGGCGTACCGGCGTCGGCCGTGGCGCCCGTCGGACTGGCGGCGCACCGCGTACCCGGCTCTGCTGATCGACAACGTCGCCCCCGGCAACGTCGGCGGGGAGCTGGTCCGCCTGATCGGCGACGTCCGCACCGAAACCGGCCGCAACGACCCGCTGCTGATCGTCGCGTCCGGTGGGCAACCCCCACCGGACCTGCCCGAACCGCACCCGTTGACCGAGGCCGACGAGGCGTACGACGAGTGGGCCGGTGCGCTGCCGGAGATGCGACGGCTGCGCCGCCCGGCCACCTGGCTGGTGGCGCTGCGTCCCGACGAGACGGACACCGGCCCACCGTCACGTGGCGGGCTGCGGCCCTTCTCCGCGCCCGACCCGCCGTGGTGGTCGCGGCGCTTCCTGCCGACAGCGCTCTGCCTGGTGCTGGTGGCGGTGCTCGGTCTGTGGGTGGCCAGCCGGTGGGGGCCGGGCTGTCACCCCTCGCTCACCGGCCAGGTCTCGGTCGAGGTGGTCGGCAGCGGCGAGTGTGTCGGCTACAGCGACAGCGCCGCCCAGGTGTTCAACAACGACCCCGGTCAGGACCGGCTGCGCACAGTTCAAGAGCGCATCTTCGCGCAGAACCGCGCCGCCGAGGAGGTCTGGCAGCGCAGCGACCGACGCCGGCCCTTCCTCACCCTGGTCTACCTCGGCACCCTCACCGGCAACCGGACCCGCGCGGACGAGGAGTCGTACGTCTCCGAGCGCGAGGAGCTCGAAGGGATGGCCACCGCCCAGTACGCGTTGTTGAAGGAGTCGGCCGGCGCCGACGGCGCCGCGCTGCTGCGGATCGTGGTGGCCAACGGTGGCCGCCAGATGATCTACGCCGACCGGGCCGTGGCGATGCTGGCCGAACTGGCCCGGGACGACCCCACGGTGCTCGGGGTGGTCGGGCTGGTGGAGAGCCGCACCAGCACCGCACGCGCGCTGCGCGAGCTGAACCAGGTCGGGCTGCCGGTGCTGGCGCCCACCCTCTCCGCCGACAAGATGGACGCCAACTCCCGCCTCTACCTGCAGATCTCCGCACCGAACAAGGACCAGGTGAAGCTGGTCGACGCGTACGCCAGGCAGGTGCTGAAGGTCAACGAGGCGCACGTCTTCTACACCACCCTGGAGGGCAGCTCGCTCACCGAGGACCTCTACGTGGGCACCCTCGTCGACGGGCTCCGACAACAGTTCGGCCCCCGGATCACCCGCCTCGACGAGTGGCGCACCGGGCGGCGGCTGACCGACGAGTGCGGCTACCCCGGGATGCTCTTCTACGCGGGTCGATGGTCGGAGTTCGACGGTTTCCTGCGGGCGCTGCGCGAGTGCGGCGGCAACCCGCCCCGGCACCTCGTCGCCGACGACTCGGCCAACCGGTACATGGCCAACCCGGGGCTGCGCGCCGCCGCGCCCGGCAACCTGCCCGTCACGTACGTCTCCAAGGCGTCCCTGGCCACCTGCGCGGTGCTGCGGGCCGCCCAGGACCGGCGCGACGACGACGCCCGGGCCAGCTTTCTGTCCTGGATCCAGGCCGACGACCTGCTCGACCCGCCACGCTGCCGGCCGGGCTCCGAGGAGCAGGTCGGCGAGCGGGTCAGCCTCGCCTACGACGCGTCGATGATGCTGGTCCGGGCGGTGGAGAGCCTCGCCGCCCGGCTGCACCACGCCGAACCCCGGCAACGCTGGGAGCCGGATTCGGTCAACCCGGTGGGCGTGCACGCGGAGGTGCTCCGGCAGAACGCCGGGCAGGGTTACCCGGGGGTGGCCGGGCTGATCCGGTTCACGCCCGACTCGGGGGAGCCGGTCGACAAGCGGCTGGCCCTGATGCGGGTGGAGCAGGTGCCCGACGTGGCGAGGGCGCCGGTGGAGGTGTTCCGCTGCGGAGCGGCCGACGCGTCCGGTCCGGTGGCGTGCGGCCCCGCCTGACCGGTCCGGCGTGACACGTCCTCGCAGGACTGTCCGGGTGCCGCCGGTGTCCGTTAGGGTTCCTGGGACCAGACGGCCGTGGCGTTGGGGGCAGAGGGTGGGCAGGCTCGCGTCGGCGTACGGGCAGGCGGTCAACTCCCACCGGGCGGCTCGCGCGCATCTGGACACTGCCCGTAGCGTCCTGGGGGCGACACCGACCGCCGTCGCGCCGGTCGGCGGCGACGACCTGGTGACCCGCCTCGCCCGCCTCGGCGGTGCCCTGGCAACCCCCGCCCCGGGTGTCACGCCGCTGACCGACGAGCCGGCCGCGGTGCGGATCGGCGAGGCGTCCACAGCGGACGGCGCCTTTCCGGTGCTGGTTCCGCTCGGCGGCGGCCACCACCTCGCCCTGGACACCGACGCCCGGGACCCGCAGGTCGCCGGGCTGCTGCGGGCGCTGGTGCTGCGGCTGGTCGCCACCGCGCCGCCCGGTCAGGTCCGCGTCGCCGGCATCGACACCGCCGCGCTCGGCGCCACCTTCGGCCCGCTGCGACCACTGCTCGACGCCGGGGTGCTCGACCCGCCGGCCACCGGCGAGGCCGAGGTGGCCGCGCTGCTGGACGCCGCCGAGCAGCACGCCCGCGCCGCGCAGCACGGTCAGCCCGCCGCCCGTCGCCTGTTGGTGGTGGTCGCCACCGCTGCGCCGCCGCCGCGCGAACTTGCCCGGCTCGCCGCGCTCACCCACGCCGGCCCGGCCGCCGCCGTGTGCGTGCTGCTCGCCGGCCACCCGTCCCGGCTGCCCGGCGAGACCGCGCCGCCGCTGGGCGGCACCACAGCGGTCCGGCTCAACCAGGGGTACGCGCACGTCGGCGACCCACCCGGCACCCCGTTCAGCGCCGACGGCAGCGGGCTCGCCGCACCCGTCCTGCTCGACGGCGACCCGCCGCCCGCCTCGGTCCGCGCGCTCGCCGAGCACCTCGGCACCGCCACCCGTCGCGCCGACGCGTTGCCCTTCACCGACCTGCTGCCCGAACGGCGCTGGGCCGAGTCCGCCGGGAACGGCCTGCGTACGGTGATCGGCCGGGCCGGCGGCGGTGGCGCCTTCGGCACCGCGCTGACGCTCGCCTTCGACGACGCCACCCCACACTGGCTGGTCGGTGGGCGCACCGGCGCCGGCAAGACCGTGTTCCTCCTCGACGTCCTCTACGGGCTGGCCGCCCGCTACTCGCCCGCCGAGTTGCAGCTCTACCTGCTCGACTTCAAGGAGGGCGTGAGCTTCACCGAGTTCGTGCCCACCGGCCGGGACCCGTCCTGGCTGCCGCACGCCCGTGCCGTCGGCATCGAGTCCGACCGCGAGTACGGTCTCGCCGTGCTGCGCGAGCTGCGCCGGGAGGCGCAACGCCGGGCCACCGCACTCAAGCGGCACGGCGTCACCAAGCTCGCCGACCTGCCCCGGGACAATCCGCTGCCGCGCATCGTGACGGTCATCGACGAGTTCCACGTGCTGCTCGCCGGCAACGACGCGCTGGCCCGCGAGTCGGTCGACCTACTGGAGGAGTTGGCCCGCAAGGGCCGCTCGTACGGCATCCACCTGGTGCTCGCCAGCCAGAGCATGACCGGCATCGAAGCCCTCTACGGGCGGGCCGAGGCGATCTTCGGGCAGTTCGCGTTGCGGGTGGCGCTGCCCGGCGGGGGTGGGGTGCTCGACCAGCTCAACGACGCCGCCGCGGCCCTGCCGGTCGGCTCCGCCGTGGTCAACACCGCCGCCGGCGCGGTCGGCGCCGACACCGTGCTGCGCTTCCCCGACGCGCACGCCGCCGCGGCCGACCTCGCCGCGTTACGCCACGACCTGTGGCACGCCCGCCCGCCGGGCTCGCGGGCCCCAGCGGTCTTCAAGGGGTACGAAGCCGCGCGGATCGAGGACGACAGCACGTTCGCCGGGTTGCGCCCCGGTGGTCGACGCCCGATGGCCCTGGTCGGCCGAACCGTCGACGTGCACGGCACCACCGCACTGTTCCTGATGGACACCACCCCCGGCCGGCACCTCGCCGTGGTGGGCACCGCACCGACCGGCGCGGACGTGCTGCGCGCCGCGACGCTCAGCCTGGCCCGCCAGCACGCCCCCGGCGACGCCCGCTTCCACCTGGCCTGCCTGGTCACCGTCGCCGACCCGGTCGCCGACGACACCGAAACGCTGCTGCGGGCCGCCGGCCACCCGGTGCAGCGCCTCGACGCGGCCGGGCTGCGCGACCGGATCGCCGCGCTGGCCGCCGAGCCCATCGGCCGCGAATACCTCGTGGTGTTCGGCATGGACGCCGCCGCGTCCGTCCTCGGGGCCACCGACCCTGGCACGTTCCGCTCCGGCCTGGACGACCTGCGTACCGTCCTGCGCCAGGGCCCCGGGCAGGGGGTGCACCTGCTCGGCTGGTGGCGGGGCCTGCGCCGGCTCGCCGACGACCTCGGCGGCAGCCAGAACCGCGACGACGTCGCCTGCCTGGTCGCGCTCAACGTGCCCGGCGCCGAGCTGGCCCTGCACCTCGGAGCGCACGACCTGGCCTACACGCCCCGCCCCGACCGGGCGCTGCTGATCGACCGGCACGACCAGCGCACCCGGCTGATCGTCCCGTTCGTCGGCGACGGGCACGACGACCCCGACGGGGAGCGGTGACAGTGTCCTTCGAGGAGTACGCGGCGCTGGCCCGACAACTCTCCGCCCAGCACCGCGCCGGGGAACAGCACGCCGCCGCCGAGTCCGCGCGCCGCCGCGACCTGCACGCCGCCGTCGACTACCTCCAGCAGCGGCTGACCGCCCAGGGGCAGCGCCTCGACCAGCTCGGCCGAGCCATCGGCGTCGACCAACCACCCCCTGCCCCTGCCCCCGCAGCTCCCCCCGGCCCGAGCGCGGGTCAGGGGACGGGGACGCCGGGTGAGACCGCCGCCTGGCACGCCCCGCCGTCCGGCGCCGGGTCGCCCTCCGCTGCCGCCGTACCCGGAACCGGGGACGGGGAACCCGCCGGCGCAGCCGGCGCGGCGGGGCGGGCGGGGGTCGAGGCGTACCCCCAGCTGCCGGCGGGGGACGCGCGGCTGGCGCTGCCGACGGCGGTGAGCCCGGCGGGCGGCGGGGTGCCCGCGCAGCGCGCGGCCGCGGCCGACCCGGCGGTGGAGTTGGAGCTGGCCCGGCGGATGGCCGACGAGGCCGACCGGCACGGGCAGCAGGCGGAGTTGCTGGCCCAGCGGCCGGCGCTGCTGCCGACGTGGTCGCCGCTCGCGCGGGCGGTCGCCGTCTACGCCGGGTGCGGCGCGGCGGCCGGGGTGCTCGTGCTGATGCTGGTGCTCGCCTCCGGGGTCGGTCTGGTGGACGGGTTCACCCTCGGCGCGTGGATCTGCGCGGGGTTGCCGGCGGTGGCGTTCTTCGGCGGCTACCTGGTGCTGGGCCGCTGGGGGCGGCCAGCCATGGTCGCCGGCACCCCGCCGCGGTACCTGCCGCTCGGGTTCCTGATCTGTTTCCTGGTGGTGCCGATGGCCTACTGCGCGTACCTGCTGCTGGTCCGCGGCCTGCGCTGATGACCGACCTGGCGTCCGGTCTGCGCTTCGCCGCGCAGCCTGTCGTCAGCGTGTTCGTGCCGGGCGTCCCGACCCGGGTGCCGGAGTTCGCCGGTGGTGGCGTCGTGCCGCTCGAGGTGCAGACGTATCCCCTTGAGCGGGACGATCCGTACGCCCGCGTCACCGAGTACGACCTGGTCTTCGACGAGTTGCCACCCCTCCTGCACAGCTACCTGGCCCACTGCCTGCGGGTCGCCTGCGCCGCCGGTGACACCGTGGTCTGGCTCGGCTTCGAAGGCTCGTTTTACTTCGACCACCTTCTCAGCGAGGCGATCGCGCCGCAGGTGTACGGGGTCTGCGCGCCCGGCGGCGAGCCTGTCGTGGCCCCGGATCTGCGAACCCTCCGAACACCGGAGTGGCGACTGGTCGTCACCGCCCACGGGAGCCTGCTGTAGGCCCTAGTCCAGGTGGTAGGTGATGCTGCCGGCGTCGCTGAACCTCTGCTCGGCGCCGCTGTTCGAAGGGCTGAAGACGCGGCAGGCGCAGCCATCGGCGGGCTGCCCCGCCGACGCCTCGGCGTAGTACCAGACCTGACCCAGCTGGGCCTTGAACGTGCGACTGGTTCGCGGTGGCACCTCGATCGCCCGGTGCGGTTCACACTGAGCGTCGAAGAGCCACAGCACGTACGGCTCACTGGTCGTCGAGGCGGTGCCCCGCAGCGGTTCTCCCCACCGGCTCTCGGGGATGTCCCGTTGGAAGAAGACCAACGCGTCGTGGCCCTTGGTCTTGGCGATGCAGGCCCGGTAGGAGGCTGCCCGAGATTCCGGGGTCGGACTGGGCGCGGCTGTTGCCGACGACGATGACTGGAGGCTGCTGAGGATGCTCTGCCCGTCACCGGTCGCGACGGAGACGACGAGCAGGAGGGCGAGAAGCCCGATGAGACCGCCGGACAGCCCAATGGCGCGAGCCCGGCGACCACGACCAGCCGACGTCGTGTCTGTCTTCTGAACCGTCAAGCCCCGTCACTCCCTCAGCCAGCTGCCACCGAGTCTAGGAGGCTTCGCGCTCCGGCGTGGTCCCCGTTGCCCGGCGTCGCGGCCTGCCGGATCGAGGGCTTGGTGAGGGGCGTCGGTGGCGGGCTCCTGCGGGCAAACTCCGTCAGAGCCGCTCGTGTGGGGCGACTGTTGCCCACGAGGTGACGCGGGAGCAAGCGGCCGGTCGCGCTGGGTGCGCGGATCTCGTACGCTCCCATGTGGTCTCTGCCGGTGCGGCGGTGGAGGCGATGGTCGATCACGGGGAGGTGCGCGTGAGCGCAGCACAGATCATCGCGAGGTTGGCGGCGGCGTCGCAGAAGCTGGACGAGGCGAAGGCCAAGACCGCAGCGGCAGCACAGGACGCCGCCGAGGCGCGAGCACTCGTCGCCGGTGCGCTGGAGGGTGTGGCTGCCGGTCCTCTGGTCGGCATGATCGACTCCTACCGCCAGGCGCTCGCGCAGGCGTCCCAGGGTGGCGACCCGGCCAAGCAGCACGTGCAGGAGACGATCGCCAAGGTTCGAGCGCTGGGAAACTGACCACGGGGGCGAATACTGCGGGCGGCGTGACTGCTGTGTTCGTGGTCGCCGCCAATCTCCTCGCCACAGCCTCCCGGAGGCAGTGATCAGGTGATGAAAAGTAGGTGTCGGACGTAGTTTCGACCTTCTTTTCATCACCTGATCATCGGGCGCCCTCTCGGCGGCGTGCAGCGGCGGCTCTGCCGTCGGGTCAGCGGGTGACGCGGACCGTGTTGTTGAAGTCCAGGAATTCGCAGTTCTCCTGCTCGCACAGTTCGAAGTGTCCGCTGGCGAGCGCCACGCCTCTGTTGAAGGCGAAGCCACCCGCATCCGCCAACACCCGCCCCGTCACGGCCTGGGGTTCACCGGAACAGCGGAGCGGGGCCCAGCCCGTTCCGTGTGCCACCCGGTCGCCCGACCGCTGTCGAAGGGTGAGGTTCGTGGCGCCGGACATGCCGGCCTGACAGACCACGGTGAGGGTCAGGTCGACGGCGACGCCTCGCGCGACGAGGGTCGCGGAGGTGACGTCGACGCTGCTCGCCGCGCTCGCTGGCGTCGGCGCCAGCATGACGGAGAGCGACAGCCCGAGTAGTGCGATGGTGGTGATGATGCGGCGCACGACGATCCTCCTTGCCGGAGTGGGGTGCTTACCTACCGTCACCCTAGCGTGCGCCGGCACTCACCGTCATCGATCGGCGGCGCGTTCGATGACGATGACCGGGATCTCGCGGTCGGTCCCCTTCGCGTAGCGGGCGTACGTCGGGAAGACCTTCGTCATCACCGGCCACAGCCGGACGCGCTCCTCGCCGGTGGCGGTCCGGGCCCGACCCGTGATCCGCTCCGCGCCGACCTGGATCTCCACCGCCGGGTCGGCGGTCAGGTTCAGGTACCAGGCGGGGTGTTTGGCCGCGCCGCCGTTGGACGCCACCAGCAGGTAGTTGTCCCCGTCGCGCCCGTACATGAGGGCCGTGCGGCGCAGTTGGCCCGTTCGGCGTCCGCGGGTGGTGAGCAGCAGCGAGGGTACGCCGTGGAAGGTGCCGCCGTCCGCGCCGTCGGTTCGCACGTAGCGCCGGATGTGGCTGGCGACCCAGCCGACCGGGCTGTCCTCGACCGTCTCGTGCTGCTCGTGTGTGGTCACGCCATCGCCTTCATCATCGAGTCGAACGGACGCATCGACCATACGTCGGGGTCAGAGCACCCGAAACAGTCAGCCGCGCGAGCGCGGCAGGCAGCACTTCTTGTACTTGGCGCCGGACCCGCACCAACAGGTGTCGTTGCGGCCGGGTGGCCAGGCGGTCACGCCTGCCTCGTCGAGGCTGTCGGCGTACTCGTCGAGGGTTTCCTCGCTGGTGGGGTCGTTGCCGGTGCGTTCGGCGAAGGCCGCCAGGTCGGCGACCGTGCCGACGACCACGCCCAGGTCGGTGCCGCCCATCTGGGAAGCGCCGACGAGGGCGCGTTCGGACTGCGTGCGGTGCTCGTCCCAGGTGGGCGGGTAGTTGTCCACCAGCGTGGGCCAGCGCGCCAACAGGGCGTCGAACTCGGCCTGCGGCCAGAAGAGCAGCGTCGCCGGGCCGTCGTCGACGGCGTCGAGCGCGTGGGTGCTCGCGGCGCGCAGCCGGTCGGCGAGGTTGTCGTACTCGTCGTGGGGGAGGCCCTGCTCTTCGCGCAGGTCGTGCCGCCGCTGGGTCAGGCCGTAGATCATGGCAGCGGCCTCGTCCTGGGCGTCCTCGGATTCGTGCTGCTGGGCGCGGGTCCGTTCCAGGATCGCGTCGAGCGCCCCGGTGAGCCACTCCAACGCCGTGTCGGCGCGGCCGGACTCGGCCAGCTCGTCGATCAGGTACGTGGCCGCGGGGTCGGTCTCCAGCAGCGGACGCAGGGCGGTCAGCTCGGCCGTGCCCTCGTCCGAGCGGCCGAGGCGCAGCAGCAGACCGCCGCGCACCGCCCGGGCGTACGCGTTGTCGTCCGGCTGCTCGGCGATGGCGCGGGTGGCCAGGGCGAGCGCGTCGGCAAGGTCGCCGGCCTGTTCCAGGATGTCCGCGGCGACCAGCAGGGCGTACCCGGTGTCGTCGGGATCCGCCACCCGCCCCTCGTCGACGGCGCCCACCAGTTCGGCGACGAACGCGGCCGGGTCAGGGCTCTTGAGGCCCAGGGCGCCGATCTCGTCGATGCGGTCGGCGGTCAGCAACTCGGGCATGGGCGCTTCCTGAGGAACGACGGATGGAAAGCGGTCAGCGTACTCCGGAATGCGCCGCGGCCCGGGCGGCGAACCGCCCGGGCCGCGGCGCAGTCCCTCAGCGGGTCGCCGGCATGGTGGCGAACTCGCCGGCTAGCTCCGACTCGACGATCGTCGCGGCGGACGGCCGGCGACCGGCCGACGGCCGCCGGGCGGACGGGACGGCGAGGGCCGCGAGCGCGGCGGCCAGGGCGATCGCCGTGAGGACGAGAAACCCCAGCGTGAAGCCGGCCTCCCGGGGCAGACCGTTGGCCTGCGGGTGCGCGGTGATCACGCCGCTGACCACTGCCGCGCCGATCGCGCCGCCGATGGTGCGGATGTTGGCGTTCATGCCGGTCGCCACGCCGGTCTGGCTGGCGGGCACGCTGGCGACGATCAGGTTGGCCATCGACGCGAAGGCCAGGCCGATGCCGAGGCCGACCAGGCCACCGGCGATGGCGACCTCCCAGCGGGTGTCGTGCGCGGTGGCGAGCATCGCGGAGGCCGCCACGTTGAAGGTGGCACCGGTGGCGAGCTGCGCCTTGGCGCTGAAGACGGCCTGGAGTCGCCCGGCGATGACGCCGGCGACGAACATCGCGCTGACCATCGGGAGCATGAGCAGACCAGCCTGGCTGATGCTCGCCCCGAAGCCGTAACCGGCGGCGGTCGGGGTCTGCAGGAACTGCGGGAGGAACGCGTACATGGAGAACATCGACGCGCCGTAGAGCAGGGCGACCAGGTTGGTGGTCCAGACACCGGGAAGGCGCATCATCCGCATGTCGATCAGCGGATTCTTCGACCGCAGTTCGGTGACCAGCCAGCCGACCAGCAGCACCACTGCCAGCGCCAGCAGACCGAGCACCCGGGTGGAGGTCCAGCCCCAGGCGGCGCCCTGGCTGATCGGCAGCAGCAACGCGACAAGCCAGCCGGAGAGCAGCAGGGTGGCGCGCCAGTCGATGCGACCGGGGGTGCGGACCGGCGACTCGGGCACGAACAGGTGCGCGGCCACGGCGGTCAGTCCGACCACGACCATCGGGATCCAGAACAGCCAGCGGTAGTCCAGGGTGCTGACGATCGGGCCGGCTAGCACGATGCCCAGGCCACCGCCGACGGCGACGATGGCCGAGATGGCGGCCACCGCTGTGGAGACCCGGGCGGCCGGGAACTCGTCGCGGATGATGCCGAACGACAGCGGGAAGACCGCTCCGCCGATGCCCTGCACGACCCGGGCGAGGATGAGGATGCCGATGTTCGGCGCGATGGCGGCCAGCAGGCAGCCGAGGGCGAGGGCGGCGAGCGAGACGACAAGCATCCGCTCCTTGCCGACCATGTCGCCGACGCGTCCGAGGATCGGCGTGAAGATCGACGCGCTGAGAAGGTAGGCGGTCAGGACCCAGGTCACGGTGTTCTGGGAGGTGTGCAGGTCCTGCTGGATGGTCGGCAGCACCGGGGTGATCAGCGACTGGAGCATCGCGAAGAACCCGGCGCCGGCCGCGAGCACGGTGAAGGTGAGCCGACGCGAGCCGCGTCGGGAGGTCACTGCCACGAGAGAAAACTCCCTGATTACGTACGGGAATGAAGGCTTGTCGCCCGTCGTCGGTGACGGGGTGGTCTGTCGGGGTCCGGGCGATCGGGGTGGCCAGGCAGCGATCGGGCGGGTCCCGAGGTAGAGTAACCGGAGGCAGGCCTCCGGGATTCCGGAGGGGTGCCTCCGCTAAGCTAGCGGAGGGCGTCCTCCGGATGCAAATAGAGTGAGGTGACGCACGTCATGACCAGCCCGGGGCAGGCGCCCGAGGTCTTCGCCCAGCGGCCCAAGCGGGCCGACGCGCGGCGTAACTACGACGCCCTGATCGCGGCTGCGCGTGAGGCGTTCGCCGAGAACGGAGCCGCCGCCTCCCTGGAGGACGTGGCCCGCCGGGCCGGCGTGGGCATCGGCACGCTCTACCGCAACTTCCCGACCCGCCGGCACCTGTTCGAGGCCGTCTACGTCGAGGAGGTCCGGGCGCTGTGCCACTCCGCCGAGGGCCTGGCCGAGCTGCCACCCTGGGACGCGCTCGTCGCCTGGCTGCACCGCTTCGTCGCGTACGTCGCCACCAAGCGGGCACTTGCCGAGCAACTGCTGCACGACTCCGAGATCTTCACCAGCTGCCGGGCGGAGATCTTCTCCGCCGGTGAGCCGCTGATGCGTCGCGCGCAGGCCGCCGGTGTGGTCCGTGACGACATCGGCTTCGACGACGTGGTGCGGCTGATCAGTGGCCTCACCATGGCTCAGTTCCCGTCACCCGAGCAGCGTGACCGGGTCCTCGGCGTGGCCCTGGACGGCCTGCGCCCACCAGCCACG
The DNA here is from genome assembly GCF_042873195.1 of Micromonospora arida. Taxonomy (NCBI): domain Bacteria; kingdom Bacillati; phylum Actinomycetota; class Actinomycetes; order Micromonosporales; family Micromonosporaceae; genus Micromonospora; species Micromonospora arida. Next base: position 67,295 of record NZ_JBIALC010000003.1, on the reverse strand, counting down.
CCGCGCTGACGCCCCGCCCGATCGCGCGGCGCTGACCGCGCGCCCCGCCGCTCAACGATCGACCAGCAGCAGCCACTCGTCGTCGAGGCGTTCCACTGTCGTGCCCTCCGGCCAGCGGTGACCACTGTCGGCCACCGCCCGGGCCTGCTCGACCTGCGGCGGCCGGCTGAACTCTGTGTCGCGGAAGCTGACCATGCTGTGGAACCGGGCCCGGCCGAAGTTGGCGGCGTCGACGAAGCGGGCCCTGTCGAACAGCGCCTCCGCGCCGAACACCGTCCAGCGGAACAGCGCCATGTTCGTGAAGCGGACGGCATGGAAGCTGGCCGACCGGCCGAACTCGGTGTGCTCCATCGACAGGGCACCGTCGAAGACGGCCTCCCGGAACGAGGCGGCGTCCTCGAAGCGGGTCGCGTCGAAGCTGGTCGGCTGGCCAAAGGTCACCCGGCGAAACGAGGTCAGGCCCGTGAAGCCGGCTCGCCGGCAGGACAGACCGCCGGAGAAGGCGGCACCATCGAAGCTGGCCCCGCCGTCGACGCGAACGCCGTCGAGGACGACCTCGCCGTCGGCCGCGAGCCCTTCGAAGGCCACGTCACCGAAGCTCGCCGCACCGAACAGGAGTCGGCCCCGCGCCGTCGCCCCCGCGAAGGTGGTCGTACCGGTGAACACCGCATCGGTGAAGGTCGCGTCGACGAGAGTGCAGCCGGCGGCGTCGAAGTCGACGAGCGCCGCGCCGGCCAGGTCGAGTCTCAGCTCCGGCCAGTGCGCGGCGTCGTCCGCGCGCAGGTGCCGGGTCAGCACGCGCTGCGCGCTGCGCCGGACCTCCGTCTCGCGCGGTTCGCCGTCGGTCGCCGGCATCCGCAGGTACGCGCAGAGCACCGCCGCGATGGTCGGGCGCTGCCCCGGGTTGTCCTGACCGAGGCGCTCCAGCGCGTGCAGGCCGCCGAGGCGTACCGCCGCGCTGTCGTTGCCGAGCAGCTCGACCGCCCGGGTGTACAGCTCGGTCAGTCGACGCTCCGCCGCGTCATGCTCGGCGGCCCCGGACTGCCGGTCCTGGTGGCGCTGCGCGGCCTCGGCCACCGCTTCGGCGTGCGCCTGCACCCGGTCCCGGTGCACCTGGTCCCGTGCGGCGACGCTCTCCTGGTGCCGCTGCGCGCGTTCGGCGATCCACTGGCGTCGGGCGGCGAGCAGCAGCGCGAGCCCTCCGCCGGTGCCGGCGACGACGGTCAGGCCGGTGCGGATCGCGTCGATGCGCAGCGTGGCGCGGGTGTCCGGTTGGCTGGCCCGGTCGGCCTCGGTGAGCAGCAGGTCCAGCACCAGCCAGCCCAGGGCGATGGCGACCAGCAGGCCGACCAGGACCAGCCACCACGGCATCACCCGCAGCTCGCGCTCGGTGGGTTCGTCGACAGCCACGGCCACAGCATGCCAGCGACCGCCGGTGTCCGATATGGAGCGGAGCGGTATGACCGTTTACGCCCCCGCCGGAACAACGGGTTACCGCCGCGTAACAAGTCATTGACGTTTCTAAATTGTTGCGGGCATGATCGTCGCACGGTCGACCGGACACCCCCACCCACCTGCCCGGTTCGCCGGGTGCCTCCCCCGGAGGTGCAGCGATGCTGCTCCGAAAGACCGCCCTCGTCCTGGCCCTCGCCACCGCCGCGCTGCTCGCGTCCACCGCCACGGCGACCGCCGCCCCCGCTTCCACCACCGCCGCCCCCACGACGCCCTTCGCCGCCGCGGCGGCCAACCCCGTGATCGTGGTCGGCGGGCTCAGCGGCGTCGCCGTCGCGTACGAGCCGATCGCCGCCCGGCTGCGCGCCGACGGCTACCGCACCTTCATCTACCAACTACCCGGGCTGGGCTTCGGTGACATCCCCACCTCGGCGCGCGCGTTCGCCGGCTACGTCGACCAGGTACGCGCCAACACCGGCGCGGCGAGCGTGGACGTCGTCGCCCACTCCGAAGGGGGCCTGGTCAGCAGGTACTACCTCAAGCGGCTCGGCGGCACCGCCACCGTCGGTCGCTACGTCAGCCTGGGCACACCCCAGTACGGCACGTACGTCGCCAACATCGTGGCGTTCCTGGGCCTGGGCAGCTGCGCCGGCGTCGTGGCCTGCCAACAGATGACCATCGGCTCGACGTTCCTCGCCGACCTCAACGCCGGCGACGACACCCCGGGCGCGGTGCGCTACACCACCATCCGCACCCTGCAGGACGAGTTGGTCCGCCCGACCGGAAACGCCGCCGTCAACGACGGTGCGACGAACGTGCTGATCCAGTCGTACTGCCCGCTGCGGGTGGTGGGGCACCTCGGTCTGGTGCTCGACGGCACGGCGTACACCATCGTGCGCGGCGCTCTGGTCGACGGCCCGGTGCGACCCAACTGCCTCGCGCTCTGACCCACTCCGGTGCGGCCGGGGGTCCTCTACACGCTCTACCGGGTGCTGCTCGAATGCAGTCCTGGGTCGACCAGCAGCGCACCGAGGCCAGCATCCGGATCCAGACCGGGGACACCGAGGTGGAGTTGCAGGTGAGCGGGCGGACCGACTCCGCTCGCCTGCTGGCCCAGGCGACCGAGGCGCTACGCGCCGCCCGGGAGTTGGGTTCGGAGCCCGGTCCGGACGCCGTCGACTGAGCCGACGGCGTCCGGATCGGCGCGTCAGCTCGCCTTGGCGAGCGCCTCGAACTCGTCGTCGGTGAGCCGCACGTCGGCCGCGCCCACGTTCTCCTCCAGGTGCGCCACCGAGGACGTGCCGGGGATCGGCAGCATCACCGGCGAGCGACGCAGCAGCCAGGCCAGCGCGAGCTGCGCGGGCGACGCGCCGTGCGCGGTGGAGATGGCGTCCAGCGGGCCGCCCGGGCGGGCCAGCTCACCGGTCGCGATCGGGAACCACGGGATGAACGCGAGGTCGTTGCGCTCGCAGAACTCCAGCACGTCCTCGGCGCTGCGGTTGGCGAGGTTGTACAGGTTCTGCACCGACGCGATCGTGGTGATCGCCCGGGACTCCTCGATCTGCGCGACGCTCACCTCGGACAGCCCGATGTGCTGGATCTTGCCTTCCTCCCGCAGCAGCGCCAGCTCACCGAGCTGGTCGGCGAGCGGCACCTTCGGGTCGATCCGGTGCAGCTGGTACAGCGGGATGCTGTCCAGACCGAGGTGACGCAGGCTCAGCTCGCACTGCTGGCGCAGGTACTCCGGGCGGCCCAGCGCACGCCAGTCGCCGGGGCCGGAGCGGCTCAGCCCGGCCTTCGTCGCGATCACCAGGTCATCGGCGTAGGGGTGCAGCGCCTCCCGGATCAGCAACTCCGAGACGAACGGCCCGTACGAGTCGGCGGTGTCGATGAACGTCACGCCCAGCTCGACCGCACGGCGCAGCACGCGAACCGCCTCGGCCGGGTCCTTCGGGTCACCCCAGACACCCGGGCCGGTGATCTGCATGGCCCCGTAGCCGAGCCGGTTGACGGTGACGTCGCCACCGATCCGGTACGTGCCGGACGCCTTCGCGGGCTGCTCACTGATATTTGTCGCCATTGCCCGATCCCCAATCGTCTCGTCGTGGCGGGCGTGGACAGCGCGGGCGTGAAGAGCCCACCCACCACCGAAGGATCATCCCCCGGAACCCCGCCGCCATGCCGCCGGTCGGCCGAGTGTGGGCGCGGACACGTCGTCAGCGCGCCGAGTCGAGTTGCCGGGAAGCGCCCGGTACGACCGGGGTGTCCGTGCGACGCTGGCCGGAGCCGGTGCGTTCCGGCGCGACGGCGGAGGGAGCACCCATGGGAGTGCCGCAGGTCAACTTCGCGCTCGACACGTACGAGTGCATCGTGATCTATCCCGGCGCGGCCGGGCGGGCCCTGCCCGGCGAGACCGTGCAGCGGTTGCAGGCCGAGCACTCCGAACACATGCAGGCGTTGCAGCGACGCGGCATCGTCCTGGTCGCCGGCTCAGTGGACGGGCCGGCGCGTGAGCCGGATCCGCCGATCGGCTTCGGGCTGGCCCGTACCGGCAGCGTCGACGATGTCCGCAGCGTGCTGGAGGCAGACCCGGCGGTGCAGGCCGGGCTCTACCGGGTGGAGGTGCTGACCTTCCTCTGCCCGGCCGGTTCCCTGGAGTTCCCGCTGGTCAAGGCGGGCAGCTGAGCCGCCGGTCCATCGGCGGCTGTCGTGATGATGACGGCGCTCGCCCGCCTCCCGGTGCTACGGTCGCGCCCAGCGCGGGCCGCCGCCGGGGCGTACCCGGTGTCGTGGGTCGGCCCCGGTCGAGGAGTCGCCATGATCTCCGCCGCCACCCCCGATGTCGCGTCGGCCGCCGCCCGACTGCGTGCCCTGCTCGGCGACCGGCTGCACGAGCCGGGCGATCCCGGTTACGCCGTCACCACCCGGCTCTGGAACGGCGCGGTGGCGCGCACGCCCGCGCTGGTCGCCAGGTGCCAGGACTCCGACGAGGTGGCCGAGGCGGTCCGCATCGCCACCCGGTGCCACCTGCCCCTCTCGGTCCGCTCCGGAGGGCACGACTGGGCCGGCCGGGCGCTGCGCGACGGCGCTCTGGCGCTCGATCTGACCGGGCTGCGTTCCGTCAGGGTCGACCCGGACGCGGCCACCGTGACCATCGGCGGCGGCGCCACGGCGGCCGAACTGCTCGCCGCCGCCCGCCCGTACGACCTGGTGGTCCCCACCGGCGTGGTCGGTGCCGTGGGGATGGCCGGGCTCACCCTCGCCGGCGGATACGGGCCGCTGTGCGGCCGGTTCGGTCTGGCCCTGGACAGCCTGCTCGGCGCGGAGGTGGTTCTCGCCAACGGCCGCCGGGTCACCGCTGACCCCCGGCACGACGCCGAGCTGTACTGGGCGTTGCGCGGCGGCGGCGGCAACCTCGGCATCGTCACCGAGCTGCGCTTCCGCGCGCACCGGCTGCCCGGTGTGCTGGCCGGCATGATCATGTTCGCGCTCTCCGAGGCGCCGGCTGTGCTGCGCGGCTACGGCGCCCTGGTCGCCGAGGCTCCGGACGAGCTGACCGTGATGGCCGGCTTCCTGCCCGGCCCGGCCGGCGAGCCGGTGATCTTCGTCTGCCCGTTCTACAGCGGCCCCGACCTGGAAGCCGGGGCGCCGTGGATGGACCGGCTGCGCGCGTTGGGCACCCCGCTTGTCGACCAGATCGGCCCGATGCCGTACGCGGACGCGCTGCGGATGTTCGACGGCGGGATGGTCGACGGCAACCACTACCTGCTGCGGACCCGGTGGTTGCCCGCGCTCACCGACGGCGCGGTGGACACCCTCGTCGACGCGGCCCGGCAGCTCACCTCGCCGTTCTCCGCGCTGGCCGTGCACCACTTCCACGGCGCGGCCACCCGGGTCCGACCCGCCGACACGGCGTTCGGGCTGCGCACCGATCACCTGATGGCCGAGATCATCGCGGTGTGGGCTCCCGGCGACCAGGCCGGTCCGCACCGCGAGTGGGCCGAGCGGACCTCTGCGGCGCTCGCCCCGCACGCCCTGCCCGGTGGTTACCCCAACCTGCTCGCCCCCGAGGAGACCGACCGGGTCCGGCTCGCCTACGGCGCGAACTGGGCGCGGCTGCGCCGGGCCAAGCGCCGCTACGACCCCCGCGACCTGCTGCACGCGGTGCCCACCCTGCCACCCGCGGAGCACCCGGAGTGAGCCGCCACCTGCCGCCCTCGGGGCACCCGGAATGAGCCGCCGCCTGCCGCCCTCGGGGCACCCGGGGTGAGCCGCCGCCGGGAGCACCCCGACAGCGCACGCCGGCAGAGGCGTACGATTCCCGGCGCGCGGTCGCTGATGCCCGTCGCCACAACGTTCCCGGTGCGGTTCCGCCCGCCGGCCCGACGCGCACCGCGCGTCGTTGGACACCTGTTCCACTGCCTGCAAGGGGTCGGCCCTGAGTCCGACCTGAAGGAGAGACTAGCCTGATGGGCGTGACACGCCGCGCGAAGATCGTCTGCACTCTTGGTCCCGCCACCTCGTCCCCGGAGCGCATCCGGGGTCTCGTCGAGGCCGGCATGAACGTGGCGAGGCTCAACTTCAGCCACGGCAGTCACGCCGACCACGAGGCGGTCTACCGACTGGTCCGGGAGGCGTCGGAGGCAACAGGTAAGCCGGTCGCCGTCCTCGCCGACCTGCAAGGCCCGAAGATCCGGCTCGGTCGGTTCGCCGACGGCCCCCACGAGTGGCGCACCGGTGACTCCGTCGTGATCACCGGCGACGACGTCATCGGCACCAAGGAGCGGGTCTCCTGCACCTACCGCAAGCTGCCGCAGGAGGTGAAGCCCGGTGACCGACTGCTGATCGACGACGGTCGGGTCGCCGTCGAGGTCACCGACGTCACCGGCAACGACATCCGCTGCCTCGTCACCGAGGGCGGCCCGGTCTCCAACAACAAGGGCGTGTCGCTGCCCAACGTGGCGGTCAGCGTGCCCGCCATGTCGGACAAGGACGCCGAGGACCTGCGCTTCTCCCTGGGTCTCGGCGTCGACCTGGTGGCGCTCTCCTTCGTCCGCTCGGCCGAGGACATCAAGCTCGTGCACGGAATCATGGCCGAGGAGGGCGTGTTCCGGCCGGTGCTCGCCAAGGTCGAGAAGCCGGAGGCGGTGGAGCACCTGGAGGCCATCGTGCTGGCCTTCGACGGCGTCATGGTCGCCCGCGGTGACCTCGGTGTCGAGATGCCGCTGGACGAGGTCCCGCTGGTGCAGAAGCGCGCCGTGCAGTTGTGCCGGGAGAACGCCAAGCCCGTCATCGTGGCCACCCAGATGCTCGACTCCATGATCGAGAATTCCCGCCCCACCCGGGCGGAGGCCTCCGACGTCGCCAACGCGGTGCTCGACGGCGCGGACGCGGTGATGCTCTCCGGCGAGACCAGCGTCGGCAAGTATCCGGTGCTCACCGTGAGCACCATGGCCAAGATCGTGACGACCACCGAGGCCGGCTCCATCGGGGTGCCGCGGTTGCAGCACGACCCGCGTACCCACGGTGGCGCCCTCACCGTCGCCGCCTCGTCGATCGCGCGGGCCATCAACGCCAAGGCGCTCGTCGCGTTCTCGCAGACCGGTGACACCGTGCGACGGCTGTCCCGCCTGCACTGCGACCTGCCGCTGCTGGCCTTCACGCCGGTCCCCGAGGTGCGCGACCAGCTCGCCCTCACCTGGGGCGTGGAGACCTTCCTGATGCCGTTCGTGCAGCACACCGACGACATGTTCCGCCAGGTCGACCAGGCGCTGCTCGGCCTCGATCGGGCCAACCCCGGTGACTACGTGGTGATCGTGGCGGGTAGCCCGCCCGGCACCCCCGGCTCGACCAACACGCTGCGCGTACACCAGCTCGGCTCGCTGGTCGACGCCGCGTCGGCGCGGGCCCTGCAGTGAGCGACGGTCGGGTCGCGGTCGGCCAGGCGGCGGTGGACCAGCTGCTGGAAGTGTTGGACCTCGACTCGACCGGGGAGATGACCTTCCGGGGGATGAGCCCCCCGGTCGGCCCACAACGGGTGTACGGCGGCCAGGTCGCCGGTCAGGCACTGGTCGCCGCCGGCCGCACCGTCGACCCGGAGCGGTTCGTGCACTCGCTGCACGGTTACTTCGTCCGCCCCGGCGACCCGGTCGAACCGATCGCGTACGAGGTGGAGAACATCCGCGACGGCCGGTCCTTCTCGGTCCGCCGCGCGGTCGCCCTCCAGCACGGCAAGCCGATCTTCTTCATGTCGGCGTCGTTCCAGCGGGCCGAGGAGGGGCTGGACCACCAGGCCCCGGCCCCGCTGGACGTGCCCCCGCCGCAGGAGGTGCCGACGATGACCGACCGGCTCTCCCGCTACCCGGAGCGGCTGGGCATCTGGGGTCAGATCCCGCGACCGATCGACGTGCGCTACGTGGGCGAGCCCGGCTGGGTCCGCCCCGGCGACCGGCCCGCCGACCCGCACCAGCGCGTCTGGATGCGCATCGACGGCAAACTGCCCGACGACCCCCTGCTGCACGCCTGCGCGCTCACCTACGCCTCGGACCTCACCCTGCTGGACTCGGTGCTCTCCGCGCACGGCGAGGTGTGGGGGCCGGGCGGGTTGGTCGGCGCGAGCCTGGACCACGCGCTGTGGTTCCACCGGCCGTTCCGGGCCGACGAGTGGTTCCTCTACGACTGTCTGAGCCCGTCGGCGTCCGGCGCGCGCGGGCTGGCCACCGGCCGGATGTTCACCACGGACGGCCGGCAGATCGCCAGCGCCGTCCAGGAGGGTCTGCTGCGCCGCGTCGGTGCCTGACGCTCTGGCTCATCTCCGCTGATCAGTCGTCGCTCGCCCCGCCAGCCAGGTGTCGTTCATCCACGGCAGGCAGGTGTCGCTCGTCCCCGCCAGGCAGCTGGCGGGGATGACGTGCTTCAGGCCTGGTAGATGGCTTCGCCAGCGATCTCGATCTGCACCGTCTTGCCGACCAGCACCCCGCCGCTCTCCAGGACGACATTCCAGAGCAGGCCGTAGTCCTCACGGTTCATCTCGGCCGTCGCGCTGAATCCGAAGATGTTCTGCCCGTACGGATCCTGACGAGCACCACCAAAATTCACCTCCAGGTCGACGGCCCGGGTGATCCCCTTCACGGTCAACTCACCGGTGAGGACGAATCGTCCGGGAATACCGTCGGACTGCGGCGGAACAATGTGACTTCGGCCTCGTCCGCCCAACCGATGGTTGCGCAGGCGCGCCCACTGGAATATGGGGTCCTCGTTGCCCTGCCATTTGATACCGGTGCTTCGATATTCGAGGGTGGGAAAACGCTCCACATCGAGAAAGTCGGCACTCTTCAGATGCGTGTCCCGGTCGACACTCCCGGTGGTGATGCTGGCCGACATGATGGTGGCCGTCACCGAGGAGAGCAGCGGGTCCTCCGCCACGAAGATCTCCGCCGTGGCCTCGGCGAACTCGCCTCGCACCGGGCTCACCATCATGTGCCGGGACAGGAAACCGATCCGCTTGTGCGCCTGATCGAGAAGATAGGTGCCGGCCACCGGGATGGTCATGCCGTCCCAGGTGCGTGTCGCGATATCGGTCATCGTGTTGCCTTCCCCCCGAGCGCACCCCGGGTGTTTATCAATATGTTGCTGGCGGCCCCGTAAACGGCCAGACATTCGCACTCACGTCCAGCATAGGGACGCTCCGGAACGGCATTTCGGCCGCCACCGTGCGGTGGATCATGACGTACTTCACCGGTCCCTACCGGCGGCCGTTCATCGGTCCGGCCCGGCGGCCCGGACGGATGCCGGCGGGGCTGCTTCCCATCGACGCGTGGCCGATCGGCCGAGGGTCGCCCGCCCGCCCGGTTGACCAGCGACTAACCTTGCCGACATGCGTCTCTCCGCCCGGGTCGACTATGCCCTCCGCGCGGCCGCCGAGCTTGCCGCGACGGCCAGCGGCCCCGGGCGCGGCCGGCCGGTGACGGCCGACCAGATCGCCCGCGCCCAGGAGATCCCGCCGAAGTTCCTGGAGAGCATCCTTCTCCAGCTGCGCCGTGGCGGCATCGTGCACGCCCAGCGTGGTCCGGAGGGCGGCTACTGGCTGGCCCGCCCCGCCGAGGAGATCTCCCTCGCCGAGGTCATCCGGGTGATCGACGGGCCCCTCGCCCACGTACGCGGGCAACGCCCCGAGCAGCTCGGGTACCACGGCCCGGCGCATGCCCTCCAGGAGGTCTGGATCGCGCTACGGGCAAGCGAGCGGGAGATCCTGGAACTGGTCAGCGTCGCCGACGTGGCCGCCGGCACCCTGCCCGCGCGGGTCACCGAGCTGGCCGCCGACCCGCGCGCCTGGATCTGAGCGCCGGCTCGCCTCCCGGCCCCACACCACCCGGTCGCTGACCCGGCCGCGTCCCATCCACCGATCGGGGGCTTGACCCTGGCTGCCCCATCCCGCATTGTCGACCAAGTCGATAGGAGATGCCGAAAAGTCTGGGGGCGCTCGTGCGCAAGCTGTTGGTCCTCGCTCTGGTCGGGCTCGTCGCGCAACTGATCGATGGTTCGCTCGGCATGGCATACGGCTTGACCTCGTCCACTCTGCTGCTGGTCGCCGGAGTCGCCCCGGCCGCCGCCTCGGCCTCGGTGCACCTGGCCGAGATCGGCACCACGCTCGCCGCCGGGGTCGCGCACTGGCGGTTCGGCAACGTCGACTGGCGGGTGGTGACGCGCATCGCCCTACCCGGCGCTGTCGGCGCCTTCGCCGGCGCCACCCTGCTCAGCTCGATCTCCACCGAGGCCGCCGGACCGTGGATGGCCGGCATCCTCTTCACGCTCGGCGCGTACCTCCTGATCCGCTTCGCCCGACCACTGCGCACCGACCGGGTCGGCGGACGGCTCCGCAGTCGTTTCCTCGGCCCCCTGGGCCTGGTCGCCGGCTTCGTCGACGCGACCGGCGGCGGCGGATGGGGCCCGGTGGCCACCCCCGCGCTGCTGGTCTCCGGCCGCATGGAACCGCGCAAGGTGATCGGCTCCGTGGACACCTCCGAGTTCGTCGTGGCCGGCGCGGCCAGCATCGGCTTCCTGATCGGGCTGGGCTCGGAGGGATTCCTGCTCCCCACCGTCGCCGCGCTACTCATCGGTGGGCTCATCGCCGCCCCACTGGCCGCCTGGCTGGTGCGAATCGTGCCCGCCCAACTGCTCGGCGCGGCAGTCGGCGGCGTGATCGTGCTGACCAACGCCCGCACCCTGATCCGCTCCGCCGAACTGGACGGTCCGGTCCGCCCCGCCCTGTACGCCCTGCTCGCCGCCGGCTGGCTGGCCGCCCTGGTGTTGGCCGTACGCGCCCTACGCCGTACCCGCCGCGCCCGCGCCGAGGCCGCCGAAGCCGCCACCGCTGCTCCCGCCGCCGCTGCCGGCGTGTCCGCCGAGGCCTCCGACGCTGCAACCGTCGACGAAATCCCGGCCGATCTGGCCGCAACGGGTACGCCCAACCCACGCTGAACCCCGTTGCGCCCACCCACCCGCCGATGCCCGGTCAAACGCCGTCATCGCCGAGGTTGAGTCACCAAGATCGCGCAACATCCTGGATGTAGTGGCTTCCCGGCGTTCCGTGGCCACTACATCCTGGTTTGAGCGTGACCTTGGCGGCGGTGGGCGCCCTGCACCCTGCCCCCGGTCGGTCGGGCACGGTGTTCGTCGTCGAGATCCGCGCTCCATCAGGGATGGTGCGCAGATCTTGCGCGGGACGCGAGGACGCGAGGGCGTGAGGGCGTGAGGGCGTGGGGAACGTGGGGGAGCGGGACGGGGCGACGGCCGGTCAGGGGGTATGCAGGGTGTTGGCTGCCTCGGAGAGCAGGGTCCAGGCTTCGTCGATGTGCGCTTCGGTGGTCTGGGGTGAACCGACCGCCAGCCGCAGCGTGTAGCGGTCGGCGACGCGGGTGTGCGTGAGGTGCACCCGTCCGGTGGCGTTGACCGAGGCCAGTAACGCCGCGTTGGTGTCGTCGTCGGCGCGTAGTCGGAAGCAGACCAGCGAGAACGGGTGCGCCGCGGCCAGCTCGAACCGGCCGTCGGTGCGGACCCGCTCGCCGAACCGTTCGGCCAGCGCCACCCCGGAGCGGATGTGCGCCCGCAGCCCTTCGGCGCCGTACCAGCGCAGCACGAACCACAGCTTGAGGGACCGGAACCGCCGGCCCAGCGGCACCTGCCAGTCCCGGTAGTCAATCACCGCGCCGGATTCGGAGGCCGCGTTGCGCAGGAACTCCGGCAGTACGGTCAGCGCCTCGATCAGTTCGGCCCGGTCGGCCACCCAGAAGGCGTCGCAGTCGAAGCCGGTGAGCAGCCACTTGTGCGGGTCGAAGCAGTAGGAGTCGGCGTACTCCAGGCCGGCGTGCGTCCACCGCAGTTCGGGGCAGACGGCGGCGGCGCCCGCGTACGCGGCGTCCACGTGCAGCCAGATCCCGTACTCGGCGCAGATGGCCCCGATCTCCGGCAGCGGGTCGACGGCGGTGGTGGAGGTGGTGCCGATGGTCGCCACCACGATGGCCGGTACGTCACCGGCGGTCAGGTCGGCTTCGATGGTGGCCCGCAGCGCGCCGGGCAGCATCGCCTGGGTGTCCGGGTCCACCTCGATCGACCGGATTCCGTCGCTGCCCAGCCCGGCGATCCGTACCGCCTTCTCGATGGACGAGTGCCCGTGGATGGAGGTGTAGGCGCGATAGCGCCGGTTGATGCCGGTGTGCCGCCAGCGGCCGCCGCTGGCCCGGTGCAGTGCGGCCAGGGTGGCCACCAGCGTCGCCGAGGACGCCGAGTCCTGGATGACCCCACCGCCGGTGCCGGTGGAGCGGAACCGCTGTGGCAGGTCCAGCAGGTGGGCCAGCCAGTCCATCATCACCGTCTCCAGCTCGGTGCAGGCCGGGCTGGAGGCCCAGAGCATGCCCTGGACGCCGAGCCCGGAGCTGACCAGGTCCCCGAGCACGCTCGGGCCGGAGGTGTTGCCGGGGAAGTAGCCGAAGAAGCCCGGGTGCTGCCAGTGGGTCAGCCCCGGTACGACGATCGAGTCCAGGTCGGCCAGGATCGCCTCGACCGGTTCGCCGCCGGTGGTGGGCGGCTCGCTGGGTAGGGCGGCGGACACGGTGCCCGGTGGGTCGGCCGGGGCGACCGGTCGTTGCTCCACTGTCGCCCAGTAGTCGGCGATCCAGTCGACGACGGCGTGGCCGGCGCGACGGAATTCGGCGGGATCCATGTGGTGAGCGCTCACTCGGACGAGTTGATCAGGCATCGATCACCGAGGCAAGAGCGAGACGCCGCCGAGGCAACAGCGAGACGCCACGCAGGAGCGAGACCCACCGGGGTAAGAGCGAGACCCCACGCAGGAGCAGGACGCGCAACCAAGCGACGATGATCGATGTTGCGTGCCGGAAAGCGCTTGCCTTACGATGCGCGGTGAGTCGGATCCGTGAGTTCCAGGGCGTTTCACCCCGATCAGATCGCCGTCCGCCGCCGTCGCGGTGGGTTGGTCCACTGTGCTTCCCGGGCAGGGCCGGTGGGTCGTAGCGATCATCACCGGATCCCCGGAGGCAGCGCATGCACCCGTCCAGACATCGGCTGACCCTGCTCGCCGTCATGACGGCGGCCACCGTCGTGGCCGGCACCCTCGGCACGGTCGTCGCCTCGGCCGCCGCCGTCGGCTGCCGGGTCGACTATCAGATCACCAACCAGTGGCAGGGTGGCTTCGGCGCCAACGTCACCGTCACCAACCTCGGCGACCCGCTCAATGGGTGGGCCGTCACGTGGTCGTACGCCGCGGGCCAGCAGGTCACCCAGGCGTGGAACGCCGCCGTCACCCAGTCCGGCGCCCAGGTCACCGCGCGCAACGTCGACCACAACCCCGCCATCGCCACGAACGGCAGCGCCTCGTTCGGCTTCAACGGTTCGTGGACCGGCAGCAACCCGGTGCCGGGCAGCTTCGCGCTCAACGGCACCACCTGCACGGGCGCCCCACCCACCGACGAGCCGACCACCCCGCCTCCGACCACCCCGCCTCCGACCACGCCACCTCCGACCACGCCACCTCCGACCACGCCACCTCCGACCACGCCTCCGCCGTCGGCCGGGGTGGTGCAGATGGAGAAGTTGGACCGAGGGCTGGTCAGCGTCCGCTCCGGCAGCGGCAACCTGGTCTCCTGGCGGTTGCTCGGCACCGAGACCTCCGGAGTGGCGTTCAACCTCTACCGGGGAACCACCAAGATCAACGCCAGCCCGATCACCGGCGCCACCAACTACCTCGACAGCGGCGCGGCGGCCGGCTCGGCGTACACCGTGCGGGCCGTGGTGGGCGGCGCCGAGCAGGCGGCGTCACCGCCGGCGTTGCAGTTCGGCGCGGGTTACCTGGACGTGCCGTTGCAGGTCCCGGCCGGGGGCAGCACCCCCAGCGGCGAGAGCTACTCCTACAGCGCCAGCGACGCCTCCGTCGGCGACCTCAACGGCGACGGAAACTACGAGATCGTGCTCAAGTGGGAACCGTCGAACGCCAAGGACAACTCCCAGTCCGGCTACACCGGCAACGTCTACGTCGACGCGTACACACTCACCGGCACCCGGTTGTGGCGGGTCGACCTGGGCCGCAACATCCGGGCCGGCGCCCACTACACCCAGTTCCAGGTGTACGACTACGACGGCGACGGCCGCGCCGAGGTGGCCATGAAGACCGCCGACGGCACCCGCTCCGGCACCGGTCAGGTCATCGGTTCGTCGTCGGCGGACCACCGCAACTCCAGCGGTTACGTGCTCTCCGGCCCGGAGTACCTGACCATGTTCAACGGGCAGACCGGCGCGGTCGCCTCCACCGTCAACTACGACCCGCCGCGCGGCACCGTGTCGTCCTGGGGCGACTCGTACGGCAACCGGGTGGACCGGTTCCTCGCCGGCACCGCGTACCTGGACGGGCAGCGCCCCTCGCTGATCATGGCCCGGGGTTACTACACCCGCGCGGTGATCGCCGCCTGGGACTTCCGCAACGGCACGCTGACCAAGCGCTGGACCTTCGACTCGAACTCCTCCGGCAACGGCGCCGCCGCCGGGCAGGGCAACCACCAGCTCTCCGTGGCCGACGTCGACGCCGACGGTCGCCAGGAGATCGTGTACGGGGCCGCCACCATCGACGACAACGGTCGGCTGCTCCACTCGACGGGCAACGGCCACGGCGACGCGATGCACGTGGGGGACCTGGACCCGGGCCGCGCCGGCCTGGAGGTGTTCAAGGTCGACGAGGACGCCAGCAAGCCCAGTTCCTACTTCGCCGACGCCCGTACCGGTCAGGTCCTCTGGTCCACGCCGGCGTCCGGGGACAACGGCCGGGGCGTCTCCGCGGACATCTGGGCGGGCAGCCCCGGCGCGGAGTCGTGGTCGTCGGCGGTCGCCGGACTGGCCAACACCAGGGGGCAGAACGTCGGGCGCAAGCCGTCCTCGGCCAACTTCCTCGCCTGGTGGGACGGCGACCCGGTGCGGGAACTGCTCGACGGCACGAAGATCGACAAGTACGGCACCGGCGGCGAGACCCGGCTGCTCGACGGCAGCGGGGTGGCTTCCAACAACGGCACCAAGTCCACGCCGGCGCTCTCCGGCGACATCCTGGGCGACTGGCGCGAGGAGGTGATCTGGCGGACCACCGACAGCCGGGCTCTGCGCATCTACAGCACACCCACCCCGACCAGCACCCGGATCTACACCCTGATGCACGACCCGCAGTATCGGGTGGCGATCGCGTGGCAGAACACCGCCTACAACCAACCGCCGCACCCGGGGTTCTTCATCGGCAACGGAATGGGCACCCCGCCCACGCCGGACATCCACCTACGGTGATGCAGCCCCTGGCGGCCCCGAGCGGGGTCGCCTAGGGTGGCAGGCACCGGGCCGCAGCCGCGGAATCCGCTCAGCTCCGGCCCGGTGCGCCACACCGCGGCATTCCCAACCCGTCCCGACCGGGAATGCCGTACCACCACCGGCACCAACATTAGGCACCGTCCGGGTCGGCGGGGTGACGCCGACGTGAAGATCGTGTTTCACGCGCCCTGGCGTAGACCGCCCGCCACCTGCTCGGCGATCAGTTCGTACGACCGCACCCGGTCCTGCACGTCGTACACCAGCGTGGTCAGCATCAGCTCGTCCGCGCCGGTGCGCTCCACCAGGTCGGTCAGCTGCCGACGCACCGTCTCCGGCGAGCCCATCGCCTGGCCGTCACGGCGCGCCAGGACGAACTCCCGCTCGATCTCCGAGTACGGGTAGGCCGCCGCCTCGTCGGGCGTGGACAGCGGCTCCGGCCGCCCGGAGCGCAACTTCAAGAACGACAGGGCGCTCGGCCCGGCCAACCATTCGGCCCGCTCGTCGGTCTCCGCGCACACGGCGTTGACCGCCACCATCGCGTACGGCTTGTCCAGCCACTGCGACGGCCGGAAGTTCTGCCGGTACAGGGCCAACGCCGGCAGGGTGTTCTGCGAGCTGAAGTGGTGCGCGAAGGAGAACGGCAGACCGAGCAGACCGGCGAGCTGGGCGCTGAAACCGCTGGAGCCCAACAGCCACACGGCCGGCTGCTCACCGCGGCCCGGCGTGGCGATGATCTGCCCCGGCTTCTCCCCGCTGAAGTAGTTCATCAGGTCCGTCAGCTCGCGCGGGAAGCCCTCCGCCGACAGGCCCTCCATGGTGCGCCGCAACGCCAGCGCGGTCACCTGGTCGGTGCCCGGCGCCCGCCCGATGCCCAGGTCGATCCGACCCGGGTGCAGCGCCTCCAGGGTGCCGAACTGCTCGGCCACCACCAGCGGCGCGTGGTTGGGCAGCATCACCCCACCCGACCCCAGCCGGATCGTCGAGGTGTTCGCCGCCAGGTGCGCCAGCAGCACCGCGGGGGCGGAGCTGGCGATCGCCGGCATGTTGTGGTGCTCGGCCACCCAGAACCGGTGGTAGCCCAACTCCTCGGTGCGGCGGGCCAGCTCCGTGGTGGCCTGCAACGCCGCGCCAGCGGTGGTGCCCTTGGCGACCGGGGCAAGATCAAGAACAGACAACGGTACGGTGATCACACGGTCAGCCAACCCGTCACCGACCGGCTTTGTTCCAACATGCGGGTTTTCGTCGGCCAACTCACCCGTCGCTCAGCCCATCCCGCGCGCCTGCTCGAAGATCAGACTGGTCTGCGTGTGCTGCACCACCGGGTCCACAGCCAGATGGTCCAGCACGAAGTCCCGCAACGCGTCGCCGGACGCCGCCCGCACATGCAGCACGTAGTCCTCCGCACCGGCCACGTGGAACACCGACACCACCCCCGGCAGCCGCACCGACCGGGCCCGGAACGCGTCCACCGCCGCCCGCTCGTGCGCGGTCAACCGCACCGACACCAACGCCTGCAACGGCAGACCGAGCGCCGCCGGATCCACCTCGGCGTGGAACCCACGGATCGCACCGCGCTCGCGCAGCGCCCGGGTACGCGTCAGGCACGTCGACGGCGCCACACCCACCCGCTCGGCGAGGGCGTTGTTCGGCAGACGGCCATCCGCCGCCAGCTCGGTCAGGATCGCGCGGTCCACCTCATCCAGGGCCGGGTAGGGCCGCAGATCATTCGGCTCAGGGGGCATTGAGCCATCCTCGCCCGAATCCAACACGAAAACCAGCCGATTCGCAGAATCATCTGCCGAACCGTTGCCCATCAGAGGTCAGATGTTCGACGCTACCGCCATGACAACGATGGACACCCGGGCCGTCCACGCCGGTCGCGAGGACCTGCGCACCCTCGGCGTGCACGTACCACCCATCGACCTGTCGACCACCAACCCGCTGCCCTCCGTCGACGACGGCGGCGCCGCGTACGAGCAACTCGCCACCGGCGGCACGCTCCCCGCCGACGGCGGCGCCGTCTACCAACGGCTCTGGAACCCCACCGTCGCCCGCTTCGAAACCGCCCTCGCCGAGTTGGAAGGCACCGCCCAGGCCGTCGCCTTCGCCAGCGGAATGGCCGCCCTCACCGCCACCCTGCTCGCCGCCACCCGCGACGACCGCCGACACGTCATTGCCGTCCGACCCCTCTACGGCGGCACCGACCACGTCCTCGCCACCGGCCTGCTCGGCACCACCGTCACCTGGACGCGCCCCGACGAGGTCGCCGCCGCCATCCGCCCCGACACCGCACTGGTCATCGTCGAGACACCCGCCAACCCCACCCTCGACCTGGTCGACATCGCCGCCCTCGCCGCCGCGGCCGGCGACATCCCACTGCTGGTCGACAACACCGTCGCCACCCCCGTACTGCAACAACCCGCCCGCCACGGCGCCACCCTCGTCCTGCACAGCGCCACCAAGAGCATCGGCGGACACGGCGACGTCCTCGCCGGCGTCGTCGCCTGCGACGACACCTGGGCCGTACGCCTGCGCCAGGTCCGCGCGGTCACCGGCGCGATCCTGCACCCCCTCGGCGGCTACCTGCTGCACCGCGGCCTGCAAACCCTGCCGCTGCGGGTCCGCGCCCAACAGGCCACCGCCGAGAAAGTCGCCGGCTGGCTCGCCGACCACCCCGCCGTACACCGGGTGCACCACCCCTCGGTGCACGACCCGGCGGCGCTGGTCGGGCGGCAGATGTCCGGCCCCGGCAGCCTGCTCGCCTTCGAGGTACGCGGCGGCGCGCCCGCCGCGGCCGCCGTCGCCGGCGCCTGCCGCCTCATCACCCACGCGGTGTCCCTCGGCGGCGTGGACAGCCTCATCCAGCACCCCGCCTCACTCACCCACCGGCCGGTCGAGGGCGACGCCAAACCCGCTGCCGCCCTGCTGCGCCTCTCGGTCGGCCTCGAAGACCCCGAAGACCTGCGTGCCGACCTGGCCCACGCCCTCGACACGATCGCCTGACCCTCAGCGCAGCTCGCGGTTGCCCAACACCCGCACCGGCGAACCCTCCCGGGCCACCCGCAACATCGCCCGACCGATCCCGTCGGTCGTGGTGACCTGGTTCGGCAGCAAGCGACGCAGCACCGGAAACAGCGGGCGGGTGACCGCGTACCCGAACCGGTACCACCGCGTCTTCGACACGGCCCCGTACGTCGGCTGGATGAACCCCGGCCGCGCCGCGTAACCGTTGGTCAGAAGATCCATGATCGCGTTCTCGGCGCGCCCCTTGACCCGCGCCCACATCACCCGACCCTGACCCGACGAATCGGTGCCCTGACCCGAGACGTAGACGAAGGTGACCTGCGGGCTCACCTCGGCCAACAACCGTGCCGCAGCGAGGGGGTAGTCGTAGCTGACCCGCGTGTACGCGGCTTCGTCCAGACCCAGTGAGGACACCCCCAGGCAGTAGAAACACGCGTCCACATCGGTCAACTCGGCCCGCACCGCGTCCAACTCGCCCACGTCCGCGACCGTCAGCTCCCGCAGCTTCGGATCACGCGCACCGGTCGGCCGCCGACCGACAGTGAGCACCTCGCGCACGTCGTCGGCGAGCAGGCACTCGCGCAACACGCCCTGACCGACCATCCCGGTCGCACCGAAGACAACCACCCGCATCAGATCCACCCCTGTCGCCGCCGCTGCCACCGGCCATCCGGCCGCGCGTCAGCCAGGCTGCCACGGTCGGCGTGATCCGCGCGGCACCGGTCAGGACTTGGGGCCGACGTGCCGGTCCAGCGTGGCGACGGCGTCGCGGCGCGCCACCGACAGCGAGTTGCGTCGGTTCATCCGCCAGGCGACGCCGAGCAGGTCGAGGCTCCACTGGCAGAGCCGCATGATGTCGGCCGACTCGTTGACGAACATGTAGCGCGGGTAGATGTAGTGCCGGCCTCTCGTCGTGACCCGGTTGGCGATGCGGCAGCCGTCGGAGTGGAACAGCCCTCGCAGGAAGTCGCCGGGGTGCTGTTCGATGATCGGTCGTTGCCAGTCGGCGAGGACGATCGGTCGCTTGTGCTTCTTGCCGGGACCGTGCTGCGGGAGCAGGCAGGGCCAGTGGAGGCCGCTGCTTTCGACCGAGACGCAGCCCTGCTTGGTGATCCTTTGCACACGCGCGGCGAGCACCGCGAGCATGGCGGCCTCGCACGCGTCGATGAGATCCGGATACGTCGCCGTGCAAGCAATCCGCAGCACCGGGACCTTCGGTGAGACGGCCAGATGACCGTCGCCCAGGTAGAGACCGAGCAGGTAGGCATAGGCGGCGGGTTCCGTCGGATTCTCGACATCCGACCGGCATCGGAAGCACCGTAGCTCCGTGCCGCGCTTCACCGGTTCCGGTCGATCGACACACCAGTGCCAGACGGTCGCGTAAGGCAGGGAGAGCGTGCGAGCTACTGCGTGGATGTTGTGTCCGCGAGCGCGGAGGGCGCGGGCCTGTGCCCGCATCTGCGGTGGATGCACGCCCACATCGTCGAACACGCGTATGACAAAGTGCCGGGAGCGGGATTCGAACCCGCAAGCCCTTTCGGGCAGAAGTGTTTGAGACTTCCGTGTATGCCGTTCCACCATCCCGGCGGGTGGCGCCTACTGTACCCGACTACTCTCATGCGGGAGCATGGGTGGTAGCCGTGCAGTGATCGATGGTGGGGGTAGGGCTGGTGGCTGAGATGCCGACGGATGCCGAGCGTAGGCGCGTACTGATCGCCGAGGACGAGGCGCTGATCCGGCTGGACCTCGCCGAGATGCTGGTCGAAGAGGGTTACGAGGTGGTGGGGGAGGCCGGTGACGGCGAGACAGCCGTACGCCTCGCCGAGGAGCTGAAGCCCGACCTCGTCATCCTCGACATCAAGATGCCGATCATGGACGGGCTGGCCGCCGCCGAGCGCATCGCCGGTGCCCGGATCGCCCCGGTGATCATCCTGACCGCGTTCAGCCAGCGTGATCTGGTGGAGCGGGCGCGGGCGGCGGGCGCCATGGCGTACCTGGTGAAGCCCTTCCAGAAGAGCGACCTGGTCCCGGCGGTGGAGATCGCGCTGTCGCGTTACTCGGAGGTCGCGGCCCTGGAGGCGGAGGTCGCGAGCCTGACCGACCGCCTGGAGATCCGTAAGTCGGTGGAGCGCGCCAAGGGCGCGCTGATGACCACGTACGGGATGACCGAGCCGCAGGCGTTCAAGTGGATCCAGCGCACGGCGATGGACCACCGGATGACCATGAAAGAGGTTGCCGAGCGGATCCTCGCGGAGACCGCCGGCGGCGAGGTGACCCTCCCGGCACCCTGACCGGCGTCGATTCATGTCGCGGCGGATGGGGGCAGTGCTCGGCGTTGTCGCCGTGCTGGTGGCCGCCTGTCAGGCCGCGGCCTGTCCCGACTGCGAGGAGCCGCCGCGACCGGTCCGGCCGGCCTGGCAGTCGGTGGTCCTGCCGGAGACGCCGGGTGTTCCGGGTCGACCGGTGCTGCGCGACGCCACCGCCTGTGCCGGCCGGTTGTTCGTGGTCGGGGGCGTGGTCGATCCGGCCGGGGAGACCCGCCCGGCCGCCTGGAGCAGCCCGGACGCCATTTCCTGGGTGCCGTTGCCGACGGTGCCAGTGACGTTCTACGGCCGACAGCACGTGCTCTCCGCGGCGGCCTGCCGGGACGGACGGCTGGCGGCGGTCGGGGCGAAGAGCGGGGGCGCGCACGGCAATCCCCGCACCGGCACCTGGAGGCAGGCGTCGGACGGCACGCTGCACGAGGTGGACGCGCCCTTCGAGCGGTACGCCGGGCCGCGCGCGGTCAACGTGGCCCGGCTGGCGGCGGGGCCGCAGGGCTGGTTGATCGCCGGTACTCGGATCGACGGTGCGGCGGTCTGGATCTCCCCGGATGCGGCCGGGTTCGCGCTGGTGGAGGGCGCACCGGAGCTGGCTGGTGATGAGCGGGGGCGGACGGCGGCGTACGACGCGGTCGCCGTGCCGTCGGGCTGGCTGATGGTGGGTGCGCTGCTGCCGCCCGGGGGTACCGCGCTGGCGCCGCTGGCCTGGTCCTCGGCGGACGGCCGGAGCTGGCAGCGGGCCGCCCTGCCGGTGGTGGACGGGCGGGGGCAGGCGCAACGGGTGACGGTGCTTGGCGGCGTGCCGGTGGCGGTCGGGCCGGTGCGGGCTGGATTCGGCAGTTGGCGGCTGACCCCGCAGGGCTGGCGGCCTGCGGGCGGATTCGGGGCGGCCGGACCAGGTGTGGCGTCGGCGGCCGGGCTGGTGGCCGTCGGGCAGAGGTTGGTGGCGGTGACGAGGGACGGGGACCGTCACGCACTGTGGCTCTCGGTCGATGTGGGCGAGTCATGGCGGGTGATGACCATGCCGCAGCCGGTACCGGACAGCGGAGACACTGCGGTCGCGGTGACCTCGACGGGAGATCGACTGCTGCTGGTGACGGACGATGGGAAAACGTCGCGTGCCTGGTGGGCGGGGGTGTCGGACCTTGATCGGTAGCTGACGGAAGCCCGCTGGCCGGCGCCGAAGAAACAAAGGTGAAAATGCTTCACGACCGAAGGTTCTTACAGGGATCGTTTCCAATCCGCCACGGCGTGTAACGGTTCGGTCAACCCGCTCGCTTGGGGCTTACGTCACAGCTCCACGGTGGGATAACGTCCGGCCCCAGACCGGCGACGACGGTCTGGTTCGTCCGCCCCCGCAAGGGCCAATAGCCAGCGGGTGGTTCGGACCATGGGACGAGGAGGGTTCGGGCCTTGAGGCAAAAGCTCGCGCGCGTTATCGGTGGGGTCGCCATGGTGGCGCTCGTCGCCGGCGGAACCGCATGCTCCAGTGGCGACGATGCGGCAGGCGGGGGCGGTGACGCCTGCGGCAGCAAGATCGCATTCTTCGGCGCGCTGACCGGCAGCTCGGCCGCGCTCGGCATCAACGAGAACAACGGTGTCAAGCTCGCCGTCGACAAGTACAACAAGGAAAACGCCGACTGCAAGGTCGAGCTGGCCGGCCTGGACTCGCAGGGCAGCCCCGACCAGGCGCCTGGTCTGGCGCAGAAGGCGATCGACGACACCAAGATCCTTGGCATCGTCGGCCCGGCGTACTCGGGTGAGTCCGAGGCGGCCGGCCCGCTGTTCAGCGAGGCCGGCCTGGTGACCATCACCCCGTCCGCGACCCGGCCGAGCCTGGCCGACCAGAAGTGGAAGACCTTCTTCCGCGCGGTCGGCAACGACTTCAGCCAGGGCCCGGCGGCCGGCAACTACATGAAGAACGTGATGAAGGCCGACAAGGTCTACGTCATCGACGACCAGTCCGCGTACGGCGCCGGCCTGGCCGACGAGGTCAAGAAGGTGCTCGGCTCGGCGGTTGTCGGCTCGGACAAGGTCCAGGGCGAGGGCAAGCAGACCGAGTTCTCCGGCGTGGTCACCAAGGTCAAGGCCGCCAACGTGAAGGCGATCTTCTACGGCGGTTACTACCAGGAGGCCGGCCTGATCCGTAAGCAGCTCACCGCTGCCGGGGTCACCGCGCCGCTGGTCGCCGGCGACGGCGTCAACGACGGTGCGTACATCACCTCCGCTGGTCAGGCGGCGGCCGAGGGCACCATCCTCACCTGCCCGTGCGCGCCGGCCGCTGAGGCCCGGGGCACCTTCGTGCAGGAGTTCAAGGCGCTCCACGGCACCGACCCGGGCACCTACAGCGACACCGCCTACGACGCGGCGAACATCCTGCTGGCCGGCATCAAGGCTGGCAAGACCACCCGTGAGGGCCTGCTGGAGTTCGTGAAGGGCTACAGCGGCGAGGGTGTCGCGGCGAGCTACAAGTTCACCGAGACCGGCGAGCTGGACCCGGCACAGGTCAAGGTCTGGGCCTTCAAGGTCACCGGCGGCAAGGTTGTCCCGGATCAGGAGATCCCGAAGTCCTGATGTTGGTCGCTGCTACGGCGATTGAGTTGTGATCGCGGGTGCGGCCGGGAGCTGCTCGCTCCCGGCCGCACCCCAATTTTCTCTCCAGACGTGATGGAGCGTCCCTCCCTTGGACTTCAATGGACTGTTCTCCAACTTCGGGGAACTCACCACGACCGGCCTGACCCAGGGCGCGATCTACGCCCTGGTCGCGCTCGGCTACACGCTGGTCTACGGCGTGTTGAGACTCATCAACTTCGCTCACTCCGAGGTCTTCATCGCCGGCGCGTTCGCGGCGATCTGGACCTGGAACGGCTTTGGACTCGACCAGAACTCACAGGTCAGCGGGGTTGGATCGATCCTGTTCTACCTGCTGGTGGCGATGATCGTCGCCGCCATCGCCTCGGCGGGCACCGCGACGGTGATCGAGCGGGTGGCGTACCGGCCGTTGCGTAAGCGCAACGCCCCGCCGCTGGCCTTCCTGATCACTGCGATCGGCGCCTCGATCGCGATCTCCGAGGCCTTCGGCATCTGGACCCGCCGACTGCCGGAGGGCGCGCCCAGTCTGGTGAGCAGCAAACCGCTGTTCCACCTCTTCGGCGTGCCGATCGACTCGGTGCAACTGCTGACGATCGGCGCGGCGCTGCTGATGATGGTCCTGCTGGACCTCTTCATCAACCGCAGCCGTACCGGCCGGGGCATCCGGGCCGTGGCCCAGGACGCCAACACCGCCGCGCTGATGGGTGTGAACAAGGACCGGATCATCCTGATGGTCTTCATCACCGGTGGTTCCATGGCCGGCGTGGCCGGTCTGCTCTACGACGTGCGGATCCAGACCCTGACCTACAGCGTCGGTTTCCTGCTGGGGCTCAAGGCCTTCACCGCCGCGGTGCTGGGTGGTATCGGCAACCTGCGCGGCGCGCTGATCGGTGGCCTGCTGCTGGGCGTGGTGGAGAACTACGCCGCAGGTCTGTTCGGCAGTCAGTGGAAGGACTTCGCTGCCTTCGCGGTGTTGGTGGTGCTGCTGATGTTCCGGCCGACCGGTCTGCTGGGCGAATCGCTGGGGAGGGCACGGGCATGACGACCGTCCTGGAGAGGGTGCGTTCCGGCCGCGAGGCGGCCGGAGAACGGTGGCGTGGCGCGCCGCGCTGGGTGCGCTGGGCGCTGCTGGTCGCGGTGATCGCGTTCTTCTACGCGCTGCCGAACAGGGAGTTCTACCAGTATCTCGGGCCGATCCCGACCCCCGGTGCGAACTTCACGCAGGTGCTGTTCACCGTCTCGATCTACGTGCTGCTGGCCGTCGGGTTGAACATCGTGGTCGGTTTCGCCGGCCTGCTCGACCTGGGCTACTTCGGCTTCTTCGCCGTCGGCGCGTACACCGTCGCGGTGCTGACCTCGCCGAGCAGCAACCTCAAGACGCTCTGGCCGTGGCTGCTCGTGGTGCCGCTGGCGATCGGGCTGACCATGCTCTCGGGTGTGATGCTCGGTACGCCGACGCTGCGACTGCGTGGCGACTACCTGGCGATCGTGACGCTCGGCTTCGCCGAGATGATCCGGATCGCCGCGGTCAGCTCGGAGTTCCTCAAGGGCCAGCGGGGCTTCAACCAGATCCCGCACCCGCCCGGCAAGTACGCCGACGGCAAGCCGTTCTTCGGCGTGCTGGACGCCCGGCCGTACTACTGGCTGGTGCTCACGCTGATCATCCTGGTGGTGATCGGTGTGCGGAACCTGACGCACAGTCGGGTCGGTCGGGCCTGGATCTCGATCCGGGAGGACGAGGACGCGGCGCAGCTGATGGGTGTGCCGACGTTCAAGTTCAAGCTCTGGGCGTTCGCCTCGGGTGCCGCGATCGCCGGCCTGGCCGGCGCGCTCTTCGCGGGTAAGCAGAACTTCGTCAACTCGCAGAACTTCGAGCTGCTCAACTCGATCATCATCCTGGCGGCGGTGATCTTCGGTGGTTCGGGCAACATCGTCGGCGCGATCGTCGGTGGCGGCCTGGTGGCGTACATGATCGAGCGGTTCCGCGGCATCGAGCTGTTCGGCGTGGAGCTGTACGAGTACCGGTTCCTGATCTTCGGTCTGGTCCTCGTGGTGATGATGATCTTCCGGCCGGAGGGCCTGATTCCGAACCGACGACGGGCGGCGGAGTTCAAAGACCGTCGCAAGGAGGTGATCGTCGGTGAGTGACACCGATCAGACGCCGGCTGTTCCGGCGCAGGCCGGCGCGCCGGCGATGGAGGCGGTCCCCAGCCGGGAGCCGCTGCTGGAGGTCGACGACGTCACGCTGCGCTTCGGCGGCGTGGTCGCGCTCGACAACGTCAACTTCACTCTCTACAAGGGTGAGATCCTCGGGCTGATCGGCCCGAACGGCGCTGGCAAGACCACCTGCTTCAACGCGATGACCGGCATCTACCAGCCCACCAAGGGTGAGATCCGGTTCCGTGGCGGCAAGATCAGCGGGAAGAAGCGCCACCAGATCACTCAGATGGGTATGGCCCGGACGTTCCAGAACATCCGTCTGTTCCCGGAGATGACCGCCCTGGAGAACGTCCAGGTCGGCGCGGACGCGCACCACAAGACCAGCGTGCTCTCCGCTCTGTTCCGGTTGCCTCGGCACCGGCGCGAGGAGCGCGAGGGACGGGAGAAGGCCGAGCGGCTGCTGGAGTTCGTCGGCATCCGGCACCGGCTGCACGAGTTCGCCCGCAACCTCTCCTACGGGGAGCAGCGGCGGTTGGAGATCGCCCGGGCGCTGGCCACCGATCCGGTGCTGCTCTGCCTGGACGAGCCGGCCGCCGGCTTCAACCCGGCGGAGAAGGAGGAGCTGCTCCAGCTCATCCGGCAGGTCCGGGACACCGGCGTGACCGTGCTGCTGATCGAGCACGACATGCGCCTGGTCATGGGCGTCACTGACCGGATCGTCGTGCTGGAGTTCGGAAAGAAGATCGCCGAGGGGCTGCCCGCCGAGGTGCGGGACAACCCGAAGGTGGTCGCGGCGTACCTGGGGGTGCCGGACGATGTTGCTTGAGATCGAGGATGTGAGCCTGCTCTACGGGCGGATCCAGGCGCTGCACGGCATCAGCCTGACCGTGGCCGAGGGTGAGATCGTCGCGCTGATCGGTGCCAACGGCGCCGGGAAGTCGACCACCATGCGGGCGATCTCCGGGATTCGGCCGATCGCCACCGGCAGCATTCGCTTCGAGGGCGAGGACATCTCCAAGCTCCGGGCCGACCTGCGGGTCCGGCGGGGGCTCTGCCAGGCTCCCGAGGGCCGGGGGATCTTCCCCGGCATGTCGGTGCTCGAGAATCTGGACATGGGGGCGTACACCCGGCGCGACCGCGCCGGAATCGCCGAGGACCTGGCCCGGGTGCTCGACCTCTTCCCCAGGCTGGCGGAGCGACGTAAGCAGGCCGGAGGTACCCTTTCCGGCGGCGAGCAGCAGATGCTGGCGGTCGGTAGGGCGTTGATGAGCCGGCCCAAGCTGCTGTTGCTCGACGAGCCCTCGATGGGGTTGGCGCCAATGCTGATCCAACAGATCTTCGACATCATCAAGGAGATCAACGAGCAGGGCACCACCGTCCTGTTGGTGGAGCAGAACGCGCAGCAGGCGCTGGCCCGAGCGCACCGGGCGTACGTGCTCGAGACCGGCAAGATCGTCAAGACCGGAACCGGCGCCGAGCTGCTGCACGACCCGGCGGTCAAAGAGGCATACCTCGGCGTGGCCTGAGCGGCCGTCACACCCCTCACGCAAGGAGTGCAGAGACATGTTCAATACCAACGGTGCCCGCCGGGCGGCGCTCGGTGCCGCCAGTGCGGCGCTGATCGCCCTCTCGCTGACGGCGTGTGGGGAGAAGGAGAACAGCGGCTCGCCCGGTGCCGGTCCGACCGTCACGGCTGCAGCCGACTCGGCGCTGGCCGGGAAGGTGCCCGACGCCATCAAGTCCGACGGTGTGATCAAGGTCGGCACCGACTCGACGTACGCCCCGGCGGAGTTCCTCGACGCCGACGGCAAGACGGTGGTCGGCTTCGACGTCGAGCTGTTCAACGCGGTGGCGCAGAAGCTGGGTCTCAAGGCCGAGTACGAGTCGTCGCCCTTCGACGCGATCCTGCCCGGTGTCGACTCCGGCAAGTACGAGATCGGCGTGTCGTCGTTCACGATCAACGCCGAGCGGCTCAAGAGCGTCAACATGGTGAGCTACTTCTCCGCAGGCACCCAGTGGGTGACCAAGGCCGGCAACGCGGCCAAGATCGACATTGAGAACGCCTGCGGCAAGAAGATCGCCGTGCAGACCGGCACCGTGCAGTTCGACGACATCACCGCCCGGTCGAAGAAGTGCACCACCGGCGGCAAGCCGGCGATCACCATCGACCAGTACCAGGCGCAGAGCGACGCCACGGCCGCCGTGTTCAGCGGCAAGAACGACGCCATGCTGGCCGACTCGCCGGTCGGGGCGTACGCGGTGAAGCAGAGCAACGGCTCGCTGGAGGTCGTCGGCGAGATCTACGAGTCCGCCCCGTACGGCTACGCCGTCAAGAAGGACCAGACCGCCTTCGCCGAGGTGCTCAAGGAGGCCGTCCAGGCGGTCATCGCTGACGGCTCGTACCAGACCGCGTTGAAGAAGTGGGGCGTCGAGGGTGGCGCCATCACCACCTCGGCGCTGAACCCCGCCAACTGACGCATGTCGTTGGAAACGGACACAACCGAACGGGCACGGCCGGAACCCATCCAGGCCGTGCCCGTCCGGCATCCCGGGCGTTGGGTAGCGGTCGCCGTGATCGGGGTGCTGGTGGCCATGTTCGTCCACCTGCTGGTGACGAACAAGGCGTTCAACTGGGCGTTCATGGTCGACGAGATGTTCCGGCCGCCGATCATGGAGGGTCTGCGCGGCACGCTCGCGCTGACCGTGCTCGCGATGGTGATCGGCGTCAGTCTCGGCGTTGTCGTCGCCATCATGCGGTTGTCGGAGAACCCGATCCTGCGGGGCGTCTCCTGGGCGTACACCTGGTTCTTCCGAGCGGTGCCCCGGCTGGTGCTGGCGATCCTCTTCGGCAACCTCGGCATCCTCTGGGCCCGGATCGAGTTCGGGCTCCCGTTCGATCGGCAGATCGGCGCGCTCTTCGGCGTCGACGACTTCGAGGCACGTCTGTTCGGCTTCTCCGCGCTGGAGATCCTCACGGGATTCGTGGCCGGCATGCTGGCGCTCGGGCTCTCCGAGGCGGCGTACATGGCCGAGATCGTTCGGGCCGGGATCCAGTCGGTCGACGAGGGGCAGACCGAGGCGGCACAGGCGCTGGGCCTGAGCCGTACCCAGATCCTGCGGCGCATCGTGCTGCCGCAGGCGATGCGGGTGATCATCCCGCCGACCGGCAACGAGACCATCGCGATGCTCAAGGACACCTCGCTGGTGGCCTTCGTGCCGGTCTCCACCGAGCTGTTCTTCCAGCTCAAGGCCGTGGGTAACCGGACCTTCCAGGTCTTCCCGATGTACGTGGCGGCCTGCCTGTGGTACTTGCTGCTGACCAGCGTGCTGCTCGTCGGGCAGTACTACCTGGAGCGGCACTTCTCCAAGGGGTTCGGCAAGAGCGCCCAAGCGAAGATCAGACTGCGCGGGATCACCGCGGAGGCCGGCGGTAGCGCGAGCGAGGCGGGTCGCTGATGACACAGGTGACGACGACACCGGCGGCGGGGGCCGCGGGAACGGCCGGCGACGGCGTGATGGTCCGCGCCGAGCAGGTGCACAAGTCGTTCGGGCCGGTGGAGGTGCTCAAGGGCATCGACCTGGAGGTCCGCAGCGGCGAGGTCTGTTGTCTGCTCGGGCCCTCCGGCTCGGGCAAGTCGACGTTCCTGCGCTGCATCAACCATCTGGAAAAGATCAACGCTGGCCGGATCCGGGTGGACGGCGACCTGATCGGCTACCGGGAGCGCGGCGGCAAGCTGCACGAGATGCGGGAGAAGGAGATCGCCGCCCAGCGCCGCGCGATCGGCATGGTGTTCCAGCGGTTCAACCTCTTTCCGCACATGACCGCCCTGCAGAACGTCGCCGAGGCGCCGGTGCTGACGGGCCGGGAGCGCAAGGGCGCCGCCCGGGACCGGGCCGCCGCGCTCCTCCAACGGGTCGGGCTGGGCGACAAGCTGGGCAACTACCCTGGGCAGCTCTCCGGCGGGCAGCAGCAGCGGGTGGCCATCGCCCGGGCCCTGGCCATGCAGCCGAAGCTGATGCTCTTCGACGAGCCCACCAGCGCGCTGGACCCGGAGCTGGTCGGCGAGGTGCTCGACGTGATGAAGGACCTGGCCCGCGACGGCATGACGATGATCGTGGTGACCCACGAGATCGGCTTCGCCCGGGAGGTCGGCGACTCGCTGGTCTTCATGGACGACGGCGTGGTGGTGGAGTCCGGCCCGCCGCGCGAGGTGATCGCCAACCCCCGGCACGACCGGACGAAGGCGTTCCTGGCCAAGGTGCTCTGAGCCGGGGTCAGGAACTCCTGCACGACCCGGCGGTCAATAAGGCGTACCTCGGCGTGGCCTGACAGCCCCTGCGAAACGAACGAGCCGGCCGGTGAGGGGTGCCCCTCACCGGCCGGCTCGCATCCATCAGACCGGGATCCGCGCCCTGTCGGTCAGTTGGATCCGGAGCGCGCACACGCGCTCCGGCGGAGGAACCGCCAAGCGTTTCGCCATCTTGCCGAATCGGGCTAGGAAATGTAGAGCCGGAGCCAGAAGCCGCGCGTACCGCACCGACAGCCGTCAGCCTGGGTGGTTGCCGAACCGGCGATGCGCTCAGCCGCGACTGGACGGTCGCCGCTAAACCCCGGCATGCACCAGTAGGTGGTGTAACCGGCGGCCACCTTCGCTTTGCCGTCGGCCTCGCATTGCTTCTCCTCCGAGGGATAGTAGAAGGACATGGTGATCCAGCCACCCGCCTGAGCCGGGGCGGCCGTGGCCGTGAGCCCACCCACCGCGACAAGCATCGCCACGACGACTTGCATGATCGTCTTACGCATTCGAAACCCCCGTTGATCGACGTTGCGATCAAACTAATCGATGGCCGCCATTGTCGCTGCCCCGTTCGGCGGCAGGGTCGTCGCCGACGACGGGCATGCGGCCGGTAGAGGTCCTGCCGGCCGCACCGTTCGACCTCAGCTCGCGAAGTGGTTGAGGTGGTGACCCCTCAGCGCGAGGTGGTCGGCGGATCTGTCAGGGCTACGGACTAGAGTCGCTGCCGTGACAGCTACGACACCGCGCCTGCTCCTCGTCGACGGACATTCCATGGCATACCGGGCTTTCTTCGCCTTGCCTGTGGAAAACTTCTCCACCACGACGGGGCAGCCGACCAACGCGGTGTACGGCTTCACCTCGATGCTGATCAACGTGCTGCGAGACGAGCAGCCCACCCACATCGTCGTGGCCTTCGACGTCTCCCGCCACTCCTTCCGCACCGACAAGTACGCGGAGTACAAGGCCGGCCGCAGTGAGACCCCGACCGACTTCAAGGGCCAGGTCAGCCTGGTCAAGGAGGTCCTGGCCGCGCTGCAGATCCCGGTGGTGGAGAAAGAGGGCTTCGAGGCCGACGACGTCATCGCCACGCTCGCCTGCCAGGCCCGCGACCAGGGCATGTCGGTGCTGATCAGCAGCGGCGACCGCGACGCGTTCCAGCTGGTCGACGATCAGATCACCGTCCTCTACCCGCGTAAGGGCGTCTCCGACCTGGCCCGGATGGACCCGGCGGCGATCGAGGCGAAGTACGGCGTTCCGCCACAGCAGTACCGGGACCTCGCCGCGCTGGTCGGCGAGACCAGTGACAACCTGCCCGGCATCCCGGGCGTCGGCCCGAAGACCGCGGCCAAGTGGATCACCACGTACGGCGGGGTCGAGGGCGTGATCGCCCGGGCCGACGAGATCAAGGGCAAGGCCGGCGACAGCCTGCGGGAGCGGCTCGCCGACGTGATCCGCAACTACGAGATCAACCGCCTCGTCGCCGACCTGGAGCTGCCGCTGCGCCCGGAGGACACCCGCTGGACGGGCTGGGACCGGGAGGCGGTGCACCAGGTCTTCGACACCCTGGAGTTCCGCATCCTGCGCGACCGTCTCTACCAGTACCTGGAGGCGGTCGAGCCGGAGGCCGAGTCCGGCTTCGACCTCACCGGCGAGGTGCTCACCGAGCCCGGTGCGCTGGCCGGGTGGCTGGCCACGCACGTTCCGACCGGCACCCCGGTCGGGTTGGCGGTCAAGCTCGACACCGGCCCCAACCGCCGGCACACCGCCTCGATCACCGGTCTCGCGCTGGCCACCGCCGGCGGCGCGGCTGCCTGGGTCGACCCGGCGCAGCTCGACCCGACCGACGAGGGCGCCCTGGCCGGCTGGCTGGCCGACGCGCAGCGCCCCAAGGTGCTGCACGACAGCAAGCCGGCCGTGCTGGCCTGCGCCGCGCACGGCTGGCAGCTCGCCGGCATCGTCAGGGACACCCAGATCGCCGCGTACCTGGCCCGCCCCGACCAGCGGTCCTACGACCTGACCGACCTGGCGCTGCGCTACCTGCACCGGGAGCTGCGGGTGGACGTCCCGGAGTCCGGCCAGCTCACCCTCGACGGCCTCGGCGACGAAGGGGTGGTCGAGCAGAACCTGATGCTCCAGGCCCGGGCCACCCTCGACCTGGCCGACGCGATCGACGCCGAGCTGTCCCGCGACGGCGAGCAGTCCGCCCGGCTGATGGCCGGCGTGGAGCTGCCGCTGATGCGGGTGCTGGCCACCATGGAGAGCACCGGCATCGCCGCCGACACCCACTATCTCTCCGAGCTGGAGGCCCACTTCGCCGCCGAGGTGAAGGCCGCCGCGCAGGGCGCGTACGAGGCGGTGGGTCGGGAGTTCAACCTCGGCTCGCCCAAGCAGTTGCAGGAGATCCTCTTCACCGAGCTGGGTCTGCCGAAGACCAAGAAGATCAAGACGGGCTACACCACCGACGCCGATGCCCTGCAGTGGCTCTACGCGCAGCAGCCGCACCCGGTGCTGGCCCACCTGCTGCGTCACCGGGACGTGGCCAAGCTCAAGTCGACAGTCGACGGGCTGTTGAAATCGGTCTCCGACGACGGCCGGATCCACACCACCTTCAACCAGACCGTGGCGGCCACCGGTCGGCTCTCCTCCACCGAGCCCAACCTGCAGAACATCCCGATCCGCACCGAGGAGGGCCGTCGGATCCGTCGGGCCTTCGTGGTGGGGGAGGGCTACGAGTCTCTGCTCACCGCCGACTACAGCCAGATCGAGATGCGCATCATGGCGCACCTCAGCTCGGACGACGCGCTGATCGAGGCGTTCAACTCCGGCGCCGACTTCCACGCCGCCACCGCCTCGTCGGTCTTCGGGGTGCCACTCGACGAGGTGACCCCCGACCAACGCCGCAAGATCAAGGCCATGAACTACGGCCTGGCGTACGGCCTGAGCGCCTTCGGCCTGTCCCAACAGCTCAGCATCAGCACCGAAGAAGCGCGCGGGCTGATGGAGAACTACTTCGCCGGCTTCGGCGGGGTGCGCGACTACCTCCAGCAGGTGGTCGCCCGGGCCCGCCAGGACGGCTACACCTCCACCATCCTCGGCCGACGCCGCTACCTGCCCGACCTGGTCAGCGACAACCGGCAACGCCGCGACATCGCGGAGCGGATGGCGCTCAACGCCCCCATCCAGGGCTCCGCCGCCGACATCATCAAGGTGGCGATGCTGCACGTCGACACCGCGCTCGCCGAGGCCGGGCTGGGCTCACGGATGCTGTTGCAGGTGCACGACGAGTTGGTCTTCGAAGTCGCCCCGGGTGAGCGGGAGTCGTTGGAGGCCCTGGTCCGGCGGGAGATGGGCGAGGCGTACCCGCTGTCGGTGCCGCTGGAGGTGTCGGTCGGTCTGGGCCGGGACTGGAACAGCGCCGATCACTGATTCTGGGTTGCGGGTGGGGGTTCCGGGGCAGCCCGACCCACTCCGGGCGGTCAGGCTTGCGCCCTGCGTGGTCGGGCTGCCCCGGAACCCCTGACCGGGTCGCCCTGGTCGCGGCCGTAGGCGTGGTACGCGCTAACCAGATCGAGCGGAGCCCCCGCGCCGCCCGTCCGTCCCCACAGCGCCCGGCGTGCACCGACGGCCGCGCGCCGGTTCCTACTTCATCGGGTCGTGGCCCCAGTTCATGAGGGACCAGCGCCACTTGGTGTCGCGGACGTTGCCGGAGGGGCGCTGCGCCATGTGCCGGCGTACGTAGCCGACCACCTTGCGCATGTGCTTGTAGTCGCCCTCGGACAGGTCACCGCGTTTGCGGCGGAGCAGGTTGATGATCTTCCGACCGGATTCGTGCCCGACGGATTCGCCACCACCGGCGCGACCGCCCTTGTGCCAGCCGACCTGCTTCGACTCGTCGGTCTCCAGCCACGTGGACAGCTCACCGGGCTTCATGTTCACCGCCTCGGTGAACTCCCGGTAGGTGTCCCGGCCATCGTCACTTCTGCTCATGGCGCAGCGCCTCGGGGCGGTGGGCCACGTCGCGGCCCGTGCCGTCACTGCGGACCCGGTACTGCGGGTCCTCGGGGGCCGCGTTCACGGCCCGCCCGCGGATCCGCGTCCGTTCGGTGATCGTCCCCTGCACCACGCCGTACGCGCGGCTGCCATGGGCCGACCAGGAGACATGATCGCCCTGGTGGAATCTCTGTTCGGCCATGGTCCTCGGCTACCCGACCCGGCCGGGGAGAAACGACTACAGGGTGATCTCAGCGATCGGCAGCTTGATGTCGAACGGCTCGGCCAGCTCGATCACCTCGGACGACGGGTGCGGCGCTCAGTCGGCGGGCTTCTCGGTGACGAAGATGGCGGTGCCGGGGAAGAGTCGTCCGCGCAGCGGGCTCCACTGCCCCCAGATCCCCTCGTGACCCTCCGGCCACTCCGGCTCCACCAGGTCCAGCAGCCGGAACCCGGCGCCGACCAGCTCGCGGATCCGGTCGCCGAGGGTGCGGTGCTGCTCGACGTAGGTGGCCACGCCGGCCTCGTCCTGCTCCACGTACGGGGAGCGGTCGAAGTACGAGTGCACAGCCGTCAGGCCGCCCTCGCCGGGGTCGTCGAGGAAGATCCACCGCATCGGGTGGGTCACCGAGAACACCCACCGACCGCCCGGGCGCAGCACCCGGTGCACCTCGGCGAGCAGCGCCGCCGAGTCGTCCACGAACGGGATCGCGCCGAACGCGGTGCAGGCGACGTCGAACGACCGGTCGGCGAACGGCAGGGCGAGCGCGTCGGCCTGCACCAGCGGTACGCGTACCCCGGTGCGGTCGGCGGCCTCGGCGGCGTGCCGCAACATGCCGGCGGACAGGTCGAAGGCGACCGGTCGGGCGCCCTGGGTGGCGAGCCAGCGGGCGGCGGCCGCGGCGCCGGCGCCCACCTCCAGCACCCGCCGCCCCGACAGGTCGCCGAGCAGCCGGGCGTCGGCCTCGCGCAGGCCCTCGGGGCACCACACGAAGTCCACGTCGCCGAGGAACGCGCCGTGTTCGGCCTGGTAGTCGTCGGCGTCGGTGTCCCACCAGCCGCGGTTGGCGCGCCGGGCCTCGGCGTCACCCACCCGGCGCCGGGTAACCCGGCTGTCGTCATCCACGCGCTCACGCTAGGCCCCACCCAGCCCATTGGGTACGGCGGCGCGCGTCCACGATCTGCGCGACCCCCTCGCACGGCCGGCCTGATCGGCTCGTCTTCGGTGACGTCGCGCTGTCCGAGCCGGCGGGCCGCGCCGGCATCCAGGATGCCGGGTCGGTCAGGCGCGGCCTCCGCGGTGCGCGCCGGCGGGGCGGGAGGGGCTGCTGTGACGCAGGAAACAGCAGGGGTCTTTTCCGGGCGATTGTTCGGCTTTCGCAGGTCATCGCATGAAGAGAACCCGGGAGGGCTTGCACGCTGTGGTAATGCGCACGGTAGGCTAGACGATGCGCTCGCGGATCGCGTTGCCTCGGCAGGGAGCAGGTGCGCGGTCGACGGAGCCACATCATGATCTCACTAGGCGATCGTTCGGTGTGCCCGGCGACGGATCCGCTGGCGCGAACAGGTCACTGCGACACACCAGCCTGCTGTGACAACCCACCGACCGGAGCAACCGCCCACATGACGAGCAGCATCGAGGCCCCCTCGAGCGCCACCCGGGTCACCCACGACGATCTCGGTTCCGAGGAGGCATTCCTCGCCGCGATCGACGAGACCATCAAGTACTTCAACGACGGCGACATTGTCGAAGGCACCGTCGTCAAGGTCGATCGGGACGAGGTCCTGCTCGACATCGGCTACAAGACCGAGGGTGTCATCCCCTCTCGGGAGTTGTCGATCAAGCACGACGTGGACCCCGCCGAGGTTGTGACGGTTGGCGACCACATCGAGGCCCTGGTCCTCCAGAAGGAGGACAAGGAGGGTCGTCTGATCCTCTCCAAGAAGCGGGCGCAGTACGAGCGGGCCTGGGGCACGATCGAGAAGATCAAGGACGAGGACGGCGTCGTCCGCGGTTCGGTCATCGAGGTGGTCAAGGGCGGCCTCATCCTCGACATCGGGCTGCGCGGCTTCCTGCCCGCGTCCCTGGTCGAGATGCGTCGTGTGCGCGACCTGCAGCCGTACGTCGGGCGGGAGCTCGAGGCCAAGATCATCGAGCTGGACAAGAACCGCAACAACGTGGTCCTGTCCCGCCGGGCCTGGCTGGAGCAGACGCAGTCCGAGGTGCGCACCGAGTTCCTCAACAAGCTGCAGAAGGGCCAGGTCCGCAAGGGCGTCGTGTCCTCGATCGTCAACTTCGGCGCCTTCGTGGACCTGGGCGGCGTCGACGGTCTGGTGCACGTCTCCGAGCTGTCCTGGAAGCACATCGACCACCCGTCCGAGGTCGTCGAGGTTGGCCAGGAGGTCGAGGTCGAGGTCCTGGACGTCGACCTGGACCGCGAGCGGGTCTCGCTGTCGCTGAAGGCGACCCAGGAAGACCCGTGGCGGCAGTTCGCCCGCACCCACGCGATCCAGCAGATCGTGCCGGGTAAGGTCACCAAGCTGGTTCCGTTCGGTGCGTTCGTCCGCGTGGACGACGGCATCGAGGGCCTGGTCCACATCTCCGAGCTGGCCGAGCGCCACGTGGAGATCCCGGAGCAGGTCGTCCAGGTTGGCTCCGAGGTCATGGTCAAGGTCATCGACATCGACCTGGAGCGCCGCCGGATCTCGCTGTCGCTCAAGCAGGCCAACGAGGGCTTCGTCGAGGGCGAGGAGCACTTCGACCCGACCCTCTACGGCATGGCCGCGACGTACGACACCGAGGGCAACTACATCTACCCCGAGGGCTTCGACCCGGAGACGGGCGAGTGGCTCGAGGGGTACGACAAGCAGCGCGAGACCTGGGAGAACCAGTACGCCGAGGCTCGTCTGCGCTGGGAGGCCCACACCAAGCAGGTGCAGACCTCTCGGGCCGCCGACGCCGAGGCTGCCGCCAACCCGACTCCGGTCGTTCCGGCCGCTGCCGGCGGCGGTGGCGGTGGCACCACCTCTTCGTCCAGCCCGGCCCCGAGCCGGCAGGCCGAGGAGCCGGCCGGCACGCTGGCCACCGACGAGGCGCTCGCCGCACTGCGGGAGAAGCTCGCCGGCGGTAAGTGACCCGCTGAACGACGACGGGCCCCGTCCCCGCGATCTCCGGATCGCTGGGGGCGGGGCCCTCGCCGTGCCCGTGCTCGCCGCGCCCCGTGCTCGCCGCAGGCGGCGCGAGTTGCGGGGGCGCGAGTTGCGGGCGTGGTGCGCGGCGTCCGGGGCGCTTTTGCGGGCGCGGTTGGTCCTGCGGCTGGTGCGGACCGCCAAGATCGTGCTCGATCCATGATGTAGGGGCCTCCCGGGCGCCGCACACCACTACATCCTGGTTCGAGCACGATCTTGGCGCGGGGCGCGGGGCGCGGGGCGCGGGGCGCGGGGCGCGGGGCGCGGGGCGCGGGGCGTGGGGCGTGGGCCGGGCGTCGCGGCGCGAGCGGGGTTGCGGCCGGGGCGGGGTGGTTAGGAAGTCGCCGGGCCTGGGTGGGTTTGGCGGCGGGCTTGTCGATCCGGTTGACTGTTCGGGTGCTGAGGGTGGGGTTGACCGGCGGGATCGGGTCAGGCAAGAGCGCGGCGGCGGCGCGGCTCGTCGAGCGGGGCGCGGTGCTGATTGACGCCGACCGGGTGGCCCGGGAGGTGGTGGCGCCGGGTACGGACGGGCTGGCCGAGATCATCGCCGCCTTCTCCGACGCGGTGGTGGACGCCGACGGCGCACTGGACCGTGCCGCACTGGGAGCGGTGGTGTTCGCCGACGAGACCGCCCGCCGTCGGCTGGAGGCGATCACCCACCCCCGGGTCCGTGCCCGCACCGCGGAGCTGACCGCCGCGGCGGCACCCGACGCGATAGTCGTCAACGACGTACCGCTGCTGGTCGAGGTGGGTCTCGCGCCGACGTACCACCTGGTGGTCGTGGTGCAGGCGGCCGTGTCGACCCGACTGGAGCGGCTGGCGCGCGACCGGGGGATGGGTCGCGCGGAGGCCGAGCGAAGGATCGCCGCCCAGGCCGACGACGCCCGCCGCCGAGCGGCGGCGGACGTGGTGCTGACCAACGACGGGAGCCTTTCGGCGCTGCACCACGCCGTCGACCTGCTCTGGAAGCAGCGGTTGGTGCCCTACGAGGACAACCTGCGCCAGCGGCGGGTGGTCCCGCCGGACGCGGCCGAGCGGGCCGGGGCCGACGCGAGTTGGCCGGAGCAGTACGCGCGGCTGGCCGCCCGGATCCAGCATGCGCTCGGCTCGGATGCCCTACGGATCGATCACATCGGTTCGACGGCGGTGCCCGGCCTGGCCGCCCAGAACGTCATCGACGTGCAGGTGGCGGTCTCCAGCCTCGCCGACGCCGACGGGCCGTTGGCCGATCGGCTGGCGTACGCCGGGTTCCCACGGGTGCCGGGGCAGTGGTGGGACGACCCGCGCCCGGCCGGCAAGGGGCGGTGGGAGAAGCGGCTGCACGGCAGCGCGGACCCGGCCCGCCCGGTTCGTCTGCACGTGCGGTTGGCGGATTCGCCGGGCTGGCGGTACGCGCTGCTGATGCGCGACCACCTGCGTGCCGACCCGGATCAGCGGGCCGCGTACCTGCTGTTCAAGCGGGACCTGGTGGACGCGGCGCCGGAGGCCGGCGATTCCGGCACGGCCCGCAACCCATGGTTCGACGAGGAGTACCTGCGGGCCGAGCAGTGGGCGGAGCAGACCGGCTGGCACCCCTGAGGCGTGGGTCAGCGGGCACCGGGGCGAGGGGTCGAAGGTCGAGGGGCCGAAGGTCGAGGGGCGGCGGGCCGAGGATTGGCAGCCAGTCGGGGCACGACGGTGGGCTGGAGATCCAGGTGTGCCCACGCACCGGCGTCGGTCTGCAACTCGAGCCGGCGGAGCGACCCGTCCCGGTCGAGCCAGTAGCGCAACCGCGCGTCGGCGGGACCCGACTCGATGACGTCCACGGTCCGCCCGGCGGTGACGTCCTCGCGTACCCGCACGGCCGCGCCGCGCTGCCCGACGGACCCGGCGGCGATT
Organism: Micromonospora arida; assembly: GCF_042873195.1. Lineage (NCBI taxonomy): Bacteria > Bacillati > Actinomycetota > Actinomycetes > Micromonosporales > Micromonosporaceae > Micromonospora > Micromonospora arida. The sequence continues at coordinate 28,531 of NZ_JBIALC010000003.1, read as the reverse complement.
GCGGCGTCGATCAGCACGCTCAGGTCGTCCCGGGCGGGCCGGGAGACCCGCCATCCGTCGGCCGGGGGCGGCAGCGGCGGCCGGGCGGGTGCCTCCGCGGTGCCGCCGCCGGCATCGGCAGCGGGCAGGTCCACCCGGGCCAGACCGGCGGCGTCGCGGCGCAGCAGGGTCCGGCGGTCCGGTACGCCCAGGTCGGCGACCGCCAGGTACGCCGTACGCGCGGTCCAGCTCAACCAGCCGGCGCCCCGCAGGTTCGTGTCCGTGCCCATCGGCGCGGTCAGCGTCACCGTGGCACCGCCGTGGGCGCGGAGCCGGGCCGGCAGCCGGTCGAGCCGACGTTGCTCGGCGTCGGTCAGCGCGCGGGGCAGACCGGAGCGGCCGCCGAGTGCGTCGACCGGCCGTAGTGTCGGCCGGTCCGCGCGGTTGAAGATCATCGTGACCGGTCCGGCGTCGGGCAGCCGGGTCACCAGCTTGTGCAGCCGGGCATCCTGATCGAGCCAGTACCGGGTCTGTCCGTCCGGGGCGGGCGTCGCGGCGCTGGGGGTGCCGATCGCCGTGCTGGCGGCTGGCGCGCCGGTGGGCAGTGGTGCCTGTATGACGTCCAGTGGGCCGGCCGGGACGGTCTCCCGGGTGATCCAGCGCGCCCCGTCGGGCGGTGCCGTCCGGGTCGTGGTGTCCGGCCGGTCGGCGGCAAGATTGAGGAGCAGGTCGAGCACCGGTGCCAGGTGCGCCCCGGGTGCCAGCCGGTGCAGCCGCCACCGGTCCGCCGGGGGCATCAGTGGTGGGGCGGCGGGGGTGGGCACCGCCGCCGGGTCGGGCCGGATCACCAGCACCGGACCGCTCTTCTGCAACAGCCCGCGTTCCGCACCCGCTCCCGGCCCGCCCACGTCGAGGTACAGCAGTGACCGGGACCAGTCCACCCAGCCCACCAGTTCGATGCGGGCGGCGCCGGTGCCGGCCGTGACCCGTACGCCGGCGCGCAGGTCCCGCAGGTTGGTGACCCGCACGGCGGCCAGCCGCTCGCCCTCCCCCAGGGTCAGCGGCCGGGCCGGCTCGGGCGGGTCGGGCGCCCAGCTCAACAGCCCGAGCACCAGCGCCGTCGCGGACGTCACCGCCGTCAGACCGAGCAACAGCAGCACCGTACGCCGACGACGGCCGGCCGAGGACGGCCCGGTGGTGTCGGCGGCCTCTGTGGTGTCGGCGTTGTCCGGGGTGTCGTCGCGGCGGGTGGTCGCGCGGTTTGCCGCGAGGCTTCGCTCGGCGACGGCCCGCCGCGTGTCGTCGGTCGTGCGGCCGGGGGTGGCTCGGCGCGCGCCGCCGCTGGTCCGGCCGGCAGTGGGCCTACCTCCGGTGTCGCTGGGGGTCCGGTTGGCCGCCGAGGCGCTGCCGGCCGGGCCGGTGCGGTGCCGCCCGCTGCGGGCGGTGCCCGGGTCGTCCGGCGGGGGTGTGGCGGTGCGGGCGGTGCCCGGGTCGTCCGGCCGGGGGGTGGCGGTGCAGGCGGTGTCGGGCGCCGGGGTCGGAGAGGTGTCCACGGAGATGAAACGGGCGGGGAGGCACCGGGGTGACGAGCAGGGGCGCTCGCGGCGGCCGGTCTGCGCCTCGAGCGCGACCACACGGGTGCGCACGCCGGACGAGCCGGGTGCTGCGACCGCAGTGCCGGGGGTGACTGGCCATGATGTTGGCCTGGCCACCGGCCCGGTCGGCCGCCGCGAGCGGCCTACATGAAGAGGGTAGTCCCGGTGACATGGGCCACACAATGGGAATATTGAAGCTGATCACGTACCTGGCGTGACGGCCGTTCCTGTCGGACCTCCGGCGTACCGTTGACGGCATGGCGCTCGACATTCCCCGGCTGGACAGCCGCTTCCAGGTCGTCAGTGATTTTCAGCCGGCCGGCGACCAACCGGCAGCCATTGATGACCTTGAGCGTCGGGTTCGGCGCGGCGACCGCAACACCGTGCTGCTCGGCGCGACCGGCACCGGCAAGAGCGCCACCACGGCGTGGCTGATCGAGCGACTGCAGCGCCCCACCCTGGTGCTCGCCCCGAACAAGACGCTCTGCGCGCAGCTGGCCAAGGAGTTCAGCGAGCTGCTGCCGCACAACGCGGTCGAATACTTCGTCTCGTACTACGACTACTACCAGCCCGAGGCCTACATCCCGCAGACCGACACCTACATCGAGAAGGATTCCTCGATCAACGAGGAGGTGGAGCGGCTGCGGCACTCGGCGACGATGTCGCTGCTCACCCGTCGCGACGTGATCGTGGTGGCGACCGTCTCGGCGATCTACGGCCTGGGCACCCCGGAGGAGTACCTCAACCGGGCGGTGAAGGTGCAGATCGGGCAGGAGCTCGACCGCGACCAGTTGCTGCGCCGGCTGGTCGACATCCAGTACACCCGCAACGACATGGCCTTCCAGCGGGGCACCTTCCGGGTCCGCGGCGACACGCTGGAGATCATCCCGGCGTACGAGGAGCTGGCGATCCGGATCGAGCTGTTCGGTGACGAGGTGGAGAAGCTCTACTACCTCAACCCGCTGACCGGTGACGTGGTCCGCGAGGTCGACCAGCTGGTGATCTTCCCCGCCACCCACTACGCGGCCGGTCCAGAGCGGATGGAACGGGCGATCCGCGACATCGAGGTGGAGCTTGCCGAGCGCCTCGCCGAGCTGGAGCGGCAGGGCAAGCTGCTGGAGGCGCAGCGGCTGCGGATGCGCACCACCTACGACATCGAGATGATGCGGCAGGTGGGCTTCTGCTCCGGCATCGAGAACTACTCGATGCACATGGACGGGCGGCTGCCCGGCAGCCCGCCGCACGCCCTGCTCGACTACTTCCCCGACGACTTCCTCACCGTGGTCGACGAGTCGCACGTGACCATCCCGCAGATCGGCGGCATGTACGAGGGCGACGCGTCCCGGAAGCGGATGCTCATCGACCACGGCTTCCGGCTGCCCAGCGCGGCCGACAACCGGCCGCTGCGCTTCGACGAGTTCCTGGAGCGGGTCGGCCAGATGGTCTACCTCTCCGCGACCCCCGGCACCTGGGAGATGGAGCAGGCCCAGGGCGAGTTCGTCGAGCAGGTGATCCGACCCACCGGTCTGGTCGACCCGGAGGTCGTGATCAAGCCGACCAAGGGCCAGATCGACGACCTGATGCACGAGATCAAGCTGCGGACCGACCGGGACGAGCGGGTGCTGGTCACCACGCTGACCAAGAAGATGGCCGAGGACCTGTCCGACTACCTCCTGGAGAACGGCATCCGGGTGCGCTACCTGCACTCGGAGGTCGACACGCTGCGCCGGGTGGAGCTGCTGCGCGAGCTGCGCAAGGGCGACTATGACGTGCTCGTCGGCATCAACCTGCTCCGCGAAGGTCTGGACCTGCCCGAGGTGTCGCTGGTGGCGATTCTCGACGCCGACAAGGAGGGCTTCCTGCGCAGCGGCCGGTCGCTGATCCAGACCATCGGGCGGGCCGCCCGTAACGTCTCCGGCCAGGTGCACATGTACGCCGACAAGATCACTCCGTCGATGGCGGCGGCGATCGACGAGACCGATCGGCGTCGGGCCAAGCAGATCGCGCACAACGAGGCGCACGGCATCAGCCCGGAGCCGCTGCGTAAGAAGATCCACGACATCCTGGACGACATCTACCGCGAGGCGGAGGACACCGAGAACTCCCGGGTCGGCGGCGCGGTGCGTCAGCTTTCCCGAGGTAAGGCGCCGGTCAAGGAGACCCGCAGCCGGAGCCGGTCCGCCGCGAGCACCACCTCCCGGGAGGGGATGGCCCGCGCCGACCTCGCCCAGCTCATCCAGGAGCTCAACGACCAGATGTTGGCCGCCGCACGCGAGCTTCAGTTCGAGTTGGCGGCCCGGATCCGCGACGAGGTCTCCGACCTGAAGAAGGAGCTGCGCGGCATGGACGCCGCCGGCGTGAAGTGACGGCCACCCGGTCGGCCCCGCCCAGCGCTCCGCTCGGGCCCGGCCGGCCGGGGCACCCGAAGGGCGGGCACGGTTGACAGCGGTGGCGCCGATCGGCGAGATGGTCCTCGGGCTGCCCGATGCCAGTTTGCGTCCGTTCGTCGACCGGTACGTGGGCTACCGGGAACGGGCGGACGTGCCACTGGTCCGCCGGGAGTCGGCGGGCGTCTTCGTGGTGCTGATCCTGGGCTGGGGTGCTCCGCTGGACGTGACCGACCCGCGTAGCGCGCAGCGCGGCGTCACCGCGGTCGACTCGTTCGTGGCCGGCACCTTCGACAGTTGGTGCACCACGCGCACCGTGGGCGTGGGGGAGGGCGTGGAGTTGCTGCTCGCCCCCCTGACCGCCCGCCGGCTTCTCGGTCTGCCCCTGAGTGAGCTGACCAATCGGGCCGTCGGCGTCGGGCAGCTCCCGGGCCGTTGGCTGGATCGGCTGCGCGGCCGGCTCGCCGAGGCCACCGGCTGGTCGGAACGGTTCGACCTGCTCGACCGGGTGCTCGCCGCCCGGCTGGCGGCGTCCCCGCCGGTGGACCCGCGGCTCGACTGGGCGTGGCGGTGGCTGGCCGCCAGCGGTGGTCGGGGGAGCGTCGGTGTGCTCGCCGACGAGTTGGGCTGGAGCCGCCGGCACCTCGCGTCCCGGTTCCGGCAGGAGGTCGGGCTGCCGCCCAAGATGGCCGCCCGGCTGCTGCGTTTTCAGCAGGCTCACGCCGCGTCGACCCAGGCCGGCGAGGTCGGGCGGGGAGTCGACTGGGCCGCCGTGGCGGCGGGTTGCGGCTACTACGACCAGTCCCACCTGATCCGGGACTTCCACGAGTTCGCGGGGGCCACGCCGGCCGCGCTGCTCTCCGGCCGCTGACGAGCGCCGGCCGACCGGAGCCGGGCCGGCGACCCGCCGAGCCGACCGGAGCCGGGCCGGCGACCCGCCGGCCGACCGGAGCCGGGCCGGCGACCCGCCGAGGTCACATTCGTCCAATCCGGAGCCGCGCCGCCGGCCGCAGAATCGGTTCATGCGAACCATCTATCCGATCTTCCGTTATCCCGATCCCCGCGCCGCGATCGACTGGCTCGGTGCCGCCTTCGGTTTCCGGGTGCATGCCGTGCACGAGGCGCCGGACGGTACGGTCGCGCACGCCGAGCTGGTCCTCGACACCGGAATGATCATGCTGGGTGCTCGGGCCGACGCCCCGCCCCGGCCGGCCGACGACGACTGGTCGGTCTACGTGGCCGTGCCGGACGTCGATGCCCACTGCGCCCAGGCCCGCGCGGCCGGCGCCGAGATCATCCGCGAGCCGTTCGACACCGACTACGGCTCCCGTGACTACTCAGCCCGCGATCTGGCCGGCAACGTCTGGTCCTTCGGCACCTACCGACCCTGAGCCGGCCACGCCGACCTGGGATGGGCGGCCCGGCGGGACCAGCCTCAGCGTCCTGAACCGCACTGACCTGCGGAAACGGTGTGTTCGGGCTGGCCCGACCGGCCGGCGGCGTCGAATGCCCTGATTGCGGTGCGCGAGCGAGCTATTGCACTGGGTGATCGTCCTGCGTAGTCTCCCTCGGTGGGGAGGCCGGGATGCCGCTGCCAACAAGTCCTGTCATTCGACGTGCACGTCTCGGCGCAGAATTGCGCCAACTCCGTCGGCGCGAGTCGCTGACCCTGGAGCAGGTCTGCGACCGGCTGGGCTGGGCCTCGACGTCGAAGCTGTCCCGCATCGAGCTGGGTCAGAGTCGCCCGGACCTCGCCGACGTGCTCGATCTGCTGGATGTCTACAAGGTGCCCACGCCCGCCCGGGAGGCGCTGATCGTCATCGCCCGGGACGCGGCGACCAGTCGAGGCTGGTGGAAGACGCTGGGCGAGATGAGCGAACGGCAGCGCACCTACGCCGAGTTGGAGGCGGGCGCCGCCGACATCGTCGAATACCAGCCGTCGGTGGTGCCGGGGCTGCTCCAGACGCCCGCGTACGCCCGGGTGTTGGTCACCGCCGGCGCCCAGCTCACGCCGGAGGTCGATGTGGAGGCCGAGGTGCGCGCAAGGGCACTGCGGCAGGAGGTGCTTCGGCGGGCCTACCCGCCGCGCTACACGGCGGTGCTCGCCGAGGCCGTCTGCGACCGGGGTGACCTGCCGGTGGCGGTCTGGCGTGAACAGCTGCGTCATCTGGTCGCGGTGACCGGCCTGTCCCACGTCACGGTGCGGCTGTTGCCACGCGGAGCGGCCGGTGGCGGGCTGCATCCGCTCACACCGTATTCCTGTTACGCCTTTCCCGACCCGGCGGACCCGCGCACGGTCATGCTCGAGGCGTTGACCACCGACGTCCGGTTGGCCACCGTGCTCGACGTCGGCCGCTACGAGCGGATGACAGCCGCGCTGCTGGCCGCGGCGCTGTCACCGGAGGAGACGGTCACCGTGCTGGCCCGCCGCGTCGGCGAGTAACGGTTGACCGGTGCCGACGGTGACGCGCCGCGCGGCCACCGGGCCCGGCGCCCCCGAGCCCGTCGGGACCGGCGGCCGGCGCGTGCGCCCGGCACGATAACCGCGGGGTACGACAGTTCGGCTCAGGCCGGTACGTCGAGGAAGTGTTCGACCACGGGCGGTCCCGCGAAGTGCGGCCCGATCAGCGCCCGCCACTTGTCGAACCGTTCGGTGGCCCGGAAGTTCTTCTCGTGCGCCTCGACCGAGTCCCATTCGACGAGCAGCACGAAGCGGGTCGGTGACTCGATTCCTCGGGTCATCCGCACGGACCGGCAGCCGGTCGCTCCGGCGAGCACCGGGTGACCCTCGGCGTACGCGGCGGCGAAAGCGTCCTCGTGTCCGGGTAGTACGTCGATCAGCGCAACCTCAAGCACCATGTCGGACAGCCTCCCACGGCGGTCGGGGCAGTCGGTGTCGCGGGTCTGTGCCGACCACTGCCTGGACTCCGCTCGGCTCGACCGAGGACGTTGACACAGACCCTAGGGTGGCCTCGTGATCATCGATTGGCTCACCGGCACCGCGTTTCGGGTGGCCGGTACGGGCACCACCTGGGCGGAGCTGCTGGGGTTCGTGACCGGTGTGCTCAACGTGTGGCTGGTGGCCCGGCAGAAGATCGCCAACTGGCCCATCGGCATCGCCAACGTGCTGCTGCTCATGGTGTTGTTCTGGACCGCCGGGCTGTACGCCGACGCGGGGCTTCAGGTCGTCTACGTCGCGCTCGGCTGCTACGGCTGGTGGCACTGGCTGTTCGGGGGCGAGCGGCGTACCCGGCTCACGGTCAGCCGGACGGGGCGGCGGGAGTGGCTGGCGCTGGCCGCCGCCGGGCTGCTGCTCACCGGCGCGCTCTGGGTGCTGCTGGACCGGGCCACCGACTCGACAGTTCCGCTGCCGGACGCGTTGACCACGGCGCTGTCCCTGCTGGCCACGTACGGGCAGACCCGCAAGCGGGTGGAGAGTTGGTGGCTCTGGATCGCCGCCGACCTGATCTACATCCCCCTGTACGCGTACAAGGGGCTACACCTGACGGCCGTCCTCTACCTGGTCTTCCTCGCTCTGTGCGTACTCGGGTTGCGGGCCTGGCGCGCCGACCTGCGTCGGGCCGACCGGCCGAGCGCGGTTCCGCCCGGCCCGGCCCCGGTCACCGCGTGAACGCCGAGACGTCCGGCCGCGCACCGACGCCTCGTGGGCCGTCCCGCTCGGCGGAGTTCGAGCACGGGATGGTGGTGGGCAAGTTCTATCCACCGCATGCCGGGCACCACGCGCTGATCCGGGCCGCCGCCGCCCGCTGCGCCGAGGTGACCGTCGTCGTGGCGCCCTCGCGTCGGGAGTCCATTCCGCTCCCGCTGCGCCTGGACTGGCTGCGCGAGGTGCACGCGGACACGCCGTGGGTCCGTTTCGTCGGCCGGTACGACGACCACCCGGTGGACTACGCCGATCCGGCCGTCTGGGACGCGCACTGCGCGGTGTTCCGCGAGGCGGTCGGGTCGGGGTCGGTGGACGCGGTCTTCTCCTCTGAGGCGTACGGCGCCGAGTTGGCGCGCCGCTTCCACGCGGTACCCGTGGCGGTGGATCCGGATCGGCGGACAGTGCCGGTGTCCGGGACGGCCGTGCGCGCGGACCCGGCGGGTCACTGGCGGTGGCTGAGCCCGCCGGTGCGGGAGTGGTTCGTCCGGCGGGTGGTGGTGGTCGGCGCCGAGTCGACCGGGACCACGACGATGGCGGCGGCGCTCGCGGCGCACTACGGCACGTCCTGGGTGCCGGAGTACGGCCGGGAGTTGACCGCTCGCAAGCTGGCCCGGTTGCGGGAACGCATGCCGGAGGCGACCGTCTTCGATGTCGCCTGGGACCGGGACGACTTCCGCGCCGTGGTCCGCGAGCAGCAGGCGGCCGAGGACGCGGCGGCCCGGACGAGTGGGCCGCTGCTGGTCTGCGACACCGACGCGCGGGCGACGGCGGTGTGGGAGGAGCGCTACCTGGGCAGCGCGTCGGAGGAGGTACGGGCGGCGGCCCGCCGGCCGGCGCTGTATCTGCTGACGGATCACCGGGGGGTGCCGTTCACCGATGACGGTCTGCGCGACGGTGAGCACCTGCGGGCCTGGATGACCGAGCGCTTCCGGGCCGAGCTGGCCGGGTGCGGGGTGCCGGTGGTGGAGTTGGCGGGGTCGCACGCCGATCGGGTGGCCCGAGCGGTGCGGGCCTGCGACGACCTGCTCGCCGCCGGCTGGTCGCTCGCCGACCCGATCGCCGCACCCGACGTGCACTAGCCTCCTAGGAAGCCCTGGCCGGTGTGACACGTCGAACGATGTGCGGCGCCACCGGGTGCCCGGGGTGTGATCACGGGGCGTGGTGGGCAACAATGGTCATCGAGGAGGGGAGTATTCCCCCGCAACGGAGTCGTCAGCACGGTCGATCGCCGGAACCACGGCGGCCCGACCCGGCCCCGTAGGTCGCCGCCCCGAACCGGGGCGACGGCGGAAGAGACCTCCGACAGTCACCAGAGTGAGCGACAGCGGCACGCCGGCTCCCGCAGGGGCGTACGGTGTGCCCGACGCCGCGTGTCTGCCGGAGGAATGAACGTTGGACGTGTCCGGATTGGTGTGGGCGGGGACGCTTGTCGCACTGACTGCGGTCCTGCTCGTCGACCTGTTGATCATCGGTCGACGCCCGCACGAGCCGAGTGTGCGGGAGTCGAGCCTCTGGGTCGGCTTCTACGTCGGTCTCGCCCTGCTCTTCGGTGCGGGTGTCTGGCTGACCTCCGGGGCCAGCGCGGCCGGCCAGTTCTACACGGGCTGGCTCACCGAGTACAGCCTCTCGGTGGACAACCTCTTTGTCTTCGTGATCATCATGGCCCGCTTCGGGGTGCCTCGGCAGTACCAGCAGAAGGTGCTGCTCGTCGGCATCGTGCTGGCGCTGGTGATGCGCGGCGGGTTCATCGCCGCGGGTGCGGCGCTTATCACGCAGTTCTCCTGGGTCTTCTACATCTTCGGCGCGTTCCTGATCTACACCGCGGTGAACCTGGCCCGGCAGGGTGAGCCGGACGAGGACGAGTTCTCCGAGAACCTGCTGATCCGGTGGAGCCGCAAGGCGCTGCCGATCTCGAAGGACTACGACGGCGCGAAGCTCACCACCCAGGTGGCCGGCAGGCGCCTGTTCACCCCGATGCTGATCGTGATGATCGCGATCGGCACCACTGACCTGATCTTCGCGCTGGACTCGATCCCGGCGATCTTCGGCATCACCCAGGAGCCGTACCTGGTCTTCACCGCGAACGTCTTCGCGCTGATGGGCCTCCGGCAGCTCTACTTCCTGCTCGGTGGCCTGCTGGACCGGCTGATCTATCTGAGCTACGGCCTGGCCGTCGTGCTCGGCTTCATCGGGGTCAAGCTGGTGCTGGAGGCGCTGGCCGACAACAACCTGCCGTTCATCAACGGTGGCGAGCACGTCGGCTGGGCGCCGCACATCCCGATCTGGTTGTCGCTGCTGGTCATCATCGGCACCCTGGGCATCGCCACCGCCGCCAGCCTGATCAAGTCCTCCCGGGACCGGCGTCGCGAGTTGGCCGACGCCCGCCGCTGACCGGCCACCGGCCGGGTGCGGACACGCGCCCGGCCGGTGAAGGGCGTGTTCGGAAACGCGCCCTAGACCCGGTGCGCGCCCACCAGCGTGGCGGTCCGGTCGGCCGGCAGTTCCTCTTCGATGACCCGCCGCCGCCGGTAGCAGGCGTGCAGCATCCGGCGCTGCCCGGCGTCGCCGGGGGCGGCGGTGACGATGCCGATGTGGTGGATCTTGCGGCCGGGTCGGGCGAAGAAGTAGAGATCGCCGGGGCGCTCCGCTCCCAATGGCAGCGGGGTGGTGGCCACTGCCTGGTCGTCGGCGTCGCGGGGCAGCAGCACCCCGAACCGCCGCCAGGCCAGATGCACCAGCCCCGAGCAGTCGATGCCGTGCGCGGAGAGACCGCCCCAGATGTAGACGACGTCCAGCAGTCGCTGCGCCACCGCGAGCGCCTGCTCGGCGGCCGGCGACGCGGCCGACGCCGGGACCAGGTGCCCGTCCGGCAGCCAGAGCGGCGTGGCCCGGCCGGGGACGTGCACCGGCCGCCAGTCGTCGAGCGTGGGGCCGGCCGGGACGAGCCGGGTGCCGACGACGACGCCGGGCAGCACCACCGGCCCGTCCGGGGCGGCGTGCAGCCCGGTGACCGTGGCGTCCACCATCAGCGGGTGGTCGATGCTGGTGTGGGCCGGGTCGAGAACGGCCAACTGCTCGGCGGGGAGCCAGCCCGGGTAGCCGCGGGGGTCCAGCTTGGCGGCTGGTTGTTCGACGGCGACGACCCGGGCCCAGCCGTCCGGGCGTAGCTCGCTGACGAGGACCCGTTCGCCGAGCAGGAGTTGACTCAGCACGCAGTCGCCGACCTGCTGGTCGGTGTCCATGCCCGAGACCCAGGTCGGGATGTCGGCGCCGGCGGTCAGCGCCGGACGGTCGACCGGGCGGACTGCCTCGGGGGAGGTCCACAGCGTCGCCACGGCGACCCGGACGACGGCCTCGCGGCCCGGTTGCAGCTCCACGTCAACCCCCAGATCGTGTCGGCTGTCCAGGGAAACCCTATGAAAGAAACCGACGGTCATCAACCACGAGTCTGCACTTTTGCTTCAGTAAGGCCGGAGATGCCCAGGCCAGGGGCGTCCGGCAGCACCACGGTCGCCCCGTCGTAACGGATGCCGCCCTGCACCGGTGACCAGGCCAGCCACCAGGCGGCGTCCAGGTCGGCGACCGCTGTGGTGCCGTACGCGGCGACCAGGCTCGCCGCCGCCCCGATGCCGACCTGGCTCTCCATCATCGAGCCGACGACCGTGCCGAGCCCGTGCGCGGTGGCCAGGTCGAGGAGGGTACGGGCCGGATGCAGCCCACCGCACTTGGCCAGCTTGACGTTGACCAGGTCGGCGGCCCGGCGGCGGATCACCTCCACCAGGTCACGAACCCCGAAGACCGCCTCGTCGGCCAGGATCGGCACGGACACCCGGTCGCTGACCCAGGCCAGCCCGTCCAGGTCCCAGCGGGCCACCGGCTGCTCGACCAACTCCACGTCGAGCCCGGCGTCCTCGATGCCGCGGATCACCCGGACCGCCTCCCGGGGCGTCCAGCCCTGGTTGGCGTCCAGCCGGATCCGGGTGCCGGGGCCGACGGCTGCCCGTACCGCGCGCACCCGGTCCAGGTCACCGGCCGCGTCGGTGCCGACCTTCAGCTTGAGCACGCCGAAGCCGTCGGCCTGCCGCTGCCGTGCCGCGGTCGCCAGGTCCACCGCGTCGCCCGCCGCCAGCGTGACGTCCGTCGGGACCCGCAGCGTGGTGCCCCCGAGCAACCGCACCAGGGGTACGCCCAACCGCCGCGCGGCGAGGTCGTGCAGGGCGACGTCCACCGCCGCCTTCGCGGCCTCGTTGCCGACCACGGCGCGCTGCACCTCGGCGCAACGGGTCACCAGGTCGTCCGGGTCGCGGCCGATCAGCTGTGGGCCGAGCAACTCGAGGACGCACGCCTGCGCGCCGGCGACGGACGCGCCGGTGACCTGCCAGACCTGGGGCGCCTCACCGAAGCCGGACCGGCCGTCGCTGTCGACGAGCTCGACGACCAGCGTGTCCACTGTGGTGGTGCGGCGTAGCGCGGTGACGAATGGGGTGTGTAAGGGGGCGGAAACCCGGTGGGTGCGTACCGCCGAGATCGTCATATGGGGCACCCTATACGGAGGTTCATCTTCGGAGGGGAGACCGGATGACCGGGCAGGGCTGGGAGCTGGTGGGTGCACCGAACGCACGTGACCTGGGTGGGCTCGTCGGCGCGGACGGGCGGCGGGTCCGGGTCGGCCAGTTGATCCGCACTCCGGCGCTGGGTCGGCTGACCGACGAGGACCTACCGGTGCTGGCGAAGCTGGGGCCGGCGTGCGTGGTGGATCTGCGCGACGCCTCGGAGATCACGGTCGCGCCGGAGGACCGGTTCGCCGGTGAGCCACGGGTGGTGTGCCTGCCGGTGCACGATGCGGAGCACCCGGTCTTCACGTACGTCTCGGCGGTGCTGCTCGGTCACGACCTGAACGCGTACGCGGAGCTGGCCCGGCAGGGCACGGCGGGAGCGATGGCGGCGATCTACCGCTGGTTCGTCACCGGTGAGTCGGCGCGGGTCGGTTTCGCCGAGGCGGTGCGGCTGGCGTCCCGGCCGGAGAATCTGCCGCTGCTCTACCACTGCTCCGCCGGCAAGGACCGCACCGGTTGGCTGACCGTCATCCTGCTGACGGCGCTCGGGGTGGACGAGGCGGCCATTCGCGCCGACTACCTGCGCAACAACGAGCTGACCGACAGCCTGCGGGCGGTGATCGTCGAGGCGATGCGTCGGCGGAATCCCGAGTTGGACGTCGACGCGGTGCTGCCCGTGCTGGAGGTCCGCGCCGAGTACCTCGACGCCGGTTACGCCGAGGTGCGTCGGGTGCACGGCTCGTTCGACGCGTACCTGCGTGACGGGCTGGGGCTCACCGACTCCGACCTCAGGGCATTGCGGGCGCAGTTGCTGGAGTGACCGGTGCTTGCGGGGGTGCGCCGATGCGGGCGGCCAGGCCGAGGACGATCAGTGCCTGGCCGGCGGCGTAGGTCGCCATGACCAGCACCGGCGCGCCGGGTGGCTGGGCCACCTCGGCCACCCCGGCGGCGATCAGCAGGTCGGAGCCGAGGAAGAGCGCGGCGCCGAGACCGACCCGCCAGCCCTTTGTGGTGGCGGTGGTGGCCATCGCGGCCAGCGCGAGCGCGTAGCCGGCCACCGGCACGGCGAGCCCGACGTCGGTCAGCCCCGCCCACATCCACCACAGCGCGACGACGGTCAGCACCGCGTACCCCAGGGGGACGGCGAGCAGCGGCGCACGCCGCAGCGCGGTCGCGGCGCCGTGTCGGGTGAACGCCGCGATGTAGCAGAGGTGCGTACCGAGGAAGCAGGCCATGCCGGCGATGAACCAACCGGTGCCGTCGCCGAGCAGAAACACGTCACCCCCGGTGGAGAAGGCCAGCCCGACGAGCACCAGCCGGTCCGGTCGGGCCGCGCGTTCGGCGCTGACCCGCCAGAGGTACGCGGCCAGCAGCGGCATCAGCAACGGCTTGGTGAGCACCTCGGCCACGCGGCCATCGGTGGCGTTGGCCAGCAGGTTCGCCGCCGTCACGACGAGGAAGGCGACGAGGATGGTGCGACTGCGGGGCATCTGCGGCTCCGGGGTGGGGGTGCCGAGCAGCTTAGCCGCAGTCGGCGGCGCTGGCCTCGCCGCCGAGGCTGTCGGGGTCAGAGTTGGTGGCGGGCGGCCCAGACCTGTGCCGAGATGTGTGCGAGCAGCAGGCAGGCGTCGTCCTCGACCTGGTCGTCGCCCTCGGCCAGCTCGGTGGTGGTGCAGACGGCGATGAGGTACGGCGGGGCGTCGTCGGGCAGCACCACGCCGGCCCCGTGGCGGACGCCGCGTACCCAACCGTTCTTGTGCGCGATGGGCGTGCCCTCGGGCAGGCCGGCGGCGAGGTCCTCGCGGTGTTCCTGGGCGAGCAGGACGTCCAGCATGGTGGTGCAGGCGGCCGGTGAGGCGAGTGGGCCGGGGGTGTCTGCCCCGGTGGCCAGGGTGCCGAGCAGGGCGGCCAGGTCGGCGGCGGTGACCGTGTTGGTGATGCCGGCCTCGCGGGCGGCGAAGTCCTCGATACCGCGGCCGGTGACGCTGTTGCGGGCACCGGCGAGCGCCCAGACCTCGGCGACGGCGGGCAGCCCGATGTGGCCGAGGACGAGGTTGGTGGCGAGGTTGCTGGAGCGCACGATCATGCGGTCGGCCAGCCAGCGCAGCGACGCGGTGCCGCCGATGCGGTCCCAGACCGCGTCGTCGTTGTCGTAGTGCTGCGCGTTGGCGAAGCGGGGTGCGCCGGGCCGGGCGGAGTCGAAGTCGTTGACGACCGGGACCGGAGCGTCCAGGTCCAGGGTGCCGGCCTCGGCGGCGCGGTGCAGCGCGGCGAGCACCGCCACCTTCATGGTGCTCGCGGCGTAGTGGCCGGCGTCCGCGTGACGGGTCCAGGTCGGCGGCGCGTCGAGTCGCCCCACGTACGCGGAGACGGTGCCGGGCACCCGGTCCAGGTGGGCGTCGAGATCATCCCAGGTCATGCCGGTGACCGTAGCGGATCAAGCGGGGGTGGGCTCGCGTACCCGTCGGGGTAAAAACGACGGGCGCGCCGACCGCAAGCGGTCGACGCGCCCGGTGTCGGGTGCTGGTGGGTCAGCCGGCGTGCTTGCGGCGGGCGGCCGCGCGGCCCCGCTGCTGCTGGTCGAGCACGACCTTGCGGATGCGCACCGCGGTCGGGGTGACCTCGACGCACTCGTCCTCGCGGCAGAACTCCAGGGCCTGCTCCAGCGAGAGCTTGCGCGGCGGGATCAGCTTCTCCGTCTCGTCGGACGTCGACGCCCGCATGTTGGTGAGCTTCTTCTCCTTGGTGATGTTGACGTCCATGTCGTCGGAGCGGGAGTTCTCCCCGACGATCATGCCCTCGTACACCTCGGTGGTGGGGTCGACGAAGAGCTGGCCGCGCTCCTGAAGGTTGATCATCGCGAAGGCGGTGACCGCGCCGGCCCGGTCGGCGACCAGCGAACCGTTGTTACGGGTGCGCAGCTCGCCGAACCACGGCTCGTACGACTCGAAGACGTGGTGCAGGATGCCGGTGCCCCGGGTGTCGGTGAGGAACTCGGTGCGGAAGCCGATCAGGCCGCGCGCCGGCACCAGCCACTCCATCCGGATCCAGCCGGTGCCGTGGTTGACCAGCTGCTCCATCCGGCCCTTGCGGGTGGCGAGGAGCTGGGTGATCGCGCCCAGGTATTCCTCCGGGGCGTCGATGGTGAGCCGCTCGACCGGCTCGCAGGTCTTGCCGTCGATCTCCCGGGTGACCACCTGCGGCTTGCCGACGGTCAGCTCGTAGCTCTCCCGGCGCATCTGCTCGACCAGGATGGCCAGCGCCAGCTCGCCGCGGCCCTGCACCTCCCAGGCGTCCGGCCGCTCGGTGGGCAGGACCCGCAGGGACACGTTGCCGATCAGCTCCTTGTCGAGCCGGTCCTTGACCATCCGCGCGGTGACCTTGGAGCCCTTGACCCGGCCGACCAGGGGCGAGGTGTTGGTGCCGATGGTCATCGAGATGGCCGGCTCGTCGACGGTGATCAGCGGCAGCGCGACCGGGTTCTCGACGTCGGCGAGCGTTTCACCGATCATGATCTCGGGGATGCCGGCGACGGCGATGATGTCGCCCGGGCCGGCGGTCTCGGCCGACGTGCGCTCCAGGCCCTCGGTCATCAGCATCTCGGAGATGCGGACCCGCTGGGTGCTGCCGTCGGTACGGCACCAGGCCACCGTCTGACCCTTGTTGATGGTGCCCTGGCGGACCCGGCACAGCGCCAGCCGGCCGAGGAACGGCGAGGCGTCCAGGTTGGTGACGTGCGCCTGCAACGGCGCGCCGTCCTCGTACGAGGGTGCCGGGATGGTGTCCAGCAGGGTGCGGAACAGCGGCTCCAGGGAGGTGCTGTCGTCGGGCACCGAGCCGTCGGCGGGCTGGGTCAGCGAGGCGATACCGTCGCGGGCGCAGGCGTAGACGATCGGGAAGTCGATCTGCTCCTCGTCGGCGTCCAGGTCGAGGAAGAGCTCGTAGGTGTCGTCCACGACCTCCTTGATCCGGGCGTCCGGACGGTCCACCTTGTTGATCACCAGGATGATCGGCATCCGGGCCCGCAGCGCCTTACGCAGCACGAAGCGGGTCTGCGGCAGGGGGCCCTCGCTGGCGTCGACGAGCAGCACCACACCGTCGACCATGGTCAGGCCGCGCTCCACCTCGCCACCGAAGTCGGCGTGGCCGGGGGTGTCGATGATGTTGATGGTGACGGGGTCGGAGCCGTCCGCCGGCAGGTAACGCACACCGGTGTTCTTGGCCAGGATCGTGATGCCCTTTTCCCGCTCCAGGTCACCGGAGTCCATCACCCGCTCGGTGTTCTCGCCGCGTGCGCCGTACGCGCCGGCCTGCCGCAACATGGCGTCGACCAGGGTGGTCTTGCCGTGGTCGACGTGAGCGATGATGGCGACGTTGCGGAGGTCGGTGCGAAGCTGCATACCCTCTATCCTTCCGCCTGCGCTCGCGCAGGCTGCGTCGGGGTCACCCCCAGGTGCCCCTGATCTATGGTGAAACCGCTGTGCCGGTGGTTCCCCCGGCTGGCATGCTGGCACCCGTGTCCCGGGGGCCTGAGTGCACGACCTGCTGACCTGGGTGCAGGGTCTGCCCACCCTGTGGATCTACCTGGTCGCCGCGCTGATCGTGGCGGGCGAGACCGCGGTGATCTTCGGCCTGCTCGTGCCGGGTGAGGCTACCCTGCTGCTCGTCGGCTTCCTCACCTACAACGGTACCTTGCGGCTCGGGCCGGCGTTGCTCGCGATGATCGTCGCGGCGGTCCTCGGCGATGGGCTGGCCTTTCGTGCCGGGCGGCGGTACGGCCCTCGGCTGCGCGCCGGTCTGGGCCACCGGGTCGGGCCCGGGCGGTGGGCCCGCGCCGACGCCATGCTCGCCCGCCTGGGCGGGCGGGGGGTGTTCGCCGCCCGTTGGGTGGCTTTCGCCCGGACCCTGGTGCCCCGGCTGGCCGGTGCGGCCGGCATGCCGTACCGGCGGTTCGCCCTCTGGAACCTGGCCGGAGTGGTGACCTGGGTGGGCGGATCGGTGCTGCTCGGGCACCTCGCCGGTGAGTCGTACGACACTGTCTCCCGGCTCCTCGGCCGGGCCAGCGGGGTGGCGTTCCTGCTGCTGGCCGGCCTGGTGGGTGTGGTGCTCGTGGGTCGGTGGCTGGGCCGTAATCCCGACCCGGTGCGCGCCCTGCTGTCCCGGGCCGGCGCTCTGCCCCCGGTGCGGTGGCTCACCGCCCGCTACGGGGTGCTGTTCTTCCTGGTGGCCATGCGGGTCGGCCCGGCCTGGACGCTGTTGCTCAATCTGGCCGCCGGGCTGCTGCTGCTGTTCGCCGCCGGGCTCGCCATCGCCGGTCTGCTCGCGGTGGCGGTCCGCAACAGTGGGCTGGCCGCGCTGGACGGTGCCATCGCGGGGTGGTTCGCCGCCCGGCGTACCCCGGACGCCGCCGACGCCACACTGGTCGTGGTGTCGGTGGTACGCGGGTCGGTGCTGATCCTGTTGGTGGCGCTGGTGGCGGCGGTGCTGGCGTGGCGCAACCGACCCTGGCGGGCGGACCTGCTCAGCGTGGTCGGCACGGTGGGCGCGTTCGTGCCGCTGGTGGTGCTGGCCGTGGTGGCCGAACTGACCGGCCCGAACGGGACCGCCCCGGGCGGCGGTGAGGCGGCTCCGCTCTCGACCCAGAACGCCGTGGTCGCGGCGAGCTTCTGCACCCTGGCCTGGCTGGTGTCGCGTAGCGCCCGCTGGCCGGTGGCGGTGGCCGCCTGGACCGCTGCGGCGGCGGGGGTGCTCGGGATCGGCGGCGCGCGGCTCTACCTCGGACTGGACACGGCGAGCGGGACGGCCGCGGCGGTGCTGCTCGGGGTGCTCTGGACTGTGGTGTTCATGGTCGCCTGGGCGACTCGGGACCGGGCGGTGGGCAACGGTCAACCCCCGGTGGACCAGGCCCCCCGGCGGCCGTCGCAGGGGCACCGCCGACCGGTCGAACCTTGTTAGGGTGCGACGACGATCACACGGGGGAGGCAACGGCATGGTTCGACGCGCCGATCGGCTGGGCGCCGCGGTGCTCGCCGGGCTTCTGCTGGCGAGCGCGCTGGTCGGCTGCGCCGCCAAGGGGGAGAGCCCATCGGGCCTGGCCGCGCCGGTCGCCGTCACCGACGGTTCGACCGATATGCCGTCCGACGAGGTCAGCGGGGAGCCGAGCCCGTCGGTGAGCGCCGTGGAGTCGATGGGCTCCGCGCCGAGTCGTAGCGCGACCCCGAAGCCGAAGCCGACGAAGAAGCCGACGCGGACGGCACCGAAGCCGCGCCCGGTGCCGAAGCCGCCCACCGAGACCGAGGTTCCGCCGGCGCCACCGAAGCCGGCACCGAGTTCCTGCAAGCCGACCTACAAGGGCACCCAGGCGACCCGGGCCCAGGTGAAGGCGGCGCTGACCGACGCGGCCAACCGCACCTACTGGCCGGTCTCGGCACCGGACATCAAGATCCCGCTCAACCTGCTCAAGGCAACCGCGTGGCAGGAGAGCGGCTGGCAGTCCAACATCTACGCCTGCGACGGTGGGGTCGGGCTGTTGCAGGTGATGCCGGACACCGCGACCTGGATGAACCAGCGGTTCGAGAAGAGCTACAAGATCGACGACTACCAGGACAACGCCTACCTCGGCGCCACCTACCTGGCCTGGGCGACGAAGTACATCGGCGACATGTACTTCGAGTCCGACTTCCGGCTCGACCCGGCACTGTGCACCAGCGAACTGAATTCCTGCCTGCTGAACGCGGTCATCGCCGCGTACAACTTCGGGCACGGTGCGGTGGCGCAGGAGGGGAAGCCGCTGGCCATCCCCAACCCGTCGTACGTGCGCAACGTGCGGGCGCTGATGAGCGAGTGCGTCTGCCTGGCGTACTGACCTCGTCGGGGCCGTGGCGGATTCGCCACGGCCCCGACGTGTCGGTCAGACGTGCGCGCTGACCGGCTTGGGTGAGCTCGGGGTGGCCTGCACCGGGTCGCGCGTGATCCGGCCGGGCCACCAGAAGCGGTCGCCGAGCAGGAACGCCAGCGCCGGCACC
Organism: Micromonospora arida; assembly: GCF_042873195.1. NCBI lineage: Bacteria > Bacillati > Actinomycetota > Actinomycetes > Micromonosporales > Micromonosporaceae > Micromonospora > Micromonospora arida. Next base: position 9,322 of record NZ_JBIALC010000003.1, on the reverse strand, counting down.
AGGACCGTACGGACCAGCAGGGTGTCGAGCAGGACACCGATGCAGACGATGATCCCGATCTGGGTCAGGGTGATCAGCGGCAGCACACCGAGCACGGCGAAGACCGCGGCGAGCAGCACTCCGGCGCTGGTGATCACGCCGCCGGTGACCTTCAGGGCGGAGAGCATGCCGGCGCGGGTGCCGGTGCTGCGGGCGTCCTCCCGGGCCCGGGTGACCAGGAAGATGTTGTAGTCCACCCCGAGCGCCACCAGGAACACGAAGGCGAGCAGCAGCACCCCGCTGTCCAGGGCGGGGAAGCCCAGCACGTGGTCGAAGAGCAGCCAGGCCGCGCCGAGGCTGGCGAAGAACGACGCGATCACGGTGAGCACCAGCAGCAGCGGTGCGAGCAGGCCGCGCAGCAGGAGCACGAGCACGGCGCCGACCAGCAGCAGGATGATCGGCAGGATGAGGCGTAGGTCACGGTCGTTGGCCTCGTCGGAGTCGTACGTGGCGGCCACGGAGCCACCGACGAGCGCCCCGGACGGGGCGTCGGCGCCGGCGGCGGCCGGCGGCGCGGAGTCGGGCACGGCGGCGACGGCAGCGCGCAGCGCCTCGATCGCCCGGTCCGAGGCGGTGGTGCCGGGTTCCGCGTCGAGGACCACGTCGACCTGGGCGACGGCCGCGCCGGTGTCGCCGGGGCGCGCCGAGGCGACACCGGGTACCGCGGTGGCGGCGTCGGTGACCGCCCGCACCGCCGCCGGGGTGGTGATCACAGCGACGGGTTGGGTGCTGCCGGCGGGGAAGGCCCTGGCCAGGGTCTGTGCCCCGCTCACCGCCTCGGGCTCGGCCCGGAACTGTTCGGTCTCGGACAGGCCGGTACGGATGCCGAGCCCACCCAGTGCCAGGCCGCCGAGCAGGAGGGTGGCCAGCGTCGCGACCACCACCGGGCGGCGTTGCACGGCGGCGCCGAGTCGACCCCAGAGCCGACCCTCGCGCACCGCGCCGCCGACCCGGGGTACGAACGGCCAGAACAGTCCGCGACCGAAGAGCACCAGCACGGCGGGGAGCACGAACAGGGCCGAGAGCATGGCGAAGACCACACCGGTGGCGCACGCCACGGCCAGCGCCCGATTGGTCTCCTGCTCACTGAGCAGCAGGGTGAGGACGCCGAGCACGACGGTGCCGCCGCTGGCGAGGATGGGCTCCGCGGTGCGGCGCAGCGCGGCGCGCATCGCCGCGAACCGGTCCTCATCGCGGCGCAGTTCCTCCCGGTATCGGGCGATGAGAAGCAGCGCGTAGTCGGTGGCGGCGCCGAAGACCAGCACGCTGGCGATGCCGGTGACCTGACCCTGTTGGAGGTTGATGCCGACGCCCGGCACGATGACGTCCACCGCGCGCAGGGTGAGCTGCTCGGTGGCGGCGACCACGACCAGCGGCACGATCCACAGGAACGGGCTGCGGTAGGTGATGAGCAGCAGCAGCGCCACGACGGCCGCGGTCACCGCGAGCAGGGTGATGTCGGCGCCGTCGAACACCGAGGAGAGGTCGGCGGTGAAGGCGGGGGAGCCGGTCACCTCGGCGGTCAGCCCGGGGAGGTCCGCCAGGGCGTTGCGCAGCTGGGTCACCGTCTCGGTGACGGCCTCCTGCCCGCCAGCGGTGTCGATCGGGATGGCGATGAGCGCCACCGTGCCGTCCGGGGAGACCTGTGCGGGGCTGACCTGCCCACCCACTGCGAGGCGGCCCAGCTCGCCGGCGCGGGCGTCGACGCTGGCCCGGTCGGCTTCGCTCAACGCGCCCCGGTCGCCTCGGCTGACCACCACGATCGCCGGTTGCACGTCGCTGGACGGCAGCTGGTCCTGTAGGCGCTGCACCTGGGTCGACTGCCACTCCACCGACAGTCCGGTGGCGGAGACCGGTGCCGGGTTGTCCGGCTGGGGTGTCCCGAAGACGGCCGCGGCGACGACAATCGCCGCAGCCACGGTGAGCCAGGCAGCCAGCCTGCCGCGGGCGACTCTGGTGAACACAGACATCAGTTGACCTCGAAGTCCTTCGAAAGCCGAGTATCTTGGCTTTCGAGATTATCGACGGTTGTTCTATGCTGCAACCCGAGAGACCGACGACGGGAAGAGCGGCGCGAGGTGGCGACTCACGGCATGTACCGACGGCGCGACACGCGCCGCGAGCAGCTGGCCGCGGAGATCACCAACAGCCTCCGGCGGTACTCGGCGGACGCCCAGCAGGTCGGCCACGCCTTCGCCAACCTGCACGGCCTCAACCCGACCGACCTGCAGGCCTTGATCGCCGTGATGGACGCCGAGAGGCTCGGTGACCCGATCACCCCCGGCCGTCTCGGTGAGCAACTCAACCTCTCCTCCGGCTCGGTCACCGCCCTGATCGACCGACTTGAGCGGGCCGGCCACATCCGCCGCGACCGTGACACCGTCGACCGGCGCAAGGTGCTGCTGCACTACGCCGACCGGGGCGCCGCCCTGGCCATGCAGTTCTTCCGGCCGCTGGGCGCCCGTACCGACGAGGTGATGGCCCGCTTCAGCGAGGACGAGCTGGAGATCGTCCAGCGGTTCATGGCGGAGATGAGCGAGTCTCTGCGGGGCCACCGCGACGCGGTACGCGCCGCCCGGCCCGAGTCGCCCCGCCGCCCGACGGGCTGACCGGTGCCGCAACGGCTCGCCGCCGCTGCACTGCGACTGCCACCGGTCCGGTCCGGTTCGGTGCGGGTCACCCGCGACATCCCGGTACGGACCCGCGACGGCGTGGTGCTGCGCACCGACCACTACGCCCCGGCCGTCCGCAGCGCGCCGACCGTGCTGATCCGCACCCCGTACGGGCGGGGTGGACCGCCGCGGCTGCTCGGTCGGCTGCTCGCCGCACGGGGCCGGCACGCGGTGATCCAGTCCTGCCGGGGCACCGACGGCTCCGGTGGGACCTTCGCCCCGCTCGTGCACGAGCGCGACGACGGCGCGGACACGCTGGACTGGCTGCGTCGCCAGCCCTGGTGGTCCGGGCAACTCGGCGTGTTCGGCGTCAGCTACCAGGGCTTCGCCCAGTGGGCCCTGGCCGCCGACGCCGGCGAGGAGCTGCGCGCGATGGTCGCCGTGGTGACCGCCTCGGCCACCCGCGACTCGACGTACGCGGGGGAGTCCTTCGCCCTGGACACCGTGCTGACCTGGGCGGAGCTGCTGCACGCGCAGACCGTGCCGTGGCTCGCCCGGCAGTGGGAACTCAAGCGCGGGCAACCCCGGCTGGCCGCCGCGCTGGAGCACCTCCCCCTGACCGACGCCGACCGGGTCGCCACCGGCGTGACCATCCCGTTCTTCCAGGAGTGGCTGCGCCACCACACCCCGCAGGCCGCGTACTGGCGAACCCGGGTCTTCGCCGACCAGGTCGCGAAGGTGCAGGCCCCGGTGGTCATGGTCACCGGTTGGCACGACATCTTCCTGCCCGCCCAGCTCGACGACCACGCCGTTCTGCGCGCCGCCGGCACACCGCCGCGCCTGGTGATCGGCCCGTGGACGCACGGCACCCCCGGCCTGTTCGTGGCCGCGCTGCGAGAGGGGTTGGCCTGGCTCGACGAGCACCTGCCGGCCGCGCCGCGGTCGCCCGTCCCGGCGGGACCAGCCCGGCCGCCCGTGCGCATCCACGTCAGCGGCGCCGGTGGCGGCTGGCGGGACCTGCCGGACTGGCCACCCCCGGCGGTCGAGACCGCCTGGCACCTGCAACCCGGTGGCGAGCTGGCGGCGCGCCCACCTGTCGCGTCGACACCGGACGCACTCCGCTACGACCCCGCCGACCCCACCCCGTCGCTCGGCGGTCCACTGCTCGTCGCCCAGCGGGCCGGCCCGGTCGACAACCGGCGTGTCGAGGCCCGCCCCGACGTGCTGACCTACACCAGCGCCCCACTGACCGCGCCGGTCGAGGTGATCGGCCCGGTCCGCGCCGAGATCCACGTCCGCAGCGATCTCCCGTACCTGGACGTCTTCGTTCGTCTGTGCGACGTGGACCGCCGGGGTCGCTCGTGGAACGTGTGCGACGGCCTGGTGCGGGTCACGCCCGAGCGCTTCCCGGCCGACCCTTCCGGGGCGCTGCGGATCCCGGTGCCGCTCTGGCCGACCGCGTACCGCTTCGCCGCCGGGCACCGACTGCGCGTGCAGGTCTCCGGCGGCGCCCATCCACGGTGGGCGCGCAACCCCGGCACCGGGGAATCGCTCGGCACGGCGGTGACGCTGCGTGCCGGTTGGCGGCAGGTTCTGCACGACCCGGCGCACCCCTCGGCGCTGCTGCTGCCGATCGTCCACTCTGCTCCGCAGCAACCTCCAATCTGAACAGACCCATCCTGAGCTGGGCGTTTACCGAAAATGCGGGCTATGGTTGGGTCAACGCCCGGCGCCGTGCACCAGTAGGCCGGGCTCGCCCGAAGCCCAGCACCGCGTACGCGGTGTGACGTCGTGCCCGGTCCCCGCCTCTCGGAAAGGGGGACCCCATGACCCGGGCCCCGGCTAATCTTCTGGCCGTCCGAAGCCTGCTCCTCACTCACCTCGACAACGCCCCTGGGCCCGACGACCTGGACCCGGGCGAGGTCGGCATCGTCGGCGACTCGTCCCACCGAGGCGGCTACCACTGCGGATCGGACCGGGTGGTCCCCAACGACTACTCGGTGGTCGAGTCGCCCCGGGACCGGGCCGGGCTGACCCTCGACGCGGCGGCGCTGGACGTCGGCCAGTTCGACGTCCGCTCCGGTGGCCGATCGAACACCCTGTCCAGCTTCTCGGTCTGGTGCGTCGCGCAGTGCGTCGCGAACGCGGCCGACACCCGGGACATCCGGGAGATCATCTACAGCCCCGACGGCAGCACGGTGAAGCGGTGGGATCGCCTGGGCAAGCGCACCACCGGCGACAGCTCACACCGCTGGCACACCCACTTCAGCTTCTTCCGCGACGCCATCAAGGCGGGCCGCGACCAGCGGCCCCTGTTCCGCCGCTACCTCAGTTCCATCGGACTCCTGGAGGACGACGACATGACCCCCGAAGAGCACAACTGGCTGGCCACCGTCCACAAGAACCTCACCGTCCTGGACGGCCGCAACCCGATCGGGCAGATCTACACCCGGATGGCGATGGGTGAGGACGCCACCGTTCCGAACTTCAAATCGGCCCACCCGACCCTGAAGTCGCTAGGCCTGCAGGTGACCGCCCTGCAGGCCGCGCTGACGGAGCTGTCCAACCGGGACTTCACCGACGAGGACGCAATCATCCAGGGCGTGCTGGCCGGGCTGACGCCGGAGGAGATCGCTGCCGCGATCCCGCCCACGATCGCCAAGCAGGTAGCCGACGAGTTGGCCCGCCGGCTCGTCGCCTGAGCGAGGGGCGGCTCGTAGCCGCCGGGCCGTCCCTCTTGACGCAATCCGCAACGACTGTTAGGCAATAACTGTTGCGCAACAGTCGTTGCGGATGTCAGGCTGTCGGCATGGACAGCTCCGACGTACGCCAGATCACCGACTCCCGGGTGCTGGCCGCCATGTCCCACCCGCTGCGCCGCCGGCTGATGGACGTGTTCAAGGTCCACGGCCCCTCCACCGTCGGGCTGCTCGCCGAGCGCACCGACCAGGCCCCCGCGAACGTCAGCCACCACCTCAAGGTCCTCGCCGCCGCGGACCTGGTCACCGAGGCCCCCGAGCTGGCCCGGGACCGGCGCGAGCGGTGGTGGCGTCTGGTCACCCGAGGGCTGCGCTGGTCCAACACCGACTTCGACACCGACCCCGCCGCCCGGGCGGTCGCCGACGCGGCCACCTCGCTCAACCTCGACCGGCACGTCGCACTGGCCCGCGCATGGCACGCCGCCGACGAGACCGAGCAGGCATCCTGGCACGACGCCGCGTTCTCCACGGACCACTGGCTGCGCCTCACGCCCGAGGAACTGGCCGAGCTGAGCCGCGAGATGATCGGCCTCCTCTCGCGCTGGGCCAACCGGGACCTGCCCGACGACGACGCCGAGCGCCGACCGGTCTTCGTGTTCGTCCACGGCGTGCCGGCGCGACCGTGACCGCCGCCACCCGCAGCGGCCCGACCCCCGTGCGCCAGGCCGGCGGGCTGCTGCGGCACCGCGACTTCCGGCTGCTCTGGACCGGCCAGACGGTCAGCAGCATCGGCAGCAACGTCACCACTGTCGCGCTTCCGCTGGTCGCGGTCGCCGTCCTGGACGCCGGCACCTTCCAGGTGGCGGTGCTCACCGCCGCGGCCTGGCTGCCCTGGCTGGTGATCGGCCTGCCGGCCGGCGCGTGGGTCGACCGGCTGCCCCGTCGACCCGTGATGGTGGCGTGCGACCTGTTCCGCGCCCTGCTCTTCATCAGCGTGCCGCTGGCCGCCGCACTCGACCGGCTCACCGTCTGGCACCTGCTCCTGGTGGCGCTCAGCGCCGGCGTCGCCCGGGTCTTCTTCGAAACAGCCGACCAGGTGTACCTGCCGGTGCTGCTGCGACCCGAGCAACTGCCGGAGGGCAACGCGAAGCTGCACGCCGCCCAGACCGCGAGCTATGTCGTCGGCCCCGGCGTCGCAGGTCTGATCGCCCAGCTCATTGGTGCGGTCACCGCTCTGCTGCTGGACGCGATCAGCTTCCTGGTCTCCGCGGTGTGCCTGCTGCGGATCCGCACCGTCGAACCGCGCGTTCGCCGAGTGGACCAGTCCCGGTCACTGCGCCGCGACATCGCCGAGGGGCTGCGCTTCGTCGCCCGAGACCCGTACCTGCGGGTGCTGACGGTTTTCGGCGCGGCCAGCAACATCGGGCTGACCGGCTACCAGGCCGTCCTGGTGGTCTTCCTCGTCCGTGAGTTGCGTCTCGAACCGGGCCTGGTGGGCGTCCTGATCGCTGTGATGAGCGCCGGAGGGATCATCGGGGCGTTGCTCGCCACCACGCTGGGCCGGCGCTGCGGCACCGCGCGGGCGGTGCTGATCGGGGCGGCGTTCACCGGCCCGCCGGCTCTGCTCATTCCGCTCGCCGCACCCGGCATCGGGCTGGCCTGGCCAGCCCTCGGAGGTCTGCTGATCGGCCTCGGGGTCGCCATCGGCAACGTCGTCAAGGGCGCCTTCCGGCAGACCTACACGCCGCACCACCTGCTGGGCCGGGTGACGGTGAGCATGCATCTGCTCAACTACGGAACGATCCCGCTGGCGGCCCTGCTGGCCGGTGCGATCGGCGCGCGCTACGGCGTCGCGACAGCAATATTCGTGATGACCGCCTGGTTGGCGCTCACCCCGTTGATTCTGTTCATCGGGCCAATCCGGAGGCGGCGGGACCTGCCCGCCGCCCCGGCGGCGTCTTGAGTGCGCTGCGACGGCGGCCGGAGGACCGGCCGCCGTCACCGGCACGGAGCTACATCGGGCGGACGTTGTCCGCCTGCGGACCCTTCTGCCCCTGGGTCACCTCGAACTCGACCTTCTGGCCCTCGTTGAGCTCCCGGTAGCCGCTCGAAGCGATGGCGGAGTAGTGGACGAACACGTCCGGCCCTCCACCGTCCTGCTCGATGAAGCCAAAGCCCTTTTCCGAGTTGAACCACTTAACCGTGCCGGTTGCCATGCATCTCTCCCTGTTCAAAGCGGCTGACCCTCGGCCTCTGGCCGATGATCGCCCGTACCTGTTCGACAGTAACGGGCAAAACCCCGATCCGCTGGCCGAAGTGCCGTAGGTCTTTGTGTGAAGTCGGGTGAACTCTGCGCGGCGGCATGCGAAACGCGCCCCGACCAACCGCCGCTGGGGCATGCTTGCGCCGATGAGAGATGCCGCAGCCGACGCGCTGACCGAGCTGGAAGGCGAGATCCACGCGCCCGGCGCCGGTCTGGACCGGCTCCGGTTGATGCCCACCCCGTTCGTCCCCGAGGTGCGGCTGTACCTGGCCGAGGACGCGATCGTCTGGTGGGCCCGGATGGAAGCCGCCGCCGGGCACGCCCTGCCCGCGCCGTACTGGGCGTCCGCCTGGGCTGGCGGCCAAGCCCTGGCCCGCCACCTCCTCGACCACCCGGAGCTGGCCGCCGGCCGCCGTGTGCTCGACCTCGCCGCCGGGTCCGGGCTGGTGGCCATCGCCGCCGCGCTCGCCGGCGCCGCGGAGGTGACCGCCAACGACATCGACCCGTACGCCGTCGCCGCCGTCACCCTCAACGCGCGGGCCAACCACGTCGCCGTCGACGCCACCGGGGACGACCTGCTCGACAGCACCGAAGCGAAGGTCGACCTGGTCGTCGCCGGAGACGTCTTCTACGACCGCGCGATGGCCGACCGGATGCTGCCCTTCCTGCAGCGGGCAGCCGCCGCAGGTGCCGACGTGCTGGTCGGCGACCCCGGCCGCGGACACCTACCGACGGACCGCCTGACCGTGCTGGCCGACTATCCGGTGCCCACCACCGAACCGTCGGTCGACTCGTCGCTACGCCACGTGCAGGTGCTGCGCCCCGCCTGAGGCGACCCCCGACTCAGGGGCGACCCCGAGGCGGATACCAGGGGTCACTGGGGCTACAACCCGATGTCCGAAGTGGTGCTCCGGCCATAGCGTCGACGCATGACGCAATGGCTGGCCCAGATCGGAGAACTACCGATTCTGCTGCTGATGGGTGCGCTCGGGCTCGTCATGCTCTTCGACGCCGTACCCCTGCTGGGTGTCCTCATCCCCGGCGACATCGCGATCCTCGCCGCCGTCGGGGTCGGCCGCCCGAGTACCGGGCTGGCCACCTTCACCGCGGTGCTGATCGGCTGCCTGGCCGGCTGGTCGCTGAGCTTCCTGGTCGGCCGTCGCTACTCCGACCGACTGCGCGACAGCCGCGTCGGCGGCTGGATCGGCGAGGCCCGCTGGACAGCGGCCGAAGGAATCCTGCGTCGCGGCGGCGGCCGGATGATGATGGTCGCGCCGTTCCTGCCGGTCTTCAACGCGCTGCTGCCACTGGCGGCCGGCGGGCTGCGGATGTCGTACCGCCGATTTCTCGGCTGCGCGACGGTCGGCGCGGCCGCCTGGGCCGGTCTCTACCTCGCCCTGGGCACCGCGTCGCGGTCGGTGGCCGGGCTGCTGCCGGGCGACCCCAGCCCGCTGCTGGTCACGATGGGGGTCGGACTGGTGCTGGCTTCCGTCGCGTTGCTGGGGGCGCGGCGGCGGTTGTTCTCCGTCGTTGGCTGAGCTTTCTTCGTTCCGGGGGTCGCTGGGGCCGGGTGCGGTGGGTGGGGGCGGGGGGCGCCCCCCCCCGGGGGGGGGGGGGGGTGGGGTTTGGGGGTCGGGGGCGCCGGCCGGGCACCGCCCAGCCGCGGGTAGGGGGAGAGGGGGGGGCGCCCGGTACATCGCGGGGGGCGC